>JBAZVN010000010.1:0-154588 GCA_041660815.1 Gallionellaceae bacterium | reverse complement strand
CACCACTTCTACGGAGATCACCGTTAAACCGGAATTGCGCAAATTGGCCCGCGCTTGGCGCACGGTATCGGCTTCGATCACACCGCGCGAGCCGCGCCCCTTGGCATCTAATGCTTCATAACGGAAAGCTGCCATTTATGTGTCCATCATTCGCGCGTCACGCGCAATAATTCTTCCAGCGAGGTGATACCACTTGCCACCAAACGCAGGCCATCCTGACGCAGGCCGCGCATGCCGTGCTGCAAAGCATAATTGCGCAAATCCTGCTCGGCGGCATGATCGTGGATTAAATGGCGCATGCCTTCATCCACGGTCAGCAGTTCATAAATACCGGTACGGCCGCGATAACCGCTGTTACCGCACACCGGGCATCCTTTGGGACGATACAAGCGTTCCGGTGCTGTCTCACCTTCCAGCAAGGCCAGCTCTGCGGCGCTCGGGACGTACGCTTCGCGGCAACTGGAACACAGGCTGCGTACCAGACGTTGCGCGAGCACGCCCAACAAACTGGAGGACAATAAAAACGGCTCAATCCCCATATCAGTCAAACGCGTGACGGAGCTGGCGGTATCGTTGGTATGCAAAGTCGCCAGCACCAAATGGCCGGTCAAGCTGGCTTGCACCGCTATTTGCGCGGTTTCCAGATCGCGAATTTCACCGATCATAATCACGTCCGGGTCTTGGCGCAAAATAGCGCGCAGCGCCCGCGCAAAACTCATTTCAATGCGTGGATTGACTTGCGTTTGGCCAATCCCGTCCAGGTCATATTCGATGGGATCTTCTACCGTCATCACGTTGGTGACACTCGCATCAATGCGCGACAAGGCGGCGTACAGCGTGGTGGTTTTACCGGAACCGGTGGGACCGGTCACCAGCACAATGCCGTGCGGTTGCTTCACCAGCGCATCCATGTTCACCAAGGTTTCGCCTTGCATGCCCAAGCGCGACAACTCCAAACGTCCCGCATCTTTATCCAATAAACGCAACACCACGCGCTCACCGTGGCCGGTGGGCAGAGTGGAAACCCGCACATCCACCGGGCGCCCGGCCAGGCGCAAAGTAATGCGCCCGTCTTGCGGCAGGCGTTTTTCCGCAATATCCAGCTCCGCCATAATCTTGATACGCGACGCCATCGCGGCATGCAGCGCACGGTGCGGCTCGATCACATCTTTTAAGGTGCCGTCGATGCGAAATCTCACCACCGAACGCGTTTCAAAGGGCTCAATGTGAATATCCGACGCGTTCTCGCGCACGGCCTGAGTCAACAAGGCATTGATCATGCGAATCACCGGCGCATCGTTTTCCGCATCCAGCAAATCTTCGGTTTGCGGTAAATCGTGTACCAGTTGCGACAAGTCCATATCCTGCTCAACGTCTTCCACCATCGCGGCAGCCGAGCCTTCCGCTTGAGCATAGGCACGCGCCAAAGCCTGGTCGAATTCAGGAATCGATAGCTGCGTGGCGCGAATGGCAATCCCCAATACCCGACGCACTTCGGCCAAGGTTGCCGCTGTGGCATCGGCGCGCAGGACAATATGGGCAATATCACCTTCCACCTGCGTCAACAACACGCCTTTACTTTTGGCAAAGGTGTAGGGAATTTTTTTCGAAAAGGATTTAACCAGTGGCGGGGGAATTGGCGCGTCACTTAACACCTCTGTTTGCATAGCGGACGGGACATCCGCGCTCCCAGTTTCTTCGCTTTTAATCGGCAAGTTATTCTCCGCACTATCCGTGGCCGGAATGGGAGGAATATCAAGTGAGACAGGCGTCGGACTTTGCAAAGGAAACTCCGGCTTATGGCTGATTGGATGCGGGCTTGGACTGCACCCCCCACTTTGATGCATGCTGCTGTATTGATTGATCATTTCTCAAGCTCAACGGCGCATTTTTTTCCTGTTTGGGCGGTGTGTCAGAATTCAACTTTAACGGCGGCATGATCGGGGCGGGCATATCCGGCATGATCGCACGCGATGGCAACTGACTATTCTGTTCTTCACCCCGAATATATTCATAACGATCTTGAGTCAACCCGTTTGAAGCATTGGCCGTGCGCAACACATAAGGCCGAATAAAAATCATCAAATTGGTTTTACTACTGCGTCGAGTTTCATGGCGAAAAAACGCGCCCAGCCAGGGAATATCGCCCAGCAAAGGTACTTTATCTTCACCGGTTTTAACAGAATCCTGAATCAATCCGCCCAACACGACAATCTGCCCTTCATCCACCAACACGCTGGATTCCAACGAGCGTTTATTGGTAATCACGCCCGCCGCATTCGTCAAATTATCCACACTGGAAACTTCCTGATACACCTGCATTTTTACCGTGCCACCTTCGGAAATCTGCGGTTTTATGCGCAGCGTTAGACCGACATCTTTGCGTTCAATGGTTTGAAAAGGCGAAGCCGTCGTGGTTGAACCGGTTTGCGCATAACTACCGGTGATAAACGGCACGTTTTGACCGATAATAATCTTGGCTTCTTCATTATCCAGCGTCAGCAAATTTGGCGTGGACAGGATGTTGGCATTGCTGTCTGTCTCCAAAAATTTCGCCAGCGCGCCCAAATTTAGAACCGTGCCCAACCCCGGAATATTGGTTGTCCCGTTGACAACCCCGATGTTCAAACCCTGCCCCATCGTGCCTACATTTGCAGCTGTACCCATAATATTGCCGGTAGCCCCAAAATTTGTTCCGCCGATCACATTGGCGCCCGCTTTATTAACACCGTTCAACGCTTGCCATTGCACACCGAATTCAGCCACCTTGTCCGCAGTCACTTCGGCGATTAATGCCTCCACAAATACTTGGGCACGCCGCACATCCAACATCTCCACCACGGCGCGCAAATTGTTATAAATGGCATCCGGCGCGGTGATGATCAGCGCATTGGAGGCTGCATCGGCTTGAATCATTCCACCGCCGGAGGGGCCTGAACCGGGCTGGGCCGGAGCAGCTGAAGTATCACCCGCCACCACCGATCTTAAGGTCGCAGCAATCTTGGTCGCGTCGGCATTCTTCAAATACACCACATGCATATTGCCCGGCGAAGACCCCGCCACATCCAGCTTGCTCACCAAATCACGTACACGCATCACCCGCGCCGGACTGTCGGTGCGTAACAATAAAGAGTTGCTGCGCGAATCGGCCACCAGGGTAAAGCGCTGGCTGGCATCAGTCGAGCCGGTTGGCACCACCGCGCCATCCTGCATCAGCCGCGTAATCGTGGCGGCCAAATCCAAAGCCGAGATAAACTTTACCGGAATGATCACCGGGCCTTCAGTACTGGGTTGATCAATTGAATTGATAATTTGCTCAATGCGTTTTAAGTTGCTGGCGTAATCGGTCACCACCAGCGCATTATTGTTTGGATAGGCCACCACAATATTGTTGGGCGGAATTAATGGACGCAAAATCGGCACCAGTTGCACCGCCGATTCATGCTTCAACATATACACCCGCGTCACTAATTTATCGCCCGTGGATTTTGTATTGACCGATGCCCCGATATGCAATTTTGCATCGGCTTCGGGCATGACCTTGGTCACACCACCGTTTTCCACCGCCGCAAAACCCTGCATACGCAAGGCGGAAAGCAAAATATCGTAAGCCATCGAAGCCGGAACCGGGGTTGCCGAAACGATATTGATGGTGCCTCTTACGCGCGGATCCATCAAAAAGTTTTTGCCCGTGATATGCGACACCGCGCGCACCACCTCTTCAATTTCTGCATTGACAAAATTGAGTGAAACCCGCTCTTCCGCAGCCATGCTTATCGAGGATGAAAATGCCAGCAAAATCCCCGGCAGAATGAAGCCCCGGCAGATGGCGCGCATCTTTAGGATTATTATAACTAGTTGATTATTAAGCATATTATTGTTTGCGGAATTTCCAAAGTAATCTTTTATAACATTAACCATCCAAACAAAACTCGCAATTCTATTTTCCTTGCAGCGGGAACGCCGACATAAATTCCCAAGCACCGACTAAAGTTGCACATCCGCCTCTTCATGACGCTTCTGAATTTCGCGGCGCGCTTTATTCCATTCAAGCATCGCCTTGTCTGCGGCGGGAGACATTGCAGACGTTGCTGCTGCAGTGGCTGAAACAGCTTGAATACCTTTACTTCCGGCATACTTATTTTCCAAATTAACCCGAAGCTTAACGCCATTGCGTTCCAACATCACATAATCTGCGGTCACTTCAACAAGCTTCGTTCCTGGCGAAACTTCCCCGCCCAATGCCACCCCCAGCTGTTTTTTTTCATCCAGTTTCAACACGGCGAAACCCTGCTTGCCGGTAAAAACCCCTACCAAGATGACATCGGGTAACGTCGCAACCGTCGGCGTATTCTCCACTGCAACAGCGGCAACCGTACCAAACAGTGGAGCAACTGCGCCGGAGTATCCAGACTGTTTAGGCAAGACGGAAAGTGTCTGCGGGGCAAAAATAATCCAAGTCCACTTGGCTAGTAATATGCCCACCACCAACACACCCAATACTTGCCACAGGAAATTCAGACGTGAAAAAACAGCCTGCACTCCCGCACCGGCTGTTTGTCCTACCCCGCCTACTATTCCAAAAACTTTACTCATCCAGTCTCCAAGCTATCAGGGCGAAGTATATAGCATCGGGCTGCCTAATAGGGATGCGCTACAACTAACAGGCGTAACACACGGGTCGATTTTCAATTGCGCATTTTTTCAATTGCAGTTTTTTGTATCTCCGTGAAAAAACTACCACTCCGCACCGGATCATTGCTTGCTGAAGAGAATATACAATAATGTCGCCGGGGTTAATACCATGACAACGCTCACAAAATAATATCCAGTTTTAACTGTACCTATATGATGTTGCAAATATATTCCCAGCGCTGGCACGCCCTGCAGCGCCAAAAATAGGATGATAAAAATTGCCACGATAAAAAAACTGAAAATGGTGTAGTACACAATTTTCCCCAAAATTGTTTTTGGCTCCTGCATCAACATTTTTTCCATCTCATTCCCCTTCTCAAAATGTTCAACGTTATGGAAATGTTATCGGTCGGCAGAGCCGAATCTTTAGCGTCGCTTGGCTAAAATTTCACAGTGGACAACAACGAACTCAGGGCACAAACTTTTATTCTGATCTTCATTGTGCTGCGGATTTGGACAAAAGCACGATTTTTGATTGCTTTTTGATTGCTTTTTGATTGCAGTTAAAGCCGTTCTAGTTTATTCTGCGCGCCCTTCCGGAGAGGTGGATGAGCGGTTTAAGTCGCACGCCTGGAAAGCGTGTGTGGGATAACATCCCACCGCGGGTTCGAATCCCGCCCTCTCCGCCAAAGACTAGGTAACCACAATCCAGCGGGAACCACTACAGCCAAGCGCTTTAAGCGGATTGGCTGTTTCTTTTTGTAACGGAGAATTTGTCCAAATTGCTCTTACCTCTTTTGTATGGTCACAGCCATAACTGGCTAACTCTCTACTGAGCTTAAAATAGCGGGAATATAACGGATAGGTACGAATGAAAAACGCCACAGAAGTGGCGTTTTTACTGGGGTGTTGGCGGAGTGGACGGGACTCGAACCCGCGACCCCCGGCGTGACAGGCCGGTATTCTAACCAACTGAACTACCACTCCAATCTTGTCGCAAGGAAACTAACTTCATCTCTTGCAACAGAACGGCGCGCATTATATTCATTGAGGCCTTGCCTGTCTATACTCTTTAAACTATTTATCGAAAATAATATTATTGCGTAATTCGTACCACGCCAAAGCCGCCCCCTGCCGTACGAAAATTTGTGGTTTGTCCCTGGTATAAGCGCGCGGCAATCAGTTGAATTTTCCCGTCATATACATAGCAACGCACATCATATTTAAGGGTAATTGCTGATTCATCTTGCACAACAACACATTCTCCCGGTGCGGCTAATTTTTGCGCAACGTAATCCCCGGCTAAAATTTCCTCAAACACCCGTTTAGTTAACTTGTCGCCGCGATATGCCCCTTTGGCACCGTATCCAGAAACAGGTTTGAAGAACCAATGTTTGCGCGCAAGCCACCAGTTATCAGCTTCCGCTGCACTTATCAAAGTGGTTTTTGGAATACCTTGCAGCAAGATATCAATCGTTGCGTCAGGTACTCCAATTGAGTGCAAATAATCACCGTCGGTTAACCTAACTAAATTTCGTTTATCAGAATATTGTTTATAAACAAAAGGATGCGGTGTAACGACAACTTGCTTTCCGGTAGATGCCTGCAATAGCGCGGGATAGCTTTCCAAAGAAAAATCCGTCAGCCGGTTATAAATAAGATCGATTTTTTGACTGCCTAAATAGATGCCATCTTCCCGCGCATCCAATTCACGCGCGTCGGCAATCAAGGCGTGAATTCCCGCCTGTTCAAACCACCGCTGCGCCAGAATAAACTCGGGGTAAAGATATTGCGTGAGCGGCGCTTCATCAATAATTGCAATCGTTTTTAGCGGAAGATCGCCGTGCTCCAAGCGCCACTCATTGCGAAACATTTCGATAATTTCCGGCCGCAATGCTTCGCTTGAAATCCCGTCACCGGGTAATTTTGCACCCAGCTGACTCTGCAATAAAATCGCATTCAGAAAAGCCCCGCCGGCATTGGTGTTGATTTCAATCAGATGCGCACCTTCACTGTTGATATGAAAATCATAACCAAAAAATACGCCTTTGCATTTTAGATAGTCATTCGAGTTGATCCATGCCGGGTTATCAACCACCTGCTCGATTGCCGCGATAACTTCCCGCATTTGCGCAAGTGCGGAAGCAGAAATAACGACCGGCACATCCGCAAATAAATGTGCATGGCGCTCGGTCAGGCTATCAACAAAAGCTGAGCCCTGTGCGGCAAGTAACTGCTGCAAAGCGCCATGATCGATATGTAATGTAGAATTATTCATTGCGACTAATTTTTTTTAAACCTAGCAATTTCTCTTTCAGATTTGCCTGCACTGGACGCTCTCCCAGCCATATTTTCAGGAAAGCTCGCATAAACCCACGGTCGTTTACCCGCCCCAAATCGCGTCCATTTAAACTGACTTGAGTTCCGCTTGCGTTGGCAAAATCCAATCTAATTTGGTCGTTTCTATGAATTTCTTTAACCCCGGAAAATAACATTGAAAACTCCTGCCAGCCCGCTTCCGCTTTCTGCAATTCTTCAACCGTATGATTTTCTGACATCACCTTATAGGTCACCTCTAGCAGTTGCGCGCTTTTCACATCTACGTTGAAGGTTAAAGCAACCCGCTTGGGCAAGTCCTCGTCCAATATTTCCACCACCACAGAATGCTCATGAGGCAGGTACAAAGCAATTTCATATACATGAAAAATACCCGCCATCACCCGCGAACCCACCCCGTTTAATACCCAGGATTGTTCGGAAAATTGGCTTTTATTCGCTTTCTGAACGGTGCTTACTTCTTGCGCACCAGCAGTGGCGCAGAATAAAGCCAGCACCATTATCCACCCTGCTCGAACCATACCCGGCCCCTTTAATTTACAATAAAAATCCTTATTAATCAATGTGATAGCAAATTTCGCTTCAGATCATCACTCACCGGCTTATTGCCAAGCCAAATTGATAACAAGGCCCGATAAAAATCTTCACCTGCAATTTCCCCCAGTTCGGCACCATTAAGCGCAACGCGCGTACCTTCATTCGGCAACCAATCAAAGCTAACGACATCATATTTTTTGACGGTTTTTACCGGGGAAAATAGCTTATCGAAGTTAGCCAACCGCTCGCTCAATGCGGCCAATTGGGCTTCCGAGTGATTTTTTTCAATGCCTCTGCGGAAGCCATTTAAAAAGCGCTGTGTTTCACCGTCATCCACCAACACACTCAAAGCAATGCGTTTGGACTGGGAATCGGCCAATATCAAATCTGCATTGGACTGTTTTTCAGCGAGATACAAACCGATCGCATACATTTTAAAAAATACTATTTTGCGCGTTCCTGCGCTATTTAAAACCAAAGTGGCATTTTCTACCTTGATGCTCTCGGCAAACTTTGCACCCTCAATTTCCAGCGCTGATGCTTGCAAAGAAAAACATAATGTAATGATTAAAAACAATTTATTCACAAAAATTCCTTTATCTATAAAACTTGTAATCGGGATTATAACGCTTCAAAAATCCCCGCTGCGCCCATCCCCGTGCCGATGCACATCGTCACCATGCCGTACTTCTGCTTGCGACGGCGTAGACCATGCAGCAACGTGGCCGTGCGAATCGCCCCGGTCGCGCCGAGCGGATGCCCCAAGGCAATGGCACCACCGAGCGGATTGACGATGGCCGAATCAAGGCCGATGTCATTGATCACCGCCAGCGATTGTGCGGCAAACGCCTCATTGAGCTCGATCCAACCCATGTCCTGCAAACTCAAACCCGTTTGCTGCAAAACGCGCGGAATTGCCTCTTTCGGGCCGATACCCATAATTTCCGGCGGCACGCCCGCCACGCTGAAGCCCAAAAACTTACCGATTGGCGTGAGGTTGTAGCGCTTCAATGCGGACTCGGAGCATAGCAACACCGCGCCCGCGCCGTCCGACATCTGCGAACTGTTGCCAGCCGTCACCGAGCCGCGTTGTGCGAATACCGTCTTGAGTTTACCCAGCGCCTCCAGCGAAGTATCCGCGCGCGGCCCTTCGTCCTGTGCCGCCTCGCGCGCCCTCTCCTTCACTTCGCGCTTAAACAAATCCGGCACATGCTCGCTGATGTGGAACGGCGAAATCTCATCGTTAAATTCACCGCTGTTGATCGCCGCAATCGCGCGCTGATGGCTCTGCAACGCAAACGCATCCTGCGCATCGCGCGAAACCTTCCAGCGCTCCGCCACCTTCTCCGCCGTCAGCCCCATGCCGTAAGCGATGCCGTAATGCTCGTTGTGCTCAAAGATCGCGGGATTAAACGCGATCTTGTTGCCCATCATCGGCACCATACTCATGCTCTCCACGCCCGCCGCCAGCATCACCTCGGCCTCGCCCAACCGGATGCGATCCGCCGCCAGCGCCACCGCCTGCAAGCCGGAAGAGCAAAAACGATTCACCGTCAGCCCCGGCACCGTATCCGGCAACCCCGCCAACAGCAGCGCGATGCGCGCCACATTCATCCCCTGCTCCGCCTCCGGCATCGCACAGCCAACAATCACATCGCCGATGCTGGCCGGGTCGAGCGACGGCGCCTGCGCCAGCACACTCTTCAACACATGCGCCAGCAAATCGTCGGGGCGCGTATTGCGAAACATCCCACGCGGCGCTTTGCCCACCGGCGTGCGCGTGGCGGCGACGATGTAGGCTTCCTGGACTTGTTTGCTCATGATTCCCTCCTCACTTTTCGTTTCCCGAATCTTCATCCGGCGCATTCTGCAAATAGAACTCATGTAGCTTGGCTTGCAGCAACGCCTTATCCGGCAACTGCGTTTGATACTCCGCGATCAGCGCTGGAGAAAGGCTGCGGCTCAAGGCGTATTCCACCACCTCATCATCCTTACTCGCACACAGCAGCACACCAATGGCAGGCTGTTCGTGCGCTTTCTTTACATCGCGATCAAGCGCTTCAAGATAAAAGCTCAGCTTACCCAGATACTCCGGCTCAAACCGCCCGACCTTCAGCTCGATAGCGACCAAACAATTCAACCCGCGATGGAAAAATAGCAGATCAAGCGCAAAGTCACGCCCGCCAACTTGCAGCGGATATTCGCTGCCCACAAAACAAAAATCCCGCCCCAACTCGCTCAAGAATTCTTTGAGACGCTGCAACAAACCTTGGTGCAAATCAGATTCGGCATGACCTTGCGGCAGATCGAGAAATTCGACCATGTAGCTGTCTTTAAACACACTCATGGCATCGGAATGAATTTGTGACAGCAGTGGTGACACTTTTATAGGACTGAGCACAGTCCGCTCAAACAAAGCGGTTTTGAGCTGACGCTCCAATTCACGGCTGCCCCACTTTTCACGAATAGCCAACCGCAGGTAAAACTCCCGCTCCTCCGGGGACTTACTCTGATTGAGAATGATGAGGTTATGTGTCCACGGCAATTGTGTCAGCAGTGCTGTCACTAATTTTTCATCGCGGTAAGCCTCATAAAACTGCCGCATCCGAAACAAGTTGCGCGAGGTAAATCCGCGCAGCCCCGGCTGAGTTTGCGCCAAATGCTCGGCCAGTTGCGCCACCACCCCGTCGCCCCATTCCGCCTGCGCAATCTTGCGGCTGATGAACTGCCCCACCTGCCAATACAAGTCGATCAACGCTGTATTCACCGCCAGCACCGCACGCTGCCGCGCGGCGTGGATCAATTGCGTGATCTCGTTGAAATCGGATTGTGGGTTAAGGGGTGTGGTCATATTAGTTTACGGATATCAAATGGCGGCACGTCCCCTACTTACCGCGTGATTGCGAAATATAAGAGCGCTGAATCTGCCCTATCAAACTCCAAAATGAATAACTTAACTTATCATTAAAGCGAACAGTAGGTCGCCCGGAACCACTATCGATGTGGCCGGCCTTATAGAGAATATCAAGCACATCCTTAATCGTCTTAAAAACTATCGCCACATCTTTGCGACCAATAAAATCGGGAACTACTACCAAGCCTAACAATCTCGTGGACGGAAGAAATTGGTAAGGTAACTTGCCACCAACGATTTTCTTGAATTCCTTTTCACTACTTTGCCAAGCAAAATTCAAATCAAAGTTTGAGTAATACGCCTTGCCTTCTTCCCAATGTTGGGTATAACTCCAAATATGGTTATGAGCTATTGCATTTCTCAAAAAATAGACCTCATTGAGCCTCTTAATAATCGAGTCTAAAGCAGTGTCATTCAGTGACACCATCCACTGCATTGCGTATTTTTCTTTCGTATCCTTATCAAAATGCCTTGCTCTTGATAACAACGACTCAAACTGAAGCACCAACAATGTTATCAAAGCAATAGCATAGTCCACTTCCGACTCACGTGACTTGCCATCGGGCTGCTCGGGCAATTGAACTGCCAATAGACGTTCAACTAGAACAGCTATCGGCTGCTTATAATTAGATGCCAAGCAGGAAATGATTTTTTCGTAATGCTTCTTTCTTTTCACCGTATCAATTCCTCAACGGCTTCCCGTTCTTCAACATATGCTCAATCCGCGCCTGCGTCTTCTCGGTCGCGAGCAACTCCATAAAGTTCTTGCGCTCCAGATCAAGCAGCCAATCTTCATCCACCAGACTCCCCGCTTCCACATCACCGCCGCACATGGTTTCTGCGACGCGGCAGCCGATGTTGTAGTCGTGCTCGGAGATGAAGCCGCCTTCGCGCATATTGATCATCGCGGCTTTGAGGGTGGCGATGCCGGTACGTCCGGCGACGGCAATCTGGCGTTGATGTAACGGAGGGCGGTAAGCGGTTGCGGTTAGCGCTTTAGCTTCTTCCTTGGCGATATGCAGCAACTCAAACCGATTCATCACGATGCGATCGGACGCTCTTAGGTAGCCCATTTCACGCGCCAGCTCGGCACTTTTGGAGACTTCGCCCATGGCGATATTTTGGAAGTAACGGCGCACAAAAGGAAAAACATCCACGCGGTTGTCGTTGGCAAAACGTTGCGCTTCCTGCGCCGCGCGTTGCGCCATTTCTTTGCAGCCGCCACCGGCGGGCAGCAGACCGACGCCGACTTCGACCAGGCCGATGTAACTTTCCAGCGTGGCGACGATGCGCGTGCAGTGAATGGAAAATTCGCAGCCACCGCCGAGCGCCAAGCCATCCACTGCGGCGATAGTAGGCACCTGCGCATACTTGAGGCGTTGCGAGGTTTGCTGAAATTTGGCGACGACGACTTCGACATGCGGCACGTTGCCGATAGCGGCGTTGATCACATCACCGATTCCGCCGTGACCCGCAACGGTATATTTGACGCGGTTTACCGCACCTTTAAGTTTGCCCAGCAACCCGGCATCCTGTGCGGGTTCCTGCACACCCTGCATCAGTTGCAACAGGTTCGCGCCCACCGAGAACGGCGGCTCGGTCTGCCACAGAATGAGTGCGCTGAAATGCGCTTCGGCTTCATCCACCGCGCGCAGGATGCCGTCCAGCACTTCGTTGCTGACGGTGTGCATTTTGCTCTTGAAGCTGAGAATGGCGATGTTGTCGCCCGTGTGCCACAGGCGAATTTCCTTGGTCTCGAACACGGTTTCGCCGTAGTGGCGCTCTTCGCCGAGCAGGTGGTCGGGGTAGGGTTGGCGGCGGTACACGGGGAGTTGGGAGCGGGGTTGATAAACACCGCCCCTCTCCCTCCGCTGCGCTCCTCCCTCTCCCGCTTGCGGGAGAGGGGTTAGGGGAGAGGGTGAATATGAACATTGCCCGCTATGCACTCCAACCCGATCAGGTTCAGTCGCCCAGTCCGGCAGCGGCGCACTCGCCATCGCTTTGCCTGCCGCGATGTCGGCAGTAATCCAACCTGCCACTTGTTGCCAGCCCGCAGCTTGCCAGATCTCAAACGGGCCGTTATCCCAGCCAAAACCCCAGCGCACGGCGAAATCGACATCGCGTGCGTTGTCGGCGATGTGTTCCAATTGCAGGGCACAGTAATGGAAAACATCACGAAAGGTCGCCCATAAAAATTGCGCTTGCGGATGTTGGATATTTCGCAAACCGGCGAGCTTTTTCGCCCAATCGCGTTCGCGCAATATTTCTTTTACCGCTTCGTCCACCTTGGCGTCGGAGAGACGGTATTCTTGGGTATGCAGGTCGAGCACGTGAATCTCTTTGCCGATCTTCTGGTAAATGCCCTTCTTGCTTTTCTGCCCCAACGATCCCTGATCGACGAGATAGCCAAACCAGCTCGGCAATTCAAAATGCCGGTGCCACGGATCTTCAGTGAGGTTTTCGCGCATGGTGTTGACCACATGGGCAAACACGTCGAGGCCAACCACGTCGAGCGTGCGGAAAGTGGCGCTCTTGGGGCGACCGAGATAACGCCCGGTGAGCGCGTCCACCATGTCGAAACCGAGGTTGAACGCGGCAGCGTGGTGCTTGGTGGCGAGCATGGAGAACACACCGATGCGGTTGGCAATAAAGTTGGGCGTATCTTTGGCACGCACCACGCCTTTGCCCAGCGTGGAGACCAGAAAAGTTTCCAGTTGGTCGAGCAGCGGCGCATCCGTGCCGGTGCACGCAATCAGCTCGACCAGATGCATATAACGCGGCGGGTTAAAAAAGTGGATGCCGCAGAAACGGTGGCGCAGATTTTCCGGAAAAGCTTCGGCCAATTTATTGATAGACAGGCCGGAGGTGTTGCTGGCGAAGATGGCGCGCTCGTTCAAAAATGGTGCGACCTTGCGGTACAAGTCGGATTTCCAATCCATGCGCTCGGCGATAGCTTCGATCACCAGATCGCATTCGCGCAATTTTTCCAGATGCTGTTCGTAGTTGGCGGGCTGAATGAAAGCTATTTTTGCGGGACTGGCGATAGGCGCCGGTTCAAGCTTCTTGAGACTATCTAATGCTTTGTTTACATTGCTATTTTTAGCATCCTCTTGCGCAGGCAGTTCAAACAACAAGGTTTCAACATTGGCATTCACCAGATGTGCCGCGATCTGTGCGCCCATCACACCGGCACCGAGTACAGCCACTTTGCGGATTACAAAATTTGTGCCCATCTGTTTTCTCCCATCTCAAAGGCTGTCGGGTTACGGCTGCGCCTAACCCGACCTACATGTTACTAATCTGCCGGCGGTACTTCGCGCGGCTTGCGACTATCATCCACGGCAACATAGGTCAGCGTCGCTTCGGTCACTTTGACGCACGTGGGTTTAATCGGGTCGCGTTGCGCGTAAACCTCAACATTAACTGTCATGGAAGTGCGTCCGACCTTAATCAGATCCGCATAAAAGCTCACCACATCGCCCATGAACAATGGCTGCTTAAACACGAAAGAATTCACCGCCACGGTTGCCACTCTGCCGCGCGCGCGGTGTATAGCGGGAATGCTGCCGGCGATATCAACCTGTGCCATCACCCAGCCGCCGAACACATCACCGGTAATATTACAATCCGTCGGCATGGCCACTACACGCAAGGTGGCATGACGGGTGGGTAAGGTTGTTTCCTGTTCGCTCATGCTAGTGTCCCTCGTAAAGTTGCTCAATTTCTGCTGCATATTTCTTCACAACATGTGCGCGTTTCATTTTCAGCGTGGGGGTCAAAATGCCGTTTTCCACCGTCCACGGCTCTGCCACCAACAGGACACGATAAATACGCGCATAACCGGGAAATTCTTTCAGCTGCGCGGCAATGCGTTGTAATGCCTGCTGCTCCACCCGAGTGTCTCCAAGTGATTCCGGCATATCCGGGCGCACGCCGATTTCCCGCGCAAATTGTTGCCATAGATCGGCATTGACCACCGCGACTGCAACCATATAGGAGCGGCCTTCGCCCAACACCAACACCTGCTCGAACAAAGGGTCACGCGTAATGGCAATTTCAATATCGGCCGGAGGCAATTTTTCGCCGTTGGACATGACGATAATTTCTTTGACGCGACCGGTAATGCGGATGTGCCCGGTGTCGCTGATGGAGGCGATGTCGCCGGTATTTAACCAACCGTCGTTATCGATCATAGCGCGGGTTGCTTCGGGATTATTCCAATAGCCCAGCATGACATTCGGCCCTTTGACCAAGAGCGCATTGTGTTCCCCCAGCTTTACCTGAACCCCGAGCAACACTTGCCCGACAGAATCGGGAAAATTATTATGCAGGCGATTACCGCTAATTACCGGGCTGGTTTCCGTCAATCCGTAGCCCTGCACCACCGGCAAGCCGAGACCGACGAATACGCGTGAAATTTCGGGGGCCAAGGCGGCGCCGCCGCTTAATGCCGCACGCAATTTACCCCCCAGTCGCGCCAACAATTTACTCGCCACCAGTTTGTTTAATACTGGCCAGAGTAAAAAAGACCACTGCCATTTCCCCCTTCCTTGCTGGTATAAAAACCGCGCCCAACCCACTTCAACCGCAAAATAAAACAGCTTCTTGCGCAGCGCGGAACCCTCGTCCAGCTTGGCGCGCAGCGCCGCATAAATACGTTCATAAATACGCGGGACAGAAATCAACAAAGTAGGCTGAATGATTTGCATGTCTTCGCCCAGCAGCGGGATAGAGCGCGCAAAAGCCACGGTGGCGCCGGTCATCACCGTCAAGTAGTACCCCAGCGTGCGTTCAAAGGTATGCGAAAGCGGCAAAAAAGACAGAAACACATCATCGTGCCGTACCGGAAAAGTATCCAGACTGGCCTGCGCATTGGACAGAATATTGAAGTGACTCAGCATGACACCTTTGGGTTTGCCGGTCGTGCCGGAGGTGTAAATAATCGAGGCAAGTTGCCGGGCATCGCTTTGAATTAAGGGTTGTAATTGCGCGGAGGCCGGCAACCAGTGCGCAACACTTTGCAATTTCTGATCGTCATTATTCAGCCTGTTGATACTCACAAAACGCTGCACGGAAGGCATCCGCTCGCGCACCGGACTAATATCTTGCCATTGCTCCTGTGTTTCAAATAGCACCACTTTTACGTTGGCATCGTTCACGATGTAGGCCATGTTGTCCGGCCTATCAACCGTATATAAAGGCACCACCACCAAGCCCAGCGAGAGCGCTGCCTGATCATAAAATATCCATTCCGGACAGTTGCGCAGCATTACCGCGACACGGTCGCCTGCGGCTAATTTTTCATTCGCCAACGCCGCTTGCCAGCGCGCCACTTGCACTTGCGCCTCCCCCCAGGTAAACGATTTCCAAACATTATTTTGCGTATCAAAATAACGGTATGCCAGCGTCTCCGGTGTGCGTTTTACCCGCTCCAAAAACAAACCATGCAGGGTGACAGCCTCTTCGGGGGCTATAGATAAGTATTTGTTTATATTCATAATTTAATCAATGTAAAGATCGTTAAATAAAGGCGTACCCGGTTGGAGTGCATAAGATTCAAAATCAATTATTCCAGACTCGCGCAACACCGCTTCATCGATGAAAAAATTCCCGCTACAGGTTTTGCTGTCGCGCTGCAAAATGACATACGCCGCATCTGCAACGATAGCGGGTTTGCGCGATGCATGCAAAATCGCTTCCGGGAAATTATTCTCAATCGCCGCGGTGGCAATCGTGGTGCGCGGCCACAAACAATTACAGGCAATGCCATCCCCGGCCAATTCACGCGCCAGCCCCAGCATGCATAAACTCATTCCGTATTTGGAAATACTGTAAGCCAGATGCGGCGCAAACCATTTCGGATCGAGATTTAACGGGGGTGACAAGGTCAGAATGTGCGGATTTGAGGATTTTTGGAGATGCGGAATGCAGGCTTGGGAAACCAGAAAAGTCCCGCGCATATTTACATCCCACATCAGATCCAGTTTCTTGGCCGGAGTGTGTAAAGTTGGCGTCAGGCTGATCGCGCTGGCGTTATTGATGAGCACGTCGATTCCGCCAAAATACGCAGCGGCTTGATGCACCGCAGACGCAACTGTCTGCTCGTCCCGAACATCCAGCTGAATCGCCAATGCCCGACCACCGGCCTCCCGCACCTCATTGGCAACCGAGTGAATCGTGCCGGATAACTTGGGATGTGCCTCAGCCGTCTTGCCGGTAATCACCACATTCGCCCCGTCGCGCGCGCAACGCAACGCAATTTCGCGTCCGATCCCCCGCGTGGCACCGGTGATGAAAATAGTTTTCTCGCGTAAATTATTCATCGGGTTATGTGATTTTGTAGTGGCGCGTATTTTGAACTATTTTAACGAACCGTATGCTCCATTTTGCGGAAGATATTTTGACTGAAATGGAGCTGAAAATTCCAGTGACTTAAAGCAAACCGCAAAATCAAGGTAGAATGCGCGTCCGCAAATTTTTACACTCTTCCAGCATGGCTATTCAATGGTTCCCCGGTCACATGACTTCAGCGCGCAAAAAAGCCGCTGAGACAATGGAACGTATTGATATTGTTATCGAAGTTTTGGATGCGCGGGTTCCTGCTGCGGGTAGCAATCCGCTGATTCACGAATTGCGCGAACATCGCCAGCGCCCCTGTTTAAAAATCCTGAATAAGGCCGACCTTGCCGATCCCGCGGCGACCCAAGCATGGCTGGATTATTTCAGCCGGCAAAAAAATGTAAATGCGGTGGCATTGTCCTGTAAAAAACCAAGCGACGTTGCCAAGATCCCCGCGCTGTGCCTGGCGCTCGTTCCCCATCGCGGTACCACGCTCAAACCCCTGCGCATCATGATCATGGGCATCCCCAATGTGGGAAAATCCACGCTGATGAACGCCTTGCTTAAACGCCGCGTGGCCAATGTGGGCGACGAACCGGCCGTGACCAAAAGCCAACAGAGCTTTGATCTGAACGACCACATTACCCTGATCGACACACCTGGTTTAATGTGGCCAAAAATCCAACACGACAGCGATGGTTTAATGTTGGCAGCCAGCCATTCGATCGGCCGCAATGCGGTGATCGATGAAGAAGTAGCGGCATTTTTAGGTGATATTCTCTTGGACAGATATCCAAGTTTAGTTGAAAAACGCTATTCTTTCAATGAGTTAGAGAAGGACGGCTTTCATCTGATTGAAGCCATCGCCAAGCGCCGTGGTTTCCGTCTCAAAGGCGGAAGTTTCGATCTGGAAAAAGCCGCGCTCACCCTGCTGCAAGATTATCGCGATGGCGTGATGGGACGCATCAGCCTGGAGACACCGGCGACCCGAGAAGCCATGCTGCAAGCTGCCGTGCAACCAGAAATAGTTTCTAAAGAGTAACGTGAAATATGAGTGATTTGTTTGACAACACCCCGACCACCCCGGAAAAAAACCAGCAGGCCGACATCCATAAAGTGATGCTCGGCATGGCCTTGCTGTGGAGCGCCCATTCGCGCGCCACGCTCTACACGCTGTTACGCAAACTGGATTTCAAACAAAGCAGTGGCCGGATTTTCACTTCGGAAGACATCAATCATTGCATCAAAACTATTCAAAAAAACAAACAATGTGTGGATTCAAATATTGGCTCGGGTAATTTAACCCTCACCAGTACATTACGCAACGCGCTATATGAAGAGCTGCTCAGCACTTTCGAAATTCATATCCTGCGCGCCGCACTGTATGAAGCGGTGGGATTTAAGCCGCAGTACACGCTGTATTCCTGGCCTTTATATACCCGGGATGCAACGATTTCCATTGTGCGCTTAACGATTTTATCGCGCACGTCCAAAAGCGAAATCGGGCGCATGGAGGAATTAATTTCCCGCTCGATGGATTGGCACGGCATCCTGAATGACGCGCTGCTTTATCATTTTAGCGACCTCACTTTTGCGCGCGTTGACCCCGACTTGCAGTGGGCATTCTGTAATTCCGCCATTTTGGATATGTGCTCCTATTGGAATGCGGATCTTTTACCGCTGTGCAATTGGTGCATCGGGCAGATCGCCACCCGCCGCGAACAAATGCCCGAATATTTATTGATCGCCACGGCCGAATTGCTGCTGCATCGTGGCGATATCGAGACTGCCCGTGCCACTCTGCAGGACCTGCATAGCGGCGGTGTCGATATTTTGCTGGCCTATGCATTGGCGCAACAAAGCCATTGGGTAGAAGCGCAGACATTATTTGAAGTCGGGCTAAAAAAACGCCAGACCGAAAGCGCCGCAAAAAAACGCTTAACACCGATCAGCGTGGCGTGGATTTACCCGATGGTTTTACTCGCGCAACAGACTCCGAAACATCTGGAAATGGCACGGAAATTTTGCATTGGCGAATCGGGCAAACGCGACCCGGACACCGCTTCCGGCTGGGGGCAATGGGTGCATGCCATCGACATCCGGCGCGGCGATGCCGAGCCGGATGCGGACTTGTTCAGAGCCGTGGAATACTATCAGCATCACACCAGCATTGACCATTTGTGGCGCGTGATTCTCGCGGCATGGCTGGGCTTGGAGGCGATGCGCGGCGCGCCCAAAACCTTCCGCGAATCGCTGGGGGCAATGGCGCAAAACCAATTCAATCAACTCAATTATTGCGGACTAAGCTGGTTGGCTGGCATGATCGCCGGCGCACAAAAAATAATCAACGGCGAAGAGCCTCCCCGGGGATATTTCGTTGCCGGAAAAGCGGAACATTGGCGCGAATTGCTGTCTTCCCTGCAGGCTTTGGGAGGGGAATTAACCGCCAAATCCGACACCGGCGAAGACGTGCGTTTTATCTGGGTAATTGCTACCAGCCCGGATGGGGCATTGAAAAATATTTATCCACTCGAACAAAAATGCGGCGTACGCGGCTGGGGGAAACCCAAGGCAGTCAGCCTGAGCAGAATAGCCGGCAATCCCCAGCTATCGTCTTGGGATGCAAAAGTAGCCAATTGTATTAGCAAAGAAAAACAGGGCAAAGGCCACCTGAAAGTCAGCTTATCGCAAGCCATACAGGCTTTGGTCGGACACCCCAATGTGGCGCTGGATGACCGGCCTGAACAGTTTGTGGAATTAACCGAAGGCACGCCGGAAATCGAAGTCATTCACAGCGGCGACAAGGTCACGCTTAAAGTAACGCCCCCCTTGCGCAGCATCAACACGGATGAAAAATATTATTACGATCCGGAAGAAAAACGCGAGACGGAAACACTGCGCTTAATTACCATCGTGCAAGATTCCGCACAGCGCGCACGGGTCATTCGTTTTAGTCCTTCACAGCGCCGTGCCGCGCAATTACTGGCCGAAAATGTGACGATTCCCGCCAGCGCGCAACAGGAATTGCAGACAGCAATGCAGGCGTTGACCAGCCACTTCCAATTGCAAGCCGACCATCTGCAGGCCTCGCGTGAAGTCCCGGCTGAAGCACGTTTGCGCGCCGAGCTTTCCCCGCTAAACGACGGCTTGCTGCTACGTTTGGTTACCACCCCGCTGGGTACAGAAGGCCCGCGCCTTGTACCGGGCAGTGGTCGTACGCGCTTAATGGCCATGGTCAACGGGGAAAGTATTGGCACCACCCGCCAACTGGATGAGGAGCGCAAACTGTTAAATAGCGTGCTGGATGCGCTGCCTTTTCTGGAAAATTGCGCCGGTGATTCAACGCAGTGCGAATGGGATGTTGCCGATCCGGAAAACGCGCTGGCGCTGGTGGAGCTGCTGCCCGACTTGCCCGCCATTGCCGCCTTGGATTGGCCCAAGGGTAAAGCAGTTCGCGTTGTTTCTATTGATAAATCGCATCTTTCCATGCAAGTCAAAAGCGACCGCGACTGGTTCAAAATCGAGGGTGAAGCCAAAGTTGACGAAGGCTTGGTATTCACTTTTGAGGCACTGCTTGCCGCTGCTCAAAGCAATAGTCGTTTCATCGCCATGGGCAACGGCGTGTATGCGGCGCTCACTCGCAGGCTAAAAAATAGCTTATCCGATTTGGCTTCCGTGACCGAAAATGACAAACACGGTGCACGTGTTCCACGCATGGCGGCCTCCTGGTTGGATGACGCACTGGAAGATATCAATACCAAGGCGGATAAAGAGTTTCGCGATGCCATTGAAAGGCTGCGCAGCACGCTGGAAGAAAATATTCCACTCCCCAATACCTTGCAGGCCGAGCTGCGTCCCTATCAGGAAGACGGCTATGTTTGGGCGGCACGTTTGGCTCAAGCGGGATTTGGTGCCTGCCTTGCGGATGACATGGGGTTGGGAAAAACACTGCAATCGCTGGCCTTGCTTTTGGCGCGGGCGGAAAATGGCCCGGCTCTGGTGATTGCTCCCACCTCAGTCTGCGGCAACTGGATTGCCGAAGGCGCGCGTTTTGCCCCCAGCTTAAATTTTCATCTTTACAGCGAAGTGGATCGCGAGGCTGTCATCAATGCGGCAGTCGCTTTTGATGTGGTCGTCGTGTCCTACAATTTGGTGCAGCAAGACGGTGATAAATTTGCCGCGAAACGTTGGCACACGCTAATTGCCGATGAAGCGCAATTCATCAAAAACGCCACGGCCAAACGCAGTCAGGCAGTGTTCGAACTGGATGCAGATTTCCGTCTGGCGCTGTCCGGCACGCCGGTGGAGAATCGCCTCGCTGAATTGTGGTCGATTATGCGTTTCGTTAATCCCGGTTTGCTCGGCAGTATTTCGCGCTTTAACGAGCGTTTCGCTATTCCGATCGAGCGCGATAAAGATCGCGATGCACAACATACTTTGCGCAGATTAATTTCGCCGTTCCTGTTGCGCCGCACCAAAACTCAGGTATTGCAGGAGTTGCCAGCCCGCACCGAATTGGTGATCAAAATTGCCCCCAGCAAAGAAGAGGCGTCGCACTATGAAGCGATTCGCCGCGAAGCCGTGGCCCAAGTGGATCGCGCATTGGCCAGCGATACGCCGGGACAATCGCGCTTTAATATTTTGACCCAACTCACGCGCTTGCGCCGCGCCGCCTGTGATCCGCGTATCGTCACTCCCGCTTTTCCGGCGATAGGCAGCAAAGTGCAAACCTTTACCACGCTGGCACTGGAGCTGGTCGCCAATGGACACAAAGCCCTGGTATTCAGCCAGTTTGTCGACTTCCTCACGCTGCTGCGTGAAGCCTTGGATAAGGTCGGGATCGAATATCAATATCTGGATGGCGCCACGCCTTCCACCGAGCGCACTAAACGTGTTGCGGCATTTCAGTCCGGCAAAAGTGATTTATTTTTAATCAGCTTGAAAGCCGGCGGATTTGGCTTAAATCTTACTGCCGCAGATTATGTGGTGATTACCGATCCCTGGTGGAACCCTGCCGCTGAAGATCAGGCGATGGGACGCGCGCACCGCATGGGACAGTTACGCCCGGTAACCGTGTACCGTCTGGTTTTACAGGGCACTGTTGAAGAACATATCGTGGGTTTGCACAACGACAAACGCGCACTGGCGGAAAGTATTTTAGGTGAAGGTGACGCAGTAAATATCCCGTCGACCGATGAATTGCTTGCGCTGATTAAAGGGGATTAAGCACCAAAGATATTCAATAATCCGCGCGCAAAATGCGCAACGGGGGTTGCCGTAGCAGTTGCCGGGTGGCGATCCAACCGGCCAGCATCACAATCATCATTCCGCCGAGTACCCCGATCAGCCAGACTGTCAGGCCGGTTTGGAAGGGAATTTCCAAAACGAAATGCGCCAGTATCCAACCCAGAAATACTGCCCCTGCCGCAGCAAACAAACCACTCATGCCGCCCAACACGGCAAATTCCGATAAATGCAGACGCCGCAAATAGCCGCTGTCCGCCCCCAAGGTTCGTAAAATAGCCGCCTCATGACTGCGCTCGTCCTGAGTGGCCAGTAGCGCGGCATACAACACCGCCAGCCCGCTCAATAAAGTGAACAAGAATACGGCACTCACCGTTTGGGCAATTTGATCCATGATGGAACGCACTTGGGCGATCACCGCACTGGTATCGATCAACAATACGTTGGGAAATTCGCGCGATAATTCATCCCCCGCTTTGAGTTTATCGGGGGGCAAATAAAAACTGCTTAAGTAACTGCTTGGGAAATCTGTTAACAAATCCGGCGATGCAATCACGAAAAAATTCACGCGCATTGAATCCCACTGCACTTTACGCAGACTGGTAATTTGTGCGGTAAAACGACTTCCGGCCACATCATAGGTGAGTCTGTCACCGAGCTTTAAACCCAGCGTTTTGGCCAGCCCTTCTTCCACGGAGAGCGCCCCGCCCTCGCCTGACTTCCACCAGGCACCACTCACAATTTCATTCCAAACCGGCATAGTGTGCATATAGGAAAGATTAAATTCACGCTCCACCAGGGCGCGCGCGCGCTGATCCGTATAGCGTTCGCTCTTAACGGCTTGATCATTGATGGCGACTAACCTGCCGCGAATCATCGGCTGTAAATCGGCGGGGGGGAGCACGTGACGCGCAAAAAAATCCTGCACGGGCTGATATTGATCTGACTGGATATTCACCACAAAACGGTTGGGAGCATCCAGCGGCAACTTACCCTGCCAGCTTTGTAGCAAATCGGCTCGCACCAGCGTCAATACCAGTAACGCCATGCCCCCCAAACTTAAGGCAACCACTTGAATAGCGTTGCTACGGCCATGGCGCACCAAATTGGCCGTGGCAAATTGGACACTTTGCATGAGCTTAGCGAAACCGCTTTGCTTAATGCCCTGAGTAGATGGCCGGATAGCGAAGACACGCTGCAAAGCGTGCAACATAACCCAAGCCAACCAGCCGAACAGAAACAATCCGCACAGCAATCCCGCCAAAACCGCCAAGCCTAATTTCCATGAACCCGCATGCCATAAAAATAATGCGGCCAACATGGTGACGGCCAAACCGTAAATCAACCAACCGCTGGCTTCAGGCAATCCCAGCTCACGGCGTAGCACGCGCAGCGGGGAAACTTTACGCAATTGCAGTAGCGGCAAAAAGGCAAAGCCCAGCAATAAAGCAAAGCCGCTTAATGCTGCTTTAAACAAGGGCAGTACGCCTGGCTGAGGCAACATCGCATCGCGCATTGAAGCGATACTTTCAACCAGCGCGGCTTGCGTGGCGTAACCCAGCAAACCGCCCAGCCCCACCCCGATGAATCCCAATATAATGAATTGAATCAAGAACAACCACAACACCTGAGCCTGTTGCGCGCCGAGGCAGCGCATCACCGCGCAGCTATCCAAATGGCGCAATACAAAACGTCGCGCCGCCAGCGCCATTGCGGCACCGGCCAAAATCGCAGCCGTTAAAGCGGCCAATCCGAGAAAGTGTTCGGCACGCTCCAACGCGGTACGAATTTCAGGACGTGCATCGCGCACGTCTTCCAGCTTTTCATTGCCGGATAATTGGCTTTGCAGTGCGGCACGCAATTCCGCAATACGCGTCGCCGCACCGGCGAACATCAAGCGATGCGAAATGCGGCTACCTTCCTGCAGCAAGTCGGTAGCCGGTAAATCAGCCTCGTTCATCAACACGCGCGGGGCAAAACTGGCAAATCCAACCGATTGATCGATGTCTTTAATGATCCGCGCCGCCACGACAAAATGTTGCGCGCCAATCCCGACTTTATCTCCCAGCCGTATATCCATGCGGCGCAACAAGCGTTCATCAACCCAGATCGTGCCAGAATCTGGAATGGACGACACTGCATCAGATTGGCCATTTTGCGTTACGACTTCAATCTTGCCGCGCAGCGGATAGCCCGGCTCCACCGCCTGGATTTCGCTCAACAAAACCTGCTCTCCGCTCACCACCATGCTCGGGAATGTGCGGCTTTGCACCACCTGCAAACCGCGTTGCAGTGCCATGTCGCGATACCCTGCCGGGAATGCCCGGGTAGAAGAGAGTCGCAGATCCGCACCGATCAAATTTTGCGCCTGTTGCTGCAAAGCTTGCCGCACCCGGTCGGCAAATAACCCGACTGTCGCCAAGCTTCCCACCGCCAAAACCAGTGCCAGCAACAGCACACGCCATTCCCCGGCACGCCAGTCGCGGCGCAGCAGGTTCAGCGATAAACGCAATAAATTCATTATTCTTGCTGAACTGCTTTATCGGGAAACAGCTCGTGATTGAATCCGAAGTAACGCAAATCCTTGACGCGCATCGGATACAGCAAGCCGTCCAAATGATCGCATTCATGCTGCACGACACGCGCATGAAAACCGCTTACGGTGCGATCAATCTGGGCGCCAAATTCATCCTGCCCCTGATAGCGCAAACGCGTATAGCGCGGCACCAAACCGCGCATGCCGGGTACGCTAAGGCAACCTTCCCAGCCGTCCTCTTGCGCATCGGTGAGGTAAGTAATAACAGGATTGATCAAAACCGTATCGGGCACCACTTCGGCATCGGGATAACGGTCATTTTTTTCCACCCCGAAAATTATCACGCGCTGATTTACACCGATCTGCGGTGCAGCCAAACCCACACCTTGCATGGCCAGCATGGTGTCGCGCATATCCGCCAATAACGTTTTTAATTCATCACTGTTAAAGATAGTCACTTCAACTGCACGGCGCAATAATTGCGCATTGCCCATGCTTAAAACTTTTCTAACGGTCATTGCCGTTCCCTCTCTCTAACCTTCTCGCGCCAGCGGAAAACACACACATGTAGCTCATGTAAATTAGCTTTCGTTAGATTCCACCACTAGTCCCAAAATAGCCCGCACCTTTGCCATCGCCGGTTCGGCAATTAAACTGATGGATTGTAGATGAATACCCTCGCGGCTATCGCCGCGTCCGGCCGCATGGTTGACCACGACGGCAATGGTGGCATAACTCAGCCCCAACTCTCTCGCCAGCGAGGCTTCGGGCATACCGGTCATGCCCACCATATCCGCACCATCGCGTTCAAACCGGTTGATCTCTGCTGCAGTCTCCAAACGCGGCCCCTGCACGGCGGCATACACTCCGCCATCCAGCACTTTTTCTTGCGCCAAAGCTGCTGCAGCTAAAATCTGTTTACGCAATCCCGGGGTGTACGGCAGGGTAAAATCAATATGGGTGACCGGACGGTCGTGTCCGTCAAAATAAGTAAACGGACGCCCGTGGGTGTAATCAATAATCTGATCGGGAACCACCAATGTACCCGGCCCCAAATCTGCGCGAATTCCGCCCACCGAAGCCACCGAAATAACACGCTTGGCTCCCTGCTCGTACAGCGCCCATAAATTGGCCCGATAGTTCACCTCATGCGGTGGTATGGTATGCCCGTAGCCATGACGTGCGAGGAACATCACCTCGTGTTGGTTGATGGTGCCGAAGGTGAGGGCCCCGGAAGGTTCGCCGTACGGCGTGCGAATGACCTGCCGGTGGGTGATGATAAGATTGGCAAGTTGATCAAGGCCTGTACCACCGATAATTGCCAGCATATTATTATTCCTTTGTCGCATATATCGCAGGCAGATTGCGCCATGCGCCGTGTATATCCATTCCGTAACCGAATACAAAACGATTCGGAACGGTTAGTCCCACAAAATCAGCATGAATGGGTTTGGCTTTACCGTTTTCTTTTTCAGCAAAAACCGCACTATAAAAATCCAGCGCGCCCAATTCCATTACCCGTTTTTTAATGGCGGCAATGGTTTCACCTTCGTCGAGAATATCATCCACCACCAACACCACCTTACCGCGCACATTTTCTCGCGGTGCCACTTTCCAATGCAGCTCGCCCCCCTGCTGCCCGCTGCCATAACGCGAAACATGCAGATAATCAAAATCCAGTGGAAAATCAAGCAAGGGCAACAATTGCCCGGTAAACACGACTGCCCCGCCCATCACGGATAAAACCAGTGGGTGTTGATCAGCCAATGTCGTATTAATTTCACGGGCAACACGCTGCAGGGCAATTTGAACTTCTTCCGCACTAAACAATAACTGCGCATGGGCAAGAATTTCGCAGGCTTCGCGGTTGTTTAACATCACACCACCGATTGTAAATACGCGGCAAAAGTATCGCGCAATTCCTCATGTTTCAAACCAAACGCAACCTGTGCCTGCAAGTATCCCAGCTTCGAACCGCAGTCGTAGCGTATGCCATTAAAGCGATAGGCGAGTAATTTTTCTTCGCCGATCAAAGATGCAATCGCATCGGTTAACTGCAATTCGCCACCGGCGCCTTTCTGCACATTTTGCAGGTGGTGGAAAATACGCGGCGTCAGAATATAGCGACCCACCACCGCCAGCGTGGAAGGTGCCACTTCCGGCTTGGGTTTTTCCACAATGGCATGTACCTGCTCAATATTCAAGGCCAGATTGGTGCTACTCACGATTCCGTATTGTTTGGTATGGGCGCGGGGGACATCCTGCACCCCCAGAATAGAACACTGATATTGCGCAAACACATCCACCATTTGCTTAATAACAGGCGGCTCGCCGTCGATCAAATCATCGGCAAGAATCACCGCAAACGGCTCGTCCTGAATCACCGGTTGAGCACACAACACGGCATGCCCCAGCCCAAGCGGTTCGGCTTGGCGAATGTAGATACAGTTCACATTTTTAGGTACCACTTCCTGCACGATACGCAGTAATTCGGTTTTACCTTGTGCCTCCAGTGTCGCTTCCAATTCATAGGCTTTATCAAAGTGATCCTCAATCGCGCGCTTGTGCCGCCCGGTAATGAACACCATATCGGTAATGCCCGCCGCGATGGCTTCTTCCACCGCATATTGAATTAACGGCTTATCCACTACCGGCAACATTTCTTTGGCGGTCGCTTTGGTGGCGGGGAGAAAACGGCTGCCCATACCGGCAACCGGGAAGACGGCTTTGGTAATTTTTTTCATATTAAACTCCTGACTTCAAAATCTTAAGCGGACAAAAAAGTTTTTAACATTTCTAACAACTGTTGTTCATCCAAAACCGGCACATTCAGTTCGCGCGCTCTGTCCAATTTGCTGCCGGCTTCCGTTCCGGCCACCACATAATCAGTTTTCTTGGACACACTGCCGGCCACTTTTGCACCCAAGGTTTCCAGGCGGGATTTTGCCTCATCCCGGCTCAAAGTGGGAAGCGTTCCGGTGAGTACGAAGGTCTTACCCGTGAGCGGCAAAGTTTGCACAGCTATACCGTCATGCTCCGCCCAGGTGACTCCGCGTTCCCGCAAAGAGGTAACGACCTCCTGATTATGCGGCTCGCTAAAAAACGCCACAACACTGGCCGCCACAATCGGCCCCACATCCGGCACTTGCTGCAATCGATCCGCATCGGCCGCAATAAGATTTTCCAACTTGCCAAAATGCCGGGCCAAATCTTTAGCAGTCGTTTCACCCACATTGCGAATTCCCAGCGCGTAGATAAAACGTGCCAGCGTGGTTTGTTTACTTTTCTCTATCGCCTCCAGCAAATTAAATGCCGACTTTTCCCCCATGCGCTCCAGATTAGCCAGTGTCGATAAATTCAATTGGTACAAATCGGCGGGTGTACGCAGCAAATTTTGCTCGACCAACTGTTCGACTAATTTATCGCCCAGCCCTTCAATGTCCATTGCGCGGCGTCCGGCAAAATGCAGCAGCGCCTGGCTGCGTTGTGCGGCACAAAATAAGCCCCCCGAACAACGCCAATCTGCTTCGCCTACCTCGCGCACAATCGCGCTCCCACACACCGGACACTTGCCATTTAAAATATTATATAAATCAAATAGTTGCGATGAATTGGCTGGGCGTTTTTCCAGCACCACGGCAGCCACTTCGGGAATCACATCCCCGGCACGGCGCACGATCACCGTATCGCCAATGCGCACATCTTTGCGCCGCGTTTCATCTTCATTGTGCAGCGTGGCATTGCTCACCGTGGTACCACCGACGAACACCGGCTCCAATTTGGCCACCGGGGTGAGTTTACCGGTACGCCCCACTTGAATTTCAATGTCACGCACAATTGTAAGCTGCTCTTCTGCCGGATATTTGTGCGCCACCGCCCAGCGCGGTTCACGCGAAACAAAACCAAGTTGCGCCTGCAGCTTGAGGTCATTCACTTTGTAAACAACCCCGTCTATATCAAACGGCAGCGTAGCGCGTAAAGTGGCAATACGCGCATGAAATTCAGATAATTGTTGCGCACCTTTGACCACGGCGCGCTCGTTACACACCGGAAAACCCTGCACAGCCAAGGCATCCAGAACAGCGCTGTGCGTGCCGGGTATAGACCAGCCAACTACCTCGCCCAAGCCATAGGCAAAAAATGATAGGCAACGTTTTGCCGCAAGTGCCGGATCAAGCTGGCGCATACCACCGGCAGCAGCATTGCGCGGATTAACCAAGGTGGGCAAATTCAAGGCACGCTGCTTGGCGTTGTAACGTTCAAAATCCTTACGCCCCATAAAAACTTCACCGCGCACTTCCAGCACCTGGGCATTACAATTTTTCAGGCGCAACGGAATGCTGTGAATGGTACGAATATTTTGCGTGACGTCTTCACCAGTCTCGCCGTCACCGCGTGTGGCTGCCTGCACTAACACGCCATTTTCGTAACGCAAATTAATGGCGAGTCCGTCAAACTTTAATTCGCAGGCGTATTCAATCCCGGCTTGGGATGATCCCAGCGCATTGCGCACCCGCGTATCAAAATTAATGGCACCGCTGGACTCGGTATCGGTCTCGGTGCGAATGGATAACATCGGCACGGCATGACGCACCGGCACAAAACCCTCCAACACTTTGCCGCCCACACGTTGCGTGGGGGAATCCGGGATGAGGAATTCGGGATGTTGTGCTTCCAAGGCTTGCAACTCGCGAAACAGCTTGTCATATTCCGCGTCGGGAATAGTCGGCGCATCCAACACATAATAGGCGTGTCCATGCTTTTCCAGCTCGGCACGCAACAACGCTATTCGCTGCTGGATATCCATTTATGAAAACAAGCGCAACGCTTGGACACTTCCCGGAATAATATTTCCAGCCAGCATGCGTGCTTCCAGCGCGGCAACTTGTTCGTGAATATGGGTGAGTGCCGCCGCACTTAGCGCAACACGATGGTCGTCCACTACGCTGGCGTTCAACTCATCTGCCAGCTTTTGGGCTGAAGCGGCCATCGCATCAAACTGTTCTGTCGGATGCGTTACGCGCGGCACATCCAGCAATAAAGTAAGCCCCTGCAGGCGCATTTGCGTCAATGTGTGATGTTGGAACAAAGCACCATCCATGCTGGACAAACTGAAGCGGGTCTGTCCCTGCGCATCAATGAGATGGAACGTGCCATCTGCCTGCAGCGCCATCCCCTGCTGTTCGGCCAACTGCGCTACCTCACTGCCAAATATATGCCGCTCTGCCCCCAGTAAAATATTCAGTCCGATCATTTGATCGACTTCAGCGCAAAACTCGTCAAGTTTATAGGCTTTTTTGATCGCTTCTGACATATCGGGCATCACAATTTCCGCCTGAATTTTTTCCGCTATTTCACGAAGTACTTCGCAAAAATCGGTCATGCGAATTTGACTCACCACCCCGGAACGATCCGCCAGTTGCAAGCCAATATTAAACACACTGTATGACGGATTGCTCTCGGGAATCAGCCGTTCCCAGCGCCGGGTGCGCGTATTTAAACCGCACGCATAAACCCGCTTACCAAAATCAAAACGCAAGCCCCACAACGGCGCAAGTGCATCACTACCCAGCGGACTTTTCGGGGTTATTGAAACCATATAATCCATCGTTTCATCCAGAAAATTCTGCTTATCAATCTCACCCGAAGTATGTGATTCCGGCTGCGGCTCAAGCTGTTCAATCTGGGTAACAGGTTCATTTTGTACAACATTTTCAAGCTGCACAACATGTTCAATCTGGGCAACTTCTTCCTCGATCAATTCCGCAGCCTCATTTTTTATTTCGGGAACGGGCCGATATTCGGGAGCGGATCGATATAGGGCATCCTCATTTTCAGTCTTAAAGGTTGCGGCAAATTTTCCGCGATATTGCCGTTGTTGCCAGAATCCATAGCCATACACCCCGATCACCACGATCACGCCGATGCCCAACAACCCAATTTGCAATTCACTCATCATATCAATACCGATCTCATAGGCTTTAAGCCGAAAATTATACTAATGCAAGGTCTCCACTGCTACTGCCGATAGCTGAAATCTCATGCAATGCTTTAACGAATTCCGCGCTTTCGTGCAAATGCACCAGCGTTTCCGCATGATGTCGACCGCGCATATGCGCCAATCTGGCTTTGCTGGTGGCCGACATTTCCCATTTCAAGCCATGCAATAATTCATCCGCAGATTCCGGCTTGTTGCATACCAGGACCATATCGCATCCGGCATTCAGTGCCGCTTCCGCTCTTTGCACAATGCCACCGGCAACAGTCGCGCCTTCCATGCTCAAATCATCACTAAAAATACACCCTTCAAAACCCAGCGAACCGCGCAAAATATCTTTCAGCCACACCTTGGAAAATCCTGCCGGACGCGCATCCACTTGCGGATAAATCACATGTGCGGGCATCACTGCACTCAGTCCAAAATCCACCATCTGGCGAAACGGAACCAAGTCGCATAATTCAATATCCACGAAACTGCGTTCATCCACCGGGATCTCCAAATGCGAATCGGCGCGCACAAAACCATGCCCGGGAAAATGCTTGCCGACCGTCGCCATTCCGGCTTTTTTCATACCCAACATTAAACTGTGCGCCAATTCGGCAATCGCTTGCGGATTGGCATGAAAAGCACGATCGCCAATGACGCCGCTGCTGCCATAGTCCACATCCAACACCGGCGTATAACTAAAATCGACACCGTACGCGCGCAGTTCAGCCGCCAATATCCAGCCGACCTGCTCAGCCAAATGCTTGGCGCGTTTGGCATGCGTATCCCAAATTTTTCCCAATTCGCGCATGGGCGGAATTTTGGTAAAACCTTCACGAAAACGCTGCACGCGCCCGCCTTCATGATCTACCGAAATCAACAACGGCGGCGCGCGCAGCGCCCGAATACTGGCAGTGAGTTCGGCCAGTTGACTGGGCGACTCATAATTGCGCGCAAAAAGAATAACTCCGCCTACCAGCGGATGACTCAAGCGCTTTTCATCTTCCGGCGTGAGCGATTTGCCCGCCACATCCAGCATTACCGGACCGATTCCCATTAATTTTCTCCTTCCAAAACTACAAATGCCACCGCAGTATCGCGCTCATCACTGATGCTTAGATGATGCTTTGTTAGCCCTGATTTTTGCATAAATTCTGCCAGCTCTGGCGCAAACACAAATACCGGCTTACCCAATTCATCATGGCTCACCGTAATGTTATGCAAGGAAACCGGATGTCTCAAGCCGTGGCCGGTCGCCTTGGCAAACGCTTCCTTGGCGGCAAAACGTTTGCTCAAAAAGCGCGCCGGTTGCGCCTGAGTGGCATATTCCAGAAGCTCATCCGCGCTCAAAATTTTACGGGCAAATGCGGCACCGTGTCGCGCCAGCGCAGCCTCGATGCGCACTACACTGACGATGTCGGTACCGATACCCGCAATCATGCGTTGCGTCCATAACCCGGATTAAGCAAACACTTCATATTTTTAACCGCCTGCTCCAAGCCAATGAACACTGCTTCGGCAATGATGGCATGCCCGATATTTAGCTCTTCAATATAGTCAATTAAAACAATAGGTTGCACATTATGATAATTTAAACCATGACCGGCATTCACTTGTAGCCCCAACGAGTGTGCGTAATCAACGGCATGCCGGATACGTGCCAATTCTGCGGCCCGTTCGGGCACGCTATCGGCATCGGCATATTTTCCGGTATGAATTTCCACCACCGGCGCACCGGCTTTTGCGGCGGCATCCAGTTGCCGTTCGTCCGCGTCGATAAACAGGGAAACGCGAATGCCCGCATCACTGCAGCGTTGTGTGGCGCGTTGCACTTCCGCAAAATATTTCACCACATCCAAACCGCCTTCGGTGGTCAACTCTTCGCGTTTTTCCGGAACCAGACAAATGTCATGCGGTTTGGTTTTTAACGCCAAATTGATCATCTCTTCGGTCACCGCGCATTCCAGATTCATGCGCGTTTGCAGCATACCGCGCAACACCGCCACATCGGCATCCTGAATGTGGCGACGATCTTCGCGCAGATGAATGGTAATTGCATCCGCGCCCGCCTCTTCGCAGACTAGCGCTGCGCGAACCAGATTGGGATAACGGGCTCCGCGCGCCTGGCGCAAGGTGGCAACATGGTCAATATTCAATCCAAGCTTAATCATATTTTTTCAAATCCTTTATCAATTCCCGGGTATGCAATACAACGCCGCCCAAATGGTGGTTCAACAGCATACGCATGAGCTGCTTGCCCTGCCTTGCACTATTAAGATTAGTGTAATCGTCCGCCGCGATATCCAACAAAGTCTGTCCGGCAACCGGCAAACCCTGCCCGACACCGGCCTCGTCCAACACCGCACCGCGCTCCAAAATATAACGGTATTGTTCGCCTGCATCAATGGCTTTGCCACTTAGCGCCTCGCGCTCCAGTAGTAAGGCATAGCCCAATTCTTGCAGCAGATGTTTTTCAAAGCAGCGCAAAGTAGCCGCGTGATCTTCTTCATGGACCAAGCGCTGCAAGGTGTGCCGATAATAATCGAACAACTGCTCATGCGGGTCATCCCGTGCGGTTAAATTAAGCAGTAACTCGTTCAAATAAAATCCGCACATCAGCGCGGTTCCCTGAAGCTGCGGCTGCCCGCCCTGCCACTCCGCACTGTGCAAAGTGCGCAATTCATTTTTACCAAACCAACTTAATTCCAAGGGTTGAAAACTCATCAACAATCCGCGCATTGCGGATTTAGGGCGTCTTGCCCCTCTTGCCACCAAAGGAACGCGACCGTATTGGCGGCTAAATATTTCCAGCACCAAACTGGTCTCGCGGAATGGATAATTGTGCAACACAAACGCAGGTTCGTCTTGGATTCTATTCTTACTACTTGAATTCATTGGAAATTTTCAAGACAATCAGGTTCATTTCAGGTCGGGAGTTTTATCAGTACAGAAGCGTATCAACTTGGCGAATATTTGCGGAATGAGTCCAGGCCGGTTTATTTATTATGAAGCATGCTGCGCATTGCGCGATTATTCCATAAAGTTGCCCCGAGGGCGCCTCTAAAATTGTGTAAAATTCACAAATCAAGAGAAAGCATTTGCCACAGAGAACACAGAGCCCACGGAGGAGAAACAAAAATTCACAGTCGATTTTCTCTTCGCCTGTTGGGCAAATATAATAAACCAAGAGCTGCTTTGGTTTTCTCTGTGTCCTCTGTGATCTCTGTGGCTTAGTTTGTTGTTTTTAAAATAAATTTGTATCCACTGGCTTTTGCTACTTGCCCCAATTTGTTACATTGTCTGCCTAACCTATAAATATAAATAACCGCCATGTCCAACGCCGATCTGCTTGAAATAGAGAAATTTAATCTGCTTGCCCACCGCTGGTGGGATGCCAACAGCGAATTCAAACCGTTGCATGAAATTAATCCGTTGCGCCTGAAATACATCAATGAAATGGTTCCCATTTCCGGCAAAGCAGTATTGGATGTCGGTTGCGGCGGCGGAATTTTATCCGAGAGCATGGCTGGCTTGGGCGCAATCGTGACGGGAATTGATCTGGGCGAAAAACCCCTGCAAGTGGCTAAACTGCATCTGTTGGAAAGCGGAAAACAAGTCGAATACCGCAATATTGCAGTGGAAGCCCTGGCTGCCGAACGCCCCGGCCAATATGACGTGGTTACCTGCATGGAAATGCTGGAACATGTTCCCGATCCGGCAAGCGTGGTGCGCGCGTGTGCAACTCTGGTTAAGCCGGGGGGGCACGTATTTTTCTCAACTTTGAATCGCAATCCAAAATCCTATCTGCTGGCGATCATCGGCGCGGAATACCTACTGGGCATGCTGCCGCGCGGCACACACGATTACGCCAAATTTATCAAGCCTTCCGAATTGGCGCAGTATTGCCGCAACACCCAATTGAACGTCAATGACCTCATCGGCCTGAGCTACAACCCGCTGAATAAAGTGTATTCACTGGGCAAAGATACCGACGTAAATTACATGGTGGCCTGCCGCCGTGACTAATTTTGTGTGTGAAGCCGTCCTGTTTGACCTCGACGGCACCTTTGCCGATACCGCGCCCGACTTGGCTGCCGCGCTTAATCACGTGCGCGGCTTACATCAATTACCCCCGTTACCGATGGAAATTCTGCGTCCGCAAGCATCACATGGTTCTGCCGGTTTACTGGGCGTAGGTTTTGGCATCACCGAAGCGGATCCCGGCTTTGCCGCGCTGCGCGAGCAATTTCTCGATTTTTACGCCACGCATATTTGCGAACACACCCGACTCTTTCCCGGCATGGCCGAATTAATCGACGAAATCGAGCGGCGGAATTTGCCGTGGGGGATTGTCACCAACAAACCGCACCGGTTTACCATACCTTTAATGCAGGCCTTGGGCTATGCAACACGCGCGGCCTGCCTGGTCAGTGGCGATACTTGCGCCCATGCAAAACCGCATCCCATGCCGTTATTGCACGCAAAGAATATCTTAAAAATCAATGAGTTAAATTGCATTTACATGGGCGATGACAAACGTGACATGGATGCGGCCAATGCCGCCAATATGCGCGGAATTATCGCGGGATTCGGCTATATTGCACCAAATACAGATCTTGATTTATGGCAGGCTAGCGGCATTATCGCAGCGCCGCTTGAGCTCCTGCCATACCTGCAAACATAACCGGAAATATCACCCCGTGCCTCGTAAAAAGAATATTCGGAGTGGCGCATGAATGATGAAAGCCCATTAACAGACGCCGATGCATCGTCTGTTGCGCCCAATGTTGACGGTGTACAGGATATTCTGCACAAGGTTATACACGCCCATCAACAAGCGTTAACACTGCTGCAACAAACTGAAATTGCCTACGGGCGTCTCGTCCCCCATCAACTGCTTAATCTTCTGGAAGTAAAAAGTATTGTTGACGTTAAGCTGGGCGATCAGGTCGAACGTAAAATGACGATTATGTTTACCGACATTCGCGACTTCACCCCGCTCTCCGAATCGATGACACCCGCCGAAAATTTCGAGTTCATCAACTCCTATCTCAGCCAGATGGAACCGGTGATCAGCAAACATCGCGGCATCATCGACAAATATATCGGCGATGCCATCATGGCCTTGTTTGCACATGGCGCGGACGATGCGGTGAGTGGCGCAGTCGCCATGCTGGAACGATTAAATTTTTACAACGCGGGACGTGTTCGCGCCGGTTACATTCCCATTCAAATCGGCATCGGGCTGAATACCGGCATGGTGATGATTGGCACCGTGGGCGGGATTAATCGCATGGACAGTACCGTGATCGGCGATGCCGTCAATCTCACCGCACGGCTGGAAGAAGCCACCAAAACTTACCATGCTCCGCTCATCATCAGCCAAAACACCCTCTACGATTTGCCCAACCCGGGCAAATACAATATTCGTTTTCTGGATCGCATTCGCGTGAAAGGAAAGTCCCAGCCGCTGTCAGTTTTCGAGGTATTTGACAATGATCCGGCTGAATTACGCAGCAGCAAATTGGCCTGCCAACCCCTGTTCGATGAGGCCATCGCTTTTTATCACCTGAAAGAAATTCCGCGCGCGATGGAATTGCTTAAAAAATGCGTGGAGCTCGCGCCCAACGATATCCCGGCGCATATTTATCTGGAGCGTTGTTACGAATATCAGGCCACCGCACAACACTTGAGCACCGGCGAACTGGATATCGGGCTAACCTGGAAAGATGATTTCCTGACCGGGTTGGCACCGCTGGATGTTGCCCACCGCAAATTGCTGGAACAAATCAATCAATTTATTTCACAAGTAAAACAAGGCAATACCTCTGGATTCCGGAATATTTTTGCATTCCTAAATGAACACACCAGAAATATTTTTCTTATTGAAGAAAACCTGATGCAGGAAACCAAGTATCCGTTCAGCGAAAGCCACATGCTGGAGCACAAACGTTTCATTGAAAATTTTCATGATCTGGAAAAAAGAAGCTTATCCGGGACGGATGATCCGCGCTATCTATCGTTCCGCACTGAATTACTCCTGCTCGACTGGTTTTCTTCCCACGCCACCAAGGCCGATCGTCACATGACGCGCTTTTTGCAGAACGCAAAAGCGATCTAACCCGGTTCAGCAGCGTTTCAAGGCCCTGCGAATTCGCTCAATAGTGACTTCCATTCGTGCATTTCTTGGTACTTCGAGCCCAAGGTCTTGCGCAATTCTGACAATCCTTGACGGATCAAGCGGAATACCACCCGCATCAATAGCCTTGATCAATTGCCGGGCACGCTGAATTTCAACCGGCAGATTATCCTGTGGCTTTAACCAGTTAAAAATACGAGACAGAAAAGTATTCATTCTTGGCAACTACTCCAGCATGAGGTAGGGGTCCATCGTTACCGATTCGACTGTATTACCCGACATGACCACCTGCCCCTCAATTCGCGTATTTCCCGTCTCGCTGAATTCAAATCGATACGTGCGCCGCAATACCCTGCGGCCCAATTTATCCCGGGATAATTTCAGGCTAACGCCGGCAACCGTATCATCCAAAAATTGCACTTTGGCATTGGCACAAGTCTGCTTGGCCGCATTTCGGGCAATCTCCAAAATACTAATACTATTAAGCCAGAACCAGCCAAGCAGCACCGATAATATCAAGCCCGATAAACTCAAAAAATCCATATTTATTTAACCATCAATAGGTGAAAACCGCTGCACGGTCTTGCCTTCGTGCTCGACACATTCAAAGAATATAGCGCGGGGTCTTGCCCAAATTGCGCCGTCAGCGGATTTGTATATAACCATCATCATGGTGGGATCTGATTCAAGCTTGGCCTCGCAAATGACTTCGTAAATGCCGCCTTTAAAATGTTTATATTTCATCGTATATCCCGCAATTCCAGACGGCGCGCCAAGGAATAATGTTTAACCCAATATCGATCCGAAAGATTGGAGACCATAACGCGCCCTGTCTGCCTGCTTGATGCATGAATAAATTGGTTATCTCCCATGTAAATTCCAACATGAGTGATGGCTTTTTTCGCACGATGGAAAAATACAATATCCCCGGGAATCAGCTCCGCCTTGCTTACCAGAGTGCCAATTTTGCTGATGGCCTGCGCGTTATGCGGCAAGGAAAGCCCGCCAATTTGTTCAAATACGTGACGCACAAATCCGCTACAGTCAAAACCGATTTCGGGGCTGGATGAGCCTCGTCGGTAGGGCTTACCTTCATGGCTCAATGCGTACTGCAAAATATTCTGTATGCCGGCACGCTCCGTTAATTCCGATGACTCATTCTCACCGGGAATATTTTGCGGCATGGCACTTTCAAGCGTCTCCGTAATCACCAGACTATCAAGTTCAACTGCACTGGCAGAGCCGATCGAAAATACCGTCAAAGCAAAAAGCATGTTGCGCGCTATTTGACATTTGTTCATTATGTCTCCAAAAAACACTCATAATCTATACGCTGAAAAAACAGGCGAAGAGGATATCGATCCTGCCTCATATGCCAAAGCCGCAAAAGGTTGAGGGCTAAAAAACCGTGGTCAATCCCCGGCTATTATCCCGCAGTTTGTTCCCGATTGTTACTCTTAACACGTGGGGAGGAATGCGATGGCGAGCAGCGTGCCGAGCAACAGGCCGATGAAACCGTAGAACTGCTCGGGGTGCGGGGGGGGGCACCAGTGATGCCTCAAGAAATACTGCGGAACAAGCTCGATGCAGCCATAGATCTCAGTAACGATCCCCCGGCATAGCTGGAGGTTTACTTCACCGAATTACAAGATCGCGTCGGTCGCCCGTAATCGACCCGCCATCACGCGCATTACATGCAATGCAAAGTTCGGTGTCTGCTGGATAAGGAACTGGAAGCGCTCCCGCCCAATGGGCAACAGCGTGCAATCGCTCTGAGCCACGACGGCCGCCGAGCGCGGCGCATCGTCTATCATCGCCATCTCACCCAGAATAGCGCCTGCCTCGGCACGCTCCATCACTCGACCGTGAACTTGTATCTCCGCAACTCCCGTCATCAGGACATACATCAGATCACCCGAATCACCTTCCTTGAACAAAAACTGTCCCGCAGCAAGTGTTTTCAGATCAGTCGCGTGACGAAACAATTCAGCCAGATTCATAGTTGCACCTTCATGAGATTTTACGATGGCCGAATTTTAGCTGAGAAATAAGAAACAAATATTTCAACTAAAATATTCGCATTTCCACTCCGACATGGTGCTGTCATCTTTGCCGCGTAAACTGTTCTAAATTATTGTCGAATATAACGACGCCATTTCAAAGCAAGGAGTTTCATATATGTACTCGAAAAATCGTAGTGCGGCATTTGTCTTGGGTGCTTTAGCGCTTGTAACGATGAACGCCCAAGCTGCCGACCATGGATCGAGCAGTTCCAAAACACCCTATCTGCAAGCTATCGCACCCGGCATCGGATTTACCGCTATCCTCACTGCAGGCGACAGCGTCAACGGCTACACAATGACAGGCATCCCCGATGGCCTTGGGGCATACGACAATAATAACGGCACATTTACCGTGCTGATGAACCACGAAATTCCTACCGAAAAGGGCACAAACATCCCGCTCGGAATCAAACGCACGCACGGGGGCAAAGGCGCTTTCATCTCGGCATGGGTATTCGAAAAACGCAGCCTAAAAGTCATCTCGGGCAGCGATCTAATGAAAAACATCTATCAGCAAGATGCCGCCACTGGCGCATGGCTCGCAGTCCCGGAAAATGGTCCATTAGGCCAAACGAATTCATTCGCCCGCTTCTGCTCGGCGGATCTCGCCGCCACTAGCGCCTTCTTCAACAAGGCATCAGGCAAAGGTACCCGGCATCGCATCTATCTGAACGGCGAAGAAGATGCCCCCACCTACCAGCGCGGACTGGCACATATGGTCACTGGACCGCAAAAAGGGTTCTCTTACGTCTTGCCTTGGACAATCGGCGCGAACGGCGCTTGGGAAAACTTACTGGCCAATCCCTACTCCGGCGACAAGACAGTGGTGATCGGCAATGCGGATGGCGGCAGCAATGGCGTTTATGTCTACGTCGGAAAAAAGCGCAAGACAGGCAACGATATTGAAAAATCCGGACTGATAGGCGGCACTCTCTACCGCATCGCGGTGCATGGCGGATTGCCGGAGACACGCGCCATCGATGCCGGGCTCGGCCTTACCCTCAACGCCAAAGGAAACTATTCCGGCAACTTCAAGCTACTTGCCGGAGCAGATGCGAGCAATTCGGTCAGCACCAAATTCCTGCGTCCGGAAGATGGCGCTTGGGACACAAAAGATCGCAACCGCTACTTCTTCGTCACCACCGACCAGATGGATGCAGGCAAAGATAGCGACCGCAACACGGACATCAAACCCGGACAGATCGGACGTTCGCGCCTGTGGGCACTCAACTTCGTCAACTCCTCTAAACCGGAGCTTGGCGGCACCCTCGAAATGTTATTGGATGGCAGCAATACCAAAGGCGACTACCAGATGCTGGACAACATGACCGTTAACGCAGACGGCACTCTCATTCTGCAAGAAGACGTCGGCGACAACCAGCACAATGGCAAAATATGGAAGTACAACCCCGCCGACGGATCAATGGTCAAACTGGCCAGCTTCGATGTCACCCTATTCGGCGACATAGGTGTGGATGCCTCTCTTACCAACGATGAAGAATCTTCTGGCGTCATCGACATCACCAAAATTCTGGGTCGTGAAGACGGCATGACCTATAACCTACTGGTCGCCCAAAGCCATCTATCCAGCGGAGATCCGCAGACCTTGCAAGGCGGACAGTTGTTACTGATGGTGCAAGACTCTCGGAAAGCCGAACCGAGTGAAAGCCGAAAAAAGAAGTAAGGAGGAAAGGCATCACCCCACTTTATGCATACTGCTATCTGGCCTTAATGTAACTATGCGGATCAGCTGGCACGTTTATCTAGCGCTCCGCGTCGGGCACGAACTTCAACACATTGCCGTTGATGCAATAACGCTTACGGGTAGGCGGCGGGCCGTCATCGAACACATGCCCGAGATGAATACCGGAACTGGCACTGCGCACCTCCACCCGGCGCATGCCGAGGCTGTTGTCCTCATGCAGCGTGATAGCGCCCGGCAAGGGATTGAAGAAACTCGGCCACCCGGTGCCGCTCTCGAACTTGGTGTCACTGCGAAACAACGCCGCGCCGGTGAGCGGATCGACGAATGCGCCCGCGCGTTTCTCGTCCAGATTGGAACCGGTGAAAGCCCGCTCAGTTCCCTGCTCAAAAGCGATCTTCTGCTGCGCAGGCGTCAGCAACTGATAGCCCAGCCATTGCCAGAAACGCGTCTTCTCGCCGTTATAGCCGGTGTAACGCGACACCTCCTTGCCCTTCTCGAACAGCACGATGGTCGGCGTCGCAAACATGGGCTGCGCCAGCGTCCAACCCTGCGGGGGTACGCTGCTCAAGGTACGCGAGATCGCCACCGTGGACTTCCAGTGATCCAAAACCTCCGTCTTGAACAGACGGCAATATGCGCAATCCTTGCCTTCGAACACGACCAGCTGCCTTTCGAACACCAGTTGCTTGGGATTGAATTCGTTCACGGGTTTAGCTGACTTTCTAGTCTGGGTTGGAGAATCAGAAAAGACCGGCACACTGACGCAGGCCAGTGCAAAAGCGAACAATATATGCAATATAAGTCGTGCCATATAAACCTCCGCGACAGGATAGGAATAATTGTGAACGCCCCAGTGCTCACTCGCCCGCAGGCCATTCTTTGAAAGGAAATGGCATCTCTTCCGTTGCGAAAGTCAGGAAATCGACGATCTGCCGAAAATATATTCCCATACCGCGGCCAAATAAAACAAGTTGAGTGTTGGGGGTGTCGTTCAACAGCACGATCACGAACTGGATGACGGTCACAACGAACAGCACCGTTCCGCAAACATGCAACACAAAGCCCATCAACAACATAAACAATGCGCGCATCCAGATATTGCGCTTGTTACCTGATTCAACAGAAATATCATTCATCGTTAGCGCTCCTGATTAAATGGGGTGGACCGAGCCACTTTAACAAAATAAATCGCAGGGCGGTTTATTGCTTGCAGAAGAGCGTTTTATTGTTTCCCCTATTCACTATCCAAAACCGCTGCTATCCAAGTTCAGCTATCCCCGCGACAATCTCATCTATATGATTTATAAGCATTTATTTTTCGTCAGCAGCACCTCAGCCTCAGCCTCCGTAATGGATTTCCAGGGCAGCGGCAGCAAGCCGGGAACGCGCTGCATATAGCGGCGGTAAGTGTCCCCGTGATAGACCAGCAATTTCTTCTCCTCCAGCCTCGATCCGACAATGAAGTAGAGCGTAATGAACACGCTGGATAACAGCGTCGTCACACTCATATCGCGCGTCCAAATCAGGACCAGGCCGAAGAAATACCAAGGGTGACGCACGAAGCGGTGAAACGGGGAAAGATGGAAGCACTCCTGATCCTCGACCTTCCGGACGTGGAACTGCAACTGGCGCAGGCCAAGGAATTCCTGCATATCGTAGCTCTTTAGACTCAGCCAAAAGCCAATGATCGCAGCCAGCGCCAGCCCATTTGCTAGCCATGCGGCACTTTCCTGCCAGCGCCACACCATAGTCGCAGAATCGTGATACGTGAGCCATACTATCGGCAGTATCAGGAGCAACGCCAACATATTGAATATAATACGATAATACGGCATTAAGCTTGGCCAGGCTGTGGCAATGCGACGCTTTACCACTAACGACGCCAAGGCAGAATGCAGGACGAAGTAGCCGATCCAACAAAATGTCAGCCATACAATGTCGCGCCAAGCAGATTCAGTCATGCGGTTTCACTGCCTTTCTTTCCTCAGGGATGAAGTGGGGTTGCTTCCTCTTACCCTAGCCCCTTGAATCACCTATTCCAGCGCCCCCTGCCAGAGCATGTCGTAACCCAATTCCTTGCTCTCGACACACAACTTGGCCAAGGCCGCGAATTTATCCTTGAATGCCTTGTCCGCGTGCGACCGCTCATGCTCATCGAAAGATTTCCAGTAAGTCACGATCGCAATATGTTTTTCCGCCGACCTCGAATCGCTCAACGAGCCCTCGTCCGAAACGAAACCGGAGAATTCATAAACCTGGCCGGCAATGAAGCCGCCCTTGTCGCCGCCGTAAGTGTCCTTCACCACATTGCACATCTCGGCCAGCGCCACCTCGACATCTTCGAAAGCCACACCGGGTTTGATCGTGGCCGTATTAAAAAGCATCTTCGCCCCAAAAGGGATAGTGACAGGTGAATACATGATGAGCCTCCAATTGAAGTGGATCAGGTTAAAAGGAACCGCTCAAGCCAACCACAGACGTTGCACTTTGCGCCTTTGCAGGCAATCGTTCAACCCTTTCCCCATCGGGGGCAATTCAACACTGGCATTACGGGGCGATTTTCCCGTCTCAGAAATGAACATCGCCCTTGCGGGCGATGTGTAAAAAAATACTGCAATGCCGATTCCATTGGCTCCGGCTCAATTTCTTAACAGCGTCAATCCGGGATCTCCGGCTCAACGAGGTTCGCGAGTTGTGCGAGCGACTCTTGCCAGCCGAGATAGCACATTTCGAGCGGAATCACTTCGGGCAACCCTTCTTGCACGATAGCGATCTCGGTTCCGCACGACACCTGCGTTAGCGTCACCGTCGTCTTCATTTCTCCGGGCAGGTTCGGATCGTCGAATTTGTCCGAATAACAAATCGTTTTAAAAGGCACGAGTTCAAGATATTGGCCGCCAAACGAGTGGCCGTTGCCTGACGTGAAGTTGGTGAACGACATCCTGAAAGTGCCGCCGACCTTGGCATCCATGTGATGAACCTTGCAGGTAAAGCCATAGGGTGGAAGCCACTTTGCCATTGCCTCCGCATTCAGGAAGGCTTTATAGATGCGTTCCGGTTTTGCCCGGAGTACGCGATGAAGACGGATAGTGCCTGTAGTCATGATCTATTCTCCTTTCGATTCAATGATCAATGAGGTTGAAAGCCACATACAGAAACAATTTGAGCCAAACGTGTTTAATTTTACATTAGCTGGGAAATATTTCGAGCCTGGCCCCTTTAATCCGAATATCGGGATGACGCGACAGCGACAGGAATGGCTTGAAAGCCACAGTCTGCACCGTGCCGTCGTCAAAAGACAGACGCAATGCATAATCGCGAGCCTGCGCCACCGCTGTAATGTTAAGAGTTGCAGGAATCATTTCAGCCTCATGGAAAAAAGTACTATTACTCAGCCCCACTCGTAACGCGGAACGTCTGTACCAAGATCATCGTCCGTAATTTCATTCGGAAAATCCTCGCTCAAAGTTCCCGCTATGGCAGCTAGAAAAGACTCTGTGTCACCAGAACGCACAGGCGTACTCAACTTTGCATCCCCCGCAATGGAGCGATTTTCTGTGGTGACTGTCTCTGTTGGTATCGTCGACATCGGCTAAACCAAAACATCCAAGCCATTACGCTCCACGATGTTCAGCAACTTGACCGCGATGCCGCTTGGTTTTTTCTCGCCGATCTCCCACTTCTGCACGGTTGATACACTGGTATTCAGATATGCGGCAAATACGGCTTGGCTGATCTTGGCCTTCTCGCGCAATTTTTTAATTTGCGCTGGCTGCAAGACATGCACGGGCCGAAGACAGAGCTTGTCGAATTCACGCATCGTCACATCTGTGATCGTGCCGGATTTATGCAATCCGGTGGCAGTTTGGTGTACCGCATCAAGGATTTTACTTTTCATTTTTGCAAATCTCCTTCAACTCTTTATCAGCAAGCAGGTTGCCAAGAGCATTCTTATTTATCCAACGCATCGGGATTTTTCAGCGACTTCTTTTCTTCCGAAGCAAGGCGGCGCTCCACCTTCTTCACATCCTCTGCGGCAGGCAAACTTTCGGGACGTATACCGCGTTCGAGCAAGGTTTTGCGGACGGCTTCATTGTTGGTGACGTGTTCGCTGGAGATCGCCCCCTCACTCGTCAGCCTGTTTTGCTTGGCATTGAAAATAGTAATTTCTGCGGCGAAGTCCTTGGCCTTGAGAATGATAGTGGGCGCAAAATCAGCCAAGGGACGACTGTCCGGCACTTTCCATTGCGTTTTCATCGCCTGAGTGGATTTACCAAACAGGGCATGGTCGCCTTTACTGCGGATCAAAGCGAAATCCTGATTGCCTCCCGTTTGCTCGTAGATAACCTGAGATAATTCTTTCTCTGTTGTGGTGAGTTTTTTACGGGCGGAGATACGTTCTGCTTCCAGCAAGCGCTGCTCAATCAACTCTGCCCGACGTGACTGGATGGCGAAGTAAGTCTGGGCAAAGGCAATCTCCTGCTTCCTCGGATCACCGTTCTGTGCCACGAGGTAACAGGCGTACCTGCTAAGCATGATGTCCTCGACTTCTTTCTCAGCCCCCTTGGGCATTTGGATCGTTTTGTTGACGTCAACAAAATGATCCGAAATAGCGTGCCCGGATACTTCGCAGGCTGTTTTCGCTTTGGATATAACGGCAGTGAAATTCCGCCACTCGGTATAACCCAACAGATGCTGGAGATCACGCGCAAGCCAGAACTCAACCCCGCCTTCGGTCTGCTGTGCATGCGCTTCAAAGTTATCTGTCAGGGAGTAAATCAGGTCGGTTTTCATGATGTGATCTCCGTAGATGCTTCAGCTTTTACTCCGTGTCGCGATAGGAAAACTATTGCGATGCTATTAGCTTTGCGATTCGTTTAGTCAGTCCCTGAGGTTCCACTGCCCTATTTCAATTCGGAAACCGTTGTCTGTCCCCTATTGTCATGTGATGCCGCCCCACTAGTTTCTACTGTCTTGCTCTACAAAAATCAGCTTGCCCGTATCAAACCCCAATGCAGCCGCTTTTTCCACAAGGCGTTTTTGAGTCTCTTGATTCATCTGTGGCATGCGCGACAAAATCCACAAATAGGATTTATCCGGCCCGCTGACCAGTGAATATTGGTAATCATCCTGATCCAGTTCAACCACAATATAAGCGCCATAAAATGGGCCGAAGAAAGACACCTTCAGATAACCTTGATCGGTGCCATTCACGAAATAGGCCTTGCCCTCGGCTTCTTTCCACTGCTGTTTTTGCGCATCGTAACCGCGATTGATCACACGGATGCCACCGTCATCTCGCAGGCTGTAACTTGCGCTCACCTTGGAGAGACCGCGCTCAAATGAATGATCCAGCCTGGCGATCTCAAACCACTTGCCGAGGTATTTATCCGAATTGAAATGATCGACAGGTTTAACGTTTTCGGGAAGCCCGACACAACCAGTCAGCAACAACGCAAAGGACATCAGGAGCTTTTTCATCATTCTTCCTTCGCAGAGGTCTATGGGGATTTCAAATCGTCAACAAGTGCAGCGCTTTACTGAGTGACTACCTGATGCTCATTGCACTTCAAAAGCTATTGCGACACGAACACCAGCCCCCGCGCCCTGTTGCTGGTGGTATCCAGCGTGTCTATCGCCTTGCGCATCGTATGGATAGTGACCCACTCCGGGGCGTACATATACTTCGACACATCGAGGATCAGCGCCCGATCCGACTGCGCATCATAGGCCGCCAACACCGACCAATGTCCCCCGCCTGCCTGCCCCAACGACTCGCGCAAAAAGTTCACCAGCACAAACTGCCCGTCATCGCCCATCGCCTTCTGCACCAGCGCACGCAGCGCAGACTCATCCACGCTATCGCCCGCAACAGTCGCCGCCTTGACTCCATGCCGCATCAGCGTCTTCACCATCTCATCGCGGGTCATGCCCTGATTACGCACCGTCTGCGGACTGATGACCTTCACCACCTCCGGCGTAAAGAAATTGCTTTGCGTGAAATAGGCATGCGGCGCATAGATGGGATCGACCGGCTTCTTGATCGGCATCGCATTCAGCACCGTCACCGCGCTGGCCACACCGCAATAGGTCTGGTTCACCTGCTCCGTGAACCAGGGAATGAGCTGCCAATAATCTTCTTCGGGCGCTATCCTGGCGCGCAACGCCTTGCCCGCATCCGAGTTCCAGTAGATCACCTCGGGCTCTGCCGCAGCGACGGTGGGAGGGAGGGCGGCAAGCAGTATGAGAAAGAGAGAGGGGAGGGAAATTTTCATTGTGATTTTTACAAAATATTGCGATGCTGAGCTAACCCCATTAGCTATTATTTTCTAAATTTCAAACTTTTTGTTAACGAGCGCGGATCTACCTTTGGGTGTAACAGAAAGATATCCGCGTGGCGTTATACGGACGTATCTTTCCTCTAAAAGATTATCTAAACAATGAAGGACAACGATGTTATCTAATTCGGATAGTTCACTGTCACTAGGAACTTTCTTCATAAAGTCGTCTTTATCGATGGAACTTCCCGGTGCCAAAGTGTCGATCATTCGCAGTACAGAAAACATTCCTTCTTGAATTTCTCTTGAATACGTCATTCCATTTTTTGGAAATTTTTCTTTCAATGTTTGAATTGACGAGTCCTTCGGCTTATCTGGCTCATTTGCCGGGACGAGCCCGACCTCTGGTTGCAGTGACTTAACCAAGTTTTCCAAGTCTCTGATCCTCACTTCTCGTTTTTCACGCTCATCTTGATATCGAAGTTCCGAGAGCAGAGCCTGATTCGTTATTTCTTGCGCTTCCTCTTTTGTAAGCGGCTTCTCACTATCCTTTTCAAGCTGAAGTTTTTTTAACTCATTCTGCTGCTCTCTCCAGTGCCCATACACCTTTCTTGCAAACCAAGGGTATACATAAATAAAAAATGCTGTTGTAGCTAGCGGCAACAAGAGTCCATGAATGAAAATTGCGCTGATTGTCGGATATATATCTGAATCGACATATTCAAACTTCTTCACGACTGCCGTGGATGAATCAGTAAGAAATAACAAAATCAGGCGCCAGTTCCATCCACACCAAGATAGAACAAATGTTCCAAAGAGTGGGCTAGTGATTCTGTCGTAAAGAATTGCTTTGATCGTTCTACCAACATCCTCAAACATACCAGCCCCTTTTGACTCGCTTAGAAATACAACGGGGACAGACCTCGGTTTCCACAATCATTTCCCCGCTTCCCAATCTTCCAACTTCAACCCCACAATACGTGAAAACTCGCCCGTATTGTGCGTGACCAGAACGCAGTCATGAGCCAATGCAATCGCGGCAATCTGCAAATCATAAGGGCCGATGATTTTTCCTTTTCGTGCAAGGTCGGCGCGAATATCGCCGAATATCCGAGCGGCTTCGCCGTCAAAAGGCAGACTCGAAAATTCTGAGAAAAGCGTTTTGAGCAGTGCCAGATTTATTTCCCGCCGTGCACTTTTATATGCGCCGTAATACAGCTCAGCTTTCACCACATCGCACAATGCGATCTGCCCAAGCGGATGTGCCGACAACTTGGCTTTTAGGATAGATGGAGCAGGATTGAGGTGACGAATCCAGACGTTGGTATCCGGCAAGTACAGCATTATTCCAAGTCCAGCCGTTGTTCGTATTCGCCCTGCGGCTCACGCACCAACTGCTCGCCCTGCCAAGCCCCGGCTGTCCGCTCCCACACGTTTTTTGCACCACCAGCTTGGCTTGTTTTTTTGCCTGAGGCCTCGTCCAGCAGGATCAAAACCCTGACTGGCTGACCTTCTACCAAATGGAGAGTTTTGGGCACTGCAATCTGTCCGTGTTCAAGATGCGAGTTAAATTCGATGGCTTGCATGATGACCTCCTTGGTTAGCGGCGAACTGTCTGATGCTAGTTTAGCTTAAACGGTTATAGGGTAGATGCCGTTCACCCTTCGACTTGCTCAGGGCAAACGGCATCTATACTGGCTTAACGACTAATCGGCTTATACCGAATCCGCTTAGGCTTCGCGCCTTCTTCACCCAGCCGCTTCTTCTTATCCGCCTCATATTCCTGATAGTTGCCATCAAAGAACGTCCACTTGGAATCGCCTTCACAAGCCAGAATATGCGTGGCGATGCGGTCGAGGAACCAGCGGTCGTGGGAGATGACGGCGACGCAGCCGGCAAACTCAAGCAGCGCGTCTTCGAGCGCGCGCAGGGTTTCCACGTCGAGGTCGTTGGAAGGTTCGTCGAGCAGCAGCACGTTACCGCCGGAGATGAGGGTTTGTGCCAAGTGCAAACGTCCGCGCTCACCGCCGGAGAGTTGGCCAACGATCTTGGCCTGATCAGCTCCCTTGAAGTTGAAGCGGCCGATGTAGGCGCGCGCCGGGGTTTCGTATTTGCCCACGGTCAAAATATCGTTGCCGCCGGAGATGGCGTCGAACACGGTCTTGTCGGCCTCAAGTGAATCGCGCGCTTGGTCAACGTGGGCAATCTTCACGGTCTGGCCGATCTTCACAGTACCGCTATCCGGCTGTTCTTTGCCGGTAATCATGCGGAACAATGTCGATTTACCCGCGCCGTTGGGGCCGATGATACCGACGATAGCGCCAGGCGGAATCTTGAAACTGAGATTGTCGATCAGCAGACGGTCGCCGTAGGCTTTGCTCACGCCGTCGAATTCGATAACTTCATTGCCCAGACGTTCGCCGACGGGGATGAAAATTTCCTGTGTTTCGTTGCGTGACTGATGTTCCTGCGAATTCAGCTCTTCAAATCTTGCGATACGCGCTTTGGATTTCGCCTGACGTCCTTTCGGATTTTGGCGCACCCATTCCAACTCTTTTTTCATCGCTTTGGAATGCGCATCGAGTTGTTTATTTTCTGTCTCCAGACGCGCGCCCTTTTGCTCCAGCCAGCTGGAGTAATTACCCTTCCACGGAATACCTTGGCCACGGTCGAGTTCGAGAATCCATTCGGCGGCGTTGTCGAGGAAGTAGCGATCGTGGGTGACGGCAACCACGGTGCCGGGGAAGCGCACGAGGAATTGTTCCAGCCATTCCACCGATTCGGCATCCAAGTGGTTGGTCGGCTCGTCCAGCAACAACATGTCGGGCTTTTCCAGCAGCAGTTTGCACAGTGCCACGCGGCGCTTTTCACCACCGGAAAGATTCTTGATCACGGCATCCCATTCAGGAAGACGCAAGGCATCGGCGGCAATTTCCATCTGGTGCGAAGCATCGCTACCCGATGCGGCAATGATGTTTTCCAGACGCGCTTGTTCGGCGGCGAGTGCATCGAAGTCGGCGTTCTCTTCGGCATAGGCAGCGTACACCGCATCCAGTTTGGCTTGCGCTTCCATTACTTCGCCCAAAGCGGATTCCACTTCCTGACGCACGGTTTTAGCAGGATCAAGTTTCGGCTCCTGCTCCAAATAGCCGATGCGGATATTTGGCTGGTGCTGCACTTCACCGTCGAATTCCGTGTCCTGTTTCGCCATGATGCGCAGCACGGTGGATTTACCCGAGCCGTTTAAACCCAGCAAACCAATTTTGGCGCCCGGAAAAAAGCTTAAAGAAATATCCTTAATAATCTGACGCTTAGGTGGAACAATTTTGCTCACGCGGAGCATTGACATTACATATTGGACAGCCATGATGATTCCCTGCAAAAAGTTATGAAAAATAAAACGGGGAGTTTACCCGAAAAGAAACTCAAGACAAAAATCAAACGTGCAGCAGGAGCGCTTCAAACGACTCGATCGGCACCGGCCTGCTAAATAGATAGCCCTGATAATGGGTACAACCTTTGCTCAACAGGAGTTGGCGCTGATCTTCTGTTTCCACGCCTTCGGCAATAATATTCAAATTAAGACTGCCGGCCATGGCGATGATGGTGCGCACAATCGCGCGATCACTTTGATCGATGACCAGATCGCGCACAAACGACTGGTCGATTTTGATTTGATTCAACGGCAAGCGTTTCAGATATTGCAGCGAAGAATAACCCGTGCCAAAGTCATCCAGCGAAAATTGCACACCCAGCATATTTAAGGCATTCATGGTGGCAATGGTCGCCTCAACATCTTCCAGCAGCATACTTTCGGTTAACTCAAGTTTAAGCAGCTTGGGATTAATTCCGTGGTAATTGATTGCGTCTGACACTTGCGCCACAAAATCCGGCTGCCGAAATTGCTTGGCACTCACGTTCACCGCCAACACCAAATGCGCGGTAAGGATGTTTTCCTGCCAGGCGCTAAGCTGGGCGCACGCCGTATTCAGCACCCATAGCCCAATGGGGAGAATCAAGCCGGACTCTTCCGCCAGGGGAATAAAGTGCGCGGGCGCCACCAAACCGTGCTGCGGATGTATCCAGCGAATTAACACTTCGGCACCCATGGGATGATGATGATGATCCACTTGAACCTGGAAATATAATTGAAACTCGTGATTCGCCAGCGCACTGCGCAAAGTATCTTCCAAATGGGCGCGCGCAGTAATGGTTTCCTGCATCTGCGGATCAAAAAAACGCAGCGTGTTGCGCCCGGCTTTTTTTGATTGATACATGGCGATATCGGCCTGCTTCATCAGCTCATCGATTGATTTCTGCTGGTCGCTAAACAGGGTGGCGCCAATGCTGGGTGTATTGTGATATTCAAGCGAATTCAACAAATAGGGCTGGTTCAGCGAACTTAGAATTTTTTCGCAAACCGCCTTGGCCTGGGCCGCTGCCGCATTGGTTTGACCGCTTAAATCTTCCAGCATCACGACAAATTCATCGCCCCCCAAACGCGCGACGGTATCACCTTCCCGCACGCAACCGTTAAGACGCTGCGCTACCTGGCACAACAAAACATCACCCATGTCATGCCCGAGCGTGTCGTTTAACGTTTTAAAATTGTCGAGGTCGATAAACAGCAGCGCACCTTGCCGGTTAGTGCGCGAAATAGAGGCCAAAGAATGCTTAAGCCGGTTCAGCAATAAACGCCGATTGGGCAAGCCGGTCAGCGGGTCAAAAAATGCCAAATTATTAATTTCTTCCGCAGCGGCTTTTCGCTCGGAAATATCGCGCACCACCGCCTGCAAAACCGGCTTGCCGTCCAGCATTAATGAATTGAGCAACACCTCTGCCGGAAAGTCGGCGCCCGTATCCATGCGCCGGTGTGTCCATTCAAAAAATTGACTTTTATTGTCGAAGGCCGCTTGAATATACTTTTTGGCAAACTCCATCGAGTTGGCGCCATTGGCTTGTGTGGGAGGGGACATTTGCCCGGGGTGCAGGGTGCAGAGTTCCTGTACATCGCGACAACCGAACATTTTCACAGTCGCTTCGTTGCAGTCGATAAAATGCTTGTCATCCAACAGCATGACCGCATCCGAACTCGATTCAAATAGCAGGCGATATTTCGACTCGGAAATTTGTTGCTGGGTGGCCAATTCGTCTTTTAAAGCAAGGGTTTTTTCCAGCTCCTGATTTTGCTCCAACAGATGGGTATTGGCCTCGCCCAATTGCGCCGTGCGCTGCTGCACCAGCACATCCAGATCGTCGCGGGAATTTTTTAAATCCTCCATTTGGGACTTGATGGTGGTCGCCATCACGCTGATCGAATTCGACAGCTCGCCGATTTCATCATTATTGGCCGCAGGCAGAGCCACATCAAATTTTCCGCCGGCAATTTTTCGCGCCTGCTCGGATAACGCGATCACCGGCTTACTCACCAGCCTCATTAGCAAGTAGTTGATTAAAAATGATATTAAAATGAAAGCCAGGGTGAAATTAATAGTGACCTGAATGATGGCATCGCGAACTTTTGCGTTGACCACCTCGGTCAGAAACCCCAAACGAATCACGCCGATATGCGTTTTATTGGCATCAAAAATCGGCAAACTCACGTCAAAATATTCTTTACCATCAAAGCGCTGATAAGTCTGTGTCAGCAGATTAAGCGATGCCGCACTGTTCTGCATCACCTCATCCTTGAACACATTTCCGATCAATTCCGGCGTGCTGTGATAAACCGCCTTGCCCTTCAGATCGGCAATACCGACATAACTAATATGCGGATTACTTTCCAGCAACTGTCGTAATTTTTTATCCATTCCCGCCAGACTTTCCAGCGGCAATCCCAGCGCCAACATTTCACCAATAATGCTGTTTAAACTTTGACCGATTCCGTAACTTCCAGAAATCAACGCTTCGGTATAGTTTTTCCGAAAACTGATAATGCTAACGATAGAACTCGCCAGCATCGCGACAAACAGAATGCTGATAGTGAGTAGCAGGATTTTTCGGTTTAGCTTCATTAACTATATGTATTTAAAGGTGTAATTATTTAACGACATTCTCGCCGGCCAGTTGCAGCAGCTCAACCGGCACAGCGATCTTAAATTGGCGGGCCTTGGGTAAATCAACCGCAAATCCATATTTTTTTGGCCACTCCGGATAAATTTCAGCTGTATTTTTTCCCTGAAAAATCTCTTTGATCATGCGCGCCGTTTGTTGGCCAATGCTGCTATGCGAAGGATAGATCACTGCGGTTGAACCCCAATGCCCCATCACATCATCTCTGGTGATGCCAATCAAAGGCTTAGTCGCTGTTTTATAAACCGTCTCGGCAAATAAGCGTCGGGTACCGAGTTGATCATTGGGTTTGATAAAAGCATCAACCTGCGCATCCAACTCTTTTATCAACGGAATCGCCGCATCAGCCATTTGTTTATCGCCATTTTCTCCGGTGATTAACGGCACCGGGCGGAAAATAATTTTGAGCCCTTTAAACTCCGCATCATTGGCCAATAAATCCTGCAACCATTTGTTATAGCTGTGCGACTGCGGCATATCCGCATAGATCAAACCCAAGGTTTTTACCCCCGGTAAAAACTGCCTGATAAACTTCAAGCGCGCTTTAGGGGGGACGGGATAACAGACCCCGGTGAAATTGGCAAACGGCGCGCTGCTAAAATCTTTAATGACGCCGATGCCTACCGGATCGGTGGGCGAGCCAAATATCACCGGCTGCTTTGCATTGCCCAACAGCACATTTTTAGCAGAAATAGTGGCTACCGTACCGCCTACAAAAATCACATCGTAGTGATCTTTTTGCATCGCGTCACGCAGCGTTTGCTCTCCCGCGACAACATCATTTCCGGTCACCCGTAGCGTAACGCGCAGATTTTTTCCCTCGCGAAAACCATAACCGTTGAGTGCTTGAATTAAAGCCGTGCGCACTTCATCATACGGATTGCCCATTTGCGAATCCAAAATAAGCAAACTGTAAACGTTACCGGCATCCCGCGCATAGACCGCAGACGAAGCAAATAACAACAAAAATAGGCATGCAAACAGACGGATAAAGCGGATCGGCATCATCTGGGGTTCCCTGAAAGCTTGAATTATTATTTTTTTATTGGGCAAATTATACCTTGATGCTCAAAGTCGTCGACAAAATGTCGTAACATTTGCGACTGCTAAAATACAGCACGATAAACAATTCCCTGAAATATAAAATATACCATGAAAACAAGTAGTTATAAAAATACACTGGCTTGGTTGAATACCAATCCCTCGCTGGATGAGCTTTGCGCAAAGTTTCCCGAGGATTGGGACGTTGTTCAACAGGAAATTGCCGGCATTGTGCAACGCGGTGTTGCGCAGGAATTAAAAGACTATTTGCAACGGGTTTCCGCGCCCCTGTCATCCGCCGGAAAACGCCAACAAAATCAGCAGGCCATGCTATCTCATTATGTGCGCAGTCGCATTGCTCACGAATCGGTAAAAAAATTATGCCTTTCAACCTTGGCTGCCGACACGGGGGCAAGTAAGGGGAAGTTACGCTTCAATTTATGGAACGGTTTTATCGCGCAGAAGCTCTTGTTTGAACGGGATTTAATCCGCAAACCGGCTGCACTGTTCTGGTTCAAACTTTTCTGGCCGCTGGTCTGGCAACGCAAACGCCTCATGTCTCTGGTACAGCCGCGCGGAATCTATTGTTTTTATTCACATGAACTGATCGGCGAGCTGGCTAAACTAATCGCGGGCAGAAGCTGTCTGGAGATTGGCGCGGGCGACGGAACACTAACAAAATTCCTTAATAATCAAGGAGTTGTAATATGCGCCACGGATAATTACGGATGGAGCAAAGCGGTAAAATATCCCGAATGGGTGATCAAAATGGACGCACGCGAAGCGCTTGTCAAATACGCGCCGGAAGTGGTTATTTGCTCCTGGCCGCCCGCGCAAAACGACTTCGAAAAATTCGTCTTCAGCACCCCCAGCGTGCAGCTTTATATTGTCATCGGCAGCCGCCACACGTTTGCCTTCGGCAACTGGAAAGACTACAAACTGCAGACCAAATTTACGCTTGAAGAAGCCCCGCAATTGGCCAAGCTGCTGTTGCCGCCGGAGCTGGAATCGGCAGTGTACGTATTTAAAAGGAAAGACTAAAGAGCGCCTATTATTTACTTCCCCAAGTCCAGGGGTTCAGCAAGGAAACTCCCGGCATTTGAAAGTCGGCCACATTGCGCGTCACCACAGTCATTCCGTGAATCAGCGCCGTCGCGGCAATCAAGCTATCACGCACAGGTTGCGGATCGGGCACATGGAAACTTGCACTGCGTTGCGCAATATTCGCATCAATCGGCAAAATGCGTCCCGCGAAAGCGGGGAGCACTTGATTATTCAACCATCCCCGCAGAATCGCCCCCTGTGCCACATCGCGCCGCTCGATAAGTTGCACTCCAATTTCCAGCTCTTGCACCGTGATAACAGACAGGTATAAATCTGCAACGTCCACACTATCCGCCCATAGTGACACACACTTGTCCGCCTTGCCGAGACGCACTTTTCTGAGTTCGGAAACTACATTTGTATCGAGAATAAACATCATTCAAAACTGGCTGCGCGGGCTACATCACGCAACTCGGGTAAATCAAACTCTACCAACTCCTCCGCACTCGGCGAAGCCAGCAGATCTGCGATTTTTTGCTGTGCGCCGGTTAACTTCCGGTAATCATCCATACTCAACAATACATGCGCAGGCTTACCACGGTCAGTAATGAACACCGGTCCTTCATTGGCAGCACGTTTGGCATCGCTGGCACGTTGATTAAATTCACGACTGGACAAAGTTGTAATCATGATGAAAACCTCCGCATATTGAATGTAGCCATGTTACTACATTCAAGCCATTTCCTCCAACACCTGCAAAAAAGCATCGCCGTATTTGCTCAACTTGGCCTGCCCAACTCCGCTGATACGCGCCATCTCCGGCAAACTGCCGGGACGCTGCTGCATAATTTCCAGCAGCGTTGCATCGTGAAAAATCACGTACGGCGGCACGCCCTGTTCGCGGGCAAGTTCCATGCGCTTGGACTTGAGCGCTTGCCACAACGGATCTTCATTGCCGGAAAATGCCGACTTGCGCCCCGCTACTTTGGGACGCTTTATCTTTTCCGCATCTTGACGCATCCAGACTTCCTGCTCCCCGCGCAACACCGGGCGCGAAATTTCGGTCAGCTTTAATCCGCCATACGCTTCAATATCTGCCTCCAGCAAACCACCCGCCACCAGTTGCCGGTACACACTGCTCCATTGCCCCTGTGCCAATTCTTTGCCGATGCCAAACACCGACAGTTGCTGATGATTAAATTGCTTAATTTTGGCAGTGTCTTTTCCCAGCAACACATCGATCAAATGCATGACACCAAAGCGTTGCCCGGTGCGATACACGCAAGACATCGCCATCTGCGCGGCCTGTGTCGCATTCCACTTTTGCACCGGCTCAAGACAGTTATCACATTCCTGGCAATGCCCCGGATACTCCTCGCCAAAATATCTCAAAATAGTCTGATGACGACATTCGGTAGACTCGCAAAAGCCCAGCAGGGCATCCAGTTTTTGCAACTCCACCCGCTTGCGCTCTTCCGGCGCTTCACCGGACAACAGCATCTGCCGCATCGAAATAACATCACCCACGCCAAAGGTCATCCAGGCATTGGCGGGCAAACCGTCTCGACCTGCCCTACCGGTTTCCTGATAATACCCCTCCATACTTTTCGGCAAATCCAGATGCGCCACAAAGCGCACGTTGGGTTTGTCGATGCCCATGCCAAAGGCCACCGTGGCCACCATAATCACGCCCTCTTCACGCAAGAATCGGCTCTGATTTTTTTGACGCGAAGCCGCATCCATTCCCGCGTGATACGGTAACGCATCCCAGCCCTGCTCCTTCAACCAAGCCGCCGTTTCATCCACTTTCTTGCGCGACAAGCAATACACAATGCCCGCATCGTTGGGATGCTCGGCTTCCAGAAAAGTTTGCAATTGTTGTTTTGCATTATTCTTTTGCGTGATGCGATAACGGATGTTGGGACGGTCAAAGCTCGACACGAATTGTTGTGCATGCTCCAACTGTAAACGTTCAATAATTTCACGTCGCGTGGGCGCATCGGCGGTAGCCGTCAGCGCGATGCGCGGCACCTCGGGAAAACGTTCATGCAGGATGGTTAAAGCGCGATACTCGGGGCGAAAATCATGCCCCCATTGCGACACACAGTGCGCTTCATCGATGGCGAATAGCGCCAACTTATTTTCGTCCCGCAGCTTCTCCAGCAACTCCAAAAATCCTTCCATCACCAGCCGTTCCGGTGCCACATACAACAGCTTTATTTCGCCGCGCATCAATTGCCGCACCACCTCGCGCGAAGTCGTCGCATCCAGACTGGAATTCAAAAACGCGGCAGACACCCCCAACTGCTTAAGCGCATCCACCTGATCCTGCATCAGCGCGATCAACGGCGATACAACAACACCAACCCCGCTTCTTAATAACGCAGGTATTTGATAACAAAGAGATTTTCCGCCACCCGTCGGCATCAATACCAAGGCATCACCGCCTGCCGCAACGTGCTCAACAATTGACTGCTGTGCGCCGCGAAAAGTGGTGTAACCAAAAGTATCGTTGAGGATTTTTTGAGACAGAGGGACGGTCATTTGAGTAATCGGTGTGGTGAGTCGGGACATTTTACCGCTTGTTTGAAGTAAATCTGATCATGCAGTTTCTGAAAAATTAAAAGTGGAAAAGTATATCGAGTTAAACCACATGCATCCTCGATTTTTCCGTTTGCACTCAATAATTGCTTCGGGTGAGCTTAATAACGCGGAAAATCAGGAAGTAAATTTAATAAATTAAATCATTGAGTTGTGCTTAGTTTTTAAGTAACGCCTCAAACTGTTCAATCGGAACGGGCTTGCTAAAGAGGTAGCCCTGATAAGCCATGCAACCCAATTCTTTTAGCAGCAGTTGCTGCGCTTCGGTTTCCACTCCTTCGGCGATGACGTTCAGGCGGAAGTTCTTTGCCATGTCGATGATGGTTTGCACCATCACCACATCATTTTGGTCGAACGTCATGTCGCGTACAAAGCTCTGGTCAATTTTTATCTGGTCCAGCGGCAATTGCTTCAGATTGGACAGCGATGAATAGCCGGTGCCGAAATCATCCATCGACAAACGTACCCTGAGCGCTTTTAATGCATGCATTTTGCGAACCACATCGGTGACGTCATTTAGAACCACGCTTTCGGTCAGCTCCAGCTTTAAACGTGAGGCGTCCACCCCGTGGGCATGCAAAATACCGGCTACCTTTTTAACGAAATCGGCCTGTTTAAATTGTCGCCCGCTTACGTTGACGGCCAGCACAAAGTGGCGGGTGCGCTCCATCTTGGACCAAGCCGCAAGTTGCCGGCAGGCGGTATCCAGCACCCATTCGCCTATATCGAGAATCAGCGAGCTTTCCTCCGCAAGCGGAATGAACTGGGCGGGAGAAATCATGCCGCGCGCGGGATGAATCCAGCGCACCAGTGCTTCCGCCCCAATCGGATTGCGGTCGTTGTCCACTTGAATCTGGTAATACAGTTGCAATTGTTGGCCTTGCACTGCACGGCGCAAATCCGCTTCCAACGCGGCGCGTGCTTCAGTCGCCAGTTGCATCGCGGGGTCGAATAAGCACACAGCATTGCGCCCCGACTCTTTGGCGCGGTACATCGCCATTTCGGCGTGTTTGAGCAGATCGTTGATCGTAAGCTCTTCGCCGTGAAAAATACTGACGCCGATACTGGAGGAAATGAGGTATTCATTGTTATTCAGCTGGTAGGTCGCAGTGAGGGAAGCGCGTATTTTTTCGGCGATGAGGGCAATCTTCTGTGAGGCGTGCCCGATGTTTGCATCGACATCCTCAAGAAGCACGATAAAATCATCGCCCCCCACACGTGCAACTGTATCCATTTCGCGAACGCAAGATTTAATACGCTTGGCCACCTCAATCAACAACAGATCGCCGTATTCATGGCCAAGGGTATCGTTGAGCGTTTTAAAGTTGTCCATGTCGACAAACAATAAGCCGCCGAAATGCTGGTTGCGCGCCGAAGCGGACAGCGAGGCTTTCAGCCTGTCTATCAGCATGCGCCGGTTGGGCAGGCTGGTCAGCGTGTCGTAGAAGGCAAGATTGTGAATTTCAGTTTCAGACCGCTTGCGCTCGGTGATATCGGCGGTGACACCAATATAATGCTGAAGAGTTCCCGCGCTGTCGCGCGAGGCGGAAATCGACAAATGGACGTTGCGAAGCTTGCCATCCTTGTTGCGATTGATGAGTTCGCCCTCCCAAAAACCCTCCTTCAAGAGCTTTGCCCACATATGCCGATAGAAACCTTTGTCCTGTTGGCCGGATGACAGGATGCGCGGGTTACGCCCTATGACTTCTTCGGGCAAAAAGCCGGTGTTACGAACAAATGCGTTGTTTACCGAAATGATATTGGTGTTGGCATCCGTGATGGTGATCGATTCGGCGCTGGCGTCAAACACGGTGGCGTTAATTCGCTGGATTCGTTCGGATTCAATGCGCTGCTCGGCAATCTGGTTTTGGCGGCGATAGTAGGCAAAAGAAATCAGACTAACCGACAGCAATGCGGGAATAACCACGGCAAGCAGGGTTTTGACTTCGGACAGCCACTGCTGCAGGGCATGCTCGCGATGGATGTGTGTGACCACAACAATCGGGTATAGGCGCGAAGCCCGGAAGGAGATCAGATCCTTTTCCCCAGTGCCCAGATCTTTTTCATATCGTCCCGATTCAATTTCAGAGAGATGGAAGCCGCGTATGACATCATCGCTCAATATTCCCGCGCGGGACGAGGGGTCGGAGTCGATCAGGAGTGTGCCGTCGTAAAGAATAACCTCCGCGCCTCCGTCGTTCGCGTCGATCTTGTGCTGCATGTGGTTTACCACGTAGTCAGGATTGAGAGCCACGAGCACTGTTATGTGGCGATCCCCGAGCATCAATGACTGCTTTATGGGGATGAAGCTTTGTTCTTCGGCACCGACTGGCTCTTGGGGTGTGGTTTCCCTGCCGCCGGCAAAGTCCCGTCCCGCCCAAGGGTGTCCAATACGCAAGAGCTGTTGCTGCGGATTTCCGATCGGAAGATATTCTTCTGTCGTCACCCTCAAACCGATGTTAGCCGGATTGGAGCTAACGATGATTTTTCCGTGCTCGTCGAGCAGGGACATCGAGCGCATGATGGGCGTTTGATGCAGGGTTTTTATGAACGCACTCTTGATGTTGCGCAGGCTGGCAGGCCCGGGTTCCTGAGGGATCGAGTTGGTAACCGCCAGTTCGACAATACGTATATTTTGCGTTAAAAAGTCTTCGAAACTGCGCGTATGCATCTCCGAAATTTCAAGACCGTTGGCGATAGCGGAGGCATGCAGACGCCAAGAGACAAACGCACCGAGTCCGAGCATGGCTGAAAAAAACAGCAACGTGGCCCAGAAAAATATTTGGCGCATGCTTGGGCAGAATTATTTAGTGATAATAGGATCGAGCTTGTGCTTTTTTGCGGAAGCGATCAAACGGCCATCGCGCTTTATATCGCTCACGAAACGTTCGGCGCGTGCATGCCAAATATCGTCGCCGGGTTTCATGGCGTACGCATAGGGCGTGATGTGATAAACGCCGGGTGAAGAGATCAGCCGCGCCCAGTCTGCATTCACCAGAAAGCGTTGGCTGTAGGGATAGTCGGTCATAAAGACATCAGCGCGCCCGGACTCGACTTCCTGTTCGCGCGCCGAAGGGGTATCGAGAACAAGCAACTTTGCGGCCTTGAGCTTTTCTTTCATGACCGGTTCGTGCAGAGTACCTTTGGCGACAGCCACCACCGAGCCCGCCTTGTCTATATCCTCCCAAGCCTTTATGCGCCGGTTAGTCTTGGTGGTGATCGCAAAGATATCGCTGGCAAGGTGAGGTTGAGTGAAGCGCAGCATTTCCATGCGCACGGGAGTGATGCCGATAGCGAACATGGCAATGTCGCACTGGTCCTGAGTTACATCGTTGATCAGTTTGGAGAAGGAGCTGTCAACGAACTGGACTACAACGCCCAGGTCCTTGCCGAACTCGTTGGCCATATCAATATCGATGCCGGAGAGCTGCTGTGTTTTCGGGTTGCGGTAGGTGATGCCGTAATAGTCGGGCCAGATGCACACCCGCATAATTTTGTTTGTTTTAATGCGCTCCAAACGATTCGCGGAAATCTCATCTGCGGCTAAATTCAAAGAAAACAGGCAAAAAATTGCCATGACGAGTAATCTTTGTATACGCATTTGCTTCTCCCATGAATAATAAGATATAACGTTTCGGGGTTCAAATTCACCAGAAAAATTATATTAACTTATTGATTAAATTAATAAATAACGTTTCGCAAAGAGTATAATAATGGCTATCTTGCAAACATCCAAAACAACTCAGGAGACCGCCATGAATCATGGCACAGATGCAAACCCATTTCCAGAATTTATAGGGCATCTATTACGAGATAAAGGATGTTTGGTAGACAGCCTATTTCCCGACTTGTGGACGCGAACCGGGATGAACACAAGAATAAAGCGAATCGGGTTTCTCAAACGCACCGGCAAACCGGCGCAGGAATTAGTGTTCAGCCTAAAAATCAATGGGTCAGACTCCATTGATTTTTTTATTGGGAACGATACACTGCCACTTCCATATAAATTGGGAATGAAAAATGGCACGCTTACCTAGGTTTGTGATTCCAAGCCAACCGTAGCATGCCATTCTGTGCGGCAACAATCGTAGTGAGATATTTTGTGCTGATCCTGACTACCACTTCTATCTGGAAAAATTGCAGTTAGCCTGCGACAAACACGGCTGCGATATTCATGCCTATGTTTTGATGACCAATCACGTACATTAGATCACCCCAAGTGAAGAGCAGAGCCAGTTTAAAGCCATGCAAACACTATACCTCAAACCTGTTTGACCCACAAAGCACATCCGCCACCGGGGGTGACCTTCCCTTCCACCAACTTGCAGGTATTCGATGCGGCGATGAAATTCGCGCATGCGCTGCATTTCTTTTCACCCGTTGCGTGTTCCGTATAACGCGCACTATTCTTGGACATTTTTTTGGCGGCCGCTTCAGCAGCGACTGCCGGTGAACTGGAAAGCGCGAGCGGCAGCAACATGCTGCAAGCCACGGCCAGTGTGCCGCGCAGCACATCTCTGCGCGATATTGATGCTGTGTTGATGATGTTTTTTTTCAGGTCGCTCTCCTGTTGCCTGGAAAATTCCAAGTTTGGCGAATGATGTCTGCTCGCGCATCCCGTTGCTGTGCCCTAACACACATAGCAAACGTCAATTTATGTGTGTTAGGGCACAGAATGAAAGCGCCAGACAGCGCACTGTGCCCGTCGAATAATATCTTGGGGAGCACACAATGAGTTCGATCACCACGCAGGACGGCACGGAAATTTATTACAAGGATTGGGGCACGGGACGAGCCGTGGTGTTCTGCCACGGCTGGCCGCTCAATGCCGATGCATGGGAAAGCCAGATGGTATTTCTAGCCGCCAACGGTTATCGCTGCATCGCACACGACAGGCGCGGTCATGGCCGTTCGAGCCAGCCCTACGACGGCAATGATATGGACACTTACGCCGATGACTTGTCGGCGCTCATCGAAAAACTCGACCTGACCGGCATCACGCTGGTGGGGCATTCCACAGGCGGCGGAGAGGTCGCACGTTATATCGGTCGCCACGGCACCACGCGCGTCGCTAAGGCGGTATTGCTAGGCTCTGTGACTCCATTGATGCTCAAGACCGATACCAATCCGGATGGGCTTGCAATCGAAACTTTTAGTAAAATCCGCAGCGGTGTTGCCGCTGACCGTTCGCAATTCTTCAAAGACCTCACGACACCGTTCTACGGAGCTAACAGGCCGGGGGCGAAGATCAGCCAAGGGGTGCACGACGCGTTCTGGTTACAGGGGATGCAGGGCGGACTAAAGAATGAACTCGACTGCATCGAGGCATTTTCCGAGACGAATTTTACGGATGACCTGAAAAAATTCGACGTACCGACACTCATCATCCACGGCGACGACGACCAGATTGTGCCTATCGGCGCTTCGGCGCTTGCAACATCAAAAATCATCAAACACGCGATCTTGAAAGTCTATGCGGGCGCACCTCACGGGCTCGCCCGCACGCACAAAGCCAAACTAAATGCCGACTTGCTCGCTTTTCTAACAACTTGAATGCCTTGTCGAATCAGGAAAACTATTTTCATCAACCCCTCACCCTAAGGAGCAAACCATGTCCAGCAGCAGTTACCAGGAACCCGTAGCCGAATTGTCCGACGAGGCGCGCGATATGCACCGCGCCATTGTTTCCCTGACAGAAGAATTGGATGCGATAGACAGCTACAACCAGCGTGCTGCGCTGTGCAAGGACGAGAAACTCAAGAGCATTCTGGTTCACAACCGCGACGAAGAAAAAGAACACGCCGCCATGCTGCTGGAATGGATACAGCGCAAAGACTTGAAGTTTTCGAAAAAAATGAAGGAATATTTGTTCTCTGAAATTTCGATCGAGCAGCATTAAAATATCGCGAAAAGGAGCTTGTCATGGCGGCGTGTTCACACCTCAGTAAGGTCATATTGTCTGCCACGGTGCTTGCCTGCTTCACGCTGCCCGTTGCGGCATCCGATGATCGTTTTGACACGCTAACCAAACGTCTGCAAGTTGAAAAACCAAAAATCGCGCAGCGCCAGCAGGCCATGCTCGCGGAACGCTACGACCTCACGGATCGTCCCTCTTCTTCCGCAGCAATGTCGCGCGGCAAGCCGGTGCAGGACGGCGTGCGTGTCAGGTTGCCGCGCGGCATGACCTGGGAAAAACTCGCCTCCATGTCTCCGCAAGAGATCAAGGACAAGCAACTTTGGCCTGCCGGTTTCCTACCCTTGCCGCACCCGCATCATGAAGTGGGCGGCATGGTGTTTCCCGAATTTCTCATCACAGAAATCATGCGGCAAACCGGGCGTGACCTGACGCGCTTCGATCTCGATTTCGATTTGCCGGATTATTTTTTACCCGAATTTCCTGCGCCAATCTATTTGACTACACGCCCCGATCTGGGCGATGTGTCGCAAGGCAAGCTGGTGACGTTGGACAATTTCAACGAATTGTTCAAAGATATTCTTAACCCCAAACAACTCGAAGGTCTGCGTTTGTTGCTCACCCCGTTTCCGCAGCAGCAATTCAACGCTACCGATGACCGCCGCAGTTTGAAGGCTTCGCAAGGTGTGACCTGTTTCGACTGTCACGCCAACGGCCACACCATCGCTGCCACGCATACGGTCGGCGACATTCGCCCCAACGATCACCGCCACCGTATCGACACGCCATCGCTGCGCGGTGTGAACATCCAGCGCCTGTTCGGTTCGCAACGCGCGCTGAAAACGGTGGAAGACTTTACCGAGTTCGAACAGCGCGGCGCTTACTTCGACGGCATTCCCGCCGATGCGGCGCGCAAAGGCATCAACGTGCTGGAACGCGGCAGCCAGGTACATTTCATGGCGGAGTTCCAGGCGCTGCTCGACTTCCCGCCCGCGCCCAAGCTCAATTTATTCGGCAAGCTCGATCCCGCCCAAGCCAGCGCGAGCGAGCTGCGCGGGCAGGAAGTGTTTTTCGGCAAAGGCCAGTGCGCGAGCTGCCACACGCCACCGTATTACACCGACAACAGCATGCACAACTTGCGAGTGGAACGCTTCTTCAAGGACGTCACCCTCAATGGCCGCACGGCATCGGCGGACGGCCCGATCAAAACTTTTCCGCTACGCGGAGTCAACGACTCGCCGCCCTATCTGCACGACGGCCGTTTGCTGACGCTGGCGGACGCAGTAGAGTTTTTCAATCTGATATTTGAGTTGAAACTGAGCGGGTCGGAAAAACAAGATTTACTGGCGTTTTTGCGGGCGCTTTAGTCACAAACCAACCCAAGCGGAAGTCTGACGATGAATTGCGAACGCGACACCCCGCGGGTATATCACCGTGCCCGCCATGGAAAGTTCGGCGGTGCCATCCATTTCGGCAGCAAATACAACCGGAACGGACAAAATTGCCAATAAGCTCCAACCGATCCAACGTAGCGTCCGTTTAATCATATTCATTTTCACTCCCCCTTCGAGTTCGCCAAGAATTTTATCTATATTATTCGAAACAAATCATGGTGTTGCAGTATGTTACGCTTTCAAAAGCCACTCTGTATCAATTTGCACCCGTCTGTTGCTTGGCTTAATTTTCGGTGTTCTGCATGAAATCGTCGGCGTGGTTGTAGCGCTATATTTTGATCAACGCTAACCGCTGCGGTGGTATTATTTGGGGCAGTTCAGTGAATACTTTTTTATTCCAGAGAGGCTATACCATGAGCATCCGTACCGTTAATACCCAGGCATTTTCCGATCAAAAACCCGGCACTTCGGGTCTCCGCAAAAAAGTCCCGGTTTTCCAGCAGGCTAATTATTTGGAAAATTTTGTCCAGTCTATTTTTGACAGTATTGCTGCCCCAAAAGGCGCGACACTGGTCGTCGGTGGCGATGGTCGCTACTACAATCGCGAAGCTATTCAGATTATTTTGAAAATGGCGGCAGCCAACGGTTTCGGCAAAGTGCTGGTCGGACAGGGCGGCATTCTTTCCACGCCTGCCGCTTCATGCGTGATTCGCAAACACAATACTTTTGGCGGAATCATTCTTTCCGCCAGCCACAATCCGGGCGGCCCCAAGGAAGATTTCGGGATCAAATATAACGGTTCCAATGGCGGGCCCGCGACCGAAACGGTCACCGAAGCCATTTTTGCGATCAGCAAAAATATTACGCAGTACCGCATTCTCGATGCCGCCGATGTTTCTTTGGATAAATTAGGCACCTCAACCTTGGGCGACATGCAAGTTGAAGTGATTGACTCGGTCAGTGACTATGCCGAATTGATGGAGTCGCTGTTCGACTTCAACGCGATTCGCGCCTTACTGGCCGGCGGCTTCCGTATCAAATTTGACGCCATGCACGCCGTCAACGGCCCGTATGCCACCGACATTCTCGAAGGGCGTTTGGGTGCAGCTAAAGGCAGCGTGATGAACGGCATTCCGCTGGAAGATTTCGGCGGCGGGCATCCCGATCCAAACTTAACCTATGCCCATGATTTGGTAGATATTATGTTCGGCGATAACGCACCGGACTTTGGTGCCGCATCGGACGGCGACGGTGACCGCAACATGATTTTGGGCAAACATTTTTTTGTGACACCTTCCGACAGTTTGGCCTTGCTCGCCGCCAACGCCACGCTTGCTCCCGCTTATAAAAAAGGACTGGCCGGTATCGCGCGCTCCATGCCGACTAGCGCGGCAGCTGATCGTGTGGCAAAGGCCTTAAACATTCCCTGTTATGAAACCCCCACCGGCTGGAAATTCTTCGGCAACTTGATGGATGCCGGAAAAGTGACCCTGTGCGGCGAAGAAAGTTTCGGCACCGGCTCCGACCATGTGCGCGAAAAAGACGGTCTGTGGGCGGTATTATTCTGGCTGAACATTTTGGCCGCGCGCAAACAATCGGTGGAAACCATCGTGCGTGAACATTGGGCAAAATACGGTCGCAATTTTTATTCACGCTACGACTACGAAGCTTTGCCCACAGCAGCCGCCAACGGCGTCATGCAACACTTGCGAGATAATTTCACCGCGCTCACCGGCAAACAGTTTGGCAAATATGTCATTCAAACGTGCGACGATTTCAGTTACACCGATCCCGTCGATGCCAGCATCAGCAATGCCCAAGGCATTCGCCTGCTGTTTAGCGACGGCTCGCGCATCATCTTCCGTTTATCCGGCACCGGCACCGAAGGCGCCACGCTGCGCGTGTATCTGGAAGCCTTCGAGGCCGATGCCAAACACCATCATTTGGACGCCCAAGTGGCGCTCAAAGAACTGATCGAAATCGCCTTGCAAGTATCCGAATTAAAAGGAAGAACCGGCAGAGAACAGCCGACCGTGATTACCTGATATTTATAACAAGCGGTCGGGTGGGCACGCTTCCGTGCCCACTCTGGAACCTCTCGTAGGAATATAAGCAATTGCAAGCAACCATGAACTCTAGCTCCCCCCTCTCCCGCCGCAAATTCCTCAAAAACCTAACGGCCATGGGGCTGTTGCCCTGTTGCGGTTTATTGGGAAACCTGCAGCAGGCACTGGCAGCCAATACACTGCAGATACCGCAAGGCATCATTTCTCTGCGCGGCAAAGTAACGGTTAACGGGCTGACCGCATCCAAGGGTACTTTGGTCAAAGCGGGTTATACCGTGCACACTGCGAAAAATTCGGAAGTTATATATGTGATAGAAAATAATGCATTTTTACAGCACGAAGAGAGCGTGGTGGAATTTGGCGTTGATGCCCTGACTCATTTTATGCGCGTATTCAGTGGGCGCATCTTGTCGGTTTTTGGCAACGCCAATAAAAGCCTGCATGTACCAACGGCGGTGATTGGCCTGCGCGGAACGGCATGCCATCTCGGTGTGGAGCCTGACAAAACGTATTTATGTTTGTGCTATGGCGAGGTTGAGGTTACCTTGACTGACCCGTCTACTCTGCCATTTTTCCTCAAAGCAAGCCATCACGATCACCCGGTTTATCTGCATGCCCAGCGCAATCTAAAAGTCGAGCCCGCCGACATGCTTGATCACCAGGATGATGAATTAAAATTATTGGAAGCACTGGTTGGTCGCATTCCGCCATTTATTAAATAAATCATTTAATAAACAAATAGTTAAACAATATCTCACTTAACTCAAACACACCATTTTCCAGCACCCCATGGGTCGACGAAAAATTCTTTGCCAAATTTTTTTAATCGCCTCGCCCGATGAGTCAGCCGCTCACACGCTATAATCGCGTTTTTGTTACGTCCTTTGGAGCCATTCCCCATGTCACATAACCTGTTCAACACTCGCCAATCTCTCACCTTTGCCAACGGCAAATCATCTGCGTTCTATTCCCTGCCAGCGCTGGAAACTGCCGGCGTGGGCAATATTTCGCGATTGCCGGTTTCGATTCGCATCGTGCTGGAGTCGGTATTGCGCAACTGTGACGGCAAAAAAGTGACCGAGCAACATGTGCGTGAGCTGGCAAACTGGCAACCCAACGCGCCGCGCACCGCAGAGATTCCCTTTGTCGTGGCGCGAATTGTGTTGCAAGACTTCACCGGTGTTCCGCTGTTGGCCGACCTCGCCGCGATGCGTGATGCTGCAGCCAAAATGGGCAAAGATCCAAAAATTATCGAGCCGCTGGTGCCGGTCAATCTGGTGGTGGATCACTCGGTGCAGATCGACAGCTACAATAATCCTGATGCGCTGAAAATCAACATGGAACTGGAGTTCGAGCGCAACACCGAACGTTATCGTTTTATGAAATGGGGCATGCAAGCCTTTGATACCTTTAAAGTTGTGCCTCCCGGCATCGGCATCGTGCATCAGGTCAATCTGGAATATTTGGCGCGCGGCGTGCTGCAAAAAGATGGCGTGACCTATCCCGACACTCTGGTTGGAACCGATTCACACACCACCATGATCAATGGTATCGGCGTAGTGGGCTGGGGCGTGGGCGGCATTGAGGCGGAAGCGGGCATGCTGGGGCAGCCGGTGTATTTTCTGACACCCGATGTGGTGGGCGTGCATCTAACCGGAAAATTGCGCGAAGGCGTAACCGCAACCGACCTAGTACTAAGTGTCACGGAATTACTGCGCAAACAAAAAGTGGTGGGGAAATTTGTTGAATTCTTCGGCGAAGGTACCGCCGCCCTCACCCTTCCCGACCGCGCCACCATCGCCAACATGGCGCCCGAATACGGCGCGACTATGGGCTTCTTCCCGGTCGATGACGTGACTGTGCAGTTCATGAAAAATACCGGACGCAGCGCCGACGAAGTGGACGCCTTCGCCGCCTACTTTAAAGCACAGGGTTTGTTCGGCATTCCGCAAGCGGGCAGCATCGATTACAGCAGCGTGGTAACACTGGATCTGGACAGCATCGAGCCTTCACTGGCGGGACCAAAGCGCCCGCAAGATCGTATTGCGCTATCGAAAATGAAAGAAACTTTTAACAGCCTATTTGCCAAACCGATCGCGGAGAACGGCTTCAATCAGGCGCCTGAAAAATTAACCCGGCGCTATGCTACCGGCAAAGACGGCTTGGAAATCGGCAATGCCGATGTGCTGATTGCCGCCATCACTAGTTGCACCAACACCTCCAACCCCGGTGTGTTATTGGCCGCAGGACTGTTGGCGAAAAAAGCCGTGGCGAAAGGGCTAAAAGTTGCGCCGCATATCAAAACCACCCTCGCCCCCGGTTCCCGCGTCGTCACCGAATACCTGACTAACGCCGGCTTATTGGAACCGCTGACCCGGTTAGGTTTTGGCGTGGCCGCTTACGGCTGCACCACCTGTATCGGCAATGCCGGCCCGCTGCGTGAAGATATCGACAAAACCATCACCGACAACGGTTTGATCTGCGCGGCAGTACTCTCCGGCAACCGCAATTTTGAAGCGCGTATTCATCCCAATTTAAAAGCCAATTTCCTGGCCAGCCCACCGCTGGTGGTGGCCTACGCCATCGCGGGCAAGATGAATATCAACCTCGATACGGATCCGCTCGGCATTGGCCACGACGGAGAACCCGTTTATCTGAAAGACATCTGGCCAAATAGCCATGAAGTGCAAACCGTGATGAAGTTCGCCGCAGATCCGGCAATTTATCAGCGTCTGTACAGCGACCTGACCAAAGATTTACCGCTGTGGAATGCCATCGCCGCACCCACCGGTAACCAATACCAATGGGACAATTCGACCTATATCGCCTGCCCGCCGTTCTTCGATGCCGCCGCTCCCGTCATGGGCAATATTGTGGGCGCAAAAGCCTTGGCCTTGCTCGGCGATTCCGTGACCACCGACCATATCAGCCCCGCCGGCAGCTTTAAATCCACCACGCCAGCCGGAAAATACCTTTTAAATCATAATGTTACGACAAAAGACTTTAACAGCTATGGTTCGCGACGCGGCAACCACGAAGTGATGATGCGCGGTACTTTTGCCAACGTGCGGATTAAAAATATGATGCTTCCCGCCAATGCCGATGGCAGCCGCATCGAGGGCGGTTACACCCTGTATAAAGGCGAACAAATGGCCATTTATGATGCGGCCATGCAGCATATCGCCGACGGCACACCCACCGTCATTTTTGCCGGGGAAGAATACGGCACCGGCTCCAGCCGCGACTGGGCAGCCAAAGGTACCCAATTACTCGGCGTCAAAGCGGTGATCGCCAAGAGCTACGAACGCATCCACCGCAGCAACCTGGTGGGAATGGGCGTGTTGCCCCTGCAGTTTAAAGGTGGCGACACTGCGGAAAGTTTAAATTTGAGCGGCGACGAAACGTTTGATTTGCTGGGTATCGACGAAAATCTTAAGCCGCAGCAGGACGTTCAGCTTTCCATCACCCGCAAAGATGGCAGCCAACAACATGTCACCCTGCTGCTGCGCATTGATACGCCGATTGAAGTGGACTACTACCGTGCCGGTGGAATACTACCGTTTGTATTGAAAGAGTTGGTAGGCTAAAGATAGCTCCCCGTGTTCGCAGCACGGGGATTCAGTGCAAAATTCACTGGCAACAGTGTGAACTCCGGTCATACGCGATGGAAAATATTTTTCACCGCGCCCGTCACTGATGTGCCATGAACCGTCATTCAGAGTGGGATTACACTGCCACTTCGCGGTCGTTCGCGCTAATATTTTCATTGCAGGGTAGGCTATAATCTTAATCACGCTTTCCAAGCATGCGACTTTAACCGCTCATCTACCCTTCAGAAGGGCGCGCCAAAATTCAATCGGCAAATTCCAGTCGCCAATCGCTTAGATTTTTTCATAACCGGCGCAGGAGTGCATAAACATGCTTATGATTATTCGCGTTACAGTCCCCACATTCAGGCAATGTTTATCCCCGTGGTTCTTGACAACCGGACTAATTTTCAGCTCATGTGCGCTTGCAGCACCTTCCGATACGCAGGCGGATTTTAGTTTTATGTTCGATGACAACATAGCGCACGCAAGTGGTGGGAAAGCGAAACAAGTTGATCGATCCTACACTGCAAATTTGAGCCAACCCATCGTGCTCCCGATTTCCGACAATGTACGTTTTTTGCTGACAGGTTCTTTGAGCGGGGAGGTGTTCGATCTCAATAAAGGATTAAACCACTTAATCGAAGCAGTTCATGGCGTGCTTCAATATCGCAGTTCCGCAGAATTCGGTACGCCGATTATTGCGCTCTTTGCAAAAATGGCTGCGGAGCAGTATCAATCCGACCAGCGCGATGGCTTCAGATATTTGTCGGGTATTTCGATACAAAAGACGCTGACTGATCGCATTCAACTTTTTGGCGCCGTGGTTCATAGCCAGCGTAATAGCAAGAGCGTGGTGTTCGACAATAAAGATAATTCTGCGCGCATCAGTCTGGATTATTCGCTGGGTGATTCCGGCACGATATATCTGGGTAGCGAATATCGTCGCGGTGACTTGGTAATCTCGGGCCCTGAGTTTTGGGATATGTACAATTCCAATGCTTACACGCAGGACGATGCATTTTCGAGCGGGAAAATTTACAGCTTCCGGTTTGACGGCACAACCACGCTTTCAACACTGGGCTACAATTTAAAAGTTGGCCCGAGGGATTCAATTGATTTTTTCTGGAGACAGGCCAATTCATCCGTGAATTATGTCACCCCCTCTTGGAGCAAGGTCAATATGAATTATGTGACCAATCAATATTCGGTTGCTTATCTGCTGCGTTTTTAACGATTCAAATAATCAATAATCGCGCCGTGGCGCATTGTAGGAATCGTTTTCAAACACAAACGGCGTGGTACGTCCGACCAACGCTTCGATCAGGGTCAATTCCTGATCAGTATGATTGATGAAGGGGGCGCTACGGACGTTCTTTCCCGGTTCCGCATCTTTCACAATATAAAGCGGACTATCGTGATGTTTCGATTCGACGGTTGTTTTGTGCTCAGGGTCAGCATTCGCTGCAACATCCGTGATTCCATAACAGGCGCAAAAGTAAGTGAGCGCCGGATCTGATTCCACATAAAATCCCGTGCCGCGGATGCCAATAACTGCAGTCGTCGTGCTGATACGCATCGGAGTGTTACGCGATACAGACAGCAGCTTTCCCGTCAGCAATCTCAGGCCGTTGATCAACAATGAACCGGAAGCATCTTTGGTGGACTCTATAACAAGGTGGCTGTCGCCGCGCAGGATCATGGAATGCCCCCCGTTGACCACAAAGATGATCTCGCTATTTTTTGCAGTCTGCACGGTGTCGCCCGGATTAATCCGGGTTTCCATTGTTGCCTCTTGCCCGTTGACCGTGGCTTGGCCGGAAATACGGTAGATAGATTGACCTGCAGCTAGTTTGGTTGGCCTGCTACCGAATATGCCAGCTGCTAATGCATTTGTACCAGGCAACCCTGCTGCAAGTAGCCCGACCGTGAGCGCATGAATTACCGACCTTCTGCGCGGATCCTCAACCTCATCCAAGTGTTTCATGTAGCCTCCTTGATGCAGTAGTATGCCAGAAATTAAAATTCTCCAGTACCTCAAAACTCACATTGAAAGTCTTGATACGCGGATTGCCGAAGTAACCGGAATTTCACTACATTCCGCCCTCATCCACACAATCGAATATAAACCCGAGTAAAATAATCGGGTATGATTAAACCAATTCCACTACTTAAATTTATACCGTGTTTACTTTCGATAATCGTTTTTTGAATGAATTGCCGGGCGACACAACTGGCGATCTCCGTCCCAAGCAAACGCACGAGGTTTGCTGGGCTGCGGTTATGCCAACGCCCGTCGCACAGCCTAACTTATTGGCCTACTCGCCCGAGGTGCAGCAGCTTTTGAATTTGACGGACGGGGCGCTGCATTCCGACGAATTTTTACAGGCGTTTTCCGGCAACTGCCTCCTGCCAACCATGAAGCCCTATGCCACGTGCTATGGCGGTCATCAATTTGGCCATTGGGCGGGGCAATTGGGTGACGGGCGCGCCATTGGCTTGGGCGAGGTGATCAATCGCGCAGGCCAACGCTGGGAATTGCAACTCAAAGGGGCTGGTTTAACGCCCTACTCCAGAGGCGGAGATGGACGTGCAGTGTTGCGTTCCTCGTTAAGAGAATTTTTATGCAGTGAAGCCATGCATCATTTGGGGATTCCAACAACGCGCGCGTTATCTTTAATTTCAACGGGTGACGAAGTGGTACGCGACTTCCTCTACGATGGGCATCCCCAATTGGAACCCGGAGCAATTGTTTGCCGGGTGGCGCAATCATTTACCCGCTTTGGTCATTTTGAAATATTAGCCGCGCGCGGGGATATTAAATTGTTGCGTCGCTTGGTTCGTTTCACGATTTCACGCGATTATCCGCAACTTGCCGATGAACCCGTGCCCGCACAATTCGTCAATTGGTTTCGACTAGTGTGTGAAAAAACAGCAACCCTAGTAGTGGACTGGCTGCGCGTCGGCTTTGTGCATGGCGTGATGAATACCGACAACATGTCGATTCTTGGCCTAACCATAGATTACGGTCCTTACGGTTGGATGGATAACTTTGATCCTGAGTGGACGCCCAATACCACAGATGCACAACAGCGTCGTTACGCACTGGCAGAACAACCCGCTGTTGCACGCTGGAATTTGGAACGACTTGCTGAAGCTTTGGAACCAGTTGCACCCTCCCAATCCATATTGAATGAGGGTTTGGCGCATTTTGACAGCACTTTTCAGACAGCCTTATCGACCATGTTAGCCGCAAAATTTGGCTTGCTGAATTGGCAAGATGGCGATGCTAATTTGGTAGAAGAAATATTTGATTTAATGCAGCGTGCCGAAGTGGATATGACTGAATTTTTTCGTGCCCTGGCAGCCTGCAAACAAGGCGCGCCCGCCTTATCGATTTTTGCCAATGCCTTTTACAGTGAACCGCTGAAACTTCAATATACCGAACAACTCAACCAATGGTTGCAACGCTATGTATCACGCCTTGCCAGCCAATCAGAGACCGATGAAAATCGCCGAATCCGTATGAATCGGGTGAACCCAAGATTTGTGCTCCGCAATTATCTTGCACAACAGGCGATTGATGCCGCAATGCGCGAGGATCTCACGCTGATCACTAAGCTGATGGATGCGGCCCGGCATCCCTATGATGAAAACATTTCTCCTGAACTAACCGCCAAAAGACCGGAGTGGGCGCGCAACAAAGCCGGCTGCTCCATGCTGTCATGTAGCTCCTAACCACGGTATTTAAGCAACTCATTAGTATTGAGGACTGGAAACTGGCGCACTTAAACCAGTGGCAACAATTCCCCTCAAGGCGTTCAACACGGATAAGCAAACGGTTATATCGACTTGCAGTTCCCGCTTTCGGGGGAGGCAGGGAGTTATACCAACATATTGTTTTTATTGAATAATTATAGATGACTAGGCTATTTGGGCAAGCCTACGCAGTCCCCCCCACCACCAACCCTTCAATTCTAATCGTCGGTTGCCCAACCCCGACCGGAACGCTCTGGCCCTCTTTGCCACAGGTTCCCACACCCGGGTCGAGCGCCAGATCATTGCCCACCATGCTGATGTGCGTCAAAGCTTCGGGGCCGTTGCCGATGAGCGTGGCACCTTTCACGGGATAAGTCACTTTGCCGTCTTCGATCATGTAAGCTTCGGTGGTGGAAAATACAAATTTACCGCTGGTGATATCCACTTGCCCGCCGCCAAAGTTAGCCGCATACAGACCGTGCTTCACCGAGGCGATAATTTCTTCTTTGGTTTTGTCGCCGTTCATCATCATGGTGTTGGTCATGCGCGGAATCGGCAGGTGCGCGAACGATTCGCGGCGCGCATTTCCGGTGATGGGAACGCCCATCAACCGCGCATTCATGGTGTCTTGCAGGTAGCCGCGCAAAATACCGTCTTCGATCAACACGGTGCGCTGGGTGGGATTGCCTTCGTCATCCATATTGAGCGAACCGCGTCTGTCCACGATCGTGCCGTCATCCACCACGGTCACGCCTTTTGCCGCCACACGCTCGCCTACTCTGCCGGAAAAAGCCGAGCTGCCTTTGCGGTTAAAGTCACCTTCCAAGCCGTGTCCCACCGCCTCATGCAACAGAATACCCGGCCAACCAGAACCCAATACCACGGTCATGCTGCCCGCCGGTGCGGGGCGCGCATCCAACGCGATAACCGCCTGATGTACGGCTTCCCGGGCATAACGCTGTAAAATTTCATCGCTAAAATACGCATAATCAAAACGCCCGCCGCCGCCCGCTGAACCCTGTTCGCGCTTGCCGTTGCTTTCCACGATCACTTGCAAGGACAGGCGTACCAAAGGACGAATATCCGCATTCAGCAAACCATCGCTGCGCGCCACCAGCACCACTTCGTATTCTCCCGCCAAACCTGCCATCACTTGCGAAACGCGCGGGTCAAGTGCGCGGGCATATTTTTCCAGTCTTTCCAGCAACGCTACTTTGCTGGCGGCATCCAAACTGGCAATCGGATCATGCGGCAAATATAGATCGTGTGCTTTGCCCGCACGCAACAGTGGTGCCGTCTTAGTTTTGCCTTGACGGGCAATGGCGCGCGTCGTTAAAGCGGCGCTTTCCAAGGCGGCCAGACTAATATCATCGGAATACGCGAAGGCGGTTTTCTCGCCGCTGACGGCTCTTACCCCCACCCCCTGATCGATGCTAAAGCTACCGGATTTAACAATACCCTCCTCCAGAGACCAACTTTCCGCACGTCCATATTGAAAATATAAGTCTGCATAATCAACACGATGTGTCATCATCTTGGAAAAGATACCGCTTAACTGATTAACATTCAGGCCATGCGCGAGCAGTAACGATTGCTGCGCCAGTTCAAAAGAAGAATTACTCATGTAGATAAATTACCGGGGTTGGCAAAACAAAGTTCGGTGCGACAAAACGGGCAAACTGGAACGCAAGCTGGCTTGATAAGCGGGATTAATTTCCGCCACCACAATGCCCGAGCTGCGCATTAACTGATCCAGGATTCTCCCCCAAGGATCAACAATCATGCTGTGGCCGTGCGTTTCCCGTCCATTGACGTGATACCCCCCCTGAGCAGCGGCGATCACATAAGTTAAATTTTCAATAGCACGTGCACGCACCAACGTTTCCCAATGCACTTTGCCGGTGGTCGCCGTAAATGCGGCGGGCAGTACGATAATATCTACATCGGTCATGGCGCGGAATAATTCCGGAAAACGTAAATCGTAACAAATTGCCAAACCGATTCGGCCATAAGGCGAATCCACCACCACGACTTGGTTTCCCGCTTCGATGGTCTCATCCTCGTGATATTGCTCATCCCCCAAGTCCAAATTAAACAAATGCATCTTGTCGTAGCGCGCCACTTGCTCGCCCTGATCGTTATAAACCAGACAGCTATTGCGCACTTTATGCGGCACACTGGCGACCAGCGGAATTGAACCTCCCACCAACCACACCTTAAATTGACGTGCAGTTTCACTCAAAAAAGCTTGAATCTGACCTTCACCCGGCTGTTCGCAGATGTCAATTTTATCGGTCTCTGCCATGCCCATAATGGCAAAAAATTCGGGCAAAACCACCAACTTTGCCCCCTGCAGTGCGGCTTTTTCAATCAATCTGCGTGCTTCGTTTAAGTTACCCGGAATTTTCGGTCCCGAAGCCATCTGCACAGCGGCTACCCTGAAAGGTTTTTGAAGATGAACGACACTCGCCTGAGTGGAATTATTACTAGACATGTTGACCACGACTTTCAGTAAAATTAATTATTGGAATTGTCACCGGGCGAAATTGGAGCCTGACGAATCTTTTCAACATTCGGATCGACCCAACTCCCGCTAACATTGTATTCAAATGACACCAGTTTATCGAGGGGATCACGCAATAATTTATTGGCAATATACACCCCGGCGCCCACTGCAGGTCCCGCTGCAAAGGCCAACAGCGAAACACTATCACCGATGGTGGGCATTACCTTAACGCGCAAACTCTGCGTTTCTCTGACCACATCTACCTGTCCTGCCAACGTCACCTGGGCAGAAGATCCGTTTATTTTGAAATCATCGGTCATCACAACGCCCTGACGCATTTGTGCAACGCCAGTAATTGCATCAAACTCAAAACCCTTGCTAAACACATCATTAAAATCAAGCGCCACCCGCTTTGGCAAGGTTTGTAAACTTAACACACTGAGTAATTTCCCCGCGCCCGGATCAAGCTTTAAAAACTGTCCCTTGCTCATTTTTAAATTTACATGTCCGTCCACTTTGGACCACTCCATCTCATCCGGTGCACCATTCCACACCAAATCGCAGGACAAAATTCCTTTGCCATTTTTTACACTATTTGGGTAACCAACACGTTCCAAAGCCCGCCCCGCATCGTTAATAGTAAGATTCGCAACGATGTGCGTTTGCACCGGCTCCTTGCTCCATTTGCCATTCATTACCAAAACGCTATCCGCATTGGTCAACCGAAAGTGATTCAACAGAAGGTCTTGATCAAATTGGCTGGCGTGAAATTCAATTTGTCCCAGCGTTTTTCCCTTGTATGAAAAATTTTCAATAGCCACGTCAATAACCGGAATCGTCGTCACATTTTCATCTAATTTACCTGCCTTGGCTGGAGTTGAACTGGCTTTTTCTTCGTTTAATTTCTCGCCCCATGCGACATTTTTTAAACGCGCAACCAACTTTCCACTCCCCTGCGAAAACCATGAAATTTCACCATTCAGGTCATCTGCGGAGACTTGCGCGGAAACCGTTCCATTCTTGCTCCGCCCGTGAATATTTAACTTATTGATTATATTGTCATATCCAACAATCTTTTTAACATTAACATCAAAGCCATTCACCTCGGGCAACCCGGCCGATGTCGCATTTTCACCGGACAATAAACCTGACCAGCCCTCCAAAGAAATCAACGGAATATTGCCGCTCACCCAGATACCATCGCGGTCCTGAATGCGTCGCGGTGACCCGAAATGTATGTAACCGCGCTTAATGTTGCGTTCACCATTTTTATCGGCCAACCGCACCATGCGCGCACTGGCCAAATTACCCAGCTGCAACCACATTACATCCTGGGTGTCACTGGCACTTCTTAATTCCAATTTCACCGGGAAACTGTCATGAGTATGTTTGGCTAACGGCGCCGGCAGAGCGGAACTAAGCCCGGTTAAATTTGAAGTAACAACAACAGAAAACTGCTTCCCATTCAATGAAATGTCAGCTAACCAATCGGTATTTCCCTGCAATGAATGCAACCAGGGCGCGGTATCCATATTGCGCCACGCTTCAACATTTATCTTTCCCTGCGCCTTTACTTTCAACTCTCCCCCCGGCGCGGTTTGCATGTCAATCGTGGCAGGACCGCCCAAAATTTGCGCGTCAATCTTGTCGGCTTGCAAGGTGGATTCGGTAAAGATCAAATCCCCTGTCACCTTCTGCGCCAAGGGAATATATTTATCCAGACTAATTTCATTTGCATCAAAATGATATTTCCCAGTTAACTTTGCCGGTTTGGCACTCAGCGGAATATCCACTTGCAAGTTTAATTTTCCGGTTCCTTTTGCCTGGGTATTGTCCGTAAAGCCGTTGATGTACTCGCGCACCGGACTGTGGCGAATAAAATTTAAAGCGTGCCGGGTTTCATCTTTACTCTCGCCGCGAATTTGCAGGAGCAATTCATCCGCAAGCAAATCCGGAATACTGACTTGCACCCGCTGTGCTTGCGCACCCGCCAATATTGCGTAATTTGAATCCACCTGCAAACGGCGTCCTTCAATCAGCAGGCTAGCAACCGCTTTTTCCACACGCGGCCATGCTTTGTCGTAATCAATAATGACGTCGTGCGCTTTTGCTTTAACTTGAAAAATTCCTTGTTTATTTTCCGGGAAAGGAAAATCATTCAAATTCCCGCGCAGGCGCAAATAAACCTCATTAGCTTCGCCGCCGGCCAAACCGGACTGCAACCAGGTCATCGCATCTGCTCCGATAAATTCTTTGGGAAGATAGCGCACCGCGCTGCGCACCGATGCCCGCGTTAAATTTAGCGTCACATCGGCAATTCCGGGACTGTCTGCGCTCGTTTGAAAACCGCCATAAGCCGTGCCCGCCAAATCTTCATTCGCCAGCGCAAACTTGTTCAGGCTTAGCACCCAGTCTTTTTGTTTGCGCAGCCAACTCGCCTGCACCGAAAAAGTATTGAACTTGAGCGGCTGCAAGAGTAGCGCCGGAGCGTCCAGCTTAAATTGCGGGGAATTCAGTGAAATATTTCCCCCGCTGTCACTGCCGCTAAAATTTCCACTCAGATTTTCCACCCCGGGAATAGGACCCACGGCACGCGTGGAAATTTTCTCGAATTGGGCTTTGACCGCAAAATTAGCCTGACTGATACTGTCACCCTGCCATAACACGCTGACATCCTCAACGTGTCCGCGCGGCGAATAATCCAGCAGATTCTGCCTGACAGTCTGCTCAACCGGCAAGTATTCTACCAACGCGGCTATATCACTCAACTCAAACGCATTGACTTTAAATTCAAATTTATCCGCTTGATTATTTTTATTTTTTTTATAACGAAAAAAGATATCCGTAGGCTTTATAGTGAAGCCATTTTCAGTTTGCAGGGTTAATTTCCGGGTGGAAAATTCCATACTCTGTTCAGCCTGACTCCAACCCAGGCGTCCGCGCAAATCGGATAAATTCAGGATGGGCAAGTCGTCGGCAAAGCGACTTTGTACCGCGCCCAAATCTACATCTGCTGTAATACGCTTGATAGCCCCCGCTTCAACCTCCAGCCATGCCCGCGCGCCGCCCTTGGCATGCTTTAATTTATCCGGCAAAATCAACCAAGCTCCCCATGCAGTCACATTGGCCTGATTGATCTGCGCAAATAGCTCGCCTTTCCAGGCGCTCAAATCCGCAAAACTTTTTCCCGCCAAATCGCCGCGCAAATCAATCAAACTCGATAACGTGGAAAGAGGCGAAATATGCGCGGCAAAACGGTGATGCTTGCCGCGATTTTCCACGCGCAACTCCAGCCGGTTCAGTTGCAATTCGGGTCGATTATTTAACTCATCCAACCAGACAATCCGGCCATTGCGCACCACGATTGTGGACTGATGCAACAGCCAATCGGCTGCCTTTGAATCGCCCCCCCGCCGGTCTATTTGCAAGCCCGCCACATGTAATATTCCCTGTGCATCGCGACGAATAATTACTTCAGGATCATCAACTTGCAAAGATTTCAGGCGCAACTCACGAGCCAGCAGCGTCATCCATGAAACGTCGATTTCTACGCGCTTTAATTCCAGAGCGCTGCTGCCCTGCCCGTCCAGAATTTGCACATTTGAAAAGGTCAGATGCGGACGTATCCCGCGCCAATCCGCTTGAATTTTGCCAATCGTTACCGGTAAATTTACGGCACGACTCGCCAGTACAACGACTTCACCATGATATTTTTCAATGTCCGGCAATATCCAATATCGCAAGCCCAGCATGAGGGAGAAAGCGGCAATAGCCAGTGAGACAAAGACGAGAAAAAGGAAGTGCCCGAGGTGGCAGCAAAGTGAAAATATAGATTGTCGTGAAAACTTCAGCATCATGCCGGGGAGTGAAAAAAACGCACATAGGATACCTCTAATAATTCAATTTTTAGAGGTGCCCTGTAGATATTCAAAAAGAACCACATAACAGACTTATAATTCGCTGGTTAACAGCCGTCATTTTACCCCGAACCCGCACACCATGAATACAAACATTCCCGACTTGGCTTTCGCTGCACTTACCCAGCGTGCGCAGCATTGCAGCCGCTATTTTAAAAGACTGACAGAAGCGCGTCCCGACTTGCTGGCTTGGCTTGCGAATAACTTCGCCAGCCCGTGTCAGGCCGCCGAATTGCATGCCTGGCTGGAGGCTCTGCCCTGCTTCACCGAGGAAGAGCTATCCCGCTCGGTACGCGAATTGCGCAAACGCGTCATGTTAAAAATTGTGTTACGCGACTTGGGTGGCTTGGCCGATCTGGACGAAGTGATGTCCTGCATCACCGCCCTGGCCGAAATTACCGTGCAACGCGCACTGGATTTTTCTGTGAACTCGCTTGCCGAACAATTTGGCCACCCCATCGGTGCCGAAACCGGCAGCGTCCAACAATTGCTGGTAATCGGCATGGGCAAATTGGGGGGCGGCGAACTGAACGTCTCCTCTGATATTGATCTGATTTTTATTTATGCTGAAGACGGCGAAACCAACGGCGGCCGTAGCTTGGGAAATCATGAATTCTTCAGCCGCGCAGGCAGAAAATTAATCAATATAATCAATGAATTAACTGCTGACGGCTATGTATTCCGGGTGGATATGCGCTTGCGCCCTTACGGCGATAGCGGTTCACTGGTGATGAGTTTTGCCGCGCTGGAGGAATATCTGGTAGCGCAAGGCCGGGAATGGGAACGCTATGCGTGGATCAAAGCGCGTGTAATCGCCCCGAAAAATTTTGCACCGGCCAATGAACTGATGGCCCTTGCGCAACCTTTTGTGTTCCGAAAATATCTGGATTACGGCGCCTTTGAGTCAATGCGCAAACTCCACGCGCAAATTCGCCAGGAGGTGGAGCGCCGTGATCGCGCCAACAACATCAAACTCGGCCCTGGCGGCATTCGTGAAATTGAATTTATCGCGCAAGTATTTCAGTTGATCCGCGGCGGACGCGATGCCACGCTGCGCATTCGTCCCACGCAGGCTGTGCTACGCCTGCTCGCAGAAAAAGGCCAACTCGATAGCCAGTCCGCACAAGAATTAAATCAGGCCTATATTTTTCTGCGCAATCTGGAGCACCGCTTGCAATACTTGGACGATCAGCAAACCCAGGATATTCCGGAAGATGAAAGCAACCGTGCCATCCTTGCCAGCGGCATGGGCTTTAGCGATTACAACTCACTGTTGAGCGAATTAAATATCCACCGCGAACGCGTCAGCCGCCATTTCAGCCAAATATTTAGCACGCAGCAAGACGAGCCTGTGACCAGCCCGTTTTGGAACGACAACCTCAGCGCCGATACCCTTACGATTGCGCTGGACGGGCAAGGTTTCGCCACCGCTCCCGCGTTGGCCGAACAGATCGTGCAAATGCGCAACAGCAACCGCTACAAACAATTACCCGAGATCAGCAGGCAACGCATTGAAAAGATTGTCCCGCAATTTATTGCGCGTTGCCGGGAATTACCGCAACGCGATGCCGCACTGCCGCGCCTGCTCAAACTGCTGGATGAAATCAGCCGGCGCAGCACTTATCTGGCGTTTATGACCGAGCACCCGCAAACACTGGATCGCCTGGCCCGTTTTGCCGGTGCCAGCGAATGGGCGTGTAACTATCTGGCGCAACATCCCAGCCTGCTTGATGAATTATTGGATGCACGCGAATTCTATCGGGCGCCGGATTGGGGAAAACTGGATACTGAAATCGCCAATCAATTACTGGAATTTAGCGGTGATCTGGAACACCAAATGGATCTGTTGCGCCATTTCAAACAGGCGCAAACCTTTCAGTTATTGGCCATGGATTTGCAGGACTTGCTGCCACTGGAAACCCTGAGCGACCATCTCAGCGATCTGGCCAATCTCATCCTGAAAAATGTCATCCAATTATGCTGGCGCGATGCGCGTAAAAAGCACCGCGACGATGCAAAATTTGCCATTATCGCCTACGGAAAACTGGGAGGCCGCGAACTGGGTTATGACTCGGATTTGGATTTGATATTTTTATTCGACGACGATCATCCCGACGCGGGAGAAAACTACGCCAGACTTGCTCAACGTATTAACACGGTGCTCAGCAGCTACACTTCGGCGGGTCGCCTGTACGAAACCGATCTGCGTCTGCGCCCGAATGGTGCCAGCGGCTTATTGGTCAGCAGTACGGCCGCATTTTCCGACTATCAGGCTCACCAAGCCTGGGTCTGGGAGCATCAAGCGCTCACCCGCGCCCGCTTCAGTGCCGGGAATGCCGACGTCGGTCAACAATTTGAGCGCATCCGCGAACAGGTACTGCGCCAATCCAGAGACTTCGCGATCTTGCGCGAAGAAGTCATCAATATGCGCAAAAAAATGCACGATGGCCACCCCAACAAAAGTGCTTTGTTCGATATCAAACACGACCGTGGCGGCATGGTGGATATTGAATTTATGGTGCAATATCTGGTTCTCGCGCACGCGGCAGCCCATCCTGAACTCACGGCCAACAGCGGTAACCTTGCGCTATTGGATAGCGCTGCAAAATTGAAATTAATTCCGGCCGAACTAAGCCACGCTGTACGCGACATCTATCGCAATCTGCGCCGCCTGCAGCACAAAATAAGACTTAATAATCAATTAGTTAGTAGAATTCCGCAAGAGGAGATCGATATTGCACCAGTTTTGGAATTATGGGGAATATTGCTGGAAAATAATTCAAGCGGCACTTCATAAAACATCCAAGACACGCTAGAATCGCGCTTTCTGTATTCACCACTCTAAAATAACTAAGGATCCCCACCATGTCCATGTCTGACCGCGACGGCTTTATCTGGCACGACGGCAAGCTCGTCCCTTGGCGCGAAGCTACCACCCACGTTCTTACCCATACTTTGCATTACGGCATGGGCGTATTTGAAGGGGTGCGTGCCTACAAAACCACCAGCGGCACAGCAATTTTTCGCCTGAAAGAGCATACGGATCGACTGTTCAATTCGGCGTATATCTTTAAAATGAACATGCCGTTTGATAAAGAAACCCTGATGGAAGCACAACGCGAAGTGGTGCGCGCCAACAAGCTGGAATCCTGCTATATCCGTCCGATTGTGTTTTATGGTTCCGAGGCAATGGGTATTGCGGCAACAGCAATCAGCACACACGTCGCGGTTGCCGCATGGCCGTGGGGTGCGTATCTGGGTGAGGAAGGCATGGCCAAAGGGATCCGCGTTAAAACTTCCAGCTTTACACGCCACCATGTCAACATCAATATGTGCCGGTCCAAATCGGTGGGCACTTATACCAATTCGATTTTGGCGCATCAGGAAGTCGCGCACGACGGCTACGATGAAGCGTTACTGCTGGACGTGGATGGCTACGTGGCCGAGGGTGCAGGCGAGAATATTTTTATCGTAAAAAAAGGCAAACTTTACACCCCCGATCTGACTTCCTGCCTGGAAGGTATTACCCGCGATTCAATCATTACGCTGGCAAAAGAACTGGGTATTGAGCTGATTGAAAAACGCATCACCCGCGATGAAGTGTATTGCGCGGATGAAGCTTTCTTCACCGGCACAGCAGCCGAGGTTACGCCGATTCGCGAGCTGGACAACCGCACCATCGGTTGCGGCTCGCGCGGACCGATCACTACCAAATTGCAAGCCCTGTTTTTTGATATTGTGAGCGGAAAAAATTCGCAGCATAGCGACTGGCTGGATCACGTTTAACCCGAATTAATTGCGCCTCACTTCACATCAGGGATAAAAAATGAAGACTGACCACACCAAAAGCTATACCGAAGTCACTGCCAGCGCGTTGCCCTTGTTTTGCCCAACGCCCAACCAGGAGCTCTGGAATTTGCACCCCAGAGTAGCTATTCCTGTTGAAAAACTGGGTACCGCAAGCTGCCCCTATTGCGGGGCAACTTTCAGATTAAAAGGTGAAGTTCCCAAGGGACATCACTAATACTAATCACCTGACCAAGGTACAACGATCTCGCCTATGCAAAAAATCTTAGTCGTTGCACCTAGCTGGGTAGGCGACTGCATGTTGATGCAACCGATGCTGGCTCGCCTTAAGCAACGTTTTCCCGACAGCATCATCGACCTGCTCGCGCCGCCGTGGACTGTTTCACTGCTCAAGCAAATCCCGGAAATAAATAACGTCATCGTTAATCCGTTTCCGCACGGCGCATTACAACTTATGGCGCGATATCGCCTCGGCAAACAACTGCGTAACACACAATATGATGCGGCTTACGTTTTACCCAATTCACTCAAATCCGCGCTCATTCCTTTTTTTGCAAAAATACCGCAACGAATTGGTTTTATAGGAGAATTTAGATATAAATTACTCAGCGACGCACGCCCATTAGACAAGCAACAATTACCGCTGATGGTGGAACGCTTCACCTATCTGGCTGAAGAACGCGATGGAAATCCAAGCTGGCCTATTCCCCGGCCAATCCTGAAAATCTCCGAAGAAAGACGTCTGCAGGTTCTGCAAAAACTGGGATTGTCGCTCGACAAACCGGTCGCTATTTTTTGTCCGGGGGCCGAATATGGTCCGGCAAAACGTTGGCCGGTAAGCTACTTCGCGGAACTCGCACAAATCCTCAAAGACCGCGGTTACAACATTTGGCTGCTGGGCTCGTCCAAAGACAAAGAGGTCGGCGACAACATTGTTGCGCTGGGCAATGCCGACTGTCGCAATTTATGCGGCACAACCGATCTTGGCGAAGCCATTGCCCTCCTGTCTTACGCCTCACTGGTCATCAGCAATGATTCCGGCTTAATGCACTTGGCCGCCGCGCTGGATCGCCCCATGCTGGCATTATTCGGCTCCAGCAGTCCCCAATTTACCCCGCCCTTATCCGACCAAGCCCAGGTACTAAAACTCGACTTGGCCTGCAGCCCCTGCTTCAAACGCGAATGCCCGCTGGGACATTTTAATTGCATGAGGCAGCTCACCCCGAGTTTGGTCGCGAAGCGCATCCCGAATATTTAAGGAGCCTCAAAAATTAAATTTACGTCGCGATGCTGCGTTGCTCACAAAAAATTACTCCTCACATATCAAATATATGCTTCGTCCTAATTTTTTATTCGCGCCTTGCCTAGCTTAGAAAATTTATTTTTTTGAGACTCCTTTTCAGGAATAAACGATGAACAGCCTCCCCCGAGAAATTTTCAAAGCCTACGATATTCGCGGCATCGTCGGCGAATCTCTTACCGATAGCATCATTGAACAACTCGGTCATGCCATCGGCTCGGAAGCGCTTGCACGCCAGCAACATACCATTGTGATCGGTTACGACGGGCGTTTATCCGGGCCCGCTTTTATCCAGGCATTGGCACGCGGCATTCAAAAAAGTGGCATCAACGTGATTGATGTCGGGCGAGTCGCCACGCCAATGGTTTACTTTGCCGCATTCCAGTTAAATACGAGCTGCGGCGTGATGATTACCGGCAGCCATAATCCGCCCGACTACAACGGGCTCAAGATGGTGTTAGCCGGTGAAACGCTGTCGGGCGAGACGATTCAAGCACTGCGCACACGTATAGCAACCGGTAACTTAGCGCACGGCTCGGGCAGCTATGCGCAATACGACATCGCGCCGGAATATCTGGCGCGCATTGTGGGCGATATCCAATTAACCCGCCCGCTAAACATCACGGTAGATTGCGGAAACGGCGTGGCGGGCGACTTCGCTGCAACGCTGTACCGCCAATTGGGTTGCACAGTCACCGAATTATTTTGTGAAGTGGATGGCCATTTCCCCAATCATCATCCCGACCCGTCCGAGTCGGATAATCTGCAAGATTTGATTGCCGCATTGGCAAGCAATGACAGCGAAATCGGCCTGGCGTTTGACGGCGATGGCGACCGTTTGGGCGTCGTCACCAAAGAGGGCAAGATCATCTATCCGGATCGCCAATTAATGCTGTTTGCGGCGGATGTATTGAACCGCAATCGTGGTGCCGAAATTATTTTCGACGTCAAATCCTCGCGCAATTTATTTTCCTGGATTCGCGAACACGGCGGCAAACCTTTGCTGTGGAAAACCGGCCATTCATTGATGAAAGCGAAAATGATAGAAACCGGCGCGCTGCTGGCTGGCGAAATGAGCGGGCATATATTTTTCAAAGAACGCTGGTACGGGTTTGACGACGGATTGTATGCGGGAGCACGCTTGCTGGAAATTCTTAGCCGGGTAGCGGATACAAATGCCGCCTTAAACAACTTACCAGATGCGGTATGCACCCCCGAGTTGCACATCCCGATGCAGGAAGGTGAGAACCACAGTCTGATGGCGCGCTTAAAAGATGAAGCCAATTTTGATGGGGCAACCGACATTATCTCTATCGACGGCCTGCGCGTTGAATATGCTGACGGCTTTGGGCTAATGCGTCCCTCCAACACCACCCCGGTGCTTGTGCTGCGCTTTGAGGCCGATGACGCTGCAGGACTAAATCGGATTCAAAATAATTTTAGGCGGGTATTGATAGCAGCCAACCCCAACTTGCAACTACCATTCTAAAGCGCTTAGGGTACCCTTCAGCTGCGCCCCAAATCGAAACTTCGCTGCCGGGGCTGCAACCAGTAAGCACTTAACTCGTCCAACAGCGTTATGAAACTAGCCAAATCGGCCGGTTTATTCACAAAAGAATTCGCGCCGACTTGGTAACTAAGCACCACATCAGCCGGTTCATGAAAGGCGGAATAAACTATGACGGGCAAATCCCGAATGGCGGCGTCCATGCGCAAGTGCCGCAGTACCGCGAGTCCCAGCAGTTTTGGCAACTTAAGATCGAGAAGAATCAAACCGGGCAAAGGCAATTTTTTTGACTTTCGCGCGGCGAACCATTCCAATGCTTGGGTATGATCTTCCACCACAATCAATTGCAAAGGTTCCGCGCAGCTCGCACAGGCCATACGCGCCAGATCGACTTCGGCCAGATTACTTTCAACCAATAATATGGTTTTTTGCTTACGCTCCATTTACAAATTTCCCGTAACGACAAGCGCCATTTTACCGATTACCGACTGAAATGCGTATTCAATTATCTCAATAATATTCAATCTGGACATCATACCGCTTGACTTGCTGCATATCCCGATGCCCACGCCCAATGAAAGTTATAGCCGCCCAGTTGACCGGTAACATCCAGCACTTCGCCGATAAAAAACAAACCGGGCACCTCATTGACCTGCATAGTTTTTGAGGATAACGCTTGAGTGTCAACGCCTCCGCACGTCACTTCTGCTTTGGCATAACCGAGCGTTCCCGTCGGCGTGATCTGCCAATCATGCAGCTGTGCGGCGAAGGCGCTTAAGGCTTTTTCTGAATATTGATTGAGAGGTTTATTTTCGGCGAAACGGGCGCACCATATCTCGGCAAAACGCTTCGGGAAATACTGCGCAAGAAAATTATCCAGTAACTGGCGGCTGCTGCGTTGTTCAATAAATAACTGCTGCAAATCCAAGTCCGGCAATAAATTGATATGTAACGGCTGCCCCGGCTCCCAGTAGGATGAAATTTGCAAAATTGCCGGGCCGCTCAGGCCGCGATGCGTGAACAGAATATTTTCGCGAAATACTTGCCTGGAAAAAGATACCTCGGCTTGCAGCGAAATGCCCGCCAACCCGGAAAATTCAGACCATTCATCCGGATGAAAACTCAAAGGCACCAGCCCGGCGTGCAACTTGGTGACGGGAATGCCAAACTGTTCGGCAAGCTTATAGCCAAACGGGGTGGCGCCAATTTTCGGGATCGATAAGCCCCCGCTGGCGATGACTAAAGAACGGGCGAGAAAATTGCCGCGACTGGTGTACACCGAAAAACTATCTGCAGATTTTTGAATTGAAACAACTTCACAAGACAGTAATATTTTCACCCCTGCTGTGGCGCATTCATCCTTAAGCATGCCAATAATTGCTTCCGCACCTTGCCCGCAAAATAATTGTCCGGGCGCTTTTTCTTCATACGCAAGTCCATGTTTATTAAGTAAATTTATAAAGTTCTGCGGGGTATAGCGCGCCAAAGCAGAACGGCAAAAATGGGGATTTTGCGAAAGATAATTTTCCGGCTTGATATTCAAATTGGTGAAGTTACAACGCCCTCCGCCGGAGATGCGAATTTTCTCGGCAAGCTTGCTGGAATGATCCAGCAACAGGACAGAGCGACCGCGTTTTGCCGCTTCGCTGGCACACATTAAACCCGCCGCACCAGCGCCGACAATCAAGACATCTACGCTGTTATTCTGGGAGTTTTTGTTCACGCCTGAGCTTCCAGCTTTTTCCACAGACACGCGCCCTTGCTGGCCTTATCGATATCGGCAAGTTGTGTGGCGTGCAAAGACAATTCTTCCTCATTGGCCGACAATACCCGCACACTCATGCGCACCCCGACATTCGCCGCCATCAGCATTTTATTTTCATCTTCACCTTGCTCGTCACCCAGCAAACTTTCCTGGCCGCGCGTCATGGCCAAATAAACTTCCGCGAGTAATTCAGTATCCAGTAGCGCGCCATGCAACGAGCGGTGCGAATTGTCGATCAAATAACGTTCACAAAGGGCATTCAGATTATTCTTTTTACCCGGATGCATTTCCTTGGCAAACCGCAAAGTATCAAGTATTTTATTTTCCAGCGCTGGCAAGCCGAGCAACGCAAATTCGGCATTCAGAAATCCTTTGTCAAACGGGGCGTTGTGAATAATCAGTTCCGCATCACCAATAAACTCCAGCAAGGCCGGCGCAATTTCGGCAAACTTGGGTTCATCCTGCAAGCGATCCAGAGTTAAACCATGCACTGCGGCGGCACCTTCATCTATCTCCCGCTCGGGATTGATATAACGGTGAAATCGGCGCTGCGAGACCTTTCGCCCATCCAATTCAATCGCCGCCACTTCAATAATGCGGTGCCCCTGTTTGGGATCCAAGCCGGTGGTTTCAGTATCGAGCACAATCTGTTTCATGGAATTTTTCCGTTTAAAATTTCTTCAACGCCGCGATTCGCCAGCAGGTCGGCACGTTCGTTTTCGGGATGACCGGCATGGCCTTTTACCCACACCCATTCAATGTGATGATGACGCCCCACGGCAGCATCCAATCTGCGCCACAAATCCTCATTTTTCACCGGTTGTTTTGCAGCCGTTTTCCAGCCGCGCTGCTTCCAGCCATGCACCCATTCGCTAATTCCCTGCTGCACATATTTGGAATCAGTATGTAATTTTATATGGCAAGGGCGACTCAGCACTTCCAGTGCGGCAATGGCGCCCATCAGCTCCATACGATTATTGGTGGTATGCGCTTCGCCGCCGTACATTTCGCGCTCTTTTCCCTTGCTGCGCAATAACGCACCCCACCCCCCCACGCCCGGATTTCCCTTGCAGGCACCGTCGGTAAATATTTCAATTATTTCATTACTCATTGATTTTAAACATATTTTTTATATTTTACATCACACCCAAGCGGCGACCTACACGGTTTTATCGTGTTTAGTCGAATGCTTAGTTGTTTCAGCAGATAACAGACGGGAGGAACCTGAAAAGTTGCGTTTTATAGCGCCAAGCTCGCCATTTTCACCGATTAACTGCGACACTTCCCGATTTAATTTTGGTGCCGCAGGAATCAACTTGCTCACCAAACTTTTATTCCATTGCGGCTTGATGAGACGCATACCTGGTACACGTTTCACCGCTTGCAGATAATACACGCCACCGCAAACAGCCCACCAACGATCACCAGCCGGCTCCATAAAATGAAATCGCTTCAACCATTCTGGGCTAATCATCGGCGGCGCGTAACACGCAAAACGCCCCCCGACAATTTCAAATCCCAGCAAAGCCAACCAGTCTTTTAAACGCGACAAAGTGATAAATTCCCCGCACCACGGAAATCCTGTTTTCGAACCCAGGGCGCGGCGTAAGCCCCAAAGACTGCGCGGATTAAATCCACTGATAATGACATGCCCCTCGGGACGTAATATCCGCTCAATCTCACGCAATATTTGATGGGGATTCTTGTTGAATTCCAGAATGTGCGGTAGCAGCGCCAAATCAACACTGCCCGAATCGAATGGTAGCTCTTCCAACTCCAAATATACCTGAGCCCCGGGTTCTTTGGCGGCTTTGACACGCAACGGCATACGGCTGGCGCGTAAAAAATCCTGTTGCGACAAACCAAATTGCAGCGCATTAAAGCCAAAAATATCCGCTACACTATGGTCAAAATACTCCTGCTCACGCGCCAGCAAATATTTACCCTGCGGGGTTACCATCCATTCTGCGAGGCTGTTAGCAGTCGGCATAACGCAATATCCAATTAATACTCAAAAAAATTATCATGCTCAAAATTATTCCCATTCCCGCACTAACAGGCACTTATGATAATTATATCTGGCTGCTACACAACGACAGACAAGCCATCGTGGTTGATCCGGGCGATGCCGCACCGGTTCTTGCTTATCTCCAGAAACACCGGCTCAGTCTGAGCGCCATCCTTATCACCCACCGACACAATGATCACATTCGCGGAATTGCTGAATTAGTCAAAGTATATAACAACCCGGTGTATGGACCACGCTTAGAAAATATTGCCGGTGTCACTCAAACGCTCGGCGAGCCCGACCACGTTGAGATTGACGCCTTGGGATTGCGCTTTAAGGTACTCGACATCCCCGGTCACACACTGGGTCATATTGCCTACCTTGGGCATGACATGCTGTTTTGCGGGGACACCCTATTCGGATGCGCTTGCGGCAAAATGTTCGAGGGAACACCAACGCAATTCCACGCTTCTTTGCAAAAATTAGCCAACTTGCCGGATAAAACACAAGTCTATTGTGCCCACGAATATACCGAAAGCAACGTTCGTTTTGCACTGTTATGCGAACCGGACAATGCGCAATTACAACAACGCCAGCGAGATGTCCGGGTACTTCGCGAACACGGCAAACCCACCCTGCCGTCAGATATTGCGCTTGAAAAAGCCACCAATCCTTTTTTGCGCTGCAATACACCGCAAATCATCGCCAGCATCGCTCATCACTTTGAACTAACTTCGCTTCCAACAAATGAAATTGCAGTTTTTGCCGCACTAAGAACTTGGCGTGACCATTTTTAACGCGCTTTTTGATATCGGATTTAGAGTGTATTCAAGATGCGCTTTCGGTTAAAATGCGCGCCTTCCGTTTAGGCAGTGAACATTATGATTACTGGTAGCATTGTTGCAATCGTCACCCCCATGCACGAAGATGGCAGTCTGGATTGGGCCGCGTTTCGCGCATTAATTGACTTTCACATTGATCAAGGTACCGATGCCATTGTAGTAGTGGGTACCACTGGCGAATCTCCCACCGTGGACTTGGAAGAGCATGAACGCTTGATACAAGTGGCCGTTGAACATGCTGCCAAACGTATTCCTATCATAGCGGGAACCGGTGCAAATTCCACCAAAGAGGCCATTGAACTGGCTGCATTTTCCAAAAATGCGGGAGCAGAAGCTTCGTTGAGTGTTGTTCCGTATTACAACAAACCCACCCAGGAAGGCTTGTACCTGCACTTTAAAACCATCGCCGAAGCAGTCGATATGCCGCACATTCTCTACAATGTGCCGGGACGAACCGGTGCTGACATGAGCAATGACACCGTACTGCGTCTGGCACAAATCCCCAATATTATCGGCATCAAAGATGCGACCGGCGGGATAGAGCGCGGCAGCGATTTACTACAGCGCGCACCGAAAGATTTTGCGGTGTATAGCGGCGATGATGCCAGCACTCTGGCACTGATGCTGCTGGGCGCGCATGGCACTATCTCGGTTACCGCCAATGTTGCGCCCAAATTAATGCACGAAATGTGTGTTGCCGCTTTAAACGGTGAAGTTGCCAAGGCACGCGAGATTAATTTCCGACTACTGGGGCTGCATCGCCATCTGTTTGTCGAAGCCAATCCGATTCCTGTGAAATGGGCGGTGTCGCGACTGGGCAAGATGAAAAATTCACTGCGTTTGCCACTCACTCCACTTTCTTCTGCCGCCCAACCAATTGTCGAAGCAGCTATGCGTCATGCCGGAATTATCGAATAAGGAATAATATGAAAATTAGCAATATCACTTTTTTAGTTTTAGCTGCCCTGACAATTTCCGCTTGCAGCACAGACAGCAAACGTATTGATTATAAAGTTGCGTCCATCCGGGTGCCCGCTCTGGAAGTACCGCCGGATTTAACCAATATCATTCCCAATGAACAATATTCAATTCCGGGTGGCGATGATGCATTGGTCGCCAGCTATTCCGATTACACCAAAAGTACCAGCACCCAAGCGGCTCAAGAAGTCGCTATCTTACCCGAGTTTGGCAATGTCAAAATTGAACATAATGACAACCAGCGCTGGGTAGCGATAAACGGCCCCGCTGACGCAGTCTGGCCAACTGTCAGAGCCTTCTGGTTGGATCTTGGCTTTCAACTAAAAGTTGAAAATCCCGCAGCAGGCATTATGGAAACCGATTGGCAGGAAAATCGCGGCAATACCCCGCAAAGTGGGCTGCGCACTTTGCTGGCCAAGACCTTCGATAGCCTGAAACCAGCCGGGCAGCGCGATCAATATCTGATCCGTTTTGAGCGGAACGCGGAAGGCGACAGCACGCGCATTTACATCACGCGCCACGTGATGAAAGAAGTGAAATCTTCCGGCGCAAAAGAATCCACCTGGACATTGCATGATGTAAAAGATGCGGAGATTGAAAATGCCGTGATGCAATTACTCTTGGTCAAATTAGGCGGCACAAGCACTGCCACACCCCCACTAGCCAGTGATCTTTCAACGGCTTCGGCAGTTCCGCCTGTTGCCACCGTAGCATTAAAGGAAACATCAGAAACAAAAGTAATTCAAATCAATGAGACCTTCGATAAGTGCTGGCGCAAAGTGGGACTCGCTTTGGATAAAGCACGGCTTACGGTAGAGGATATTGATCGAAGCAAAGGTCAATATTTGCTGATGAATACCCTTGCCAGCAAGGACAAAAAAGCGATTAACCACCAGGTAATTGTGCGGGAAAATGCTGCCGGATGTGAAGTCTCCGCACGCGATACCGAAGGAAAAAACACGCCGGAAAGCTTGCAGATTATTGAATCGGTATTTCAGCATATTGAAAAATAAAGGTCATGCGCTTTGCCTCACTTGGTAGCGGCAGCGAGGGCAATGCACTGCTTATCGAAGTTGGTCAAACCAGAATATTAATGGATTGTGGTTTTTCGTTAAGCGAAACCACAAACCGTCTTTCCCGCCTGCAACTCACCCCCGAACAGCTGCACGGTATAGTGGTCACGCATGAACACAGTGACCACATCGGCGGCGTTGCGCGTCTGGCAAAAAAATACTCACTCCCAGTTTATCTGACGCACGGAACCCTACGCTCCCAACTGGCTGTATTCTCGGATTTCCCCCTTCTCAACGAGATCAGTTCACATCTGCCTTTTTCTATTGGCGAAATAAACATTCACCCCTTTCCGGTACCTCACGATGCCGATGAACCGGTGCAATACGTGTTTAGTGACGGCACAAAAAAGCTGGGGGTATTAACTGACTCGGGAAGCTCAACTCCACATATCGAATCCATGCTTAATCGCTGTGATGCGTTAATTTTGGAATGTAACCACGATATTGAGATGTTGAAAAACGGAAAATATCCCCAGCATTTAAAAAAACGCGTGGGGGGGAAATTCGGGCACTTAAATAATCAGGAGGCAGCGGCGTTGCTGGCAAGGCTGGATAACAGCAAATTACAGTATTTGGTTGCAGCCCATCTTAGCCAACAAAACAATAAGCGCGAATTAGCGATACACGCTTTAATAAATGCACTCGCCTGGCCGGAAGAGAAAATATTGATAGCCACTCAGGATGAGGGAGTTAGCTGGTGTGAAATTTCATAGGCAACAAAAAAGCCGACTTGCGTCGGCTTTTTTGCAATGCTAAATCTAACTTAGTGTGCAGCAGCAGGAGCAGAAGCAGCCTCAACTGGAGCAGATGCCGCTTCAACAGCAACAGGAGCTTCAACAACAGCAGGAGCTTCAACAGCAACAGCAGGAGCTTCAACAGCAGGAGCTGGAGCTTCTTTGCTGCAAGCAGAAAGAGACAAAGCCAACAAAGCGGCAACGAGCGTAGCGAATTTCATGGTATTTCCTTAAGTTTAGTCAGTTAATCAAGTGGTTAGCGCCTTTTCAGGCATCGCTGCCATTACAAGGACGCGGCATTCTAACAACTTTTAAAAAAAAAGCTAGAGTATTTTGCTGCGGTATTAAAATATATTTTAACTAAAATAATATTAAATTAAAACATATAGTTAAATGATCCTTCCGCAAGCACTATTAAGTATCGCTTTTTATTATCCGAGCAATTTTACTCCTCTATATTGCCAAACTATAAACCCAAGGTCGTAGCCGATGCACCAGGATGCGAACTTTCCCACATTTCCTCAAAGCGAGCATGTAGCAAAATGGCACCTTCCGGATCATTTTTTGCGTAAATTCCACGAATGTCGTCAAAGTGAAAACGCCGCACAAAATGAACTTGATCAGCCACCGCAAACGGTTCCGTTATATGCCGCAAACTTGCGGAGGTTTGGTGGATATGCATCTTGTGACTGAATTGTCGCAACAGCATAATCATGCGCGGGCAGAATCGCACCAAGGGCTGAGAATCATGTGCCAACAAATGCAGGCGCGCATTGATATTATTCAATAAAAAATATCGGAGCGCTTCGTAGCGAGCTTCAGAATTAAAGCCCAAATCCTCAAAATTATTTTCAAAAATATACAATGAGTGCCGCGCCAAGTTGGATAGCTCATCCAACTTGGCGATATATTCACCCACGCTATCAAATTGAGTATGCTGCAGCTCGCTTTCGCTCATCCGGTGCCCCTACTTACTTGAAAATTTAATAAATCCTTCCAGATAAAACTCATAAAGTAACTCGATTGTTTTGCCGGGAAAATTGCTTCCGGCAGGAAGTTCACGCGTGTCGGCCAATTCACGCAAAATACGGTAACACGCTTTACCGACTTGAATCGAATCGCCGTTGATGAACAGCATTTTGCCAGTGCAAAGCATTTGTGTTTTTAGGTCAAGTTGCATTTTTTGCGTGGCAAGCCTTTCCGCGAAACGCTGTGCGGATAAGGGCTTGACCGGTGCATCGAAATAAACATGGGGTTTGGGTTCACTCAGATAGCTTCCCAGAAAATTGGCAACATCCTCGTTATCCCATTGTATTTTTTTGATCGCTTTGCCAACTTGCTCCAGCATGGCGTCGCCAATTTCGGACGGATGTTTTTGCGCTTTAAGATCTGGATCCGCGTACACACCCTGCACGCTAATTCGATCCTGCAAATACACTAAAAATTGCTCGGCTAATTCCTGATAGGTGGGAGTGCGAAAACCGATGGAATAAGTCATGCAGTCATCTTCGGCAATACCGTTATGTCCGCATTGGGGCGGCAAATACAGCATGTCGCCCGCTTCCAAAATCCACTCTTGCTCCACCTCAAATTTTTGCAGGATGCGCAACGGCGCGCCGGGTATAAGAGCACGATCTTCCTGTGTGGAAATCTGCCAGCGTCTATGTCCCAATCCCTGCAATAAAAACACATCGTAAGGATCAAAGTGCGGCCCCACACCGCCGCCTTTTGGCGCATAACTCACCATCAAATCGTCAAGACGTGCATACGGAATAAAATTGAACTGCTTGAGCAGCTGGGTCGCTTCAGGCAGAACGTGATTTACCCCCTGCACCAATACCGTCCATTTGCCGCGCAGCTTGGCTAACTCCTCGCGTTCAAATGGGCCGTGCTCCAAAAACCATGCAGAACGCGATTGTTTAACCAACCGGGCTTGTGCATCTTCAAGACAGGCCAGTTCAATAAGTTGTTTAGAATCGAGCAAGCCCTTGAAACCGGGAACGGCCTGACGAATGAGTAGCGGTTTTTTTTGCCAATAATCGCGCAAGAATTCCTCGATCGTCAGCCCGCCCAGCAAAGTTAGTTTATTTTTCATAATTTAATTATAGCCCCGAAGAAACACTGCAAAATATATTTAGCACAAAATAAATCTCAGTTAAAATGACGCGAATGGAGGACATCATTATGCACTTAGAAGTCGGAATGGAAGCACCGCATTTTGAGCTGGCTGATGCAGATATGGAAATGTTTAGACTTTCCTCGCTGAAGGGAAAGAAAAACATTGTCCTGTATTTTTACCCCAAGGATGACACCCCCGGCTGCACCATGGAAGCCACCGAATTTAGCGACCATGAGGAAGACTTTGCCGAATTGGATACAGTCGTGATCGGTATTAGCCGCGACGACTGCATCAGCCACGGCGCATTCCGTGACAAATACGGTTTATCCGTATTACTACTCGCCGATACCGAATCGCGCGTGTGCAAAAAATACGGTGTCCTGTATGAAAAAGAGGAAGTTGACGGGCATAAAGTTAAAGCCATTCAACGCTCAACTTTTGTTATCGATAAAAAAGGCAATCTGCGGCATGTACTCTACGGCGTTCATGCACACAACCACCCACTGGAAGTACTTAATTTAATAAAGGAAATAAAATGAAAGTTGTTAAAGATTGCGTCGTCTCACTGCGTTACGAATTAACCGATGTAGAAGCAGGCGAATTACTCGAAAAAGCGGACGATCCAATTAGCTATGTGCATGGCGGTTACGATGGCATCTTTCCCGCAGTGGAAGAAGAAGTACATGGTAAAAAAGTAGGCGACACATTCTCTGTCACCATGGAACCCGATGATGCTTTTGGCGAATACGAACACGAGCTAGTGCGTGCCGAGCCGCGCGAAATGTTCCCCAAAGAAGTTGCCGTTGGTATGCAATTCGAGGGCGGCTCGGAAGGCGATGATGACGAAGACTTTTTACTCTACACCGTTGTCGAAGTCACCGACAAAGAAGTCACCGTGGATGGTAATCATCCCTTGGCTGGTAAGACGATTAAATTTGAAGGTGTTATCACCGGTGTGCGCCCTGCGTCCAAAGAAGAACTGGAACACGGTCACGTGCATGGCGAAGGTGGACATCACCACTAACCATCTGAATACATTCAAAAAAACTGAGTTATATTAGCTTATTGTTGGGTTACGGCGCAAAAATGCGCCTAACCCAACCTACATTTTAGCCATGTACAATTGGGGCTGATGCCAATATCGTGCATGGCTTTTTCGATAGCGTTCGACTGAAAATTTCTCCGCGTTCATTTCTACAATAATTGCACCGTCTTCATCCGAGCGGAGCAGTTCGCTTCCTGCATCCTTAAATCTTGCAAGCACATCGGGATGCGGATGATGAAACCGGTTGCGATAGCCAGCTGTAAAAACGGCATATTCGGGTTGCACCGCAGCTACGAATTCCGCCGACGACGAGCTCTTGCTACCGTGATGTGCGACTACCAATAGGGTCGACCTAAGCTTGTCTGCATACTCCCGCATTAAAAATATTTCGGCTTTTTTTTCAATATCTCCCGCCACTAATACGCTGTGCTTTCCGCTGCTGATACGCAAGACACAACTTCGGTCATTATCTCGTATTTTCACCTGCGAATAGCTGTGTAAATCAGGACTCAACATTTCAAAGTGCACCCCGTCCCAATCCCATTCTTGTCCAGCCAAACAGCGCCGCCTATCCGCTACCGCTGCAATTATTTCATGTTCGTAGGATAGTGAGGAACTCACCCAGCCTGTTGGAATAGCCTGCAGCACGGAGGTCGCGCCTCCGGTATGATCATTATCATCGTGGGACAGCACCATGCCATCAAGTTGGGCAATTCCCAGCCCGCGCAATGCCGGTACCAGTATGCGATTTCCGCTGTCGGATTCTCCCGCATAGTCAGGACCTGCATCGTATAGCAGCGCATGATCACGGGTTTTCAGCGCAACCGACAAGCCCTGCCCTACGTCAAAAATGATGAGACGAATTGTGCCTAAATTCGGCACCTCGGGAACGATCATGAACATGGGCAAAAGTAAAAATACACCCAGCCAGCGCGCGGGGAATCCCCTGGGTAACAGCAGCAACATAATCCCCAGCATACCGACAACGATAGTCCACTGCGGGGGAGCATGTTGGGTCCACACCGCATTTGGAAAGCTATTCAGCCATATTAAAGCGTTCATACAAACAGTTATGGCGATATGCGCAACTTGCAGCAACCAGTCGAACGGCAGCAATGCGCCCAGCAGCGTAAGTGGCACAACAATAAAACTGATCAAAGGAATGGCAAACAGATTCGCCAACGGGGAAACCAGCGAAATTTGCTGAAAAAGTGCCAGCAATAAAGGGATCAGGCCGATGCTCATGGCCCACTGCACGCGGCCATATTCAATCAACCAATGGCTTAAGCCAAGCCGATTTGCCGTGATGAAAAAGATCATCGCAACTGCGCCGAATGACAACCAGAATCCGGGCGAAATAACTGCCCAGGGATCGATCAATACCACCACCATGAGTGCCGATACCAGCAGTTGCGAAGGCGCAATATTGCGCGAGGACCACAGGGCAAGCGCCACCGTTCCCAACATATACACCGTGCGCTGCGCCGGCACGCCGTATCCGGCCAGTAAAGCATAAGCAAGTGCCACCAGAAATCCGATCAGCACTGCGGCCTTACGTGCCGGCAAGAAAACAGTCAGCCGCTCACTGCGGCGCCATAATCCATAAGTCAAAGCAAAGGCAAATCCGGCCAGCATGGTGATATGCAATCCGGAAATTGACATCAGATGATTCACCCCGGTGCGCGTAAACACCTGCCATTGCGCTTGGGCAATACTGCCCTGATCACCTATTGCCAGCGCGCTTAATACCCCAGCATACGGAGCATCACCCAATACCGCATTGAAATGCGCGCGGATAGATTCACGGATTCTTTCTACGGAATAGGCAAATGAAAATACCGTTGCGTCGATCCGCCGATTATCTCCTTTGTTATGCACGTATCCGACCGCACGCACGTTGCGCTCCAGCGCCCACGCTTCAAAATCAAAATTGTATGGATTACTACTACCGTGGGGTTGTTTTATACGGACAGTAAATTGCCAGCGCTCACCGGCATGAATTACCAAAGGGGATAATTTTTCGTCCCAATAAGTGGAGAGTGAAATATGCCGGGGGACATGAACTTCAGGAGTCAATACCGTTTCTACATCCAGCTTGAAACTCAAGCCGCGCTCGTGCAATCGCGGCATCTCGGACACCACTCCAACCAAAGCAATATCCTCTCCCTGCCAAACGACCGGCAACGTATCGGCAAGCCGCTGCTGGGCAATCAAGGCTGCATAAAAAAATCCGCTGACCAAGGCTAATGTGCAAACTAGCAGAAAACGGACGATTTTCTGCCAAAATAGTTGGCGCGGCATCCAAACAATAAGAAGCAGCGGAGTAAACCACCACAAAATTGCCAGATCGGGCAGCTCGGCTTGCTGTTGCAAAAACCATACACCCAGCACAAAGAAAAGAGAAATGAGGATCATGGGACGAAGAGTATCCCTGATTCAGGCTGGCAACAAATTAAACCATCAGGCGTACCCTGTTAAAAGCACAAGAGCCCCTAAGTTAGGGGCTCTTGTGTTGTTGCTAGCGACTGAAAAATTGGATTACTTGTTTTGTTGCGTTTCAATCATCACCAGCGGTTCATTGCTTTCCGCAGTATAAACTTCTCTGGGGCGAACCCGACGGCGTGGTGCCGCTGTAGTATTCTCCTGGGGAGCAGTAATGTTGGCGACTTTATTTGGATCAGTTTCGATCATCGTCAGTCCTGCGGCACTCAAAGCCGGCGCAAAGCTTTCAACTACTGGAACGGCTTGAACAGGAGTCACTTCAAGTGTTTTTTCGACTGCAACAGCTTGCGCCACAATGTTTTCAACGGCGGGCTCTGCAGCAACGATAACAGGCTCTACCATTACCATACTAACTGGGGCAGCCTGAATTTCCGGAGCTTGAGCAGCCTGCCGATTGATCGCAACATCCTGTTTAATAACAACTTCTTTTGGAGCAACAGCGGCTTGAGGAACAACGTTTGATTCTTCAATCACACGCGCAGCAAACTCCGGCTGAGGCGTAACCGGAATATTGGTATCTCCGCTAACCACCACTTCGTTTGCAATTCCTTCATTGCCTGGTGCCTGCTGATCACGTTTTTCGCGTTCACGGCGACCACCGCGACGACCGCGTTTGCGCCCCTGATTTCCACTACCCTCTTCTGCGTTTGCCTCATTTGCAATGACCGGCTTTGCCGTTTCCAAAACCGGCTTTTCAGTTGCGGCAGGACGCGGCTGACGGGGAGGACGTTCGGCGCGCGGCTCTTGCTGCCCCTTGCCGGATTGTGTATTTTCAGCACGCGGTGAATTCGATTCATCACGCTCGCGACGCGGCTTGTTGCGCTGACGATTACCCTGTTGCCCGGCTCCCTCGGCACGATTTTGCTCCCGCTCGCGACGCGGATGCTGTGCTCGTGATTTAACTGCTTCAGCGGGTTTGGCAGGCTCACTGTCACCAAATAGCCAACCAAACAACTTGCCGAATAACGATGGCGCAGCTGCCACTTTTTTCTCTTCATGCTTCGGTGCAGGTTGAGCCGGTGTAATGCCTTTAACGGCTGCCTGGGGACGCTGCGCTTTAACTTCCTGAGCGGATGAAGAAGTAATTGCCTTGGGCTCTTCCGGTTTTTCTACCAACTTGTAGCTGGCCTGCAAATGTTCGGAAGTGATATCGTCCGGACGCAAACGGTTCACCGTGTAATGCGGTGTTTCCATGTGCGGGTTCGGAATCAAGGTAATACTGACTTTCAAGCGCGACTCGATACGGTGAATGTCGGCACGTTTTTCATTGAGCAGAAAAGTCGCCACATCAACCGGCACTTGGGCATGAATGACCGCACTGCTGTCTTTCATCGCTTCTTCCTGAATGATGCGCAGGATATTCAAAGCTGAAGACTCGGTGCCGCGAATATGACCGAGACCATTACAACGCGGGCAGGGCGAATAACTGGATTCTTCCAGGCTGGGCGCCAAACGTTGACGCGACAACTCCAACAATCCAAAACGCGAAATTTTTGCAGTTTGCACACGGGCACGGTCGTAACGCAACGCATCACGCAGACGATTTTCCACCTCGCGCTGATTCTTGCCCGACTCCATATCAATGAAGTCGATCACGATCAAGCCGCCCAAGTCACGCAGACGCACCTGGCGCGCGATTTCATCGGCGGCTTCCAGATTGGTATTCAGCGCCGTGGTTTCGATATCCGAACCGCGTGTTGATCGCGCCGAATTAATATCAATGGCGGTGAGCGCCTCGGTGTGGTCGATCACAATCGCGCCACCGGACGGCAGATTTACCTGACGCGCATGCGCCGATTCAATCTGGTGTTCGATCTGAAAACGCGAAAACAGCGGCACATCATCATGATAGCGCTTGATTCGATTGACATTATCCGGCATCACTGTGCCCATAAAGGCTTGTGCCTGCTCGAAAATATCATCGGTGTCGATGAGAATTTCGCCGATTTCAGGGTTGAAATAATCGCGGATGGCGCGTACTACCAGGCTGCTTTCCAGGTAAATCAGCGAGGGGGCTTTTTCTGTATTTGCCGCGCCCTCGATCGCATCCCAAAGTTGTTTAAGATAGTTTAAATCCCACTGCAACTCTTCCAGATTGCGCCCGATTCCAGCGGTGCGGGCAATAATACTCATGCCCTGGGGAACTTCCAGTTGCGACAAAACATCACGCAACTCGTTACGATCTTCACCTTCAATACGCCGCGATACGCCACCGCCGTTGGGGTTGTTTGGCATCAATACGATGTATCTTCCCGCCAAACTAACGTAAGTTGTCAGGGCAGCGCCCTTGTTGCCGCGCTCGTCTTTTTCAACTTGCACCAGCAATTCCTGACCCTCTTTAAGGGCTTCTTTTATGGAAGAACGACCGCTGGCTCCGGGCAAATAAAATTGCGGGGAAACTTCTTTGAAGGGGAGGAATCCGTGTCGGTTACCACCGTATTCGACAAAACAGGCTTCGAGGCTGGGCTCGATACGGGTGATGATGGCTTTGTAGATATTGCTCTTGCGTTGCTCCTTACCGGCGGTTTCAATGTCGAGGTCAATCAGCTTTTGACCATCAACAATGGCGACGCGGAGTTCTTCCGGCTGCGTCGCATTGAATAGCATGCGTTTCATATTTTTCTTCTTTCCCGCGCTCATTCGCAGGCAGGACATAGCGACACGCGGTTAACCGCGAGCGAGATTTGTAGTTATGCAAATAGTGTTGTTTTTGGGGTTCCAACGAATATGCAAAGTATTGTTCTCGGTATGCTTGTCTTAATATAATGCCATCGATTTTGTCGTAAAGATGGCACACTAAATTCAACAGGTCCCAAAATCCCGGGTGCCTAGAGCGCGTAAATCAATTACCATCACTGCTTATCCCGGTGAGTGACATTAACCGGATTGCGGCTGGTGAAATGGTGCGGCGGCACAGCTGCCTGTCTACGCTGACGGGGAAAATACCTAACATCCCGTTTTCCATAACCTTACACGCGCGACGCGAAGTATATTCAATATGAATGATTTGAGCAAAGAATCTGTAACAATAGTTGAAATTGACGAGGGTAGCTGCGATCAGCGCATCGACAATTTTTTATGCAAACAGCTTAAGGGCGTACCCAAAAGTCATCTTTACCGCATTTTGCGCAGCGGCGAAGTGCGCGTGAATAAAAAACGCGTTGATCAGACTTATCGACTTAAGTTGGGCGACCTTGTGCGAATTCCGCCGGTTAGAACAGCGCAAGCCGAAGAGCGCGAATACGTCCCACCGGTAGAGTTTCCTGTTTTATATGAAGACGATGCCCTGCTAATCGTCAATAAACCATCGGGTACCGCGGTACATGGTGGCAGCGGAGTAAGCTTCGGTGTCATTGAACAATTGCGCAGCGCGCGTCCGCAAGCCAAATTTTTGGAACTGGTACATCGCCTGGATCGCGAAACTTCCGGGGTATTGTTGCTGGCAAAAAAACGCTCGGCACTGGTAGCCATGCACGAGATCATGCGCGAAGGAAATAGCGACAAACGCTACTTTGCACTGGTACTTGGCCAATGGAAAAACGTCAAACAACACGTAAAATTGCCGCTGCATAAATTTGATACCCCGCAAGGCGAAAAGCGCGTCATGGTGCGCGACGACGGGATGGCTTCTTACACCATTTTTACGTTACAAAAGAGCTGGACAGATTTCACCCTGCTTGAAGCCCAACTCAAAACAGGACGCACCCACCAAATCCGTGTGCACCTATCACATTTGGGCTTTCCCATCGCAGGGGACGACAAGTACGGCGATTTTTCAAAAAATAAAATACTTACAAAACAGGGACTTAAAAGAATGTTTCTGCACGCACACAGCATTGCATTCAAGCATCCGCTCAGCGGCGAACCGATGCAAATTACCGCCCCCCTACCGCCCGAATTACAAAAATTTATTGATAAACTAGAGAATGACGCGTAGGACTGTTAAGCTATTCGTCACAGAGACTCTTACTCGCTTGAGTTTGCCAACCCACTATTCCTGCTTAAAAAATATTCAGCCACATGCCCCAAAAACACCCACCCGTTTTTTCTGAACGCGCCTTGTTACTCACTTTAGCCGGCATTCAATTCAGCCATATTCTTGATTTTATGATCATGATGCCGCTGGGCCCGATGTTAATACGCGAACTCGGTATAACCACGCATGAATTCGGATTATTGGTGGCATCGTATAGCTTCAGCGCCGCAATTTCCGGACTACTTGCCGCCACTTTCGTAGATCGCTTTGAGCGAAAAAAACTGCTACTCATCATGTTTCTACTCTTCGGAGTAGCAACCTTGGCGTGCGGCTTGGCGCCCGGGTATGCCACGTTAATTATTGCCCGGGGCTTAGCCGGTGCATTTGGCGGAGTACTGGGTGCACTGGTACAAACCATCATTGGCGATGTCATTCCGTTCGCGCGCCGCGCCAAAGCCAGCGGCATTGTCTCCTCGGCATTCTCATTTTCTACAGTGGCGGGGGTCCCTTTGTCACTGTGGCTGGCAAGCTATTTTCAATGGCGCGCACCATTTATATTCATTGTGATTTTAGTGCTGATTTTTATAGGGATTGCCTGGCGCGTTTTGCCGGAACTACGCCATCATCTCAGCCAGGAAAAACTTGCCCATCCTTTTTCCGCAATGTTTGCGGTGATGCACGACCGCAACCACTGGCACGCCATGATCTTGTCTGCCTTGATTATTTTTTCCGGCTTCACCGTCATCCCGTACCTGACTGTCTATGCGGTGAACAACATCGGCATCAGCCAGCATGACATTGCTTACATTTATTTAGTCGGCGGAGCTGCCACCCTGATCACTGCGCGGCTTATCGGCCAATGGGCCGACGCCTATGGCAAAGTTAAGGTGTACCGAATTATTGCTGTTGCCTCAATCTTGCCGCTATTGGCCGTTACGCAAATTCAAACTGCATCATTGGCTTGGTGGCTGGTGTGTAGCACCTTGTTTTTTGTGCTAATTTCCGGACGATTCATTCCGGCGATGGCCATCATCACCTCGGCCGCTCAACCGAAATTACGCGGCACCTTTATGTCACTCAACGCCACCATGCAATCTCTGGCAATGGGACTGGCCGCCACCCTGAGTGGATTCATCATTACCCAACAGGATAACGGCTACGTGGTGGGATATGAAAACGTGGGTTATGTAGCGATCTGCGCAAACCTATTGGCGATCTGGTACGTATCAAGCATTAAAATGCACGATGCGCACCCTAATTTACCGGATGTTGCACCGAAGTAAATGCGGGCACTTTTTATTGAGTAGCGTGCTTAAAGTTTTTGCTTAATCGCCAAGACAGCCTGATTACGCAGGGTTCTTAACAGGGATAACTGCCGGTCGGTGAGCACCAGGCTATTGGCTTCCTGCATATCGGCATAAATTAATCCGACCGCTTTTTTGTTTACCATAATCGGCAGCAACAAGAAACACTGGGCATTGATCACATCGCTATGCCATTTGGGAATTTTGTCCGCGATGGTACCGGCCTTTACATTTTCAATGACGATATCCAAGCCTTTGTCGATGGCCAGATGAAATACATCGGGAACGAAATTCAATGAAAATTTCAGGTGTGGCAAGAGCGCGTCCACTTCATCACCAAACCCAAAGCGCGCCTGCATGGCATTTTGTTTGTTGTCGCGAATGAAAATCAGGGTGTGCTTAAAATTCAAGCTGCGATAAATTGTTTCCAGCACCATCAACAGCACGTCATTTAATTTAAAATCTTCGACCAGCGTGTTGGTTACATCCTGCACCCCTGAACTCAATATCGCGTCCGGGTCGCGCTTCATCGAAGCTTCGACAGTTTGCTCGGGAGGCACGGTATCCAGTAAGGTTACCCCTTGCATTGCGCCATTTGCCACATTGGTGGGTTCGGCATTGCCCGTCCATTTACGAATTTTTTTAATCAGGGGACTTTTGCCCACTGGAATTCCCAGCATGCTGGAGCGTAGCGTCAAATCGTTGAGGCTGTTATCCAGCGCTGTGGAGAGCTTTTTCTCCGACACATTTGTGCTGCCCTCATAACGCGCGCAGATTTTTTTAAGTTCCGCACTCTTTTCCTTCGCATCTGTAATCGCCGATATCTGACACAATTCATTGGCCAAATTCACGGTAACACTCAAGCGCTCCAGATCATCATGGGGTTTTCTAATTTTATCCGCAGGCAGCTTTTTCATACCCATTACAAGGCGATGCGGAAAATTCCAAGACTCGGCCACACTGCTACCCAATTGACTGTACGACATACCCAACACTTTTATGGAAGCCTGATCTTCACTGATACCCTGATCTTCCATGAGGCGTGTTACTTCACGACTTTCCTCGAAGAAATAAAACTTGGCCAACATTCGACCCAAATTGTAAAACATCGAACAGATCATGGCTTCTTCGGCAGCCCCTATATGACCACCCTCGGAAAGTTCTGCCGCCAAAATTCCAGAGAAAAAAGAGGCGATCACCTCGTCCTTCATTTCTTGCGCCTGTGACTTGTTTTGCAAAAACTCGAATAAAATCAATGTAGTTGCAATATTCCGCACTGTTTCAAATCCCAAAATCACGACCGCTTTGGAAATGGTATTGATATTGCCGCCAAAATGACCGAAAGAAACGGTGTTGACCAACTTAAGCAATTTATTGGTTAGCGCAAAATCCTGCAAGATGACTTTTGCCAACTTGCTGTGGCTGGAGGTTTCCGAACTGACAATTCGATTAATTTCCGTGATAGTGCCCGATAGCGCGGGGAAGTCTGCCTTGCCACGCATCCGTCTTAATAGGAAATCCAGCGTACTATCCCCCGCTTGGGCAACCACAGCACCCGCCCCCCCACCTGAAGCGTCCAGATAATTTAATAACGCTTCACGCATTGTCTTGGCATCGGCATAGCGCTGTTGCGGATCTTTAGCTATCGCCTTGAGAATAATAGCTTCCATACGCTCATCAATATCAGCATTTTGCAATGAAGGTGAGGCAACTTTTTCATTTGCCACCCGATGCAAAACCTGAAAAACCGTATCCCCCTCCACTGCCGGCTTTCCCGTGACCATTTCGTACAACATAATGCCCACGGAAAATATATCGGAACGGAATTCCGGCCCTTGGGAAGAAATGCGTTCCGGCGCCATATATTGCGGCGTACCGTCAAATCCGGCTTGTGCATCCGCCTGATATCCCACATGACGCGCGATACCGAAATCCAACAGCATTGGGTGCATATTGGCAGCCACGATAACGTTGGCCGGCTTAATATCCAAGTGCATAACCCCCTGCAGATGGGCATATGCCAAGCCGTCTAACACGCCGGAAATCAATCTGGCGGCCTGGGCACAGCTCATCGTGCCGGAACGGGCAAGCCACTGCGCCAGCGTTTCACCTTCGATGAAAGCGTAAACGAGGTAAGGCACACCTTCGTGTTCGCCCACGTCATGCAAGGTAACAATATTGGGATGTTGGAATTTGCTGGTAATACGCGCTTCGCGCAGCAGACTTTCTTTTTGCTGGTCGGAAGTAGTACGCAATAATTTGATGGCGACCTTGCGCTCCAGCTGCGTATCTTCCGCAAGGAAAACAGTGCCCTGCCCCCCCTTGGAAATTTCGCGAATGATTTTGAAACGACCGATTACTTCAGGTGCCGCCATATTGAATACTTCTTCTGGGTCTAATTACTACTCTATAAACAATCCGCACAGACAAAAAAGTTGTCCACCCTGCAAAAATACTTCAGATTGCATCCTCGTTGGTTTCTCCGGTGCGAATACGAATAACTTGCTCGACGCTGGAAATAAAAATCTTGCCATCGCCAATTTTGCCGGTGCGCGAAACATTCACAATCGCTTCCACCACAGCATCCAGCATTGCTGCAGTAACCACCACTTCGATTTTAATTTTGGGTAGAAAATCGACAATATATTCGGCACCGCGATATAACTCGGTATGCCCTTTTTGCCGGCCGAAACCTTTAACCTCGGTCACTGTTAAACCGCTCACACCCAATTGTGCCAGCGCTTCGCGTACTTCATCCAGTTTAAACGGCTTAATGATCGCTTCAATTTTTTTCATGATTAGGTCTCGCAAAAAACAAAAAAGATGGGTAAGTATAACTAATAATCGTCCTGATATCGCGTGGTTATTGGATAGCGCCAATCCTTGCCAAATCCACGGTCGGTAATGCGTACCCCCACCGGAGCCTGACGACGTTTATATTCATTCATGCGGATTAGCTTGACCACACGCAATACATCAGCCCGGGCATAACCGTGCGCAATAATTTCGGCGACACTCAAATTCTTTTCCACGAAATACATCATGATGGCATCCAGCACATCATAGGGCGGCAGACTATCCTGATCGGTTTGATCGGGCTTTAATTCCGCGCTGGGCGGACGCGTAATAATACGCTCTGGAATCACCCGACCCAGCGTATTACGGTAATTCGACAAACGGTACACCCACGTTTTGCTGACATCTTTAAGGACCGCAAAACCGCCCGCCATGTCGCCGTACAGGGTGCAATAACCCACCGTCATTTCCGATTTATTGCCGGTGGTCAGCACCAACGAACCGCTCTTGTTGGACAGCGCCATGAGCAACACGCCGCGAATTCGCGCCTGCAGATTTTCTTCCGTGGTATCGGCTGGCAAGTCTTTAAACAAGGGAGCCAAGGTATCCTGGAACGCGTTAAAAGCAGGCAAAATATCCAATTCTTCATAACGCACGCCGAGCAACTTCACCATTTCACGCGAATCATCAATGCTCATCTGCGCAGTGTAGGGCGATGGCATCATGACCGCGCGCACTTTATCGGCGCCCAAAGCATCCACTGCGACCGCCAGAGTCAATGCGGAATCGATCCCCCCCGACAAGCCCAGCAACACGCCCGGAAAGTGGTTTTTAGAGATGTAATCGCGCACCCCGTCACACAGGGCACGATAGATACTGGCTTCATCCTGCGGCAAAACATGTGTTTCACCCGGTATGAATTTATGATCGCGCAGCTCAACAATCCCCAGCAGCTCATCGAAAGCCTGCAGCTGATGCGTCAACACCCCGTTGCCATCCATGGCAAAGGAAGAACCATCGAACACCAACTCGTCCTGCCCGCCCACCATATTGGCATACACCACACTCATCCCAGTTGCGCTAATGCGGTCGCGCACCGCAGCATAACGGGTCACCTGCTTATCCAAATGATAGGGCGAAGCATTGAGTACCAGTAAAATTTCGGCACCCGCATCGCGGGCACGCTGCGCGGCTGGCGCTTCCCAAATATCGGCACAAATATTAATACCGAACTTCACCCCTTCCAGCTCAAACACCGTCGCCCCGTGCCCCCGGGTAAAATATCGCTCTTCATCAAACACGCTGTGATTGGGAAGCGTATTTTTATAGTATGTGGTCTGAATTTTGCCATTACTCAACAACGAAGCGGCGTTATAACGATACTCGCCCACCTGCTGCGGATGCCCCACCAAAACAGCAATCCCGCGGATTTGTTCAGCGAGCTTGCGCAGCGCTTCAGCACAAGCGCGATAAAAACCGTCACGCAATAACAAATCTTCCGGGGGATAGCCGCACAGGCTAAATTCCGGCGTCAATAGCAGGCTGGCACCTTGCGCTTGGGCGCGTTGTGCAAAATCGGCAATTTTTGCGGCATTGCCCGCAAGATCGCCGACCGTACAGTTGATTTGGGCTATCGCGATTTTCATTATTTTTCTTCCAATACAATTGGTTGATCCAATTCAACCCGTTCAATTTTGGCAAATTGCTCACTAATTTTACGACTGCTGATTTGCACGTCGTCCACATCTTTGTTGGCCTGACGAATATGTTCGGCAAGCTTTTTCATGCGCTCGTCAAAGCGACCGAAATCTTTACCCAGCTTGCTCAATTCATCTTTAATAATGTGAACCTGCTTGCGCGTTTCCACATCCTTCATCACCGCGCGTGCGGTATTCAACACCGCCATCAGCGTGGTCGGCGAAACAATCCATACACGCCGCTGCATCGCGTAATCCACCACGTCGGCATGGTGCGCGTGAATCTCGGCAAACACCGCCTCGGCGGGAATAAACATCACCGCACCATCCGAAGTCACATTGGGAATAATGTATTTGCTGCTGATATCATCCACGTGTTTTTTAATGTCGGCTTTAAACTGCTTTTCCGCCACCAATTTTTCAGCGGGACTCCCGACAGCAAACATACGATGATAATTTTCCAGGGGAAATTTCGAATCCACCGCCACCATGCCGGTCGGCTCGGGCAGCTTTAATACACAGTCGGCGCGCATGCCATTGGGCAAGGTATATTGCATTTCATAGGCTTGCTGCGGCATGATGTTGCGCACCAGATTCTCCAGCTGCACTTCACCAAACGCCCCGCGTGAACGCTTGTCACCCAACAACTCCTGCAAGCTCACCACATTGGTGGTCAAACCGTCGATTTTCTTCTGCGCTTCGTCAATCGTCGCCAAACGCGCCATCACGCTGACAAACGTTTCGTTGGTTTTTTTGAAACCTTCATCCAGCCGCTCGTTGACCTTGCCACCGATTTGCTCAAGACGCCCATCCACAGTTTTGGACAAGGTCTCAATGCTGCTCGCCAAGTGCTGCGTAGCATTGCGGAAAGAGTTTTGAATCAACTCCTGATCGGCCCGCCCCTGCTCGGATAGTTTTTCCAGCGTCTGCGTCAGCATCTCGCTGCGTAGCACGTCCTGCTTGGCTTGCAACGCATTCAACGCGTCACGAGTGGCACGCAGCTCCTCCCCCACCGCAGCCCGCAAACGCTCCGACAGGTCGGTTTGTGCCGCGATTAAACGATCCCCCTGTTTATTCAAACCGTCATGCAAATCAGAAAGCATGGCGCGATGCTGCAGCTCCAATACTTGGGCTGACTGGGCGGGCAGATTGCGCAGCATGACGAACAATGTCACCAGCAACGCCAGGATTAAAAGAGCCGCGATGATCAGGATGATTTCAAGCATAGACAGATAAAAATTAAACAGGAAAATCGGGGTGGCATTTTAGCGCACCCTGCATACCATCAGTCTAAAAACCTTAATTCTTGTCACAGAAATCACAGTGCCCCCCCCCCCCCCCGGAGAGGGTGAAGTGCTCTTGGGTACAGCGTGAATTTCAATAGAGAAATACTTTCGTTTGTCATCCGTTAAATCAGTCACAACACTTGCCAGCTCAATATCTCTCGGTGAACTCTATGTTCCCAGTGGCAAATAGTTTTTACAGGGTCAGGCAAATAATGCCCGCAGTTTTTCGGCATCCGGCTGCAACACCACGCACCGTTCGGTGATCAGACCCGTCACCAGCTCGGCAGGCGTGACATCAAACGCGGGATTGCGTATCTTCACGCCTTCTGCAGCCCAATGATAATCACGGAAGCCTTTCACTTCATCCGCCGAACGTTCTTCGATGGGAATGCTGGCACCACTGGCAATATTCATATCGATTGTAGACAACGGACACGCCACATAAAACGGGATGTTGTGGCGCCTTGCCAACACCGCCACCATATACGTACCAATTTTATTGGCCACGTCGCCGTTGGCTGCCACGCGATCCGTGCCTACTACCACCGCATCCACTTCGCCCTGCGCCATCATGTAGCCTGCCATGTTGTCGGTGATCAGCGTCACAGGAATATTTTCCTGCACCATCTCCCATGCGGTTAGCCGGGCTCCCTGTAAAAAGGGGCGTGTCTCATCGGCAATGACAGAAATTTTTTTACCGGCCTCCACCGCAGAACGAAATACACCCAGCGCCGTGCCCCACCCTGCGGTCGCCAGCGCCCCGGCATTGCAATGTGTCAATACCCGCGCACCGTCTTTTAACAAGGCTGCACCAAACACCCCCATGGCGCGGTTGATACGAATATCCTCCGCCAGAATTTCATGGGCTTCGGCCAATAAACGTTGGGCAATTTCGGAAGGCTTTTGCGCGGCAATATCCTGCCAAACTTTGCGCATGCGCTGCAAAGCCCAAAATAAATTCACTGCCGTCGGACGGCTTTGCGCCAGCACTACAAAACCGGTTTCCATGCCGTCGTTGAATGCAGATGAGCCGGATAAACGCAACGCTTCCAGCGCCACCCCGTATGCGGCTGCCACGCCGATTGCCGGTGCGCCACGCACCACCATGCTACGAATACCCTCGGCCACCGTTGCTGCCGAGTCATAGCTTAAATATTCAAATGACGCCGGCAAAATGCGTTGATCAATCATTTCCAGCTTATTATTCACCCAGCGCAGCGTTTCAATTTTCATAAATTAATCAAATAGTTACAACTTTAAAATATTATTCCATCCGAGAATATCGGTAACGCTGGCATACTGTGAGACATGAAAAAAATCAACACACAAACCATCGAGTTGCATTTATTAGCGCCACCCAAACCGGCACTGCAGGCAAATTGTAACGGCTGCGGAGTGTGCTGTGCGGCAGAACCTTGTCCGGTCGCAATACTGTTTCTATTTCAAGTCAGCGGACGGTGTCGCGCACTTGTCTGGCAGGCAAAAAATTTCCGCTATCATTGCGGCATGGTGATTGCTCCTGCGCAATTTTCACCGCTGATTCCCAAAAAGTTTCAAGCTCCGCTTGGGAAGTTTTTTTCCGGCAGAATCGCTACTGGCACGGGTTGCGACTGCGCGCTCGAAATCGATGAAGCGTCTCTTAAGCAGCAATAAGCGCCTCAAACTGCGCTATCGGCAACGGATTACTAAACAAATATCCCTGAAAATGATGACAACCGCGGCTCAATAAAAACTCGCGCTGCGCTTCGGTTTCCACCCCCTCCGCAATCACATTCAGCCCCAGCGCCTGCGACATGGCAATAATGGTATGCACGATCGCGGCATCGCTGGGGTCGGTGGTAATATCGGATACAAATGAGCGGTCAATTTTGATCTGATCCAACGGCAGGTGTTTTAAATATTGCAAAGACGAATACCCGGTGCCGAAATCATCCATGGAAAAACTCACACCGTGCAATTTTAATTCACGCATTTTGGCAATCGTGTCGTCCACATTTTCCAGAACCGTGCTCTCGGTCAACTCCAGTTTCAGATAGACGGGTTTAGCGCCGCTATCCAATAAAGTGCGCTGCACCTGCTTCACAAAATCACTCTGCCGGAACTGCTTGGCACTCACATTCACCGCCAGAGTAAAGCCCTGCTTCAATACATCGTTCTGCCATTTTTTAAGCTGCTCGCAAGCCGTTCTCAACACCCACAAACCGATCGGCACAATCAGTCCTGTATCTTCCGCCAGCGGAATAAAATCCAACGGTGAAATCAGGCCGCGTTCGGGATGCAACCAGCGCAGCAACACTTCCGCACCGGTTGGACGCCCCGCGCTATCTACTTGAATTTGATAATATAATCGCAACTGATCTTTGACGAGCGCCTGACGCAACTCACCTTCCAAATCCGCGCGCTCTTCAATGGCTGCCTGCATGTTAGGATCATAAAAACGAATCGCATTACGCCCGGCGGTCTTTGCCTGATACATCGCGGTATCGGCATATTTCAGCAGATTTTCCAGCGTATCCTGATTCCCCCTGAACAATACAATACCGATACTAGGCGTGGAGAAATGCGTGTAGTCATTCAGCACAAACGGGCGATTCAATTCATTGCGAATTTTTTCGGCCACTAACTCTGCCTGATTGGCGGCTTCGGTGGAATTGGCACTCAACGATTCCAAGGTCACAATAAATTCATCGCCTCCCAGCCGCACCACGATATCCTCGTCCGCAAGGCAAGCGCTGATACGGCTGGCTACCTCAATCAGCAACAGATCACCGACCTCATGGCCTTTGGTGTCATTCAGCGTTTTAAAGTGATCAATATCCAGCAGCATGATGGCACCGTGATGCGCGTTGCGCATACTGCTAAAAAATGCCTTTGGCAAATGCCCCAGCAAAAATTGCCGGTTGGGTAATTTGGTCAGAGAGTCATAAAACGCCAGTTGATGAATTTTTGCTTCGGCATCTTTGCGCTGACTGATGTCCGAAAACATGCCGACGTAATTGGTTATCTGACCAGATTTGTCGCGCACCGGATTGATACTGAGCCATTCCGGATAGATTTCACCGCTTTTGCGCCTATTCCAGATTTCACCCTGCCAATGTCCATCCGTCTTAATACGCGTCCACATTTCCTCAAAATACAAATGATCATGCTGCCCCGAGGAAAGTATTTGCGGATTTTTACCGCGCACTTCTTCTGCCGAGTAACCGGTAATTCGGCTAAAAGCAGCATTCACTTCGACGATGTGACCTTGAAAATCCGTAATCATCACACCGGAATAACTGCTGGAATAAATTTCCGCCAACAGATTACGCTCCGCAAGCAGCGTGCTGGTGTAAACATCGTTGCTGCGGCATAAGGTAACCGCCTTGGACAGGTGCGCCAACACCGGTTTAAACATTTCTGTCAACGGTTGTCGGGTGGCCGGAGCGGTGGGTGCCAATAACACAATCACACCGCAACCATCGATGGGCAACCTGAGAAAAGACTGGTAACAGGTATGAGTGTTGGTGAAGTTGGCGAGCAAATTCGGCATTACGGTTTCGCGTACCGGCTTGCCGCACAACAAGGCCTTGGGCAAAACAATACGCTGGCCGACCTGACCGACCAAATCATAATCGCCAACGGCGGCATCAATCGACACACTGATTTCTGTGCCGGTGCTATCGCAGGTCGGCACATCCAAACAGACAAATCCGGCCGGATAAGAGGTGTAATACAGCAAACGCTGCAACGTGCGCGTGAGCAGCGGTTTTAGGCTGATTTCACTGCCGATAGTGACTGCCAGGTCGTACAAAATCGGCAGAATTTTTTCGCGATCCACAGGAAGTGTCCTTAAGTCTGATTCCAACTGGAAGCAACCAGTGTGGCATTGTGAAATAAAGGATAACCGTGCAACGTAGAACCGCCGATCTCGCCCAGTGAAACCGCACCGGACACCTGTGCGGCTTGAGTGCTTCCGGCAAATTCCTGAAGTTCAATCACAGACTGTTCTGCCCCCAAATGCGCGCGTCGACCCGCACAATAAAACAAGAGCAACTCTGTTCCTGCCGGATCACCATTCAACGCCTGTATACCGTCCATCAGAACGCGCAATGTTTCCCGTGTATCCACCCGGGGCGCTTCCAGCAGGGTCAACATGGCATTGGCCGGCACTTCCCCCACACAAAATAATGATCCGTCATCACTCAACGCAACCGGAATACGAACCACCACATGGTGGTTGGCGCGCATAATTCCAAAGGGAAAATGCACTGAATGTTGATAGAAGTTCTCAGCCGTAATTTCAACATTAAATTGCTTTTGCACCAGCTCCTGATATACCTCAAATGCGGGACGCCAATCAATTTGTGCGATACGATTGCCTTCGGTGGAGGAGGCATATACCGAATGCTGCGGAGCCACATAGCCATGCTCCAAAATAGCCCCCCGGTGCGCTTTGAGCAGCAACAGCAACATCCCATTTTCAACGATTCGCGTGCGGTCAAACAGGCACGGCATCCGTTGAAAAGTTTCGCTTCCGGCATTGGCACCCGCGTAATGCACGCGGTTTGCCAGATACAGATAGAGCTGATCCAAAATCGAGGCAATATTCGGCACCATCGCGTCAAATAACATAAACAACGTAACATCCGGCGTATCGTCAATCTGCTCACGCAACTCGGTAGCGATACGCCGGGTAATCTGATCAACTTCCTGCGTGGCGGTAGGCAGATTTTCATACAGCGCGTAGTAAGGCATTTCCGTGAAACACAACAGCCAAACTCCTGCGGAGAGAAATTCGCCTTCCTTGAGTAACGCGGGAAATATACCGCCCACCAAAGCAATATTGCGTTTTATACAAATGGCTTGGAGCTCCGCCACCGCCGCTTTATTGGCTTCAGGGAGCAGCACGCATACTCCCATGCAGGGAAACTGAGCCTGCCAATCCAGAAGTTGCTCATCAATGGCGACCTCCTGGATCTGCGGAAAATATTTCATCAAATTAACCTGGCTCATTTCATCCTTCAACTCTTAATTTTGAGATTTCATTAGCAATCAATATGATACAACTATCCCAGCAAGAAAATCGTTGCCAAGCCTAAAAATATAAAAAATCCGCCACTATCAGTGATAGCCGTTAACAACACACTGGAACCGATGGCGGGATCACGGCCAAATTTTTGCATCGTCAACGGAATATACATACCCGCCAACGCCCCCAGCAGTAAATTCAGCAGCATGGCGCTCATCATCACCAACCCCAGCGGCACACTTTGATACAGGAGATACGCAAAACCACCGGCAATACTGCCCCACACCAAACCGTTCAACAAGCTGATCGCCAGTTCTTTTTTCAGCAAGCGGCGCGCGTTCCCCTCGTTGATTTGCCCGAGCGCAAGCGAGCGAATAATAATGGTGATCGTTTGATTTCCCGAATTACCGGCAATACCCGCCACAATCGGCATCAGCGCGGCAAGCGCAACAAACTCCGCGATGGTATCCTCAAAACCGCCGATCACTCTGGAGGCAAAAAAAGCCGTGCATAAATTCAGCGCCAACCACATCCAGCGGTTTTTTGCGGATTTCCATACGGACGCAAAAATGTCTTCTTCCTCGCGCAAACCCGCAAGATTCAGCACATCACTTTCCGACTCGGCGCGAATAAAATCCACCACCGCATTAACCGGCACCCGCCCGAGTAATTTTCCATCCACATCCACTACCGGCGCAGAAACCAGATTGTAACGCTCGAAGGCCTGGGCAGCCTGCTGCGCATTGTCATCCGGATGCAAAATAATCGTATCTTTAGCAACCAAAGCAGATACTTGAACTTCCGGCTCGTTCACCAATAATTGACTTAAGGTCAACACCCCTTTGAAAAAGTCATCGCGATCCACCACAAACAACTGGTCGGTATGATCGGGTAAATTATCAAAACGGCGCAAATATCGTGCAACCACTTCCAAAGAGACATCCTCGCGAATCGTTACCATCTCAAAATCCATTAACGCACCCACTGAATCCTCCGAATAGGACATCGCGGCACGCAACTGTTCACGCTCTTCGATGGACAACGATTTAAATACGTCGCGCATCACCGACTGGGGCAAATCGGGTGCCAAGTCGGCAATTTCATCGGTATCCAACTGACCTGCTGCTTCGCGCAATTCCTCGCGACTCATCGAGGCAATCAACGATTCACGCACCGCGTCCGATACTTCAATCAGAATTTCACCGTCTCGCTCGGCTTTGACCAAATCCCACACCTGCAGACGCTGCTCGATCGGCAGCGCCTCCAAAATGTAAGCAATATCGGCGGGATGTAATTCGTTGAGTTTTTCTTGCAGCTCGTTGTGGTGACGTTTCTGGACTAATAAATCAACCAAATTGTGGCGTTCTGCGCGCGGAATTTCCTGACGGTGAGCTACATTAAATACCAGATTGTGCTTTTCCAGCAGGCGTTGTACCTGAAATAAATGCTCCTGCACACTCTCGGTATAATGTGTTTCTAAATTTTCTGCCAATTTTTTAACCTATTGTATTTATTAAGTTTCCGAACAATTGAGCGGAATTATTATTTTGCCGCATCAATCTGATGAAAAAACTGAAAATTATTTCTGCCTTTATCCTTGGCCATATACATCGCCGCATCGGCATGTTTAAGTAGGGTATTTTTTTCAACCCCATCCGTTGGATAAATACTAATCCCGATACTGGTACCAATTTCTGCCCGATATTCGCCGATCATAATCGGCTCGTCCAGAGAATTTATTATCTTCTGCGCGACAAATGCCGCGTCATTTTCCCCGTGAATATTTCCCAGCAGTATCACAAATTCATCACCGCCCAAACGTGACACCGTATCCGACTCACGCACACATTTCTGCAAGCGCACTGCAACTGCTTGCAGAAGTAAATCGCCCACATGGTGCCCCATGGTATCGTTTACATTTTTGAATCGGTCCAGATCCAGAAACAAAATAGCCAGTAAAGACTGATTGCGTTTGGCGCCGGAAATAGCCAAATCAATATGATCATTAAGCAGGGTGCGATTGGGCAACAAAGTAAGCGCGTCAAAATGGGCCAGCTGCTGAATGCGGTCAAACGAAGCTTTACGCTCAGTTATATCGGTAAATAGCGCAATATAGTTGGTGATCTCTCCCTGCTCACCGCGCACCACGGCAATAGACAACCACTTCGGGTAAACATCACCATTTTTCCGCCTGTCCATAATCTCACCCTGCCACGAGCCATTCGTTAGCAAGACGCGCCACATTTCCTGATAAAAATCGGGCCCCTGTTGCCCGGACTTTAAAATGCGCGGATTTTGTCCGATCACCTCTTCGGCGCTATAGCCGGTGATATCGGTAAAAGCTTTATTCACTTGGATAATATTATTATCCAAGTCGGAAATCACAATCGCTTCGGCACTGTTAATAAATACTTGCGCCGACAATTTAAGTTTATCCTGCCCCTGCTTGACCATCTCGACACTGCGTTGCAAGCTATCCGCAAGGGCATTGAATGCATTGGCCATTTGACCAATTTCATCATTGGCATGCCCCGGGATTTCCACCCGGCGGGATAGATCACCATCGGCCTGCATCGCCGACATCACCGCCTGCAACTCCTGTACCGGACGGGTAAACGAACGCAACAAACTGTCGATCACAAAAAACAGAACCAGCTGCAAAATAAATTGCCCTAACCACAACCATTGATTAATTGAATCAATCATCTGTGCTTCATCGGTGATATCCAGCACCACATTAGCCGCCCCGACTACGCTACCCACCGGCACATGGTGACACTCCAGACAGTCCGTTCCTTTGAAATCATGGCTTGCTATAAACGGGATAACCGCACGCAACGTGTGAGTTCGCGCATCTCTGCGCGCAAAATAAGTCTTGCCGCTATGCAATACCGAGCGGTCAATTTCATCTTTCGCTTGCTCCTGGGGGAGCCCGTCACCGAATTGTTTTTTGACGAGATCGGAACGGAAAATACGCAATTCTTTGATGCCCTGAGATTTCCCCATTTTTTCAATAAACAATGCACGAACACCCGCATCACCGATTTGCCCGGTGATCATCAACATATTCATTCCATTGATAATTCCATCAGCCGTTTCAATAGCGCGCACTTTGGCCGAATCGATAATCTTATTTTCAAAACTGGACATTACCCAACGCTGGGCGAATGCCAAAATAACCACCAGACTCACCTGAATCAACAGAGACAGTTTGATTTGAATACTTAATGAGTTCCACCACTTGGCAAACATCTGCATCACCTTTACTTGGGTACAACTTTTTCCGATTTCTTAACTTCTGATTGTTTGCCTACTGCCGCACCACTTGTTGAAATTTCTGCCCGAATATTCTGCACAGATTTATCGCCAAAGCCGCTCACATTTGTCAAATCATCCACACTGACAAATTGACCATTTTTTTGCCGGTAGTCGATAATCGCCTGCGCTTTAACCGGACCGATTCCTTTTACCGTCTCCAACTCAAGCTTGCTAGCGGTATTAATATTCACCACCGCAAAAGCTGCATGCATAAACGCAAACAACATAGCAACAATCAGCAAAATTTTGTTCATGGCATGCCTTTCAAAAAGTTAAAAATTAGTTGGTCGTACTCTTCAGGGCTCCTCTAAAATTCAATTTTAGTAGCTAGGCAAGGCGCGAACAAAAAATTAAGACACTGCATCTGCATAAGATGTAAGGGGTCATTTTTTGCGCGCAACGCAACATCGCGAAGTAAATTTAATTTTTAGCAGTGCCCTTCAATAAATGCTGCACATAACGAGCAGTACCCTGCTCCACCGTCAAAAACTCATCCGAATAACCCACCGCGCGCAACGCGGCAATATCAGCCTGGGTATAACTTTGATATTTGCCGATCAACTGCTCGGGAAACGGAATGTAACGCAGCAATTGTTGCTGGTGCATTTGCTCCAGAGACAGCGCCGCCTCGCCTGTGCTGGCCCGCAAGGTATTAATCGTCGCCACTGCCACATCATTAAAGCTTTGCGCTTTGCCGGTTCCCAGATTAAAAATACCCGATTTATTGGGATGTTCCAGGAAGAACATGTTGACCTTCACCACATCTTCAATCGATACAAAATCACGCAACTGGCCGCCGTTCGCATAACCATCGCAGCCCTCAAACAACTTCACATAACCGTCTGCACGGAACTGATTAAAGAAATGAAACGCCACCGATGCCATGCGTCCCTTGTGTGTTTCACGTTGTCCGTACACATTGAAGTAACGCAGACCGACAATCTGCGAAGAGCGTTCATGCCAACGCCGGCGCATGATTTGATCAAACAAAAATTTTGAATACGCGTACACATTCAGCGGCGCTTCATGTTCGCGACTTTCCTTAAACACCGGCCCCATGCCATACACCGACGCGGAAGAGGCATATAGAAAGGGAATTTCCTCGTGTTGGCAATGATTCATCACATCCAGAGAATATCGATAATTATTCTCCATCATGTAATAGCCGTCGCTTTCCATGGTGTCGGAGCAAGCCCCCTGATGTAAGACGCCGGATAAAATTCCGTCAAACGAACCGCGTTTGAGTTTCTCCTGAAACTCTTCCTTGCTCAGGTAATCCGCAATTTCGCAGTCGGCCAGATTTTTGAATTTATCCGCCTTCTTTAAATTGTCCACCGCAATCACATTCGTCTCACCGCGCTCATTCAGCGCCTTGACCAAATTTGACCCGATAAACCCGGCTGCGCCAGTCACCACGTAATACATAAATTTCCCCTCAATAAATAATTTTTTATAACGCAACTATTGGCCACACCCTAACCAATAGCAATAACCCGCTTCACGCAATCACATCATCCCATATCCCGCAAAATTTCTTCTCTGGAAACAACCGCTGTTCCAAGTTTGCCCACTACGATACCGGCGGCACGATTCGCCACACGCACCGCATCGCCCAATTCGGCTCCGCTGGCCAGCATCACGGCCAAAGTGGCAATCACGGTATCACCCGCACCGCTCACATCAAATACTTCGCGGGCTTGCGTAGGCTCGTGCAGCACGCTGCCGGCGCGGAATAAACTCATGCCTTCTTCGCTGCGCGTCACCAACAAAGCGTGCAAATCCAATTCGGCCCGCAATTTTTCAGCCTTGCTATTCAACTCGGTTTCACCGCCCCAGCCTCCAGCCACCTCGCGGAATTCGCTGCGATTGGGTGTGAGCAAAGTCGCGCCCCGATACCGCGCATAATCTTCGCCTTTGGGGTCGGCCAACACCGGCTTACCGGCGGCACGCGCCAGTTCAATCATCCGGGCGATATGAGTCAGGCCACCTTTGCCATAATCGGACAAAATAACTACATCACAGTGCGGCAATTTTTCCTCATAATCCGTCAGCTTGGCCTGCAATACTTCATGGCTGGGTGGCGTCTCAAAATCAATGCGCAGCAATTGCTGCTGACGCGCAATTGCGCGCAACTTCACAATCGTGGCAAAACCCGGATCGCGATGCAGCAACGTTTCCACCCGCCCCTGCTCATTTAATAGCCTTTGTAAACAATCGCCTGCCTCATCATCCCCGACCACCGACAGCAGCGTGCAATTCGCTCCCAGAGAAGCAATATTACGCGCCACGTTAGCAGCACCGCCCGGACGTTCTTCCACGCGACTCACTTTAAGCACCGGCACCGGTGCTTCGGGCGAAATACGGTGCACATCGCCAAACCAGTAACGATCCAACATCACATCGCCCACCACCAAAACGCGTGCTTGTGCAAATGAAGGTAATAAACTCATGACAAATTTCCTATTTCATGGGTGATTTTCTGTAAGGCCAGCAATGGGTCGGCCGCTTGCGTAATGGGTCGCCCGATGACCAAATAACTTGCGCCATTTTCCAGCGCCGCACGCGGCGTCATGATGCGCGTTTGATCGTCGGCAGACGCATCGGCAGGACGGATGCCCGGCGTAACCAGGCAGAAATTAGCACCCGCTTGACGGCGCAGTTGTAACGCCTCCTGTGCGGAACACACCACGCCATCCATGCCACTGGCTTGCGCCAACGCCGCCAAGCGCAAAACTTGCTCTGCCGGTGTAACGCTGATCCCCAAATCCAACAAATCAGCTTGCGCCATGCTGGTCAGCACGGTAACGGCGATCAATTGAGGAGGCTTAGTGAAAGATTGCAGCGCTTCGCGCGCGGCTTCCATCATGCGCCGCCCACCGGAAGCATGCACGTTGACCATCCACACCCCCATATTTGCGGCCGCTTTGCACGCCTGCGCGGTGGTATTCGGAATGTCGTGAAATTTAAGATCCAGAAACACCTCGAAACCGCGTTGTTGCACTTGCTCTACAAACTGCGGCCCCGCCACGGTAAATAATTCTTTGCCCACTTTAAGTCGGCACAAAGCCGGATCAAGGCGCGTCACGAGCGCCAGCGCTGAAGTGGTATCCGCGTAATCCAAGGCAATAATAATTTTGGGATTAGACATTTTATTTGCTTTTTATTTAACTAATTGATTATTAAGATAATTATAAATTCTTGCGCAGCACAACCTGTTTTAAAACTTCCTCTAAATGCTCCAAACCTACATCCATCCAACGTAGCGGCAGACCGATTTTTTCTCCAACATCCTCTGCCGCTTTGGTGAAATCTCCCGAACAGGGAGTGCGCAAACACAGCAACGACTTATTCGACAATTGAAAAATCTCACGCACCACATCCGGATTGCTGCCAAAGGTTTTTCCAATTGCTTCGTCCCAACGCAACGCCCAATCTTCCAGCAAAAAGAACGCGCCATCAGTCAGTTCCTGCATAAACTTTTCGCGTCCCAGCAACATCTCCACACAATTCTGCCCCTCGGTGCGAAAGGTATGCGCAGTCTCCAGAATTTTTTCCATGCGCGGATGACAGCAACCGTAAAACACCACTAATTCGCGTCCGCGATTACGCAGAATTCCAGTTTGCAACTCGTGCGCGAGCTTTTCAAAATTAACATGCAGCGACGAATCCAACCATTCAGTATCGAGTGTCCAGCCATTTTTCCGGATGAGGAATTCAACTTCATTGCGTAAAATTCCACAGCCGAGCAAAACACAGTTTGACTTGAGCATAATAGAAATCTAAATAATATTAAGCCACACAGCTACACTCGCCCATATTCCTTTGCCGCCTCGATCATGACTTTAATATTTTCTTCCGGAATGCCGTACGGCATTACCACAGTGCCGAAGAACAATTTGTGCCCCACACTCAGCCCGTCCTGCACAATGCGTTTTACTTCGGCACGCACTTCATCCGGCGTCCAGTCCAGCAATTTAATATCGTTGATCACACCGGCACACAAAGCGCGATTATCGATGATGCGCATCGATTCGCTAATGCTTTCCATCGGTCCGGGGTAAAACACCGATATACCGACCTCGCGGATCACTTCGTCTGCTACCGTATTAAGCCGTGCGCCCCCCACGTAATACACCACACCGTTCAAGCCACCCGGCTCCAGATCGCGCTTGATCCACTTTAGCGACAGCTCTTTAAACAGCTTCATGGGGATGATGTCAGTTGAACCATAGGGGTCGGCATACACCAGCACATCCGCACCCGCTTTGCGATACGCTTCAATTTCCTTGCGGAAAAAATCGGAACATTTTTCCAGCAATTTATCGCGCACGAGCGGATCGCCGATCATCAGCAACTCCATCCATTTTTCCATGCTCATCAACAATGCGGGCAACGACATTGAGGCGGTAAGATATGCGCAAATAGGCACTTTCCCGCCCACTTCGCGTTTTAAAATCGCCAGACATTTTGCGGTTTCAGCAAAGGCCGGATGGGTACTGATGTCGTCCGGTACTTGAAGTTTGTCGATATCTTCATAGGATTGAATAATATAGTCCTCGACATTGGGCGGGCCATCTTTGGCATAGCGAATTTTCTCACAGCCGAATAGCTCGGCTTCTTTACCCACGTAGAACAAACTCCACACATTATCGTGACCGAATTTCTTCAGCATCTGCAACTGTGCTTTGGCCACATTCTCGCCGTTGGAAAAATACTCCTCAATCGACAAACCCAATTCACGCGCGCCCTGATCCAGCAAATTACAGAACACCGGAATGTGATCGATAATTTTTCCGTTTGCTGCCGCGACCAGTCTGTCCATACTGGTTACGGCTTTAACTTCCTCAATGCAATCCATGATCACTTTCAATGCCGACACGCCGTTTTCTGCCCAGCCATCTGCCTGCACCATTTTGTATAAATCCGGGTCGTAACGAAACGGCGCTCCGCCCACCACCAATTTTATTTTTCTTTCCAGCCCGCGCTCTTTGAGAATCTTGCGTACTTTCAGGGCGCCATTTTCACCGCGCGCGGTGTGCACCATCATCGCCGACACACCGATCACCTGTGCGCCGCGTGCCACCGCCTCATCCACAAAACGTTCGGCGGGCACATTTACCCCCAAATCTGTCACTTCGATCATCTGCGCTTTGAGACACCCGATGACGATGCGCTTACCCAACGTATGCAAATCCCCCGCTGCGGTGCCGATCACCACCGTGCCCAAAATCGCGGGCGGTTTTTGAAACAGCACCAGCATTTTTTCAGTGACATCTGCGGCAATTTGCGAGGTCATAAAATGCTGGGCAAGATTGGTATCAAACCCTTCACTCAGGGCTTTCACCATCATGTCCATGCCCGGAATCACCACTTTAAAAACAATATCTTCGGGACTCATGCCCTGCGCAAGCGCATCCGTTACGACCTGCAACGCGCGCATCCGATCCGTATCCAGCACGGCTTCATTGTAATTTTTGACGATCTCGTCCAGCATGATATTCTCCCTTTAAATCAGGAAATTAATAAAACTTCTCTTGAGCCGGAAACAGCTGCGACTCAGCACTATTACGGTTAAGCGCATTCTATTCCTGCAGCGCTTGCAGATAAAGATTTTCTACAAACAAGGCTTCAAAACCTTCATCTTCTGCCAGGTTATACACTTTACTCACCGCCAATATCGCTGCCAACGCCTGCTCGCCTTGCTCCGAAGTCAACAATGCCTCACAACCGGCCAGCGCGGTATTGCCCTCCAGACACACCTTACCCACTGGAAGCACGGGCAACAAACCGATCTGCTGGGCATTTTCCACATTTAACAAGCGTCCAAAAGCGCCGCTCGCATACACCGCGTGCAATGCATTTACGGGCATTCCCGCCTGTCGGCATAACCATTGCACACCGCCACCGATAGCGGCTTTGGCGCGTTGCATCACGTCTATATCGCTACGTTTCAACACAATGCGTTGCGTCCCTTCATACAAAATCATGCCTTCGCTCTCACGCCGCGTAAAGCGCCCTACTTTATCCAACTGCCCCTTGCGCCGCAGCCAGGCGATGGCATCAATCAAGCCCGAACCGCAAATTCCCTGCGGCTCGACATCACCCAGCACTTGGATTGAAAAACTATTTTCTCCTGCGTCATCCACCCGAAAAATCGCCCCGGTTTCGCCCTGCATGCCACAACTAATGCCACTTCCTTCAAAGGCAGGACCGCCCGCCGTGGCTGTCACATGCAAAGTATGGCCATCCCATAAAGCCATTTCTGAATTGGTACCGAAATCGATTAACAGAGAACCGGCCGGCTGCTCGATGAGGCGCGTGGCAAGCACCCCCGCCAGTAAATCCGAACCGATAAATCCGCCCAGCGGAGCAACGAAACGAATCTGCGCATGTTGATTGAGGCCCCATGCTTTACTCAGGAATCCGGTATCTGCAGGCTGACAATCAATACACCGTGTCCAATTTTGTGGATCAAGAAGTTCAGCATAATTTTTGCCCGACAACAAACTCAACATGGCGGTATTTCCCACCAGCAAAATCTTGCCCACATCTTCCAGTCTGATAGCCAATTGCGCAGCGATTTCCGCAAGAACATCCGCAATTCCAAAACTAACTAACTCATTGATTTTATTGAATATTTCAATTGACCGGGTGGCTTCCATCAGGCGTGACAACACATCTGCACCATAACTGCCCTGCGGATTTAAACAGGCTCTTCCCGCAATGCGCTCACCGGCAATTAAATCCCAAAATGTCAGGCGAATATGGGTGGTGCCAAGATCAATCGCCACGCCATAGCGCACCCCGCTTTCCCGTAGCGCAAAAGGAATCGTTTTACTGAACTCATCTTCGCGCAACGCGCGCCAATTCATTTTTACTTCCGGATGCACTAGCGAGACGTGTAAATCTGTAGCGGGAACAAGCTGACAGGACAGGCGGATACCCTCGCCCAATTGAATGCTCGTAAGTCGCCGGCGTTCGCCTAGGGTAAACGGGATGGAAGCGCTTTCTGCAACCCGCACCTGGCACAAACCACAAGAGGCAACGCCGGCACAGCTTGATCTGACCGCCACACCGCCGGCCAGCAGAATATCGCGCAAGGATGTGCCGGATTGAAATGGTAAAACAATTTCCCCTTGCGGGCTTTGCACGGTGATAGATAAGGATGCGGAAGAGGAAGTCACGGCAAAATTTCCCAAGCAGGTGAAAGGGTACAGAAGATATTTAAATCAAAGGCACCTCAAGCAACACCACCCACAAAAATTTATGGGTGCCTCCAAAAATTCAATTTTCTGATGAAACTACTAGCCATTCCACTAAGGCAGCAAGCTGCCAAGTGGCTGGATATTAGCTGCAAAAAACGCAGCAAGTGATTGGTTAGAGGCTAGGCAAGGCGCGAACAAAAAATTGGGACGCAACATATGCTTGATATGTAAGGAGTAATTTTTTGTGAGCAACGTAGCATTGCGAAGTAAATTTAATTTTAAAGGTGCCCTTATTCTTTTTTGGGCAATCTGGCCAGCACAAACCAATAGTTATCCAGTTGGCGGATTGCATCAATAAACTGTTCCATATCAACCGGCTTCGTAATATATCCCGCCGCGCCCAATTTATAGGAAGCCACCACATCCCGTTCCACATCCGAGGTGGTCAGCACAACGACCGGGATTTGCGACAAATCCGGATCTTTTTTGATCTCGGCCAGAAACTCGCGCCCGTTCATGCGCGGCATATTTAAATCGAGCAAAATCAGATCAGGTCTAACCGCATTTTTGTATTGCTCACCTGCGCGGCGTAAAAAAGCCAATGCATCCACACCGTCCATTTCATGATGCAAATTGCACAGTACTTTATTGGTCTTCAGGGCGGAGCGCACCAAATTTGCATCGGCCGGCTCATCCTCCACCAACAAGATATCGAAAATATTAGCGTTATCATTCAACACGTTAAAACTCCTCCACGGGGAAAATCAAACTCAACAGGGTGAATCACAAAACTATTTTTAGCATTATGCCGAAATTCTATCATGCAGCAGGCTGCAAAATCGGCGTAGATTCAGCAAATTCAATTGCCCGCATGGATGTAAAATCGCAAAAAATATAACTGCCGAGAGGCTAGTCAAAGGAACTGTGACATGAAAAAGCAATCCCGCCCGGCGCTCATTGTGATCGCGCTAATACTCCTGGGGGCCGGGGGAATTTGGCTCTACCAGCAATTTTTCGCACCCGCCACCACACCGCAATATCGCACCCAGAGCGTGGAACAAGGCGAAGTCAAACAAATAGTGTCAGCCAATGGCACGCTCAATCCTGTGTCACTGGTGAATGTGGGCACCCAGGTTTCCGGCACCGTCAAAAAACTCCATGTCGATTTCAACAGTAAAGTCAGCAAGGGACAGATATTGCTAGAGTTGGATGACGCCCTGCCAAAAGCCCAACAAAAACAAAGCGAAGCGAATGTGCGCAGTGCTGCTGCCTCGTTGGAATTGGCAACCATCAATGAAGCACGTTTGCGTGATCTGTTTAAGCGGGAATATATCTCACAGCAGGAGTTGGATACGGCTGTTCAAGTCAAAAAATCAGCTGAAGCGCAGCTGCAACTGGTACGCGCGGCGGTGGAAAAAGATCATGCCACGCTGGCTTATACGGTGATCCGCTCCCCGGTGGCGGGCGTGGTCGTCGACCGCGCGGTGGATGTCGGACAGACTGTGGCTGCCAGTCTGCAAACCCCGACCCTGTTTAAAATTGCACAGGATTTATCCAAGATGCAAATCCATGCCAACTTTGCCGAAGCAGATATCGGCAGCATCCGCGTTGATCAAACCGCAAACTTTAGTGTCGATGCTTTTTCCGGGAAAAAATTTAAAGGCATCGTCCAACAGATTCGCCTCAGTCCCACGATTCAACAAAACGTGGTGACTTACGATGTCGTAATCAACGTGGACAACCCAGGGCAGCTTTTAATGCCGGGCATGACCGCCTATGTAAGTATCGCCGTTGAGGAACGCAAAGATGTATTGCTGGTGCCGAATGCCGCGCTGCGTTTTAAGCCTACCACTGCAGCGAGTGTGGGACGCAGTGAAAACAATCTCACAAAAAATCATCCGGCAAAACGTGAAGGATTCTCCGCTACGGTTTATGTGCTACAGGGAGCCACGCTGCTACCGGTCAGCGTTACCCTTGGCATCACGGATAACCGCAATACCGAAATTGTGGGGGGCGAACTGAAGGCCGGAGATCAAGTGGTGACCGGCGACCTGCTCGCCACAGGAGCATCACCAAGCACCCGCCCGCCGATGGGAAGACTTTTCTGATGAGCGAAGCCGTTATTCGCATCGGCGGGCTCTCCAAGTCCTATGCAACTTCAGCCGGCGACTTCCCCGCCTTAAAGGAGGTCAACCTGCAAATTAGCAGCGGAGAATTCGTCGCCATCATGGGGCCGTCCGGCTCCGGAAAATCAACCTTCATGAATATTCTGGGTTGCCTGGACGCCCCGAGCGCCGGAGAATATTTTCTGGATGGCCGCCATGTCGCGATGTTAAAAAAAGACGAGCTGGCTTTATTGCGCAACCGCACAATCGGTTTTGTATTTCAGGGTTTTAATTTATTGCCGCGCATGTCCCTGCTGGAAAATGTAGCACTTCCCTTGATCTATTGCGGCGTGGGCAATGCCGAACGCAAACAGCGTGCGCATGAAATGCTGACAAAAGTGGGACTGGAAAAATTCTGCGACTCGATGCCCAATAAAATTTCCGGCGGCCAGCAGCAGCGCGTGGCCATTGCACGTGCGCTGATAAACCATCCGCGCCTGTTGCTGGCGGATGAACCCACCGGAAATCTGGACAGCCACACCAGCGAAGAAGTAATGGGCTTGTTTAAAACACTCAATGCAGAAGGAATCACCATCGTGCTGGTAACACATGAAGCCGATGTGGCGCGCTATGCGCGACGCCAAGTACGTTTTTTTGACGGATGCATCGTCAGCGACCAGCCAACACCGCACGGGGTGAGCGCATGATCATCGCCATGCTGGGCGAGTCCTGGCGCGCCATGGGCGCCAACCGTCTGCGCACTTTTTTAACCATGCTGGGGATGGTCATCGGGGTAGGCGCGGTGGTGTTGATGATGTCCATCGGCCAGGGCGCGCAATACGCCATCAAACAATCCATTAGCGCGATGGGCAGCAATTTATTCATCCTGCTGTCGGGGCACACCTCCAGTGCAGGCGTGCGCTCGGGTAGCGGGCAAGCCCATACGCTGACAGTCAGTGACGCAGTTGCCATCTCCGAAATACCCGGCGTGCAAGCCGTGGCCCCAATTCATCCCGGTAATGCCCAAATCGTCTACGGCCCAAACAACTGGAACACTTCGGTGATTGGCACCACGCCTGACTACCTGGTGGCAAGATCCTGGCAGGTTGTTTCAGGCGAGGAATTTACCGAGTCGGATGTGCGCTCGGCCACGCGCGTAGCCCTAATCGGCAAGACTGCTGCACAAAATATATTCGGCCCGGAAAATCCGGTTGGAAAAACCCTGCGCATCCGGCAAAGCCCGTTCGTGGTACTCGGAGTTTTGGGAGATAAAGGCCAGGGAATGGATGGACGCGATCAGGACGACACCATCCTAATTCCATTGACCACCGCACAACGCCAAGTATTCGGCAGCCAATTTCCCGGCACCGTGCGCATGGTCATGGTACAGGCGGCTTCGCAAGAAATAATGCCGGCGGTAGAAGCCGCCCTCACCCAATTATTGCGTCAAAGGCATCGCATCCGGGAAGGCATGGACAACGATTTTTCGCTGCGCAATTTAACGGCAGTAGCGGATTCCGCTGCCGAAAGCACCAGAGTCATGTCTTTACTTCTCGGCGCGATCGCCTCTATCTCGCTGCTGGTCGGCGGCATCGGCATCATGAATATCATGCTGGTATCGGTCACCGAACGCACGCGGGAAATCGGTATCCGCATGGCCATAGGCGCACGCGAGCAAGACATCCTGCTGCAATTTCTTCTGGAGGCCATCATTATTTCTGTGGTGGGTTGCTGCATCGGAGTGTTACTCGGAATCGGCGGTGCATTGCTGGTGAGTGCGCTGAGCAATACCTCGGTGATTATTTCCTGGATGTCGATACTAATTGCCTTCGGTGTGGCAACCGCAACCGGCGTATTCTTTGGCTTCTATCCGGCAAAAAAAGCCGCGCAACTGGACCCGATCGAGTCGTTGCGCTACCAGTGATTGCATATAACATATTGATTAATAAGTGTTTTTTAAATTTAACAATAGTTTATTCGAATTAAAATCAGGTCTCACCTAAAATTCCAAATTGCCAAGTGATAAGTAATTGACTGTACCTGTTGATTTTTGCGAAAAATTGGAGAATAGTAGTAACCGCTAATATTGCGGAGTAACAAGTAGTGGTTTGCTCAAGCAACTTTGAATGTCGTTTACCGATTGAATTAAAGGGGTTTTAACATGAACAATCTGACAATTAAATTAAGGCTGGTGCTAGTCATTGGATTTTTATCTCTGCTGCTGGTTGCCATTGGAGTTTACGGTTTGTGGGGCCTGTCGCGCAGCAATGAGGGATTACGCACCGTTTATGAAGACCGCTTGATTCCGGCAGGTCAACTGGGTGAAGTTAATATTCTCACTGCGGAAAATTTGCGTCAGGTTCATCTCATGTTGATGCACGACCCGCGCCTACCGGAGAGCAAACTGCACGACCATCCTCTTTCTATGCATACCGACAAGATGGCAGAGAACACCAAGAAAAACAACCAACTCTTGGATGCGTATTCAGCTGGATATCTAACGCCGCAAGAGAAAACTCTGTTCGCGGATTATCAGACAAAACGTAAGGCCTATCAGAAGGTGCGGACAAATTCGATTGAACTTATCAAAGCGGGTAACTTTGCCGAAGCCAATGCCTCTCTGGTCAAAGAAACAGGCCCCGCTTTCGCCGCCAATCGAGAGGCCGTTGAAAAACTACTTCTGGCACAAATAGACGTGGGCCGGCAGGAAAATGATAAAGCCAAAACTGCCTATAACACTGCGAGAACTATCTCGATCAGCTTGATCCTTCTGGGCATTGCTTTGGGGTCGTGGATGGGTTTCATGCTGGTGCGCGGTATCACCCGCGGCCTGCAGTCGGCGATGGATGTGGCAGGAAAAATAGCAGCCGGCGACTTGTCCAGCCAGATCACCATAACCAATCAGGATGAAACGGGCAAGCTGTTGGAAGCGATGCGCACTATGCAAACCAACCTGACCAAGATCGTCGCCGAGATCAAAAACATCGTGGAAGCTGCCGCAGTGCGGGGAGACTTCAGCGTCAAGATGGATATGAGCGGCAAAGCCGGTTACACCAAAGAACTGTCCGACTTACTGAATCAATTATCCGATGTAACCGGCGCGGGACTGCACGACATTACCCGCGTGGCTCAAGCCTTGGCCAATGGCGACCTGTCGCAGAAGATCACCAAGGATTATCCCGGTCTATTCGGGCAAACCGCGCAGGGCGTAAACGGCACCGTAAATGCACTGAATGAAATTGTCAGCGATATTCAATTTATCGCCCTATCTGCCGGCCAGGGCGATTTCAGCACCAAGCTGGAAATGAGCGGCAAACAGGGCTATTCAAAAACTCTTTCAGAGTTGCTAAATCAACTTTCAGAAGTCACCGATAACGGGTTGAGAGACATCATACGTGTCGCCAACTCGCTGGCATCGGGCGACCTGACGCAAAGCATGACCAAGGACTACCCAGGCCTATTCGGGCAGACCAAAGACGGTGTTAATGCCACCGTGGAAAACCTAAAAAAACTGGTGGATGAAATCAAGGTTTCCGTGGACTCCATCGGTACCGCTTCCAAAGAAATCGCATCGGGCAATACCGATCTGTCGCAGCGCACAGAAGAGCAGGCATCCAGTCTGGAAGAAACCGCTGCCAGCATGGAAGAACTCACCTCGACCGTGAAGCAGAATGCCGATAACGCGCTACAAGCGAACCAACTGGCGCACACCGCCAGCAGCGTGGCGGAAAAAGGCGGCGCTGTTGTTAAAAAAGTCGTAGGCACCATGAGTTCCATTAATGAATCCTCGCGCAAAATTGTGGACATAATCAGTGTTATTGACGGCATCGCCTTCCAGACCAACATCCTCGCGCTGAATGCCGCAGTAGAAGCCGCGCGTGCCGGCGAGCAAGGCCGCGGCTTCGCCGTAGTCGCTGCCGAAGTACGCAACCTCGCACAGCGCTCCGCCGCCGCTGCCAAAGAGATTAAAGCCCTCATCGACGACTCGGTAAACAAAGTCGAAGTCGGCACGCAATTGGTGGACGACGCGGGCAAGACGATGGAGGAAATTGTGAATGCCGTTAAACGCGTCACCGACATCATGTCCGAAATCAGCGCCGCCTCCACCGAACAAAGCCAGGGCATCGAGCAAGTGAACCAAGCCATTACCCAAATGGACGAAGTCACCCAGCAAAACGCCGCCCTGGTTGAAGAAGCCGCAGCCGCAGCTGAGTCGCTGGAGGAAGAAGCACAGAATCTCACGCAATCTGTCAGCGTATTCAAAGTAGACAGCAGCGGAAAAAATGCCGGGAAACCAGTCGCACTCCTCGCGGCACAGGGTAAAACCAGTACCTCGCACTTCGACGATGCCATCGCCGCGCACATCAAATGGAAGCTGCGCTTAGGCCAGTTTATCGACGGAACCGGCACAGAAAAACTCGACAAAGCGACCGTATGCAAAGACAACCTGTGTGCTCTGGGCAAATGGATTTATGGCGACGGTGAAAAACACAAAAACGCTGCCAACTATGGGGAATTGCTGACCAAACACGCCAACTTCCATCGCTGTGCGGGCGAGGTCGTGGCGAAAGTTGATGCCAAAGACAAAGCCGGCGCTAAATCTATCCTAGCCGGAGAGTTTGCCGTATCAGCCAAGGAAACCGTAACGGCGATCATGAATTTGAAGAAGGAAATTGAATAAGAAGTACATAAGGTCGAGTTGGCATAACGTAAGACTTCAATATTTAGTGCACTTGCATGAGCGCGAAAGAATCATCGTGCTCATGCAAAAAAATTGGATGCGAATATAAAGAAGGGCTTCGGGAACTCCTGAACATTTCCACGCTCGAAGCTAGCCTTGTTTACAGCAAGCACCTATTCGCAACAACTAAAAGGAAGTCGTATGAACAAACTTATTTCACTCAACCTTGGAACGGCCATTCTGCTGGCCACTTCCATCTCGGCACATGCATCCAGCGAACCAATCAAACCAATCGTAGCCGCAAAAATACAAAACGCGGCGGCCGTCGAACTCGGCAAGAAGCTCTACTTCGATCCCCGCCTGTCAAAATCCGGCTTCATCTCCTGCAACTCTTGTCACAATCTGTCTATGGGCGGCACCGACAACCTCAAAACCTCGATCGGCCACAACTGGCAACAAGGCCCGATCAACTCGCCAACTGTGCTGAATTCGAGCATGAACATCGCCCAGTTCTGGGATGGTCGTGCCAAAGATCTCAAGGCTCAAGCTGGTGGCCCAATCGCCAATCCGGGCGAGATGGCATCCACCCACCAACTGGCCGTTGAGGTATTGCAGTCCATTCCGGGTTATGTGAATGAATTTAAAGCTACTTTCGGCTCCGACAAGATCGACATCGACAAAGTCACCAGCGCCATCGCCGCATTCGAAGCAACTCTGGTCACCCCGGATTCCCGTTTCGACAAATGGCTCAAGGGCAACAAGAAAGCACTGAACAGTGACGAGCTGGCCGGTTACAAACTGTTCAAAGAGAGCGGCTGCACTGCCTGCCATAACGGTGCTGCCGTCGGCGGCAACTCGTTCCAGAAGTTTGGCGTAGTCGAAGCGTACAAGACCGCCAGCACCGCCGAAGGACGCATCGCTGTGACGGGCAAGGATGCCGACCGTTTCTACTTCAAAGTGCCAACCCTGCGTAACGCCGAACTGACCTATCCGTACTTCCACGATGGCGCGGCAGCCACACTCGGTGAAGCAGTGGATATCATGGGCCGCATCCAGCTTGGCAGGAGCTTCACTGCGGAGGAGAACAGCAAGATCGTCGCATTCCTGAAGACGCTGACAGGAAAACAACCTTCGTTCCAAATGCCGATATTGCCGCCCTCTACCGACAATACTCCACGTCCGCAACCTTTCGGCAAGTAAGCTAAATAGCCGGAAATAAAACGGGGGCCGCTGGCCCCCGTTTTATTTGCGCGTCCGCAATCGACCCGCTATTGCAGCAGCCACAAGTGCAGGCATGTGGCTTAAATTAAATATCAGGCCGCAAAAACAAGGGTTACCTGCAGTCCGCTTCCCGGTTGCAGCGCGGCAAGATGTAATGAGGCATGATGAATTTCAGCAATGCGTTTGACGATGGACAAGCCCAAGCCGCTGCCACTCGCGCGTGTACCGACAGGACGATAAAAGCGCTCTGAAACTTTCGCCAAATCAGCCTCCTGAATGCCGGGACCGTTGTCGCTTACCGCAAGTAAAACTTGCCCGTTGGCACGCGTCACACTCACCGTCACCGTCGTTTCCGGCAAGGTGTGGCGCACAGCGTTATCTATCAAATTGCGCAACAAAATTCGCAGCAAAAGCGGATTTCCGCGCACTTCCACTTCATCGCCTTCCAGCAATTCAAGATGCACGTTTTCATTCAATGCGGTGGGCGCAATCGCGGCGATCACTTCAGCCGCCAAACTTTTAAGCTGGCAGGCTTCGCTGGCTTCTTCACCCAAAGTATCAATTCGTGCCAAGGTCAATAATTGCTCGATCAGATGCGCGGCACGGTCGCAACCGAGAATGGCATTGTCGAGCGCGTGAATGCGCTCAGCGTCGTCAATTGCCGCGCGCGCAACTTGCGCCTGCGCTTTGATTCCCGCCACCGGCGTGCGTAACTCATGTGCGGCATCAGCGGTAAATCGGCGTTCTTTTTGCATGGAAGCGTCAATGCGCTCGAATAGTTTATTGAGGCGATCGATCAGCGGCACGACCTCGCGCGGTGCGCTGCCCGCATTCAGCGGCGCAAGATTTTCAGGTTCGCGCTGTTCAACTTCAGCGGTCAGTTTTACCAGCGGGCGCAAACCATGCGCGACGGCAATCCACAATAAAAGTGCCAGCAGCGGCAGAGAAATCAACAATGGCTTGAGTAGATTTTCGGCGATGTCACCCGCCAACTCGTCGCGCACTTCGGCGCGCTCAGCGACGTGAATTAAATTGGTGTGCGATTCATCCCAAGTGCTGAAGACGCGCCAGCGTTTTCCATCAATCACGCTATCGCTAAAACCCTGTTCGCGATTCGCCAGCGGTTGCGCGGGTGCATTGGCAGAATGCAGGCGCAAAACCATTCCCTGCGACCACACTTGAAACGCCACGCGGCGGGAATATTTGTGCAGCAGCGGCGCGTGCTCCGTTCCTACTTCATCAATATCTTCCGAGGCTTGAATCAGCAACAGCGCGGCTGATTGCGCAAGATGCGCATCCAGCACTTCGTCAAATTCTTCGCGCGCGTCAAAGTAGGTGAATGTCGTCGCGACTACCCACACCAGCACCACCGTGGTCATCGCCAGCAACAACAATCTTTGTTTTAACGAAGTGTGTTCGCGCATGTCTATTTTTTCAGCAATCAGGTTTTGCGGTCAGATTTTACGGTCAACGGGAATCAAATAACCCACGCCGCGTATCGTTTCAATCAATTCGGGAAATATTTTTTTACGCAAATGGTGGATATAAACTTCGACCGCGTTGCTCTCCACTTCTTCTCCCCACGCATAAAGCTGCTCTTCGATTTGCGCGCGCGACAACACCTTGCCAGCTTTGAACATCAAGGCATGCAGCACGGCAAATTCTTTGGCTGAAAGCTCTATCAAATTCTCACAAAAAATCACGCGATGCGCGGCGACATCCAGCTCGACACCGGCCACTTGCAGGACAGGCGCAACTTTGCCGCTGGCACGACGCACCAGCGCGCGCAGCCGTGCCGACAGTTCGCCCATATCGAACGGTTTAATCAGATAATCATCCGCGCCCGCATCCAAGCCTTTGATGCGATCCTCCACGGTATCCATCGCCGTCAAAATCAGCACCGGTATCGCGCTATCGCGGCTACGTAGACGCCGCAACACTTCCAAGCCGGACAGACGCGGCAAACCCAAATCCAGCACCGCTGCAACATAAGGTTCGGTGCTGAGCGCCTGGTCGGCAGAAACTCCGTCTTTCATCCAGTCCACGGCGTAACCGGACTGTTTCAAGCCCGCCTGAATCGCATCGCCCAACAGGGCATCATCTTCGATTACTAACACACGCATTGGCGCCTCACTATTGTGGGATTCGGATGTTGTGCTCACTGTAATTGCCGCTCTCCGCCTGCGTGTGGCACGCCGCACAATTGACCGCGCTCTTTACTTTGGGATTTTTCCAAACCGACGCATTCACTTCGTCATGCTCATGGATAAACCAGCGCGTTTCGGTAATCCGCAACAGCGGCGTGCCGGATGCTGATTCAGTCTTTCTAGACCCTGCATTTTTCTCCAAAAAAGCAGCAATTTCGGCTGCGCTTTTCGCGTCCAGGCTGGCATCGGTGCCAAAATGTTTATTCAAACTGGACATCATCGCGCGCCATGACGCTGCCGACAGCAAACGCGGTGGAAAGGCCACATGGCAAGAGCCACATTCGGCCTGCCACTTGGTATTTTTGGGAGTGCTCCTAGATTCCCCCTCACTGGCATGAGCCAACGAAAATGTCGCGCATGACAGCGAAACAATCGCCATAAAGGAGATTAAAAAATTGTTGTATCGGTTAAAAACGCTCATCTTCTTCTCCTTATTTTTTCACAGCAAGTACATAAGCCAACACGTCACCTTTTTCCTGCGGCGTGCAAACACGTTCCAACACATCATTGCAATTACGCTTAAACCATTTTTCCACTTTAGTCATATCGGTAAAGCGTTCTGCATTCGCAGCCGGGGCAAGCGGCTGAATGATTTTACCCGTCTTCGCGTGCTTACCTGGCGCAGCCGGACTTTCAGTGTGGCACGAAGCGCACGACAATTCGTTGACGTGCGTTTGCTTAAAAAATTTCTCCCCGCGTGCGGCAGAAAATTCCTTGAAAGCGGGGTCGGCTTGTTTGGCCGCATTTTTAATCTCCGCCAACACTTCAACCGGCGTTTCCGCCAGCACTGGCTGAGGCATAAGCCCCGTTACAACGAGCAACACAAATAATTGACGAAACATTCTAAATCTCCTTGAAATAAGTTGCGAGGGATGCAGGGTAAATTGCAAAGCTTAAGTCCAGCTTAATGCTGGTGCAGAAGACTTGAATTTAGAAGAATGGGGGCAGGTCTGGTATTTTGCCAATAAGGCAAAGTCAATTAGGCATGCTACATCACATAAAACACAATAAAAACAGTAAGTTATAGAATAAACATCCCACTTCCTTGTTGCGCTGCAGCGTACACCAAAATGGGAAAACGACAGGCATTAGGAACTCACACAAAATTCAATTCGATATAAAACTCGCTGTGCTTGATCTTCACCGGCAACAGCACGGTTTGACCGGAAGAAAGATGGACGATCTCGTGTCCCTCGCCGCGCAACAATTGCGGCGTCTGCATGTCGAAATCGTGTCCCTTCTCGGACAGGATGCGCTTCACACCACCCACCAACATATTGGTCAGCTCGCCCGCCAAGTCGGCAGCTTCTTTGTCGATACTGACGATCTCATGGCCCAGCAGGCTGCGCGAGATTTCGCGCACCGTCGCCAAGTTAAGCGTCAACGCCAGACTCCCACTCGCCCCTTCCGAATTCATCCCGATCAGCGCGGACACCTCGCCTTTGGCCGTATTGCCTTGCTTCAATTCCGGCACGCCGGGCTGTATCTTCAACCGCACCATAGTGGAAAAGAGAGTGAACAGAGAATCCAGCAGCGCATGGATCATCAAAATATCCATATGCTGACCATCGTTCATCGAGGGCGCCGGTTTCTTTTTCATTACTGCCGCGACGTGTTGATCCATTGAATTCTCCGTAAATATATTACATAAGGGGCAGTGGGAGATCGATGATGGCAAACCTCTGACCGTTTTATATCGAAAAGAAATGGGCTGACAGCGGCTTTTTCCATTGTCTTCGAGAGCGCCCCAGCTTCAAAGGTTAGCTGACATTCACCAAGGAACTTGAAGAAGGCCGGCATTAGTTCCCCCAAGATTTTTGAACAAAGAAAGTTAGCAAATTCCTACCTATGTTTTTATTGTTAAACAAGTAGTTATTTGATTTTGCGTTAGTTGAAGTGAAATAGGTGCTTGCAGTGATATTTTCATTGAATTTTTTACTTACCCCTATTAGTAAATCCGCGTAGCTGTAACAGGCATTATTACTTAACTCACCCGTAGGGCAAGGAGCCTGCATAGCGCCTGCGTAATATTGATAGCCGGTATGAAAGTTGGCTGTAAAATCGCTTTCGAAAATTGGAATATTGGCATTGATTTCAGCGTAATAACTACCTTGTGCATTTTCAACTTGTGAATCTACTGAGCTCAGGGTGTAATGAAGAACGCCGGTTAGCCATTTATAATTTATTTGATTATTTAGTTCTAAAGTGTTGGGAGAGGCATAACCGCTATTAGGCACTGGATTCCCCGGATAAAAATAGTACGCTAAGCCAACGTTATAACCCATATCTAATTCAGCAATAGTGGTGGCGTATCCCCCATACAAATCAAGCTCTTGCCAGGATTGAGTATAAGATCCGTTATCCTTCAACCAACTGATATTTGAAGTCCACGTACTAAAATATAATCCACTATTATGGGTAAAATCTAATCCACCTTGGAGAGCAGCATTGTCACCCGACTGGGTCATACCCCGCGTGATGTATTGATTACATAAGCTGATGTAATAAGATAAGTTATACGAAGGATTTTCGCCAAGTTGGTTTTCTATTCGATCCTCAGCGAGTACCGTCAATGGAAAAATAAGTGCAAACAAACATAATATTAGGTAATTTTTTTTTTGCGTCATAGTGTACTTTCAAAATAGTCGATTTGTAAAAAGTGTGTGCTCGTAGGAACATAAGGCTGAAATTCTTCATCACACTTGAACCTGATACAATAATAACGCCTTACCGATTAAGGTTAAATTATAATTAAATTGTATAGTGCATGTTTTTGGCAGATCCAAATGTAAGTGAACTAGAAATTACAAATATCCCCAATTGTGGGTAGATTTTCAAAGTATCCACCCTTCTCTATGGGCCATGGTGGAGAAGCTAAAACCGCAAATATTCGACACATAGAAACATGTTTGATATTTACTTTAAAAATCCATAACCAATAGATAAAGTTACCATACGAAAATGGATTTTTCACCCAAGCGGGCACTTCTTACCAGTTTGCCTTCAACTGCTAAAGCTCAGCCAATTTTTTGCCTGTACCCGAAAGAGTTGCGTGCACAAGCTAAGCTTATTTTAAGCGAGTTACCTAATCCCTTTTATGCGGTCAAAGCCAATACTATGCCCTTGGTTTTGCAGACTTTGCATGCTGCGGGCTTCACGCATTTCGATGTTGCCTCTTTGCTAGAGCTCAAAGAAGTTCGAAAAGTAAATGAACATGCAATTTGCGCCTTTATGAATCCAGTTAAACAACTTGCCGATATTGAAGCTGCTTATCGATGGGGAGTCCGAATATTTGCGCTAGATTGTGTGGATGAGCTAAATAAAATTATTTCGGTTACTTCCAGCCAAGATTGCACTTTAATTGTTCGCTTGGCCTTACCGCCAAATTCATCAATTTACGGTATGACCGGGAAATTTGGCGCGACTCAGGATGAAGCTGTCATGCTGTTGAGAAAAATTTCCGAACTAGGCTACGCCACGGGTATGACTTTTCATGTAGGTAGTCAATGTGAAGAACCTAGTGCATATATCGAGGCAATTAAAGATGTAGTGAAAGTGGCATCAACAGCTATTGTTGAATTATCTGTACTTGATGTAGGGGGTGGTTTTCCCGCAAGATATCAAGGAAAAGAAGCTGGATATAAAAAATTCAGCGAATCGATAAATGAAATATTTAACAATAAAATCAATGAATTGGGAAATTCGTGCATATTACAAAGTGAGCCTGGGCGAAGCCTAGTGGCCTCGTCGGGATCTGTGTTGGTGCGAGTTGAATTACGGCGGGGAAATACACTGTTCCTTAATGCGGGGCTGCATGGATTGTTGTCAGAATTACGTTGGATGCCTGGGTTTCATCCGGTACGGAGAGTCTCGGCAGATATGAGTCCGATCGCCATAGAGTATGTCGATTATTCTTTTGCAGGCCCATCTTGTGACTCGGGTGACTTCATGCCGGGACCTTATAAGTTACCTATAGATATGAAAGCTGGGGAATGGATAGAGATTGGGTATTTGGGTGCCTATTGTGTAGAGTTAGTAACGCCGTTTAATGGTTTTGGCGATTATCAAATTGAAGTTTTGGACGGGTGCCCGCAATGGCATCAATGATTTTTTATAAAGGGGATGTCTATAATGAGCTTTAGTATTATTGAAGAAATTGGAGGTAACGGATTGCAAGTTGTTCGACCTTTTGCGTCGGGTGAAAAAGTAATTGAGCTTTCTGGAAAATGGGTAAGTTCTCCGACCAAATATACCATTCAACTTGGCCCGGATAAACATTTGGAACCGACTGATCATCAGTGGGCAATGATCAATCACTCTTGCGCGCCAAATTTGAGGGTGGATTGCGAAGCTTCTGTGATGATTGCTATTCGTGATATTGCGCCGGGCGAGACACTAAGCTTTAATTACTTAAGCACTGAATGGGATATGGCTACGCCCTTTTCTTGTGCGTGCCAAGCAAAAAATTGCTATCAAACGATATCGGGAGCTAAATATTTGAAGAGTGAACAGCGCCAGCTCATTCAAGCTTGGCCTTTTAAAGCTTAGGGCTTACTTGTACAGATATTCTCTTTAACGAGGCGGCTGAATTCAGTTTTATCTCAATCCACCTAAGCGCAACGAGAAAAGTGGATTGCCTCGTGAATCCGGCCCCCAATTAAAGGTGTTTTTTTAATGCCGACATCCTTTGCTTTGCTGTATGTTTTTGAGCGTTTTCACCTTAATATTTTTTTTGGCGATTCGGAATGAATAATAAACTTTTAAAAAAAATCAAGCTGGCTTTGTCCTTTATTTGCGCGTTTTGGGCGTTGGCGGGGTTACCAAATTTTGCTTATGCCACGGCATCTTCTCCGAGAATAGTCGATGTCGGCATTTATTTAAACAATATTCCCTCGGTCAATTTGAAGGAAAAACTGTTCCAAGCAGATTTTTACATTTGGTTTCGTTGGATTGGAGACGACATTAATCCTGCGGACAGCTTTGAGCTTGTAAATGGCCGTATTGACAGCAAAGATGGCTTGGTAAGAAAAAAAATTGGAGGGATCAATTACGCTTCGTATCGCGTTGATGCAACTATTTATAGAAATTTTGAATTGGCAAGATACCCCCTGGATAATCATCAACTCAAAATTCAGGTTGAAGATACGAAATCAAGCACGGATGAAGTAATTTATCGCGCGGATAAAGCCAATATGGGAATTAGCCCCAAAATCAATGTTCCTGGTTGGGACGTGGGGAAAATGGACAGCTACGAATCAGTAACCAAATATCAAACCAATTTTGGCGATATATCGCTTGCCCGCGATAATGAAGCAAATTTCCCAAGATACACCTTTAGCATTGAACTTCTTCGCAGTGGCTATGGAAACTTTATCAAGCTGTTCTCGATGCTATTTATTGCCGCCACTTTGGCTTTTTTCAGCTTCAGAGTTAGATCTGACTGGATTGATGCGCGTTTTGCCTTAATTCTTTCAGGTGTGTTTCTGGCCGCCTTTACGCAAAGTACTCTGGCAACAAACTTGCCTGAAAGTGATTCATTCGGTTTGTCGGATCAACTTTATAACACTTCAATGGCTTATATGCTGTGCGTATTTATAGTTAGCATTCATACCTTTAAGATTTTTATTGCGGGTGCCGAAGAAAAAGCTAACCTTATTTCGCGTCGGTTTGGAATCTATCTGCCGATTAGTTATGTGTTTATTAATCTTTACATCATTCTCAATTGATAAATCGTACAAGGCCTTATTTCATTGATGTTGATCATAAGAAGAAAATGAATATTATAATTTTTTTCACTTCATATTTTGGATCTACCATTCATCACTTTCCAGGCTTTGTGGTTTACCTCCTACATTCAAAAGCACCTCGAAGGCAGTACACTAAATGCCCAAGCTTGTAAGCCAACTAGCAGGCATGCTATTGCTTGCGTTATTCAGCCAGACCGCCAACGCGCTGGACAACATCACGCTGCAACTCAAATGGACGCACGCCTTCCAGTTTGCCGGCTACTACGCAGCTAAGGAACAAGGTTACTACCGGGAAGCCGGACTGGAAGTCAACATCATTGAAGCAACCCCCCAAACCAACCCATTGCAACTGGTACTGGATGGCCAGGCACAATTTGGCGTGGGCACCAGCAGCCTGTTGCTGGAACGTGCAGCGGGTAAGCCGGTAGTGGTGCTGGCGGTGATATTTCAGCAATCACCTTATGAAATCTATGCCTCACCCAACATTCATCACCTGCCTGATTTAATTGGCAAACGGTTGATGATAGAGCCGCAGGCCGATGAACTACTTGCCTACCTTAAAAAAGAAGGCATTCCCATCGAAAAAATCAACATCCTGCCCCACAGCTTTGATGCCAATGGACTGATGCAAAACAAAACGGATGCCATCTCGGGTTACATTTCCAATGAACCGTACTTTTTTAGAGAATCCTCCTACCCCTATCAGACTTTTAGTCCGCGATCAGCTGGAATCGACTTTTACGGGGACAACCTGTTCACCTCTGAGCGCGAGGTACGCGAACATCCTGATCGCGTCCGGGCTTTTCGAGCCGCAAGTATGCGCGGCTGGAAATACGCCAAAGAGCATCGTGACGAAACCATTGCGCTAATCCTGTCAAAATATACGCCGCACTACAGCCAAGATTACCTGCGATTTGAATCTGACCAGATGATTCCCTTACTGCAGCCAGACCTCATCGAGATAGGCTACATGAATCCCAACCGATGGCATCATATTGCCAACACCTACGCCGACCTTGGACTGATGCCGCACAATTTCCCCCTAGACGATTTCATCTACGTAGCGGATGAAACTAATCTTCTACTAGTCTATCGTTGGTTAGTTGGCGCCCTGATTTTTGCTACCCTGTTTTTATTGATCTTGCTGTATATCAATCGGCTCAACCGCAAACTAACGCTCGCCAACCAAAGTATTGCGCTGACATTATCTGAACAAAGCCGCTTCATGGACATGCTTACGCACGAACTTAAAACGCCTCTCGCTACAGTACGGATGGCACTGGGAGCAATGCAAATTCGAGGCACGATGAAAGACCATGCCGATCGTGCTTTGCAAGACATGAATGACATCATCGAACGCTGCCGCCAAATGGATCAACTTGAGCAGAGCAAATTGCAACCCTGTTTGCGAGTTTGCCGTATAGACGAGTTGCTGAGGCAATTATGTGATAACAATTTAAAAGCGGATGAAGCAAGCAGACCTATCACATTGCGGGCTGAAAACTTGCCCGAAATCAATAGCGATGAACAATTGCTGCGCATCATCTTGGACAATCTAATCAGCAACGCTCTCAAATACTCGCTACCGCAAACGCGCATCGAAATTCAAGCTGAAGCTGCCGTCAGCAAAGGTGTTGAAGGTGTGCGGGTCACTGTAGTGAATGAGCCTGGTACAGCAGGCATACCCGATCCCAATAAATTATTTTGTAAGTATTACCGCAGCCCAAAGGCAAGCAGCAAGAGCGGCTCCGGCCTCGGTCTTTATCTGGTGTGCGGCATCGCGGAGCTGCTTGGCGGACATATTACCTACGACCTTGTGGACGGTAAAGTGAGGTTCACCCTATGGCTACCCGTCTAAACATCGTCTTGGTAGAAGACCACGATGCGCTTCGCAAAGTGACTGTGGAAGCCTTGCGTCTGGCAGGGCACCTCGTTACCGGCGTAGACAGCGCCGAAGCACTGAATGATATTAGTACCGAACATATTAACCTGATAGTCATCGACCTTAATTTGCCGGGGGAAGATGGTATCAGTCTGGCAAAACGACTGCGCGCAAGCCAGCCAGAACTTGGCATCATCATGTTGACCGCGCGGGCAGCAGTGACAGACAAATTGATTGGTTATGAAAGTGGCGCTGACATCTACCTCACCAAACCCACCTCAGTGGAAGAACTCAATGCCGCTATCTTCGCGCTAAAGCGCCGCCTTAAAGCGGTGAGAAGCAGCAATAACCTCACACTAGATAGAGCGCAACTCCGACTTGACGGCCCTCATAAACCACTCCCCCTTACGCTTCAGGAAGCCGACCTGCTGACTGCTTTCATCCGTGCGCCTCATCAACAAATGGAAAACTGGCAACTGATCGAATTATTGGGCAAGGGACAAACCGAATACAAAAAGTCCGCACTCGAAGTGCAAATGGTCCGTCTACGCAAAAAACTTATTCAAGCCGGTGCGGCACCACATCCGATAAAAGTCATTCGTGGATACGGCTATCAACTTTGCGAGTCGATTAGCCTCCATGAATAACCAGCAATCTACCCATCAAAACCCCTCTGGCACCCAGAGCTTAATAATTTATCAATCAAAAAATTAGCTGTAGGATTTGGAAAGGTTGCAATTTTTCTATTTGCTATTCTGTTGAAGCAACCAAAAAAACTCGAATAAGTTAACAGATAAAACAAATAAACTTGGGACAGGCAGCGGCTTATTCTTTGATTTAACCATGATTGCCAATCAAAATAGTGGTGGCGTTGGCAGCGCCTCACGCCTTGAAAATATCGAACGCATCGATTTGACGGGCTCGGGTAACAATACCGTCAAACTCAATGCAAAAGATGTGTTTGATATGGCGGGGATGAATAATTTTAATAATGCCAACGGCTGGACAGACGGTACTTATAATCTTGCCGCCGGTGGGGCAACGCCTGAAAGTCGTCATCAATTGGTGATTGACGGCAATGCCGGCGATGCGGTGAATTTGTCCGACTTTGCATCGTGGACGAAGGCCGGCACCGTTACCAATGCCAGTCATACTTACAATGTGTACACGCATAAATCCGCTGCGAATGAGCTGCTGATTGATCCGCTTTTAACTATACAACTACCAGCGTGACGTAAGGCCGGGGTTTTTTGGAGTGCGCAGGCATGAATGCGCGGTTTTCAGGAAGGGCTGCACAAGTTCGAGTTTGCCACGGACACCAGCGGCGTCATACCGCCGCACTCCAAAGGGTGCGGTGGGTATTTTTGGAGTTTGCTAATGAATTAGCTGGGTTTAAAGGATGCGGATGAAAACTTTTTTACATGTGGGGTGCGGGCCGATTTATATTAATCCAAAAACGCGCGAACCTTTGCGCATTAAGGGGTTTGCGCCTGCCGAATGGCGCGAGTTGCGATTGGACATCAACCCCGAGGTCAAGCCGGATGTGCTGGGCACGATGATCGATATGTCAGCGGTGACAACTGGCAGTATGGATGCGATTTATTCGTCGCACAACATCGAGCACCTTTATCCGCATGAAGTGCCACTAGCCTTGGCAGAATTTAAGCGCGTGTTGCGTGCCGATGGATTTGCGGTCATCACTTGCCCGGATTTACAAGCGGTGTGTGCGTTGGTGGCGGATGATAAATTAACCGAACCCGCTTATGTCGCAGAGGTGGGCCCGATTGCGCCCCTGGATATTTTGTATGGTCTGCGCTCGTCAATGGCGGCGGGTAATCTGTATATGTCGCACCGCTGCGGTTTTACTCGTAAGGTATTGATGGGCACACTAGATGCGGCAGGTTTTGCTAAAGTGGTGGGATTTCGCCGCCCGCAACAATTTGATTTATGGGCGCTTGCCAGCGTAGCTAATCGTGAAGATGAAATCATCCAAGCCATGGCGTTGCAATATTTTCCTTAACGACGCTAGGGTGGGTTCGCGGCTTCATCGCAACCCACCGGCTTTAACGATTTGAATTATTTTGGGAATTTAAGATTTGAGCAATAAGGACATCGCAATTCACTGGCAGCGTTTGCGCCTATCACCTATGCAAGCCGGGGTATGGGTGGCGTTGGCACGCAGTTATGTTGCCAGCGGCTTACCTTGGCAGGCGGGCTATGCGGCGCGGCAAGCCTTGCGTTTTGATGCGGCACTGTTGCCCGCGTTGCAACAATTAGAACTAAGCAATTGGCAAGATGCCTCCGCAGAGGATGCCATGTTGGGGCGTGCCACACTACCCGAAGCGGCCGCTTTAGCAGAACGTTTTGCGGCAAGCCTGAAACAGTGCGCGGATGATTGGTTGACCTGGCTCTATCAAACCCGACTGGAAGATTTTTTACCCAACAAAAACAACGCGCTACAACAGGCGCAAAACCTGGAAATTATCCCCGGCGAAACCTTACATTGGCTGGGGGTATGGCGTTTAAATGCGGGCGATGCGTCGGGTGCGGTAGCGGCATTTTCCGGCTTGCTGGAAATTCGTCCGGTGCGCTTTGGTTCGATGATGTATTTGGGAGATGCTTTGCTGCGTATCGGCAATATTCCTGCCGCTGAAAAAGCCTTTGCCCGTGCCTCACTTTCTCCTAATCCCGACTTTCTGCTCACCTTGGCGATGCGTGTTTACGCGCATAACTATTGGCAAGAAGCGATCGAAGTATTGAATAAAGCCGTGAATTTGCGCACCACGCATGTGCCCACTTGGTTGGCCTTGGCGAAGATTCAATCCGAAGTTTACAATCTGGCGGATTGTCGCGAAAGTTTACGCAAAATCAAAGAATTATACGTTAATAATCAAGATGTTACATTAATAGAAGCGGGCTTACAGGGACGCATGGGCGATGCACGGGGACATTTGCAAACGCTGCAAAACGCCTACGAATCAGGCGGCGATCCACTATCGCGATTGACTTCCAGTGTGGCGATGACCTCGCTCTATCAGGATGATTTATCAGCTGCCGAAGTGGCGGATTGTCATCGCCAATTATGTGCGCCGATTGAAGCGGCAGTTACCCAAAAAACGCAATTTAAAAATAAAAAAAAGGCGGCTCGCCGTTTGCGCATCGGCTATGTATCGGGCGATTTTCATCGTCAACACCCGGTCAATATTTACATGTTGCCGGTATTGCTGCGCCATGATCATGCGCAGTTTGAAATCTTCGTGTATCACACCGGCAGCATGCACGATGAATACACCCGTCAGGCAAAAAATTGCGCCAACCACTGGACCGAGGCAGCCGCGTTCGATGATGCAGCGTTGCAACAGGCGATTGTGGCGAATGAAATTGACGTGTTAGTGGATCTGGCCGGCCATACGTCCACGCACCGGCTGGGCGTGTTTGCCTTGCGTGCCGCACCCGTGCAGGCAACCTTTTTGGGTTACCCCCACTCCACTGGTTTGTCCCGCATCGACTGGCTTATCGGCGATGCCGTGGTGAGCCCCGCCGAACAGGCACAACTATTTAGCGAAGGGATCGCGCAGTTGCCGGGGAGTGTATTTTGCTGGGCGCCGGTGGATGACTATCCCTTGCCACCCGCGCGAAAAAGTGAAGCCCCGCTGGTAATCGTGTCCTTCAATAACGCCATGAAATTAAGCCCCAAAACGATTGCATTGTGGGCACGAGTGTTGCAGGCCGTGCCTCATGCGCAGCTGTTATTAAAAGCGCCTTCGTTGCGCGATGAGGCGGTACAAGCACGTTTTGCCGATTTATTTGCCGGCCAAGATATTGCTCGTGAGCGCTTGATTTTTAGAGGCCCCAGTGGGTTAGCCGAAATGATGCAGGAATATGGCGAAGCTGATATTGCTTTAGACCCGACCCCGTATAACGGCGGCACCACCACCCAGCAGGCGCTATGGATGGGCGTGCCGGTGGTGACTTTGGCGGGCGGCAATTTTGTGTCGCGCATGGGGGCAAGTTTTTTGCGCACCATTGGCCAGCCCGATTGGGTGGCGCAGAACGACGAGGAATATGTCGCCATCGCCGTCAAGTTAGCCGAAAATTATTTGCTTTTGCGCAAGCAACGGCAAGCGTTACGCGACAAATTGGCTGCATCCCCGCTGTGTGATATTCAAGCCTACACCCGCCATTTTGAAAATTTATTACGGCGTATGTGGTTGAATTATTGTAAGCAGCAAGGCTTGCGACTACTTGCCGCAGAAAATAATTCACAATGAAACAAAAAATTCACCGCTGGATTTTTAGTGTGAGTATGCTTAGCTCGTTCGCGCAAGCGGCACCGGACGGCGCCATGTTGCGCCAACAAATTGAACAAAGTTTACCGCCGCTCATGCCGCAAGCGGCTCCCGTGCTGCCCTCCCCTCCTCCTGCCCCGATGCGGCCCACCGAAGGCAATATTACCGTGTTGGAATTTCGCTTTGCGGGGAATACCTTAATCAATACCGATGTGCTGCTGCCGGTGGTCGCCGCCTGGTTGAATCGGCCTCTGGACTTTAATCAGTTGCAACAGGCCACCGCTGCGGTGGCTCAGGTTTATCGTGACGCAGGCTGGGTGGTTCGGGTTTATTTACCGATACAAGAAATAATAAATGGAATCATAACGATACAAATTATCGAGGCGACTTATGGCGGGGTAATTTTTGAAGGTGAGCCGCTTAAACGCAATAGCCCTAAACGCTTGCGCCGGATGCTGGAAGCGCAACAACCCGTCGGTCAACCTTTAAAAGCCAAGACCTTGGATCGCACGCTGCTTATTTTAAGTGACCTCCCCGGGGTGTCGGTGCTGGGCAGTTTGCATGAAGGCAAGCAGCAGGGTGAATCCGAAGTCATTTTAAAAGTCGCCGATAAAGCCTTGCTGACGGGGGATGCCGGCGTGGATAACACCGGTTCCCGCTCCACCGGGCCTAACCGCCTAACCGCGAATTTTTCCTTGAATAGTCCCTTGCGATTTGCGGATCAGGCGATGCTGAATCTGATGCACACCGAAGGCAGCAATTACGCGCGTTTGGGCTATTCAATTCCGCTGGGTTTTGAGGGCTGGCGGGCAGGCGTGAATGCGTCGGCCATGCAATATCACTTGGTCGCCCCGGAAATGCTAGCCTTGAACGGGCTGGGCGAGTCTTATACGCAAGGCTTGGAGGTGACTTATCCATATTACCGTTCGCGTTTGGCGAATGTTAATTTTAGTGCCGCTTATGATCACAAAGCGTTTGATAATAGTTCCGCCGGGGCAACGACCACGCGCTATCAGCTCAACACTGTATTAGCAGGGATCAACGCCAATTTAACGGATAATATTTTGGGAGGGGGCACCAGCAGCGGCAGCCTGTCGTTGATCACTGGCAATGTTGACCTTGCCGGTTCACCCAATCAAGCTGCCGATGCGCTCACTACCAAAACCGCTGGCAACTTTGCCAAGCTGCGTTACAGTGCCAGCCGGCAACAAACCCTAATTAATCAACTGGGTCTAAATGCAAACTTTAGCGGTCAATTTGCCGGCAAAAATTTAGATTCCGGTGAGCGGTTTTCTTTAGGGGGATCCAGTGGCGTGCGCGGTTATCCGTCAGGTGAAGTCAGTGGCAGCGAAGGGATGATGCTGAATATTGACTTGCGCTGGCCTATTGCCTCAGGTTTTACGCTAAGCGGTTTTTATGATTGGGGCGCTGTGACGGTGAATCGAAATAATGATTTTGTCGGTAAAACCCTTCAAAATCAATTAAGCCTTCAAAGTGTTGGTGCCTCAGTAGCTTGGCAGGGGCAGTATGGCCTCAATGCAAAATTTGTTTGGGCGCACCGGCTTGACGACAACCCCAATGCCACGCTCAGCGGCAACGACCAGGATGGCACAAAAATATTAAATCGATTGTGGCTCAACGCAGGAATATCGTTTTGAATATTTTAATGAAAATTTCTCCCCCCTCAATCCTCAGTTTCAATAGAGTGGGTTTATGTAGGGTAGGTTCGCGTAGGGTGGGTTCGCGAAGCAACCCACCGACAATGACCGCGCCGCAATGAACCACGCCTACCGGCTCATCTGGAGTGACTTGACCCAGGCTTTTGTGGTCGCGGCTGAAACCGTCAAAGCGAAGGGCAAACGAACTTCGTGCGTGCTGCTCAGTGCTTCCGGCATCGCCCTCTCCGGCTTGGCTTTGGCTGCACCACCGGCGCCAGATCAGCTGCCCACCGGCGGTCAATTGCTTGCCGGCCAAGCGACCGTGACGCAAGCCGCTGCACGTATGGACATCCGGCAAACTACGCCGCGTGCCGTGGTCGAATGGCAAACCTTTAATGTCGGCAGTCAAGCGCAAGTCAACATCAATCAGCCGTCTGCACAAAGCGTTCTTCTCAATCGCGTCCTCGACACTCAAGCCAGTCAGATTTTTGGTCGCATCACTGCCAATGGTCAGGTGTTTTTGACCAATCCCAACGGCGTGTATTTCTCGCCTTCTGCCAGCGTTGATGTCGGCGGCTTGGTCGCCACCACCCATCACATTTCTAATGCGGATTTTATGGCGGGAAAAAATCAATTTCACCGCAACGGGGCGACCGGCAGCATTGTGAATGAAGGCAATTTAACCGCCGCGCTCGGCGGCTACATTGCCCTGCTGGCACCTGAAGTACGCAATCAAGGCGTGATCATTGCGCAACTGGGTACGGTGGCGATGGCAGCGGGCGACGCCTACGAATTGCAGTTTGACGGCAATAATACCTTGGCCAATTTGCGCGTCACGCCGGCGACGATTAAAGCGCTGGTCGAAAATAAAAATGCCATCCACGCGCCCGGCGGCTTGATTATTTTATCGGCACAAGCCGCCAATCAGTTACAGGGCAGTGTGGTGAATAATTCCGGCATGCTGGAAGCCGGTGGCATTGTTCAACGCGGTGGACGGATTTTTTTGGATTCCGGAGAGAACGGACAAACCACTGTGTCTGGCACGGTAGATACAAATTCAATTAATAATCAAGGAGGTAGCGTCGCCGTCAGCGGCAAGCACGTCCTCGTCGACGACAACGCCGTGTTCAAGGCAAGCGGCGCAACCGGTGGCGGCACGATCAACATCGGCGGTGGCTGGCAAGGTGCTCCGCTCCCCTCCCCCGCCGCAGGAGAGAGTGCGACACAAGCCACCGCCGTGTATGTCGCCAAAACGGCGCGGCTGGATGCCAGCGCGACCGACACCGGCAACGGCGGTGAAGTGGTGGTTTGGTCGGACATTCATAACACCGATTCCGCCACTCGCGTGTATGGCACTCTTCTGGCAACCGGCGGCATGAACGGCGGCAACGGCGGGCGTATCGAAACCTCGGGGCATTGGCTGGAAACTACTGGCGCGCAAGGATCGGCAGCGGCTCCTCAAGGCAAGGCAGGGGTATGGTTGTTCGACCCCTATAACGTGACGATTACCAGCGCCACGGCCAACGGAAGTTTTAGTGCAACGAGTCCAGATATCTGGACTCCCTCCGCCACAGCTTCCACACTTTTAAATACCGATATTCAAACTAAATTAAATGCGGGCACTAGCGTCACCGTCACCACCACCGGCGCAGGTAGCGAGTCAGGCGATATTACTGTCAACGCACCGCTCACTTGGTCTGCCGGCAAGCTCACGCTGACCGCCCATAACAACCTCAATATTAACGCCTCGCTGAATGCCAGCAGTACAGGCACCTTGGCTTTTGCGTATGGACAAAGCTCAACCGCCGGAACGGGTTCGACCTATACAGTGGCGACTGGAACGACCATCAATATTCCACTAGCCACCGCATTTACCTGGCAAAAAGGCTCAACCGGCACGATTAAAAATTTAGTGCTGGATAATGGCCTGTTGCGCTTTGGCAATGGCACTCAAGCATCCGTTAGTGCAATCGGGCAGTTGGAGCAACCGTCTTATTTTGATAACACCTCAGTCGTAAACGGAGTAACGCGGAATGGTTGGTATAAACTAACGATTGGAGCGAATCCGCTGGATTTTGAAGTAGGCACGGGCGGGGTAGGCACCAGCAATTGGAATAGAAACGGAACCTTTCTCAATACCCAAACCAATCTTGCTGCTGCCGCATCGGGAAGCACCCTTGAAATTTCAAAATATAAAGAAGGCACGGGTTCGATTACCGCTTCAATCAATTTGGGCTTTACAACCGGGGAAGTCATCAAGGTTGCCAACACTTTTACACTCAGTTCTGGAAGTTCGTTTCTGAAGACTGACACCGTACTCACGAATGCAGGAAGCGTTGCAGCAAATAATGTGCGTCTTTGGGTGGGCACGCGTGATGACTGGGTTGGTAACGCTGACGCAACGATCAAAGCCAAAGGAAATATCACCGCGAATGGTTTTGAACAAATTCTGACGCAAACCACGCAAGCCAAAGCGTTAAAAATTACTGAAACGACCACGGGACAAGGGGCGGCAGCCCTGTTTTACTCCACCTCGTCAGGTGCCGACACATCGGTGAATAGTTGTTGCTCATTTACTAACGCGACCGGAACTGATCCCCGTCTTTCTGCAATTGTAACCGGCTCGGTAGCCACCCCCGCAGCAACAGATGGCTCTTACGCCTTGTTTATGCGGCTCGCTGATTTGACTGTCGGACAAAGCGGCAGCATGACCTGGTATTACGCCGCCGGCGCGGTCAGCAACATTAATAGTGTCGTCACCCAGGTTTCAAATTCAGCCGGCGTTAGCGCCGCAACGCCCATCACGGTGACAATCAACCCGCTCAGTATTTATTACGGCGATACGCCTTCCTATACCTATTCACTCGTTTCGGGAACGCTGACGGGAACTACTTTAAATTCAATTTTATCGGGCACTCCTACCTGTTCTGTGTGTACCACGCCGGGAACCTATTCCGTCACTGCGGGCAGCGTTGCGAGCACCTCAAATAGCTATGCGTTGACTTGGCAAAACGGCAGCTTAACGGTGAACAAAGCACCGCTCACCGTCACTGCTGACAATACCAGCCGGTATTACGGTGCCGCCAATCCAACCTTGACATCGACCCTCACTGGTTTTAAAAATAACGAAACAGCAAGCACCGCCGGCATTACTGGTGCTGCCATTTTATCCACCACCGCGACCACGACCTCAGGCGCGGGAACGGTGGCCATTACCCCCAGCGCCGGAACATTGCTGGCAAATAATTACACCTTCACTAATTTGGTGAACGGCACCTTAACCATTAACCCCGCACCGCTCACCATCACTGCAAACAACGCAACGAAAACTTATGGTCAAACTGTGACTTTTGCAGGCAATGAATTTGCCAGTTCGGGACTTAAGAACAGTGAAACGATTGGCAGTGTGAATTTAACCAGCAGCGGCGCGATCAATACCGCGAATGCTTCAACCACTGCTTATCCTGTTGTTGCCAGCAGCGCCTCAGGTGGAACTTTTAATACATCAAATTATTCAATTAGTTATATTAATGGCGGCTTGACGGTGAACAAAGCGCCCCTCACCGTGATGGCTTCCGCCGCCACTAAAACCTACGACGGTTTAGCCTTCTCCGGCGGTAACGGCGTGACCTATTCGGGCTTGGTGAATGGTGAAGCCGCTACGGTGTTAGGCGGTACGCTGGCTTACAGCGGCACCGCACAAAATGCAATTAATGCGGGCAGTTATGTCATTACGCCCGGAGGCTTAACCTCGGGCAATTACACCTTGAGTTATTCCGATGGTGCCTTGACGGTGAACAAAGCAGCGCTCACTGTTGCCGCAAATGCAGCTACTAAAACCTACGATGGTTTAGCCTTCAGCGGCGGAAACGGCGTGAGCTATTCGGGCTTAGTGAATGGTGAAACCTCAA
>JBAZVN010000009.1:0-156021 GCA_041660815.1 Gallionellaceae bacterium | reverse complement strand
GGGGACAAAATTGACACCGCTAATATCAGGTGCGGGTTGGTCAGAGATCGCTGCACTTGCTTGCATCAAGAATCTATCCAAAAAATGAGTTGCACAAATTACACGGAATTGCCGGTAGTTCCACAGACACAATTCTATCCCAGAGTGAGTTCGCTAATATTCTAATTATTCCTGACGGATTGAGGCAACTCGTTCTAGCTTTTCCCGCGATCCAGAATGAGATAAGTACGTCACAGCTTGTACCGAATCGAGTTCGATCAGTGCGTCACTTGATGATGAGTAATCATTTACTCATCGTGGATTTAGCCGGTGCGTCAGGTTTAGCGTTGACGCGATTAATTTATCAATAGAATGGGCGAGATGCGGAACTTGTTTGACAATGAAAATCAGATTGGCAAGTGGGACGGTTAATTGTTGGGACGGTTAATTTGACTTGCACAGTTGAATTTCCTATCCTATCAGGCACGTATTCGGTGCTTGACCACATGGATATCTCCAACCAGAATTCAACAAAAGCACAGAAAATATGATTGCATTAGAAGGCTACGCTATCTCGGAGCACCTTTCCCAAAGTTCGCCAACGGGTATTTACCGGGGGGTGCGTCTATCCGACAGTGCGCGGGTTATTCTTAAAATTTTGGATGTCGAGTTTCCCTCCCCGGTGCAGTTGGCGCGCATCCGGCATGAATACGAGCTGGTAAAAAGTATCACCCATCCCGGCGTCATCTCGGTTTATAGCCTGGAAAAAATCCGCAACTCATTTGCCATTGTCATGGAAGATTTTGGCGGTATTCCTTTGCGGGCACTGATTGCGGAAAACTCACTGCCTATCGAAGACAAGCTGAAAATCGCGCACCGCATCAGCGAGATTCTGGGTGATATCCACAGCAGTGGCATCATCCACAAGGACATCAACCCCAATAACATCCTTATCCATCCGCAAAGCGGCGAAATCCGCATCATTGATTTTGGTAACGCTGCGCAGCTCTCCCTTGAAGATCAGCAGTTAATTCACCCGGATCAACTGGAGGGCACCCTGGCTTATATTTCACCCGAACAAACCGGGCGAATGAACCGACCGGTGGATTACCGCAGCGATTATTACTCTCTGGGGATTACGCTGTATGAGTTGCTGCTGGGCAGGCGTCCGTTCGAGGCGCAGGACAGCATGGAAATGGTGCATCTGCATATTGCTTCCGTGCCGCCGAGTTTGCATAGCGAAGACCCCTCTATTCCGCCTATTGCTGCGCGTATCGTGGCGAAATTGATCGAGAAAAATTCCGAGCATCGTTATCAAAGCGCGCGCGGTATTTGCAAAGATATTGAAACCTGCCTGCAGGCGCTCGCCTCTGCCGCACCTGCCGAGGATTTTGTTCCAGGCGCACACGACGCCTCCGAGCGTTTCAGCGTTCCCGCCAAACTTTATGGACGCGATGCAGAACTTCAGCGTCTGATGGATGCCTACGCGCGGGCATGCGACGGCAAACCCGGCGTGGTGCTGGTGACCGGTTATTCCGGTATCGGCAAATCTTCGCTCATCCACGAGATACATAAACCCATTGCCAAGCGCAGGGGATTTTTTATCGCGGGCAAGTTCGATCAATACCGGCGCAACATTCCCTATTCCGCCCTGATCCAGGCTTTCCAGAATCTGCTGCACCAGATACTGACGGAAAGTGACGAGCGCATTGTTTGGTGGCGCGAGCGTATCCTTGACGCGCTGGGAGACAACGCCCAGGTCATCGTGGAAGTCATCCCGGAACTCAGGCATATTCTCGGCGACTATCCGCAAGCTGCACCGCTGGCGCCGCAGGAAGCGCAGAACCGTTTCAATTATTACTTCGTCAATTTCGTGCAAGTTTTTGCCCAAGCCGAGCACCCGTTGACGCTGTTTCTGGATGACCTGCAATGGGCTGACCATCCCTCGCTGAACCTGCTGGAATTATTGAGTTCCGCTCCCGGCTGCACGCACCAGTTAATTATCGGTGCTTACCGCCAGAATGAGGTTGACGCCGCGCATCCCCTGCAACTGACGTTGGAGCGCATGAACAAGGCCAACGTATGGATAGCCGAAATTCCGCTGCACCCTCTTTCACAGGAAGTTGTTTGCCAAATTGTCGCCGATACTCTGAATCGTCCAAGCGGTGAGGCGCAAACGCTGGCAGAACTCATCTACCGGAAAACGGACGGCAATCCGTTCTTCGTTAACCAGCTTCTGAAGAACCTGCATGACACTCGGCTGATAAGCTACGATCAGTTGCAGCGCAATTGGGTTTGGGATATCGCCCGGATAGCACGGGTCGGGATTGCCGATAATGTCGTCGAGTTGATGAGCGAGAATATCCGCATACTCCCTGCGGCCACGCAACATCTGCTGAATCTCGCCGCCTGCATCGGCAACCAGTTCACGCTGGATGTGTTGTCGGTAGTCAGCGAAAAATCGCGGGATGCCATTGCGGATGATTTTCGTGTCGCTTTGCAGGCCATGCTGATTATTCCTATCGGCAGCGAATACAAGTATTTCGGCAACCGCGCAGCATCCGGAGATGCTGATCCACGGGAATTCGGGGTGCAATACCGTTTTCTGCACGACCGCATCCAGCAAGCCGCCTATGATCTGCTGACTGCGCAAGAGAAAATCGCCACCCATTTTAAGGTGGGAAACCTGCTATTGCAGAACACGCCGGATGCCCTGTTGGACGAAGAAATTTTTAATATCGTTAATCACTTTGAGATTTCTATCACACTGGTAAGTGCCCCGGCACTTCGTCTCAGACTGGCTGAATTGAGCGTTAAAGCCGCGAAGCGCGCCAAAAATGCGATTGCCTACGAATCGGCTTTGAAGTACATCACGCTGGCGCAAAAACTACTCGACGGGATGGTGCAGGCAGCGCAGCCTCTACAGTTCCGCATACTCGTGGAGCGGGCCGAATGTGAACACTTGAACGGACATAACGAGGCCGCAGAAAAGTTTTATCAGCAAGCGCAGCAGAGCGCGTCCAATCAGGATGAACAGGCCGTCATCTTCGAGGCCATGATCCATTTTTATACAAACACCGGAAATTTTAAACTCGCCTATCACACCGGGCGGAAAGCGCTGAAACTGTTCGGCATATCCTTGCCCGCCGGATTTATTCCACCCTTGTTCGTTGCTGATCTGGTGCAGGCGAAATGGCGTATGCGCGGCAGAAAGATAGACGAGCTGATAGATATGCCTCTCTGCCAGGACGACAAGCTGCGCACCGCGATGCGGCTGATCGGCGCACTGCTCAAGGCCGCCTATCAGATCCGCCCGGAGTTATGTATCGCGAATGCGGTCAAGGCGGTCAACCTCAGCCTCAAGCACGGTACCATGGAAGACAATGCGGTAGCCTATGTCGTGTTTGGCGGCATTTTCATTGGCGGCGTAATGGGCAAGCATCAAGCCGGGTACGACTTCGGCAAACTGGCGCTGGCCATGAATGACCGGTTCAACAATCTTAAACAGCGCAGCGAAGTGAATTTCGTTTCTGCCTATTTCACCGACTTTTGGCTGCAACCCGCGCAACACACCGAAGACTATTATCGTGCCGCTTACGAAAGCGGCCTGCAAACCGGCGACTTTTTTCACCTTTCCTGCGCTGCTTGTACTCTGGTCGAAAGCCAGTATATTCGCGGTGTTCCGCTGCCCGAGGTAAAAAAACTGGGGGGCGACTATCTGGCTTTCATGCAGCGCATCAACAGCCGGGAAGCAGCCGGTGCGATCACTGCGACATTGCGCGCCATCCTGAATCTGGAGGGGGTGACGCAAAGTCCCGATTCCTTTGGCGACAGTGACTTTAACGAAGCGCAGTTTGTAGAGCACATTCAGAGTTTTACCTCATTGCATTTTTCGCACTTCTACTTCGTCAATAAGATGCAAACCCTGTACTTGTGGCGCAACTTCGGGGAGGCGTTAAAGCTTGCGCAGACTTCCGAGAAGTACCTCAAATATTCACTTGCCATGCTGCATACCGTGGAACACCACTACTACCATGCGCTGATCCTGTGCGCGATATACGAGACTGACAGAAATAAATCGCATCTGAATCAGGCTAAAAAAATACTGAAAAAATTCGAGCAATGGGCACAACTCAACCCGGCCAATTTCGCGCATAAGGAGCTGATGATCCGAGCCGAAATCGGACGCCTCACCAGTGGTGGCTGGGAAGTCGCCGATTTGTATGTACGGGCCATCCGCTCGGCGGATGAAAACAATCACCGGCAAAACAAAGCGCTGGCCAACGAGCTTGCGGGGCGCTTCTTCGCTTCCCGGAATATCGAAGCGGCGGCGCGCAGCCATTTGCGTGAAGCATATTATGGCTACAAGCTATGGGGTGCCCAGGGTATTGCCGACAGGTTGGTGCAGGAGTTCCCGCAGGCCGCCAGCCTGCGCGCGCAAGAAACTCTGTCGGGTGCGGATATATCCAACCGCAAGACTACACTCCCGCCCGCCGCCCGTAGCACCGCGCGCCCCGTTTCCCGCGACACAACTTCCAGTTCGCGGAGGAAGTCGAGCCTGGATATGGAGACGGTGATCAAGTCCACCCAAGCTATTTCCGGCGAGATTAAGCTTGAGGTGTTGCTGCAAAAATTAATGAAAATCATGATTGAGAATGCGGGCGCCGAAAAAGGCAGTTTCATCCGCGTGGCGCAAGGACAATTGCTGGTCGAGGCGCAAGGCTCCGTCAACCGTGAAGAGGTGGAAATCCTCGGCGGCATCCCGCTGGATGGCGCAAAATTGCCCGCCTCCATTATTCAATATGTCGCCCATCTCGGCGAAAGCGTCGTGCTTAACGATGCAGAGTCCGACGCGCGCTTTTGGGACGATCCTTATGTCGTGCGCACCCGGCCAAAATCCCTGCTGTGCGCCCCGGTCGTTCATCAAGGCCATGTGATCGGCGTTATCTGCCTGGAAAACAACCTGACGGGCGGCGCATTCACTCCGGATCGGCTGGAGCTGCTGCAAATGCTTTCCGCACAAGCCGCCATCTCCATCGAAAATTCACTGCTCTATACCAATCTTGAACAGCGCGTGCAAGAACGCACTCAGGAACTTTCACTGGCCACTGAAAAACTGCAAGCCGCCAATGAGGCGCTGGAAAAATTGTCATATACGGATGCCTTGACGCAAGTTGCCAACAAACGGCATTTCCAGAAAATTTATGAAGACGAATGGAAGCGCGCAGCACGTTCAGCAACCCAGCTCACCATCATGCTGATTGATATTGACTGCTTCAAGCTCTACAACGACACCTACGGGCATATCGAAGGCGACCGCTGTCTGAAACTGGTTGCGGACACACTCGGCAAGGTAGTCAGCCGGACAGGCGATTTGGTCGCCCGTTTCGGCGGGGAAGAATTCATTATTCTTCTACCGCACACCCAAATAGACGCCGCTCGCCTGATCGCGGCACGGTTGGTCGAAAGTGTGCGCGAGCTTGCCATCCCCCATCAAACCTCGCTGGCGGGCAAAGAGGTCAGTATCAGCCTCGGCTTGGCTCAGATCATCCCGCAACAGGAGGATGATCCAAATGACTTTATCAACACTGCGGATCAGGCACTTTACAAAGCCAAAATGAGTGGCCGCAACCGGTTCTGCGAATCCTGATACCCTACAATTGAAAATCAGGTCAACACATCCATGCGGCCTCCCACCGTCGCGCTCGCTGAATTTGGATATCAACTTGTCCTGCAGATCACTATCAAGTTAATATCGTCTCAACCTAAATCCACTGTTTATAGTTATGTCCGACAATTATCTCTTCCGCATCGGCACGCCGCTCAGTCCATCTGCTACCAAGGTTATGTTTTTAGGGGCGGGAGAACTCGGCAAAGAAGTCATCATTGCTTTGCAACGCCTGGGGGTGGAAGTGATCGCGGTGGATCGTTACGCCAACGCACCGGGAATGCAGGTGGCGCATCGCGCTCACGTTATTAACATGACTGATCCTATTGCCTTGCGCGCGGTGATCGAGGCGGAACGCCCGCATCTGGTCGTGCCCGAAATCGAGGCCATTGCCACTTCTGTCCTCATTGAAATCGAAAAAGAACAAATTGCCGAAGTCATCCCGACTGCGCGAGCCGCACAACTCACCATGAATCGTGAAGGGATACGCCGACTCGCTGCCGAAGAACTCGGCTTGCCCACATCCGAATTTGCTTTCGCCAGTTCGCTGGCGGAGCTGCAAGCCGCTATCGACGCGGGCATCGGTTTCCCCTGCATCGTCAAACCGGTCATGTCTTCATCCGGCAAAGGGCAGTCTTTATTGCGCGGGCAGCAGGATGTGCAAGCCGCTTGGGAGTATGCCTTGCAGTCTGGACGTGTAAAGGAAGCGCGCGTCATTGTGGAAGGCTTTGTTGATTTTGAATACGAAATCACTCAGCTCACGGTGCGAGCTATCGGAGATTCCGGAAAAGTAGAGACCTATTTCTGCGAACCCATCGGTCATGTGCAAGTGTCGGGCGACTATGTCGAATCATGGCAACCGCAAGCCATGTCACCATTGGCATTGCAGCGCGCACGCGACATCGCGGGGCGGGTGACTGCAGCATTGGGTGGGCGCGGAATCTTTGGTGTGGAACTGTTCGTCAGAGGCGACGAAGTATGGTTCTCCGAAGTCAGTCCGCGTCCGCATGACACCGGCTTGGTTACCCTTGCCACGCAACGTCTGACGGAATTTGAACTGCATGCGCGCGCCATTCTTGGTTTGCCGGTAGATACTGCGCTGCGTCGCCCCGGTGCATCGGCAGTAATCTATGGCGGACTTGAAGCCAAAGGAATTGCTTATGAGGGGGTGGGGAAGGCACTGGCGGTGCCGGAAACCGACATCCGTCTTTTCGGTAAACCGGAAAGTTTCGTCAAGCGACGCATGGGTGTCACGGTAAGCACCGCGAATGACACCGATGAAGCGCGTCGACGCGCCAAACTTGCCGCTTCACTGGTACGTCCGGTTAAAGCGTGAATCAAACTTTAGAGGCGCCCTTTATAAAAATTTTGTTTTGCTCCGTGCCCCTGACTGGCGCCGGATAATTATTGACAGCCTCATTCAAAACAAGGAAACTTGCGTTTGTGCCGATTTGATTCAGCTTGCGGGGCACGTTAAACATACCAGCTAAAGCGAGTAAGCCCGCTCTAGCCCAAAGCTGAACGGGTTTTTTGTTTTGGAGAGTTTAAGTGGTTGATTCGGTAGGAGTCGTTAGCGCACAGCGCGCGCAATTTGACACTGCACTGCAATTTAAAAGCGGCGCAGTGCTGCCCCGTTACGAGTTGGTGTATGAGACTTATGGAACGCTGAATGCGGACAAATCCAACGCGATATTGATTTGCCATGCACTGTCCGGCCATCATCACGTCGCGGGTTTTTATGCCGATGCACCCAAAAATATCGGCTGGTGGGACAACATGGTGGGGCCCGGCAAGCCCATCGATACCGACAAATTTTACGTGGTCGGCCTGAATAATTTGGGTGGATGTCACGGCTCCACCGGCCCGATTAGTATCAATCCTGAAACCGGCAAGCCGTTTGGTTCCAGCTTTCCCGTGATTACGGTTGAAGACTGGGTAGAGTCGCAAGCGCGTCTTGCCGACCGGCTTGGTATCCAACAATTCGCGGCGGTCATCGGCGGCAGTCTGGGCGGCATGCAGGCCTTGCAATGGTCGCTGGCTTACCCGGAACGCGTGCGCCATGTGCTGGCCATCGCCAGTGCGCCGCGCCTTACCGCGCAAAACATCGCCTTCAACGATGTGGCACGCAATGCCATTCTGACCGACCCGGATTTTCATGGCGGTGACTATTACGCGCACGGCGTGGTTCCCACGCGCGGCCTGCGACTGGCGCGCATGTTGGGGCACATCACCTATTTATCCGACGATGCGATGGCCGACAAATTTGGCCGCGAATTGCGTGCTGAAAAATTTAATTACGGCTTTGAAATTGAATTTGAGATTGAATCTTATCTGCGTTATCAGGGCGATAAATTTGCCGCCTATTTTGATGCAAATACTTATTTATTAATGACTAAGGCACTGGACTATTTTGATCCTGCGCACGATTGCGCGGGAGATTTAAACAAAGCATTTGCCAGAGCGCGTGCCGATTATCTGGTGGTGTCGTTCACCACCGACTGGCGTTTTTCACCGGAGCGTTCGCGCGAGATCGTGCGCCCCTTGCTGCATAACCGGCGCAACGTGAGCTATGCGGAAATCACTTCCACGCACGGGCATGACTCCTTTTTGATGCCGCATCCGCACTATTTTGAGGTCATGCAAGCCTATCTCAACAATGTTCACCGGGAGTGCGCAGCATGAATACCCACGCAATGCTCGCTTCCACCCGTCCCGATTTTGCCGCGATTGCCGCATGGATTCCGCAAAACGCCTCGGTACTCGACCTCGGCTGCGGCGATGGCAGTCTGCTGCAATACTTGAAAACCGAACGCAACGTGCGCGGCTATGGCGTTGAAATCAGCGACGCCGGAATTGTGACCTGCATTCAAAATGGCGTTAATGTCATTCAAAACGACTTGGATTCCGGCTTAAAAGATTTTGAATCCAACTCGTTTGATTACGTCATCCTGTCGCAAACCTTGCAGGCGACCCGCCACACCGAACCGCTCATCCAGGAAATTTTGCGCGTGGGCCGCGAAGGCATCGTCAGCTTCCCCAATTTCGGCTACTGGAAAAACCGCGTGGATGTACTGTTCGGCAACATGCCGATTTCAAAAGAATTACCTTACCAGTGGTACGACACGCCCAATGTACACCTGTGTACTTTCCATGATTTTGAGGAACTATGCAGCAAATTAAACGTGCAAATCCTTGAGCGGCGCGTGATGACCGGGACCGATGAAGTTCATCTACTGCCCAATTTGCTGGGCAGCATGGCGGTGTACAAATTTCAGCGCGGTGTGTAACTGAGTGAGCGTTTGGCAACAACTTTTTACCCGTCGCATGCTGATTTGCGTGTTTATCGGGTTTTCTTCCGGTTTACCGCTGTATCTGTTATTTAACTTGATTCCGGCCTGGCTGCGCAGCGAACAGGTTGATCTCAAAACCATCGGCCTGTTTGCACTGATTCAGTTTCCCTACACCTGGAAGTTTTTATGGTCGCCGCTGCTGGATCGCTATGTGGTTCCGGCCTTTGGTCGGCGCCGAGGCTGGATGTTACTCACGCAAATCGGTTTGCTGGTAGTAATTGCCACGATGGGCGGATTTTCGCCGCAGAGTGATTTGTACACAATTGCCTGGATTGCCACGCTGCTGGCATTTTTAAGTGCCACGCAAGACATCGTGCTGGATGCGTATCGCCGCGAGTTATTGAGCGATGCTGAGCTGGGACTGGGCAATTCGGTGCACGTAAATGCTTACCGTATCGCCGGTTTGGTGCCGGGCTCACTGTCCCTTATTTTGGCGGATACCCTACCCTGGGATTTGGTCTTTATTATCACCGCGATGTTTATGTTGCCGGGCTTGTTGATGACCTTGGTGGTCAAAGAACCACTGAATGTGATTGTTCCCAAGAGTTTGCGGGATGCGGTGGTGGAACCGTTCCGTGAATTTATTCAGCGTAAGGGCTGGCATAGTGCGTTGTTTATATTGATATTTATATTCTTCTATAAGTTGGGCGATAGCATGTGTACCGCTTTGGCCACGCCGTTTTATATGGATATGGGCTTTAGCAAAACCCAGATCGGCTTGATCGCCAAGAATGCCGGATTATGGCCTGCGGTGATCGGGGGTTTATTGGGCGGCTTGTGGATGGTGAAGATTGGTATCAACCGCGCACTGTGGTTATTTGGGGTGGTGCAACTCGTGTCCATTTTCGGTTTTGCCTGGCTGGCAGGAGTCGGACACCACGCTGAAATTACTTCTCTTGAGCTTACACAGCTGGCTTTTGTAATCGGTTTGGAAGCGCTGGGAGTTGGCTTGGGGACGGCGGCCTTCGTTGCGTTTATTGCACGCTCCACTCACCCCGCTTATACCGCTACCCAATTTGCCTTATTCACCAGTCTCGCCGCGATGCCGCGCACCTTCGCCAATGCGGCGACGGGGTGGTTGGTAGAGATGTTGGGCTGGATGGGATTTTTCTTGTTATGTGCACTGCTGGCGATTCCGGGCATGTTGCTGCTGCTCAAAGTGGCGCCCTGGCAGGAGGAAAAAACATGAGCGCTGCTTCCTTGGTAAAAGCGGCCCATACGTTATCCAACGCCGTCAATCAATTAACATTTTCTGCGCCGGTCACGCATGTTTACAACCCCTTGGAATACGCGGGGGAGTGTCATGAACAATACCTGAGACGCTACGGTGAAGGACAAAAGCGCATCGTCTTTTTGGGCATGAATCCGGGGCCTTTCGGCATGACCCAAATTGGCGTGCCGTTCGGTGAAATTGCAGCAGCGCGTGATTGGATGAAATTGGACGCGCCGATTTATCAGCCACCTACCATAAATCCGGCGCGCCCCATTGAAGGTTGGGCATGCACTCGCTCGGAAGTAAGCGGCAGGCGTTTATGGGGATTATTTGCAGAACGTTTTGAGAGTGCCGAAACCTTTTTTGCTGCTCATTTTGTGGCCAATTATTGCCCGTTGGCTTTTTTTGAAAATGGCAGGAATCTCACGCCGGATAAATTATCACCTGCCGAAACTGCCCCCTTGTTCGCGGCCTGCGATGCACATTTGGCAGAGCTGGTGAAAACGACTCAAGCCGAATGGCTGATCGGCATCGGTGGCTTTGCCGAAACCCAGGCGCGTCGCGCTTTGGCGCAATTTCCACAGATCAAAATTGGCCGTATTTTGCATCCCAGCCCTGCCTCACCCGCCGCCAATCGCGGCTGGGCAGAGCAGGCGACAAAACAAATGCAGGCGCTGGGACTTTGGCGTTAGTGCGGTATCTATGGCTCCCCTTATCTTGCTCCGCGACACCTATTTACTTCCCGCGAAACTCCCTGCGATAGGCTGAAGGCTTTACGCCGAACGCCTGTCCGAAGCTGCGGCGAAATAGAGAGGGTGAAGCAAACCCGGCGCTTTCTGCAACCAGCTCAATCGGCTTATCGGTCATTTCCAGCAGGCGTTGCGCCAAGGCCAAGCGCTGGTTTAGCAACCATTGCCCGACGGTAGTCCCGGTCACCTGACGAAACCGGCGTGTAAAAGTCCGGCGGCTCATTAGGGCACGATGCGCCAGTTCGTCCAGCGTGTGTGCCGCATTCAAATTTTGCGTCATCCAATCCATCACCAGTGAAAGTCGGTCGGGTGCAACCGAACTGAATACGGGCTGCTCGATGAATTGAGCCTGCCCGCCTTGCCGGAAAGGGGAAACCACCATGCGCCGGGCAATGTGGTTGGCGACTTCAGCACCGTGCTGCGTGCGCACCAAATGCAGGCAGCAGTCTATGGCGGCGGCACACCCGGCGGAGGTCACAATGTCGCCCTCGTCCACATACAGAACATCGGGCTCCACATGGATGTGCGGATAACGTTCCGCCAACTCCCCGGCCCATTGCCAATGAGTAGTTGCACGGCGGCCATCCAGCAATCCCGCCGCAGCCAACACGAATGCCCCGAGACAAAAGCTGACGATTTTTGCGCCGCGTTTATGCGCTTTGTGCAATGCGTCGAGCAGGTTCTTCGGCGGCGGCACCGAGGTGTCGTTCCAGCTGGGCACGATGATCGTCCCGGCGCCTTTGAGCGCGGCAAGCCCCTGCGTGACCTGGATGGAGTATCCGGCATTGGTTTGTATGACAGACGGTTCGACTGCGCACAGCTTCACCTTGAAGTCCGGCACCATGTTGTTCTTCCCGCCCTTCTTGAAAAGGATGCTAGGCACCGACAAATGGAACGGGCTGATGCCGTCGAAGACGACGACCGCGTAACTATCCGCGTTGTTGGATGATTTTTTCATGATGGCCCGATTGTATCTAAAAAAGTCATTCGGGCCACTGATTGAAATGCGTGCCCAAGGCGATGATGCGTCACCTTTCATTCTATCAATCACAAGGAGACCGCCATGCCTCAACCCAAACGCGCTTTGATCGTCATCGATGTGCAGAACGATTACTTCGGGAAAGCGCTGCCTATCGAGCACCCAGACCCGCAACAGTCGCTCGCCAATATCGGCAAGATGATGGATGCGGCCAGCAGTGCCGGAATTCCGGTCGTCGTCGTGCAGAACATCCTGCCCAAACAATCCCCCATCATGGCGGAAGGCAGCGCCGGTTGCGCACTGCACGAAACCATCGCCGCGCGCCCGCATGACCATTACGTGGCCAAGAAATTACCCAGCGCATTTGCGAATACCGATCTTGATGAATGGCTGCGCGCGCATGACATCGACACGCTCATCGTGACTGGCTACATGACCCACAACTGCAACCTGTCGACCATGCTGCATGCTTTTCACAGCGGTTTTGCGGTGGAATTCATCAGCGACGCATCCGGCTCGGTGCCGTATGAAAATCGCGCAGGTCGCGCAACTGCCGAGGAAATACATCGCGTGATGAGCGTCGTGCTGCAATCGCGGTTCGCGGCGGTGATGTCCACTGCCGAATGGATAGCCATGTTGCAGCAGGGCGCCGCGCCGGAACGGGATTCGATTTTCCTGTCTAACCGCCGCGCTCGCGGTTTCGCCAATTCTTGCTAATAGTCCGTTATTATTCGGCATAACCATTTCGGGGAATTGTTATGCTCAGCAATTCAAAAATACTCGTCGTCGGAGGCAGTTCCGGCATCGGCTTTGCCGTGGCACAAAAATCACTCAACGCCGGTGCGGAGGTTGTTATTGCTTCGCGCTCGCTGGAAAAACTGCATGCCGCAGCCAAACAGCTCGGTGGCCGCGTTACCGTGGAACAAGTCGATGTTTCGGACGAGCAAGCGGTAATCGATTTCTTTCATCGCGTTGGCCCATTCGACCATCTGGCTGCAACAATCAAACCGCATTTGCCCTCCGGTAAATTTCTTGAAAACGATCTGGCCGCAGTCAGTGCAGCGTTTGATGCAAAATTCTGGGGACAGTATCGCCTGGCAAAACATGCAGTGCGCCACATTCGCCCTCATGGCTCCATCGTACTCACTTCGGGTGTCGCCTCGCGGCGCAGTTATCCCGGCTATTCGGCAGTGAGCGCGATGAATGCCGCGACCGAGGCGCTCGCCAGCGCCATTGCCATTGAGTTAGCGCCCATTCGCGTAAACACTGTTTGTCCCGGCTTCGTTGATGCAGACACGCCCATTCCCGGACGCGTCGATTATGTGAAAAAAATTGCACCCAACTTGCCGTTGGATCGTCTGGGGGCCGCCAAAGAAATTGCCGATGCTTATTTGTATTTATTCGGCAATGCATATTCGACGGGCAGCGTGATCGTGGTTGATGGTGGCGTGACATGCTGAGTGGAGCAGAAGAGATAATCAGCGCCGACCTGTCGTTGCCATTCCACGCATCGGCCATCATATATTTGCTGAATGAATATGCCAAAGACGACATGGGCGGCGGGGCGGAATTAGCGGAATTCGTGAAAGACAATCTCGTTACCGAATTGCGCAAACGGCAAGGCGTGCATGTCGTACTCGCCTTAGCGGATGGATCGCCCGCAGGCATGGCGGTTTGCTTTGAAGGATTTTCAACCTTCGCGTGCAAACCGCTGCTGAACATTCACGACATCATTGTGGCGAGCCAATACCGGGGGCGCGGCATTTCCAAGCGCTTGCTTGCCAAGGCAGAAGAAATCGCGCTACGCCTTGGTTGCTGCAAGCTCACGCTGGAAGTGCTAGAGGGTAATACTCTGGCGCAAGCGGCATACAAGGCCAGCGGTTTTGCCGGATACGAACTTGACCCCAAGATGGGCAAAGCGATGTTCTGGCAGAAGAAGCTGGGGCCGAATTGATTGCTGTAATGCAGTATCAATAATTTTTGAAAGGTTACGCTATGTTTACAAAAGCAACTTTCAGTTTTCTCAATGAGCTGGCCGATAACAACAACCGCGCATGGTTCGAGGCCAACAAGCCGCGCTATGAAGCACTGGTGCGGGAACCGGCACTTGGTTTTATCGAAGCGATGGAGCCTGCGTTGAAATGTTTTGCGCAAAGCTTTCGTGCGGAGCCGCGCAAAGTCGGCGGCTCGCTGATGAGAGTGTTCCGTGATACGCGCTTCTCCCGCGACAAGACGCCTTACAAAACCAACATCGGTATTCAGTTTCGTCACGCATTGGGCAAAGATGTGCATGCACCGGGCTTCTATGTGCATATCGCCACCGATGAATGTTTCTTCGCCGTGGGATGCTGGCATCCCGAATCGGATGCACTGGGCAAGATACGCGACCTCGTCGCACAGAAACCGGAGAAATGGCTTGCCGCGCGCAACGACAAAAAATTTACCGCCCAATGGGAATTGGCCGGAGACAGCTTGATCAGACCTCCCCGTGGTTACGCCGCCGAGCATCCGGCGATTGCAGACATTAAGCGCAAAGACTTCATCGCCATTGCCCCCTTGTCGCGCAAAGAGGTGACGGGGCGAAGTCTGGTTGAACTCACTGAACAGCGTTTTGCAGAAACGGTTCCGTTCATGAAATTTTTGTGCGAAGCGCTGGATGTGCAGTATAGATGTAATGCAATAAGTAAATCGGTAAGGAGCCTATGAACGTCATACTATCCGGTGAGCTGCCACGGGAAGCTCTTCTCAACAAGTACAAACAAGAAGGAGCCTACACAGACTGCTACTTCATAGACATTCCCCGCGCGGTGTCGCAAGCAGAGTATGTGGAGGCCTTCTACACCACCAAGCTATTCAAAGTTGAGCGGCTTATTCTGGCGCTGCTTGCACGTAGACCGTCTACGGATGCGCAAGCAAAGCTTTTTGCATTAGGCGAAGCCAAAAAATTTGCCGCGTGGAGCGTCGAAGGAAGAGCGCCAGACCAACTGCTGCTCTGTGATTTTCTGGGGCGCACAAGATCATGGCTAATGAGCGCCGTTACTAAGGATGGCGATTCATCCACCACACGCCTGTACTTCGGTTCCGTCGTTGTCCCTAAAATTGACCGAGCATCAGGTCGAGCCACTTTCGGCATCGCATTTCATCTGCTTTCTGGGTTTCATCGCCTCTATTCAAGGGCGCTGTTGCGGTCAGCATGCTTACGGTTACTGCACTCGGCGCGGTGATATTTAGGTGATGACAAAGAGGATGGGCGAAGTGACGTGGCGTGAAAAAGATGGAGTGGTAATTATGTATCTGGCGGAGAAGCTAACGACGTTGCCAACTAAGCTATCGTCGGATGCTTGGTTGGGGGGGAGTTAAGTGATAGCGATGGCAGTATTTTTCTAGCACCAATTACTTGGACATAGACAGTATGTATTTACCCGAGCTATTAAATTCTGAAGGCCTTTTTCAAAAGATGTATGCATGGAAAAAAATCTCTTCATCTGAAGAGATTTCCGCCCTTTTATATCGCGCCAGCTCATGTGTTATCCATATGAGGCAGATAGCTGAACTGGATCAACGATGCGTACTAGAGTTTGGGCTATTTGAAAATCAACTTGAGTTGGGGGATGCCAAGATAGTTTTTCACTCTACCAGCCTTCTAGCGCTTTTGAACGAAATCTCGCCCTTGCTTTCTTCATTAAGAATTATGCAGGACATGCTACTTCCCCTGATTGGAAAGAAAATTGGCAGGAGCATGCCGTCAAGCCTTAATGATGGGATGAATAAAATTCATTCACTAAAAATACCGACAGAGATAGAAGGCATTCTCTTGCGCTATTGGCAGACTGGCGGCAGCCGTTTAAGAGATTACAGAGTAATTGATCAACATCATGCCAATCTTGTAAATCATACTTTCCTTCAAATTAGCCCTCAAAAGAAAGTGCTCGTATTATTTCCAGATAATCCACAAAGCAAATCACCTAAGCTGTTTGTATATAAAGAGTCGATTAATGGCATTGATTTATTGCGTACCGGATTTGAGATGTTACATGCCGTATACGAGGACGTGGCCAACGCATTTGGCTTTAAAAGCATCCTAATCGAAAACGAAATTGGAATGGCGCAACATGGTGATCTATTGCCAGCTAGGCCGCGTACTCTGGCTTTTTGGTATGAAGCTAATCAATCGGTCAGTGAAAATGAAGTAAAAATATATATTTCAGGTCTAGAAATTCGGCAAACTGATGAGGGCCGCATTGCGCTTCAACGAATGTTTTTAGGGGAGGATAAGCTGCTGGATGCCAACTTGATGTACGGCTCAAAATTACCTAATTCAGCACGATAGCAGCTAATGTGGCATCGTCCCCTCACTTCACCCCCGCATCGGCTCCAGCGTCGCATCCAGATTCAAATCGTCGCAGTAATCGAGAAAATCTTCGCGCAGGGTGGGGATGTGAATTTTGGCGTGGATGCCAACGCTCATGATGACGGAGGTGAGCGGAGAGCCGGTGTGCGGGGCGAAATAGGTGCGGCTTTGCAGCTCTTCGACGTTGATGCCGTTGCGGGTGAAGAAGGCGGCGAGGTTGCGTACGATGCCGGGCTGATCCATCGTCACAACTTCGACGGTGTAGGGAATGGCGGCGCTTCGTTCGATCTTGCCGGTGCGCTGCTGGGTGATGGTGAGGCCGAGTTGTGCAATTAGCACAGGAATTTGTCCTTCCAGTTTGGAAAGTGCGTGCCATGCGCCGGAGACCCGAGTGATGAAAGAGAATTGCCCGCCTATCACGGCCATGCTGCTCTCTTCGATGTTGCAACCGCTGTCGGCGATGCGTCCCGCAAGCTGTTCGACGAGGCCCAATTTGTCTGCGCCGGAGGCGGTAATTACGAGGAAGTTTTTTTCTGTTTCTGTGTTCATAGTTGGCTGATGGTGTATGGCCGCAAATTAGGAGGGCGCATTGTAGTGGTTCTGCGCGGGGACTATTGGAATAGCTCACCTGACTACCAAGCTGCGGATGACCAGATTCCATTCTGATACCAGTGCAGCTGATCATTCCAAAGTAGCGAGCGATCATTGCTGATATCGCGCCAACTTGGTTGCGCCGAGATTACTGCGGAAACTGCGGTTAAACTTTTCGTGGCGAGATCAACTTCAAAGCGCTGCAATTCGGAACGTGTAAAATCAAAGTAGTCGTTTGTGCTTCCGGTATTCCATTGGCTTGCTGTCTCATGCAAACTGACTGGCAAGCTTATTCTGACTGTATTACCCAGTGTTTGAATGGCAATGCCGTGATGATCATGTAGCACGGTTGCATCCGTTCCTCTCTTGCCAATTATTGTGCGTGCGGCTTCTGTGGGAGCAGCGGGATTGGTCACGTCAATCAGCGCTACCTTTACGCCCTGATACCACGCAAAACGTCCGTCTCCCGCCGAGCCGTCGGACTTGGCGTCCTTACCCACACCCAGCAACAAGTTTGCATTTAGCGGAAATAAATAATCCGAGTATCCATCCACCTGTAATTCTCCTGCCACCTTCGGATCTTTAGGGTCGGATAGATCCAGCACATACAAGGGGTCAGTGAGACGGTATGTAACCAGATAGCCACGGTTGCCGATAAAGCGCGAGGCATACAATTGTTCGCCAGATTTTCCCAATGACTGGGGACGAGCGGCATTGGGCAATTCTCCAACCACCTGTAATGCACCTGACACTTCCTGCAAAACGCTGAGATGTCCCGGTGAATCGCTAATCGCTGTCGCAGATATTCCCGATGCTGAACTCACTGAATTGTCGGTTGCAGATATCATCACAGGCAAGCCAACCCAGCCTCCCCGATTGGATAATGTTTGAGTAATGACGCGTAGCGTGTTTGCATATTCACTCATTCGAAAAGATTTACGGTTTTGGTCAAAGCCCAAATGTCCCGTTATATTTCCCGATCCGCGGTAAGCAATATCAAGATCATTCAGGGTGAATTTATGAATATCTGTACTTGTGGTTTGCGCATATACCGGAAAAGTTCCGCTGTAAGCATAGGCAGTTCGGGTTGTCGCCAAATACAAGCTTTGTTCCGACATATAAAAGGCTTCAGTTCCACCGGTGAAGCAAACTGCCTGATGACGATGCGCAGTGGCGGCCAAATCAACACTAACGATGGTAATAATATCGGCACTCTTGACCGCATTTTGTTCCTGAGTAAAACAGGAGGACGCCTGCACCAAAGGTTGCGCTGCCTCGCCATCAATTGATAGCGTTGGCAGCAATTGCGCGGCTTGCAACGAGTCGACTACGGTCTGATTTGATGTAACTTTATTTGCAGGCCACCAGGGATCAATTCCTGTTACCTGCGGATAACTGCGCAATACTAAATATAGAGTTGAATTAATACGCCGTGAACCGATCAAATGACCCGTCATGTTCAAAGTACGAATAGTCTGCATATTCTGTGCATTAGCAGTATCCAGCATGACCACTTCAGTTATGCCCTGCCCCCATGAGGGTGAATCAAACCATAAATCGTAAATTTGCCAGCCCGAATTTCCTTTGCCGACCGCAACGATTTTTTGACGGGCACTATCCAGGAAAAGACCGCTACCGCTGACATTGGCTGAAAATGGAAGTTGAAAGTTTTCGATTTGAATGAGTGGCGCACTATTGCTGGCGCCATCCAGTCTTTGACGACGTAAGATATTCCTCGCTGTAGCAACCGAGCTAGCCGGATCCAGACTATAGACAAAATTTCCATCACTTTTGATCAAGTCGGCCTCGTCAACTCCGATTTCCTGCAAAGTGGTTCCGGAATACTGGGTCGTTGCTGCGCCAGATCCGGGAGGGGCTGCAGAAAGCACCTCTGCCGTCGCCATCATCAATAAATCCCGGGTGTAATACAGATTTTTGCTTGACTGACCCAGCGCGTCGCGAAAATAGGCCGTCAACCCAGCCTCGTTGGTAGCACTAAGTCCCCAAGGCGTCAATGGCGGTTGAGTGGTTGTCGAACTTGACTGAACGCCGCATCCTGTCAGTATCATATTGATTAATAATGGAGTTATAGCAATTGTCAAGATTGAATGAACACGCATTTTCATCAAATTCTCCTATCCAATATGCTGATGCAGCAATTCCAATTGCTCACTTCTCAAGTCAGGTGATAATCATATTCCACTGTCAGCGGTGCATGGTCACTAAAACGTTGCTCTTTGTAGATGCTGGTGGCTAAGCCTTTTTCAGCTATTCCAGGCGTGGCAATTTGATAATCCAAGCGCCAACCCACATCTTTTGCCCATGCCTGGCCGCGATTGGACCACCAGGTGTAAGCCTCCAGTTCGGGATGTAGTTTGCGAAATACATCGACAAAGCCCACTTCGCCAAATAACTGCGTGAGCCACGCGCGCTCTTCCGGCAGAAACCCGGAATTCTTTTTGTTGCCTTTCCAGTTTTTTAAATCTTTTTCGGTATGTGCGATGTTCCAGTCACCGCAAATAATCACTTCACGTCCGCTATTTTTTAAGGCGACCATGTGCGGCATAAAAGCAGCCATGAATTTAAACTTTACGGCTTGACGCTCTTCTCCGCTGGAGCCTGACGGCAAATATAAGGACACCACGCTTAAATTCCCAAATTGCGCTTCGATATAGCGTCCTTCTGCATCGAATTCGGGAATCCCCAAGCCTACAATTACGGCATCCGGTTTATGTTTGCTGTAAATCCCGACACCGCTGTAACCTTTCTTTTCCGCGTAATGAAAGTAGCCGTGAAAGCCGAACGGGTTCAGCATATCCGGTGTCATATCGCCAGCCTGCGCCTTAAGTTCTTGCACACAGAGGATGTCGGTATTTTGTTTGCCAAGCCATTCCAGCATGCCTTTGTTGTAGGCTGAACGTATACCGTTTAAATTTAGTGAAATGATGCGCATGAATTTTCTCGATTCTTAAAAGGTGCGCATTATAATAGCGTCACTTCACTTTTCCTTTTTTTAGCCTTATGCATCCTTACCGCCAAGATTTTATTCGCTTTGCTGTTGCGCAAAATGTGTTGCGCTTCGGGGAATTTCAAACCAAAGCCGGACGTTTATCCCCGTACTTTTTCAATTCGGGATTATTTCAGGACGGAGCGGCGTTGCGCGAGCTGTGCCAGTTTTATGCACAGGCTATTCTTGCAGCAAATGTGCCATTCGACATGTTGTTCGGCCCGGCTTATAAGGGTATTCCGCTGGTGGCGGGAACTTCAATTGCGCTGGCTGAGCAGGGACGTAACGTGCCGTATTGCTTCAACCGCAAAGAAGCCAAAGACCACGGCGAAGGTGGCAATACAGTGGGTGCAAAATTGTATGGCAATGTCCTGATCATTGACGATGTCATTTCTGCGGGAACTTCGGTGCGTGAATCAATTGAGCTGATTCGTAGCGCCGGTGCCACACCGTGCGGAGTGGTTATCGCGCTGGATCGTATGGAGCGTGGCCAGGGGGAATTATCTGCCGTGCAGGAAGTAAGACGCGACTACAACCTGCCTGTGATTTCTATTGCGGCGCTGGACGATTTATTGGGATTTTTACAGGGCGAGGCTGAATTGGCGAAAAATCTGCAGGCAGTGCAATCATATCGCGATCAATATGGGGTAAATAATGCTTAATAAACAATCTGTTATGATTCTAGCTCTAATTGGGGGTATTTGGCTTAACAGTGCAGAAGCCAAGCTGTACAAGTGGGTAGATGATAACGGCACAACCCATTACGGCGAGACCATACCGCCCGAATATGCGAATAAAGATGCGGTGCGTTTTAGTGACAAAGGACGCGTGGAAAGGCAGATTGATAAGTTGACGCCCGAAGAGCAACGCGCCAAAAAAGCCGATGCTTCACAGAAGAAAATGCAACAGAAATCTGCTCTTGAAACCAAGCGGCGCGATAACGCGCTGTTGAGCACTTTCAGCAATGAGAATGAAATTGATCTGGCGCGTGATCGGGGTCTGCAACAAATCGAGGCGCGAATTAAAGGAGTTACTTTGCTGATTCAATCGGCACAAGAATCTTTGGAAGCGTTTAATAAAGAAAAGAGCGGCTTGGTAAGTAACAATAAACCGCTTCCAAAAGCTTTGCTGGATGACATTAGCAATGCCGAAGCCAAGGTGATTAAACTGCAAAAAGAATTGGCGCAAAACGAGCAAGAATCAGCCAATGTGAAAGCGCGCTTTGATGCGGATAAGCAACGCTACCGCGAACTCAAAGGTCTCTCTTCAGAGTAGATGGGTTCCATACGGAAGCACAGCTCTGTGCGCACAAGATTTAGTGTTTAATTGTGTAATACACGGCATTGTCTGCAGGTCGGGTTGGGCGCGGTTTCTTGTGCCGTAACCCGACATTTTGCTTTTAATGAATGAAGTTACCAGCCCGGAGAATCCCAACCACACCAACCATAATCCAGAACATGTTGAGCATGGTGTAGGCGCGGTCTTTTTTCAATACAGAACACCAGGAGAGCATGACGGCATCAATTGTGTTGAAAATCCACACGAACATGAACGGACTTGCGGGGCCGAGCCAGCTGACCAGCGAGAAACTGAAGATGCGCATCAGCACACCGGTCATTTCGATATACGACATGTGCTTGCGCACAAAAAAATTAACGCGATTAATTGGCATTTATAAGCATTCGTGGTACTTGGAAATAGAAGTTGTTGGCAGATTACCCCGCTAATTTTTTCTTCAAAATATCATTAAGTTGCGCGGGATTTGCTTTGCCTTTGCTGGCCTTCATGGCGAGCCCGACAAAGAAGCCGAACAGCTTGTCTTTGCCGCTGCGATATTCGGCTACTTTGTCGGCGTTGCCCGCAATAATTTCATCCACCAAACTTTCAATCGCCCCCGAATCGGAAACCTGTTTAAGTCCTTTGGCTTCGATAATGTCATCGGCTGCTCCGCCGTCAGTCCACAGGGTGCGGAATACTTCTTTTGCGCCGGAGTTGGAAATAGTGCCGTCCACAATACGCGCCAGCATGCCGCTTAATTGTTGCGCCGAGACCGGGCACTGCGCCATATCAAGCGCATCGCGATTTAATTGCGCGCTGAGTTCACCGATGATCCAGTTGGCGCACAGTTTGGCATTTGCTGTGCCGACAGTCGTCACACAGGCATCGAATAAGTCGGCCATTTCTCGCGAGGCCGTCAGGCTGTTGGCATCGTAGGTGCTGAGCGCGTATTCGCCCACATAGCGCTCACGTTTGGCCTGGGGTAATTCGGGCAACGTGGCGCGTACCTGCTCCAACTGTGCGGGTGAAATGTCCAGCGGCAATAAATCGGGATCGGGGAAATAACGGTAGTCGTGCGCGTCTTCCTTGCTGCGCATCGCGCGCGTCTCGCCGGTATCGGGATTAAACAGGATGGTGGCTTGCTGAATTTTCCTGCCGTTCTCCAGTGTATCGATCTGCCATTGCACTTCATAATCAATGGCCTGTTGCATGAATTTGAATGAATTCAGATTCTTGATTTCACGCCGTGTGCCGAGTTCGGCGCCGGGTTTGCGCACCGACACGTTCACGTCGCAACGGAATGATCCTTCCTGCATGTTGCCGTCGCAAATGCCGATCCAGCGCACCAGCGAATGCAAGGCCTTGGCATACGCCACTGCTTCGGCAGCAGAGCACATGTCCGGCTCGGAAACGATTTCCAACAAGGGCGTACCGGCACGATTCAAGTCGATACCCGTCATGCCATGAAAGTCGCCGTGCATGGATTTTCCCGCATCTTCCTCGAGATGGGCGCGGGTGATGCGCACGGTTTTTTCATAAGGAAGGGCATTGCCGGAGAGCGGCTCAACTTGAATGGTCAGCGCGCCTTTTCCCACCACCGGCAAATCGAACTGGCTGATCTGGTAGCCTTTCGGCAAGTCGGGGTAAAAATAATTTTTACGGGCGAATACCGAGCGCGGCGCGATGTGCGCACCGACGGCCAAGCCGAATTTAATGGCGCGTTCCACGGCACCTTTGTTGAGTACCGGAAGTACGCCGGGCAAAGCAATGCTCACCGCATCCGCCTGAGTGTTGGGCTCCGCGCCAAACGCGGTAGATGCAGCGGAGAATATTTTTGTATGTGTTGATAGTTGGGCGTGTACTTCCAGCCCGATGACGATTTCCCACTGCATCATTTGCTCCGTTTCTTCGATTGGATAGGCAGGGCGGCATGCACGCCGTCCCATAACTTGATGCGCGCTTCGATGGCTTGTCGCGCAGCTTTCTCTGCGCCGCGAAGTTTTTTGTCGCTGTCGCCGCACAGCTGATCCAGCAGCTTGAGCGACAATGGCCCATGGAGCTCATCATCCAGATGGATGTGACGTTCAAGGTAATAGTGGAACAGCGGCGCTTTTTTCTTGCTGATGCCGATGTTGGCAAGCAGTGCGCGGAACATGCCTGGAATTACCTGCTCGCGACCGAGCGCGAAGGCTGCTGCGACGACATGCGGCTTGTCGGTTGCGAGGAATCCGAACGTTGTTTTCATGAAACGACGCGCAGGCTCGGGAATGTCGTCGCGCTTCAGTGCGGCGGCAATGCCGTGCTTCTTCACCGCCTTGATGAAGGCCCGCACTGGACGGGTGTCCGCGCCGACTTCTTCCATCGCGCCCAGGTAAAGAGCGAAATGGCTGACGAAGGTCGGGTTGCCGTCGGCATCCGGCAGCCCCTCGTCACTCTCTTCGGCCAGCACGATCTCGTTGACGAAACGTTGCAGAAGCGCGGTTTCCGGCTTGCTCGCGGGCATCCATGGCGCGCAGGCCGGGGCGATCTCGCCCTGCAGATATTTGAGTAGTGACATGAAGTCCCACACCGGGAACACATGGTGTTCCATGAAGCAGCGCAGCTCGGCCAGTGTGCGCACCGAGGTATACAGGGGATGGCTGTCGAGCTTGGTCTTGAGTCCGGGAATGCCGCGGAGTTCGGAGATTTCCATGATTTAAGACTCAAATCTGCGGCGCGCGGCTGTGCCAGTCGGTCGCCAGTTGATATTGGTGCGCGACATTTAACATGCGCGCTTCATCGAAATAATTGCCGATAATTTGCAAGCCCACCGGCATATTGTTTGCGCCAAAACCGCACGGAATGGACATGCCGGGCAAACCCGCCAAATTCACCGCAATGGTGTAAATATCGGACAAATACATCTGCACCGGATCATCGCCTTTTTCACCCAGCTTGAAAGCGGTGGAAGGCGCGGTCGGTCCCATGATGACGTCGCACACTTTGTACGCTTCAGTAAAATCCTGCGCGATTAAACGGCGAATTTTTTGTGCCTGCAAATAGTAGGCATCGTAATAACCATGCGATAAAACGTAGGTGCCGATCATGATGCGGCGTTTTACTTCCGCACCGAAGCCCTGTGCGCGACTTTTTTCATACATGTCGGACAGGTCGCTATATTCCGGGGCGCGATAACCGTAGCGCACCCCGTCAAAACGCGACAGATTGCTGGAGGCTTCGGCGGGTGCCAACACGTAATACACCGGGACGGAAAGCTTGGAATTCGGCAGGCTGATATCCACAATAATCGCGCCCAATTTTTTGTATTCGGCAATGGCGGCTTCAACGGCTTGCGCGACATCGTTGTCCAGCCCTTCGGCAAAAAACTCTTTGGGTAGGCCGATGCGTAAGCCATTCAGCGGCTTGTGCAAATCGCGCGCATAGTCTTCGGTTTCGCGTTGTAACGAGGTGGAATCGCGCTCGTCAAACCCGGCCATCACATTCAACATAAGCGCTAAATCTTCCGCGCTGCGCCCCATTGGACCTGCCTGATCCAGGCTGGATGCGAAAGCAATCATGCCGTAGCGTGATACCACGCCATAGGTGGGCTTTAATCCGGAAATGCCGCACAGCGCGGCGGGTTGACGGATCGATCCGCCGGTGTCGGTGCCGGTGGCGGCCGCACACAGTCGCGCAGCGACAGCGGCAGCCGTGCCACCCGATGAACCGCCGGGAACGCGCGTGGTATCCCAGGGATTTTTTACGCTGCCGTAGTGCGAAGTTTCGTTGGACGAGCCCATGGCAAATTCGTCCATGTTGGTCTTGCCCAAATTTATCGCACCGGCATTGTTAAACTGGCTGATGACGTGCGCATCGTAGGGTGAAATAAAATTGTGCAGCATTTTTGAGCCGCAGGTGGTCAGCCATCCTTGCGCGCAAAAAATATCTTTCTGGGCGATGGGTATTCCGGTGAGGGGAGTACTTTGACCGCTACTCAAACGTTGATCGGCAGCATGTGCCTGAGCCAGAGAAATCTCCGGATTTAGCGTAATGTACGAGTTAAGTATTTGATTTAATTGAGATATTCTATCTAAATAGGTTTGGGTAAGTTCCACGCTGGAAATTTGCTTGCTACGCAGGGCGGCGCCCAGTTGGGTCAGGCTAGAATTAATCATGGGTTACTCAATAACTTGGGGAACGAGGTATAAACCCGCCTCAGTTTGCGGGGCAATTGCTTGGAACGCATCGCGCTTATTCACTTCGGTGACGGCATCTTCACGCAAGCGCTGGCTCAAATCCTGGCTATGCGACATGGGGGCAATACCCTCGGTATTTACCGCCTGCATTTCCTCAATTAAGCTGAAAATTGTCGACAATTGCGCTTGAGCGGCTTCAATTTCTGCTTCGGTCATTGCCAAACGGGCGAGATGAGCGACTTTTTTTACATCAGTTATGCTTAATGACATGGTGTAACGCTTTATCAAAACGGGCTTAATAGGTTATCATAAACGACTTTAGCAGCGCATCTCTATCTACACTTTAAGGCTCAAAATAATGTTGAATTACTTTAATGGTTACTTTTCCAACGACTTGGCGATTGATCTGGGAACTGCCAATACCCTTATTTGGGCGCGCGGACAAGGGATTGTGCTGAACGAACCTTCTGTGGTGGCTATTCGTCAGGAGGGCGGCCCCAATGGAAAAAAGGTAATTCAACAAGTCGGTATGGCCGCCAAACAAATGTTGGGACGGACACCCGGCAACATCACCGCAATTCGCCCCATGAAAGATGGCGTGATCGCCGACTTTACCGTTACCGAACAAATGCTTAAGCAATTTATTCGGCGCGTCCACAAGTCCAGTATTTTTACGCCCAGTCCGCGTATTGTTATTTGTGTTCCCTGCGGTTCGACTCAGGTTGAGCGCCGTGCGATTCGCGAATCCGCCTTTGGCGCCGGTGCGCGCCGCGTGGAATTGATTGAAGAGCCGATGGCAGCCGCAATCGGTGCCGATTTGCCGGTGGAAGATGCGACCGGTTCGATGGTCGTGGACATCGGCGGCGGCACGACCGAGGTGGGTGTTATCTCACTGGGTGGCGCGGTGTATTCCGGCTCGGTTCGCGTGGGCGGCGACAAGTTCGACGAGGCTATCATCAATTACATTCGTCGCAACTACGGCATGCTGATCGGCGAAACGACTGCCGAGCAGATCAAAAAAGAAATCGGCTCGGCTTTCCCCGGCAGCGAAGTGCGCGAAATGGAAGTCAACGGACGTAACCTCGCGGAAGGCGTGCCGCGCAGCTTCACCATCTCCAGCAATGAAATTTTGGAAGCTTTAACAGACCCGCTAAACAGCATTGTCAGTGCCGTTAAAACCGCTTTGGAGCAAACCCCGCCCGAGTTGGGCGCGGACATTGCCAGCAAAGGTATGGTGTTAACCGGTGGCGGCGCGTTGTTGCGTGACATTGACCGTCTGTTGATGGAAGAAACCGGTTTGCCTGTGGTCATCGCCGATGATCCTCTCACCTGTGTGGTACGCGGCTCGGGCAAAGCGCTGGATCGTATGGATAATTACAGCGGTATTTTCGCCAGCGAATGATCCTCCGGTTACCCCTTGGACAGCACCAGTTCTTTTCAGTTTTTTAAGCGCGGCCCAAGCGCGGTCGTTCGCTTGGTATTTTTTGTTGTTCTATCACTCTCCCTGCTGTTTATAGACGCTCACTTCAAGTATCTTGAGGCGGCGCGCACCGTTGTTTCTGTTGTGCTTTACCCGTTTCAACGCCTGATCACCCTGCCCGGCATGGCTTGGGAAAATATCGGCACCTACATTAATACGCAAGGTTATCTGGTTAAAGAAAATACCCGCCTGAATGAGCAGCACCGGGTGGATCAGGTTCGCTTAAATTTGTTGAGCGTTCTGCAGGTTGAGAATGTGGAGTTGCGCAATTTATTGCAAGTACCGCAGCGGGTAAACTATCCGATGCAAACCGCAGAAATTATGTATGTCGAACACGATGTTTTCAAGCGCAAACTGTTTGTGAATAAAGGCGGACAGGCCAATGTCAGCCGCGGCCAAGTGGTTATGGACGACATCGGCATTGTGGGGCAAGTTACCCGTGTTTATCCGTGGCTTTCCGAGGTGACATTAATCACCGACAAAGATCACGCCGTGCCGGTGCAAGTATTGCGCAATGGCATACGCTCGGTGGTTTTCGGCTCGGGCGAGGCGAACCAGTTAACCCTGCGTTACATGCCGGTCAGCGCCGACATTCAAATCGGTGATGAGCTCGTGACCTCGGGCATCGACGGAACTTATCCGCCGGGTTTGCCGGTTGCCAAAGTGGTAAAAATTGACCGGGATCCCGCTTATCCTTTTGCGCGTATTGTGTGTATGCCAATCGCCGGAGTGGATCACAATCATTACCTGCTAATCGTTTCGGGGCTGCCTGAATTACCGCCTTTGCCTGATCCCGAGCCGGTTGATGCCGGCAAAACAAAAATCATTAAGAAACCGCAAACCCCATGAATTCCAACTTACCAAAAGATCAGGAGTTCTTGTTACCCGCCCAAGGCTGGTTTATTGCGCTCACTTTATTTGTGGCAATCCTGTTGAACTGGTTGCCCTGGAGCGGCTGGGGGCTAATATTAAAACCTGATTTTGTGGCCCTGATCTTACTGTATTGGTGTACCCACAAACCCTACCGGGTGGGAATCGGCATTGCCTGGTTTGTCGGCATCATCGCCGACGTGGCGGACGCCACCTTGTTTGGCCAGCACGCGCTGGCTTACACTGTGCTGGCGTTTGGCGGGACGGTTTTGCATCGCCGCGTGCAGATGTTTGATCTGCGCCAGCAAACCATGCAGGTTTTCCCCCTGTTGCTCATCAGCTATTTTATCTACGCGGCCATACACTGGCAGATGCGCGATATCTGGGTCTGGTCGTATTTCCTGGGTAGTTTTGTTTCAGCGGCACTGTGGATACCGTTGACTATTCTGTTGCAAACTTTACGCCGTCCCCGTTCTGATCCAAACGAGCTATGAAGCAGCCTGTTGAGCTGAAAAATCATCTGCGCGAGATCTACCATTTTCGCCTGCGCCTCATGCTGAGCTTGGGATTTGTGCTGACGTTAATTTCTATCCTATTGATTAGATTCGTTTATTTGCAGCTTGTCAAGCATGAGTATTTTCAAACGCTGGCGGAAAGTAACCGCATCGCAGTGGTGCCGATTGTTCCCAACCGGGGATTGATTTTGGATCGCAACGGTTTGATTCTGGCGCGCAATTATTCCGGTTACACGCTGGAAATCGCCTCCCGCAAAGTGGCAAATTTGGAAGCCACCATCGACGAATTGTCGACCATCATCGAGATTCAAGCCAAAGATAGAAAACGTTTTAAAAAGCTTATGTCCGAAAGCCGCAATTTGGACAGCATGCCGATTCGTAACCGTTTAACCGACGAAGAAGTAGCCCGCTTTGCCACCCAGCGTTATCGCTTTCCCGGCGTTGAAATCAAAGCGCGTTTATTCCGCGAATATCCTTACGGCCAGGGAACCTCCCACTTGATCGGCTATATCGGACGTATTAATCAGAAAGATGTGGAACAGCTGGAGGAAGAGGGAACTGCCTCAAATTACCTGGGCTCGGATTACATTGGTAAAACCGGCCTGGAGCAAAGTTATGAAAAAGAACTGCATGGGACAACCGGTTTTGAGCAGGTTGAGGTGGATTCCGGTGGCCGGGCGGTACGTTCTTTGTCGCGTAGTGCACCGATGTCGGGGAACACGCTGGTATTAACACTGGATGCGAAATTACAGGAAATTGCCGAACAGTCATTTGGCAATTATCGCGGTGCACTGGTGGCAATTGATCCAAGCAATGGCGATATTCTGGCTTTCGTCAGCAAGCCGGGTTATGACCCCAACTTATTCGTTGACGGCATTGATACGGAAAACTGGGAGGCGCTAAATAACTCTCCCGATGTGCCGCTGAATAACCGTGCCTTGCGCGGTCAATATCCACCCGGATCAACCATTAAACCTTTTATGGCCTTGGCCGGTTTGCATTACAAAGAGCGTTCGCCGGACTATACGATTAGCGATCCCGGATATTTTACCTTGCCGGGCAATCGTCACCAGTATCGCGATTGGAAAAAGGGCGGGCACGGCAGCGTGGATATGTTCAAATCCATTGTCATTTCTTGTGATACCTACTATTACGGCTTGGCCACCGAAATGGGCATTGATCGAATTTACGAATATCTGACGATGTTCGGATTTGGCAAAAGAACCGGAGTGGATATGGAAGGCGAAGTATCCGGTCTGGTGCCTTCGCAGCAGTGGAAAATGCGGCGCTATAAACAACCCTGGTATGCGGGTGACACGGTTTCGGTCGGTATCGGGCAGGGATATAACCTGGTGACACCGCTACAGCTCGCTTCTGCAACCGCCACATTGGCCAATGATGGCGTCACTTATAAGCCGCATTTTGTAAAAGAAATCAAACGTTCTTCGGGGGTGTCACCCGAGCGGATTCCCCAGCCAACCTACGATTTGCATATTGCGCCGGAACATATTGATTTGGTAAAACGTGCGATGGAAGCGGTGACTTTACCAGGGGGCACGGCAGCCGGAGCCAGTGCGCGCACCCCTTATCGCATGGCCGGAAAAACCGGGACGGCGCAAGTGGTGGGGATGAAGCAGGGTGAAAATTATGATGCCAGCAAAATCTCCGAATACAATCGGGATCATGCCTGGTTTATTGCTTTTGCGCCTGTCGAAAAGCCGCGCATTGCGCTGGCGGTACTGGCTGAAAACGGCGGACACGGCGGATCGACAGCCGCGCCTATCGCGCGCAAAGTACTGGATTATTATCTACTGGGGATTGTTCCCAAGCCTCTGGAAGCAGACCCGGAACAAGATCATGAAGAAGATTAATGTTTTAAATCAATATGTTAAATAAAAAAGAGCTGCGCCGCCGTCTACTGGCGCACATTGACTTGGTACTGCTTCTAGCGATCAGTTTGCTGATGCTGGTGAGTTTGGTCGTGTTGTACAGTGCCAGCGATGGCAATTGGATGCGCGTATTAAGTCAATTCGTTAATATTTTAGTTGCCTGTGTGGCCATGTGGATTGTAGCCAATATGCCGCCGCATTATTTAATGCGTAGCGCGGTGCCGATATACATCCTGGGAATGGCGTTGTTAATCGGTGTGGCATTATTTGGCGATATCAGCCACGGTGCAAGACGCTGGTTGAATATTGGTGTTGCCACGATTCAACCTTCCGAATTGATGAAGATTGCCGTGCCCTTGATGATGGCTTGGTACTTTGAAAAAAATGAAGCCACGCTCACCAATAAAAATTATATTGTTGCTGCAATAATATTACTTATGCCCGTCGCATTGATCGCCCGCCAACCCGACTTGGGAACTTCCCTGCTGATCGGGGCAAGCGGATTTTACGTGTTATTTTTGGCCGGATTAAGCTGGCGCATTATTTTAGGAGCGGTTGCTGTTGCCGCTGCCAGCGCCCCGTTCCTCTGGTCGGCACTGCATGACTATCAGCGCCACCGGATTCTCATGCTGTTCGATCCTTCGCAGGACGCCCTGGGAAAAGGTTACCACACCATTCAGGGCATGATCGCGGTAGGATCGGGAGGGCTGTTCGGCAAAGGTTATATGCATGGCACCCAGACGCACCTGGATTTTTTGCCGGAACGTACCACTGACTTTATTATCGCGGTATGGTCGGAAGAGTTTGGTTTAATGGGTAATATTATCTTGCTGGGGCTGTATATGTTTGTCATTGGCCGCGGCTTCGTGATTACCGCCAATGCCTCCACCTACTTTACCCGCCTGATGGCAGGGAGTATCACGCTCACCTTCTTTACCTATGCATTTGTTAACATTGGTATGGTGAGTGGAATTTTGCCGGTCGTGGGCGTACCGCTTCCCCTGGTGAGTTATGGCGGCACATCTATGCTCACATTATTGCTGGGATTTGGTATGCTTATGAGCATTCACACACACAAACAACTGGTTAAAACTTAAAGGAACTTAACGATGAAGAAGCTAAGCGCAATTCTGGTATTGACAACCCTTACGCTGGCGGCATGTTCCTCAGCCCCTAAAAAAGACGAATCAAAGTCTCCCGCAGCCGCACCCATTGTGGATTTGGCTCCCGCGCCGGCAAAACCGGCTGAACCCGCTGCCGCACCGTCTGAAAGTGGCGGTTATTTGGCGGGTGACGGTCCCGGTGCCGATGCGCCAGTTGATATTGCAAGTATTCCGGATGCCGTGCCGAAAGCTGAACCCCTACATCGCTACGCAAATCGGCCCTACACCGCTCTGGGTCAAACCTACACCCCGCTTGAAGCACCCGGAAATTATAAAGAAGTCGGCATTGCTTCCTGGTACGGTAAAAAGTTTCACGGTCAGCATACTTCGATCGGTGAAATTTATGACATGTATGGCATGACGGCAGCTCATCCCACATTACCAATCCCCAGTTATGCCCGTGTTACCCATGTCGCCAGCAAAAAATCGGTTATTGTGCGAATTAATGATCGCGGGCCTTTCCTGCATGGCCGGATCATTGATCTGTCCTATTCCGCCGCACATAAATTGGATATTGTGAATAAAGGCAGTGATGAAGTTGAAGTCGAAAGTCTGTCAGTGGGTGATGCACCGGTGACTGCCAGTGTGATGCCCGATTCAGTAAAGACTGCCGCATTGGCTGAAGAGCCCACCCCACCCATTGTAGAAGTAGCCGAAGTGCCTGTAGTCGCCGCCCCGGTTGTGGTTCCTCCACCCGTACCCGCTCTTGCTCCTGCTCCTGCTCCCGTAGCTGCAACAGCGCCCGCGCCTGCCGCCCAAATTTATCTGCAACTGGGCGCGTTTAAACAGTCCGAAGGTGCGGAAAGTTTTATGGCAAAAATGCACTCCAAATTGGGTGATGGCGGTAAAAAAATCAGCCTGAATCAGGATGCCGGATTGGGAAGGGTACTGTTGGGGCCCTATGCAAGCAAAGAAGAGGCGCGCGCTGCCAGTATCAAACTCAAAGCGCGTCTGGGTTTTAAACCATTCGTGAACGTGCGCTAAAGGCGGCAGGTTCAATTTAACAATTTCAACCCGGATGCCTAAAAAATGAAAAAAAGAAATTCATTGCGTGTGCCCGTCACCGCCGGTTTAAAAGATATTTACGCAATGGACATGCACGCGGCTTATCAAGCTGCGTGCCTCGGACAATTTAATGTTTTGGCATTTGGACGTCTTGCTGCCGCGATTTCAGTCGTGCGCACCGCACTCGTCACGCATCAAACCCCGATTGAAAACGCGGTGGAAATATTGGATCAAACCATCGAAGTATTGCATCAAGTCCGCAATCATGGCGACGCCACCAATGAATGGAAAATAGCCGAACAAGATCGTCCAACTGTATTAATGGGGATTGAAGTGGCCGAGCAGTGCATCGGTACATTGGATGTGGCTTTGCTGGCGACAACTGCGGAAAAATTGCTACAGGATGTCAGCGCGTAAGGGGTATCAGCCTTTTTTCCCCGCACGTACTTTCGCGGTAAAAATCGCATCGCCCGGTTTATTGCCCCACTGTGCATCCAGTAACCGGTCGCGTTTATTTTCTGGAATGCGCTGCATGGCCGGGCAGTCCTGTCGATGCAGGGTAATGCCGCGATCGCGCGTGACATAACCGACAATTGCGTCGGGCGGTTCGGGATGGCAGCATTGCGCATTTTTAGTCAGTAAATTCCCCACGCCCTCAACCAGTACCCCGACAGAATTTTTTTGCGGGGCAATGCTGCGCGGTACAACCGGTTTGATCTCCTCAGCTTTACCGGGCATTTCCTCCTGAATCGCCGTGGCAATTTGGTGTTGCGACACCTCGCTGCGCCCGATGGCCGCCAATAAATCTTCCAGTTTATTAAAGTGCAAGTGCTGTGCGACTTTATCCTGATTTACAGAAGTTACCCCCAGCCGGTGCAACTCTTTGTCCAGCTGCAGTCTTCCTTGGGCGACATTCTCGTCAAAATTTTGCATTTTGAACCACTGCCGCACTTTGGCGCGGGCACGGGCACTTTGCAAATAGCCGAGACTGGGGTTAACCCAATCGCGACTCGGCGCGCCAATTTTGGCCGTTAAAATTTCCACGCGTTGGCCGTTTTGCAATTTGTAATTGAGCGGCACAATGCTGCCATTCACTTTGGCTCCCCGTGTGCGGTGCCCTAGGTCGGTATGCAGGCTATAAGAAAAATCCACGGGCGTTGCGCCTCTGGGCAAATCGATCACTTTACCCTGCGGGGTCAGCACATACACATGATCCTGAAAGAGTTCGCTTTTAAACTGTTCCAGCATGTCGCCGCTATCCGCAACTTCCTCTTTCCATTCAAGTAATTGCCGTAGCCAGGAAATCTTCTCATCGAACTTGCTATCGGATTTTCCGCCCTCTTTGTAACGCCAATGTGCAGCCACACCCAATTCGGAATGCTGATGCATTTCAGTCGTGCGAATCTGCACTTCAATTGCCAAATTGCGCGGGCCGATTACCGCCGTATGCAAAGAGCGGTAACCGTTGCTTTTGGGATGCGCGATATAGTCGTCAAACTCACCGGGAATCGGCTGCCAGAGATTGTGAATTAACCCCAGCGCGGTATAACAATCGCGCAAGTCTTCCACCAAAATTCGCACCGCGCGCACATCGTAAAGTTCGCTAAACTCCACCTGCTTGCGCTTCATTTTATTGATGATGCTGTAGATATGCTTGGGGCGACCGGTCACTTCGGCCTGCACATTGGCCTGCGCCAATTCATGACGCAATAAAGTCACCACATCGGTGATGTATTGCTCTCGATCCTGACGGCGTTCATCCAACAAACCGGCTACCTGTTTATAACGCTCAGGCTCCAAATAACGCAGCGACAAATCTTCCAGTTCCCATTTGATTTGCCACACCCCAAGACGGTTTGCCAGCGGCGCAAAGATGCCCTGAGTTTCACGCGCGATAATCTTTTGCTGCGATACGTCGGCGTGCGACAAACGCCGCATCGTCTGGGTACGCTCGGCTAATTTAATCAGTACCACGCGAATATCCTGCACCATCGCCAGCAACATTTTGCGCAAAATTTCGATCTGCTGCGCCTGATCGCCCTTCTTGTTTTCCAGCGTATGCAGACTGCTCATTTCGCTAAATTGACGAATCTGCTCCATGCGTGAAACGCCTTCAACCAACTCGCACACGTCGCTGCCAAAATCCGTTTTAACTTTGTCCTGCCACGCGGGCAAATATTCCGGAAGTGCATGCAGAATTACCGTAATAATCGACGCGGAATCCATGTTCATCTTGGCCAGAATGGAAGCCGCGCCCAATGCGTGCTGCAGCAGCGGCGTGTTGGTCAGCTCCACCTTGTCACGATATAACGGTTCAACCAACTCACACGCATGCTGCACCGCAATAATATCTTGTGCGGCAAAGTTTTTTGGTAACAGCTTGATTAAATGAGATATATTTATTTGCATTTGGCCTGTCTTTGCAGGATTTGGATTTTACTGAGGATGATGAAGGCACAAGCATTGTAGCGCAGAAAATATGCGATTTTATAAACGTGAATGTACGGCAGTTGCGTCAAGCTGATTTTGTTGCGCAGGTCAGCGGGATTCTTGATAAAACCGCCATTAATCCGCATTGCCTCAAGCCGCAACTAACCGAGAGTATAGTGCTCAACGATGTCACCGACACCATTGCAAAAATGCGCGCACTTAACCGACTCGGTGGACGGATTGATAGACTTCCCCCTAATGGGCAAACCTTGGACGAGAGCTGGCATCCGCAAACTCGTACTCTCAACATTTCCCTATTCAATCATCTACAAACTGACACCTGCGAAAGTAATCGTGCTGGCCGTTGCACATCAGTAAATCGCCCAAAAGACACTCAAAAAATATCATATTTAATCAATTTGTTATAAGAAGCGACTTAAGGGAGTTGCTTGCCACGTAACTTTATCCCCTTTGATTCTGGCGCTAGTTGTGGGCGAGATATATTTCGAACTCGCCCCCATATCGCCATAAGCGTTGTCAGTTGTAAAGCTTAATTCGAACCTAATCCATTAAATCATGTGGCCTGGCCCCAGATGTTATGGGTAAAATATATGCCAGTTAAATCCTTTATTGGAGCCACACTATGTCATCCACATTTGCCGAAGTCGAAAATCAAGCACGAGCCCTTTCTTCTGGCGAGCGCGCTCGCTTGGCAGAATTGCTGCTCGAATCTATCCATGAAGGACAGGGACTGAAATTTGACACCGATTGGAGCCGCGAAGTTGAAGCGCGTGTGGCAGCATTTGAGCGCGGGGAGGCAGCCCTTTTTTCCGCCGAAGATGTATTTGCAGAAGCGAAGCGCATCGCCCAATGAAACGAGTGCGTTTTGTGGCGCAGGCACGGCACGAATTTCTTGCTGAAGTCTCCTACTACAGACAAATTCAGAATCAACTTTCACTCCGATTTATCGCAGCCATCGAAGAGGCAACCAGTCGCGCGATTGGGTTTCCAGAGGCAGGGTCGCCGTCAGTTGCAGGAACTCGGTGTGTGATGCCTGCTGGTTTTCCGTTCTCTGTCTTTTATCGCCCGCACGCCAATGGCATCGTGGTATTCGCAGTAGCACACCAATCTCGACAACCAGGATATTGGACGGACAGAATTAAGAGCTGAACTGATCCACTAAGGGAATGAAATGAGTATTCAGCGCGAAGAATTGAACAACATGAAGTGGGGCAATGTCATCACAGGCGAACAGCTTGCGCCCGTGCATCCCGGCGAAATCCTGCTGCATGATTTCATCGAACCCCTGGGGCTGATCCGCTACAAGGTCGCAAAATTCACCAGCGTCCCCCAGCGCCGCATAGATGAAATCTGCACCGGCAATCGCGCCGACACCGCCATGCGCCTTGGCCGCTTGTTCGGCATGTCCGCGCAAACATGGATGAACCTGCAAACACAGTACGATCTGGAAATCGCCGAAAACGAACTGGGCGAGAAAATCGACCAAGAGGTTATGCCGATAGCGGCGTAGCGTGGGCTATTCCAAGAGATTTTTTGGACGGGAATTTAATCCGAACCTGCCCCCTTATCGCCTAATCACATTAAAAGGCTAATGAAAATATGCAGTTCCTGCGATCCATCTTCGACGTTTTTTCTAAGCGGAAAGTGGCTTCACCAAATGTGCCACAGCCGATAAGTAATAGCTTTCGAAACCGTATCCTACTGTTATGCCGTGATGTTATTGAGCCAACAGGATACATTTCGGATTTCTGGGATCAAGTTCATCAGAAACTAGCGTATCTTCATGGGACTCCCGTTCTATCTCCTAAAATTAGATCCTCGAATAACATTGAAGATGTTCTTCACTTTTTGGAGTCATGTGAATCAGATCATTTTCTGGATTTCGTTGAGTACATTTTCAAAGTCGATGCGTTCAGGCGTATAAATTCAAAGAGTGAATTCGTTGGTCAAATAAATTCGTTCTTTGACGTCGATAATCTCCCATATTTCCTCACAGAGTATGTCGAAGTTGAGGAACAACGCGAGTACCGTGGCCAACCGACGACCTTTAGAGTGGTTGGGGTCTACCCTAAAGTAGTATTGCGAGAGAATCGTCTTGTACATTCAGAGGCAATTGCTCCGGCATTGCACTTACTTACCGACCCTGCGTTCTCCTCCGCAAATAGTGAATTTTTGGAAGCGTTACAGGATTACCGTAAAAAGGATTATGGCGACTGCCTTACGAAATGTGGAAGTGCCTTTGAGAGCGTAATGAAGGTCATTTGCGACAAGAAAAAATGGCCTTACCTACAGACAGACACCGCGTCTACGTTACTTAATAAAATTATTGCGCAGACGCAACTAGATAAATTCTTTACTGATCCGCTGATACTTGTAGCTACGCTTCGGAACCGATTAAGCACGGCGCATGGAGCTGGCACAATTTCGAAACAAGTACCACAGCACATTGCGCAATTTGCAATCAATACTACAGCATCGGCAATTCTACTTTTGGTGGAGGAAACACGTAACTAACTAAATTAATTAGTCCGAAGCGACTGACTGCCAAGTGGCGGTTGCATGAGTTCGCCGATGTCCGCTGTATGGCTGTTCAGTTTGTGGCGCGCTGGAAAACGCGCCGTCACCGCCGACACCGCCATGCGCCTTGGCCGCTTGTTCGGCATGACCGCGCAAACATGGATGAACCTGCAAACACAGTACGATCTTGAAATCGCCGAAAACGAACTGGGCGACAAAATCGACCAAGAGGTTATGCCGATAGCGGCGTAGCTTGAATCGCTCCACGCGACTTTCCGGGCGTGAATTTAATCCGAACCCGCCCCCTCATTGCGCGCATATTTTTTATACATAGCCAATTTTGCATGCTTTGCGTGATAGGTTTTGAACGCATTTTCCATATCGCGATCGGCAAACTGTGCAACGTATTGCATATCCGCGCTATGAGTGATCAGAGCCGGAGAAATGGTGATGTTGTTTTCCGCAATGAAGCCCGCGACGATTTCTCTAAAACGCGGAATAGTGTGCCGATATTCAGCGTCATCAATCGTAATTTTCGCCCCAGTTTTTGCGCAATTAATAATGCCGCCAGCCTCGTTAAACAACTGCTTCTTTTGGAGAGTTAATTCCAAAGATACCGCGTATCGGCAGGCAGCATAGAACTGCTGTTCGGGGGCGGGAGCTTTTTTTGAAATGCAAGATCCATACGAAAAATCAGTAGCACTCCCATCGGTGCGTTCAATATGAAAGCAACTTGTTGGATGGTTTGGTGACCTTCTGCGATAAAACCGCTTCACCCCAACGCCGATCTTATCGAATGCCTCTGGATGAAGTTGAAGTAGCTCGTATAGAATAGTGTCATCTTCTGGTGTTAACTCATCCCCATCTTGATAACGGTTGAGCATTTTCTGAAAGAAATCCGTTGCATCTTTCTTCGACTTAAAGGACTCACTTGGGAGATTTATTGGTTGGCTTACCATAGTTTGTTTTCCGCAAATAGTGGTTGGTGTAAACGCCTTGTGAGTCAATACGCCTAAAGATCAACATTGATACTTTTTAACGAAATAATCCGTGACGCTAATATCTTGCGATCACGTTCTGTGTAATGCGTAAGTTTGGCTTGGATAAAATCAATTATTTTTGGAATATCTTTGTCAAGTTTGACGAAAATATATCTGACATCTTTGGCTGTAAATTGCAGTGGACTCACAGCCGCCGCCAGCCCATTATAAGACGACAAGAGTTCCTGTGATGAATGATCTTCCTTTGAAATCCACTGAGGCAAAAATCCCTTACCATCGGCGGTATACCTCCATTCATTCTCCTGATAGAACTCTTTTATAACTGGCTTGCCATCAACTTTGCAATTGCCCTCTATTGGCTTAATGTACGAAATTATTGAAATAATATCTTCTGCACTTTCCTTATAGCTTTCCAACGGGGGACGTGGGCTTTTATGCAACATGCGAGTTAACGCATTAGAAACATTTGTGTCTTTGGAAATATAGATTACTGGGCTAAGTCTGTTTGACATTGCCCACTGCTTAGTTAAGCCTAGTCCATAGCTGCCGTAAAATTTTACGTGAGCATCAATTCTGGTTAACGGAATATCGCAAAAACATACCATCGGATAACTGATAAGCCCTGTTTCTGGGTTGTACCATTTAAAATCCTCTTGGCAGTATTTCGGCCAAAAACCATTAGCCAAGATACTTTCTAAAGTCTCGACACTTTTGGTGAAATGGAAGAGTGTGTGTGATCTTGGTTTCATATGTATTTAGTTAACTTCAAATATGCCCTCACTTAACTCGCCAACCCCAACCGGGTAATGCTTCCAAACGTGCCCTGCGCTCCAGTGACAATCTTTCTTTTGCAGATCGTTGCCTGACAACCCATCCCCCGAGCTTATATCCGTCAAGAGTCTCGTAGTTGATAGGTACCTTAGTATGCCCCTCGCTATCCACAAATTTCTTGAGATAGCCAAACCAATCGCCCCACTTTAATAAAGCACGCTCAGCCCAACTCCAGTCAGGCAATGCTTCCAGCCGTGCTTTAAACTCTGGTGACAATCTTTCTTTTGTGGTTCGTTGCCTGCCAACCCATGCCCCCAAGCAAAATCCATCTGCCGTTTCGTAATCGCTCAATACCTTGGCATGCCCCTCTTTATCTGAGAATTCCTTGAGGCAGCGAAAGCCAATTTCCCATTTTTCAGCATGCGGATCCCAACTCCATCCGGGTAATGCTTCGAGCCGAGCTTTGCGCTCCGGTGGCATGTTGTTTTTTGATATTCGCTGAACAGCGACCCATGAGCCAAGCTTATATCCATCAGAAGCTATGGCACCCCTTACAATCTTGGCATGCCCCTCTCGATCTGCGAACTCCTTCAGTTGGCGAAATCCTTCTTCCCATTTATCTTCATGCGAACCCCACACCCAACCGGGCAATGCTTCTAATCGTGTTTTGCGCTCCGTTGTCATACTGTCTTTTGTATTTCGCTGAACACCGACCCACTGACCAATGCGATAACCATCGGACGTTTTAGTGTCCCCCAAAACTTTGGCATGCCCCTCTCGATCTGCGAACTCCTTTAGATGGCGAAATCCTTCTTCCCATTTCTCTGCATGTGGATCCCACGTCCAACCGGGCAATGCTTCTAGTCTTGATTTGCGCTCAGGTGTCACACTATCCAGCTTGCATCTTTGAGAATTCACCCATACACCCAACATATATCCATCAGCATTCACCCATTTTTGTGGAGGTTGACAATGCCCATTACGTTCTGCAAATTCCTTGAGATGACGAAAACCAATTTCCCATTTCTCTGCATGTGGATCCCACGTCCAACCGGGCAAGGCTTCTAGTCGTGATTTGCGCTCCGATGGCATGCCGCCCATGTTTGTTCGTTGAACGGAAACCCACTGACCGACTCGAAATCCATCAGCAGCCATCCACTTTTGGGTTGGCTGGGAGTGTCCTTCCCGATCCGCATACTCCTTGAGATATAGGAACCCTTCTTCCCATTTATCTGCATAAGGATCCCAACTCCATCCGGGCAACGCTTCCAACCGTGCTTTGCGGTCAGAAGACATGGTATCTTTCTGTCCTCGTTGAGTTGCAACCCAACTACCCAAAGGCAATTTATTGCGTTTTCCATTTTCATTTATTTCGCTATCTTGGGGCGGTCTGCTATGCCCGCAACTTACTGTAAATGCCTCAAGCAATCCAAACCAGTAATTCCAAGATGCCGTGACTTGCTCGACTAAATAAGTGCGCAGTGAGCTGCCAAAATTCGCATCCACCGTGGCAGGCAGATCAATACTTATTTTCCCCAACCCGTCTGCGCTGATACCTGAACCCGGCTTCTTGCCCAGTTCAGTCCTGACCTGATCCAGCTCGCAAGCCAGCACATCGTCGTGCGCCTTCAACGCATTCAGCACATCCCAAACAGGTTTGAAATGACTCGCCTCTATGGTGCTTGCAGCATCCTCTCCAGAGGCAATAAACACCGGTAATACAATCGTGCCCGCCTTCTTGTCTGGACTCAGGCGAATGGCGCGGCCCACGGCCTGAATGATGTCCACCTGGCTGCTGCGCGGGTCGATGAAGGCCACACCATCGAGCGATGGCACATCCACACCTTCGGACAGGCAGCGCGCATTGCTCAACACGCCGCGTTCATTGGCATTCAGTGCTTTGAGTTGATCGAGTTTGATCTTGCGCTTGTTGGCGGGCATGTTGCCGGAGACGAAGTCGGTGCGCAGGGTTCCGCTGGGGCGATGTTCGTCGCTGATCCACTGCAGGGTGTTTTGCATGTCGGTGGTGAAGGCTTCGGCGCGGTTGACGCGGCTGTGGAAGCTGATGATGCGCTTGAGGTCGTAGTCTTTGATGGCTTTGAGCAGGCCGATCTGGGCGGCGAGCGATTCAGCAGTTTTAATGTCTGTGCCGGTAGTGACCAGTTCTCGCTTGGCGATCCACTGCGCGATGGTGGGGTCGTCCACGCCGATGATGACGACGCGGTAGTCAGTGAGCAGTTTGCGTTCGATGGCTTTGCCGAACGGCAAGGCGTACAGCACTTCGCCAAACTGGGCGGCGTTATCCATGCCGACCACTTCGACACCGCGATCTGCGGCGGCTTTATGCACGGTGCTGGAGTAGGTGCGCGGGGTGGCGGTGGCGAATAGGCGCTTGGCTGTGCGTATTTGCGCGTCGTCGAGGATGGCGGTGAAGTCGCTGCCGACTTTGCCCGCGCAACGGTGGGCTTCGTCCGCTACGGCAAGGTCGAAGGCCGGAATGCTGACATCGGCTTGGGCGGCGGCAACCACCAGCGAGGATTGGTAGGTGGAGAATACGACGCGGTTGCCCGCACCACTGAGGAAACGTTTTACTTCTTCGGCATCCGAGGTGACGGGAAAAGCCAATTCTGCAACACTATGAATCGATTCATCATTTCCTTTGCTGCCGACGGTCTGATCGGAACAGACGCACAACACCTCAAACGGGGTAGTGGCAGCAAAAGTCCATTCGCGCAGAGTTTGCGCCAATAGGCCGAGCGAGGGCAGCAATACTAAGGTGCGGGTTGCACCGATTAATTCAGCAGTGTTAATTTCTGACTGTTCATTAGCAATGTCCCCCTCATAGGAGCCAGCTCTCGTACTCTGCGAGCTGAAAGCGAGTGGGGTGTGCTGGCGAATGCCATTCGCGGCTAAAGCCGCTCCTACAGGAGGTTCGCTGCTTAATGGGTAATCGGGGTTCAACGTTTTATGGGTCACTAGTCTTTCTTTGATCCACAGCGTGGTGTAGGTCTTGCCTGTGCCGCAGGCCACGATGAGTTGGCCTCGGTCGGCATTTTTAAGCCCTTCTACTACCGCTTCGATGGCTTCGAGTTGGTGTTCTTTTGGCGTGCGGCGCGGTTTGCGTTTGGCTTGCGGGAGTGCGGCGAAGTTGGCGGGATAGTCCAGCGCGGCGTTCTCAAGACGGGAGCGCAGAATACGAGTGACGGGTTTGTCTTGTGCGTCGCAGACTTGTTTGGCATTCGCGCCGATGCGGTCAGTGGTGGCAATCAGCAGACGGTGCTGGATGAGCGGCCTGCTCGATTCGCTGAGGAATTTATCAACATCGTGTTTGGTGATGTCGTAGTCGGGAGAATAGCACTTGGCTTGCACTGCCCAATGGTCGCCGTTCTTGTGGCGAAATACCAAATCTACGCCGCAATCCGCACCCCAGCGTTGCGGCCATTCATCCCAGAGCCACACTTGCTCGACTTGGGTTTGCCATTCGGGATCGTTCAGCAAAAACCATTTAACGAAATGCTCGAACTGCTTACCGCGCTTGAGCGGATCGGGGTCGAGATTAGCGTAAAAATCGGAGAATGTAGCGGACATTATGCCGGTATATGTTTGAATAAATGTTGGAAATGTAGAATCTTACGCGCCGTGGTTCTGTTGAATTTTAGTGGGAAATGCAAAATATCTATCGCTTTCAAATTTGCAGTGTAATAAAAAATCGGGCACAAGATGCGCTAAACCGCCTGCATTTTAGCGGATTATAAAAGGGCGGAAGCAGCTAAAATCGGGTCTCACTCACCCATACTTAATCGCTCAAATTTGAATAGTTATAAGAATTTTGGCTCATAATCATTCTTATGAGAACATTTGAATTATTAACGCAACACGAAATTTGCCGCGAATTAGGTCAGCGTTGCCATCGTTTACGCTTGCAAGCCAATCTTACGCAACTTGAACTTGCGGAACGCACTGGCGCATCGCTTTCTTCTATCCGCCGTCTGGAAGCCAACGGACAAGCCACGCTGGAGTTATTGGTGCGGGTTGCTCAGGCTTTACATCTGGTAAGTCATTTAGAAAAACTGCTTGTTTTACCTGTGCTCAGCATTGCCGATGCGGAACGCGATGCTGCTGCCACCAAACGCCAGCGGGCAGCTTCGCCTCGCCGGAAGAAAACCCCATGAAAAAATTGCACGTCATTTACGCCGGTTGGGGCGAACACTGGCAACGGGTGGCACTAGATAATTGAGATACCGCAAAGGCGCATCGAAGAATAATTTTGAGTGAGCCAAATAGCCAAGCGCCACGAGAAAGGATAATTTTTTCACATTGAAGAAACAGGGATGCAGGTAAAATTGCACTCTATGAAACCTGTCCTATCTGCTATTGCACAGCGCCGCATGGCGCGCATTCAACAACTTTCTGAGATCGAATATCCGGCTGACTTGCCCGTGGTGGCGCGGCGCGAGGAGTTGGCGCTTGCCATTGAAAAACATCAAGTGGTGATCGTGTGCGGTGAAACGGGCTCGGGAAAAACCACGCAGTTGCCCAAAATTTGTTTGAGTTTGGGGCGCGGTGTTTTGGGGGTAATCGGTCATACCCAGCCGCGCCGGGTGGCGGCGCGTTCGGTGGCGGCACGCATTGCGCAGGAACTGAAATCGGAGCTGGGCGGGCTGGTGGGTTACAAGGTGCGCTTTAACGATAAGGTATCGCCTGATACCTGCATCAAGTTGATGACCGATGGAATATTGCTGGCGGAAATCAATAGCGATCCGCTGCTGAAAAATTACGACACGATCATTATCGACGAGGCGCATGAGCGCTCGTTGAATATCGATTTTCTGCTCGGTTACTTTAAAACGCTTCTTCCGCAACGTGCTGATTTAAAAGTAATAATTACTTCTGCCACCTTGGATGCGGAAAGATTTTCCAAGCACTTCTCTTCATTTGCCAAGGTTGATTTTAATGCGCCTGAATTAGGAATGGCCGAGCCTGAGGAGTTGAATAGTAGCGTTCCCATCCTGCAAGTTTCCGGCCGCACTTATCCGGTTGAAATTCGTTATCGGCCTCCGCAGAAAAATGAAGAAGGGGATATGCAGGATGTGCCGCAGGCGATTTGTAGCGCGCTGGATGAACTTAGTATTGGCGGCTTGCGCGGTGATGTGCTGGTGTTTTTGCCGGGGGAACGCGAGATTCGCGACACCGCCGAAGCACTGCGCAAACATCAACACAAGGGCATTGAAATTCTGCCGCTGTTTTCGCGTTTATCGATTGCCGAACAGGATCGGGTATTCAAAGCACCGTCCGGTATTCGCCGCGTGGTGTTGGCGACGAATGTGGCGGAGACTTCACTCACGGTGCCCAATATTGGTTATGTGATCGACAGCGGTTTGGCGCGCATCAACCGTTACAGTGTGCGCCAAAAAGTGGAGCAGTTGCGCATTGAAAATGTTTCACGTGCAGCTGCCAACCAGCGGGCGGGACGCTGCGGGCGGGTGATGAGCGGTGTGTGTATTCGCCTTTACGAAGAGGCGGATTTTTTGCAGCGCGCCGAGTTTACCGATGCTGAAATTTTCCGCGTGTCGCTGGCGACGGTGATTTTGCGCATGAGTGCCCTGCATTTGGGTGAGGTGGAAGCGTTTCCGTTTATCGAGCCGCCGGGTTCGCGGGCGATAGCCGATGGCTATCAGTTGTTGCAAGAGCTGAATGCGATTGATCAGACGCGCCAGCTGACCCCGTTGGGGCATGAGCTGGCCAAGTTACCGCTGGACCCCAAGATTGCACGACTACTGTTGGCGGGGCGGCAATATCACTGTTTAAACGAAATTTTAGTCATCGCCAGCGCGTTGGCCTTGCAAGATCCGCGTGATCGTCCCGCCGAGAGGCGCGAGGCGGCGGATGCCGCACATCAACGTTTCAATGATGAGCGTTCGGACTTTTTGGCTTACCAAAAATTATGGGCCTGGTTTCAGGAGGCGGTGAAGCATAAAAAAACCAACAAGCAATGGGCGCAGGAATGCCGTGAAAAATTTCTATCGCCGATTCGTCTCAGAGAGTGGCATGAGTTGCATCAGCAGTTGCACGCGCAGGTGGCCGAGATGGGCATGCGCTTTAACGAGCAGCCAGCCAGCTACGAGCAAATCCACAAAGCATTGCTCGCCGGATTGCTGGGAAATATCGGCTGCAAAGGAGTAGATCGTGAGCCCTATTATTTGGGCGCGCGCGAAATTAAATTCTTTATTGCGTCCAATTCGGTGTTGGCCAAAAAAGGCACGAAGTGGGTGGTGGCGGCGGAGATTGTCGAGACTACAAAATTGTTTGCGCGCTGCGTGGCGCGTATCGAGCCGGAGTGGTTGGAAGAGGTGGCCGCGCATCTGATCAAGCGCCATTATTTTGATCCGCATTGGGAGAAAAAAGCAGCGCAGGTGGCAGCGTGGGAGCGCAGCACCTTGCATGGCTTGGTGATCAATCCCAAGAAGCGCGTGCATTACGGGCCGATGAATCCAGCGGAGTCGCGCGAGGTATTTATTCGTGAAGCGCTAGTAAACGGCGAGTTCAACACTCAGGCGGCATTCTTTGCCTACAACCAAAAAATGATCGCCGACATTGAGGCGTTGGAACATAAAGCACGCCGACCGGATGTGTTGGTGGACGACGAGTTGATCTTTGCTTTTTACGATGCGCGAATTCCGGCGGGAATTCATAACGGGGCAGCGTTCGAACATTGGCGTAAAGAAGCAGAACGGGCAACACCGCATTTGCTGTACCTCAAAAAAGATGATTTGATGCGTCACGAAGCAGCGGGCATCACCACGGATCAATTTCCACCGCAGTTGCAAATGAACAATGTGAGTTATGCGTTGGCCTATCATTTTGCACCGGGCAAGACGGATGACGGGGTGACGTTGACTGTGCCGCAGGCGTTGTTAAATCAGGTTTCGGCAGCACGCTGTGAATATCTGGTGCCGGGTATTTTGGCGGAAAAAATTGCGCAGCTGGTGAAATCGCTGCCGCAAAAATTGCGCCGTCATTGCGTGCCCGTCCCGGAATTTGCGGCTCTGTTTTGTCAGGCAGTACCCGCTTCCGATACGTCGTTGCTGCAGGCTCTGGCTAAATATATTCGCGAACAAAAACAGATAGATGTGCCATTGGACGCGTTTCGTCTGGAACAGTTGGGCCCGCATCTGCTGATGAATTTTAGAGTCGTGGATGAACATGGTCGACAGTTGGGAATGGGACGTAACTTTGCCCAGTTGCGCAGCGAATGGGCACCTGCAATACTTTCTGCAGGGACGGGCTCTGCCAGAAATATTCCGGTAAATTCTGGACAGAGCAAGATTCAACAGCAAGCGGAAATTCGTCATGTTGCTTGGGATTTCGGTGACTTCAAATCCACCCGCGATGAGCTTCGTGCCGGCCAAACTATCACGGTATTTAACGCCTTGGTCGATCTGGGCGATGCGGTCACCTTGCGCAGTTTTGATACCCGCGAAGCGGCGCAGGCCGAACATCGTACGGGTTTGCGCCGTCTGTTTATGCTGGCGCTAAAAGAGCAAGTGAAGTATCTGGAAAAAAATCTGCCCGGCTTGCAGGCGATGGCAATGCAGTTTTTACCGTTTGGTTCGCAGCAGGATTTGCAGCGACAAATTCTTGCGGTTACTTTTGATCGTTGCTCGTTAAATGACCCTTTACCGGAAACCGAGAAAGAATTTGCCACACGTTGCAAGGATGCAAAAGCGCGTTTAAATTTGGTGGCGCAGGAAATCGCACGTTTGGTGGGGGCGGTGCTTGGCGAGTATCAGACCCTGCAAAAGTCTCTGCCCGGCTTTAAAGCGCATGCGCAAGTGCAGCAGGATATCCGCAATCAGTGTGAAGGATTATTGGGCAAAGAATGGGTGGGTCGCACCCCTTATGAGCGCCTGCAACATTTGCCGCGCTATTTGAAGGCGATTAACGTGCGCTTGGAAAAACTGCGCGCCAACCCCGCACGCGATGCGCAAAATATGACACAGCTAAATCCGCTCTTGCAACAATGGCAACGGAAATTGTCTACGCAACACGGCGCGGTAGATGCGCGTATGGAAGATTTCAGTTGGATGATGCAGGAGTTGCGTGTGTCACTTTTTGCCCAGGAATTAAAAACCCCGGTGATCGTGTCGGTGAAGCGCCTGGAAAAAATATTAGCGGGACTGTGATTGCTGCACGCGATAGAATATACCGATTGCGCATCCAAGTTGCTTGTATAACTACATGATTATAAAAGATATTTTATGGAGTGCATTATGGAATTAATTTTGTGGCGCCATGCCGAGGCAGTTGAAAGTTTACATGATGCAAGCCGCGCGTTGACGGATAAGGGAAAGTTGCAAGCCGAACGCATGGCTGGCTTTTTAAGTTCCCGCCTGCCGCCCAATACGCGCATTTTAGTCAGTCCAGCCGTGCGCGCCCAACAAACAGCAGGCGCGCTAAGCAAAAAATTTATCACAGAACCGGCATTGAATACCGGCGCTTCCGCTCAGGCAGTGCTTGAAGCAGCCAGTTGGCCCCATGCGGAAGGTGCTGTTTTGTTGGTGGGACATCAGCCCTGGCTGGGAGAGGTCGCTGCAAAACTGATGATTGGAAAAACAGATTATTGGAGTGTAAAAAAAGGGGCGGTTTGGTGGTTTAGTAACCGCGAGCGTAATGGCGAAGCTCAAACTGTTTTGCGTTTGGTGATTGCGCCGGAGCATGTGTGATTTATTCAGAGTAAAGGGTGCCTCTAAAAATTAAATTTTCGAAGCTAGGCAAGCGCGAACAAAAAATTAGGACGCAGCATCTGCATGATATGTAGGGAGTAATTTTTTGTGAGCAACGCAGCATCGCGAAGTAAATTTGATTTTTAGTGGTGCCCTAAATTGATTTAGATAAAAGGAGGCATCATGTTTGAATCTGCAGAACTGGGACACAAAATAGACAAAGCCATGTATGACGCTGAAGTTCCGAAATTGCGCGAAGCACTTTTGGATGCGCAATTTGATTTGGCGGAAAAAGCCAAATTTCCGGTGATTATTTTGGTGGGCGGGGTGGATGGCGCGGGGCGCGGCGAGACGGTGAATTTGCTCAATGAATGGATGGACCCGCGTTATGTGCAAACGCACGGCATGGGTGAACCTTCCGACGAGGAAATGGAGCGTCCGATGATGTGGCGCTTTTGGCGCGCACTACCACCCAAGGGCAAGATCGGTGTGTTTTTGGGTTCCTGGTATACCTGGCCGATTCTGAACCGTGTCATGGGATTGACCAAAACTGCCGAACTTGATCAGAGTCTGGAACGCGCCAAACGTTTGGAGAAAATGCTGACCGACGAAGGCGCGCTCATCATCAAATTCTGGCTGCACTTATCCAAAGAAAAACAGGAATCACGACTCAAGATTTTGGAGAAAAATCCCAAAACTCGCTGGCGTGTCACCAAGCGTGACTGGGAACATTACAAACGTTACGACAAGTTTTTAATGGTTCACGAAGCGGTGATCCGCCACACCAGCACTGCAGAAGCACCCTGGATTGTGATTGAGGGGGCGGATGCGCGCTATCGCAGTCTAACTGTTGGAAAAGTTATTCTCGAAGCGGTTCGTAAACGTTTGGCAGATGCGGACAAGAAAAAGGACGGCCAGGTTCGCGCCGCGCCGCTCTTGCCCCCTATCGACAAGTTGCAGATTCTAAAAACACTGGATCTAACGCAAAAATTAGACAAGAAAAAATTTAACGAAGAACTGGAAAAGTATCAGGGAAAACTGGCGCTACTTACGCGTGATCCGAGATTTAAAAAAATCACGGTCGTGGCCGTATTTGAAGGCAATGATGCGGCGGGTAAAGGCGGCAGCATCCGGCGCATTACCAGTGCGGTTGATGCACGCCAATACCAAGTTGTGCCGATTGCCGCACCAACTGAAGAAGAGCGCGCACAGCCATATTTATGGCGTTTTTGGCGCCATGTGCCGCGCAGAGGGCGTGTGACAATTTTCGATCGTTCCTGGTATGGTCGGGTGCTGGTTGAACGCGTGGAAAAGTTCTGCTCCGAAGCCGACTGGATGCGTGCCTACCATGAAATAAATGACTTCGAGGCACAGCTTGATCGCTCCCATGTCATCGTGGTGAAATTCTGGCTGGCCATTAGTAAAGAAGAGCAGCTGCGACGTTTTGAAGAGCGCAAAAAAACCGGTTTCAAACGCTTCAAAATTACCGACGAAGACTGGCGCAATCGTGAAAAATGGGAAGACTATGAGCAAGCCATTTGCGACATGGTGGATCGCACCAGCACCCGTTTGGCACCGTGGACGTTGGTGGAAGCAAATGACAAAAATTTTGCGCGCATTAAAGTGTTAAAAACGTTGTGTCAGCGCATTGAAGCAGCGATTAATAAAGTAGACACAAAATAATTATCGGGAGTTTTTTGCCACAGATGAGTCTCTTTGAGGTGTTCATCTGTGGCTAACTAATCATTAGGTGCCCATTAGTATTTCCAGTGCTGTGCCAACCATAAGCGCAGGCGCAACCCCAGTTCTGTGGTGTAACCGAATTCCACAAAGCGTATTTGCCCGTTTGTATCCACGATAAAACTTGCCGGTACGGCATGCACGCCCCAAGCGCGCGAAATTGATCCATCAGGATCATTGATGACCGCAAAATTCAATGATTGCTCGCGCATAAATTTGTCGACATTAGCCTGATTGCCACTTTGCATCGCAATGGTGACAGTATTGGGATAGTCGTCGGCTAGCGCTTGAATAGAGCTCTGCTCCGCTTTGCAGATGGGGCACCAGTCGGCCCAAAAATGTACCAGTGTTGCTTGCTGCCTCCAAGTGATGCCGGGTAATGCCGGAGCAGCGCCGAAGGAAATATCGCGTTGCTGCCAACTACGAATTCCGAACACCACAATTGCGATGAGCATTACGTTCACCGCGAAGGGCCACCATTTTTTTACGCGCAGCTTGTTATATAGGGCGCGAATGATTATTTCGCTTCGTCAATCATGTGAATGGTTTTTTCTTCCACTTCGCGCGCGACGACAGCCAAGTCCGCATTTTGAGAAAGTGCCGAGAGAATTCCTAGCGGTTTAATCATGCCGATTTGCGTCTTGCCACCCTCGGTATAAACTGAAATACGGCAGGGTAAAGCCATATTCAGGCGCATATCGCTTGCCATTACCTTGGCGGCTTGCATTGGGTTGCACACTTCAAACACGCGGCATTGATTAACAAACTCAAGACCTTTGCCGCGCAATGTGTTGCCGATATCATGCACATGCAATACGCCGAAACCGTTGCGTTTTACGGCTGCCTCCAAATCGGTTGCGGCTTGCTCAAAAGATTTTTCACTGCTAACGATGTAATACATTTAACCCTCCTGAATTAACACATATGGACTAACCACCACCGCCCAGACATCAGCGTCGGCCTCATGCCATGCTAATGCCTGCGCATCACTGACCCTACCTATCTTACCTTCTGACAGCCAGGTAGCCACTTGTTTTTTATTGTCTTCGGAAATCTGCAAAGCAACTTCGACCAGGTCGAGATCAGCAGCAACCAATATTGCAGCGCCGCTGGCAAAGAAACGCTGCAATTCTTTCCATGCAATACGCGCGGTCTCCAGATTGACTTTCGCCCGGAATATTTCTTGTTGATTTGTGGTGGTCATTGCCGATATTGCTTTCTAAGTTGAATATGAAGCGCCGACTTTAAATAATTCCGGGCTAACAGGTCAAGCGTGATATTCGTAACATGATTTGCGGCTGAATAAAACAGAGTAACTATCATTCTTTTTTTGAGAAAATTCGCGCGGGATATTTTGTAATTCCAAAAGATGTAAAAAACATTTGACGATAAACACAAATGGATGATAAATTCAAGCACAAGATGTAGTTAACTAATTAATTTTGAATTACTAAATGTAGTGAATATAAAAATACCCGTGAGGCTTGACGTTACGCGGAATGAATTTTTTGTGATTGAGTCGTTTTTTTGGGCAAATTAGTGCTCACTACTTCCGAGGTGCTTATTTTAAGCATATGATTTTGGAGAGGTTTTTGAATATTTTGTGGGTTTCTCAAAGTGAAAAAAGTATAGTTTCATCGCGTTAAGATGAAGAAGGGGCTAGTTGCCCTTTTTTTTTGAGTTGAGGAAAGTGCTTTTTAAATAGAGCAAGATAGTAAGAAAATCTGCAAATGCAGATTTTTATTTAAAGCTTCAATCATGCCAGGTGGGTGTGCTGAGGATGTAGTCGAGGTGGCAGTTTTTTTATTAACTTTTCCATATCAAGGGGGTTGAAATGGCAACAGAAAAGAAGAAGTCCGCAGCAAAGAAAGTTGTAGCTAAGCCGGCAGCGAAAAAAGTTGCAGCTAAGCCAGTAGCCAAGAAAGCCGCAGCAAAACCGGCAGCTAAACCAGTTGCCAAGAAAGCCGCAGCAAAACCGGCAGCCAAGCCAGTAGCCAAGAAAGCCGCAGCAAAACCGGCAGCCAAGCCAGTAGCCAAGAAAGCCGCAGCAAAACCGGCAGCCAAGCCAGTAGCCAAGAAAGCCGCAGTAAAACCGGCCGCTAAACCAGTAGCCAAGAAAGCCGCAGCAAAACCGGCAGCTAAACCAGTAGCCAAGAAAGCCGCAGCAAAACCGGCGGCTAAACCAGTCGCTAAGAAAGCTGCCGCAAAACCGGCGGCTACGCCCGCAGCTAAGCCGGTTGCTAAAGCCGTAGCTAAGCCCGCCGTTAAAAAAGTTGCAACAAAGCCAGCAGTAAAGCCAGCAGCAAAGCCGGCCGCTAAGCCTGCTGAAGCAGTTACACCGGTCGCACCCTCTGCTGCCGCACCAGTACGACCTGTTGGTACCTGGCCTTTTCCTACTCCGGGCATCAGCAAGCCAAATTGATCTGGCAGAAAGCCGTGAATTAATCCCTTAAGTAAAGCGGGGATTAATTCACGGTTTATTATTTATGGGCGCCTTAAATTATCCTTTATTATCCAAATGAAGTTGTATAGCGTCCAACTTCCTTATGTTCTCAATGCCGGAAAATATTTTGCGGCTATTCGCGAATTGCCTTGGGCTGCATGGTTGGATAGCAGTTCCAGAGGCCGTTACGATATTCTGGTTGCTCAACCTGTTGCGACATTAATCACGCGGGGAATGACAACCGTTATTACCCATTCCTCAGGAGTGCAGATATCAGCCAGCGATCCGTTTGAATTGTTGCGCGATCAATTGGGCGATCATATTTTCGTTGATCCTGAAATTCCCTTTTGCGGCGGTGCGTTGGGATATTGGAGTTATGATTTGGCGCGCCGCTGGATCAATTTATCCAAGCATAAATCGCAAGCTGACGGCTTGCCGGATATGGCGATTGGAATTTATGACTGGGCGGTGGTGGTCGACCATGAGAAGCGAGAAGCACGTTTGCTCTCACACTTGCAAGCGCCGGAAACAGAGGCCTCGCTTCCTGAAATATTGCGTCGATTACAAGCATGTGCCACGGTTGAAAATCCGGAAGGTTCAGATTTTAGAGTGACAGGTGCGATTCAGTCGAATTTTCAGCGTAGTGAATATCAGGCAGCTTTTAATGTCATCCGCGACTATTTGATCGCCGGAGATTGTTATCAAGTAAATCTTGCCCAGCGTTTCTGTGCGCCGGCAACGGGTGATGCCTTCCGCGCATATTTAAAGATGCGAGAAATTACCCCGGCTCCTTATTCTGCGTTTTTAAATTTCCCAGATGCACAAATTATGAGTGTATCGCCGGAGCGTTTTTTGTCCGTCAAAAATCGGCAGGTTGAAACCAAACCGATTAAAGGGACTCGCCAACGAGGCAAGGATAGACAGCACGACCAACTGCTCAAGCAGGATTTGCTCGGCAATCCCAAAGATCGTGCCGAGAATTTAATGATTGTTGATTTATTGCGCAACGACATGAGCAAAAGTTGTGCAGTGGGATCTATACGAGCCCCAAAATTATTTGAAGTGGAAAGCTACGCAAATGTTCATCATCTGGTGAGCACGATTACGGGAAAATTGGCAGCCGGAAAAGATGCATTGTCATTATTTAAAGATTGCTTTCCCGGTGGGTCAATTACCGGGGCACCCAAACAAAGAGCCATGGAAATTATTGAGCAATTGGAGCCGCAACCGCGCGGTATATATTGCGGGGCAATCGGCTATATAGGATGGGATGGCAACATGGACAGTAATATTGCCATTCGCACATTAATCTACTCGCGTGGTGAAATTCACTTTTCAGCGGGTGGCGGTATTGTGGCAGATTCGCAGGAAGCGGATGAATTTCAAGAGACACTTGATAAAGCTTCGGGCATGATGAAATTATTGAATATATACAGATAGATAGTGATTGATTTGGGTGGCGTCTAGCAAATAGTACAGAATTTGCAAGGAAAGATTCAGTAATAAATAAGCAAATAATCGCCAAGACCTACTGACGTTATCCCCCCCCAAAGTGTATATTCTCACCTTGGTTAATTGCAAAAATCTAATCCCCCAGTAACCTTGAGTAAATAAGCAGATTTACGCGGGAATTACGCTTGTTTTCCCTGTATGGGAAGCATTTTCAGTTGTTATGCTGTAGCAGACTGCCCAAGTGCAGACTTTATGGAGCTTGAATTATGTTTGTGATTATCGGATATCTCATTGTATGCGGCAGTGTTTTTGGCGGATTCGCCATGGCCGGAGGACATTTGGGGGCTTTGTTTCAACCCATTGAATTATTGATGATCGGTGGAGCGGCAGCAGGGGCATTCTTGGTTGGTAATACCACTAAGGCAATTAAGGCAACGCTGAAAGCTTTTCCAAACTGTTTTAAAGGTTCGTCTTACACAAAAGATACCTATATGGAGCTGATGGCGTTGCTTTATGAACTTCTGGGTAAAGTGCGTAAAGAAGGCTTGATGTCCATTGAAAATGATGTTGAAAATCCCAACGAAAGTCCGATATTCGCGAAGTATCCCAAAATTTTGGGGGATCACCATATTGTTGAATTTATTACCGATTATTTGCGCATCATGGTCAGCGGAAACCTTAATGCGATGGAAATCGAAAACTTGATGGATATGGAAATTGAGACCCATCATCATGAAGCTTTGTTGCCTTCACATACGATTGCCAAGTTGGGTGACGGTATGCCGGCATTCGGTATTGTAGCTGCGGTGATGGGGGTGGTTCATACCATGGAATCGGTGGGTATTCCTCCAGCTGAACTGGGTATGCTAATTGCCCACGCGCTAGTGGGAACCTTCCTGGGGATTTTGCTGGCCTATGGTTTTGTGGGCCCCTTGGCCGGTTTGCTGGAGCAAAAAGCAGATGAATCGACCAAAATGTTCCAGACCATTAAAGTGACCTTATTGGCCAACCTGAATGGTTATGCACCCGCTATGGCCGTGGAATTCGGACGTAAAGTATTGATATCAACCGAACGTCCGGGCTTTGTTGAGCTGGAAGAGCACGTTAAACAGAAACGCTAAGAACTAGGGAAGGGTAAAGAGGGAAGGGAATGCGCCGGCGGCGCTAAAGGGAAAAAGCCGCGCTAAGGTGATACCTTTCCCCCATAACCCTTCCTTATCTTTTAAAAAGTGATAAAAAATGGCCAGTGAAGAAAAACGACCGATTGTAATTAAGCGTATCAAGAAGGTGGCGGCGGGTGCACACGGTGGTGCCTGGAAAATCGCTTATGCGGACTTCGTGACAGCGATGATGGCTTTCTTTTTATTGATGTGGTTGCTGGGATCAACCACCAAAGGTGATCTGAGCGGAATTGCGGAATATTTTAAAACACCCCTTAAAGTTGCAATGCTGGGCGGAGACGGCGCAGGGGATGCGACCAGTGTAATTAAGGGTGGAGGCAATGATTTAAGTAAATCGGCTGGGCAAGTAAAAGCGGGTGAAGTCGTTCCCGAGAAAAAAATGATCACGCTCAAAGCGGCAACCGATGAAATGCTGCGCTTGGAAAAGGATAAAGAGCTGTCCAAACTTAAAGCGCTCAAAGCCAATATTGAAAAAGCCATTAATAACAATGACAAATTGCAACAGTTTAAAAATCAAATTCTGTTGGACATTACCAGCGATGGTTTGCGCATTCAAATAGTAGATGAAAAAAATCGTCCGATGTTCAAATTGGGCAGATCCGAATTGGAGCCTTATACCAAAGATATTCTGCGTGAAATTGGCAGAACCATGAACGAACTCCCTAATAAAGTCAGTTTGAGCGGACACACCGATGCGCATCCCTATGCGTCTGATAGAAAAGGCTTTAGCAATTGGGATTTGTCCGCTGAACGTGCCAATGCTTCGCGTCGCGAATTGATTGTAGGCGGTATGGATGAAACAAAAGTAATGCGCGTAGTGGGAATGTCTTCCGCAGTATTATTTGATAAAGCAGATCCGTTTAATCCGATTAATCGCCGCATCAGCATTATTGTGATGAATAAAAGAGCCGAAGAAGTCGCGCAACATGACGGGGGACAAGTTGAAGTAGATGAAAAAGATAAAGCCAGCAGCGGTGTTATAGCAGCTTCGGCGCCAAGTTTGGTTCTTACTCCGCTTCCTCAGGCCGCATCTGCAACATTGCCCGTCGCGCATTAACGGGCGGTGCTGTCCCCATCGACTACCAGCACAAGTCTTCAGCAGGGATGGGTTTTACGTTTCCAGCAGAAGTGCTAGCGGTCTAAAACTCTTCCTGCAATTAAGACTGAAAAATAAAAATAATAGAAATAGTGCGGTAAATCCCTTCTGTTCTCCTGATTAAACAAAGTAAAAATAGTTAATACTGCAAGCGTGATAAAAAGAATCAAAACCGCGATAAAAGTATTGCGTGTGTTGCGATTGAAATAAAAGAGTTACCCCGATTGTTTGTTCCGATACATGAGATTTATAGTCCCGTGGTTTGAATAAATTAAAGAATTTTTTTGTAGTGCCGTTATCAGAAACTATTCGTGAGAGAAGTTTCAATCAATCTAAAAATGCTAAGGAAACTATTATGACTAACTGGTGGAGCAACCTGTCGTTAAAAAATAAACTACAAATCCCTATCCAGGTTATTTTGGTCGTTCTCCTAATATCCACGCAACGCTGGGCATTTGATCAGTTTGAAAATCGTATTTTGATCGAGGCGGAAGAAAAGGCCAAAGTTACCGCTGACGGTGTGGTGAACGGTCTCAATATGCTCATGTTGAACGGCCTCATTTCCGACAGCGATCAACGCAAGCTTTATGTAACCAAAATGGGCTCGTCCGAAAAAGTGCAGGAGCTGCGCGTTATTCGCTCTAAGGCAGTGATTGATCAATTCGGGCCGGGACTCCCCGAGGAGCAGGCTAAAGACGAGATGGATAAAACAACACTTGAGTCCGGAAAAATTCAAAGTCACATCACTCACGAGAACGGCAAAGATCTTTTGCGTGTTGTTGTCCCCTTTATTGCTTCCAGTAATTTCCGCGGCACAAACTGTTTGCAATGCCACATCGTCCCCGAAGGAACGGTAAATGGCGCAGCCAGTATCACTCTGGATATGCAGGAAGAGTATGCCGTGATGAAGAAAGCCAGCATCTATTTATGGAGCGGCCAGCTTCTGGTGCAGGTATTTCTATTTTTTGTCATTGGCTGGATTATCAATCGCGTTATTTATCCGACCAGAGAATTGCGCCAAACCATGGTGACCATGCAGGCGGATGGAGATCTGACCCGGCGTGTGCAAATCCATAGTCAGGATGAAATTGGACAGACCGGTATCGCGTTTAATGCGCTAGCTAAAAACTTTCAGGACATCGTCGGGCAGATGCACGGTTATGCCGAGCAAGTAGTTAATTCGGCACACGCACTTTCTTCGGATACGGCCAATATCGTAAGCGGTTCGCAGCAGCAATCTCAAGCTGCTTCAGGCACGGCCAGCGCGGTTGAATCAATGAGCGAAAGTATGTCTTCCGTAGCCGATACTGCAACGCATGTCGCCAAACTTTCTACCGAAAGTATGGTGCGCGCGAATAAAGGCCAGGCGAGTTTAAAAGAAATGATGAGTGAAATTGCCCAGGTTGAAAATGCCGTGCGCATGATGGCGGACTCGGTTAGTGCCTTTGTAAAAAGCACGCAAACGATTACCAGCATGACGCAGCAAGTGCGCGATATCGCCGAACAAACCAATTTGCTGGCCCTGAATGCGGCGATTGAAGCGGCGCGTGCCGGTGAGCAAGGACGCGGATTTGCGGTGGTTGCCGACGAGGTGCGCAAATTGGCAGAAAAGTCCGCGCAATCTGCCAGCCAAATTGATGTGGTTACCAAGACGCTGAGCGACCAGAGTGAACAAGTTGAGCAAAATGTGCAAAGCGGATTGCAATCACTGCAAAGTAGTCAAATTCACATGCAGGAAGTTGCCGCAGTTTTAGTGCAGGCTAGTGAAGCGGTCTCCAAGGTAAATGAAGGAGTGGATGATATTACCGCGCGGGTGAACGAACAAAAAATAGCCAGTCTGGATATTTCGCGCAATGTGGAAAATATCGCCAGTATGGCTGAGGCCAATCACGTCTCAGTGAAGGGCGCGGAACAGGCCGTCAGCATGATGGAACATGTGGCGGAAGAATTAAAGAGGAGTGTGGGGAATTTCAAAGTTTAGAGCATAGAACACGAGGCAAGGCACAAGCCTTGCCCGTTGCACCTTAACTTATTGCTGAATAAAGGGAGTGGTCATGAGCACCTGGTGGTACAAACTATCGCTGCGCAACAAGCTGCAAATACCCACGCAACTCGCTCTGTTGGCGGTGTTGACCTTGGCTCAAACGTGGATCATGCAGCAATTTGAACAGAAAATGTTTCAAAATGCCGCGCAAAGTGCACAGGCCAGTGCGTTGCAGTCTTTTTTGGCATTGAACGGCATGATGCTAAATGGCACGATCAGCCAGCCTGAAACGCGCGCCAATTTCGTAAAAAAACTTTCCACGCAGGAAGGCGTGCTTGACTTTCACATGATGCGAGCCAAAGCAGTCAGTGATGCGTTTGGCCCCGGTTTGGCGGAAGAAAATAAGGGCGATGAACTGGATAATTTGGCTATCAGCAGCAATACGGTACAACAGAGGATTCGCAAAGATGAGGTGCTTAGTATGCGAATCGTCATTCCTATTCCAGCCCGGCAAAATTTCCATGGTACCAACTGTCTGCAATGCCATGTGGTGCCGGAAGGAACCGTCACCGGTGCACTCAGTATCACCATGAGCTTGGAGCAGGAACAAGAAGCTTTGGACAAACTTAATTACGTGCTGTGGGCTGGCCAATTGGGTCTGCAGATATTTCTATTCTTGCTGTTTGGAATTCTGATTCGCAGTGTCACCGAACCGGCTCACCAATTAGAGCAAACCATGATTCAAATAAAGGCCAATGGTGATCTGTCGCGGCGTGCACCTGTAAGCAGTGGCGATGAAATCGGTAGTATCGCCGGAGTATTTAATTCGTTACTGGATAATTTTCAGCAAATTGTGCGCGAAGTTCACAGTCATGCGCAAGAGGTGGGTAATGCGGCCAACCAACTGTCATCCAGTGCCGATCAGGTTGCCGATAATTCACAGCGCCAGAGTGATGCTGCAACCAACACGGCGACAGCGGTAGAAGAGATGAGTATGAGTATTGCCTCGGTAGCGGATGCAACAAATGAAGTGGCTCATCTTTCCCGGGAAAGCCTAACCCGCGCACAAAGCGGGCAGCAAAATCTTAAGCAAATGATGAATGAAATCAATAACGTAGAGAGTTCAGTTAAGCAGATGGCAGATTCGGTCGGCGCCTTTGTAAAAAGTGCGCAGAGCATTACCAATATGACCCAGCAAGTGCGTGATATTGCCGAGCAAACTAATTTGTTGGCACTGAATGCGGCGATTGAGGCTGCACGAGCCGGAGAGCAGGGCAGAGGCTTTGCGGTGGTCGCCGATGAAGTGCGCAAATTGGCGGAAAAATCCGCCCAGTCCGCCAGCGAGATTGATGTGGTGACCAAACAATTAGGGGATCAAAGCCAGCAAGTCGAGCTTAGCGTGCAAAGCGGATTGCAATCTTTGCAAACTAGTCAGGCGCATATTCAGAGTGTCACTAATGTACTGGCGCAATCCAATGAATCTGTGAACGGGGTGAATGCCGGGGTGGATAACATCACTGCATCGGTCAACGAGCAAAAACAAACGAGTCAGGAAATTGCGCGAAATATCGAAAATATAGCCACGATGGCTGAAGGAAATAATGCGGCTGCGCAACGTACTGTGCAAGCAGTGCAGGACGTAGAGCTGTTGGCGGAGAAGCTAAAGAGTAGCGTGGGGCGGTTTAAGGTTTAGGTTTTGCGTATTAAGCCAGCAGAACTTGTTAATAAACGAGAAATACGCGGGTATTCGGAAGATGAAGTTGCGGGTTTATAGACTTAAATAGAGACATTGCGGAGTGAATTGTAGGGGGGGAAACCCGAACCATGATCTTCCGATTTTAACTGGAGAATAAATATGTTAAGCAATATGACGATCAAAACACGGCTGATAGCGTTGGTGATATTTTTTCAAGCGTTGGCACTAATCATCGGCGGACTGGGGATGTATACATCGCATCATCAGGATGTGGCGATGACGCAAATATATACGGACAATCTGGTTCCGATTGCGGAGTTGGGAAAGGTCAAGGAAAGAAATCTGCATAGCCGTTTTGCATTGGCCAATGGTGTTTTGCATCCGGATAAAGCTGAAAAATACATCAAAGAGATCGCGGATAATTCCGAGGTGGTCAGCAAAGCATTTGAAGTTTATGTTGCCACGGGACTCAGTGCCGAAGACCAAGTGATCTTCGACAAGCTGGTCGAGGTACGCAAACAATATGTCGAGGGCGCACTCAAGCCTGGCGTAGAGATGCTGAAAAAAGGTGATTTCGCTCAACTGAGCATTCATTTGGACGAAAAAGTACGCCCCCTGTATTACGCTTACAAAGAGGAGCTGGAGCAATTGATCGATTTGCAGGAAAAAGAAGCCAAGGATAGCAATGAAGAAGCAGATGCGAGTTTTCACACCATGCGCAATATCTCCATCGGGCTGCTGTTGCTGGGGGCGGCAATGGGTATAGCCCTAGCTTATTCCATTATCGCCGGAGTGTCCCGCTCGACCGGAGATATGCGCGATGCGATGACGCGCACCGCAAGCGATGGCGATTTGTCGCGTCGGGTACCGATTCATGGCGATGACGAAATTGCTCATTCAGCTAAAGCTTACAATTCGTTGTTGGACAGTTTTATGCAGGTCATTCGTCTGGTACATAGCAGTGCGGATAGTGTTACAAATACTGCGGCGCAACTTTCCACAGCTTCGTCACAAATTACCAGCGGCTCGCAGGCGCAAAGTGAAGCGGCAGCTTCAACCGCAGCTGCGGTTGAAGAGATGACCGTGAGCATTTCTTCGGTGTCGGAAAATACCAATGGCGTGCGCAAGTTGTCCGAGCAAAGTTTAAGTAAAACCCGTGAAGGCAATCGCAGTACAGGTGAAATGATTCGCGATGTAAGCCAGGTGGAAAGCACGGTAAATCAGATTGCCAGTTCGGTAAGCGAATTCATCAACAGTGCGCGCACGATTGCCAGCATGACCCAGCAGGTAAAAGATATTGCCGACCAGACAAATTTGCTGGCGTTGAATGCGGCAATTGAAGCGGCGCGCGCCGGAGAGCAGGGACGCGGCTTTGCGGTGGTAGCCGATGAAGTGCGCAAGCTGGCGGAAAAGTCCGCTCAGTCTGCCAATGAGATTGATCGCATCACGCAGTCGCTTGAGCAGCAATCCACCTCGGTCGAGAAATCGGTTCAGGAAGGACTGAAATCACTGCAATCCACCCAGCGCCATGTGGACTTGGTTTCTTCTATTCTGGAGCAGGCAGGCATTGCGGTTGAGCAATCCAGTGCGGGCGTAAATGATATCGCCTCCGCAGTTTCGGAGCAGTCGCTGGCCAGCAATGAAATTGCCCGCCATGTGGAAAGTATCGCGCAAATGGCCGAAGAAAATCATGCGGCAATTGCACAATCGGAGCAGGGTATTGTGCAACTGGGTGATCTGGCACGAGATTTGCAAAATGCGGTGAGCAAATTTAGGGTTTAGGCAGAGTAAAGAAAAATAGACGCACCCGGGAGCGATAGCATGAGAAACAACCAACCTGTAAGCAACGTTGAATATCCTTTGGAAGACGGGGTATTTATTGTGTCACGTACCGATACGCGCGGCATGATCACTTTCGGCAATAAAGATTTTATTGCGGCAAGCGGTTATTCAGAGGCCGAAATTATCGGACAGCCGCATAATATTTTGCGCCACCCGGATATGCCGGTGGAAGCATTTGCCGATTTTTGGGCCACCTTAAAAGCCGGTGAGCCGTGGCATGGATTGGTAAAGAATCGACGCAAGGATGGCAGTTATTATTGGGTGGTGGCAGATGCCAGTCCGGTAATGGAAAATAATCAGGTTGTGGGCTATGTGTCTGTGCGCACCAAGCCGGCACGTGCCGATGTGGAAGCTGCGGAAGCTTTGTATCGCAAGTTTCGCGAAGGCCGTCAGGGGAATCTAATTATTCAAAAAGGCCGGGGACGCAAACGCCGCAGTTGGTGGACACGTTTTGTTCCGGAACGTTTGGGGCCACGCTTGTGGTTGGCATTCGGTGTATTGCTAATGGCACTGGTATTCGACGGTGGACAGGGTTATTTGGCCTTGAAGCATGCGGATGAAGAATTTTCGGATGTGTCTAACCGGCGCGTCAAGTTGGCGGTGGATATCTACAAAATTCGCGAACACGCCAGTAACACCCGTACACAAATATTACTGGCACTTCAGCATGATCCTGCCGGACAAACTGCTGCAATGCACGATCACAATATCAGCAAGCATTTAGACTCGATTGATAATGATGTAGCAGCATTGAAAGTGCATCTTGAGGATTATGAAAAAAACGTGCACTCCGATGTGGGCAAACAGCGTTATGCCGAGTTGGTGGAGGCCTTGGATAAATATCGCAATGAGGCAATGTTGCCGGCACGTACCGCTTTGGTTGAGGGGCGTTTTCCAGATGCATCCAAGCTGTTGTTAAATAAGATAAATCCTTTAATCACTGAGGTGGCGAATAAGGCGCAGGATCAGGCTGATCATGAGCAGGCCAGTATTCAGAAAGCCTCGCAAATGATCGCGGATGAAACCGAGCGTTCCACCGAAATGCTATTTGCTTCGATTATTTTGAGCATGGCAATTATGCTGATATATAGCCAACGTCTCATCCGCAGTGTAACCAAAACAGCGCGAGATCTGCGTGATGTGATGGCACGTGCGGTGGCTAACGGAGACTTAACGCTACGCGCTCCGAAGACTTCGGGTACGGATGAAATCAGTGAAATAGCAAAAGCTTTTGACCAGTTGATGATCAACGTCGGTGCCAGTATGTATGACGTGAAACATGGGTCAATTGAAATGCAGGTGGCTGCAAAAGCGTTGGCCGGTTCGGCGGATGAAGTAAACCGTAGCTCCCAGGCACAAAATGAGTCTGCAGCTTCAACGGCGTCTGCAGTCGAAGAGGTTACGGTGAGTATCGGTATGGTGGCTGACAATGCGTCAGAGGTCGGGCGTCAAGCTAAAGAAAGTGCCGATCTGACGCGCGAAGGGAACCGCAACGCGGATGCCATGGTGAGCGAGATCAACAGTATTGAGCAGGTGATGCGTCAGGTGGAGCAATCGGTACACGAATTTATCGAACGTGCCCATACGATTACCGGCATGACTCAACAAGTAAAAGACATTGCGGATCAAACCAATTTGTTGGCACTGAATGCCGCGATTGAAGCGGCGCGTGCAGGAGAACAGGGGCGCGGTTTTGCGGTGGTGGCCGATGAAGTGCGCAAGCTGGCGGAAAAATCCGCACAATCGGCCAATGAAATTGATCGTATCACCCGCGAGCTGGATACCCAGTCCGGTCATGTGGAAAAAACCATTGAGCAAGGTGTAAGGTCAATTCAAGCCACCCAAACCAATGTACAGCAAGTGTCCAGTTTACTGTTGCGCGCCGGGGATGCGGTCGAGCGCGCCACCACGGGGGTGGGCGATATCGTGCATGCGGTACAGGAACAGAAAGTCGCAACCGACATGATTGCCAACCATATCGAAGGCATTGCACAGATGGCAGAAAAGAATCATGTTGCCGTGGCGGACACCCGTGAAAGTATTGTGATGCTGGAAGCGTTATCGCATCAACTGAGATTGTCGTCGGAGCGGTTTAAGATTTAGGTTTTGTCCCCTCGCCCTAGCAGGGAGAGGGGAGCCTAAGAGATAGTTTTTGAGATGATTATTAGTAGTTTAAACAGGAGGGCATGATGTCCGATTTATTAAAAAATATTGATGCGCGTACCAAGCTGGCGGGAAACAACAAACTTGAAATTTTGATGTTTACACTGGGTTTGGATAACCGCAGTGGTCGTCGCGAAACCTACGGTATTAATGTATTTAAAGTGCGGGAGGTAATGCGCGTCCCTCCGATCACCCAATCGCCCGATATGCCTGCCGCAGTCGAAGGCATGGTGAGTTTGCGCGGAGCGCTGGTGCCGGTAATTGACCTTGCCAAATATGTCGGCGTGCAATCCGATCTAAAGCCAACCATTATGATTGTGACCGAATATAACGGGCATACCCAGGGATTCCTGGTGGAGGCGGTCGATACCATTTTGCGCCTGGACTGGTCGTCAATGCGCGTCCCGCCGGAGATGTTGAATTCACAAACCGGTGGTCTGGTGACAGCGGTGACCGAGCTGGCGGATAAACGTTTGGTGATGATGATGGACGTGGAAAAAGTGCTGGCTGAAACCGGACACTTTGGCGACGACGACATGATTTTGAAGAGTGTGCAGCCGCTGGCGATGGCCAACCGTACCGTGTTTTTTGCCGATGATTCGTCGGTGGCACGTAAACAGATCGAGAAAACGCTGGATGCGATGCAGGTGAAATATATCTCCGCGATCAACGGCAACCGAGCCTGGATCGAGCTGAAGAAAATTGCCGATTATGCCGACGCTTCCCATATTCCGGTCACAGACATGATTCAAGTGATTCTCACCGATGTGGAAATGCCGGAAATGGACGGATATATGCTGACGCGCAAAATCAAAGAGGACAAGCGCTTCGCCAAAATACCGGTGCTGATGCACTCGTCGTTATCCAGCGATTCAAATCAGCAGTTGGGTAAAGCCGTCGGTGTGGATGAATATGTGCCGAAATTTGAACCGCAGAAATTGGCGCAGACACTTACGCGCTTACTTACTAAATAGGAGCTGATCATGTCTTTTGCAGACTCAAGTCTTAACAATGAAAATAGCAGCAGCATGCTCGATGCGGTGGATGCGCGCACCAATCTTGCGGGCTCCAACAAAATGGAAATCCTGCTGTTTTCGATCGGCTCCAACGAGGTGTTTGGTATCAATGTGTTCAAGGTGAAAGAAGTCACCCGTAACATTCGTATTACCAAAACCCCCAACATGCCGCACGGTGTGGACGGCATTGTCAGTCTGCGCGGCCATGTGATGCCGGTTTTGAATCTTTCCTCTTTCATGGGGTTGGGCGATCCGGAAGATCAGAAAGTCATGATGGTGGCGGAATACAGCCGGCATGTACTGGGATTTTTGGTGCGCGATGTGGATCGTATTATTCGTGTTGATTGGGACAAGGTGCGTGCCGCAGAAGGCATGATGAGCGGCAATTCGCATTTGATTACCGCGATTACCGAATTGCCCAATGGCAGTCTTGTTTCTATTCTTGATGTTGAACAGATAATGGCCAGCGCATTCGGTGAGGCGGTGGTGGGCGCAGTTGATAAAGTTGAAGATGGGCATGAAAAGTCCGTCTTTTTCGTGGATGACTCTTCGGTCGCCCGTAAGAAAATAGCGGAACTGTTGGACAAGATGGGCGTGAAACACATTCAAGCGCATAACGGGTTGGAAGGTTGGACACGTTTAAAAGGATTGGCCGAGTCGGCACAAAATGCGGGCTTGGATTTATCCCACCAGATACAAGTGATTTTGGTGGATGCAGAAATGCCGGAGATGGATGGTTATGTTTTAACCCAGCATATTAAAGCGGATCGGCGTTTTGACAGTATACCGGTGGTAATGCATTCATCACTGTCATCAGAAGCGAACCGCTCAATGGGTAAGCGGGTAGGAGTTGATTATTACGTGCCGAAGTTTGATGCCGTCATGTTGGCGGAAACGATCAGGCCGTTGTTGTAGGAAATATAGGTTGTAGCTAGGGTTTTACCCGACATGTCGGGCTGAAGCCCGACCTACGAAAAAGGAGAATGCTGTGGCAGACCCAAATATGAAAATTCTTGTCGTGGATGACTTCTCGACAATGAGGCGCATCATTCGCAATCTGCTCAAAGAGCTAGGTTTCGTTAACGTGCACGAAGCGGAAGACGGCGTGGATGCGCTCGGAAAATTGCGCGGCGAGGGTAATTTCGAATTTGTCGTGTCCGATTGGAACATGCCGAATATGACCGGTATTGAATTGCTGCGAAAAATTCGTGCCGATGCGGCACTCAAGCATCTGCCGGTATTGATGGTGACCGCTGAAGCCAAGCGTGAAAATATCATTGAAGCGGCACAAGCAGGAGCCTCCGGTTATGTGGTCAAGCCGTTTACGGCGGCCACGCTGGACGAGAAGTTGAAAAAAATATTTTTAACCATGCACAAGTGAGCGATGCCATGACTAAAGCTAATAATGATTCAGATGATTTGGAAGCGTTGTTTGACAGCATCGCCTCCAGTACTAACGAAGCCCCCGCTGCAGAAGCCGAGCCCGCAGTAGAAAAAAGTGCGTTGCCGGCAAATCCGGAGGTAATCAATAAAATTGGCCATATGACGCGCGCTTTGCACGAGAGTTTGCGCGAACTGGGATACGACAAAAATCTGGAGAAAGCTGCAAATGCGATTCCGGATGCGCGCGATCGCCTTAACTATATTGCCACCATGACACAGCAAGCCGCCGAGCGGGTGCTAAATGCAACCGATTTAGCCCAGCCGGTGGTGGAGAAAATTGAGGGTGAAGCCAAGTATTTATCGGCGGAATGGCAAAAACTTTTTGACCAGAAACTGGATGCCGAACAATTTAAACAATTGGCGACGCGCACCCATGCTTATTTGGTGGAAGTTCCCAAACAGACCAAAGCAACCAATGCTTATTTAACCGAAATTATGATGGCGCAGGACTTCCAGGATTTGACCGGACAGGTGATCAAGAAAATCATCGAAGTCACGCAAAATATGGAGCAACAGTTGGTCTCGCTCCTCATTGAAAACGCCCCGCCTTCGGTGAAGATTGACTCAGGATTATTAAATGGCCCGGTGATCAATGGCAAAGGGCGTAGTGATGTGGTGACAAGTCAAGCGCAAGTTGATGATTTATTGGAAAGTTTAGGATTTTAATTTTGTAGGCGGAGTGGGTGTAAAGCATTTTTGCCACATAACCAGCCACTTGTCAGCTTGCTGACTTAGTGGATTGGCTAGGAGTTTTATCAGAGAACACAGAGATCACAGAGAGTGTAATTGGTTGAGGTCGAGTCTTGACCCATCTCTTGGGTGGTCTGGGGAAACAAGGCAAACAGCCAATTTCTCTGTGTACTCTGTGTTCTCTGTGGCTGTTTTTGATTTGCATCGAAGGTAATTGCAACAGCGGTTTATAGAACATCTCCCGCGAGGGCGCGGGGGGGTGAATCGCTAGAAATATTGGAGTTCTAAAATGAACGACTTCACAGGCATGGAAGAGTTGTTGCAGGATTTTTTACTTGAGGCATCAGATTTGCTGGCCGATGTGGACAGCAAATTGATGGAGCTGGAAAAATCGCCTCAAGACAAGAATATTCTCAATGTCATTTTTCGGGGTTTCCACACCATCAAAGGCGGCGCGGGATTTCTTAATGCGACCGAATTGGTGACCTTATGTCACCTCACGGAAAATCTGTTCGATAAATTACGCAACTCGGAGCTCCATCTGAATCCCGGCCTGTTGGATGTTATTCTGGCAGCGACAGGTGACGTGCGCTTAATGTTTAACGATCTGGGGCGCGGCGTGCAACCGCAACGCGCACCACAAGCTGTGTTGGATGCTTTAGAGGCGGCATTGCAAGGCAAAGCCGTTTCATTGGGTGGAGATAAGCCCAAAGCACCCGCGCAACCCGCTCCGGCACCTGCAGCTCCGGCTGTTTCCAGCGCTCTGCAGGAAGCCGCCCAAAATGGCCCAGATTGGAATGCGTTATATCAAACGCTAGTCGGTGGAAATTCACCTGTTGCTGCACCTGCGGTAGTTGCCACTCCAGTTGCGGCCCCCGCTACTGCCCCGGAAAAATCTGCCGATCAACTCCATGCCGAACAACTTGCGATTGATGAAGAGAAATTAAAACAAAGTGCCTTTGGGCGTCGCTCCGAGGATGTTCCGGGACGTGCCGCACCTCCCGCTACGCGCCGTGAAGCCGAGCCTGCCGCCAAAGATAATACGATTCGCGTAGATACCGATCGTCTTGATCAAGTACTTAATTTATCGGGTGAAATTGGCTTAACCAAAAATCGGTTAACGCATTTGCGCAGTGACATTTTGCAGGGACGTTCGGATGCGGAAACACTGAAATCATTGGATGAGTCGGTAAGCCAGCTGGATATGCTGGTGGTGAGTTTGCAAAACGCGGTGATGAATACGCGCATGCAACCCATTGGCCGTTTGTTCAAAAAATATCCGCGTTTGGCACGCGATCTGGCACGCCAATTGGGTAAAGATGTCGAGCTGGTATTGTCCGGTGAAGAGACCGAAATTGACAAAACCATGATCGAGGACTTGAACGATCCGCTGGTGCACTTGGTGCGCAATGCGGTAGATCATGGGGTGGAAAGCACTGAACAACGTTCTGCTGCCGGTAAGTCTTCAAAGAGTTCGGTTTATCTGGGTGCTCGTCAGGAAGGCGATCATATTCTGATTAGCATTTCGGATGATGGCAAAGGTATGCGTCCCGAAGTGATCCGCAGCAAAGCGATTGAAAAAGGATTGATTTCGCCCGAAGCGGCCAGTGCGCTGGATGAAACAGCCAGCCTGAATTTGATCTTTTTACCGGGATTTTCCACCAAAGATGAAATTTCCAGCGTGTCCGGTCGCGGTGTCGGTATGGATGTGGTTAAGACCAATATCTCAAAACTGAATGGTTCGATTGAAATTGAATCGGAGCCGGGAAAAGGTTCAACTTTCACGATTTCCCTGCCTCTGACCTTGGCAATTTTACCGGTGCTGTTATTGCGCCTGAGTGATCAGCCGTTTGCGGTGCCGTTGTCGATGGTTCGCGAAATTATGTCAGTTACCCCGGAAGGGCAGCAACTCATTTCCGGTCGGCCCACCATGGTGGTGCGCGGCGAAGTATTGCCGGTACGCTCACTGGCCAATTTGATTGGCTGGCAAGAATCCGGTAAGTCGGAAGTGGGCGTGTTGATGCAAGTCGGTACGCAAAGCTTCATTCTTTCCGCCGACGGTTTTGCCGGCCACGATGATGTGGTTATTAAATCGCTGGATACTTTCCGTCCCAAAGGCGTGGCAGGAGTCACCATGTCGAGCGAAGGTGAGATTGTGTTGATTTTGGATATTAAAGAATTGCTCGGGGATGTTCATTGATTGGCGGATTCAATTCGTAAAAATTATTGAAATAATTGAGTATTAAAATTGAAACGAGTTTGTCATGAAGCGAGGTCATCATGCATATAGAACATAGAGACGCACATAATAAACAGCTGCTGGTTTTTATGGTCGCGATGGCGATCATCTCGGTGGCATTACATTACACAATGGCAGGCGGTTCCTCGGCAATTGTGGAAACCGTGCTTCACGTGCTGGTGATCGTTGCTATCTATCTCTTCTTGTTGTACCACGGCAAGCAGGAGGATATTCGCGATGCAAGTGAAAAATTAAATACCCAGCCGAGTGCGGTGGAAAGCGTATTGGCGCAAACGCACACGCAGTTTGCCACACACTTTGCCGGTGCCAACGCCGACTTGAATCAGGTGCAAATGTTGCTGGCCGATGCAATTGGCAAGTTGCTGGAAAGTTTTAGCGGGATGCAAACCCTGATTCAAAGCCAAAATGATGTGGCCAGTTCAATTGTTACCGGCGGGAATGCAAGTGGTAATAAAAATGAAGGCTTGGAAGAGTTTATCGTCGAAACCTCGGATATGTTGAAAGAGTTGGTGGGCAGCATTATCAGCAACAGCAAAACCGCGATGGAGCTGGTGGATAAAATGGATACGGTCAGTCGCCAGGTGACGGGTATTTTGGATGTGCTGGGTGAAATTGACGGAATCTCTAAGCAGACCAATTTATTGGCATTAAATGCGGCCATTGAAGCAGCACGCGCTGGTGAGTCTGGCCGGGGTTTTGCGGTGGTGGCTGACGAAGTGCGCAAGTTGTCGGGTCGTTCCGATCAGTTTAGCAGACAGATTCGCAGCAATGTGACGGATGTACGCAATGCCATTATCGATGCGGAAAAGTCGATTAGTAACATGGCTTCGCTTGATATGAATTTTGCTTTAGAATCAAAGAGTAAGATGGATTTAACGCTGGATCATGTGAACCAGATGAATAAGAATATGGTGAAGGTGATTGAAGAGCAGAATCATATTTCCAGTGAAGTAAACCAAGTGGTAGGCAAAGCAGTGACTTCCCTGCAATTTCAGGACATGGTTGGGCAACTTATTCAACACTCGCATACCCGCGTAACCAGTATGGAAACGGCGTGGCATCGTTTGGGTGTTTGGGCGGCTGAAGCCGAACAGGGGCAGAATGCTTCGGCTGAAAGAATTTCACAGATGCGTCAGGAAATAAATGATATATTTGCCGAAGCGGAACGGCTTAGTGAGCGTTCCCCGGTTCGCCAAGATAAAATGGAAACCAGTGACATTGATTTATTTTAGCGTGAATGAATATTCGGCAGCGAGGGAGTTATGGCTAAGACAGTTTTAAGTGTGGACGATTCAAGTTCGATTCGGCAAATGGTGGCGTTCACTTTGAAAAGTGCGGGTTACGAAATTATTGAAGCAGTTGATGGTCAGGAAGGCTTGGATAAAGCCAAAATGAAGACGGTAGATTTAGTACTGACCGACCAGAATATGCCGCGTATGGACGGGCTGACTCTCATTAAAAATTTGCGCGGCATGCCTTCCTATCGTAGCGTGCCCATTCTGATGCTTACCACTGAATCCAGCGATGCCATGAAAGCACAGGGTAAAGCAGCTGGTGCAACCGGTTGGATTGTAAAACCGTTCGATCCGCAAAAATTGCTGGAAGTCGTGAAAAAAGTTATCGGGTAAATTTCAAAAATAAATCCGGGGTGGGCACTATCTGTGTCCACCCCGAACCTTGTGACAATTATTGTTGAATTAGGCAGGAAGACGGCGTAATGCATGCGCCTGTTGTTGAAAAACAATAGTTTTTTACAAGAAAATCAAAAAGGTAGCAGCTGCCATGAGTTTTGATCTGAGCCAGTTTTACCAAGTTTTTTTTGAAGAAGCCGCCGAACATCTTGCCAACATGGAAAAGTTATTGTTGGGCTTGGATGTTGATAATCCCAGCATGGATGACCTCAACGCCATCTTCCGTGCGGCACATTCCATCAAGGGCGGAGCCGGTACTTTTGGCTTCACCGACATGATCGAAGTAACGCATGTCCTTGAAACTCTGCTGGATAAATTGCGCAAACAGGAAATGCAGTTGACCAACGAAATGGTTAACGCATTTTTGGAAGCCGGCGATGCGATTAACATGCAATTGGCCGGGCACCGAGATAATAGCGAAGTGGATCTCGAAGTCGTAAAAAATGCACGCGCGTTTCTGGAACGTCTTTCAGTTGATCAGCCCGCTGCAAGCGCGAAACTTCCCTCTGCTCCTCCCCAAGAAACTCCCCCTGTTGCAGAAGAACCTGTCGGTTATGGTTTCTTTGACGATGAACCAGCTCCGCCCCCGGTCGCTGCGGCTGATCCGGGTTATGGTTTTTTTGATGACGAGCCTGCGGCCAAACCTGAAACGGCCGTCGCCGCAGCAGAAAACCAACAGGGTTACGGATTTTTTGAAGAAACCCCGGTACAAAAAACCGAACGTGAAAATTCGCGTGGCTATGGATTTTTGCAAGAACCTAATCCCGATACTGCGCCTGTGGTGATTCCGGTAAAAGAACAGCCTGTCGCCTCACCCCAAGAAGCGCCCCATTTGGTTGCCGAACAAGCGCACCCAACCCGTCGTGCGGCAGATCGAACCCCGCCGCCCGCAGCAGCAGAAACTTCAATTCGCGTCAGCGTGGAAAAAGTCGATCAACTAATCAATCTGGTCGGCGAGTTGGTCATTACTCAAGCGATGTTGTCTCAATCCGCGTCTTTGCTTGATCCGATGGTGGTGGAAGGTATTCAAAGCGGTTTAAGTCAGCTGGAACGCAATACGCGCGACATTCAGGAAGCCGTGATGGCCGTGCGGATGCTGCCAATTTCCTTTGTCTTCAGCCGGTTCCCGCGCGTGGTGCGCGATATGGCGAGCAAGCTGGGCAAGAAAATCGAACTTAAAACTCTGGGTGAAGGCACCGAGTTGGATAAAGGCCTGATCGAGAAAATTGCCGATCCGCTGACCCACTTAATTCGCAACAGTCTGGATCACGGCATTGAAATGCCGGAGAAACGTGCGGCTGCCGGTAAATCAGAAACGGGTACGATCACGTTGAATGCCTTCCATCAGGGGGGCAATATCGTGATTGAAGTGGCCGACGATGGCGGCGGTCTCAGCCGCACGCGCATTTTGAACAAGGCTAAAGAACGCGGCATGAATGTCAGCGATGACATGCCGGATTCGGCAGTTTGGATGCTGATTTACGAAGCCGGATTCTCGACGGCGGAAGTGGTTACCGATGTTTCCGGTCGCGGTGTGGGCATGGACGTGGTGAAGCGAAATATTGCCGAACTGGGTGGTCGTGTTGAAATTGATTCCGCCGAGGGTTACGGCACGCGAACCACAATTCGTTTGCCGCTGACCTTGGCGATTCTGGATGGACTGTCAGTCTCGGTGGGCGGTCAGATATTTATTGCGCCGCTGGGTTCAATTGTGGAGTCGCTGCAAGTTGATCCGAACGACCTGAAGTCGGTCAGCGGTGAAGGACATTTGTTGCGCGTGCGCGGTGAATACTTGCCGTTGGTGGCAGTGCATGAAGTGTTTGGCATCGACAATGCTATTAAAGATTTTACCAAGGGTATTGTGGTCATTATTGAGTCGGAAGGGAAGAAAACCGCGTTGATGGTGGACGATCTGCTCGGGCAACATCAGGTGGTGATTAAGAGTTTGGAATCGAATTTCCGTAAAGTTCACGGTATTTCCGGTGCGACGATTATGGGAGATGGAAGAGTAGCGTTGATTTTGGATGTAATGGCATTGGCTGCGTCGCATGTATCTCGCGCAGCGCAATCGCTTTAAATTTACCGACAACAGGGAGAACAAAATGGCTTCATCAAACATGAAAGTAGGAACCCGATTGGCACTGGGCTTTGGCTCGGTGATCATCTTGATGATCATCATCGCGGTGCTGGGTATCACAAATATGCGCACTGTCGAGGGTGAACTCAACGATATTGTTGGCGACAAGTTTCCCAAGACCGTTTGGGCAAACAATATGGTGGATGGGGTGAATAACATCGCACGTGCGATGCGTAATGCCCTTTTGGAAAAAGAGGCGGCAAAGATCCAGAAGGAAATAGACCGTATCGGTGAGCAGCGCGAGTTCATTAAGGAAAATCTTATCAAGCTTGAAGAGACGATTAAGTCACCCGAGGGTATCGCCGTATTGAATAAGGTTAAGGATGCGCGATCCGCTTATGTTGGAGGGCAAGATACATTCCTGACTCTGATGAAAGAGGGGAAGCAAGCAGAGGCTACAACTTATCTGTTGGAAATAATTCGCCCGACACAGGCAGCATATCTGGCATCGATCAGTGGCTTGATTGACTTTCAAAGCGACTTGATGAAGCAGACTGGAGAGAAAGCTGATAAGGATGTGGAAAGCGCGCTCATGCTGATTATTATATTGGCGATCATTGCCGTGTTGGCTGGTGTGAGCATTGCTTTCCTGATCGTGCGCAACTTGATGAAGCAGCTGGGCGGCGAACCTGACTACGCAGCCGAGGCGGTACACAAGATCGCGCAAGGCGATCTGACTGCAAATCTTGAAATCAAACAAGGAGATACAACAAGTCTGGTGTATTCGTTAAAGACCATGCAAGACAGCTTGCGGCAAATCGTCGGGGATATCCGTAACATAGTCGCTGCCGCGAACAAAGGCGACTTCAGTAGCAAAATGGATCTGAACGGCAAAGCTGGTTACACCAAAGAGCTGTCTGAACTGTTGAACCAATTGAGTAACACGGTAGACGGCGCATTTAAAGACACCATCCGCGTGGCCGATGCCTTGGCCGCAGGTGACTTGACTCAGAAAGTCACCCAGGATTATCAGGGTGCTTATGGGCAGGTCAAAGTCAGCGTCAACAGCACCGTTGACTCACTCACCAAGATCGTCGAAGAAATCCGCGCCATCGTGGAAGACGCAGCAGTACGCGGCAGCTTCAGCACCAAGATGGACATGAGCGGAAAGCAAGGCTACACCAAGACCCTGTCCGAACTGCTCAACCAACTCTCCAATGTGACGGATGACGCCATGAATGACATCATGCGCGTGGCCAAATCATTGGCCGATGCCGATTTGACGCAAAAGATAGAGAAACCTTATCCCGGACTGTTTGGTCAGGTTAAAGATGGTGTGAACACCACCGTGGACAACCTCAAGACCCTGGTGACCGACGTTAAGGTCTCGGTCGACTCGATCGGCACCGCCTCCAAAGAAATCGCCTCGGGGAACACCGATCTGTCGCAACGCACCGAAGAGCAAGCCTCCAGTCTGGAAGAAACTGCAGCCAGCATGGAAGAACTCACCTCCACCGTTAAACAAAATGCCGACAACGCCAAACAAGCCAATCAATTGGCACACAACGCCAGTTCCGTGGCACAAAAAGGCGGCGCGGTGGTTCAAGAAGTGGTGGGCACCATGTCCTCCATCAACGAATCCAGCCGCAAGATCGTGGATATCATCAGTGTCATTGACGGCATCGCCTTCCAGACCAACATTCTGGCTTTGAATGCCGCGGTTGAAGCCGCCCGTGCCGGTGAGCAGGGCCGTGGCTTCGCTGTAGTGGCTGCCGAAGTGCGCAACTTGGCACAGCGCTCCGCCGCTGCCGCGAAGGAAATCAAAACCCTGATCGGCGATTCGACCGAGAAAGTCGAGATCGGCACCAAGCTGGTGGATGACGCGGGCAAGACCATGGAAGAAATTGTCAACGCGGTTAAACGCGTGACCGACATCATGTCTGAAATCAGCGCCGCCTCGGCTGAACAAAGCACCGGTATTGAACAAGTGAATCAGGCCATCACCCAGATGGACGAAGTCACCCAGCAAAATGCCGCTCTGGTGGAAGAAGCCGCTGCCGCAGCCGAATCTCTGGAAGAAGAAGCGCAGAACCTCACCCGTGCCGTCAGCGTATTCAAGATGGACAACAGCGCGATGGGACAAGCTCGCATTGCGGCTCCATCAGCTTCGCGTGCGGTTGCTAAACCTGCTGCCAGACATCCTGCGCCCGCGAAGAAAGCAGCCCCTGCAGGCAAAGCGAAAGCCCTGCCCAGCAAACCTGCTGCCGGTAAAGAAGGTGGCGAAGAAGAGTGGGAAGAGTTTTAAGCAGAATGCGGTTTTGTAGGTTGGGTTAGCGCAGCGTTAACCAATGACTTGGCAGCTTGCTGCCTTAGTCAGATGGCTAGGCAAGGCAACCCAACATAATTTATTGTCATGTTGGGTTACGGCGCAAAGAGCGCGCCTAACCCAACCTACAAATACTAAGCCGCTCGTCCGAGAAGAGCAGACAAGCACGGCTAAAAGACAAGGGAGACTGACATGGCAACCGAAGCAAACACAGTTAACACCAGTGGCACCGCAGGAGGCGAGTTTCTCACCTTCACGCTGGGCGCCGAAGAATACGGGATGGATATTCTCAAAGTGCAGGAAATTCGCGGCTACGATGCGGTGACCGCCATCGCCAATACGCCGTCGTTTATCAAAGGCGTGATCAATCTGCGCGGCATCATCGTGCCGATTGTGGATTTGCGCATCAAATTTAATCTGGGCACGGTCACCTACAACGAGCTCACCGTGGTGATAATTTTGAATCTGAGCACCCGCGTAGTGGGCGTGGTGGTGGACAGCGTGTCGGATGTGCTGACCCTGGCGCATGAACAGATTAAAGCGGCACCTTCCTTGTCCACCTCGCTCGATACGCGTTACATCATGGGCTTGGGAACTATCGATCAGCGTATGTTGATTCTGGTGGATATCGAGAAGCTGATGTCCAGCCGCGATATGGAATTGATGGACGCGGTAGTAGCATAAGTAATTAGAATCAAGCTGTTGAAGGGCGCAATAAGCGACGCGCATTGCGTCATGCTTATTGCGCCCTTTGCTATTCCCGAACAGATTTTTGTAAATTCATTGGTAATAAGTAGAGAAAAATTCATGCGAAATAAACTTTGGTTAATTGCTACGTTAAATATTATTTTGCTAACCCCCTGTTTTGCCAAAGAGAACCCCGCAGTCACGCCGTATCGTTCTACGGTTTCCAATCCTGCCGCACTATCCCAGTCAGGCTGGTTAGAACTGGAGGCGGGATGGCTGAGTAGTAAAAGTCGTGATGATTCCACGCGGGGCAGCCTGCCCTATATGCTGAAATTTGCATTTGCTCAAAATAGTGGTGTGTTGCTGGGAGGTGAGGCCTTTGTCAATCAGACGGTTGCGCAGAGTTCATCGATAAGCGGTTTGGGTGACACTTCGTTTTTGTTAAAGCACCGCTTTGGGGTGAGTGAAAATGGCAGCTCGGCATTCGGTATGGAGTATGGTTTTGTTGCGGCAACGGCTAAAGAGGGCTTGAACGGGGGCAGCGGAAAAACGGATCATTTGATCAACGGAATTTATAGTGCCGATTTGTCCGGCAATACCATCGATATCAACCTGAATTTAACCACGCTTGGAAGTGTTTCCGCCGGTGAATCGAAACAACAGTGGGGGTGGGTCGCGACTTGGTCGCGTCCGTTAAATGAAAAATGGGGCGTAGCAGCAGAGCTTTTTGGTTCGATACGTTCCGGATTCAAGCCCAGCGATCAAGCCTTGGTGTCGGTAAATTATGCGTTGAGTAAACGCGTGGTGTGGGATGCGGGATTGGCTGCCGGTTTAAATGACTCAACACCCAAATGGAGTTTATTAGCCGGTGTGACGGTGTTAGTCGGAAAATTATATTAATTCGCTTAACTATATGATTATAAAGAATTAATATTAAATCTCGAGGAGGGGTTATGCGTACCAATTTACCAATTACCGATAAAGAATATGTTATGCCGGATGGGGTGTTGTTGGCCTCCAAGACTGATTTAAAGGGCATTATTACCCATTGCAACGTCGATTTTATTGAAGCCAGTGGTTTTGCCGAGCAAGAGTTAATTGGCGCACCACATAATTTGGTGCGACATCCCGATATGCCGGGCGAAGCGTTTGCTGATTTGTGGGCAACTTTGAAAGCCGGAAAGCCGTGGACTGGAATAGTCAAAAATCGCCGTAAAGATGGCGGATTCTATTGGGTGGAAGCTAATGTGACGCCGATCTTCGAGGACGGCAAGCAAGTCGGGTTTATGTCGGTACGCTATAAGCCGAGTCGTGAGGCAATTGCGGCGGCAGAAGGTTTGTACAAGGAGATGAATGCCGGACTATCCAAGGTGCACTTGGAAGAGGGGCGTTTGGTTAAATCGGGATTGATTCACGGATTGACGCATTGGTTTGATGATCGTTCGGTCGTGCAGCGCTTAAGTGTCTTGGTCATATTCATGTTGTGTTCTTTGGTTGGTTTGGGGGCGTACAACTTAAACGGAATGCTGAATAGTAAGCAGAATTCTGTGGCGAGTATGGAGGAGGTCGGTACGCAGGGCTTTGCCTTGGATATGGCTTATAAATCACAGGTGCATTTTAAAGAACAAGTACAGGAGTGGAAAAATATTTTACTGCGTGGCCACGATCCGGCGCAGTTTGAAAAATATTTGAAGCAGTTTAATGAGAGGGGCGAATTAGTACAGTCCGATTTGCATACCTTAAAACCGGTGATGGAACAGATCGGAATTAGTACGGAGGGTGTGGAAAGTTTGCTTAACGCGCATGAGGGCTTGATGAAAAGTTATCACCAGGCGCTTAAGTCTTATGATGTTAATAATACCCAAAGCGGTATTGTGGTGGATGCGCTGGTAAAAGGCATTGACCGCAAACCTACCGAATTGATGGGTGAATTGGTAACTCAAATTCAGGAAGATACTCAAGCCGGCTTGTCCAGTACGTTTGATAAATTGGAGCATGACAGTCGGCAGCAGTTGCAGGTATCAATTGCGGTAATGAGTATTTCTCTCATGCTGGCTCTGGGCTTATCAATCCTGATTTTACGCAGTGTGCTGCGTCCCTTGCATCAGGCAACTGGAGCATTGGGTGAGATTGCCCAAGGAAATTATCGTGTGCCGATTTCCACTCAAGGCAATAGCGAAATTGGCCGCATGTTGAATGCGATGAAATCGATGGAAACCATGCTGGGTTTTGATGTGGTGGAAGCGCGCCGCACTGCGGATGAGAATCTGCGCATCCGTATAGGTTTGGACAATGCATCAACCAGCGTGATGATCTCGGATGTTGAACATAAAATTATCTACATGAATAATGCGGTTAAACAGCTGATGAGCGAGGCCGCGCCCGACATGCGCAAAGGCATACCCGATTTTGAGGCTGCAAATATTTTGGGCAACAGTATTGATGTGTTCCACAAAAAACCGGCGCACCAAAAAGCTATGCTGGAATCTTTGACAAGCACGTATCGCACCCAAATTGTGGTGGGTGGACGTACTTTTGCGCTGGCGGCAAACCCGGTCATAAATGAAAAAGGAGTACGTCTGGGAGCCGCTTTGGAATGGCAGGATCGTACGGCGGAAGTGGCGGTGGAAGCAGAAGTGGCGGATATCGTGGAAGGTGCTGCAAGAGGAGATTTCTCCCGGCGCTTGGATATGCAGGGTAAAGAAGGCTTCTTTAAAAAATTAGGGACTGATATTAACTACTTGATGGAAACCTCGGATCGCAGCTTACAGGAGGTTGTGCGTATGTTGGATGCCATGGCGCACGGCAATTTGACCGATCGTATCACCAATGAATATCAGGGTACATTCGGACAGTTAAAAGAGGACTCCAATGCCACAGCCGAGAAATTGCAGGGCATTATTTTAGAAATCAAGACTGCCACTGATACCATTAATACGGCAGCGCGTGAAATTGCCAGTGGTAATGCGGATCTGTCGCAACGTACTGAACAAAATGCATCCAGTCTGGAAGAGACGGTGGCCAGTATGGAGCAACTTACCGCAACCGTGAAACATAATGCCGATAACGCCAAGCAGGCTAATCAATTGGCGATAGGCGCTTCGAGTGTGGCCAGCAAAGGTGGTGAAGTGGTCGGGGAAGTTGTCTCCACCATGGAAAGTATCAACGCGTCATCGCACAAGATTGTGGATATTATTTCGGTAATTGATGGCATTGCTTTCCAGACAAATATTCTGGCATTAAATGCGGCGGTGGAGGCCGCCCGAGCGGGTGAACAGGGGCGCGGCTTTGCGGTGGTGGCCGCCGAAGTGCGTAATCTGGCACAGCGTAGCGCTGCGGCAGCGAAAGAGATTAAACAGCTCATTGACGACTCGGTTAGCAAGGTAGGTGCGGGGAGTAAATTGGTTGCGCAAGCCGGTCAAACCATGCAGGAAATAGTTGGCAGTATTAAGCGGGTAACAGATATCATGTCGGAGATTTCAGCAGCTTCGCTGGAGCAAAGCTCTGGTATCGAACAGGTTAATCAGGCGATTACGCAGATGGATGAAGTTACCCAACAAAATGCCTCATTGGTTGAAGAAGCCGCCGCAGCAGCAGAATCGCTGGAAGAGCAGGCGCATAGTTTGAGCGTTTCAGTTGGGATGTTTAAGGTGTAATACAGGGAAGGAAGAAGGGTATAGGGGGAAGGTTAAAACTAGCGCCCAATAATCAAAGAGATGGGGCTGCCCTTCCCGCTTTCCCATTAACCCTTCCCCGATTTCAATGAGTGAAAAATGGCTGAAAATACAGAACTAAAAGCAGGGCGTGAATTTCATTTCACCCTGAATGATTTTGATCGGGTGCGCAAATTAATTTACGCGCACGCGGGAATATCCCTCAGTGACTCCAAGCAAGAGCTGGTGTATAGCCGTTTGTCGCGACGTTTGCGCGCCACCGGAATTCAAACTTTTGGCGCGTACCTGGCGCTGCTGGAAAGCAATGATGCGGAGGAGTGGGAAGCTTTTACCAATTCGCTAACCACTAACTTAACCTCGTTTTTTCGCGAGCCGCATCACTTCCCGATACTGGCGGATCATCTGCGTACCATTCGTGGTAAACACCCGATTGTGTTGTGGTGTTCTGCCGCATCCACCGGAGAAGAGCCCTATACCATGGCGATGACGGTGTTGGATACCTTGGGGCGGGATGCCTCGCAGGTCAGTATTATTGCCACCGATGTGGACACCAAAGTGCTGGAGACCGCAAAAAAAGGGGTGTATCCCGATGAGCGCGTGAGTAAACTGGATCCGGAATTGATTAAGCGTTTCTTCTTGCGTGGTACCGGTGCCCAGGAAGGTCATGTCAGAGTGAGACCCGAGTTGCAAAGCATGATTACTTTTCGCCAGTTAAATTTGCTGCATAACACTTGGACAGTCAGACCGCCTATCGATGCAATATTTTGCCGGAATGTAATGATCTATTTCGACAAGCAAACACAACTGGATATTTTGAAAAAATTTGTGCCGCTGTTGCGCAGCGACGGATTGCTGTTTGCAGGTCATTCGGAAAGTTTTCATCATGCCGACGATTGTTTTAAATTGCGTGGCAAGACCGTGTATGAATTAAATCCCAAGCATAAATTACAGAAAAAAACCGAGGAAAGTCGCTAAATGACAGACCACTCGGACTTTGAAGAAGTCCTTTCTCCCAACCGTTATTTCGACAGTACTTTCGATCGGGAGGCGATTAAGCTTTTGCCCGGTGAGTACTATGTAACCAAGCGCGATATGGTGATCGTCACCGTGCTGGGTTCGTGTGTGGCCGCGTGTATTCGGGATCGGGTTACCGGGTTTGGCGGGATGAATCATTTTATGTTGCCGGAAGATAAAAGTGACGGTTATAGCCCGGTAGCTTCTGCGGCGCGTTATGGGGCGTACGCGATGGAAAAGATGATTAATGAATTATTAAAAGGCGGGGCCAAACGTTCCAATCTTGAAGCCAAACTTTTTGGCGGGGGCAATGTGATGCGCGGCTTTACCGTGACCAACGTGGGCGAGCGCAATGTAGAATTCGCGTTGGAATATTTAAAGAATGAAAATATTCGCGTTGTGGCCAAGTCCTTATTGGATATTTACCCGCGCAAAGTTTATTTTTTTCCGAACTCGGGAAGGGTCATGCTGAAGAAGCTTCGTCATGCAAATAACGATACAATCATCATTCGCGAGGCCGATTATGGTTCTCGTCTTAAACATGCGGATATTCAGGGTGATGTTGAGTTGTTTTAATTTCCCCAATAGCAACTATAACGAGAATCAGTAAATGCAAAACGAAGCGCTACTCCCTAAAAAAATTAACGTACTTATCATTGATGATTCGGCGCTTATTCGCGCCATTCTCACCGAGGTGATCAAATCTTTTTCCGATCTGAATGTGGTGGGGGCGGCATCCAATCCACTGCAGGCACGGGAGATGATCAAGACGCTTAATCCGGATGTGTTGACCCTGGATGTGGAAATGCCGCAGATGGACGGGTTGACGTTTTTGGACAAATTAATGCGTCTGCGTCCCATGCCGGTATTGATGATTTCCAGTTTGACGGAACGCGGCTCGGAAGCGGCGTTGCGCGCACTGGAATTGGGCGCGGTCGACTTTTTACCCAAACCCAAAATGGGAATTGCCGACGGACTGCGTGAATACGCCGATACCATCGCAGAGAAAATTCGGGTGGCCTATCAGGCGCGCGGGAAATTTCGTGTTCCCTCAGCCAGTCCGGTTGCACGAACAACTTTACCTGCGTTGGGAGCCAGAATTAGTACAACTGAAAAAATTATTGCAGTGGGCGCCTCCACCGGCGGCACGGAAGCGATTAAAGAATTTTTAGTGCGCTTGCCGGCCGATGCGCCGGGTATTGTGATCGCGCAGCATATGCCCGAAGCATTTACCAAATCATTCGCTGCACGTCTGGATAGTTTGTGCAAAATATCGGTGCTGGAGGCGCAGGGGGGAGAACGTATTTTGCCCGGACATGCCTACATTGCTCCCGGTCATTCGCATCTGATGATCAAGCGCAGCGGCGCGAATTACATGACTGAATTAAGCCAGTCTCCGCCGGTCAATCACCACCGTCCTTCCGTGGAGGTATTGTTCCGTTCGGTGGCGCAAAACGCGGGTAAAAATGTGATCGGCGTAATGTTGACCGGCATGGGCAAAGATGGCGCCATTGGCATGCTGGAAATGCGTCAGGCCGGTTCGTATAATTTCGCCCAGGATGAGGCGACCTGTGTGGTGTACGGAATGCCCCGCGAAGCGGTTCAGGTGGGCGCGGTCGATGAAATTGTGCCGATTCAGGATATGGCGCAAAAGGTATTGCAAAAGATTATCAGCAGTGGCGGCTTGAGTAACCGGGTGTAATAAAGCGCGTTGCAGGGGCGTCTCACTTACTTCTACTATTTAAATCAAAGGAAAATATATATGGATATCCGGCAAATAAAAAATGGCGACGTGGCAACCTTGATATTGGGCGGACGCTTTGACTTCAATGTGCATCGCGATTTTAAGGAAATATATTCTTCCGCTTTGGCCGATGATGCAATTCAAAAGATTGAGGTGAATCTGGCGGAAGTGGATTATCTGGACAGTTCTGCATTGGGTATGTTGTTAATGCTGCGTGAGCGCGCGCAGAACGTGAATAAGACAGTTGCGTTACTTAGCCCCAATGAAACGGTGGTGAAGATTCTGGATATTGCCAACTTTCATAAATTATTCACGATTGGCAGGTAATGTAACCTCCTGTTTAATGTTAATTTTTTAATTGCATTACTTAATGCAGGGCGCGCTGATAATGACAATAGATATTGCCGGGTTGGTAAAGGGTGTGGGGGGGTTGGTTACTTTGCCGGATGTATTTATCCGCATCAATCGTCTGGTCGAAGATCCCAACAGCAATGTCGCTGATATCTCCAAAGTAATTGCCCAGGATCCCTCGTTTACCGTGCGCTTATTGCGCGTCGCCAATAGTTCTTTTTATGGTTTTTCTTCAACGATTGATACTGTTCCCAAAGCAGTTTCGATTATCGGAACCAGTCAAATTCGCAGTTTGGCACTGGCGACGTCGGTCGCCAGTTCATTTGAGGGATTGCCCAATACACTGGTGTCCATGGAACACTTTTGGAGGCATAGTTTATATTGCGGATTGATTGCCCGCATTCTGGCCAGGCAAATCGGAAAAGTTGATCCGGATGCAATTTTTACCGCAGCTTTGCTGCATGATATCGGCGAGCTGGTCATCTTTAATCGCATGCCCCAGCAAGCCAAAGATGCTTTGCTACTGGTGCTGGATAGTGGCGATGAAATTCCAATCTATATAGCGGAACGACAGGTTGTCGGTGCGGATCATGCCCAGGTGGGCGGCGAGTTGGCGCGTCAATGGAAGCTGCCACCGTTGCTGGAAGAGTGCATTGAGTTCCACCATGATATTAATCAGGCCCAACGCTTTCCGCGTGAAGTGGCGCTGGTGCATGTCTCCAATATTCTGGCCTTGATGGCCGAAGTGCAGACACTTGATCCGGCTGATGTATCGCCCATTGATCCCCGCGCATGGGAAATACTGGGGCTGGAGGCGAACGAGGTTACCGAAGAAGTAGTGGCTGAGGCGCAAGCAGAAATCGCCGAAGCCGAACAACTCTTTATGGGTAAATAGTCACATGGCTTTCACTTCCCAATCGCGCATCCCCTTGTCTTTGCCCGGCTTTGAGCATATTAAACGCGGCTGGAATGAGGCGCACGATACTATCTCGGCGCGCCTGAATCCGGGCGAATATTACGTCACAAAATATGAAGAGGGTATTTATACAACATTGGGTTCGTGCATCTCGGCGTGCATTCGCGACCGGGTCAGCGGCATCGGCGGTATGAACCATTTTATGTTGCCTGCCTCGGTGGGTGAAACCGGCTGGAAAGCGGCGGGCTTAAGCTCCTCAACACGCTATGGCAACTTTGCCATGGAACATCTGATTAATGAAATTATGAAGAACGGCGGGCAACGCCAGAATCTGGAAGTAAAGCTGTTTGGCGGCGGGCGTATTATCGCCAATATGACCGATGTGGGCATGCGCAATATCGAGTTTGCGCGTGACTATATTAAAACGGAAGGTTTGCGTGTGACTTCCGAGGATGTGGGCGACGTATTTCCGCGTATGGTGGTGTATTTTCCTGCTACCGGAAAAGTCCGGGTAAAGCGCCTGCGTTCGCTGCATAACAATACGATTGTTGAACAAGAAACCCAGTATCTGCATACCATCGAACAAAAGCCCGTCAGCGGCGATATCGAATTGTTTTAACCCCAAAAACAGTTGTCCGCAGATTGCGAAGATTTTCGCAGATTAAAAAATCATTAGCATGTGAACATGGTTTGGGTTGTGTGCTTTTAAATCCGCGTAATCTGCGGATAAAACTGCCGTTTTTATTGGTTTAGTTATTTCTTTCCCGCTGTGGGGAGGAAAGTGCTTGCCACACTTCAGAGAGTCCAAATGAAAGCTTGGTGGTTCAATCTATCTTTGCACAACAAACTGCAAATCCCTATTCAGGTGTTGCTGTTGTTGGTGCTTATTCTGGCCCAAATTTGGGTCGCGCGGCAATTTGAAGCCACGCTGTTTGCGGATGCAGAAAAACGTGCCATCGATAGCGCAACGCAATCTTTTTTGTCGCTCAACGCGATGATGCTCAACGGTAATATTTCCCAGCCGCATGCCCGTGACACCTATATTAAAAAAATGGCCAGTCAGGATGGTGTGACAGATTTTCACGTGGTGCGTGCACAGCCGGTTATCGATCAATTCGGCCCGGGTTTGGCAACAGAGGTTACGCGGGATGAACTTGACCGGCAGGCCATCACCCGTAATCAAATACAAATTCATCGGCAGTTGGATAAAAAACGCACGCTGCGGGTAGTTGTTCCTTTTGCTGCCGAGACAGATTTTCACGGTACCAATTGTTTGCAATGCCATCTAATTTCGCTTGGTCAAGTAGCAGGTGCGGTGAGTCTTACACTGAGTTTGCAGCATGAATTTACGCAGCTCAGTAAATTACATTGGTTGCTGAGCATCGGACAGGTATTGCTACAGTTACTCTTGTTTTTTATGATCCGGATATTGATCCAGAATGTATTACGGCCGATCATCAATTTGGAGCAAACCATGTTGGCGATTAAGGCCGAAGGGGACCTGAACAAGCTGGCCGAAGTTGAAAGTGGCGATGAGGTGGGACATATCACCAGAGTGTTTAATGAGTTTCTGCAGTACATCCGGCAGTTGAAAAAAGAGTTGGCAGATAAAGTGCTTGTGCTTGAGCAATATCACGACCGCACCGAGGAAGAGTTGCGCGTGGGCGGTTTTATCATGGAGAAAATGATTCAGGTTCCGGAGCAACTCATCAATCGCGTGCAATTTTTTAGCCAGCCCGTTGAGCATTTGGGTGGGGATATTTTAATCGCTGCAAAATCTCCGGATGGCGCGGTTAATATCCTGTTGGCAGATGCGATTGGGCATGGTCTGGTTGCGGCAATCAATGTATTGCCGCTGTGTCAGACCTTTTACGATTTAACAGAAAAGGGGTTTTCGCCCGGACAAATTGCCACGGATTTAAATATTCTGGTGAACAAATATTTGCCGTCGGATCGTTTTGTTTCGGCGGCAATTGTGTCGTTGCATCAACAATCGGGCGTTATTCAAGTTTGGAACGGCGGCATACCGGCCATTCTTTTGTTCAATCACGCCGGTAAAACTTTGCACCAATGGGCTTCGCATCATTTGCCGCTTGGAATTGCCAGCGGCGAGGATTTCTCGGCAAAGATTGAGAGTTATCACTGCGAGGAAAACGCCCAACTATTTTTATTCTCGGATGGTTTGGTAGAAATGAGTTCGCCGCTGGGATTGGCATTTGGCGAGGAGGGAATTATCGAGCTGTTAAGTAAAACGCCCCCGGAACAACGCTTTGTTACCCTGATTTCCGGTATTGAAAAACATCTGGACGGACAGGCAGCCCACGACGATATTTCTCTGGGGCTAATTAATGTCCGTTATGCGGAAGACGTGCAGGTGTCAGCGCTCCAAGTGTCGACCGGAAAACATAGTGCCACGGCGGACAACTGGCATATAGCGGTTACCTTGGGCGCCGCAGAATTAAAGTACCTTGATATTGTACCGTTGTTGACCCAGATTATTTCCAAGATGGAGTTGACGCATGAACATCATTCGGCGGTGTTTATGATTCTCTCCGAGCTGTTTAATAATGCATTGGATCATGGATTGTTGCATCTTGACTCTGCATTGAAAATGGGGCCGGACGGCTTTGAAGTCTATTTGGAATCTCGCGAGGCGCAGTTGCAGGCGCTACAAACAGGCAGTATTAAAATCGAAATATCGCCTGTTGAAATTGACCAACATTCCGCAATAAAAATTAAGGTGGCGGATAGCGGGGAAGGTTTCTGCCCCATTGTATTTACCGGTGATATCACTACCCGCCCCTCGGAACTTCCTTATGGCCGGGGCATTGCGCTGGTAAAAAGTGTGGCGTATCAGTTGGATTATTCGGAGCGAGGCAATGAAGTGGCGGCAACATATTTATGCGATTGACCGTTTAATTTTTATAACAGACTGTTTTATAAGTGTTAATTTTGATATTTCTCTGGCAAATTGTCTTTCTTGAAGCAGTCTGAAGTCGGTAAAAAAGGGGGGGCGATGAAAATTAATTTACCTGTTACGGACAATGAATATGTTTTGTCGGAAGAGTGTGTGTTGGTTTCCAAAACCGACTTGAAAGGCATTATCACTTATTGCAATGAAGCGTTTCGTGAAGCCTCGGGTTTTTTGGAAAACGAACTGATTGGGCATGCGCACAATATCATCCGTCATCCGGATGTACCGCCGCGAGTTTTTCAGCATGCGTGGGATACCATTGAAGCGGGTGAATCCTGGCATGGAATTATTAAGAACCGGTGTAAAAATGGCGATTATTATTGGGTGGATGCGAACATCACTCCAATTTTTGAACAGGGTAAAACAGTCGGTTATGTATCCCTGCGCTTTAAACCCACCCCCGCACAAATAGCGTCTGCAATAAAACTCTACCGTTCGGTGAGTGAAGGCAAGATGCTGCCAAAATCTTTCAGTAAGCCGGACGAATATTATGTCGTGATGCTGCAACAGCGGCTGGCTGAAAAAATTGTCGCGCAGGAAGAATATCTGGAGCGTAAAGAACAAGAACAGCGCATTGCCGCAGGCTATATGAATCGTTTGATTGCTCTGGATAAAATCAAAGATCCTTCCGTGCAGTTTCAGTTGCAGCCCGCAGAAAATTTTAGCGGGGATTTATTGGCAATGGCACGCACCCCGGATGCGCGTTTGCATTTGTTATTGGCGGATAGTACGGGGCACGGTCTGGCTGCCGCACTCGCTGCCATGCCGATAATTCATCCTTTCTATTCGATGACTTCCAAGGGTTTTAATATTTCAACAATCGCCCAGGAAATCAATGCCAAAGTAAAACAATCGTTGCCGGTCAGCCATTTTGTTGCGGCCACGATTGTCGCGATTGATCCGCATGCGGGCATGGTTGAAGTTTGGTGTGGCGGTTGTCCTCCCCCGCTGGTGATTGATGGTGACGGAAATACGATTCATGAATTTAAATCGCGTCACTTGGCCATGGGGATTTTGACGCGCCAGGAGTTTGACGCTTCGATTGAATATTATTCCTATGATCAGCCGGGGCAGAGTGTGTTGATGTTTTCCGATGGCGCAATCGAATTGGAGAATGAGCAAGGTGAGCAATTCGGGTTGGCGCGCTTATTGAAAACGCTGCAAACCCCCGCTGCGAATTTGCGCTTGGAAATACTCCGGCAAGCGCTCAATAAATTCAGCGGTATTCGTGTTGCGGCCACCGATGATATCGCCCTGATGTTGGCGCAGTGTGAAATTATCAGTAACTTGCCGGTGCGCAAGCGGGAAGGAAAGGTATCGGCGTCCGGTCCGGAACATATTGTCTGGCATTTCTCTCTCGCATTGGATATTCAACAAATCAGAAAATTAGATGTGGTGCCGCTGCTGCTGGATATTGTGCAGCAGGTGGGGAAAGATAAAGAGCAAAGCGGCAAGATATTTATGATCTTGTCGGAGTTGTATAACAATGCTCTGGATCACGGCATTTTAAAGCTGGACTCCACACTTAAGCAGCATGAAGAGGGCATGGAAAAATATTTTGATGAACGCGCAAAACGCCTCGCCAGTGCAGAAGAGGGGCATATTCAGATGCATCTGAAAAAAATATTGAATGAAGATGGCAGTGAATTTTTGCGCATTCGCTTCAAAGATAGCGGCGATGGATTTAACCACCATCGCTGGAATCTGTCCGGCGCAATGGACACGCAACCGCATGGACGCGGCATTACCTTGCTCTCCGGAATTTGCCGTACCGTGCACTTTATCGGCAATGGCTCTGAAGTGGTAGTCAGGTTTGATCTCGGCGAAGAAGCAAAGGACACCTCTAAAAATTAAATTTACCTCGCGATGCTGCGTTGCTCACAAAAAATTACTCCTTACATATCATGCATATGCCGCGTCCTAATTTTTTGTTCGCGCCTTGCCTAGCTTCTAACCAATCACTTGCTGCGTTTTTTGCAGCTTTTAACCAGCCACTTGGCAGCTTGCTGCCTTAGTGGAATGGCTAGTAGTTTCACCAGTGAGATGGCTAGTAGTTCCATCAGAAAATTGAATTTATAGAAGTGTCATAAAGCAGTAGGTTCGCACAAATACCTTGAATTACACCGCCTTTTCCCGGCATTGATTTAATTACTATCCCCGATAATAGCCATGACCAATGGAGTAAATCGGCATGGCATCGGAAGATAGTGACTTAGAAAAATCAGAACTACCCTCGCAACGGCGCTTGGATCAGGCGCGTGAAGAAGGGCAGGTTGCGCGTTCGCGTGAATTATCCACGTTTACGATTTTGATGGCAGGGGGAGCCGGCCTTTGGTTGATGGGATCGTCCCTATCCAATGAGCTTATCAAAATGCTCCGCGAAGGGTTAACGCTTAATCAGGATCTTATTTTCAAATCCGAATTGCTCATGCCGCGTTTGCACGAGCTGTCTTTGGCAACCTTGCTGACTTTTTTGCCTTTTCTGTTACTGCTGCTGGTGGTGGCCACTTTCTCTCCTCTGCTTTTGAACGGTTGGTTGTGGACGTTTAAACCCCTTGCGCCCAATTTTTCCAAGCTCAATCCGATCACCGGCTTAGGCCGTATGTTTTCGGTTAATAGCTTGGTAGAACTATTAAAGGCGATTATTAAGTCGTTGATTGTAGGAGGTATCGGTGCCTGGGCAATTTGGCATAATCGCGATGCGATGTTGCTGCTGGTGAGTGAGCCGGTAGTGACTTCGATTCCGCATTTGGGCAGTGTCATGTGGATGTGTTTTGCCACCATTATGGGCGGTATGCTGCTGATCGTGGCGGTGGATGTGCCCTTCCAGTTGTGGGAGCACACCAAGAAGCTGAAGATGACCAAAGAAGAGGTGCGTCAGGAAGCCAAAGAAACCGAAGGCGATCCGCAGGTCAAAGCACGGGTACGCAGTATGCAGCGCGAGATGGCTCGTCGCCGCATGATGTCGGAGATACCGACCGCCGATGTGGTTGTGACCAACCCGACCCACTTCTCGGTCGCCTTAAAGTACAGCGAAAGCGGTATGCGTGCGCCGGTAGTGGTGGCCAAAGGAACGCATTTGATGGCGGCCAAAATCAAGGAAATAGCCAAAGCCAACAATATACCGATTTTGGAAGCCCCTCCTCTGGCGCGTGCCTTGTATAAGCATACTGATTTGGGGCAAAGTATTCCGGAAGCTTTGTACACCGCCGTTGCCGAAGTGCTGGCCTATGTGTACCAGTTGAAACGTTATCAAACCACCGGCGGCGCGTATCCCAAACAGCCAGGCGAATTGCCCGTTCCAAAAGAGCTCGATCCGTACACGGCGAATCCGGAATTGGCGAACGAGGAGGAACAAACCTAATAACGGCAATTTAAGCCACAGAGAACACAGAGAAAAATTAGAAGATTAGCATCGCTTTTGTTGTCACCTGTTGGGTGAGCACAAAAGTTTGAGAAGAACCACGGTTTTCTCTGTGTACTCTGTGCTCTCTGTGGCAAATGTTTTTTCTGAGATAAAACAGGGGAGGGTTAATGATGATGCTGGTGTTCTTCGTGACCGGTGGTCAGCGCTTTAACCAGCGCCTTCACTTTTACTTTTTCGGTATGTTTGTCGGCGAATTCAACGGTGATCATTAGCGTGACAGAGTCGCCTTGTTTTAGTGGTTTCTTCAAACCGATCAGCATCAGATGGTTGCCATCCGCGCCCAGCGAAACTTCCTGATTGGCTTTTAAGGGCAGCAAATCCAAAGCGCGCATAATCATCATGCCGTTCTCATGCACCATGCTGTGAATTTCCGCACTGCTTGAAGCGCTGCTGCTGACGCTGATAATGTTGGCATCTTGGGCGCTGGTAATTTGCATCGCAACAGCGGCGCTGTCTTGACCCGGTGCAGTGGCGCGCGCCCATGCCTGTGTTACTTCCACATCTGCCGCAAAAGCCTGAGCAATTGAAAAGCAGGTAATGATTCCTGCCCATAAAAATTTATTCATGATGTATTTCTCCAAAAAAATCGCCACATCGGGTTGGTGTGGCGCGGCATTTTAGCCGATTCCCGCCCATAAAATTTGCTTCGGATTTAATCGCCCTGCGACATATTGTCGCACCCCTCCCGGTTTTGCATTAATGCCGCAATACGCATAGTAAAATCCATCGCCCTTGCGGGCATAATCAATCACAAATAATCCTTGAATAACGGGCTGAAATCATAAAATTTCCTTTCAAATTAATTATAGCGTTGTTCGCGGTGATTCCATTTGCGGCTATTTCAGAGGATATGCAGTCCGATATGGAGGGCATTAATTCCATTATGTTAAGCGAGCAGGTTGTTACGGCGGCAAAGTCCGGCAATTCAACGTTGGGAGCAGCATCTCCGCAAAAGAAGGAAATTTCGGCGCAACGTGCCACGACCAGCGACAGTGCTAAATTGCTGCAGGATGTTCCCGGGGTTAGTCTTTATGGCGCGGGCGGCGTTTCCAGTTTGCCGGTTATTCACGGACTGGCAGATGATCGATTGCGCATTCAGGTGGACGGCATGGATCTGATGTCCGCCTGTCCTAATCACATGAATTCCGCGCTGTCCTATATTGATCCCACCAATGTGGCCAGCGCCACTGTCTATGCCGGTATCACCCCGGTCAGCGTGGGCGGCGACAGTATCGGCGGCACGATTCAAGTGAAATCGACCGCGCCGGAATTCGCCGGAGAGGAAGAAAAATATTTTACTCAGGGTAAAGTCGGCAGCTTTTTCCGGAGCAATAACAGCGCATACGGCGGCAATCTTTCAGCCACACTGGCCAATGAATTTTTGAATTTCACTTACAACGTATCCAGTGCACAGGCGGGCAATTATTTTGCGGCGCAAGCATTCAAGAACGTCGGCCCCGGAACATCCGGGAGCCGCTGGTTGGCGGGCAACGAAGTGGGCTCTTCAGAATTTAAATCTATTAATCAAGATATTGGCGTTGCGCTGCGGCATGGCGCGCACCTGGTGCAGCTCAACGTCGGTCTGCAAAATGTCAGCTTTGAAGGGTTTCCCAATCAGCGAATGGATATGACCGGCAACCAGGGTTCCCAACTCAATCTGCGCTATAACGGCGTGTATGAGTGGGGTGATTTTGAAGCGCGATTTTTTGACCAAATTACCACGCATAAAATGAACATGGGGCCGGATCGTTTTACCTACGGAACATTGGGCATGCCGATGGAAACCGAAGCGCGCACCACGGGAGTAATGGCGCAGGGAAATATTTTTTTAGCCAATCAGGATATTTTGCGTACGGGGGGCGAGTATCAAAATTACACTTTATATGACTGGTGGCCGGCAGCGGGCGGCACGATGGGCCCAAATGCGTTTTGGAATGTGGATTACGGCAAGCGTGATCGCTTGGATTTTTTTGCTGAATGGGAAGCCAATTGGGGCGCGGAATGGGTGAGTTTGATCGGACTGCGCAGCGATATTGTCAGCATGAATGCGGCACCCGTGCAAGGTTACGACAATGGCTTGCCGATGTGGGGAGATGATGCCGCCACGTTTAATGCAAGCAGTCGCGCACGCACGGATGTCAACTGGGATATGGCGGCGTTGGCACGCTATGAGCCGGACGAAGCGCGCATTTTTGATGCCGGTTACGCGCGCAAATCGCGTTCGCCCAATCTGTATCAGCGCTACCCTTGGTCCACCAATGCGATGGCCGATTTAATGAATAATTTTGTCGGTGATGGCAACGGGTATATCGGCAATATCAATGTGCAGCCGGAAGTCGCCCACACCCTGAGCGCCAGCGGCGATTGGCACGATGCCGATAAAGAGCAGTGGGGTATTAAAACCACCGCTTACTATACTTACGTGGAAGATTACATCGATGCACGGCGCTGTGATTTCGGTCAATGCGGCAGTGCGTTAAATCAAACCACGGCAACCGGTTTTGTGCATCTGCAATATGTCAATCATACCGCCCGATTGTATGGTTTGGATTTATCCGGCAATGTGCAAATGCGCACGCAGAATTTTGGCCATTTCAGCGTGAGCGGCCTGCTGAATTATGTGCGGGGGGAAAATCTCAGCACCGGCGACAATCTGTATAACATCATGCCGCTGAACGCCAAACTGGTTTTGGCACAACGTGTATCGACATGGACCAGCACCGCGGAATTGCAAGTTGTCGATGCAAAAAATACTATTTCAAGCGTTAGAAATGAAATCCGCACCGAAAGCTATCGTTTGCTTAATTTACGCGGCAGCTATGAATGGAAACAAGGGCGTTTTGATATTGGCGTCGAAAATGTATTTAACCGGTTTTATGCAATGCCGTTGGGCGGTGCCTATGTCGGCCAAGGAAACTCGATGTCCACCAATACCATAGCCTGGGGCGTGCAAGTTCCGGGCATGGGAAGGTCGCTCAACGCCGCGTTGAATTTACATTTTTAATATGAAATATATATCAATTAAATCAATCAGTTGTAATGAAATTAAGCTGGGTGTTTTGGTGCTGGCAGGGGCATTGCTGGCGAGCTGCGGGCGTGGCGGCGCCGAAATTAAGGCATACCCGCAAAGCATCAGTTTTGCATCCGCACCGGTTTTAACGTTGGGTGGAACGGCAAGCGTTTCTGCAAGCGCCAGTTCCGGGCTGCCGGTGGTGTTTGGCACGACCACACCCGGCGTTTGTTCCGTGACAAGCAGCAGCGGTATGATTTCCGCGCTGACTGCTGGAACCTGTAGCATCGTTGCCAACCAATCCGGAAATAGTGAATATGCTCCGGCTGCCGGGGTGACACTTAATATTGCCGTGATCAATAATCGTCTTCAAACATTGAGCTTTGCTGCAGCCCCCGCGTTGACCTTATACGGCACTGCACAGGTCCCGGCGAGCGTTTCATCCGGTCTGACTATCAGTTATAGCAGCATAACTCCGGGTGTTTGTAGTGTGGATAGTCTACGCGGTGTGGTCAGCAGTCTTGCTGTCGGCGACTGCATGATTGCTGCCAATCAATCGGGTGATGCCAACTATGATGCCGCCCCGCAAATTACCCAAACGCTGAGTGTGGGCGCTTGGACGGGCTCACTTAGCGCGCCGGGATCACCCGGAAATGTCAGCGCCACGTTGGGCCATGTCCCCAATACGGTACTCATTAGTTTTGACGGGCCAAGCTCCAGCGGGGGCAGTCCGATCACGGGCTATCAGGTTACCTCAAATCCTGCGGGACTCTCGGTAACGGGAGCCAGTTCTCCGCTCAGTGTGAGTTGTCCGTCAAGCTGTTCGGGCTATGCGTTTCTGGTGGCTGCCACTAACGATGGCATTAATTATGGCGCGCCCGCATCACCCGTCGAGGTGTTAACGCAATACACAGTTACCGCTACTTTTTATGAGCCCGACACACAACCCAATGATTCCATTTTTACCGGTACTTTTATCTTAAATTCAACAACTGGAAGCGTATCTGATTTGCAGGGCACCCTGACCGAATCGATGACCGGCCCGCCGATGCAGAGTGTTTCACTAAGGCATCAACTTTCATCACAGAGCGATGGACAGGGCGGTTTGTTAGTCACTACTTTTGCGCTAAATACCACGAATACATTCTACGGGGGCGGCTTCGCACCGACCTCCGGTAGCGGACTTTATGATGGGTATCCCAATAGGCAGGAGAGTGCTGCGAATGCTTACGCCATGATTTATATCAATCCGGCGAATCCAACCGCGACGTTAACGTCCGCTCAATTAAGTCGAATTGCATACGCGGATTGCACGGCAGGCGGCATGATGGGAGATGTGTGTATGACAGGCACTTCGATAGCCGGGTACGGGATGGTCGGGACGATGAGCGGCTTTCCGGTTTCGCAAAAGATCACGAAACAATAATCATTAGCTGGCCGGTTGAATTTAATCAGGCTGTATTTGAGTGCAAGCTAAACGGCGGCAGGGCGCCGTTTTAGCAATACACGGTACGTGTTGATTTATCGTGGCGTATTAGAAACTAAGCTGCAATCGCTTTGCATTCTTTATAGCAAGCGGCACAGGATTCTTCGCAGGCTTTGCATTCGGGATGCTTGTTGGTCTTTTTGCATTCTTCCTCGCAGGCTTTGCAAATTTCCATGGCTACTTTGGCCAGTTGCGGCAAATTCTTTGCTTCAGCAATCGCCATTTTATGCAAGGCGCCACACATCACTTCAACTTGATAGGCTGATTTTGCGCACGCGGCCATTGAAACGTCTCCCTGACCAAGCAACACGAGGCAATGCTGTAAACAAATCTGGGCTTTTTCTACACAGTCCGCAGCGGCAGCAATCAGTTTTTCGTTACGTGTGACAGGATGGTTATGGTCAGCACTGGTGTGCGAATGGTTGTGTGCATTTTCAGCGGCAAACACGTTGCCGACACTGGCCGATGCAGCCACTGCAACCGCGCCTAAAAGTAATTCTCTTCTGTTCATGATGGTCTCACCGAGTTAAAAAAATAATTTGCGAATAGTATCGCTTCAGCAAAATTTTGTCGAAATGAATCGCAAGCAGATATCATGTGTAAATTCGGCGCACTCATATAACTTATTGTATATTAAGGTATTTATTTTTCACCAAAGGGGTTGGAAAAGCGTGGATTGCTTAAGAATTCATGATCTGTCAGCGTATTCAGAAATACAATAATGTCGGCTTTTTCTTGAGCACTTAGACTAATTTTGTCGATGCGTTTATCTTTTAAAGGACTGGCTCGACCATCACCTTTGAATGGCCCGCTTTCAATATTGCGACCGTGGTTCGCGTAAAAATCCAATACGCCTTCCAGTGTGGCAATGCTGCCGTCGTGCATGTAAGGTGCAGTCACAGCAACGTTGCGCAAACTGGGTGCGCGGAAAGCCCCCATATATTTCAAGTCATCGGACACTTCAAAAATGCCCCGGTTGCCTTCGGGAAATGCCCCATTGCCATCCAGATTGTATAAGCCGGTATTGTGAAAAGGTGTCTTCACTTCCGGGATATTGGCAGCAATAACTTGATCATTAAAATTGAAACTTCCGTGACATTGCGAACACTGCGCCTGATCAGAAAAAAATAATTTACGTCCGCGTTCTTCATTTTCAGATAGCGGCGTATTGTTCATTAAAGACTGGTCATACTTGCTATTGGCGGAAATCATACCGCGCTGAAAAGTTGAAATCGCCTTGATGATATTTTCCACCCGGATCGGATTTTTCTCATTGGGAAATAGCCGCTGAAATTGTTTTGCATAGTATTCATCCATTTCAAGGCGCGTCTGCATGAGCGGCTGAGTCGCATCGTTTATGCCCATTTCAACAGGTCGTTCACCTGTCAGCGGAACAATCATCTGGCGCTCCATTGAACCAAGGGCATAATTTGCCCAGGTAAAATAGGGATGGTAAACCGAATTTGCCAAGCCTTGCGCACTGCGCAAGGTGTGTTCGCCGGTGGAGCCGGTGGCGACCGCTTTGCCATCGGTAAACGCTAAATTTTGAAAGTGGCAGGAAGCGCAGGCCATCGTTCCGTTGCCGGAAAGGCGCTTGTCATAAAACAAACTGCGCCCCAATTGAAATTTATCTTCCGACATCGGGTTGTCAGCGGGAACAAGTGGTATCGGAAAATGCGCGGGTAAATTCCATTGCCACTCTTGCTGTTCCGAGGGCGATTTAAACTGTAAAAATATAAGCGCAAGCACAGTAATCGTCATTGCCCCAAGTGCGACAATTACTCTATTTTTTAAAATTGACGTCATACAAGTATTAGTCTCCATAAAATAGCTACGCCGCCAAACCCTTGGTGTTACGCGGGAGAATTTGGCGGCGCCAGTTTTTTCCTTAGCAAGCCGGAAAAATCACACAGCAAACCTTATTACTTGATAACAAATATCGACTGTGAGTTTACATCCGTAATCGTTCTACCTGTCGCAATATCAAGGCCGAACTTTGCAAAATAGTATGTGAAAAGGGGCCCTGTTGTGGCTGACATCCAAGTATTAGAGGTTGTCAGGTCTCTGGCGCCCAGGAGCACGTTTAAATCCAGGGCGATTTTTTTGCTCGTGTCGAAACCGTTTGCAAAAGAATAAGTTACCCGATTGGGTCTTCCGCAACCGTTAAGTGCATCCCCGTTGGTAGGATTGGCTATGCAGTTCTTTGAGCCAAGATGAACAGATGTTTGATTTGCATACCCCATCATGGACATTGATCCGGTAACCGTTGGCAAAAATTCTATCTTGGTGAACTTGCGTCCGCCATTCCATGACCAATTCATCGCGGTATTTTGCAGATTGACCGGAGTGGTGCTTGCCGTGGTGCTGGTGTGATTCAACTTTGAGGGCACACCCAGGGTGAATGCCACACCCACGTAGGTTCCGGGAGCAACTTTTCCGGTTACAGCAGTCCAAGTTGCTGGTGTGCCTGTCATAGCAGAGCAACTGCCCGTTGCAGTTTCGAAATCTAGCAAAGCGACACCTTGTGATTGATAATCATTTTCAGTCAGCACGACGGGAGTGTAATTTCCTGCCGCATCAATCAGCGAAACATTGGAAACATAGAAGCGCAAGTCTGCCAAAGTGCCGGGGGTTGATGCGGTTCCCAGCGTAAATGCGGTAGAACACCCTGTTGTGCCAATTTGAGTTGTGCCGTTATATACGTCGAAAGGAATGCTGACATCTTGAGTGGCAGCCGCAGCAACTGCGGATGCATTAGCACCCGCGATCGCGGCTCTTAAGGTGCCGGAACCCGAAACGCTGCTGGCATTTACCGCGGATGGAATAAACACTGCTCCCGCAATTGCCGCATTGCTTGCCGCTTGAATTGAAAGAACATTTTCGGCTTCGGAGACTAAAAGGCTTTGAGTTGCCTGAACTGTGCTTGCAGACGTTGATGAAATGGCAAGCTTGGCGTGTTGCAGGGCCTTCACAAAAGTTTTTGCCGCTTCGTGCGCGCGATAATGCGCATTGGTTTGATCAACAGCGCTGCCTTTGTTGACTATGTAGTTGTCCAATGCGCTCACCCCGCTGGCCGACACACCAAGTGCCTGTACTACAGCAGAATTGGCCTGTGCAATGGTATATCCCGCCATTATTTTTTCGTGAACGAGGGTGGTTAAAGGGCTGACGAAAGAGGTGCCAGCGGGAGAAGTGAGGGTGAAGGCGGTGCCCACTGCGGCGTTGGTGTCGGCATCGACTGCCGTCGCGGGAACCTCGGCAATAATAGGATAGGAGGCTGCATTTATGGTTGCTGCAATACCGGTGATTGAATAAGCACCGGTATTGCCGGTAATGTCCGAGGGTTCGCCCGCGTCGCATACAGAATTGATGTTTAAGTCCAGACAAACTTTGGCGCCGCTCAAATAGCCGTCTGCCACCGCGCCGCTTAGGGAGGTCGTGGTTGTGGGTGGATTAGTGGTTGTGTTACTTCCCAGGCATCCCGATACCAGCAATGCAATTGCGGTCATGCTGACGCTAATTTCCAAACCTTTACGAATATTTTGTTTCGTTACCATTAGTTTTTCCCCTGAAAGATTGATATTAATTTGTATTAAAAAACTGCCTAATGTTTCGGAAGGGGAAGTTACCCGAAAAATATATCACTGAACATGTGACATATTGCCGCAGGGGGTGCGACGATTTGTCACATTCCAATCGATGAAATTAGGGCTTATATTTCGTTTTACCAAGTGCGGCACGCAGCAGTTTTATCTCCTCCCAGAGCGCTCGATCAAATGTGTGCTGCCTTGGTTCTCCTTCAGCACTGCTAAAAATTGAAGCGTGTGCCGACGCTCTTTTGGCTATTCAATAATTATTTATCGCGATGTGCTGCTTGTTGCCACTTCATGTCCAAGTATCGGTAAAATTCACTGCATGAAAACTTTGTTACTTGCCAATCAAACGGGTCATACCCAACTTCAGCGCCTGATCGCTTTGCGTGCGATTGCCATTTTTGCGCAACTCACCACGCTGGCACTGGTGCATTACCTGCTGAATATGAGCTTGCCGTGGTTACCCATGATCTTGTGCATCGTTGTTTTGGCGCTGTTAAATCTATTTTCCTGGCTGCGCTTGCGCATGCAACACTCTGTTTCTAATCTGGAATTGTTTGCCCAGTTAAGCGTGGATGTGGCGGCGCTTTCGGTTCTTTTGTATTTCGCGGGAGGATCTACCAATCCCTTTGTGTCTTTGTATTTGTTGCCGTTGGTGATTGCGGCGGCAACGCTACCGGCGCGTTACACCTGGGCCATGGCGCTACTCACCACGGCCTGTTATACCGTGCTGATGAAGTATTACCAACCGCTGCCCAGTGTTGTTTCTGTCAACGTAGAAGCAGGGTTGGATAGCGCCATGCCGGAGCACGAGCATGATCACACGGCCATGCAGCATGTCATGCCCCCGGATGATGCGTTTAATATGCATGTGATGGGCATGTGGCTGGGTTTTGTGATCAGCGCCGCAGTGGTGGCTTACTTCGTCGTTAAAATGGCGAATGCGGTGCGTGAACGTGACGAGAAATTGGCGCACGCTCGCGAAGATATTTTGCGCAATGAGCGCATTGTTGCCTTGGGCTTGCAAGCAGCCGGCGCGGCGCATGAACTGGGCACGCCTTTGTCCACCCTGTCGGTGGTGATTGGTGAGTTACAACATGAAACCGATGCTTTGCCGGAATGGCGCGATAGTTTGACCTTGCTGGATGGGCAGGTACGCCAATGCAAACGCATCCTGGATAAATTACTGGCGAATGCGCAGGATGCCACACCCGATGAAGCGCAATCGTTGGAGCAGTTTATCGTCGATACGCTGGATGAGTGGCAATTACTGCGCCCGATGGTGCAATATCATTATCAATCCTCCGGCACCCGGCTCGCACCGCTGATGCGTATTGATCCTTCTCTGCGCGCTGCTTTGCTTAATTTGCTGAACAATGCGGCGGATGTATCCCCGCACAAAATTGAAATCGTAGCGCATTGGGACGAAGAGAATTTCACTTTGGAAATTCAAGATTATGGCAGCGGACTTACGCCCAATGCAGCGTCCAAAGCGGGAGAGGCATTTTTTACCACCAAGCAGGAAGGGCGCGGTTTGGGCTTATTTTTGGCCAACGCCACCATTGAACAATTAGGCGGAAAAGTCAGGTTGTTCAACCGCAAAGATGGTGGCGCGACCACCGAAGTGGTGCTGGCGCTGACAGGTAAAAAAGCATGATTGATGGCAGTGCAGATAATCCGTCACTGATGTTGGTGGACGACGATAAAACATTTTGCGCGGTATTGACGCGGGCCTTGGAAAAGCGCGGATTTTCGGTCACGGTTGCACATAATGTGGAGCAGGCGTTGCCCGTTGCGCGCGCCAATCCGCCCGAATACGCGGTCGTGGATTTGAAAATGGACGGTGCCTCCGGTTTGGTGTTGATTCAGGCCCTGCATGAACTCGATCCGGCGACCCGAATTGTGGTTCTCACCGGCTTCGCCAGCATTGCCACCGCGGTAGAGGCCATTAAATTGGGCGCCACCCAATATCTGGCCAAACCCGCCAACGCCGATGAAATTGTCGCGGCTTTTGGCCATTCGCCCAGTACTGAGTTACCGCTCACTGCGCAGCCAACCAGCGTGGAGCGTCTGGAGTGGGAGCACATTAACCGTGTGTTGCAAGAACATGAGGGTAATATTTCCGCCACTGCCCGCGCATTAAAAATGCACCGTCGCACTTTGCAGCGTAAACTTTTTAAACGTCCAGTCGGATAATCTTACTCGCTTCAGAATTATTTATTAATATTCACTGAGTTGGTAATGAGCGCGGAGTAACTAAGAGAAATCAGTTAAAATCCGCGCCGAAGTCAGCTAGGCAGTCGCCGCGCCTGTAAAGGCGGGGAGGAAAGTCCGGGCTCCGCAGAGCAAGATGCCGGTTAATGGCCGGACGCCGTGAGGCGATGGAAAGTGCCACAGAAAATACACCGCCTAAGTTCTTTCGGGAAACGGTAAGGTTGAAATGGCGAGGTAAGAGCTCACCGCGCGGGTGGCAACATCCGTGGCAGGGTAAACCCCATCTGGAGCAAGACCAAATAAGCAGACTATGACGTGGCTCGCGTCGTCTGCGGGTAGGTTGCTTGAGCGTCAGGTAACGAAACGCCTAGAGGAATGACTGTCCACGACAGAACCCGGCTTACCGGCTGACTTCACCTTCTTCAAAAATTACGCGGTTTGTACGTGGCGTTCTTTAGAATCAAATCATATAGCCAGTTCGGCAGCAGTTTCATCGCCCGCCCCACCAGTCCCATTTGCCAGGGAATCACCGAGAATGAGTACCCACTCACGATGACGCTTGCCATGCGCTTGGCAGCTTCTTCGGGCGCTAAAATAAACGGCATCGGATACGGATTAACGTCGGTCATGGGTGTTTTTATATAGCCCGGACAGATAGTAAGTACTTTCACACCGCTGTCGCACAACTCGACACGCAGACTTTCCAGATAGGAAATGGCGGCCGCTTTGGACGCAGAATAGGCGCCCGAGCCGGGCAGTCCGCGAAAACCCGCCACGCTGGCAATGCCCACTAACTTTCCCCGCTTAGCTGCGCGCATCGCGCCAATAAACGGCTGAAAAGTTTTCACCATCCCCTGCACGTTGATATCGAATACCTGCTGAAAAGCGTCGAGGTCTTCGGCATAGTCAGTGAGGGTGCCGCGACTGACGCCGGCATTGGCAATGACAATATCCGGCACACCTACCCGTTGCATAAAGTCTTGGGCTGCATCGCGCAGAGCCGCTGCATCACGCACATCCAGCGTGTAAGTAACTACTTTTTCGGGGAATTCGGCGGCTAGACTTTGCAATAATTCATCGCGACGTGCAATTGCGGCTACCTGTGCGCCGTGCTGCAAATAATGGCGGGCAAGTGCCAGACCAATTCCGCTGGAAGCGCCGGTGATGACGACGGAATTGATCGGGCGCATGGAAATGGGACAGCAATCAGCGTTTGCTACGCTCTTTGCGTGCTTTGACGATTAATTCATTTAAGACGCGGATGGTTTCATCGGGGGAGAGTCCGGTCACTGCATATTTGCCATCCACGATGACTGTCGGAGTGCCGCGTATGCCAAAGTCGCGCACCATTTGGTTGCTGCGCGAGATTTTGCTGCCCATGCTAAACGAGTTATAGGCGGCCGAGAATTTTGCACGATCCACACCGCGCGGCCCGAGAAAATCCAGAATCCGCGCTTCATCACCCAGATCGATATTGTTGATATTCCAAGCGGCAAACAATTCATCATGCATGCGCTGTAATTGGCCGATAGCTTCCAGTGCATAGTAAGTACGCGCCATGGGTTCCCACGAATCGCGGAAGATCGTTGGCACCAATACGAGCTCGACATCTTTGGGCATTTTCTTTTCCCAGGCGCTTAACTTGGGGTGCAAATGGAAACAGTGCGAACAGCCGTAGAAGAAAAACTCCAAGACTTCAATTTTTTCTCCACTGTGCGCAGCTTGCGCAGGGGAGACCTCTTTATAATCCCGCCCGGCTTGAATGTCGGCATAAACCTGGGTTGAAATCAGCAGTAGAGCTAACGAAAATAAGCGCTTAATAAACAACATGTTATCTCCTTGTGTTGGGCGAAAATTACTGCATTTTAATCGGGGTTGGGTTTGCTACCCCGTTTTGTTTAAGAGCTGTTAATGCCTTATTCAGCTCATCGTTGCCTTTGAAAGGACCTACGCGTACCCGGTGATAAGTACCCTTATTGGGTATGTCTGCCGATTGAATTGTCGCTTCCATGCCCAGCAATGTCAGCTTTGCTTTAAGATTTTCAGCGTCGCTTGCCTTGGGAAAGGATCCCGCTTGAACATAGAATATCTCTTTTGCAGCAGTAGCCGGTGCAGTGGCTTTGGGCGTTGCAGTTGCTTTGGGCTCTTTGGGCGCTACTGCCGGTTTCTCGGTTCTGTCGGTCAGCACTTTATAGAATTCAAAATGCTGCGCCGGTGCTTCGACGCCCGAGCTGGCAGCAGGAGCGCTAGAAATAACGGGGCCGGGAATAGTAATCGGTTTGATTGCAACCGGTGCGGCGGGTGTTACATTGGTGATTGCCGGCTCGCTTGTTTCGCGGCGTTCTTTATCCTCAAAAGACGCCGGATTTTTTTGCAGAATATACCAGGCGACGATGGCGGCAATCACCAAGCCCAGCAAAATGCCGAATAAAATACCGGCAAATAGCGGGCCGGCACGATTTGGCGCAGCGCCCCGACTTGTTCCGCCAGCTGTATTTCTGCTACTTCTGCTCATTGTTAATTTCCCTAAAAGTTACATTTTTTCCGGTGCGCTCACGCCCAGCAAAGCCAGGCCGTTCTTGATTACCTGCGCCACCGAGGCGATCAATGCCAAACGCGCCAATTTAAGTTTTTCATCTTCGACCAAAAAACGCGACGCATTATAGTAGCTGTGAAAATCAGCTGCCAATTCTTTCAAATAAAAAGCAATCAGGTGCGGTGCCAGATCTTCGGAGGCCGTTTCAATCACCTGCGGAAAATCGATCAGACGTTGCAACAACTGAGTTTCATACGTGCTGTCCAGGCTGCTGACATCGGCACTTTGCAAAATAGCTAACTTGCCGCCCCATTGGCTCAGTACCGCATGAATGCGTGCGTGGGCATATTGAATGTAATACACCGGATTATCATTGCTCTGGGATTTTGCCAAATCAATGTCGAAAATTAATTGCGAATCGGGGTGGCGTGCCGCCAAAAAATAGCGCGTGGCGTCGCAACCCACTTCATCAATCAAATCACGCAAGGTGACGTAACTACCGGCGCGCTTGGAAATTTTAACCTCTTCACCATTGCGCATCACCGTCACCATTTGGTGCAGCACATAGTCCGGCCATCCTTTGGGAATGCCCGTATCCAGCGCTTGCAAACCGGCGCGTACCCGGGTGATGGTGCTGTGGTGGTCCGCGCCTTGCTCGTTGATGACGCGGGTAAATCCGCGCCGCCATTTATCCAGATGATAGGCAACATCCGGGACAAAATAGGTGAAGCCACCGTCCGTTTTGCGCATCACACGATCTTTGTCATCGCCAAAATCGGTGGTGCGTAACCACAGTGCATCATCCTGTTCGTAGGTATGGCCGCTGGCGATGAGTTTTTCGACCGTTTCTGCAACTTTGCCGTCGGTATAAAGTGCAGATTCCAAAGAGAAAACATCAAATTCAACTTTGAAGGCGCGCAGATCCAAATCCTGTTCGCGGCGCAAATAGGCCACCGCAAATTGGCGAATCGCCTCGCCATCATTGGCATCACCATTGCCCTGCACTTGTTGATCGTCTGCAACCACCGTTTCTTTGGCCATAAAGCTGCGCGCCACATCAATAATGTAATCGCCGCGATAGCCGCCTTCCGGCCAAGCAGGATCATCCGGTGTCAATCCTTGGCAACGCAACTGCACCGAACGCATCAAATTTTCGATCTGCGCACCCGCATCATTGTAGTAAAACTCACGCGTGACATCCCAGCCTGCTGCAGACAATACCCTGCATAAACAATCGCCTACGGCGGCGCCGCGACCGTGTCCCACATGCAGTGGCCCGGTTGGATTGGCTGACACGAATTCCACGCCAACCTTGCGTCCCGCACCAATTTTGATCCGGCCATAATCATCTGCGGTCTGCAAAACGCCGCCAACTACATTTTGTTTTGCGGCGGTTGTAATGAATACGTTGATAAACCCGGCACCGGCGATTTCGAATTTTTCGACAACAGCAGATTGGGGCAGGGCGGCGATGATCGCCTGGGCAATATCACGCGGCGACTTGCGCAATGGCTTGGCTAGTTGCATGGCCAAGTTGCACGCATAATCTCCATGAGCGGCCAGTTTCGGGCGTTCGATCAGGATGGTAGCAGTAGCTTGATCGGGGGCAATTTCGCGCAATGCATGGGCGAATAATTCGGCAAGATGAGTTTTGAAATTTAAGACGGCAGACATGAAGCGGCACCAAAAAAGAGTGGAGAATTATAACATTTGAAGCGAATAAATAGCTTGGCTAGACGATCAGCTCCGCCACTACCGGCGTGTGATCCGAGGGGCGCTCCAACTTGCGTGGCGCTTTGTCGATCAAGCAGCCGCTACATTGCAAAGCCGGGCTAATTAAAATATGGTCAATGCGCATGCCAAAGTTGCGACGGAATCCCATCATGCGGTAATCCCACCACGTGAAAGATTTATCCACCTGATCAAACAAACGAAATGCATCGCGCAGCCCCAGATTCAGCAAACCTCGAAATGCGTCCCGCTCCGGTTCGCTGACTAAAATATTTCCTTCCCACGCCTTGGGGTCATGCACATCGCGGTCTTCCGGGGCGATGTTGTAGTCGCCCAGTAATACCAACTTGGGGTACTTAATAAGCTCCCCGGTAAGCCAATTGTGCAATGCATTTAACCATTTGATTTTATAGTGATATTTATCGGAATCAACTGCTTGGCCATTGGGGATATACACGCATATCACACGCACGCCATTGATCGTGGCCGCAAGAACACGCTTTTGCTCATCGTCAAAATCGGGAATACCAAACTGCACTTCGTTGATCGGATCGCGGCTGAGAATTGCCACCCCGTTATAGGTTTTCTGGCCGCTGAACACACTATGAAAACCCGCTTCCAATAAAGTCGCTTGCGGAAAATCTGCATCCTGCTGTTTGGTTTCCTGCAGGCACACAACATCCACCGGATTGGCCGCCAGCCAATCCAGCAAATGCGGTAGACGAACTTTAAGGGAGTTGACGTTCCATGTTGCTATTTTCATGTTTGAGTGACTTGGAGAGGTAAATTAGTCGTTGAATTTTAACATTCTTAAGTTGGTGACTAATTACGATCAGTCGGGCTTTCTTAATAGTGCTTATCTGGGCGCAAACGCAAAACGTTTTTCTCTGAACAGCGTGATGCAGCATTGCACTACTGCCGGCTCATATAGCACCCCGCTGTGTTTGGTAATTTCCTCAAGCGCTGCATCTACGCCCAGACTGGCGCGATAGGGGCGATGCGACATCATCGCCTCCACCACATCCGCCACGATGAGGATTTTTGCCTCGGGCAGAATCTGTTCATCTTTCAGCCCCTGTGGATAGCCGGAACCGTCCAGCCGTTCATGGTGTTGCAGCACCATCTGCATGATTGGCCAAGGAAATTGGATATCTTTGATGATGTCGTAACCGGCTTGCGCGTGGGTCTTGATAAATTCAAATTCAATTTTGTTGAGTTTCCCTGGTTTGCTGAGAATTTCGGCGGGAATATGAATTTTCCCCAAATCGTGGATAGTGGCCGCCAGATACAGCCCGTGTATCTGTTCGGCGGAAAACCCCATTTCACCGGCAATGGCGCTGGCCAGCGCTGCCACGCGCAGCTGATGGCCGGCGGTATAGGGATCCCTTGCCTCAACCATGGCGGCGACGGCCTCGATCGTTTGTGATAGTGCTTGTCCCAACTTTTCCGTGCTGGCGCGGCGTTCTTCCTCGACCTGTTTGCGTTCGGTGATATCGCGGTTAATTCCGCGATATCCTTTGAAAAAGCCATGCTCATCCACAATTGCCGCCCCGCTGGTTTCCAGGATCACCTCCCGGCCATTTTTGTGCAGATTGGTGTTTTCCATGAGCTGGAACGGCTTTCTTTCCGCCACGATGGCGTTGAATTGCGGTTTGATTCGGGCCATTTCTTCGGGGGGCATCAGGTCAAAGGGCGTCTTGCCGATGACTTCAGCGACGCTATAACCCAGTAGCGCGCTTACCTGCGGACTGGAATAGGTGTAAACGCCCCGCTCGTCGAGCTCCCATATCCAGTCGCTAGTGGATTCGACTAGTGCGCGAAATTTTGCTTCGCTCTCTAGTAGCGCCTTTTCGGCGTCCTTGCGCGCACGCGCGCTTTGCTCTGCCGATAGCGCACGCTGCACAGCGGGAGCCAGTCTTGCCAGCCGGTCTTTCAGCACATAATCTCTGGCGCCGGCATGGATCAGCTCCACCGCCTCGATGTCGCTGAGCGCGCCGGTGACTATAAGCATCGGCACGTCGGGATGGTCGCGCTGCACGATTTTCAGCGCTGCCATACCGTTAAAGCCGGGCAGGTTGTAATCAGACAGAATGATATCGGGTCGAAACTCGTCGAGTGCGCGGCTGAATTCAGTCAGCGAATCTACTCGCAGGGAGGTAAAGACAACACCCGCTTTGCGCAGCTCGCGCTCATTCAGCTCCGCGTCAGTGGGTGTATCTTCCAGTAACAGGATGCGCAGCAGATCAGTCATGTGCGAGTTGCTCCGCCGAGCACCCCCCCGAGGCTGGGTCGAAATACTTGATCGTGTTGCGTCCGCTGTTTTTCGCCTCGTACATTGCCTGATCGGCCGATTTGATCAGGTCGTCCGGACTGGCTTGGTGATTGATGAACAGCACCACACCGATACTGGCCGTGCAATGATGCATGATGTTCTTTACCTCATTTTGTTGTGGAAAATCAATAGAATAGGGCTCGGCGAGGCTGCAGCGGATTTTTTCCGCAACCAGGTCGGCTTGAGCCTTCGACTCTTCCTTGCCCACATCCAATTCTCCAACCAATACCACGAACTCATCGCCGCCAAAACGGGCGACGGTGTCCACTTCGCGCACACTTCGTGTGATGCGGCGCGCCACTTCGACAAGCAATGTGTCGCCGACATCATGTCCGCGCGCGTCATTGAGCGGTTTGAAGTTATCCAGATCAAGAAACATTAGTGCGGCATAACGGCCACTACGCTTGCTGGTCAGCATGGCCTGCACCAGACGGTCGCCCAGCAGCCGGCGATTGGGAAGTTGTGTCAATGCATCATAGAAAGCAAAGTTGTGGATTTGCTGTTCGGCCTGCTTGAGGTCGGTAATGTCCTCGGTCATTCCGATCAATTTTTCAACAACGCCATTCTGGTTAACGATGGGAATGAAGCATGACTTGAAAATCCGACCCAGTGGCTTGCAGGTCTTGAACTCGAAGTTACTGGTCTGGCCGGCATAGGCCTTGGCAAGCAAATCCGCAATGCGGGTGCGGTCAGCATCACATACCATATCCAAAGCTAAAAAACCCTGTATCTCACGCTCTTGTTCAAGGCTCATCATGACTAGCCCCGCCCGGTTCATTGAGCTTATTCTGCCGTTCAAATCGATTTCGTGAATACACACCGGCACATTTTCGACGAGCAACCGATAGCGAAGCTCACTCGCCCGCAATGCCGCTTCCACCTGTTTGCGTTGGGTAATGTCGCGCACGATAGCTTGTAGATAGATTTTACCGCCCAACTCGATCCGATTCAGGTTGATGTCCACATCAAACGGTGTGTTGTCGGCGCGTAGCGAGCGCCATTCAAAGTTCGTGGGCTCGCCCGTAATGGCAGACTGTATTTTTTTAGCAACCACCTCAGAGGACAGCCGTCCGTCTGCTTGCTTTTCCGGGCAGAATTCGGCAGGTGAATGACCTATAACAGCCTCTTTTGCCAGCCCATACATGTCCGCTCCTTTCTGGTTGCAGTCCACAAAGCCGCTCGCATCAAGCAGGAATATCCCGTCGTTCGCTGTTTCAAACAATGTCCTGAACTTGCGTTCCGCCTCCCTTAAGCGCAGCTCGGAATCGCGGCGCGCCCTGATTTGTTCCAGCTCGTTAAATACGCGGTCGATAGCGGCAGGTAAACGGGTTAAGCGGTCTTTCAGGACGTAATCGCGGGCACCGGCATGCAATAGATCAATCGCTTTTTCTTCACCGATGGCGCCGGTGACCATGATGACGGGCAAATCTGGATAATGCTGTTTGATATGATCCAGCGCAATGCGGCCGTTGTAGGACGGCAGGTTATAGTCGGCAAGGACTATGTCGGGATTGAAATTTTCCAGAGCTTGCTGAAAGGCAAGCTCTGTATCAACCCGCATCGCGGTGAAGGTAAAACCCGCTTTGCGCAAATTGTATTCCAGCAGTTCGGCATCGGACGGCGTGTCTTCAAGCAGTAAGACACGCAAATTCCGATTTTTGACGATTTGTTCCATGATTACTTCAACACCGGTGGATGATTCACCAGCAGCCAATAAAGACCCAGCTCGGATACCGTTTTGGCGAACTCATCGAACTCCACCGGCTTGCTGATGTAGCTGTTGACGCCGAGTTTATAGCTCTCCGCTACATCGCGATCTTCTTTGGACGAGGTCAGTATCACCACCGGAATCGTTCGGGTACGCGCGTCGTCCTTGACCCGGCGCAACACCTCCATGCCGTCCACTTTGGGTAGGCGCAGATCCAGCAAAATGACCTTGGGGCCGTGCCCCACCAGGCGCTCGACATAAGCTCCGGTGGCAAAAATAAAGTCCAGCGCTTCTGCGCCGTCTTTCACCCACTCTAGTTTGTTGGCAAGATTGCTCTTTTTCAGCGCCCGGATTGTAAGTTCGGCATCAGTCGGGTTGTCCTCAACCAGCAGAATCTCTACTTCTTTCAGTGTGTTATCCAAGATTTTTCTCCTTGATTGGTAATGCGAAATAAATTGTGGCACCCTCGTTGACCTTGCCTTCCGCCCACACCCGTCCGCCGTGGCGGGTAATGATGCGTTTGAAGACGGCCAGTCCGATTCCGTTGCCCTCGAACTCGGCCACGGCGTGCAAGCGCTGGAACACACCGAACAGCTTGCCGACGTAGCGCATGTCGAATCCAACACCATTGTCTTGCACATAGTAAATGATTTCGTCCCGGTTGACGGAAGCTCCAACTTGAATTTTGGGAATATCCCTGGTGCGGCTGAACTTGATAGCATTGGTCAATACGCAAATTAACGCTTGACGCATCATGGCGCGGTCGCCGACAAAATTTGGTAGCCTGTTCAGTTCCAGCTGAATTGTGTTTTCAGCCGGTTTGAGTTCTTCAATCACTTCACGCATCAACTCTTCCATTTTGATCTCTTCAGGTGCAAGCGCTGTACGTCCGGTACGTGAAAAACTGAGCATATCGTCGATGTATTGCGTCATTCTTCCGGTGCTTTCCCGCACGATATTGAGCAATCGTCTGCCCTCATCGTCGAGGCCTGAGGCATGCTCGGTGAGGAGTATTTTCGAGAATCCGTCGATCGCCCGCAGCGGGATGCGCAGGTCGTGCGAGGCTGAATAGTTGAAATTTTCCAGATCATAGATCGCGGTTTCGAGTTCGGCGGTGCGTTGCGCTACCCGTTGTTCCAGTTCGGCGTTCAGGCGGCGCACGGTGGCATCGGCTTGTTCATGCTCGACAATCTCTTTTCGCAACCGCACATTGCTCGCATTCAGTTCACGGGTGCGTTCGTTTACCAGATGTTCCAGCATTTTGTGCTGCCGGGATAGTTCGTCGGCAATACGCTCGGCCCGCAGACGCTGTAATCCGTAAGATGCAACCAGTTTGGCGAAACCACTCAAAAATCCCAATATCGCCGGAAGCTTCTCCTTGGAAATGATAGGCACCTCGTCCAGCGCTTGGAGGTAGGTTTCACGGTCAAAACCCATTGTCTCCGCCTGGCGCCTGAAAAATTCACGGTCGGGTGGAGAGAGCAGGAATTGTCCGACAAAGACATTAGCCAGATGCTTTCCTTCGATGATTATTGGAGAGGCGGCATCGGTCATGCCATTCAGGCAGCTGTATACCGAAAAACTCTCCCCGGCGTTTAAATGCAGCGCCAGTTCGGTGTCACTTTCGATGCAGCGTGCACAGGTAGTTTGATTGATCCGATGAAAATCAGTGCAAATACGCTGCCAGCGCGATGCGATGAGCACTTTTCCGTTCAGATCGATAATGGCAGCAGCGATTCCGACGGCATTGCAAAAATTATCCATCAGGTTATTCAGCTGGGTCGCGTCCACCAATTCAGTCAGTTGAAAAGCTCCAGAATCAATGGGTTCTTTCAGACTGCCCGTGCGTCTTGTATCAGCTTGCGGAATGCAGACTTCTTTTATTTCATGATTCATGACTCGCCCCCTTTGCCGGCAAGGCAAAATATATCGCCGCTCCCTCGCCGATTTTTCCTTCCGCCCACACCCGTCCGCCGTGGCGGGTGACGATGCGTTTGACGATGGCGAGGCCGATTCCGGTGCCCTCGAATTCGGCCTCACTATGCAGGCGTTGAAACACGCCAAACAACTTATCGGCGTACTGCATGTCGAAACCGGCACCATTGTCTTTCACGTAATACACCGCCTCACCCCCCTCGACGGAGCACCCCACCTTAATTTTGGCAAAATCCAGCTTGTGACTGAATTTGAGGGCATTGGATAGCAGGTTGATGAACACCTGACGCATCATGGCGCGGTCGCCAAATACCGGCGTCAGATGCTCGATTTCCACGTGCAACTTGCGCTCATCCATGACTGGCTGCAGCTCCGCAAACACCTCGTGCGCCATCGCCTCCATATCGATTTCGGAATTGCTCAATTCCAGCCGTCCTGCGCGGGAGAATTTAAGAATATCGTCGATAAGTTGTCCCATGCGTTTGCTATTCTCCCGCACCACGCTGAGTAGACGCTTGCCTTCGTCGTCCAACTTGTCCTGATATTCCTCCAGCACAATCCCTGAAAAACCGTCGATGGCACGCAGAGGCGCACGCAGATCGTGCGAAACAGAATAAGCAAAAGCTTCGAGCTCTTTGTTTGCAGCATCGAGTTGTGCCGTGCGCTCGATCACCCTCTGTTCCAGATTGCGATTGAGTTCGGTGATCTTGTTTTCGGCCAGTTTAAGTTCGGTAACATCGTGTACCGTTCCGATTGAGCGAATTGCTTTTCCATCATTGCTGTAATACGTCTCACACTTTTCATTGACGTATTTAATCCGCCCATCTGGCATCTGTAAGCGATGCACGATATCGTAGGGCACCTTGTTGGCAACCGAGTCGGTATAGGCCTTGTTTACTTTTGCGCGATCATCGGGATGGATCGCATTCAAGAATGCATCGTAAGATGCGCCAAATTGGTCTTTGTCGATTTCGAAAATTCGGTAAATTTCATCCGACCAAATCAGCGCGTTATTTTCAAGGTTGAGCTCCCAATTACCCAGATGCGCGATACGTTGCGCTTCGGACAGGCCATGCTCGCTACGTTGTAGTTGCTGTTCGGCTTGCTTGCGCCCGGTGATATCCATTACCACACCGCGAACCCTGATAGGTGTACCGTGCTCATCACGCACCAGTTCACCACGCGCCAGCATCCACTTGGTGCCTCCGTTCTTCGGCACCATCTCCAGTTCCAACTCATAGGGGATACCAGTTTCCGTAGTTCGAGCGATAGAGCTGCTCAATCTTTCCCAACTCTCCGGGGTGAATAGTTTCATGGATTCGGTATAGAGCGGCGGCGGCAGTGCCGGATCGAACCCGTACATTTCGTAGAGCATTTCCGACCAGACTACTTCATTGGTCGCCAGATCCATATGCCAACTGCCCAAATGAGCAATGCGTTGCGCCTCTTTCAGTGCCTCTTCGCTTTGACGCAAAATAAACTCCACCTTTTTGCGCTCGGTAATGTCACGCGCAATAGTGGAAACTCCGGCGACGGTTCCCGATGTATCTCTGATAGGTGAAAGGGTGAGCGCAACTTGAATCAGTCCTCCGTCTTTGCGGATTCTTTCCGACTCATAGTGCGCGACGGTTTCCCCCTTGGATATTTTCTCAAGAAATTCGTGGATCTCGGCATGGCGTGAAGGCGCGGCCAGTGTTGTGATGTGCTTGCCGATAATCTCATCGGCACGATAGCCGTATATTTTTTCAGCCCCCTTGTTCCAGCTGGTGATGATGCCGTCTCTGGTCTTGCCGATAATCGCATCATTGGATGATTCAACCAGCGCGGCAAGCTGCATGCGTATTGTTTCTTCTTGTTTGCGCTCGGTGATATCACGGGCGGCTGCGAACACGCCCAGAACCTCACCAGCCTCATTGCGGTAAACACTGGCGTTGTACAGCACGTCGGTGACGTGGCCGTCACGGTGACGCAAAGCCAGCGGATAGTCGGTGACAAAGCCCTTGGCGAATACCTGTTGGTAACCAGCCCGCGCCTTGTCCGGCTCGGTAAAGTAATCGGAAAAATCCGTGCCGATCAATTCAGCCCGCTCCCTGCCGGTCGCGTTCTCAGTTGCTTGGTTGACGTCGGTGATTTTTCCTTCCGCGCTGATTGTTACCAGCGGATCAAGACTGGCCTCGATCAGGCTGCGAGCGTATTGAGAAGCAGCCCGGCAATTTTCCTCCGCCATTATTCGGTCGGTAATATCGATATTGGTTCCCACCATGCGCAGGGGAGTTCCTTGTGCGTCGTAGTAGGTTTTGGAGGCGGCCTTGATTTTTCGGACCGTTCCATCGGGGCGAACAATGCGGAACTCAGGGGCATATTCGCGTTCCCCGCCTAGTGCCGCCTGAATTTCTTCGTCGGCTGCTTTACGGTCGTCTGGATGCAGCGTGCTGATCCACGCATCGTAGGCGCCACCGAAATCCTCTTGGTGGATACCGTAGAGGGCGTACATGCTTTCGTCCCAAGCCAGTTTGTTATTAACGACGTCCCAATCCCAAATGCCGACATTTCCGGCAATAGTGGCCAAATGCAGACGCTCTTCGTTGGAGTGCAATGTCTCTTCACCTTGCTCGACTGCCCGTATTGCCTGCTGCTGCTTTCTGCCCCCGACAAGCAGGCCGATCATGCCCAGCACCCAGATTAAGCCATGTCCGGTAATAATTGCGTTACGTTCATTGTGTCCGGCGAGCATGACCGTATCGACCGGAATGGCGACACTCACCCCACCGCGAATATCGCCGAGTTTGTCTCCGAATCGCGCATGGCATTTCAGGCAGGACTCTTCTGTGACCATAGGTTTCATGTAGCGGAAATAGGTCTTGCCATCCTCCAATATATCGAGTGATGCCACCTCCTTGTCACCACGGGCGAAAGCTTCGAGCGCCTTACGTTCCCACGTATCTGCGGTATTGGCCGGATTAATCGGTTTTGGGCTGGCAATGTGGTCGCGCAACGGGTTGCCGCTGGTCAGCATATTTTCATGCACCAGCCGCACGACGTAAGATGAGTTAAGTAGCGTCAGTAGCTTGCCCGAAGGCGTCTTGATATCGCGCTCGGGCACATGGTTCAACCACGGGCTGGGTTGAACATGATCGGACACCGGCACATAGACCCCGCCGTTGTGGATCACCCAGTTGCGGTATTCCATTTCCATGCTGTGTATCGCCACAGCCTGCATGCGCAGGCTTGCATCCTGACTCTGTTGTTGGGAATGCAAATTCCAGAATAGCGAGGCGATGATAGCCATCGTCAAAAACAGCATGAGCAGTTTTATATTTCGCCAATACATTTGAGTTCTAGAATGTTCTATGCGTCGCATTTCTTGTACTCCTTGTTCGCAATCAGCGGCAATGAAAAAACCACAATCGTATCTTTGTTACTTTTGCTCTCTATCTAATTGATTTGTGCTTGAATAATTGGCAAGCCGACGGAATATTTTTGCAGCTTTTGCATTCTCATTTTGACCAACTTGGCGATATTTCCACTATATTTTATGGCTCTGCGCGCGGATAGCCTGCCGCATCTAATTCACCTTCCCACTGACTTTCCAGATAGCCTTTTAGCCAATTTTTGCCGATATTTAGAGTTGGAATCATCTCTCCAGAAGAAGCTGTTTTAAAAGCCTCAATGTCTGAATTATTTACCAGATTTTTTTCGACGAAAGGAATATTGCGTTTGGTGAGATAGGCGCGCGCCAAGATACATGCTTGGCCGCAATTTTCAGCAACGTAGAGCGTTACCGGAAATTTTGCCATGGCGCGTTGCGTGGCGTAGGGGAGCGGTTTATTAGGAGGCGGAGTAGTCCTGGCTTTAAGTTTTTCTACCTCGACTGCATTACTCAGCGGTTTATCACCGTACTCTACTTGGCCAGTCTTGTCGATTGAGCGAAAATACTCCGAGGCTTGGATATTGACTGCAAGCAGCATGAATGTGACTAAACACAGTATTTTTTTCATCGCTCCTCCTTAAACCCAATAATCCCTTAACGATTGACGCGCTGGCTATTCGGATTAAATAGTAGCCGTCAATCCGTTATGCCGTAACAACGCATCAATCTGCGGTTCGCGCCCGCGGAACGCGATGAAGGAATCCATTGCGTTGCGACTACCGCCCACCGCTAAAATTTGTTCCCGGAAATGACTACCGATCGCGGCATCCAACACACCATTTTCTTCAAATAAACTATACGCATCCGCAGACAGCACTTCCGCCCATTTGTAGCTGTAATAACCCGCCGCATAACCTCCGGCGAAAATATGCGAAAAACTATTTTGGAAACGGTTAAATTTTGGCGGAATAAGCACTGCGACTTCGCTGCGCACTTCGTCCAGCAGTTGTTGAATAGTTTGCCGTTGCGCGTCATATTCGCTATGCAGTTTCAGATCAAACAAAGAAAATTCAATCTGGCGCAGCGTTTGCAAACCGCTCTGAAAATTCTTTGCCGCAATCATTTTGTCATACAAGGCGCGCGGCAATTTTTCCTGCGTTTCCGCATGGCGTGTCATGCCCTGCAGCACGTCCCACTCCCAGCAAAAATTCTCCATAAACTGGCTGGGCAACTCCACCGCATCCCATTCGACACCGCTAATTCCGGATACACCAAGTTCCTCAACCTGAGTTAAAAGATGGTGCAAACCATGACCAAATTCATGGAACAAAGTATTCACTTCGTCATGGGTAAACAGCGCCGCTTTGCCGCCCAGGGGCGCAGCAAAATTGCAATTTAAATAAGCCACCGGCGTTTGAATTCCGTCGGGTGTGCGCCGCCGTGAAATAGCGTCATCCATCCATGCCCCGCCGCGCTTGCTGGCGCGCGCGTACAGGTCCAGATAAAACTGGCCCAGCAGTTTATTGTGCTGATCGCGGATATCAAAGAAACGCACGGCCTCGTGCCACACCGGTGCGGTTGAAGCTTGAATGGTTAGGCCAAACAGCTTTTCGACTAGATTGAATAACCCTTTTAAAACAGCATCTTCCGGAAAGTATTGTTTGACCTCTTGCTCGGAAAAAGCATAGCGTTGCTGGCGCAACTTTTCACTGACATAGCCGATGTCCCAGGCATGCAAATCCTGCAAACCCAATTGGGTGGCGGCAAAATCGCGCAGTTCGGCCAAGTCTTTTTCTGCGAACGGTTTAGCGCGTTGTGCCAGCTCGCGCAGAAATTCTGCCACCTGTTGCGGCGAATCCGCCATCTTGCTGGCCAGTGAAAGTTCCGCGTAATTGGCAAAGCCCAGCATGTGCGCCTCTTCTTCGCGCAGCAATAATATTTGAGTCATGAGCGGGGTGTTATCCCAATCCACTTTGCTGCCTTCCGCTATTTGTTCGCTGGCGCGCGTTGTATAGGCACGATACATGGCTTCGCGCAATTCGCGGTTATCGGCGTATTGCATGGCCGGGCCGTAAGAGGGCGCCTTCAGGGTAAACAGCCAGCCGGATTTACCCGCCTCCTGTGCAGCTTCAGCTGCGACTTGCTGTTCATCCGCCGGAATGCCGGCAACACCCGCTGCATCTTCAATCAGGTAAGTGAAAGCATTAGTCGCATCCAGCAGATTGTCGGAGAATTTCGAGCATAGCTCCGAAAGCGCTTCTTGAATTGCCATGAAACGTGCTTTGTGTTCTTCCGGTAATTCGGCGCCGCCCAGTCGAAAATCGCGCAGCTCATTTTCAATCACTTTTTTCTGTGCGAAATTTAAGGCGTTAAATCCTTCACTGTTACGGATGGCTTTGTACTTTTGATAGAGCGCGAGATTTTGCGACAGCTCTGCGTAATATTGGGTGACCTTGGGTAAATTCGCGTTATACACATCGCGCAATTCCGGCGAATTCATCACCATATTTAAATGCCCGACTTGTCCCCATGCGCGCGCCAAATGTTCATTGGCATCTTCAAAAGGTTGCACGAAATTTTGCCAGGTAGGCTGTGCAGAATCCGCTAGCAATTTTTCGGTGAGGTTACGATTGCGTGCGAGTAATTCATCCACCGCAGGGGCAACATGTTCAGGGGTAATCTCCGCAAAACGCGGCAGACCGGAGAAATCGAGTAATGGGTTCACAATAATGTTTCCAAAAAAATAAAAATTCGTAAGCAGCTTTAAGGGTTAGTGGATTTAAATCTGATTGCAAACTTATGCTACTAGCGTTTGCAGTCGCTGATCAAGCGTCAATAGTTTGAGTTGGTGAACTTGAGCGGTTGCACAAATGATGGCATCAGGTAATTTGCATGACTTGCTGCGTCTAAGTTGTATCGCAGAATGTTCAACTGCTTCATCCAGCTTAAGTATCCGACAGTTTTCTAAAAATGCATGTATAGCAAGTTCTTCATTGCGTTCAAGATTGGAGTAACCCAGCAGTTCAATTCTGGTAATTTGACTAACCGCAATCTGACTCATATCCAAGTTTTCAGTCTCGGCCAAGGTAATTGCCGCAGGATAATTCTTTAGCAAGCCGATGATCATATTGTATCCAGTAACCAACTAATTCCATTCATCGCGGAGCTTCCGTTGGATTTCAATTGGATTGCCATTGAAATTAGGCGAGTCAGCTAATATGCCAACAAAGGTGCGCCAATCCACTTTGGCGCGCGGTTCAGTTTCCACTGTTTGGGGAATGACCAATGTCAACAAAGCGCGGCGCTCTGCAATTTTAGGCAAGGTTTGTAACGGATGAATTATTCCGTCCGCATCAATATCAACCTCAATGGTCTGCAACATAATTTTCTCCTTTTAAATCATATTGCTACGGCGTATAAAAGCGAAAGATGAGCGCCGATAGAGTATGAATATACTATTCCCTGTTAGCTCTGATATGCGATATTTCCTTCAACAATCGTATGCCTCACCCGGCCTTGCAGGGTATAGCCGTTAAACGGGGTATTTTTGCCCTGGCTTTTTAATGCTGCCGGTTCAACTTTCCACGTGGTGGCCGGATCAAAAATGCAGACATCCGCATGCGCGCCGACAGATAAATGCCCGGTTTTTACACCGAGTAATTGCGCAGGATTGCTGGTGACGCGTGCCAGTGCTTCCAGCAGGGAAACGCTATCCTGTTCGGCCCATTTCAACACCAGCGGCAGCAATAATTCCATGCCGGTGGCACCGGCTTCGGCCTCGGCAAACGGGAGCTGTTTGGCATCTTCGTCCACCGGAGAATGGTTGGAGCAGATCGCATCGATCGTGCCGTCCAGCAAAGCGGCGCGCAACGCGGCCTTGTCGCGCTGGCTGCGCAAGGGCGGCATCAAATGGCAATTGGCATCAAAAAAACCGATGTCCATTTCGGTAAGGTGCACATGGTTCATCGAGACATCGCAGGTCACCGGCAAACCTTCCTTTTTGGCGGCGCGCACCATTTCCACACCCTCGGCGCTGGAGATGCGGCAGATGTGCAGCTTTACACCGGTTTCGCGCGCCAATTTGAGCATGGTGGAAAGCGCAATGGTTTCTGCAATCACGGGAATTGCCGGTAAGCCCAAGCGGGTTGCGACTTCACCATCGTGAGCCACCCCATCTTTGGCAAGAAACGCATCCTGCGGGCGCAGCCACACGCGATAATCGAAGGTCGCGGCATATTGCATAGCGCGCATTAAAACGCGCGTGTCGGTGAGCGGCATATCGGCTTGGCTAAATGCTTTGCAGCCGGCTTCGGTTAGCTCGACCATTTCAGTTAACTCGGTGCCTTTTAAGCCGTAGGTAAGCGCGCCCACCGGAAACACGCGCGCCTGATTCAACAAGCGTGCACGATGTTTCAGCATCTCGACCAAACCGGGTTCATCCAGTGGCGGATCGGTGTCCGGCGGGCAGGATAATGACGTTACACCGCCCGCCATGGCGGCTTGCATTTCCGATTCCAGGGTGGCACGGTATTCGTAGCCCGGTTCGCGCAAGCGTGCGGCCACATCCACTAGGCCGGGCATGACGATTAGCCCGCTGGCATCAATAATTTTTTCCGCTACAAAATCCGCCGGAGCGGTGCCAATCGCTGCGATGCTCTGTCCGACAATATATATATCTTGTTGACTATCAAGATTATTTTTTGGGTCGATTAAGCGGCCATTCTTGATATGGATGTTCATTATTTGTTCCCTGCTAACGTACTCATCACGGCCATGCGTACCGCGATACCAAAAGTTACCTGCGGCAGAATCACCGACTGCGAGCCGTCGGCCACGCTGGAATCGATTTCCACGCCACGATTCATCGGCCCAGGATGCAGCACGATGGCGTCCGGTCTGGCCCGAGCCAGCCTTTCCTGGGTTAATCCGTAATATTTAAAATATTCCTGCGCCGAAGGCAGCAACGCCCCCTGCATGCGCTCGTTTTGCAGGCGCAACATCATCACCACATCGACATCTTTTAAGCCTTGCTCCATGTCGTGATAAACCTGCACGCCGAGTTTTTCCACTTGCGTGGGCAATAACGTTTTGGGGGCGACCACGCGCACTTCCGGCACGCCCAAGGTGGTTAACGCATGAATCTGCGAGCGCGCTACACGCGAATGCAACACATCGCCCACGATCGCGACGCGCAGATTGTGAAATTCTTTTTTGTAATGACGGATGGTGAACATATCCAACAGCGCCTGGGTGGGGTGCGCATGGCGTCCGTCGCCGGCGTTGATGACGTGAATTTCGGGGGCGACATGCGCCGCAATCAAATGTGCCGCGCCGCTGGACGAATGGCGCACTACAAACATGTCGGCATGCATGGCGCACAGATTATCCACGGTATCCAGCAGGGTTTCCCCCTTGCTGGTGCTGGAAGAGCCGATGTTGAGATTGACCACATCCGCGGATAGTCGCTTGGCGGCGATTTCAAAGGTGGTGCGGGTACGCGTGCTGTTTTCAAAGAAAATGTTGAACACCGATTTGCCGTGCAGCAGCGGTACTTTTTTGATTTCGCGCCCTTCGGCAACATTCACAAATTCGGAAGCCTTATCCAGAATGTTGCGCATGATGCGCACCGGAAGTCCTTCGGTGGAGAGTAAATGTTGCAGCTCGCCGTGTTTATTGAGTTGGGGATTATTCATTCATTAAACTTTTTAAAATTATGCGACTATTCCCGCACCGGGTTCATCAAAATACGCCTGTAATATTTGTTGGGCAGCATATTGGTCGATCAGAGCTTTTTGCTTGCGGCCAAACACGCCGCGTTCCGTCAGTGCCGAGCTCGCGGCGGCGGAAGTATAACGCTCATCCACCAGCAAAGTGGGCAAATTAAACCGCCCTTTTAGCTGATTGGCGAAGCGTTTACAGCGTGCTGTCATATCGTGCGGGGTGCCGTCATCGTTGCACGGTAATCCGACGATTAACGCGGCCGGTTGCCATTCTTGGATGAAATTCGTAATCGCGGAAAAGCGTACGTCATTTTTTTCATCATTGATGACGGTCAAAGGTTGTGCAGTGCCGGAAATACTATTGCCGACCGCCACGCCGATGCGTTGGGTGCCGAAATCGAAAGCGATAAAAGTACCTTGAAGAGGGGAAGCAGCCATGAGGCGAATCGGTTAAAATTAAACGCTTAAATTATACTTTTTTTGAGAGACATCATGCCCCAATATCGTTCATACACCTCTACTCATGGTCGCAATATGGCGGGTGCCCGCTCCTTGTGGCGTGCCACCGGCATGACGGATGCCGACTTCGGTAAGCCCATTATCGCCATCGCCAACTCTTTTACGCAATTTGTGCCGGGTCATGTGCATCTCAAAGACATGGGGCAACTGGTGGCGCGCGAGATTGAAAGGGCGGGTGGAATTGCCAAAGAATTCAATACGATAGCGATTGACGACGGGATTGCGATGGGGCACGATGGCATGTTGTATTCGTTGCCGTCACGCGATTTAATCGCCGATAGCGTGGAATATATGGTGAACGCGCATTGCGCCGATGCGCTGGTGTGTATTTCCAACTGCGACAAAATCACCCCGGGCATGTTGATGGCGGCGATGCGCTTGAATATCCCGGTGATCTTTGTCTCCGGCGGGCCGATGGAAGCGGGTAAGGTCAATTGGCAGGGAAAAATAAAAGGGCTGGATTTGGTGGATGCCATGGTGGCTGCCGCCGACAGTCATTGCAGCGACGAAGAAGTGGATGCCATCGAGCGTTCCGCCTGCCCAACCTGCGGTTCGTGTTCGGGCATGTTTACGGCCAACTCGATGAATTGTTTGACTGAAGCGCTGGGACTGTCTTTGCCGGGAAACGGCTCGCTGGTGGCCACCCATGCGGAACGCAAGCAGTTGTTTTTGCGTGCCGGGCGCACCATCGTTGAGCTATGCAAAACTTATTATAATCAAGATAATGCATCTGTATTGCCGCGCAATATCGCCACGTTTAAGGCGTTTGAAAACGCCATGACGCTGGATATTGCGATGGGCGGCTCCACCAATACCGTGCTGCATTTATTGGCCATCGCGCATGAGGCGGGCGTGGATTTCACCATGAAAGATATGGACAGGTTGTCGCGCCATGTACCCACTTTGTGCAAGGTCGCGCCTTCTTCCGAGTACCACATGGAAGACGTGCATCGCGCCGGCGGCATTCCCGCTATTCTCGGTGAATTGGATCGTGCCGGTTTGTTGCATGGCGAGGTGCCCACGGTGCATAGCAAAACCTTGCGCGAAGGTTTGCAGCAATGGGACATTGTGCAAAGTAAAGAGGAGGCAGTGCAAAAATTCTTCCGCGCTGCGCCCGGCGGGATTGTGACCACTATCGCGTTTTCGCAATCCATGTTGTATCCCGGGGTGGACGCAGATCGGGCTAACGGCTGCATTCGCGACCAGGCGCACGCTTATTCCAAAGATGGCGGGCTAGCGGTGTTGCACGGCAACATCGCGCTGGATGGCTGTATCGTCAAGACGGCGGGGGTAGATGAAAGCATTCTGAAATTTAGCGGACGGGCACGGGTATTTGAAAGTCAGGACGCTTCGGTCGCTGCTATTTTGGCCGATCAAATCGTGGCGGGCGACGTGGTGGTGATCCGTTACGAAGGTCCGAAAGGCGGGCCGGGCATGCAGGAAATGTTGTATCCGACTTCTTATTTAAAATCAAAGGGATTGGGTAAAGCGTGTGCCTTGCTCACCGATGGACGTTTTTCCGGCGGTACGTCGGGATTGAGCATCGGCCATGTTTCGCCGGAAGCGGCAGGCGGCGGGGCAATCGGTTTGGTGCAGGAAGGTGATCGTATCGAGATTGATATTCCGCATCGAACCATCCATCTGGCTATCACGGAGGCTGAACTGGCGCAACGCCGTGCCGCAATGGAAGCGCAAGGCAAGCAAGCCTGGAAGCCTGCCGCCGCAAGGCCGCGCAAAATCACGGCAGCGTTGCGCGCCTATGCCGCCATGGTGACCAGCGCCGACAAAGGTGCAGTACGCGACGTGTCGCAGGTAGAAAAGTAATTAGTAGGGCCGCGGGCAAGATGCCCGCTCTCCAAAATTTTTAAGAAAGTATTCATGCAAGCCATTCTAATTGCCAATCCAAAAGGCGGCAGCGGCAAGACCACCTTAAGCACCAATGTGGCAGGCTATTTGGCCTCGACCGGGAAGCATGTGGCTATGCTGGATCTGGATCGCCAAAAGTCCGCCAGCCTGTGGCTTGCCCAGCGCGATAGTAGTTTGCCGATTATCTGGCCGGTGCAGATGGAGCGGAAATTGGCGGATAAAGCCGATGTGCTGGTAATTGATTCGCCGGCGGGTCTGCATGGAAAAAATTTGGGGCATGCGCTTAAGTTAGTGCAAAAAATTCTGGTGCCGATTGCGCCGTCTATGTACGACATTCAGGCCAGCCATGATTTTTTGGTGGAATTAAGCAAGGAAAAAGCGGCGCGCAAGGGGCGCGTGCAAATCGGCGTGGTGGGCATGCGTATGGCCCCGCGTACCCGGGCCGCCGCGACCCTGGAGCAGTTTTTGGCGCAGCTGGAATTGCCGGTATTGGGCTACCTCAGGGAAGCGCAACTCTATGTAAATGCAGCGTTTGAAGGTAAAAGCTTGTTTGATATTCCCCCGCATGTTGCGCAACAGGACATCGAGCAATGGGGGGAGTTGATTAATTGGCTGGAATCGCCTTAAGGGTACCCTTAGCCTTGTCAACCTTCCAAATAGTTGAGCGTTATAGTCAAGCTGTCTGGTGAAGCCTGTTTGCAAAGCCGACAGAGTTGTTTAGAATGCGCGCGGGGTTGTAAAACCCACATTTCAACATACAAATTTTAGGGAGAGTTTATGAAATCTATTTTGGTTAGCATGATCGCTGCAGCTGGTCTGTTGGTTGCTGGTTCCGCACTGGCAACTGATATGCCTGCAGTTGCAAAAAAGAATAACTGCACCGCTTGCCACGCTGTGGACAAGAAGGTAGTTGGTCCAGCATGGCAGGCCGTTGCCGATAAAAACAAGGGTGATGCTGGTGCAGCTGACCGTCTGAGCGCAAAAATCAAAAAGGGTGGTGCAGGTGCTTGGGGTTCTATGCCAATGCCAGCTAATCCTAAAGTTAGCGACGCAGACATGAAAGAAATCGTTACTTTCATCTTGGGTTTGGCTAAGTAATTTAGCACGATCAATTAAAAAGCCGGCGCAAGCCGGCTTTTTTTTAGCCCGAAATTGACAAGCGCCAAGTCGCTCCGCATAATCCCGCCGCCTATTATTTTTGGATTTTAATTATGCTTTTCAACAAATTTGCTCCCTATTTTGTTTTGCTTACAGCGCTATTTTTGTCAGGCTGCAATAAAACCGAGACGCCTTCCTCCGTTGCTCCCCAAGATTCAAATGAACTGGTGGTAACAATCGGTGCTGCCGCGCCGCTTACCGGGCCGCAGGCGCACATCGGTAAAGACAATGAATACGGCACGCGCATGGCCATCGACGATGCCAATGCCAAAGGAATTGTGATTGGTGGAAAAAAAGTACGTTTTGAACTCCTGAGCGAAGACGATCAAACTGACCCCAAAACCGCAACTATCGTGGCGCAAAAGTTAGTCGATGCCAAAGTCAACGGCGTTATCGGCCATCTCAATTCCGGCACCACCATTCCCGCTTCACGCATTTATCACGACAACGCTATTCCGCAAATTTCACCGTCTGCCACGGCGGTTGCTTACACCGCGCAGGGCTTTAACACCGCTTTTCGCGTGATGGCCAATGATGCGCAGCAGGGCAAAGTGTTGGGGGAATATGCGGTAAAAAATCTTAATGCCAAAGTAATTGCCGTTATTGATGACCGCACTGCTTACGGCCAAGGTATTGCCGATGAATTTGTGAAGGCGGCAGAGGCCAGCGGCGCGCAAATTGTGTCGCGCCAGTACACCACCGACAAGGCGATTGATTTTGCCGCCGTGTTAACCTCGATCAAAGGAAAGCAAGCTGAGCTGATATTTTTCGGCGGCATGGATCCACAGGGCGCACCGATGGTTAAGCAGTTGCGTGCTTTGGGGATGAAGACTTTATTTATGATGGGCGACGGCGGCTATACGCCCAAGCTGATTCAAAACGGCGGTGCGGCTGCGGAAGGCGCTTACGCTTCCTTACCCGGCGTTCCTCTGGATAAAATGCCCAGCGGACGCGACTTTGCCACGCGTTATGAAGCGCAGTTCAAACAACCGATTCAACTGTACGCACCGTATTGCTATGACGCGGTGAACGTCATGATTGCGGCGATGCAACAAGCCGATTCAGCCGAGCCGGCCAAGTATTTGCCGTTGTTGGGCAAGGTGGTTCATGACGGCGTTACTGCCAAAATTAGCTTCGACGCAAAGGGCGATTTAACCGGCGGTGCAGTGACCTTGTATCAGGTGCGCGAGGGTAAATGGCAAGTGATTGAAACCATTGGCGGGGCGCCGCTGGCCGCCCAATAATTTCCGTCGTTAATCCTTGGATATCCTCTTTCAGCAAATAATCAATGGCTTAGTGCAGGGTAGCGTGTATGCCCTGGTAGCGCTTGGTTACACCATGGTGTATGGCATTCTCGGGCTGATCAACTTTGCGCACGGCGAAGTGGTGATGGTGGGTGCGATGGTCGCTTTAACGGTGTTACAAGCGTTGCTCGCCGCCGCGTTTGCGCCGGTGTTGGCGGTATTGATAAGCCTGATGGTGGCGGTGGCGATCTGTATGGCGTTGGGCTATTCCATCGAGCGTATCGCGTATCGGCCCTTGCGCAATGCCCCGCGCTTGGCACCGCTGATTACCGCAATCGGTGTTTCTATCGTTTTGCAGAATCTGGCCATGATGATATGGGGGCGCGAGTACCACGCCTTTTCTTTGCCGTTTACCAACGAGTTGCACGAGCTGGCCGGTGCAATAATCACGGACATTCAAATAGCCATTATAATCATAGCGTTACTGGTGATGGCTGGTTTGATGCTGCTCATTCATCGCACCCGCTTGGGACGCGCCATGCGTGCGGTAGCGGAAAATCCCTCTGCAGCCGTTTTGATGGGCGTGGATATAAATCGCGTGATTTCAGCCACATTTATGTTGGGCTCGGCACTCGCGGCAGTCGCGGGTTTTATGGTCAGCGCCAACTATGGCATCGTGCATTACTACATGGGTTTTATGCTGGGCTTGAAAGCCTTTACCGCAGCGGTGCTGGGCGGTATCGGCAATCTGCGCGGCGCAATGTTGGGCGGCTTAGCACTTGGTTTAATCGAGAGTTTGGGTGCCGGTTATATCGGCGATTTGACCGGTGGATTTTTCGGCAGCAACTATCAGGATGTATTCGCCTTCTTTGTATTGATCGCGGTGCTGGTGTTTAAGCCTTCGGGGTTATTGGGAGAGCGGGTTGCGGAACGTGCTTAAATTTTTCTGTATCAACTCACGTTGGGTTACGCGATGAAACTGCTAACCCAACCTACCAAAATCGCCGCACTGATTTTAGCCCTTCTGATTTTTCCTTTCATAACAAATAGCTTACTAGGTCAAGGTTGGCTGCGAATTGCGGATTTTGCTTTGCTCTACATCATGCTGGCCTTGGGGCTAAACATCGTGGTGGGTTACGCGGGTTTGCTCGATCTGGGCTACATCGCCTTCTTCGCGGTGGGCGCTTATACCTATGCGCTGTTGGGTTCGCCTCAGTTTGGTTTGCATTGGCCGTTGTGGATCGTGCTGCCACTGGGTGCATTGCTGGCCTGCGGATTTGGCGTATTGCTGGGCGCCCCCACCTTGCGTTTGCGCGGTGATTATCTGGCCGTTGTCACCCTGGGGTTCGGGGAAATTATCCGCATCTTCATGAATAATTTAAATGCGCCCGTTAATATCACCAATGGCCCGCAGGGGATCAGCATGATTGACCCGTTGAGCATCGGTGAATTCTCTTTCGGCAAAACCCACGATCTACTGGGCCTGACTTTTACGCCGGTACATTTGCATTACTACCTGTTTTTAGGCTTTACCCTGCTGATTATTTTTGTTTCGCTGCGCCTGCAGGATTCACGCATTGGCCGCGCCTGGATGGCGATCCGCGAAGATGAAGTGGCGGCCAGCGCCATGGGCATCAATACACGCAACGTCAAATTATTGGCCTTTGCCATGGGCGCGACATTTGGCGGAATTTCGGGCGGATTGTTCGCCGGTTTTCAGGGCTTTGTCAGCCCGGAAAGTTTTAGTCTGATGGAATCCATCATGATTTTGTGCATGGTGGTTTTGGGTGGCATGGGCAACATTAGCGGCGTGGTATTGGGTGGCGTCTTGCTGGTGATTCTGCCGGAAGCCTTTCGTCACGGGGCAGGCCCGTTGCAGCAAGCATTATTCGGCAAAATCGTGCTTGATCCGGAAAGTTTGCGCATGCTGATGTTTGGCTTGGCGTTGATTTTGGTTATGTTGTGGCGTCCCGCCGGGCTATGGCCGTCCACGCAGCGGCGCCGCGAATTGATGCCCGATGAAAGCGTCGCACATCAGGAACAGGAAACGGTGTATGACGCAGCCAAATGAGACGTTATTAACTCTGTCCGGGGTGGGTAAACACTTCGGCGGATTAGCCGCTTTATCCGACGTTTCCTTGCACATTCAGCGCGGTGAAATCTACGGCCTGATCGGGCCCAACGGTGCGGGAAAAACCACCCTATTCAACATCATTACCGGGCTATACCAGTTAGATCAGGGGACGTTTAATTTTGATGGTAATACGTATCGTCACTGCAAATCCCATGTGCTGGCTAAAGCGGGGATCGCACGTACTTTTCAAAATATCCGCCTGTTCGCCAATATGACCGCGCTGGAAAACATTATGGTGGGCTGCCATGTGCGTACCCGTTCCGGTGTGTGGGGTGCATTGCTGCGCCATTCTGCGGCGCGCAAAGAAGAGCATGAAATTGCCCGGCGCGCGCATGAGTTGTTGTGTTATGTCGGTATTCATCGCCCCGCGCATATTCTCGCAAAAAATCTGTCCTACGGAGAGCAACGCCGCTTGGAAATTGCCCGCGCGCTGGCGACAAACCCGAAACTATTGGCACTGGACGAGCCGGTTGCCGGCATGAACGCCACCGAAACAGAAAGCCTGAAAGCGCTGCTACAAACGATTTGCGCCAGCGGAATCACCGTGCTGCTTATTGAGCATGATGTTAAATTAATCATGGGGTTATGTGATCGCATTGCGGTGCTGGACTATGGCAAAAAAATCGCAGAAGGCATCCCCGAGGAAGTGCGACGCAATCCGGCAGTGATCGCGGCGTATTTGGGCGGAGAAGTGGCATGAGTTTGCTTGAAATCGAAAATCTTAAAGTGAGTTACGGTGGCATTCAGGCATTGAAAGGCGTCAATTTACATATCGCTCCCGGTGAATTAGTGGCGCTGATCGGCAGCAACGGGGCGGGCAAAACCACGACCCTTAAAGCACTGGCGGGTTTACTGCCGTGTACTGCCGGAAAATTTCAATATCAGGGCGCATCTCTGCATCATGTGGCCGCGCATCGGCGCGTAAATGCGGGCATGGCACTGGTGCCGGAAGGGCGCGGAATATTCGCGCGACTCACTGTGGCAGAAAATTTAAAAATGGGCGCTTACACGCGCAAGGATAGCGGAGAAATTGAGTTTGACCTGCAACGCATGTATGCACTTTTTCCGCGTCTGGCCGAACGCCGCGCACAGCTGGCCGGCACGCTTTCCGGCGGAGAACAACAGATGGTGGCAATGGCGCGTGCGTTAATGTGTCATCCCAAATTACTCATGCTGGATGAGCCGAGCATGGGGCTGGCACCGTTGATGGTCGCTAAAATTTTCGAAACCATTCAGGATATTGCCGCGCAGGGCGTGTCCATTTTGTTGGTCGAACAAAATGCCAAGCTGGCGCTACAAGTTGCCCGGCGCGGCTACGTGTTGGAAAGCGGGACGATTACGCTAGAAGGTGATGCGAGTGAATTGCTCGGCAGTGAGGCGGTGCAACGCGCCTATCTGGGCGCGTGATATATCCTGCAAAAGCCGTTTACAATGCGTTACTTTTTTACTGTAACTTCCCATGACCGAATCCGTGCGTCTTGCCAAACGTGTTGTTGAATTAAGCTCCTGCTCGCGCCGCGAAGCAGAGCTGTATATCATCGGCGGCGGAGTTTCGGTAGACGGTCAAGTAGTTGAGCTGCCGCAATTTATGGTGTCGCCCCAACAACGGGTTGAGCTGCATCCAAACGCAAAACCTATTCCCATTGCACCAGTCACGATTGTATTTCATCAGGAACCTGCCGCCCTGATGTCTGAAAAAGAGCTGCGCCAGCTTATCTGCGCTGCATCACATTGGCCGTCAGATCACTCTAAAATATCCTTTTTAAATCAGCATATTGCAAATATTGCGCAATGCCTGCCCTTGGATGCGCAAGCCAGCGGTTTGGCGATTTGGACGCAAGATGGGCGAGTGCTGCATAAGCTAAAGGAAGATGCAGCCACCCTTGAACAAGAGTATGTGATCGAAGTGACTGGTGAGCTGGCAGAAGAGGGGCTCAAGTTACTTAATCACGGACTGAGTTTTAACGGTAAAGCGTTAGCTCCCATCAAAGTGAGCTGGCAAAATGAAACACGTTTGCGCTTTGCGTTAAAAGGCCTACAAGCCGGTCAACTGGAATATATGTGTCAAGCCGTCGGGTTGCAGGTGGTGTCGATGAAGCGGCTGAGAGTCGGACGTTTATCGATGGCAAAATTACCGCTTGGCCAATGGCGATATTTGTTACCCTATGAACGATTTTAAATAGGCATGGTCTATTGCTGCCTCATTTCACATTTATATTTAAAAGGTAAATCATGAAAAAACTATTCGCAATTCCAGTCGTTTTAGCTGCACTGTTGAGCTCTTCATTTGTTTCGGCGGCAAGTTTTCCAAGCTCGGTTGATGTCCAGCAAGCTGCCAAATTACAGTCGCAAGGTGTGTTTTTACTCGATGTGCGCGAACCCGGCGAGTATGCGGAAATTCACGCAAAAAACGCCACACTGATTCCCCTGGGGCAGTTGCAATCGCGTTTGAATGAATTAGCCCAATATAAAAATAAACCGGTTGCGGTGATCTGCCGATCCGGTCGGCGTTCCGCGCGTGGTATGGAAATATTGCAAAGTGCCGGCTTCACCCAAGTCAGCAATGTTGAAGGTGGTACGAGTGCCTGGGCGAATGCCGGTTTACCCGTCGTAAGGAATTAATCATGTGTCTTGCCATTCCCGCCCGTATCGAAGAGTTGACCACACCGGGCAATGCCATTGTCAACTTGGGCGGAGTGCGCAAGGAGATTTCTCTGGCGCTAATTGACGATGCCTGTGTGGGTGAATATGTCATTGTTCACGTCGGTTACGCGTTGCAAAAACTGGATCAGGAAGAGGCGGAGCGTACCTTGGCGCTATTCGCGGAAATCGGTTATCTGGATGAAGTTAAAGCTGAGCTGGCGGGCAGTGCTGCATGAAATATATCGACGAATTTCGCGACGGGGAATTGGCTAAAAAGATTGCGGGCAACATCGCGCGCGAAGCCAATCCGCAGCGCACTTATCGTTTGATGGAATTTTGCGGCGGTCATACCCATGCCATCTCACGGTATGGCATTGCTGATTTGTTGCCACCCAGTGTGCGCATGATTCACGGCCCCGGCTGTCCGGTTTGTGTGCTGCCCATCGGGCGCGTTGATCAGGCAATTCGTCTGGCACAAGAGCATAGTGTTATTTTGTGTACCTATGCGGACACCATGCGCGTTCCCGCCTCCAACAACCTTTCCTTAATGCGCGCCAAAGCAGCCGGAGCCGATGTGCGCATGATTTATTCCACGCAGGATGCGTTAAAAATCGCCCGCGAACATCCCGATAAACAAGTGGTATTTCTCGCCATCGGTTTTGAAACAACCACTCCGCCTACCGCCGTGGCAATCAAACAAGCGGCTGCACAGGGCATTCATAATTTCAGTATCTTGTGTGACCATGTATTAACCCCCGCCGCAATGCATGCCATTTTGGCGGTTGCGGGCGGTGTGCCACTGGACGGTTTCGTCGGCCCCGCGCATGTTTCCACCGTTATCGGCAGCAAGCCCTACGAACCGTTTGCCGACGATTACGGAAAACCGGTGGTGATCGCCGGTTTTGAACCGTTGGATGTGATGCAAGCCATCTTAATGCTGATACGCCAGGTGAACGAGGGGCGTGCCGCCGTCGAAAACGAATTTACCCGCGCCGTTACGCGCGAAGGAAATCTTAAAGCGCAAGCGCTGGTTGATGAGGTATTCGAGCTGCGTGAAATGTTTGAATGGCGCGGCTTGGGCAGCGTACCGAACAGTGCCTTAAAGCTGCGGCCGGAATATGCCGCCTTCGATGCCGAACTCAAATTTGATCTGGATTACATCTCGGTACCCGACCATAAAGCCTGCGAATGCGCCGCTATCTTGCGCGGTGAAAAACGCCCGCAAGAATGTAAAATTTTCGGCAAAGTATGCACGCCTGAAAATCCGATTGGCTCCTGCATGGTCTCCTCAGAAGGTGCGTGTGCTGCACACTATAGTTTCGGACGTTTCAGGTAGCGTTACTTTGGAAATCCCGCAAAAATTAAGCAACCGCCCCAGTTTGGACGGCGTCACCCTGGAAATGATTGTCACCCAACTGTCTGAAAAGATGGGCTGGGAGGCACTGGGCAGCGCCATCCCAATTCGCTGTTTTACCCACGACCCCAGCATTAAATCCAGTTTGAAATTTTTGCGTAGGACGCCGTGGGCGAGGGAGAAAGTAGAGCAGCTTTTTATGAAAAAAATCAGGAGTAACAAATAATCTGCGGTGGCGAAAACTACATTAAACTTAATTCTATTAAGCGATCACAACCCATTGTGTTAATAATATTTTTGTTGTAGTGTTCAGCTTGGAAATGATTAATTATTACTACTTACAGTGCGGTACAAAGGGGATTGTATGAAACGTCTTTTTAACTTAAATAGTTCGAAATTGTTAGTTAGCGGGATTATGAGCGCGACTATAATTTTCGTGACAGGATGCGGCGGAGTAACCGGCACTACGACTACGAGTGCTGTAACCACTTCAACTACTACGACTACGGCGGCCTCAGCGACAGCAGCTGCCCTTACCATCTCGGCATCACCTACCACCGTTCAGTCGGATAACTCAACCGCAGCAACAGTCTCAGTTACCGCAATAAGCGCAAGTAATGCTGCTGTTGCGGGCGTTCAAGTTTCTCTGTCAACTGACACCGGATTGATGAGCTCTAACACAGTGACTACTGACTCTTCTGGCGTTGCAACCTTTACCTTCAAAGCGGGCGGTGCAAATAAATTGAACCGAACAGCAACGATCAGCGCCACGGCAGGCACCGCAACTGCGCAATATCCAATTCAAATTGTAGGTTCTACGGTTACGCTTAATTCAACCTCACTTAGCCTGACGGATGACGGGTCGGTGCCTGCAACCCTTACGGTTACGGCGAAAGATTCTGCAGGAATAATCGTACCAAACGCTAGTGTGGTATTAACCCAATCAGTTGCAAACAGAGTAAGTTTTACCCCGGCTTCTGGTGTTACCGACGCAAGTGGCTTGTTTACCAGTACCGTCAAGGGAGCATCATCGGGCTCAACAACAGTAACAGCTTCTGCATTGGGAGCAACTGCAACAAACAATTTTGTAGTCACTCCAACGGCAGCAACTTTTGGGATAGGCAGCACAACACTAACCCCGTGCGCCACCTTGGTTAATAATACTTGTACTGCATTTGCTGCCGCTTCAACTCCTGTCACAAATCCATTGCAGGTTGCAATGAAAATTGGAGATAAATTGACAGTCAGTGTTAATGCTCCCGCACCGGCGACCTCTGTTCGTTTTGTTTCATCCATGGGAAATTGGACAGGGGAAACAACCCCTGGATTTCTTTTAGTCACTCCCGTATCTAGTGTGGCAACGGCAACTTTAACCGCAACCAGTGCCGGAGTTGCCACAATTTATGTTGATAATCCATCTGTTCCGGCAACCAATGCCAGCATGACCGTGTCGATGACCGCAACAACAGCTTATTCAATTACCTTGCAAGCCTCTCCTAGCTTACTTTCAAAGAGCGTAGGATCTACTAAAGGTGTTTCCACTTTGATTGCTACTGTAACGGATAGCAGTGGAATGCCCGTTGGAGATGCACCGATTTCATTCTCCATCCAAAATCCGACTGGGGGAGGAGAAACTGTTTCACCTGCCTTTGCACTATCTGCCTCAACGACAACGACATCACTGGGACTTGGACAAGCCAGTACCAGTTTTACCACAGGTTCAAAATCATCCGGACAAACGGGGGTGCAGATTCGTGCTCAAGTGCTGGGAACGGCAGTTAAAACAGGTACTTCGCCATCCGGTAGTGATGCCACAATTACTATCGGAGGCTCGGCAGGTTCTATTGCCTTCGGCTCTGCCACTGTTCTTGCAGAGAATTCCAATAAAACGGGTTATGTTCATGCAATGTCCGTCTTGGTTGCCGACTCCAATGGCAATCCAGCTCCCGCAGGGACGGTCGTAAATTTAAGTTCCTGGCCGATTGCTTGGAGTACAGGAGGTGCCTGTGCGCGTGATGCGGATACTGCCACAACAGGCACTTTTTATAATGAAGATGTCAATGAGAATTTAATACTTGACCCCACTGAAGATGGGGTGCGGAAGTATTATGCAAATGGCACCAGTGTTGCTGGAGGAAAAATTGATGGTTTAATTACCCCGACCAATTCTGCTGGTGGAACGGTTCCGGGGACAGTAACCACAGATGCCAATGGCTTGGCAACTTTTGATTTGTCTTACGGAAAAAACAGTGCCCTTTGGATAACGACCCGAATCAGAGCAAGAACAGTTGTTCAAGGATCAGAGGCTTTAAGTGAGATTAGCTTTGCACTCAGTGCGCTTGCAGATGATGTGGTGCCCTGTAAATTATCTAACAGCCCATTCAACTTTTAATTGCGGCGAAGTCAGTTAGAGAGACTGTTGAAATTTTCAATATGTTTCTTTAACTCGCTTTAGTCAACTCGCTCGTTGAGATTACCCTTCTTCCACCGCAAATAATCTCCTATATTCCCGAATTGCATAACGATCGGTCATGCCTGCCACGTAGTCGGATACGGCACGGGCATGATCTATCTCTGCGGCTTGCAGAAATTGCGGGGGCAATAAGCGGCGGTCTTGCATGAAAACTTGAAACAGTTCGCTGATGATTCTTTGCGCTTTTGCGCTCATGCGCAACACCAGATAATGCCGGTATAAATGGGTGCGCAAGAAGGCTTTTAATTCGCGGTTGAGCTCCAGCATGGGGGCGCTGAAGGCCAGCATTATGGGGGCACTTCTGACATCGTCTAAATTATTAAGCGGTTGCTGACGGATATTTTTTTCAGTCTGGGCGATGACGTCGCTGACCAGTGTATTGATCATGCGCCGGATCGTTTCATGCACCACGCGGCGCTCGGCTAAGGTGGGATAGGCGTTACGTACCTCGTCAAGATGGGTGGCAAATAAACGCACCGATGCAAGCTGCTCCAGGGTGATCAGACCCGACCGCAGGCCATCGTCAACATCATGATTATTATAGGCTATTTCATCCGCGAGATTGGCGATTTGCGCTTCCAGAGTGGGGCGTTGATTGGTGAGAAAGCGCTCACCGACTTTGCCCAATTTGACCGCGTTGTCGGGCGAGCAGTGTTTAAGAATTCCCTCGCGGGTTTCAAAGCACAGATTTAAGCCGTCAAAATTCGCGTAGCGCTCTTCCAGTACATCAACGACCCGCAGCGACTGCAGGTTGTGTTCAAAGCCGCCGTAATCTTTCATGCAGGTATTGAGCGCATCTTGTCCGGCGTGGCCGAACGGGGTGTGCCCCAGGTCGTGCGCCAGGGAAATGGCTTCAACCAAGTCTTCGTTCAACGCCAAACGGCGTGCAATGGAACGGCCAATTTGCGCAACCTCGATGCTGTGGGTGAGGCGGGTGCGAAATAAATCCCCTTCGTGGTTTACAAATACTTGGGTTTTATATTCCAGACGGCGAAACGCGCTGGAATGGATGATACGGTCGCGGTCGCGCTGAAATTCGCTGCGTCCCGACGGCGTATCCTCATAAATTAATCTGCCTTGGGAATGTTGCGGGGTAGCGGCATAGGGGGCGAGTTGTTGGTCGGGCACAAAATACTCCTCGATACAGGCAAATTAAAATGCTCGGTTAGTCCATTGGGATGCATTCAATTGTAGGAGGGGCTTTAGCCGCGAACACGCTTTCGCGGCTAAAGCCCCTCCTACTTTGCGGATTTATTGTTTGCGGCTATTGGCAATGATGGTTTCATGCAGCAACTCAAGGGGCACATTGTCGGCAATCACCGCATGTCCCAGGGCTTTTAATAATACGAAACGCATCTTTCCATTGGCCACTTTTTTATCCAAGCCCATCAGTTCGATATATTTTTCCACGCTCATGTGCGGGCCGATGATGGGCAAACCGGCTTTAACGAATAAATTTTTTGTGCGTTCAACATCCTGTTCGGATATCCATCCCAAGCGTCTGGATAAATCGGCTGCCATAATGGTTCCGGTGGCCACCGCTTCGCCGTGCAACCATACCCCGTAGCCCATGGCATTTTCGATCGCGTGTCCGAAGGTGTGTCCTAAATTTAACAATGCGCGGTCACCGCTTTCACGCTCGTCCGCGCCCACCACTTCGGCTTTGTGCTGGCAGCTGCGCACGATTGCATATTGCAACACTGCGGCATCGCGCTGCAGCAGTTTATCCATGTTGTTTTCTAGCCAGGCTAAAAATGCACAATCACGAATCAGTCCGTATTTGATGACCTCGGCAATTCCGGCGCGCAGCTCCTGATCGGAAAGGGTGTTTAACGTTGCCACGTCGGCAATGACCACTTGTGGTTGGTAAAACGCCCCGATCATATTTTTGCCGAGAGGGTGATTGATGCCTGTTTTGCCGCCCACGGAAGAGTCAACCTGCGCCAGTAAGGTAGTGGGAATTTGAATAAAGGGAACGCCGCGCAAATAGGTGGCGGCAGCGTAGCCGGTTAAATCGCCAATCACTCCGCCACCCAAGGCAATGAGCGGTGTATTGCGCTCGCAGCGGTTGCTCAGCAGGGCGTCATAGATGATATTTAGCGACTCGGAATTTTTGTATTTTTCGCCATCCGGCAGAATAATAGACTGAACTTGAATTCCATTATTAATCAATAGACCGGATAGCTTATCCAAATACAGTGGAGCAACTTTGGTATTGCTCACCAGCACCGTCCGTTTGTGTGGAAGGTGCTTGATTAGTAATTCTGCCTGGTTGAGCAGATTTTGCCCGATATGGATTTGATAACTTCTTTCGGCAAGGCCGACGCTTAAGGTTTGCATAGAATTCGCGTGTGAAATCATATTTGAGTGTGAGTTAACGTGCACATCGGGTTGAATTTTTTGAATTAAGCGGGAGATTAAACATTGAACTGTTTGTCGTCCCGTGTGAATAATGATGTCGGCTACCGACAGGTAAATCGGGTCGCGCTGATTAAATAATTCCTGCAGTTTGCCACGCGGATTGGCCGTTTGCAGCAAGGGTCTGGAATGGTCATGGCGCGTACGCTGCCATAAATCATGCACGTTGCTTTTTAAATAAACCACCACGCCGTTTTGATAAAGTACGTCGCGATTTTCCGGTTTGAGCACCGCGCCGCCGCCGGTGGCTAATACGATATTGTCTAATTTAACGAGATCTTGAATGACACAGCGTTCGCGCTGGCGAAATCCTTCTTCACCTTCAACATCGAAAATATGGGAAATTTTGACGCCGGTGCGCTTTTGGATTTCTTCATCGCTATCGATAAAAGTTTTCCCCAGCTGTTTGGCCAATATTCTGCCGACAGTGGTTTTACCCGAGCCCATCATGCCCACCAGAATAATATTGCCTGATGGGCGTTTATATTGAGTTGAATTGGTGGCGTTCATGCAATCGTATGGTGTGTAAAAAATGTTCGCTTTGCATTATGCCAAAAAAACAAAAGCCCGGCAGCCCGGGCCTTGGCTTTACCCGGAATTGCTTAGTTGATATTCAGGCTGTCTTTCAAAATTTTCGGGGTAATAAAAACCAGCAATTCGCGTTTGGCCTCGGATTGAACGCGAGTCTTAAATAACCAACCGATTCCCCAAAGATCGCCCAACAGGGGTACTTTGTTAAACGTATCGCCACTGCTTTGGATATACACACCGCCAATGACAATTGTTCCGCCATTTTCAACCAGCACGGTGGTCGTCACCTGGTTTTTGTCGATGCTGGGAACGCCCCCATAAACAGTTCCGACAGTATCCTGCGTCACATTTAACTTCATTGACACCCGGTCATCCGGTGTAATTTTCGGCGTGACTTCCAGGCTCAAAGTGGCATCCTTGAAAGAAATAGACGGGCCACTCGTGGCGCTGCCTGCAACCGCATAAGGAATGGCGACACCTTGTTTGATGGTGGCCGGTGTTGAGTCGCCGGTTAATACACGCGGGCTGGCAATAGACTTGATTGTTTCATCCAGTTCCGATGCGGCCAGCTCCAAATTGAGGGTGGAAGTGGAGGCGGCATTAAACAGTGACAAGGATAGATTTCCGGCAGCAGCAGGAAAGTTGGGTAAATTCACATTGGAGATGTTGTTAATTTGCGAGGTGTTACCCGAGCCAAACTTATTGGGGCTTGCCTGTCCAAACGAAAGTCTTCCGCCAAGTGATTGATTATATGAGCGTTTTGCATCAACGAAACGAGCCTCAATCAATACTTGGCGCACGGGTACGTCTAGCTTTTTGATGATTTCACGCACTTGCGCCAAGCGGGATTTTGTACCGGTAATGTACAAAGTATTGGTGCGGGTATCGAATGCAATACTGTCCTGATTGCTTCCCGAGGTACTTTTAGACGCTTCATCAACCGCTTCGCCGTCTTTGGCGGAGGATGATTGATAGCCTGCCAATACCGCTTTGACGTCCTCAACTTTGGCATAATTAAGCGGGAAGGCCTCAGTTTGCAGGGGTTCTAATAAGCTGATCGCACGTTGCGAATTCATCACACTTTTTTGGCGTGCGGCAATTTCTTCGCGTGGCGCAACCATGATGACATTACCGTCTTTTTGTTGCAGCAAACCGCCGGTATCAAGAATGATTTGTAATGCCTGATCCCAGGGAACTTCTTTTAATCGCAGCGTCAGATTTCCACCAACGGAATCGCTGATCACCATGTTTAAGTCGGTAAAGTCGGCAATCACATTCAGCGCTTCACGCACCGAAATATTCTGGAAATTCAAACTGAGCTTGTCGCCCGCAAAAGCAGAACCTTTGAGCAGTTTGGTGGAGTCTTCAATAACGGTTTTTACTTCGATGATGAATTTATTGTCGGTCTGGTAAGCGGCATATTCCCATAAGCCTTTGGGTTCGATCAGAATGCGGGTGTTTTCGCCCTGCGTATAAGCATCCACCCATTGCACGGGGGTGGCGAAATCAACCACATCCAATTTGCGCTGCAAATTACGCGGCAAATTAGTTTGTTTGAAGTCCACTACCAGCGCTTTTCCTTGTTGCTTAATGTCGATGCCGACGTTCGCATCCGACAAATCGATGTGTATGCTGCCTTCGCCATTTTTGCCCCGGCGGAAATCAATATCCCGCAAGCTATGCATTTCACTGGTGGGTTTTGCCTCGGCAAAACGCGCTGTTATAACGGGTTCGGTGGTATTCGTGGCTACTTTACCCTGTAAGGTAACGAGCAGATTATTACCGTCAATTTGCGTGTCATAACTCAGCATCTGGGCCAGGTTAACCACTAAACGCGTGCGCCCCCCCACCTGAATGACATTGACGGAGCGCAGGTCGCCTTCGCCGAAACTCTGGGTGGTTTTTCCCAGCCCATTGCTGGTATTGGGAAAATCAAAAGCGATGCGCGGGGGGGTGTTGATGGTAAAAGCCGCCGGTTGATTGGCGAGTGGTGCTGCCAGTTCAATTTTAATCACTATTTTGCCGCCCAAGGCGGGTGTGGCCGTCAAAGATTGGATGCTATTGGGGGCAACTTCCGCATAGGCATTTAATGCAAACAGCGAAAATGCCAGGATTGCGCATCGGGCAATGTTCCAAATCGAATTTTTATAGTGTTCCATCATGTACTCCCGATCATTCAACTAACTGCAGTATGCTCTCGCGCTCCGACCAATCGCCGGCGCTGTCTTGCACCATTTCATTTATACGTATTTCGGTGTCACTTATCGACGTAATCTTGCCAAAATTGAGGCCAAGATAATTTCCCGGTTTTACGCGGTGCAATTTCTGGTTTGAAGAGCGGATGATTGCATAAGCAGCGCCCGCTTGTTCCAGATAACCCACCATTTTTATACTGTCGAGTGGAAATTCTTCCAATTCCTCTTTGGGGCGTTCCATATCCGGTTGATTCATGCCGGCCGCCCCGGTGTTTTTTAGTTCTACTTTGCGTGATTTAAACGGATTGGGCAGACCTGCTGAATTGTCATAGTCGAACGGCTCGTAAGGTTTAATTTCCGGCGGCGGATCAACTTTTCCGCGCATATCCGCACCGGAATTTTTTATAAAGTCATGCAAATCTTGTGATTCTTGGCCACCGCAGCCAACCAGCAGGGCGGCCAATAACAGTGGCGCTATTTTGAATGTGGTACTCATTTTTTAGCGGCTCCGGGTTTTTGCGCGGCTAATTCAGATTCATCCAGATAGCGGTAGGTTTTTGCGATGGCATCCATACTCAGCATTCCCTCATTATCGGAAGAAATATTAATATCATCCAATGTCACAATTCGCGGTAACTGGGAAATGTCGCTGCTGAATTTTCCCAGATCATCGTAACTGCCTGAAACCCGGATGCTGATGGGTTGTTCGGTGAATACCCCGGTGGCCACTTCATTGCCCGGCTTGAATAATTCAAATTGTAAGCCGCGACCCAAGCCGGCCTGATTGATATCGGTTAATAAAGCATCCATTTCGGACTTGCTGGGCAATTGCTTTAAGAGCGCGCCAAATGATTGCTGCGTTTCAAGTAATTGTTTTTTTATGATATCTAGGTTGATGGCCTCTCTCTTCTTGGCCAAAAAAGTATTCTTTAAATCTTCTTCTTCCTGCTCTAATGCTTGCAGCGTTTGCATCTGGCTCTGCCAGTCAACTAGCGCACCAATGGCGATGACGCCGACAAACATGGCTAAAAATGCGGCAATTTTGATCAGCCAAGGCCAGCCCCCCGGTTTCTTGGGGTCGATATTTTTAAATTCCGCTAAAAATTTAATGTCCACTACTAATCTTTCTTGGCGAGAGGCTCGGCAACAACTTCGAGTTTGGTTAAATTAAACTTTAAGGAAAACTCGCTTTGCCGCGTCCCATCTTTGGTTGCATGAATTTCCAGCAAGGTGGGGGTATCCAGCCACGGGGAGTCTTCAATCGAGCGCATCAGGGTGGATACCCGGGCATTGGACTGGGCAGAGCCAACCACATTGATAACATTACCCTTTTGCCGGAGACTTTTTAAATACACGCCTTCGGGAAGAATACGCAGCATTTGATCCAGCAAATGCACGACATTGGAACGGGTACTTTGTAAATTTTCCACAACGTTTTTGCGTGCCAGCAAAGCTTGAGTTTGCTCGCGCAATTTTTTTATTTCCGCAATTTGCATGTCCAATACGGCAATTTCAGTTTTTAAAATCTCGTTGCGCCGTTCTTGATAAGATATTTGCGTATTAATGGCGACATGCACGAAGCCCACGACCAGAATGCCCAGCACGACAGATATCGCGCTTAGAATAATGAATTGCAGCTGACGGGTACGGCGCTTTTCAGCGCGATGGGGAAGTAAATTAATGCGAATCATGATGGGTCAAACCTTCGCAATGCCAAGCCGCAGGCGATCATTAAAGCCGGTGCATCGGTTTGCAATTGGCGCGGTTTAATGCGGCTTGATAGGGTCATTTGTGCAAACGGGTTGGCAACCAGCGTGCTGACTTGAGTGCGCGTGGCCACGGCATCATCCAGGCCGGGCAGGGTAGCGCAACCGCCAGCCAGAACTACAAAACCAATTTCATTAAACTGGGTAGAGGTAAAGAAAAACTGCAGGGCGCGCGTGACTTCTGCGGAAACATTTTCGCGGAATTGGGCAAGAACTTCACTTTCGTAGTTTTCCGGCAATCCGCCATTGCGTTTGGCAATTTCGGCTTCCTGGGCACTAAGGCCATAGGCATTTTGAATCATCTGCGTTAACTGATTGCCGCCAATCTGCTGGTCGCGCATATAAATTGACTGGTCATTGCGCAACACATTAACGTTCATAACGGATGCGCCAATGTCCACCAAGGCTATGCATTGATCCAGCGCGCCACCCGGTAATTGAGCGCTGACTTGGCGGAATGCAGCTTCGGCTGCGTATGGTTCAACATCCACAATGATCGTTTTAAGTCCGGCGGTCTGCCCGACTGCCACACGATCCTCTACATTTGCTTTGCGCGAGGCAGCCAACAAAACTTCCACTTCTTCGGGATTGCCGGTGGAAGGGCCGATAACCTGAAAATCCAGATTGACCTCATCCAGAGCAAAGGGGATGTACTGGTTGGCTTCGGCCTCAACCTGCTCTTCCAATTCATCTTCACGCAGGCCGGCAGGTAAAAATATTTTCTTGGAAATTACGGCTGCGGCGGGCAAGGCCAGACTAATGTTTTTTACGCGCGTCCCCATGCGTTTCCAGGCGCGCGCCAAGCTATCGGAAACCATCTCCAGATTTACAATATTGCCGTCCGTTATAGCATCCGCAGGAAGAGGTTCAATGACGTAACGCTCGACGATGTAACCGGATTTTTTGGGCGCTTCACTTAATTCGACCATTTTGACGGATGATGAACTGATATCCACCCCGATTAATGGCGGTGTGGAGGTCAATAAAAAATCAAGATCAATATCGAAATTTCCTTTTATCATAGGAACATTAACGCGTTTTCATATAAAGTACTTTAAATCGTAACAACAACACTCGGCACTGTAAAGTTTTTTCTGTAGGACTTATTTTCCAATCGCATACTGGATATAATCGAAGAAATGAACTTATTATTCCTGTTATGACATCTCGTTGGTGGTTCTACCCTGCTGTTGCCGCGCTTATTTTACCAATCGTTGTTATTTTGTTGGTGATATTTGCCGCGATGGTCACTTATCCCACACTCCCGTCATTGGAGTCTCTGACCGACTATCGTCCCAAGGTTCCCCTGCGCGTGTATAGCGCCGAAGGCGTATTGATTGGCGAATTTGGCGAAGAGCGGCGCGAACTGGCCAAGATTAATGAAGTTCCCCAGCTCATGAAAAATGCGATTTTGGCAGCGGAGGATGATCGTTTTTATGTGCACGGGGGGGTTGATTATCTCGGTGTATTGCGTGCCGCATTTTCAAATTTTGCCTCGGGAGGAGCCAGGCAGGGTGCCAGCACCATCACCATGCAAGTTGCGCGGAATTTCTTTTTATCCAAGGAAAAAACCTTTACCCGGAAATTTAACGAAGTTTTGCTGGCGTTTAAAATTGAACATAATTTAAGCAAAGATGAAATTTTCCAGTTGTACATCAACCAGATTTATCTGGGGCAACGCGCTTATGGCTTCGCCTCAGCCGCCCAGATTTATTACGGTAAATCTTTGCCGCAACTGACTATAGCCGAAATGGCCATGTTGGCGGGCCTGCCCAAAGCCCCGTCTGCCTATAATCCGGTCGTCAATCCAAAACGGGCCAAATTGCGCCAGATGTACGTGCTGCGCCGCATGCATGATCTAGACTTTATCAGTGATGAGCAGTTTAGCGCGGCGCAAATTGAACCGCTTACTTCCAAGGGTAAACACGGCGCTCAGGAGTTTGCGGTTAAGGCGGATTATCTGGCAGAAATGGTGCGTCAAGTGATGTATGAGCGCTATCAGGATGACGTGTACACCGAAGGCTATAACGTATACACCACGATTCGCCAGCAAGATCAGGCTGCTGCTTATGCGGCAGTGCGTAATGGGGTGCTGGATTATGACAGCCGGCACGGCTATCGCGGCCCCGAGGGGTTTATTGATTTGCGCGACGGTATGAATGAAGAGGCGATGGAGGATGCCTTGCAAGAAATTACCGATGGTGATGATCTGCTCCCGGCGATTGCACTGTCAGTCAGTCCGAGCTCGGTCAGAGCGTATTGTAAAGGCGGACAAACAGTTGAAATTAGCGCTGAAGGATTGCAATTGGCTCGCGGCTCGATTGGCGAAAAACTGTCATTAAATCAGCGAATTAGGGCTGGATCGGTGATTCGTGTGCAGAAGAATGAGAAGGAGCAATGGCGCATTGCGCAAATTCCCAAAGTGGAGGCGGCGTTTGTTTCGGCCAATCCGCGCAACGGGGAGATATATGCGTTGGTGGGTGGTTTTGATTTTAACAACAATCAGTTTAATCACGTCACGCAAGCGTGGCGCCAGCCCGGTTCCAGCTTTAAGCCTTTTATATATTCAGCCGCCCTAGAAAAGGGCTTTACGCCTGCTTCAATAATTAATGATGCACCGCTGGTTTTTGATGCTGCGCAAACCGGGTCGCAGCCTTGGCAGCCCAAAAATTTTGATGATGAATTTAATGGGCCGATGCGCATGCGTTCCGGATTGGTCAAGTCCAAGAATTTGGTTTCTATCCGGATTCTACAGGCCATCGGGCCGGATTATGCCCAGGACTATGTCAGCAAATTTGGCTTTGATAAAAGTAAACATCCGCCCTATTTAACCATGGCACTGGGAGCCGGTTCGGTCACGCCCATGCAGATGCTGACCGGATACTCGGTGTTTGCCAACGGCGGTTTTCGGGTGCTGCCTTACTTCATCGAGCGTATTGAAGATGCCGAGGGTAACCTGTTAAATCAGGCGGCCAAAATGGTGGCCGGGTTCGGCGCCGAGCAAGTGATTGATGTGCGCAATGCATTTACCATGGTCAGTATGATGCAGGATGTGGTGAGATTCGGTACCGCCACCCGAGCCATGTCGTTGGGGCGCCAAGACCTTGCGGGTAAAACCGGTACGACCAGCGATTCCATGGATGCCTGGTTTTGTGGTTTCCAGCCCACGCTGGTGGGAATTTCCTGGATCGGTTTTGATAACCCGCGCAGTCTGGGGGATAAAGAAACCGGCGGCGGCGCGGCGCTGCCAATGTGGATCAGTTATATGGGGCAAGCGCTTAAAGGCGTTCCCGAGGCGGTGTATAGCATGCCGGAAAATATGGTTGCCGAACATATTAATGACAGCGGGCAGTTTGACCCCGATGCTTCACGAGTGGAATATTTCTATGCGGAAAATAGTCCCCGCCCCTCTGCAGAATCCGCATCCGGTGAAACGACCGGGCACATTGACTCAATCAAAGACCAGCTTTTTTAAAAATTCATGACGAAACTTAATCACCCGCGCCGCGATCTGATGCGCGAGCAACTGGCGCATCACGCGGCCAAATTAATTGCCGAGGATGGTATTGTTGATTTTGCGTTTGCCAAACATAAAGCGGCACGGCAACTCGGCGCGGCAGACACGCAACATTTGCCGAGTAATCAGGAGATCGAAGAGGCGCTGCATAGTTACCGCCTGCTTTTTCAGCGGGATAGTCACCCAAAAATTCTGCGCCAACTGCGCGAAGAGGCATTGGCGGCCATGCGTTTGCTTGAGCAATTTCATCCCTTCCTCACCGGTTCGGTATTGAGCGGCATGGCGGGCGAGCAGTCCGATATCAATCTCAGAATATTTAGCGACGATGCTAAAGCGGTGCTGCTATTTCTGCTCAAACAAAAAATTCAGTTTGATGACGGCGAGTGGCGGATTCAGGTTGGCGGTCAGGAAGAGAGTGTACCCAGTTACACCTTAAGTAATGAGTCCGGCGTGCTGATTCACGTGATCGTGTTACCGGAAAATGCACGCTACAACGGAAGCCGTCATCCGGAAACTTTTGCGGATATCGAGACCGTTGCAAAACTGCTGTCGTAGCAATTCGTGTCATTAAATACCTGCCATGAGACATTAATTTATGTATCGCTCCCGCGCTTTGTTACGCAGTTATTTAACCTTTTGCTATGCGTTGTTTATTGTTTACGCCAGCTTGTCCCCTTTTGGCGGATGGCAGGAGCAGGGGCTTGATTTTTTTACGGTATTAACCTCGCCTTTGCGTCAAACCTACTCCTGGTTTGACGCGATCTCAAATTTTCTCGCGTATTTGCCGTTTGGTTTGTTGTTGGGGCTGACTTTGCGCGCCAATTTAAGCGCGGTTTGGAGCGTTGTGCTGACGGTTTTGGCCGGACTTATGCTTTCGGCGACGATGGAGTACACGCAAATGTATCTGCCCAACCGCATCAGCTCCAATCTGGATTTGTGGGTAAACGGAATTGGCATGTTATGCGGCGCATTGCTTGCCGTGAGTATCATGCCGCGTGCCTGGTTTTTTTATTTGATGCATTGGCGTATGAAATATTTTCAGCGCGGTCAGGGAGTGGATTTTGGCTTGGCGCTGGTTCTGCTATGGATGTTCGCGCAGATCAATCCTTCGCTGCCGATACTGGGCAATGTATTTATTACCGAAATTGCCCGGCAGCCGTTTGTTCCCCCGCCCGTTGATCCTTTTAGTTGGCTGGAAAGTATTGCGGTTGCCCTCAACTTGCTGATGCTTGGTACGCTGCTCATGACACTGCTGCGGTCGCGGCGTCACGCGGTTGTGCTGTTATTGCTGGTGTTGTTTTTGATTGCGCTGTTAAAATTTATCGCCGCCGCCGTGCTGTTGAAATCCTGGGCGCTGTTGTTGTGGTTGAACAGCGAAGCATTGCTGGGCATTTTTATTGGCGTGTTGTTAATGGCCATTATCGGCGGTCTGGAAAAATCATTTTTGCTACGCATTGCACTGGTGGTGGCGTGTAGTTATCTGGTCTTAACCCATGTCATTATCGACAGCGGTTCCCCGTCTGCCGCGATGCGTTTATACCAGTGGCGCTTCGGCCATCTGTTCAATTACATCGGGTTATCCAAGACAGTCATGTTGATCTTTCCCGTGCTGTTATTGGCGTATCTATGGCGTGGCGCCATGCGCCGCGAGTAGTAAAATGTACGTCCCCGATTGAATATCTACCCGGTAAAATATCATGAGCCATTACGACAAACACGTATTTTTTTGCACCTATCAGCGCGAGGACGGCAGCGATTGCTGCAATCGTTACGCTGCCCAAAAATCCCGCGATTATGTGAAGCAAAAAGTTAAAGAGCTGGGCATTTCAGACAGCAGCAATAAAATTCGCATTAATGCCGCAGGCTGTATGGACCGTTGCGATGAAGGCCCGGTGCTGGTGGTTTACCCCGAGGGTGTTTGGTATACCTATGTGGATGAGACTGATCTGGATGAAATTATTGAAGAGCACTTGAAGCATGGCCGTCACGTGGAACGCCTGAAAATTTAATGAGCAGCCTGCAACTATTTTCGACTACAGGAAAATCCGGAAATCTGGAAGGCATTGCACATCTTCCCAAGGGTGAACCCGTGGCAATTGCCATCGTCTGTCATCCCTTGCCCACCATGGGCGGCACCATGGAAAACAAGGTTGCATTTACGCTGGCAAAAACCTTTGCCGAATTAGGCTGTGTCGCCTTGCGCTTTAATTTTCGCGGGGTGGGTGCCAGCGAGGGTGAATTCAGTGGTGGTGAGGGTGAGATGCAAGATGTTGTATCCATTAATGAATTTTCGAGGGAGCAGTTTGGCGAATTGCCACTCATTTTGTCCGGTTTTTCTTTTGGCGGTTATGTGGCAGCCCTTGCCGCACAGCAATTACAGCCGCGCCATTTAATTCTGGCGGCGCCCGCGGTGGGGCGTTTTGCCATGCCGGGTGTGGCACCCGATACGCTGGTTATCCACGGGGAGCACGACGATGTTGTTCCGCTGGCCGACGTGATGAACTGGGCGCGTCCCGCGCATTTACCCGTCGTGGTGTTGCCCCAAGCCGAACATTTTTTCCACGGACGACTGACGCAATTGCGCGACCTGATTAAAAAACATTTCAACGGGGTAGAAATTTGAATCCCATTATCCAAGCGAACAATTTACAAAAATCCTATTCAGGGCAGCGCGTTGTTAACGATCTCAATTTGTCGATTAACAAAGGCGAGTGTTTCGGTTTGCTCGGGCCGAACGGTGCGGGTAAAACCACGACCCTGCGTATGTTGCTGGGACTGATTGCGCCGGACTCGGGCAGTGTGACATTGCTGGGGCTGCCGGTGCCGCAAGCCGCGCGTGAAGCACGCATTCGCGTGGGGGTTGTGCCACAGATGGACAACCTCGATCCCGATTTTACCGTGGCAGAAAACCTGCTGGTGTACGGGCGTTACTTCGGTTTGAAAGACCGGGAAATTGAAGCACGCATTCCCGCTTTATTGGATTTTGCCAGCTTGACCCATAAACGTGACGCCAAAGTCCCCACGCTGTCCGGTGGTATGAAGCGACGCCTTACGCTGGCACGCGCTTTAGTCAACGATCCGGATGTTATTTTTCTCGACGAGCCGACTACCGGACTTGATCCGCAAGCGCGCCATGTTATTTGGCAACGTCTGCGTGAACTCACCCAGCAGGGTAAAACCTTGTTGCTCACCACGCACTTTATGGATGAAGCAGAACGTTTGTGTGATCGGCTTGCGGTGCTGGATAACGGCAAGCTGATTAGTCAGGGAACGCCGCGCGAATTGATCGGGCAAAATATTGAGCCGCAGGTGGTGGAGGTGTTTGGTGAGACTGCGGCAGTCTGGGCCGGGCAACAGGCTGCACATTTTGCGCAACGTTTTGAAATGAGCGGCGAAACGGCGTTTTGCTATGTGACAGATGCGCAGCCCTTAATCCAACATTTGCAGGAGCAAACCGGGTTGCGCTATTTGCACCGTCCGGCCAACCTGGAAGATGTGTTTTTAAAATTAACCGGACGGGAGATGCGCGAATGAACACTCAAGATTTCGCCTTGCCGAAGTTAAGTTTGCGCTTTTTTCCAATTTGGCAACGCCATTGGCTGGTGTGGCGCAAAGTCGCCGCCGCTTCCATCATGGGGCATCTGGCCGATCCGGTGATCTACATGTTGGGTCTGGGTTATGGCTTGGGAAGCCTGTTGCCGGAGATGGGCGGCACCTCGTATATGACGTTTTTGGCAGCCGGTACCGTGTGTTACAGCACCATGAACAGTGCCAGTTTTGAGGCGTTGTATTCCGGTTTTGCGCGCATGCACGAGCAGCGTACCTGGGAGGCTATTTTGAATACGCCGATTACGCTGGATGATATCGTGCTATCGGAAATTCTGTGGGCCGCCACCAAAAGTTTGATGTCCGGTATCGCCGTATTACTGGTGATCTGGGTGTTGGGGCTGTCACATTCGCTGATGTCGTTATGGATGATCCCGTTGGCGTTGCTGGTTGGGTTGGCCTTTGCCGGCATCGGCTTGATCGTGACCTCGTTGGCGCCCAGCTACGATTTTTTTATGTACTACTTCACGCTGGTGATAACGCCGATGATGGTGCTGTGCGGGGTGTTTTTCCCGGTGGCGCAATTACCTGAAGTACTGCAAATTGTGGCTGCGATGTTACCGCTCACCCACGCGATTGATTTGGCGCGGCCCTTGATGAGCGGGCTTGTTCCGTCCGCCGTATTTCTGCATATATCTGTTTTAATAGGATATTTTGCAATTGGATTTTATGCCTCACTGGTGTTATTCAGGCGCAGATTGGCACATTAAGCCAGCGAATGTTTGCGGAGGGCGGGTATAATCGCCGCCCGAAAATTATTAACCCATATTCACCTTGCCGCACCTGAAAAAAGTGGTGGCGGCGTCATCTGGAAGGAACACAACATGCTTTGGATCAAAGCGTTTCACATTATTCTTGTTACGAGCTGGTTTGCCGGCTTGTTTTATTTGCCGCGCATTTTCGTCAACCTGGCAATGGTTAACGGCGAGGAAGAGCGGTCACGCCTGCTCATCATGTCGCACAAACTGTATCGTTTTGTGACGCCGATCGGCGCCTTGGCATTGATCACCGGTTTATGGTTATGGCTGGGATTTGGCTTTGCCGGAGTGTGGTTACATATTAAGCTCACTCTGGTGTTGGTGCTGATTGCCTATCATTTTTACTGCGGCAAATTGCTCAATGATTTCAAGCTGGGCATTAATAAGCGCAGCCATGTTTGGTTTCGTTTTTTCAACGAAGTTCCGGTCATCATTTTGTTGATCGTCGTCATTCTCGTCACGGTTAAACCAATATGAGCGAACAATTTTTTGCGCCCTGCCCGCGCGGTCTGGAGACGCCGTTGTCCAATGAGCTTGCCGAGTTGGGAGCAAGCGGAATTAAAGCGACTGAAGGCGGTGTGCATTTCGCGGGAGACTGGTCTCTATGCTATCGCGTTAATCTGCATAGCCGCACCGCGAGCCGGGTGTTATGGCGTGTGGCCAGCGCCAATTACCGTACCGAGCAAGATATTTATGAGACTGCGTTTGCACTGCCTTGGGGCGATTGGTTTAATATTTCACATACCATCCGCGTCAACATTGCCGCGATCCGGTGTCCTTTGCGAAGCCTGGATTTTGCGACGCTCAAAATCAAAGATGCGATTTGCGACAAATTTCGCCAGTTATGTAACGAGCGTCCCAGTGTGAATACGCACGAGCCGGACATGCGCATTCATGGCTTTCTGGAAGAGTCGCGCTTTACGCTTTATTTGGATACTTCCGGTGATGCGCTGTTTAAACGCGGCGTGCGCCAGTACACCAATATCGCACCATTACGCGAGAATTTGGCCGCAGGAATTTTGTATCTGAGTGGTTGGAAACCTGGTACTCCGCTGCTTGATCCGATGTGTGGCAGTGGTACATTTTTAATTGAGGCGGCGCAGATGTGGCTGAATATTGCGCCCGGCATCGCCCGCCATTTCGCTTTTGAGAAGTTTAAAATATTCAATAAAAATATGTGGTTAAAAATTCGCGAACAGGCAATTGCCGCGCAAAAACCGCTTGCGGCGTTGCCGATTTTCGGTAGCGATTTGTATGGTGAAGAATTAAAAGCGGCACGCTTAAATCTCGAAAATGCCGGCTTGAAGGATGTTGTTACGCTCAAACAAGCCAATGCATTGGAAATCTCCGCACCCGCCGAGCAGGGTGTATTGGTGGCGAATCTTCCGTATGGCGAACGCATGGGCGATCTGGAAGATTTGGAAGTGATGTATCCGCAATTGGGCGATGCGCTGAAAAAGAAATTTGGCGGCTGGAATGCCTATTTATTTACCTCGGATTTGCGCATGCCCAAGTTTATTCGCCTGTCTGTTTCCAAGCGCACCCCGCTGTATAACGGCGCAATCGAATGCCGCTTGTTTGAGTACAAAATGGTGGTGGGCGGTAATCGCAAATAAAAAATTAAGTGTTTTTCGTAGGTCGGAATTTATTCCGACGATTTGCGCCTTTAAATTCGGCCACCTGTCAGAATAAATTCCGACCTACGAGAATCCTTGTTGATTTCGGGTCGTCCGATTTCGATCAATCAACCTGTCTGTTGGCCGGAAAAATGATGCTGAATTTGCTGCCTTTCCCTTCCTGGCTGACGATGTTTAAAAGTGCCTGATGGCGGTTGGCAATATGTTTCACAATGGCCAGTCCCAAACCTGTTCCTCCTGTTTCCCGTGAACGGCTACGATCCACACGATAGAAGCGTTCGGTCAGGCGCGGAAGATGTTCCGGTGCTATCCCGAGACCGCTGTCTTGCACACTAAACATCAGGGTGTCGTCGGCTTGCTTGCTCCAATGCAGCACAATTTCGCCCCCGTCCGGGGTATAGCGCACCGCGTTGGAAATCAGGTTGCCAAATGCACTGCGCAATTCATTTGTATTGCCGCGTATTTTTAAGCCGCAGTTTAATTCCAGTTTGAATTCATGTCGGCCACCGCTCAAAGCCTGACCTTCCTGAGTCAGGGTTTGCAGCAGTGTACATACGTCGACCAATTCTTCTTCCAGGGCATTTTGTGAATTTTCCAGACGGGATAGCGTTAACAAATCGTTAACTAATCCTTCCATGCGTTTGGTCTGCTCGCCCATTAAAGTCAACGCACGGCGCGACATATCGTTATCCAGTTTCGGCATGTCCTGCAGCGTTTCTACAAAACCATTTACGACCGTTAACGGCGTGCGTAACTCGTGCGAAACATTCGCCACAAAATCGCGGCGCATGGTTTCGATACGTTCCAAATGCGTGATATCGCGGCTGATCAATAATTTTTTGTTTATGCCATACGGCACTACTTTGATGGACAGCACCAAGTCTTCCTGGCGTGTACCGCGCAAAATGAGCGGTGTTGCGTAGCTGGCATCCGCAAGATATTTTACGAACTCGGGTTGGCGCGCCAGATAAGTAATTTGCTGGCCAATATCACGACTTCCATCCAGCCCGAAATGACTTTCCGCCAGCGGATTGCACCACTCAATATGATCCGATGCATCAAGAATCGCCACTCCTTCGGGCAGTGCCGAGGTGGCTTGTTCGATCTGCTGCAAGGCTGCGGCGTGTTTTTCGCGCGCCTCGCGTTGCTTGCGCATCATTTTGTTAAGGCGGGTAAATACTTCCTCCCATAATCCGCTTCCTTCGGGCACTTTACAGGTCTCGGGGGAAACGGCCCACTGTTCCAATGCGGCAAGTTGGCGCATATGAAATATGAGGCGTACGAACATGGTGATGGAAAAGAATAGTGTCGCCGTCAATGCGCCGAAAATAGCCCAGGCAAGCAGCGAGACGAACAGTATTGCAGCGGGGAAAACGCATACACGTTGCCAAAAATTAAGCACAGATATCTTTCAAATTATCGACGCGGCATTATCCTATAAATAATCGTTCACCAACACGTCCAGTTGGAATTTCTTGTTTATATTGGGAATTATAGTTACAGTTCACCCCCCTTCCTGTTGCGGCTATCGCAGTAGCTCCAATCCGTTCAATATTGAAAAGAGATTGATTATGAGCATAACTGACTGGCCTGCCGATGAACGTCCCCGTGAGAAATTATTGCAGCGCGGTTCAGCCGCGCTTTCCGATGCGGAATTGCTCGCCATCTTTTTGCGCACCGGAGTAGCGGGTAAAAGTGCCGTTGATTTGGGGCGTGATTTAATTTTGCGCTTCGGCTCGCTGACGAAATTGTTCGCGGCCAGTCAGCAGGATTTTTGTGAAACGCACGGCATGGGGCAGGCAAAATATGTACAGCTTCAGGCGGTGCTGGAAATGTCGCGCCGCGCACTGCGGGAGGAAATGCGGGACGGTGATGCGTTAAATTCCCCGCTGGCGGTGCGCAACTATTTGCAGCTGCATTTGCGCACGCGCGAACAGGAAGTTTTTATGGGAATATTTCTGGATGCTCAACATCGTGTCATCGCTGCCGAAGAGATGTTTCACGGTACGCTCACCCAGACCAGCGTGTATCCGCGCGAAGTGGTTAAGCGCGCCTTGTCACTCAATTGTGCGGCGGTCATTTTCGCGCATAATCATCCGTCCGGAGTATCCGAACCCAGTCAATCCGATCGCCTGTTAACCGATGCACTCAAGCAGGCTTTGCAGTTGGTGGATGTGAGTGTGCTGGATCACTTTATTGTGGCGGGGGCGGGGTGTTTGTCCTTTGCCGAGCATGGAATGTTGTAGGCCGGAGCAATCAGCTGACGCGCAACACCAGGCCTTTTAAATAAGCGCCCTCCGGAAAGCTCAGCAATACCGGATGATCCGCTGCGGCATGCAGTTTTTTCACAATCTGGGCATCCACGCCCGCATCCAATGCCGCGCCGGCAATAATCTTTTGGAACAGATCATCATTGATACCGCCGGAGCAAGAATAGGTGAATAGCAAGCCGCCCGGTCTGAGTAATTTAAATCCCAATAAATTAATATCTTTGTAACCCCGCGCAGCCTTTTCCGCAAAGGCGGCAGTCGGGGCAAATTTTGGCGGATCGAGAATGATCAAATCAAATTTTTTATTCTGATCGCGCAATTTTCGCAGTGCAGTAAACACATCCGCACATTGCCATTCGGCGCGAGTGGCATCTAGTCCGTTAAGTTCGACATTGTGTTGCGCAATCTGGAGCGCTTCCTGTGAAGCATCGATTGAGAGTACCGACTTTGCGCCGCCACGCAGGGCATACAGTGAAAAACCACCGGTGTAACAGAAACAATTCAGCACTTCTTTATCTTGTGCCAGCAAACCGGTTTGCGCGCGGTTGTCGCGTTGATCAAGATAAAAGCCGGTTTTTTGTCCTGCCGCCACGTCCACAGAAAAGCGCAAACCATTTTCATTTACTTCCAGATGCTCGGGAAGCACGCCTTTTACGATACCGTTACGAATGGGCAAGCCTTCGCGTTCACGCCCGTCAGAATCGGAGCGCTCATAGATACAGGCGGGAGCGCATAACTCCTGCAAAATATCGGCCAATGTGTCGCGCCAAAATTCGCATCCCGCACTGCCTAATTGCATCACCAACACATCGCTATATTGATCAACAATCAGTCCGGGCAGGCCATCTGATTCACCGTGAATCAGGCGCATGCCGGTGGTGTTGTCCGGCGACGGGTACATGCCTAATGCACGCCGCAAAGCCACAGCGTGCGCTATGCGAGCATTAAAAAACTCTTTATTAATCAATATGTTATCATCGTAAGACCAGGCGCGCGCAGAAATTTGTGATTTGGAGTTATACGCGGCTTGGGCTAAAAATTGCCCGGAAGCAGAGCGCACTTGCACCGTTTCGCCGTCGCCGGGATTGCCTTCTACACGCTGGATTGCGCCGGAAAAAATCCACGGATGTTTGCGCAACAGAGATTTTTCTTTACCGGCTTTTAAAATAATTTTTTTCATGGTGTTTTCTTTTTGGCACGCGGATGTGCACCGTCGTAAATTTTAGATAAGTATTGAAAATCCAGATGGGTGTACACCTGGGTAGAAGAGATGCTGGCATGACCCAGCATCTCCTGTACGGCCCGCAAGTCTCCCGAAGATTGCAAGACATGCGTGGCAAACGAATGGCGCAATAAATGCGGATGAACGCCGCTGGAAATCCCCTGTTTAATGCCCCAGTTGCGTAATTGTAATTGCACGGTACGGTGTGCAATTCGCGCCCCGTTTTTGCCGACAAATAATGCCGGTTCATCGGGCTTGGCAAGCTGGCTGCGTACTTTTAACCAGGCTTGTAAAGCGGTTATGGCATGACTGCCCAACGGTACGATTCGAGTTTTGCTGCCTTTGCCGGTTACCCGTACTGATGCATCCAAAAAATCCATATCCACAGGGTCAAGATCGACCAGCTCCGCTAAGCGTAGTCCCGATGAATAGAGCAATTCAAACATTGCTTTGTCGCGCATTTCCACAGGGGTAGCCGCATCCGCATTGACCAATTTTACGGCTTCGTCCGGCGATAATGCGTGCGGTAAATTTTTGGGAGATTTGGGGGCGCGAAGCCCCATGCAGGGGTTAACCGGGCATGCATGGTCGCGCATCAAGTACGCATAAAAGCCGCGCCAGGCAGACAATACCCGCGCCAGAGAACGTCCGCTCAAACCGCTACCGTGCAACTGGGCAATGTAGCGGCGGATGTGGTGACTTTTTAGCCCGGTCAGCGGAGTCTCTCCCGCCAATGCGAGCAAGCGGCGAATGTCGCGCGCATAGTTTTCTGCAGTCAGGGGAGAGTAATGGCGCTCGTTGTTTAGGTAGGCCAGATAGCCTTGCAGGGGCGTGCTGAGCTGGCCGCCAACTTCGTTCATTTATAAATGCGAACGTAACGCCGCGCTTACGATGTCGGAGATGCGTTGTAAAAATATGGTGCCCATCTCCGGATAAAAACGCTTGGCATCTTCGCTGGCGATAATGAGCATACCGATGGTTTGATTGTTATCGCGCAAGGGCATGTAAGCAAAAGAGCGCAATTGTGGGGCGACTTCGCCAAACCATTTTGCAGTGTCGTGCACCCCTTGATGCGCGCAGATAGGTTGCAAATTCTCGTCCGCAAAAGCCAGTACTTCGGCGCTGGGTGGCTGCTCTTTCCACACATGAACGGCGGCATGCGGCACGGTAAATACATCGCACAAGCTGCGTAAAATATGCGTTTGGGTGGTTGCCAGATCGCCGGTGTTGAATAAGCTCAGGGTGAATTGATGGAGTTTATTTTGTAGCCCGTCATTTTCTTTGGCAATTTCCACCAGGTCATGTAATTTTTTTTCCAGTTCTTTTACGCGTTCGCGCAAGGTGAGCAACTGGCGTTCGCTTAACGATACCGTGCGTCCGCCATACGGATGCGGGATGGTAATCTCGGATAACATCTGCGCATAACTCTCAAAAAAATCCGGATTACTTTGCAAATAGTTTGCTACGTCTTCTGCTTTCATATCAGCCTTTTATATAATAATTTCACCATCAAAAACACTTATTGCCGGCCCGGTCATCAATACCGGCGCCTCACCCCCTGCCCAGCTAATGGTGAGCAGGCCGCCGCGTGTGGCAACATGCACAGTCTCATCCAGCAGTCCGCGCCGAATTCCGCTGACAACAGCTGCGCAAGCGCCGGTTCCGCAGGATAAAGTTTCACCCGCACCGCGCTCATACACGCGCAGTTTGATGTGATTGCGATCCACGATTTGCATAAAGCCGGCATTCACCCGCTTGGGAAAAAGCGGATGATTTTCAATCAGGGGACCTTGTGTTTCAACGGGCGCTGTCTCTACATCAGCGACAATCTGCACCGCATGCGGATTCCCCATGGAAACGGCACTGATTTTGACGGTATCAACGCCCACCACAAGCGGGTAAGTAAGAGCTTCCGCATCGGCGAGAAAGGGGATCCATGCCGGTTCAAAAACGGGGCGGGACATATCAACAGTTACGCGACCGTCATCCGCAAGGCGCGGGGAAATAAGCCCACTTTTTGTTTCAACAATAATTTCCCGTTTGGAAGTCAATTTATGGTCGTGTACGTAACGCACAAAGCAGCGCGCCCCATTCCCGCACTGCTCGACCTCGCCACCATCCGCATTAAATATTCGATAGCGAAAATCCACGCTGGGGTTTTGCGATTTCTCGACCAATAATATTTGATCGCAGCCCACCCCGAAATGCCGGTCTGCCAGCAAACGCAGTTGTTCGGGTGTCAGATGAAGATGTTGGCGCACGCCATCCAGCACCACAAAATCGTTGCCTGCGCCATGCATCTTGGTGAATTTAATAATCATTTAATCTCTTTGCGTAAATATGCGGTCGCGATTATACGTGCTTGCAGCCGAAGGTTGTATAGCTGAAAGAGAAGAAAAACCGTTATACTGCGCGCCCTCAATGCGCTCGTAGCTCATTTGGATAGAGTACAGCCCTCCGAAGGCTGAGGTCATTTAAAATAGATGCTGTAAAATGACCATAGCTTCAAATTGTAGTTTTGTGATTTTTCAAACACGCGCTCGTAGCTCATTTGGATAGAGTGCAGCCCTCCGAAGGCTGAGGTGGTGGGTTCGAATCCCGCCGAGCGCACCAAAAATCAATGCGTTAGTTCAGAAACTCTCTTCGCCACATTTTTTATTCAGAATTTTCTTTCCCCGCATTTACATTCCGCTCGCATGACCATAACTCAGACTTTTTGTCATGACAGCTATGGTCATCCCAATTGATTAGAATTTCATGGTGACCAAATGGTGACTAAATGGTGACCATTTGGTGACTATCCAAAATCCTGATATTTAATTTACTGGGGGTTTTGACCACAATTCTTGGTGACTAATTTCAAGAATTATTTTGGCTGGGTTTCTTCAGGAACGTATTCCATTAAGTCTTCAACTTTGCAGTCAAAGAACTTACATAGGCGGTCAATATTGTCCGTAACAGTGCTGTAGCCTCTGTGATTTACGAGCTTAGATAGTGTAACTCTGTTTATACCCGTCACTTCGGTCAACTCAGTAAGAGTGACTCTATGGCCCTCTTTGAATTGCTTTTCAGCGATTAACTCTTGTAATTTATACCTGATCATGATTCATCTATAGTAGCAGATGTAAATTAATATTTGCAATTGCCATTCGATGTGTTAATATATATTTACGTTTGAAAGCTTCGCTTTTCAAACGCATTTAATAGTTAACTACAGGAGATGTGCAAATGAACCAAACCTACTTAACAACTGATGCATTAGCCGATCGAATCCATTATGACCCACGCACTATTCGTGAGCGTTTAAAGGACAGCGTACTCCTCGAAGGCATCCACTTGTTGAATTGCGTCCAAAACTGACCCACCTACCGCAGTAAATTGCATCCAAATTTGACCCACGTATAGATACTGTCCTGCTCATAACTTGAGCGGGAGCAAACAGGAGTGATCAACGTGGCGATAT
>JBAZVN010000008.1:0-172075 GCA_041660815.1 Gallionellaceae bacterium | reverse complement strand
TCAACTCAAACCGGAAAGGGAGGCAAAACTAAAAAACTATCCACAACCTAAACCGTTCAGATATAAACTTAAGTGTGGGTCAAAATTCAATGCAATTGGTGGGTCAGATTTACACGCAATTCAACAGGATGGAGTAAAAAATTCGTGACGTTCTTTTTTTGCAGCAGATATTGCTTGATCTAAAGTTAAGTTTTCTTTTGATCCGTCAATTTCAAAATCACCCAATTTTTTGGTCAATAAATGTTTGCCGTTTTGTGTAATTCGAACATACCAGCATTTTTTTTGATTTTTGATGTGAATTTGTAAGCCCGTGCAACCCGCAATACCGACTACATCATCTTTTTTGGGTAGTTTGCGGATTTTGTCATCAGTATTGATTGCGGGAATTTTAGGCATTTAATTAACTTTCATGTACTTAGATAACTGATCCTAACGTCTACCTAAATACATGTGCAAGCATTTTTTAACTCACAATCCTACTCACAATAAAGTGTTAAATTTGAATTTTAAAAATCTATTGGTATGTATAAGAAAATTCCAATGCCCGTAGGTTTTGGATTGTTTCTTAAGGGGAATTTGTTTCTTTTGGACGAAAACCTACATGGTTTTCAATTGATTTTTTTTGCTACTTGGTGCCGGGAGGGGGACTCGAACCCCCACATCCTTTCGAACACTGGATTTTGAGTCCAGCGCGTCTACCGATTCCGCCATCCCGGCTTTTGGAAGACGCGAATTATCCATGAAACTGGGCAGTTCATCAACTACAATGCGCGTTTTTATTTGTGGGTGGTCTATTATTAATGCGTACCGATGATTTTGATTTTGAGTTGCCGGAGAATTTAATTGCGCAACATCCACCGGAACAGCGTGGTGCGAGTCGTTTGTTGCATGTGGCAGATTGTAATATAAAAGACTTTAAATTCAACGAGTTAAATAACTTCATTGGTGATCGCGATGCGTTAATTTTAAATGACACGCGTGTGCTAAAAGCGCGCCTGTTTGGCGAAAAAGACAGCGGCGGTAAAGTTGAAGTGATGGTTGAGCGGGTGTTGGGCGAGCATGAGGTATTGGCGCAAATTCGCGCCAGCAAATCCCCCAAAGCGAACAGCGGACTATTATTGGCCGGTCAATTACGCGTACGCGTATTGGGGCGTGCCGGTGAGTTTTTTCATTTACTTTTTGAAGATTCCAGTGCGGTAACATCGTTACTTGAGCAGTACGGGCAATTGCCGCTGCCACCCTATATCACCCACGCGGCCGAAGCCGACGATGAAACGCGTTATCAAACCGTGTTTGCCCGCGAGCCGGGTGCGGTGGCGGCACCCACCGCCGGTTTGCATTTTGATGAGGTGATGCTGGATGCGTTACGCAGCAAGGGCGTGAACATTGCCTATGTAACTTTGCATGTGGGGGCGGGTACTTTTCAACCGGTGCGTGCCGAGCATATCGAAGAGCATGTGATGCACAGCGAACGCTATACCATTCCCGAGGCGACGGTGCAGGCGATACGGGACGCCAAGGCGAATGGCGGGCGGGTGATCGCAGTGGGAACCACCAGTTTGCGCGCCTTGGAAAGTGCTGCCGCGAAAGGGGAGTTGGAGGCCGGTTCTGATGAAACACGAATTTTTATCACGCCGGGTTATCGTTTCAAGGTGGTTGATGTGTTGTTGACCAATTTTCATCTGCCGCGCTCGACTTTGCTGATGCTGGTGTGCGCCTTCGGTGGAATGAATAATTTGTTGTCAGCTTATCGTCATGCAGTAAAAAATGAATATCGCTTTTTTAGTTATGGCGATGCAATGTTGATTGAGAGAGAGCAATGAAATTTACTTTACACAATACCTCCGGCGCGGCGCGGCGCGGAACTTTAGATTTGACGCACGGCAAGTTGGAAACGCCTGCATTTATGCCGGTAGGAACCTACGGCACGGTTAAGGCGATGTCGCCGCTGGAATTGAAAGATATGGGCGCACAGATTGTGCTCGGCAATACTTTTCACTTGTGGCTGCGTCCCGGCTTGGAAGTGATCGCGGCACACGGCGGATTGCATCGCTTTATGGCGTGGGATGGCCCGATTTTGACCGACTCGGGCGGATTTCAAGTATTTAGCCTGGGGCCGTTGCGCAAGATAACCGGGGGAGGCGTGGAATTCAGATCGCCAGTTAATGGCGACAAATGTTTCTTGTCGCCGGAAGAGTCCATGCGCATTCAGCGGGTATTGAATTCAGACATTGTGATGATTTTCGACGAGTGCACGCCGTATCCCGCTGATGAGCAAGTGGCGGCGGTGTCCATGCGCCTTTCGCTGAGTTGGGCGGAGCGTAGCAAGGCCGCGCACGGGGATAATCCGAATGCATTATTTGGCATTGTGCAAGGCGGAATGCACGAGCATTTGCGCGATGAGTCGCTGGCGGAACTTACAAACATTGGTTTTGATGGCTATGCGATCGGCGGGCTGTCGGTGGGCGAGCCGAAAGACGATATGGTGCGCATCCTCAAGCATACCGCGCCGCAATTGCCGCAAGATAAGCCGCGTTATTTAATGGGGGTTGGCACACCGGAAGATTTGGTGGAAGCGGTGGGCAATGGCATCGATATGTTTGATTGTGTGATGCCCACGCGCAACGCGCGCAACGGACATTTGTTCACGCGCTTTGGCGATGTGCGGATTAAGAATGCACAATACCGGCTGGATACCCAGCCACTCGACGCGCAATGTACGTGTTATACCTGTCGCAATTTCACACGTGCTTATTTGCATCATTTGCATCGCCTCAATGAAATTCTTGGCGCGCGCTTAAACTCTATTCATAATCTTCATTATTATCAAGAGCTTATGGCTGATATGCGCGCGGCAATTGAGCGTAACCAGTTTGCCGAATTTGTGGCCGGATTTCATCGTGCGCGCGGGCAATTAGCCAAGCCATAAAAGGAAAAAACTCATCTGCCGCCACGTCAGAGGCAGATGAGTTTGTGCGGATTAATATTCTTTACCTTCAGTCCATAATTCCTTGGTAAAACGAATGACGCGATTTCGTCCGGTATCTTTCGCGTGATAGAGCGCAACATCGGCATATTTAATTGCATGCCAGAATGTCTCGCAATCTCCCGGAAATTCCGATAGGCCGATCGAAATAGTTTTGGAAAGCACCACCCCCGGTAATTGAATTTTTAACGACTCGACCGAGCTGCGAATTTTCTCGGCCACTAACATGGCTTGATCGCCTATGGTATCTGGCATGATAATTATAAATTCTTCACCGCCGTAACGGATCACAATATCAGCGCTCCGCACCGATTGAATCAGCACTTTGCTGAGTGCTTTCAACACGGTATCGCCGGCATCGTGACCATAGGTGTCGTTTACCTTTTTGAAATAATCCAGATCCAGCATCAGGATAGAAATATTGCCGTTGCGCCGCTGGTTTGATGCTACCAGCGTATCGATATACTCCTCAAGAAAGCGCCGGTTATGCAAACCGGTCATCGCATCCCGCAAATTGGATTCGCGTAAGGTATCCATCAAACGTTTGGCTTCGATGACGGGCGCGGCTTCGCGAAGATAAACGCTTAAATAGGGAATGATTTTAACGACACGTTCTCGCTCTTCTGCGGGGACGACCAGTTGTAGAATGCTGCCTACCGCGCCGGACTGAATGATAGGGAAGCAGATATGTGCGTAGTCTTGATGTTCTTCGGGGGGCGCAAAGGCGAAACATATTCCCGGCGTTTCAATTGAGTTGATTAAATGCCCGGTGCGGCGGGCGCGGCAGGTTTCCGAACGCACCAGAATTTGCGGATCGCACCAGCGGCAATCACTGCCCATTTCCGCATCGACGGTGATCGTGGTCATATGATTATTGTTCGGTACCACTTCGTAGATTGAAAAATGCTGAATGCCAAATCGCTCCCTTACCGAGGAAGACAAGCGCTGATAAATTTCGGTTTTAGTTTCGTCTTCCTCGATAGCCTGTTTAAATTGCGAGGCATCTATCAGTCCCTGCACCATGTCGATGGTTGAGTTAAGTAAATTGCCGCGCTCCTCAGCCGGTTTGTGTTTAAGCAATTGCAGTACGTCTGCCCGTATGCTGCTTAAGCCATCATTCAAGAAAATCATCAGCTTGTTCATGTCGGAGGCAATTCTGCCCATTTCATCATCGGTATTGTTTTTAATGCAACCGTGAAAATCACCTTGAATGGCGTGGCTCACCACGTCCTGTACGTCATTGGCGGTGGAAATCATCGGTCGCACCAGGCGACGGAAAAATAACAACATTAAAATCATGAAAAATGCCACCGAAGCGACCATCACCACGGAAACTGAAACCGCACTATTCTTTAACTGATTGACTGACATAGTGACCGTTACCGCGCCCAGGACAGTTCCTTCGGGCACGTCATGGCATTGCAAACAATTGGGACTGCCGTGACTTGTGGCTATATAGGGGATGGTGCCGCGAAACACCGGATCATTCGGTTCATTGACCACTTCAAAAAAGGCTTCGCCACTCTGCAGTACTTTGGTCTCGATACTGTCGGTTACCCGTTCCTCATTAAAGCCCGCACCAAATTGCTTTTCAACATGGGGGCCGCGAACTACGTGCACAGACTGCAGACCTTCCACTTCGCTAAAGCGGTGAAGTAATCCTTCACGCTTGGAAATAACGCCATTAATCATGCTTTCCGTTAAGGTGACGCGTAACATTTCGGCTGCAGTACGCACCTGACTTTGCGCGGACATAATGGAAAATTGTCGAAATGACAGCAGACTGACGACAATTAACACCGTAATCATGACCAGCGCTAATGTCACGGAAAATATAGTCACTTTCTTGTTCAAATTCATGCGATCCCCCTGTTTAATTTTTTTTTATAAACTACCAGTGGGAGAATAACTGCAAAGGGGGACTTCCTGCAATTTTTTTCAGTAAATCATGGGGTAAAGCATATTTTGCGGTATAGTTTTGGGACGGGGGTTACTTTCTTGATCGTAGTGTTAGTGTGGTGTTGTTGTATTTTTGTGCCTTGAGTGAAAGCGGGGGCGGAAGGATGCAAATTTGAGCTATCATTCTGGGCCATCATAGGTCGTAAGTCTTGTTTTTGGTTCTGCAGGTAACAAATACCCTCACTAACACCATAGAATCGGCAGAGATGAAAACTATTTTTACAATTCGTACTCAATTGCTGGCTTTGGTAATGGCTATTGCCTTGCCCATGGTTGCAATTCTTGTATATACGATCTATGAAAATGCGCAACAGCGCGTTGAGGAGGCCAAATTAACCGCGCATATGCTCGCGGCGGCAGCGGCTTCCGACGTCAACCGGGTGTTGATATCCAATCGCGATTTCCTGGTGCAGATGGCCAAGCGTCCTCTCATTCGCAAGATGGATGGGCAGCAGTGCGACAAGGTGTTGTGGGATTTTCGCGAGTTATTCCCGAAGTCCGCGAATATGACCGTGATCGACTTGCAGGGCAGGGCAATTTGTTCAGCGGTTCCCCAGCCGGGCGGTAAGCCGGTTTCAGTAGCCAAGGCCCCCTGGTTTAAAAAAATGCTGGCATCCGACGACCTGTCGGTGAGTGATCCGTTCTTCGGCCCGATCACCGGTAGATGGGTGACCGTGCTGACCTATCCGATTCACGATGATCAAGGTAAAAAGATTGGTTTTCTCGGTTTGCCGCTCGATCTTGCTTTGTACCAGCCCAATTTATCGAATGTGCCGATGATTCCCGGTACAACCATCGGCGTTGTAACGGCGGATGGTACTTTTGTGTGGCGCAATCTCGATACCGAAAAATGGGTGGGAAAAAAGCACGACAACAATTTCACCATGCAAAATATTCTGGCCGGAATAGGCGGGGAAATGGCAGGGCTTGATGCGGTGCAGCGTCTCTATCACATCGACAGAGTGGAAGGGGCTGGTTGGACGGTCTATGTTGGTATTCCGACCCGTTTTGTCTATTCCCAGTTGCGCAACACGCTGCTTAGAAATGTGTTGCTGGGTTTGATCAGCCTGGTATTTATTCTCGGTTTCGCCTGGCTGATCGCGCGGCAGATTTCACGTCCGATCGGCGCGCTTGCATCGGCTTCGCGTGCGATCCGGCAGGGGCACGAAAATGCCCGAGCCGGGATGGACGGCCCGCCGGAAATCAGGGAAGTGGCACATGAGTTTAATGAGATGCTTAACGTGCGTTTGCAGGCCACTGCCGCGTTGCGAAAAAGCGAAGCCAAGCTTTCCGAGGCGCTGCAGATAGCCCGCCTGGGACACTGGGAATATGAAGTAGCCAACAACGAATTTGTCTTTAACGATCAATATTATTCCTTGCACCGCACCACTGCCGCGCAGATGGGCGGTTACCGTATGTCGGCTGCAGATTTTGCGCAACGTCTGGTTCATCCGGATGATGCACACCTGGTGGGGGAACAGATTCAGAGCGCTTTGAGTGAGCACGATTTCAATCTGCATCAAGTTGAAGTGCGGATAAAGTGTGCCGACGGAGAAACCCGCTGGGTGCATGTGAGCTACAAAGTCGAAGAGAATGGACTTGCCAGGCTGGTCGGCACCATGCAGGATATTACCGAGCGCAAGCTCGCCGAGCAAAACCAGTCACGTTTAAATCGCGCGTTAAAGCTGCTAAGCGATTGCAACATGGCACTGGTGCATGCGGAGAAGGAATCCAGTTTGCTGAATGAAATTTGCCGGTTAATCGTTGTCGAAGGCGGTTATCAAATGGCATGGGTGGGCTTTGCCGAGCATGATGCGGAAAAATCTGTGCGACCGGTCGCACAATTTGGTGATGACAAAAATTACCTGAATAGTGTAGGCATCTGCTGGGCGGATACGGAGCAGGGACGCGGCCCGACCGGCGTGGCGATCAGAACCGGAGTGACTGATATTAATCAGAATTACCTCACCAATCCGCACATGGTGCCGTGGCGGGATGCCGCGCTTGCAAGCGGTTACCATTCAAGTATTGCGCTGCCGTTGGCCAGTAATCGAAGCATGCTGGGTGCCCTTACGATCTATTCTTCCGAAATCGATGTGTTCGGCGCAGAAGAGGTGAAGCTGCTGGAAGAGTTGGCCAACGATCTGGCTTACGGCATTCAAACTTTGCGCACCCGTGTCGAGCATGAGGCGGCGGAAAAGCAGCTGGAATTTTTAGCGCACCACGACATTCTCACCGGCTTGCCTAATCGCCTGTTGTTGCGCGACCGCTTCGATCAGGCCGTCGCGCAGGCGGATCGCGAGCAATCCGGAGTGGCAGTATTATTTCTTGATCTGGATAACTTCAAGCAGGTTAATGATACGCTTGGCCACAACTACGGTGACCAGTTGCTGGTGCGTGTGGTGGAGCGTTTGCGGGGCTGTCTGCGCGACACCGATACCATTAGCCGCCAGGGAGGGGATGAGTTTGTTGTATTGCTGCCGCATTTGCGCAATACGGCGGATATCGGAACCATTGCCCATAACATTATTGGAGCTTTTGCCGATCCCTTCGAGATCGAGAGTTATTTGATTAACACTACTTTTAGTGTTGGTGTCAGTTTGTACCCCGATGATGGCAGGGAATTTGATGCTTTGCTCAGAAATGCGGATACCGCGCTGTATCAAGCCAAGGATAGCGGTCGCGATACTTATCGTTTCTTCTCCGAAAAGATGAATATGGACGCACAGGAGCAGTTGCATTTGCAGGGACAGTTGCGCAATGCGGTAAAAAATCAGGAATTCCTGCTGCACTATCAACCGCAAATTGACATTGCCAGTGGCCGTATTATTGGCGCAGAAGCTTTGGTGCGCTGGCAACATCCCGAGCTGGGACTCATTCCCCCAGGCAAGTTCATCCCACTGGCAGAGCGTACCGGGCTGGTGATACCGATGGGGGAATGGGTGCTGTTTGAAGCGTGCCGCCAAGCGCAACTATGGCGCGAAGGCGGTCATGCGCTGGTGATGGCGGTCAATCTTTCCGCGTTGCAATTCAAGCGCGGCAATCTGCTCGAAACTGTGTCAGGTGCGCTCAAACAATCCGGGTTACCCGCTGAATTTCTGGAGTTAGAACTGACGGAATCCATCTTGTTGCAGGATGTCGATGTTGCGATTAAGACATTGCGCATCTTGAAAGAAATGGGCGTCAAGCTGTCTATCGATGATTTTGGTACCGGATATTCCAGTCTCTCTTACTTGAAGCGCTTGGCGGTGAATAAACTCAAAATTGACCAGTCTTTTGTGCGCGATCTGGTTGAAGATAGCGATTCGGCAGCTATTGTTAAAGCGATTATTCAACTCGGGCATACTCTGCAATTGACGGTGATCGCGGAGGGTGTGGAGACAGATGCCCAGCTTGCCTTTTTGCGCAACAACGCTTGCGATGAAGTGCAGGGTTATCTGTATAGTCGTCCGGTCCCCGCTGGTGAGTTTGTTAATATGATGATTACATAGGTATTTATGATAAATAGATTTGGCATGGCTTTGCTTGCAGGTTTTTTTTCCTGCGCTGCCCAAGCGGCAAACTGGCTGCAACTCCAAGGCAATGAGGCGCCAAACGCGCCAGCATTTAGAGTGCTGGGTTTTGTTCAGCCCTCTTATACCTATATTGATGCCCAGCCGGTGAGCGGGTTGCAGGGGCCTTCAGCCGCACTTAACGGGCGATATTCGACGCTCAATCTCAATTGGCCGGAATTACAACATACCCATCAGTTTCAGGTAATCCGTGCCGGCTTGGGAGCGCGCGGCAAAATAAGTAACGAGATTAATTATTTTGTGGCACTGGATGCGGGTCAAAATGGTGTTAACTATTACCGCGATGTCTCGCTTACCGATGCCTCGTTGACCTTCAACTATATTCCCGGAGCACGGGTGCGCGCGGGGTTGATGAAACTACCCACCAGTGAAGAAGCGTTGTTGGCGATTAATGTTTCCTATCCGTATGTTTATAACTCCAATGCTGTGTTGTACATGCTGGTCGGTTTGCCGGTCGAATCGATTGGCGCCGTTAGTACGAGTAGCGCTTCCTATGCAAGATTAGTCAGTGGATTTTCCGGTTTTCGCGATTGGGGGGTACAGGTTTATGACTGGTTTAATCTGGGGCCTTGGGAATATTCGTATGCCGCAATGCTTTCCAATGGTGCACCTATTGATAAGTTAAGTGACAGTGATTCCCGCAAAGATCTGACTCTGCGTTTTCAAACCTCGTATCTGTTTGGCGGACAAGGCCCCAACCGCGAGGACATCAGCGCGTTCGTGTGGCGGCAGAATGGCTCGCGATTGTTTGGCACGGAACAATTTGCCATGGTGCGCGAAGGCGTGGGGATGAAATATCTACAGGGCAATTACCGCATAACCGGCGAATATTTGCGCGGCAACGGCATGATCGTTGGCGGGCAAACACCACCGTTCACCGGGCAAAATTTCGTGGTCGGTGTGAATGAAAAAGCCGACGGCTGGTATGTTGAAGGGGGGTGGCGCTTTATACCGCAGTGGGAGATTAATCTGCGTTACGATTATCTGGATTTTATGCAACAGACTGCGGCTAATGAGCGCGAGTTTTCCACAACCACGCTGGGGCTGCAGTATTTTATTAATCCGGCTGTGCGCACGATTGTCAATTACGAATGGCGTGATATGCAAGTGAGTAACCCGACCGCGATTTCCGCCGCCGTTGCGCGCAACAATGCGCTGACGATTGCGGATAATCTGGGCGATCGTATGAGTGTGCAGTTAACATGGTCGTTTTAATGGGTTTTATTGTATCTCGTTGAAAATAAATAATAATATACTTATTTGATGGGGCGTTACGTCATCGGGCTAGGTTGCTGTCCGACCGAAATCAGTTTCACTTTTACGCGTGCGGAGCATGCGAACTGGCCAAAGGGCAGCATTAAAAATAAATTTACTTCGCAATGCCGCGTTGCTCGCAATAAATAACTCCTTATATATCATGCAGATGCTGTGTCCCAATTTTTTGATCGCGCCTTGCCTGGCTTCGAAAATTGAATTTTTAGAGGCACTCTAATAGTCAACTCTTCCATGCTAGAATGCGCGCCTTTGATTTTTTGTCCGGAGAATATTTAAATGATTTCGATTAGCAATTTGTTTATCAGCAATGCCTATGCGGAAGGTGCGGCACCTGCAGCCGGTGGTGGTTTCATGGATTTCTTGCCATTGGTTGCGTTGCTCGCAGTGTTTTATTTTCTTGTTTTGCGTCCCCAGCAAAAACGCACCAAAGAAGTAAAAGCAATGCTGGAAGCGTTGCAAAAAGGCGATGAAGTCGTTACGGTGGGCGGCGCTTTGGGTCGCGTTAGCAAGGTCGGCGATACTTATGTCGCCGTTGAAATTGCCGAAGGCGTAACGATCAATGTGCAAAAAGTTGCAATTCAAACCACGTTGCCAAAAGGCACGATCAAGTCTATCTAAACTGCGGCAAACGCCGTTTTTATGAATGCAATCCAATTTGGCAGGGGCGATAGGTGTGCGACATATTTTAATGTCGCGGGCCCTTCGCTCCTGCAAAATTATTGCAGGGTTTTGCGTTAAATAACTGTCAGCTTATCGGGATGTCACAATGAATCGTTACCCGCTGTGGAAAAATCTTTTAGTCGTCGCGGTCATCGCGCTGGGTTTAATTTATGCCCTGCCAAACTTGTACGGTGAGTCGCCCGCAGTTCAGGTGTTGCCGTTGCGCGCTAATCTTAAGGCCGATACCGCACTTTTGCAGCAGGTGCAAGATACCCTGATAGCGGCGCAAATTGATGCGGAAGCTTTGTCGCTGGATGCAACCAGTGTTAAGGCGCGCTTTGCCGATACGGATACCCAGCTAAAAGCCAAGGACGTGCTGCATGCCAAGCTGGGAGAGGATTATGTGGTTGCGTTAAATCTATTATCGCGTTCGCCTAAATGGCTGGCCGATATGAGCGCGTTACCGATGTATCTGGGTTTGGATCTGCGCGGCGGGGTGCATTTTCTGCTGCAGGTGGATATGCAAGCTGCGCTGGAAAAGGCGCTTGAATCTGCCTCGGGCGATATTCGCAGTACCCTGCGCGAACAAAATATTGCATATTCCGGATTGAATCGCGAGGGCATGTTGCTCACGGTTAAGTTTCGCGATGCGGCCACGCTGGTTAAGGGCGAAGCCGATTTGAAGCAGCGTTTTGGCGGATTGGATTTTGAGCCGCTTGATGCGGCGGGAGAGTTTCTTTTGCATGTTCGCCTTAAGCCGGTTGAAACAACGCGTATTCAAGAAACGGCCGTTCAACAAAACTTGATTACCTTGCGCAACCGGGTTAATGAATTGGGCGTGGCAGAACCGGTTATTCAACAACAGGGTATTGACCGTATTGTGGTGCAATTGCCCGGCGTGCAAGACACGGCGCGCGCCAAAGATATTTTGGGCCGCACCGCCACGCTGGAAGTGCGCTTGGTGGATGATGATCGTCAGGTGGGACTGGGTGCGGTTGCACCGTTTGGCACGGAGTTGTTTAGGGATCGCGACGGCAGTTATGTGTTGACCAAGAAAAGTGTGTTGTTAACCGGTGAGCGTATCAACGATGCGCAACCCGGCTTCGATAGCCGCAACAACGAACCTGCGGTGCACATTAATCTGGATGCGGTAGGGGCACGCAAGTTCAAAGAAGCCACGCGTGAAAACGTGGGCAAGCGTATGGCGATCATCATCTTTGAAAAAGGTAAAGGTGAGGTGGTTACCGCGCCGGTCATCCGCGAAGAAATCGGCGGGGGACGCGTGCAGATTAGCGGCAAAATGAGTACCGAAGAAGCCAATGATGTTTCTTTGTTATTGCGCGCCGGAGCCTTGGCCGCACCGATGGAAATTGTAGAGGAACGCACTGTCGGCCCCAGTTTGGGCGCGGATAATATCAAGCGCGGTTTCGATTCCACCAAGATTGGTTTTATCGTGATCGCAATTTTTATGATTGCCTATTATCTGATGTTTGGCGGAATTTCGGTGCTGGCGCTGGGGGTAAACTTGCTGCTGCTGGTGGCGCTGCTCTCCATGTTGCAAGCGACCCTGACCCTGCCGGGAATGGCCGGTATCGCCTTAACGCTGGGTATGGCGATTGACTCTAACGTCTTGATTAATGAGAGAATTCGCGAGGAGCTGCGCAACGGCGTGTCGCCGCAGGCGGCGATTTTTGCGGGTTATGAAAACGCGTTTGCCACCATTCTTGACTCCAATATCACCACCCTTATTGCCGGTATTGCTTTGTTCATGTTCGGTTCCGGGCCGATCAAGGGTTTTGCGGTGGTGTTGTGTCTGGGGATTTTGACTTCGATGTTTAGCTCGGTGCTGGTTTCACGCGCAATAGTCAATGTGGTTTATGGTCGCAAAGCGCGCCTCAACAAAGTCTCAATCGGTTAAGGAATATCACCATGGAATTTTTTAAGATAAAAAAAGATATCCCGTTCATGAGTTATGGTCGTTACACCACGACCATTTCTTTGCTGACATTTTTACTCGCAGTATTTTTCCTGGCGACCAAAGGTTTAAATTTCGGCGTGGATTTTACCGGTGGCACGGTGATTGAAGTTCACTATAGCCAATCAGCGGATTTGAATAAAATTCGCGAAGAGTTGGGCGGAATTGGCTTGAGTGATGCGTCGGTACAAAACTTTGGTTCCAGCAAAGACATTTTGATTCAAGTCCCGCTTAAGCAAAACAAAGTTGGCGCCAAGCTGTCGGATCAAGTGCTGGCGGCATTGCGCGAGCAGGATGCCGGCGTTGAGTTACGCCGTGTGGAATTCGTCGGCCCGCAGGTGGGTAAAGACTTGGTGGAAAATGGCGCGATGGCGTTGCTGCTGGTGAGCTTGGGTATTGTCGGTTATTTGTGGCTGCGTTTCGAGTGGAAGTTTGGCGTGGCGGCACTGATCGCCAACTTGCACGACGTGGTTATCATTCTGGGTTTCTTTGCGTTCTTTCAGTGGGAATTTTCGCTTTCCGTGCTGGCGGCCGTACTGGCCGTGCTGGGCTATTCAGTGAATGAATCGGTGGTGGTCTTTGACCGTATCCGTGAAAACTTCCGAAAAATGCGCAAAACAGAAGTGCATGAAATTATCGACAACGCGATTACCCGCACCATGTCGCGTACCATCATCACTCACGGGTCCACGCAAATGATGGTGACATCTATGCTTTTTTTGGGCGGAGAGACTTTGCATTATTTCGCGCTGGCGTTGACTATCGGCATTATGTTTAGTATTTATTCGTCGGTGCTGGTGGCCAGTCCATTGTTGATGATCTTCGGCGTATCGCGGGAAGATTTTATCAAGCCTGAAAAGACTGAAGCTGAAGAAGTTCTGCCGTAATTTTCATTACATAAAAAATTATGGAAATTCTCGCTGCTTTTTTAGACATCATTCTGCATTTGGATGCCCATTTGCTGTCTTTGACCGAGCAATATGGTGTCTGGGTTTACGGCATATTATTTCTGATTATCTTCGCGGAAACCGGTCTGGTGATTGCACCGTTTCTGCCTGGTGATTCCCTGTTGTTTGTGGCGGGGGCGCTGTGCGGCATGGGTTCGCTGGAGTTGCAGATGCTCGCTCCCTTGCTCATGGTAGCGGCATTCACCGGAGATAATACCAACTACTGGATCGGGCGATTAATTGGTAAAAGTTTAGTGAAGCGCGCCGATTCGCGTTTTTTGAAGCATGAGCACTTGGAGAAAACTCATGCTTTTTATGAGCTGCATGGTGGTAAGACGATTATCTTTGCCAGATTCTTACCTATCATTCGAACTTTTGCGCCGTTTGTGGCCGGTATTGGCCTGATGAATTACCGGATGTTTGTCGCGTTTAGTGCTTTGGGTAGTCTGGCTTGGATTAGTTTTTTTACCGTTTTGGGCTATTTTTTTGGAAATATCCCCGTCATCAAAAATAACCTCACCTTGATGGTGCTGGGCATCGTCTTAATTTCTTTTTTGCCGGCTATCAGCGAATTTATCCGGCATCGCCGCAGGGCAAGCTGATCGTTAGGTTAAGGTGGAACGTGTGATGCACGTACGCCGATCAGGTTCTCTGCGCGCCAGTTTTTCACCCCCCATGCCAGTATTGTTTCTACCGTGCACTCGGCCAATTCGGGAGGGGGATTTTGCTTTAAAAATTTCAGCACTTTCATTAGGATCTCGACCGCATGCAGTTTATTTACCGGTTCGGCCAGTGTCTGCTTGCTCAATTTTTCCCCTGCTTTATTTATTGCAACCGGTAGGTGCAAGTAAGACGGAGTACTGAATCCCAACAGTTGTTGCAGATATATTTGCCGTGCGGTTGATGTGAGCAAATCTGCACCGCGCACGACGTGGGTAATCCCTTGAAATGCGTCATCCACGACCACTGCAAGCTGATAGGCGAACAGGCCGTCGGCGCGCTTAATTATAAAATCTCCGATTTCTGTGATGAGGGCTTGGGAAATTTCCCCTAGAGATAAGTCGTTGAATATTAAGGTATTTGAATTTATCATGATGCGCCAAGATCGTCCCTGGCGTCCCGGGGGGAGGCCGTTTCTGCAGGTTCCCGGATAGATCAAGCCTTCTACACCATGCAAAGCAGAATCAGAAATTTCTTTGCGTGCACAGCAACAGGGATAGGCGATGCCCATATTTTGCAACTTATCCAGCGCTTCTGCATAGGCTGGCGTGCGCCGGCTTTGATAAATAACCGTTTCATCACTATGCAGGCCAAAGTGATCCAGCGTGTTTAAAATGTCGTCTGCCATGCCAGGTATGCAACGCGGTGTATCCAGATCTTCGATGCGCACCAGCCAAGTGCCTAGATGCTGTTTGGCGTCCAGATAACTGCCGACCGCCGCGACTATTGAACCGAAGTGCAGCGGGCCGGTGGGGGAGGGCGCAAAGCGCCCGCGATAAGGAGTTGCCGATGACATATCCCGGCGTTAGTGGATGTGAAAGTGTTACGCCAGTATCACTTCTTCCGCTTCAAATTCCAGACTCACCTTGCCGGATTTATCCACGTCCACGATCACTTTTCCACCGTTTGCTAGGCGACCGAACAGGAGTTCGTCAGCCAATGCCGAGCGTATGGTGTCCTGAATCAGGCGTGACATGGGGCGCGCGCCCATGAGCGGATCAAAGCCATGTTTGGCCAGATGATCTTTGAGCGCATCGGTGAAGGTGGCTTCAACTTTTTTCTCGTGCAGTTGCTCTTCTAATTGCATGAGGAATTTATCCACTACACGCAAGATCACCTCTTTATCCAGCGGCGCAAAGGACACGATGGCATCCAGACGGTTGCGGAATTCGGGGGTGAACATGCGTTTGATGTCGATCATTTCATCGCCGGATGAAGAGATTTTGGAAAAACCAATCTGGGTTTTATTTAAAGCTTCGGCGCCCGCATTGGTGGTCATGATGATGACAACATTGCGGAAGTCTGCTTTGCGGCCGTTGTTGTCGGTGAGTGTGCCGTGATCCATCACTTGCAACAAAATGTTGAAAATATCCGGATGGGCTTTTTCAATTTCATCCAGCAGCAAAACGCAGTGCGGCTGCTTGCTGATGATTTCGGTTAGCAAGCCACCCTGGTCATAACCCACGTAGCCGGGAGGAGCACCGATCAGGCGAGAAACCGCGTGTCTTTCCATATATTCAGACATGTCAAAACGGTGCAGCGGCATACCCATTACATAGGCGAGTTGGCGCGCAACTTCTGTTTTGCCAACTCCGGTAGGGCCGGAAAATAAAAAACTTCCGATGGGTTTTTGCGGATTGCCCAGTCCGCTACGCGACATTTTGATGGCGCGCGCCAGCACGTCAATCGCTTTATCCTGGCCAAATACCGTGGCTCTCAAGTCGCGATCCAGATTTTTTAAGGTGTTTTTATCGTCATGGGAAACGGTACGGGTCGGAATCCGCGCGATCTTGGCGATAATCTCTTCGATCTCATGCTTGCCAACTACTTTCTTCTGCTTGGATTTTGGCAGGATGCGTTGCGCAGCACCGGCTTCGTCAAGTACGTCAATCGCTTTGTCAGGCAAGTGACGGTCGTTTATAAAGCGCGAGGAAAGTTCGGCTGCACTGGTGATTGCGGCAGCACTGAATTTAATGCTGTGATGTTCTTCAAATTTTGATTTTAATCCCTTCAAAATTTCGATGGTCTGCTCGACTGAGGGTTCGCTGACATCAATCTTTTGGAAGCGGCGCGACAGTGCGGAATCTTTTTCGAAAATGCCGCGATATTCCTGAAAAGTCGTCGCACCGATGCATTTTAATACACCGCTGGAGAGCGCGGGCTTCAGTAAATTAGACGCATCCATGGTGCCGCCAGATGCGGAACCTGCGCCTATAAGTGTATGAATTTCATCGATAAATAAAACGGCATTGGGTGCGGCTTTAAGTTCTTTTAAAACTGATTTCAGGCGCTGCTCAAAATCACCGCGATATTTGGTGCCCGCCAACAATGCGCCCATGTCCAGAGAATATACTTGAGCATCTTTAAGAATGTCCGGTACGTTGCCTTCTGTGATGCGCCGCGCCAAACCTTCGGCAATGGCGGTTTTGCCCACGCCCGCTTCACCTACAAGCAGAGGATTATTTTTGCGACGACGGCACAGGGTTTGAATGACGCGTTCCAGTTCCATATCGCGACCGATGAGCGGATCAATTTTTCCGGCGAGCGCGTGCGCATTTAAATCCAGGGTGTAACTCTTTAACGCTGTTTCATTACCGCTTTCCTGTTCGTTTTCCGTGTCATTGCCGGTTTTTGGGGTGGCAGTCTGCTCCACAGTTTTATTGATGCCGTGCGCAATATAGTTGACCACATCCAAGCGGGTAATGGCGCGTTGGTTGAGGAAATAAACGGCATGGGATTCTTTTTCTCCAAACAGGGCGACCAGAATATTGGCTCCGTTGACTTCTTTTTTATTGGTGGATTGCACGTGCAGAATCGCGCGCTGAATAACGCGCTGAAATCCAACGGTGGGTTGGGTATCCACTTCGCCGTTGCCGGGCAGGCGCGGTGTGTGAGTCTCAATATGGTGGGTCACCACTGCGCGCAGTTCGTTAATATCCGCACCGCAGGCACGCAACACATGGGCTGCCGAAGGATTGTCCAGCATGGCAAGCAACAGATGCTCGACCGTAATAAATTCGTATCTTTTTTGGCGTGCTTCGACAAAAGCGAGATGCAGGCTAACTTCGAGTTCTTGGGCGATCATTATGTTTCCTCCATGTGGCATTTTAGTGGATGCCCGTGTTGCGTAGAATAGGCTAAAACTTGCGCTACCTTTGTTTCCGCGATGTCCTTGCTAAAGACGCCGCATACGGCAGAACCTTCATTGTGTACTTTGAGCATGATTTGTACAGCTTGTTCTTGGGTTTTTGCAAAAAACGTTTGCAGAACCTCTATGACAAATTCCATTGTCGTAAAATCATCGTTTAACAAAAATACTTTGTAGAGCGCAGGAGGCTTGGTTTTACCGCGTTCAATCTCAAGTACGGTGGAGTTTTTAAATTGGGTTGTCATCGTCGCTATTGTTGCATTTTGTATACCTGCATATTTGACGATTAGCGGGGTTTTTTCAAGTGTATTAAAAAAAAATTAAATAAATGCTTGACGATTTAAATGTAAACAAGTAAAAAGCGCTTGGGTGTTTGAATCATAAGTATCTGCAGTACTGGTTTCGCCATGTGCGGTCTTTGGAATTCAAACAGTTTGACGGGAATCCACCCGGTTTTTTTAGTAAGGAAGTTTTAACATGGCAAACGGTACAGTAAAGTGGTTCAATGATGCAAAAGGTTTCGGATTTATTACTCCGGACGACGGTAGCGAAGATCTGTTCGCGCACTTCTCCGCGATCAACATGAGCGGTTTTAAATCGCTCAAAGAAGGTCAGAAAGTGACTTTCGACGTAGTTCAAGGTCCTAAGGGCAAACAAGCCTCTAACATCCAAGCTCCTTAATCGGTTCTTGAGTTGGTAAAAAACCCGCCGCGCAAGTGGCGGGTTTTTTTACGCCATGCCTAAACAACAAATTTTTCGTTTACGCTGGACAGCATTTTTTTTGCTGTCATTGTGTTACATGCTGGCGTTCTTTCATCGTATGGCGCCTGCTGCTATTGCGGGTGATTTGCAGAGAGACTTCCAAGCTAGCGGCGCTGCATTGGGCGGTTTGGCCGCCATGTATTTCTATATTTACACCTTGATGCAAATCCCGGTCGGGGTGATGGCGGATACGCTGGGTGTGCGGCGGATTGTGATTGCGGGTGCGTTGGTTTCCGGCGCGGGTTCGCTCATGTTCGCTTGGGCGGATAGTTTGGCGATGGCTTACAGCGCGCGCTTAATGATTGGCTTGGGCGTGTCAGTATTTTTTATTGCCTTGATGAAGATCAATAGTGTCTGGTTCCATGATCGGCACTTCGGGGCGGCGGGTGGCTTGTCGATTTTGCTGGGAAATGTCGGTGCGGTGTTGGCTGCCTCGCCCTTGGTTTGGCTGGTTTCACAAACGTCCTGGCGTAATGTTTTCACGGGAGTTGGGTTACTTTCTCTATTTCTTGCCGTTATGGTTTGGTGGTTGGTACGCAATCATCCGCATGATGCGGGGCTGCCCAGTATGCGCGAGCTGGAAGGTGAGTTACCCCATCCCAAACATGACGGACATTGGTTGGACGGTCTTGTGCAAGTTGTAAGGAATCGCGCCACCTGGCCCAGTTTTTTTCCAAATTTCGGTATCGCCGGTACTTTATTCGCTTTTGCCGGATTGTGGTCTATTCCGTATTTGCACGATGCGCATGGCATGAGTTTGGAACAGGCCAGTCAGCACAACAGCTTGTTGTTAATCGGGTTTGCGATCGGTGCGCTATGCAGCGGTTTATTGTCGGACTACGCTGGCCGGCGCAAGCCATTTATTATGGGCGGAGCGTTTTTATATTTATTGTGTTGGTTGCCCATTTTATTTCTATGGACTCTACCTTTGGTTTGGAGTTATGTCCTATTTTTTCTGATGGGTTTCTTTGCCTCCGGATTTACCCTGTGTTGGGCAAGTGCCAAAGAGGTTAATTCACCGGCGTTGTCGGGAATGGCGACGAGTGTGGTGAATACAGGGTCATTTTTGGGGGCGGGGATTTTGCAGCCTTTGGTGGGCTGGGTAATGGATAAAATTTGGGATGGTCAGATGCTTAACGGTATGCGCATTTATTCGCAGGAAACTTATCAGGCGGGACTGGCTGTCATGTTCGTATTTGCAATCATAGGGTTGGTCGGAGCATTTTTTATACGCGAGACATATTGCCGTTACGCTAATGACATAAAGTAATTTTTTGTGGGTTGCCAGCATTGACCTATATTGTTTTCGCATGTACGATTCGGCACTTTCGTGGCTATGGGGAATATTAAGATGCGCCGCAAGTTAGTTGTAGGGAATTGGAAGATGTACGGTCGCTTGGCTAGTAACCAGGCTTTGCTTGATGGAATTGTCAGCGGAGTGCGCGAACTGAATGGCGCCGATTATGCTGTCTGCGTTCCTTATCCCTATCTTCATCAGGCTCAATCTACCCTTCACGATACTAACGTTTCCTGGGGTGCCCAGAATCTTAGTCAGTTTGAAGAGGGTGCTTTTACTGGCGCGGTTGCACCGGGAATGCTGGTAGATTTTGGTTGTCGGTATGTCATCATCGGACATTCAGAGCGACGCGGTTTATTTCACGAAAGCAACGAGATTGCCCAAGCCAAATTTGATGCGGCAATCAAAGTGGGTTTGACCCCGATTTTTTGTGTTGGAGAGACGCTGGCTGAGCGTGAAGCCGAAGTCACCGAACGGGTTGTTGCTACCCAGCTGGATGCGGTACTTGCTCATGTTGGTGCGCAGGGTTTGGCCAAGTCGGTTGTGGCATATGAACCGGTATGGGCTATAGGAACCGGTAAGACTGCTTCTCCCGCGCAAGCGCAAGCCGTGCATGAATTTATTCGCAAAAGAGTTGCGCAACAGGATAGCCAAGTAGCACAAGCATTGTGTATACTCTACGGCGGTAGTGTAAAGCCTGGAAATGCGGTTGAGTTATTTGCTATGCCGGACATTGACGGCGGTTTAATCGGCGGCGCGTCATTGGTGGCGGCGGATTTTGTGGCAATTTGCCAGGCAGCTCATAATAGTTAATTTGATTTTGGAGTAGTTAGTGGAAACATTAGTTTGGGTTGTTCATTTGGTTACGGCAGTTGTGCTGGTCGGTCTGGTTTTAATTCAGCATGGCAAGGGAGCTGATATGGGGGCCGCGTTTGGCACGGGTTCTGCAGGAAGTTTATTTGGTTCGAGTGGATCGGCAAACTTTTTAAGTCGCAGTACTGCTGTTGCTGCCACAATATTTTTTCTGACCAGTTTGACGTTGACTTATTTATCCGCCCAGCCCGCTGTTGAGCAGGGAATTATGGATAAAATTGAGCAAAGTAACTCCACTAAAATAGTAGCACCTGTAACGCCTGACGTTCCGGGTTCAAAATCAAATGAAGTGCCAAAATAAAAATAATAAGTTAGTAAAATAGTTTAAAAAATAATAAAAGTTATTGTTGAAACAACAGGCGGAGTTGGCGGAATTGGTAGACGCGTAGCCTTGAGGTGGCTATGTCCGTAAGGACGTGAGGGTTCGAGTCCCTTGCCCCGCACCAAACATCTGCCAAAGCATAAGATTTGGTGGATAAAATAATAAACTAGAGAGGCGTGGAGTTTCCATAACCGGATGCTGCATGCGGGGGAGAATCAGAATGTTGGAAAATTATTTTCCAGTTTTGCTGTTTATCTGTATTGGTTTGGTTGTCGGTGTTGCACCGTTATTAATTGGGAGGTTTGCTGCTCCCCATCGTCCTGATAGCGCAAAGCTATCTCCATACGAATGTGGCTTTGAAGCTTTCGAAGATGCACGTATGAAATTCGATGTTCGCTACTATCTGGTGGCGATTCTATTTATCCTTTTCGATCTTGAAATTGCTTTTCTATTCCCTTGGGCTATCGTGCTGAAGGAGATTGGAATGTTTGGCTTTTTGTCCATGATGTTATTTCTGGGCATTCTGGTTGTGGGCTTTATCTATGAATGGATGAAAGGAGCGTTGGAATGGGAATAGAAGGCCTTCTTGAAAAGGGGTTTGTTACCACTTCCCTCGACACTGTAATCAACTATACCCGTACCGGCTCTTTGTGGCCGATGACCTTTGGTTTGGCTTGCTGCGCGGTAGAGATGATGCATGTGGCGCTATCACGCTACGACTTGGATCGGTTCGGTGCGGGTGCGTTTCGCCCCAGTCCACGTCAATCAGACTTAATGATTATCGCCGGTACCTTATGCAACAAAATGGCGCCGGCGTTGCGCAAAGTTTACGATCAGATGCCAGAGCCGCGCTACGTGATTTCCATGGGGTCGTGCGCCAACGGTGGCGGCTATTATCATTATTCATATTCTGTGGTGCGCGGTTGTGATCGTATTGTCCCTGTGGATGTGTATGTTCCCGGATGTCCGCCGACTGCCGAAGCCTTGTTGTACGGCGTGATGCAGCTACAGAAGAAGATTACACGAACCAATACGATAGCGCGTTAGGATAAACATGGCTGATGATCTGAATTTGTTGAGTGAGCGATTAAAAGCGGTTTTTGCCGATCAGGTGCTTAGTTTGGATAATGCATTGGGCGAATTGACGCTGGTTATTTCGACCGGGAATATGCTGAATGTATTTATGCGCTTGCGGGATGACGCAAATTTCCATTTTGAGCAATTGATCGATGTGTGCGGAATGGACTATTCCACATATGGAAGCGAGTCGTCTGAGTCGGGTGTGTATCTGGCGGATGATGCCGCTGTGAATCCCAATAAACATCGTTTTGCAGCAGTTTATCATTTGCTTTCGGTGGAAAAAAATCAGCGCTTACGCGTCAAGGTTTATGCTGATGATGACGCATTGCCCATCTTGAATTCTGTCGTTGATATTTGGTCTGCCGCTAATTGGTTCGAGCGTGAAGCTTTTGATCTGTTCGGCATTATCTTCTTGGGCCATCCTGATTTGCGCCGGATTCTGACCGATTATGGTTTTGTCGGAAATCCGTTCCGTAAAGATTTTCCAATATCCGGGCATGTCGAGATGCATTACGATCCCGAGCAGAAGCGCGTCGTATATTCACCCGTAACCATCGAGCCGCGCGAAGTTACCCCACGCGCGATCCGCGAAGCAAATTACAGTCGTCACTGAGATTCGTGCAAGGAAATCGTAATGCCTGAAATTAAAAATTACACAATGAACTTCGGCCCCCAACACCCTGCAGCGCACGGTGTGTTGCGGCTGGTACTAGAGCTGGATGGTGAAGTTGTCGAGCGCGCTGATCCGCACATTGGATTATTGCATCGTGCTACCGAGAAATTGGCCGAGCATAAAACCTTTTTGCAAAACGCCCCGTATATGGATCGTCTGGATTACGTATCCATGATGTGTAATGAGCACGCCTATGTAATGGCCGTAGAGAAGTTGGCCGGCATAGAAGTGCCGTTGCGTGCCCAGTATATCCGCGTCATGTTTGACGAAGTAACGCGAATTTTGAATCATTTATTGTGGCTGGGTGCGTCCGGTATCGACTTGGGCGCGATGACCATGTTCTTCTATACCTTCCGCGAGCGCGAAGATTTGTTTGATGTATACGAGGCTGTCACCGGTGCGCGCATGCATGCAGCCTATTATCGTCCGGGTGGTGTATATCGCGATTTGCCTGATGTTATGCCGCAGTATGAAGTCTCCAAGATTCACAACGCTTCTGCAGTAAAGCGCATGAACGAGAATCGTCAAGGTTCTGTACTAGATTTTCTGGAGGATTTTACCAATCGTTTTCCCGCCAACGTCGATGAATACGAAACCCTTTTGACGGATAACCGTATCTGGAAGCAGCGCACCGTGGGTATTGGTGTGGTGACCCCCGAACGTGCTTTGGCAATGGGCTTTACCGGCCCGATGTTGCGCGGTTCCGGCGTGGCGTGGGACTTGCGCAAAAAACAGCCCTATGAAGTATATGACCGCATGGATTTTGATATCCCTGTCGGTGTGGAAGGTGACTGTTATGACCGGTATCTGGTGCGTGTTGAAGAAATGCGCCAGTCCAACCGTATTATCAAGCAATGTATTGATTGGTTGAGAAAAAATCCCGGCCCCGTGATTACGGAAAACCATAAGTTTGCACCGCCCAAGCGTGCTGCAATGAAGCAGAATATGGAAGAGCTGATTCACCACTTCAAATTGTTTAGCGAAGGCATGCATGTGCCGGTTGGGGAAGCTTATGCTGCTGTGGAACATCCCAAGGGTGAGTTTGGAATTTATTTAGTATCGGATGGGGCGAACAAGCCTTACCGGATGAAAATACGTGCGCCAGGATTCCCGCATCTGGCCAGTTTGAACGAGATGACGCGCGGCCATATGCTTGCCGATGTGGTGGCGATCATTGGTACACAAGACATCGTTTTTGGAGAGATAGACCGCTGATGTTATCCGATCAAATTCAAGCAAAAGTCGATCGCGAGCTGAAAAAATATCCAGCCGATCAAAAACAATCCGCCGTGATGGCCGCCTTGCGTTTCGTACAGGATGAAAAGGGCTGGATTGCCCCCGAAGACATGAGCGACGTAGCCCAATATCTGGGTATGCCGCAAATGGCTGTGTTTGAAGTGGCCAGCTTTTACCATATGTATAACTTGAAGCCGATGGGGAAATACACCTTAACTGTGTGTACCAATTTGTCTTGTCAGCTCACTGGCGTAAATGAGACGCTGTTGCATCTCAAAAATAAACTGGGCATCAGTCTGGGGGAAATTACCCCGGATGGAAAATTTGGTTTGCGTTCCGGTGAATGTATGGGCGCCTGTGCCGATGCACCCGTTATGACCATTAATAACAAGAAAATGTGCGGTCGCTTGAGCGGCGAAAAGATAGATCAAATTTTGGCCGATCTCGAAAATGGTCAAAAAGGAGAGGCGCAATGACAACTCCTGTAATTTTTAACACGCTGGATTTTGATCAACCCTGGACCCTGGAAAACTATCTCAAGGTTGGCGGCTACAAAGCATTGCGTAAAGTTATTGCTGAAAAAATGACCGGGGAGGCGATTATTGCCGAGGTAAAAGCTTCCGGTCTGCGTGGTCGCGGTGGTGCGGGCTTTCCGACCGGATTGAAGTGGAGCTTTATGCCACGTCAGTTTCAGGGCGACAAGTATCTGGTATGCAATTCCGATGAGGGTGAGCCAGGTACGTGTAAAGATAGGGATATTTTGCGTTATAACCCGCATATGTTGATCGAAGGCATGGCCATTGCAGCGTATGCGATGAATGTGAAGACGGGTTATAACTATATTCACGGTGAAATTTTTGAGGCATATGAGCGCATGGAAGAAGCGTGCGAAATAGCGCGCAATGCGGGCTATCTCGGCAAAAATATTCTGGGTTCGGATTTTGAATTTGATTTGCATAACCATCTTGGTTACGGCGCCTATGTCTGCGGTGAAGAGACCGCATTGTTGGAGTCAATCGAAGGCAAAAAAGGCCAGCCACGCTATAAGCCGCCTTTCCCTGCCAGCTTCGGTCTGTATGGCAAGCCCACCACGATTAACAACACCGAAACCTTTGCCAGCATTCCCTACATTATCAATAACGGCGGTCAGGCGTTTGCGGATCTGGGCGTGCCAAACAGCGGCGGTATCAAGCTGTTTTCGGTCTCCGGTCATGTGAATAATCCCGGTAATTTTGAATTACCCATGGGTACGCCGTTCAGCAAGTTGCTGGAACTGGCCGGTGGCGTGCGGCACGGGCATAAGCTTAAAGCGGTTATTCCCGGCGGTTCATCCATGCCGGTGTTGCCCGCTGAAATCATGATGGAAGTCAATATGGACTTTGATTCCATTCAGAAAGCCGGTTCCTATTTGGGGTCCGGAGCGGTCATCGTGATGGATGAAACAACCTGTATGGTGAAAGCGCTGGAACGTTTGTCTTATTTTTACCATGAGGAATCGTGTGGTCAGTGCACGCCGTGCCGTGAAGGGACGGGCTGGTTGTATCGCATCGTGCATCGTATCGAACACGGCGAAGGACGTCCGGAGGATTTGGATTTGCTTCTGGATTTGTGCAACAACATCGCGGGGCGCACGATTTGTGCCTTGGGTGATGCCGCAGCTTGGCCAGTACAAGGTTTCCTAAAGCATTACCGGAAAGAATTTGAATTTCATATCGAGCACAAGCGTTGCTTGGTGTAAGCAGACGGATAGGTGAGCAATGATCAACATTGAAATTGACGGCAAGCACATCGAAACAGAAAACGGTTCGACGGTGATTGAAGCTGCGCATAAAGCGGGCATTGAAATTCCCCATTTCTGCTATCACAAAAAATTATCTATTGCCGCAAATTGCCGCATGTGTCTGGTGCAGGTAGAAAAGGCCCCCAAACCTTTGCCTGCCTGTGCTACGCCGGCGACCGAGGGTATGAAGGTGTTTACATCCTCCGAGCAGGCGGTAAAAGCGCAAAAAGGCGTGATGGAATTTCTCCTTATTAATCATCCACTTGATTGTCCTATTTGCGATCAGGGTGGCGAATGTCAATTGCAGGATGTGGCAATGGGCTACGGCGCAACAGCATCGCGATATCACGAAGAAAAGCGTACCGTGCTGCATAAAGATATCGGTCCTTTGGTGTCGGCAGAGGAGATGAGTCGCTGCATCAATTGCACGCGTTGTGTGCGTTTCGGTCAGGAAATTGCCGGACAAATGGAATTGGGCCAGGCATTCCGCAGTGAGCATGCCGAGATTATGTCTTTCGTGTCCGGTTCGGTGAATTCCGAGCTGTCGGGCAATATGATTGACCTGTGCCCGGTGGGCGCGTTAACCAGCAAGCCATTCCGTTATAAGGCGCGCTCTTGGGAATTGTCGCGGCGCCGCTCGATTAGTGCGCATGACAGCTTGGGTTCCAATCTGGCCGTACACACGAAAAACAATCATGTGGTACGCGTGTTGCCCATTGAAAATGAAGAAATCAACGAATGCTGGTTGTCTGATAAAGATCGCTTTGCGTATGAAGGTTTAAATTCCACAGAGCGTTTGACCAAGCCCATGATTAAGCAGGATGGCAAGTGGTTGGAAGTGGAATGGCAGATCGCGCTGGAATATGCGGCAAACGGACTGCGTCACATTGCCAATGGAGCGGGTGCGGAGCAAATCGGTGCCTTGGCTACCCCCGATTCGACTCTGGAAGAACTGTATTTGTTGCAAAAATTGATGCGCGGGCTTGGCAGTGAAAATATTGATTTTCGCCTGCGTCAATCTGATTTCAGCGCGGATGGAAAACAGCAGGGCGCGCCTTGGTTAGGCTCTTCCATTGCTGAAATGAGCAGTGCGGACCGCCTGTTGATCGTGGGCAGCTTCCTGCGCAAAGATCATCCGGTGTTGGCCTCGCGGATTCGTCAGGCAGTGAAGAAGGGCATGCAGGTTAACGTTATTCATTCGGCTGACGACGATCTGCTGATGAAACTCGCTAATAAATCCGTTGTAGCGCCGGATCGCATGGTTGATGTTTTAGAGCAAGTGGCTCAAGCCTTGGCAGCCGAGAAAAATGCCCAGCCGCTCGTTGCAAATTCAGACGCGGTGGCAATTGCCAAGAGTCTTGCAAGTGGATCGAGGGTATCAATTCTGCTGGGTAATTTTGCTCAACAACATCCTCAGGCCGCACAAATTCAGGCAGTTGTGCAGAAGATTGCCGAGTTAAGCGGTGGAAAATTTGGGTTTATCGGCGCTGCTGCCAACAGCGTGGGCGGCTATCTGGCGCACGCGGTTCCCGGTGCCAATGGACTTAATGCCGCATCAATGTTAGCTCAGCCGCGCAAAGCTTATGTGTTGTTAAACGTGGAAGCCGAGCTGGATACCGCTAATCCGCAACAAGCGATGGCAGCAGTTCAATCAGCCGACATGGTGGTCGCACTGTCGGCTTATAAACACCATGCAACTTCTTATGCTGATGTATTGTTGCCGATTGCGCCGTTTACCGAAACATCGGGAACGTTTGTGAGCACAGAAGGACGTGTGCAGAGTTTCAAAGGCGCAGTAAAGCCGTTGGGAGAAGCGCGTCCCGCCTGGAAAGTATTGCGAGTTCTGGGTAATTTGCTCAAGGTATCCGGTTTCGATCAGGATACCTCGGAAGCAGTGCGTGATGAGCTGTTGCAAGGCGTGGATGTTTTCAGTAAATTAAGCAATGCAATCAACGGGGTAGAGATGGGCAAAGTTGATGCTGCGGCGGGCTTACAGCGCGTTAGCGATGTGCCGATTTATGCCACTGATGCGGTGGTTCGACGCTCAACTCCGCTGCAGGCAACAGTTGATGCGGCAGCACCGCAAGCGTGGATGAATAGCGCAGAGTTGGGCAACCTCGGTTTGCACACTGGGGAGCGGGTGAGAGTCAGTCAGGGTAACGGCAGCGTTGGTTTGACTGTGGTAGTGGACGATAAGCTACCCAAAGGCGTGGTGAGACTGGCTGCGGGCCATAGCGCAACCGCTGCTTTGGGCGCGATGTTTGGAACAATTTCAGTGGAGCGCGCATGATAGAGCTACTGCAATACGTGCAAGATATGTTGGGATCTGCCTGGGTTCCGGTGTGGACGGTGGTTAAAATCGTCGCAATAGTTGCGCCAATAATGGTGGGTGTGGCCTACCTTACTTTCATAGAGCGCAAGGTACTGGGTTATATGCAGGATCGTGTCGGCCCTAATCGCGTTGGCCCTTATGGACTGTTGCAACCGCTGGCCGACGGCATCAAACTGCTGATGAAAGAAATCATCATTCCAACCGGCTCCAATAAATTTTTGTTTGTTGCAGCGCCGGTACTGGCCTTGGCTCCGGCACTGGCGGCGTGGGCGGTGGTTCCTTTTGCAGACGGCATGACACTGGCTAATGTCAATGCGGGGCTGCTATATATTTTGGCGATGACATCGCTGGGGGTGTACGGCATTATTATTGCCGGCTGGGCTTCCAACTCCAAATATGCGTTTTTGGGCGCGATTCGCTCCGCTGCGCAAATTGTGTCTTATGAATTGGCGATGGGTTTTGCACTGGTGTGTGTTCTCCTCGCGGCGCAAAGCATGAATTTGGGTGATATTGTGCGCGGTCAGCAAAACGGCTACGGCTTGTTGGGGTGGTACTTTATTCCGCTGTTCCCGATGTTTGTGGTGTATTTCATCGCGGGGGTTGCCGAAACCAACCGTGCTCCATTCGACCTGGCCGAAGATGAATCGGTTATTGTGGCCGGATTCCATACTGAATATTCTGGGATGGGGTTTGCGTTATTCTTCTTGGCGGAATACGCCAACATGATCCTGATCGCGGCGCTGACATCGGTGCTGTTCCTTGGTGGCTGGCTGTCCCCGATTGATATTGCTCCATTTAATCAAGTACCTGGCTTATTCTGGATGTTGGGAAAGATGTCGTTTATCTTGTTCCTGTTCCTGTGGTTGCGCGCAACATTCCCGCGTTACCGTTACGACCAATTAATGCGTTTGGGTTGGAAGATTTTAATTCCGCTTACACTGGTTTGGGTTGTCGTTGTTGCGGCATGGATGCAAACTCCGTTTTGGTTGTGGTGAGAATGAATATGGAAAAAATCCTACATTTTATTAAAAGCTTTCTGCTGCTTGAGCTACTCAAAGGCATGGCAGTCACGGGTAAGCACTTTTTCTCGCACAAAATTACGGTGCAATATCCGGACGAGAGAACGCCGCAAAGTTTTCGCTTTCGCGGTTTGCATGCGCAGCGCCGATACGCCAGTGGTGAAGAGCGTTGTATCGGTTGCAAACTGTGCGAGGCAGTCTGCCCGGCCATGGCCATTAAAATTGAAGTGGCGGAACGCGGTGACGGTTCGCGCCGTACTACCCAATATGACATTGACTTGACCAAATGCATTTTCTGCGGATTCTGCGAAGAGTCTTGTCCCGTGGACGCCATTGTAGAAACCCGGGTGTTCGAATATCACGGAGAAAAACGTGGTGATTTGTATTACACCAAGCCGATGCTGCTCGCGGTGGGTGACAAACATGAAGCGCAGATTGCCAAAGATCGCGCTGCAGATGCCAAATACCGTTAAGGACTAGAACATGATAGGTTTAGACACGATAGTTTTTTTCCTCTTCTCCGCGGTTTCAGTATTGGCGGCGTTGCGCGTCATCACGGCACGCAACCCCGTGCATGCCGCTTTATTTTTAGTGCTGGCGTTCTTCAGTATGGCGGGAATCTGGATGTTGCTTGAGGCGGAGTTTTTAGCGATTACTCTGGTTTTGGTTTATGTCGGCGCGGTAATGGTGCTGTTCCTGTTTGTGGTGATGATGCTGGATATTAATCTGGAGCGTTTGCGCGAAGGATTCTGGCGTTGGTTTCCGGTGGGAGGATTGCTGGCAGCCTTTATGATTTTTGAAATGGTTGCTGTCCTGGGAAGTCGCAATACTGCCGAGACCGGTGCGGGTGTACTCAAACATGCGGCGGACTACAGCAATACCAAAGAGTTGGGACGTCTGATCTATACCGATTATGTGTATGCATTTGAATTGGCAGCAGTAATTTTGCTGGTGGCCATTGTTGCAGCAATCGCGCTGACCTTGCGCTCACGTCGCGTCAGCAAAAAGCAAGATCCAAGCAAGCAAGTGATGGTTAAAGCCAAGGATCGCATGCGTTTGATTTCGATGCCTGCAGTGAAAAAAGTTTCCGCGCAGTCCGACACGGCTAAAGCCGAATAATTAAAAGGGGAAGCTATGTTGAGCTTAAGTTTGTCTCATTACTTGGTACTAGGCGCGGTGTTATTCGCCATCAGCGTGGTGGGCATTTTTCTGAATCGAAAAAACATCATCGTGCTGTTGATGGCGATTGAGTTGATGTTGTTGGCTGTGAATACCAATTTTATCGCCTTCTCCCATTATTTGAACGATATCTCCGGTCAGATATTCGTGTTTTTTATCCTGACCGTTGCAGCAGCCGAAGCTGCGATCGGCTTGGCTATTCTGGTGGTGCTATTCCGCAACTTGCGCACCATTAACGTTGATGATCTGGACAGCCTGAAAGGTTAAGCGCACTCATGAGTAATATGCAAAATCTCTATCTGCTGGTTCCTTTAGCACCGCTCGTCGGAGCCATTGCGGCTGGTTTGTTTGGCAACGTGTTGGGCCGAGTCTGGTCGCACCGCATTACAATTTCTCTGGTTGCCGTTTCATTTTTTGCCTCGCTGCTGATATTTCAGGATGTGATGGCCGGAAATACATTTAACGGCACGATCTACAAATGGCTGTCCTCGGGAGACTCTAGTTTTGAAGTTGGCTTCCTGATTGACCGTCTGACCGTCATCATGATGCTGGTGGTGACATCGGTTTCTTTTATGGTACATATCTATACCGTTGGCTATATGGCGGAAGATCCCGGATATCAGCGCTTCTTTAGTTACATTTCCTTATTTACCTTCTCCATGTTGATGCTGGTCATGGCCAACAACTTCATGCAATTGTTCTTTGGTTGGGAAGCGGTTGGATTGGTTTCTTATCTGCTGATTGGTTTCTGGTTTAAACGCCCGACAGCAATTTATGCCAACTTGAAAGCCTTTCTGGTTAACCGCGTCGGCGACTTTGGTTTCCTGCTGGGAATCGGTTTGGTGTTGATGGTCTTCGGTACCTTGGACTATGCCACCGTATTTGCCGCCGCTGAATTGCATGTGAATGAATTTGCACCGATTCCCGGCGTAAGTTGGAATCTGATGACGGCTATTTGTATCTTGCTTTTTATCGGCGCGATGGGGAAAAGTGCGCAATTTCCGTTGCATGTCTGGTTGCCGGATTCGATGGAAGGCCCAACCCCGATTTCCGCCTTGATCCATGCGGCCACGATGGTGACGGCTGGTATTTTCATGGTGGCACGCATGTCGCCGCTGTTTGAATTATCCGAAACCGCGCTGTCATTTGTGATGGTTATCGGTGCAATAACTGCCTTGTTCATGGGCTTTCTGGGCATTATTCAAAACGACATCAAGCGCGTTGTGGCTTATTCAACCTTGTCGCAATTGGGTTATATGACGGTTGCGTTGGGGGCTTCCGCCTATACCGGCGCGATCTTCCACTTGATGACGCACGCCTTCTTTAAAGCGCTGCTATTCTTAGCAGCCGGCTCGGTGATTATGGCGATGCACCACGATCAGGACATTCGTAACATGGGGGGCTTGCGCAAATACATGCCCATTACCTGGATAACCTCGTTAATCGGATCTTTGGCTTTGATTGGCACGCCATTTTTTTCCGGCTTCTTCTCCAAAGACAGCATTATCGAGGCAGTGCAACTGTCAACGATTCCCGGTTCAAGTTTTGCCTACTTTGCAGTAGTGGCGGGTGTATTCGTCACCGCGTTTTACTCATTCCGTATGTATTTTCTGGTATTCCACGGCGAGGAACGCTTCGGCAAAGCCCACCACCACGATGCTCATCATCATGATGCGCATGACGCCAAGCACGCGGATGTCCATGATGCGCACGATGCACACGCGGTGACAGAACCGGAAGAACATCACGGCTTGGCACCCGGACAAAAGCCCCATGAATCCCCTTGGGTGGTTACTTTGCCGTTGATTTTATTGGCTATTCCATCGGCTATCATTGGTTTCTTCACCATTGGTTCGCTGTTGCATACCGAGTTTTTCCAAGGCGCTATTTATATTTCAGACAGTCATCCGGCAATGCACGAAATGTTTGAAAATTATAAAGGTGCGTGGGCAATGGTTATGCATTCCTTTGGCACTTTGCCATTATGGCTTGCAGTAGCCGGTGTGGTATCGGCATGGTACTGCTATATCAAACGCCCGGATATTCCTGCCGCCATTCACATGAGATTCCACCCAATCTATACCTTGCTGGACAATAAATACTATTTCGACCGCTTTAACGATTGGTTCTTTGCCGGTGGAGCAAGAGGCGCAAGTCGTTTCCTGTGGAAATTTGGCGATGTGCAATTGATTGACGGAGTCATGGTGAATGGAACAGCACGATTGGTGGGGCGCATTTCCGGCTTCCTGCGCAATCTGCAAACGGGTTACATCTATCACTATGCGTTTGCAATGCTCATCGGTCTGTTTGTTTTACTGACCATTCGTACTTGGTTTGAATAAAGTCGCCGCAGAATAAGGATATCAGCATGATTTTTGGACTCCCTTTGTTAAGTGTTGCCATCTGGCTCCCCATTATTTTTGGTGTGCTGGTATTGGCAACGGGACATGATCGCAACGCACCTTTGGCAAGAAAGATTGCTTTGGTTGGTGCGATATTAGGCTTCCTGGTGACTTTGCCGTTGTTTACCGGCTTCGATAAAACCACCAGTGCCATGCAGTTTGTGGAAATGCATGACTGGATCACCCGTTTTAATATTCACTATCATCTGGGCGTGGATGGCATTTCGGTACTGTTTATTTTACTGAATAGCTTTTTTACGCCGTTAGTGGTTTTGGCCGGCTGGAAAGTGATCGAAAAGCGCGTTGCACAATATATGGCGGCTTTCCTGATTATGTCGGGTTTGGTAAACGGTGTGTTTGCCTCGCTTGATGCCATACTGTTTTATGTGTATTGGGAAGCGATGCTCATTCCGATGTTCATTATTATCGGTGTGTGGGGCGGCCCCAACCGCGTGTATGCGGCGATTAAGTTCTTCCTGTACACCTTGCTCGGTTCCTTGTTGATGCTGGTTGCGTTGCTGTATCTGTACTACCAGTCGGGCGGTAGCTTTGAGATTCTGGATTTTCACCAGATGGCAATCCCGATGACTGCGCAAGTGCTTGTTTTTATAGCGTTTTTTATGGCATTTTCGGTCAAGGTGCCAATGTTTCCGGTGCATACCTGGTTGCCGGATGCGCACGTGGAAGCGCCTACCGGCGGTTCAGTGGTGCTGGCGGCAATTATGCTAAAGGTTGGCGCGTACGGATTTTTACGTTTCTCCATGCCGATTGCCCCCGACGCAAGCCACAGCCTAGCCGGAGTCATGATTACGCTGTCGTTGATCGCTGTGGTGTATATCGGCCTGGTGGCACTCACGCAGGCAGATATGAAGAAATTGATTGCTTACTCTTCGATTTCACACATGGGTTTCGTTACCCTGGGCTTCTTCATTTTTAATGCCTACGGTATGGAAGGTGCCTTGCTGCAAATGATTTCGCACGGTTTTGTGGCCGGTGCTTTATTCCTGTGTATCGGGGTGCTGTATGACCGCGTGCATTCCCGCCAGATTGTGGATTACGGTGGTGTGGCCAGCAGAATGCCCGTTTTCGCCGCATTCTTTATGTTGTTCGCCATGGCGAATAGCGGTTTGCCGGGCACCAGTGGTTTTGTGGGTGAATTCATTGTGATTATGGGCACCGTTAAAGCCAATTTCTGGTATGCGTTCCTCGCGGGAACGACACTGGTATTCGGTGCTGCCTACACCTTGTGGATGTATAAGCGCGTCATCTTTGGCGCTATCACCAATGACCATGTCGCGCATTTGCATGACATTAATTTGCGCGAAAAAATCATCTTTGCTGTTTTGGCAATCTCGGTGTTGGGAATGGGGCTGTACCCACTTCCGTTAAGCGAGATATTGCATGTTTCGGTGAATGATTTGTTAGTTCACCTTGCCCGCTCCAAAATTTAAGTTGCCATTAAACTAAGCCAATCGCCATTGAGGAAAATATGAGTTTCTTATCTACCCTGTTTCCCGCCTACGCAGAAATCTTTCTGTTGGTCATGGTCAGCGTGATTTTAATCGCCGATCTGTTTACCACAGGCAAATCTAAAACAGTGACCTATCTGCTGGTGCAAATCACCCTGCTGGGCTGTTCACTGATTACCGTGGCAACCCACCAGAATGGTGTGGCGTACCTGTTCAACAATATGTTTGTTGACGACTTAATGTCGGACGTGCTGAAGTTACTCAGCTATTTGGCGGTTTCCATGATGCTGGTTTACTCGCGCAGTTATTTATTGGCGCGCGGCTTATTCTCGGGTGAATTTTTGGCGCTGGTGTTATTCGCATTGATGGGAATGATGGTGATGATTTCTGCCAGCCATTTCCTTACTTTATATCTGGGATTGGAACTGCTCTCACTGAGTTTGTATGCGATGGTTGCCTTGCAGCGCGATTCCGCCACAGCCACTGAAGCGGCCATGAAATACTTTATTTTGGGCGCGCTGGCGTCGGGCATGTTGCTGTACGGTATGTCGATGCTCTATGGCGCAACCGGCACCTTGGATGTGAGCGCCATTTCAATGGCCATCCATCAGGGCGTTGCCAATCCATCCTTGCTGGTTTTCGGTTTAGTATTCGTTGTTGCGGGCTTGGCGTTCAAGTTGGGTGCTGTGCCATTCCATATGTGGGTGCCGGATGTCTATCAGGGCGCACCAACCGCCATGACCATGCTGATTGGTACCGCGCCCAAGTTGGCCGCCTTTGCTTTTGTGATGCGGATTTTAGTGGAGGGTATGCAGCCGTTGATGATGCATTGGTCCGGCATGCTGGCGATTTTGGCCGTGCTGTCCATGGCGGTGGGAAATATCACGGCCATCTCGCAAATCAACATCAAACGCATGTTTGCTTATTCAACCATTGCCCACATGGGCTTCCTGTTGATCGGGGTATTGAGTGGCGGTATTGAAGGCTACGGCTCCGCAATGTTCTATGCAGTGGTTTACGTACTGATGAGTTTGGGCGGTTTCGGCATGATTATGCTGTTGTCGCGCGAAGGGTTTGAAGCCGATAGCATTGACGACTTTAAAGGCTTAAATCAACGCAGCCCCTGGCTTGCCTTCATGATGCTGTTGCTGATGTTCTCCATGGCGGGTGTACCGCCCACCGTGGGTTTCTATGCGAAATTCTCCGTGCTGAATGCAGCCGTACAAACGGGTCACATAACGCTGGTTGTCATGGCGGTTCTGTTCTCCCTAATCGGTGCGTTCTACTACCTCAGAATTGTGAAGCTGATGTATTTCGATGCCCCGGAAAGCCATGAAAAGATTTACATGCAACCGGATAGCAGTCTGTTAATTTCTATCAACGGCTTGGCGGTATTGGCGCTTGGAATTTTGCCGGGTACTCTGATGTCGGTATGTGCCGTATCGGTGCAGCAATCGCTGCTATTGCATTGACATAACATATTGAATTTAACGGTAATTTTACTCCCGCCTCGGCGGGAGTATTCATTTAAGGAAAGCAAAAATGAATTTAACAGAAACGCAATTAGACACTGAGTTGGTTTATGCAGGCGGCTTCATCAATGTGCATAAAGACCATGCGCGTTTACCCGACGGAAATATTTGCACACGCGAATATATCAAACATCCCGGAGCCGTCGCAGTCTTGGCGATTTTGGATAATGGCAATATTCTCATGGAGCGCCAATTTCGCTATGCGCCGCAGCAAGAATTTATGGAAATTCCCGCCGGTAAAATTGATCACGGCGAAGATCCTTTGTTGACCGGGCAGCGCGAGTTGCTGGAAGAAACAGGTTATGTGGCACGCGAGTGGACTCATCTCACCACGGCTTGGCCGTGTATCGGATTCTCGGATGAGAAAATTGTTTACTATCTGGCGCGCGGCCTGACCCATCAAGGGCGCAATCTTGACCAGGGTGAATTTTTGGAAGTGTTTGAATTATCTCCAGCGGAAGCGATTGAGTGGGTGCGCATCGGTAAGATTACCGATAGTAAAACCATTGTTGGATTATTCTGGTTAGAAAAAACGCTGAAGGGCTGGGTTTAATGGCGGCGCGTGCATTTAATTGGTGCGTCATCATGGGGCGAAATTATTTAAGTGCACTAAATTGGTGAATGCGTGTTGGTTTGCCAGCGCTTCATTCTAATTATTTAAAACTAATTCAATGAGTTGCGAAAGTGGAATGGATCTTGCTATCTGTTCTGTGATTTTTACTTACCGAGGAAAGCATGGAAAATTTAAAAGCAGGAAGTGATGCATTATTTATTCTGTTAGGCGCCATTATGGTGCTTGCAATGCACGCCGGTTTTGCATTCTTGGAATTGGGTACGGTCCGCAAGAAGAATCAGGTCAATGCCTTGGTTAAAATTTTGACTGACTTTGCCATCTCCACACTTGCCTATTTTTTTATTGGATACAGCATTGCCTATGGGGTAAATTTTTTTGCAGGAGCGGAAACCCTTGCGGAAAAAAATGGTTATGACCTGGTCAAGTTTTTCTTCCTGCTGACTTTTGCAGCAGCAATTCCGGCGATTGTTTCCGGCGGTATCGCTGAGCGCGCCAAATTTAATCCGCAGCTTGCCGCCACCTTCATGCTGGTTGGATTTGTCTATCCGATATTTGAAGGAATTGCCTGGAATCATAATTTAGGTTTTCAAAACTGGCTGAATGCTTCTTTCGGGGCAGAGTTTCACGACTTTGCCGGTTCCGTGGTGGTACATGCGGTGGGCGGCTGGATAGCACTTGCCGCAGTGCTGTTGCTAGGCGCCAGACGGGGGCGTTACAGCAAGGAGGGGCGCATGTCCGCACATCCCCCTTCCAGTATTCCGTTTTTGGCGCTCGGCGCATGGATACTCACAGTCGGCTGGTTTGGTTTTAATGTGATGTCAGCTCAGGAGATCGGCAAAATCAGTGGCTTGGTTGCGGTGAACTCCCTGATGGCGATGGTGGGCGGCACTCTGGTCGCCTTGTGGGTGGGTAAAAACGACCCGGGCTTTGTGCACAACGGCCCCCTAGCGGGATTGGTCGCCGTGTGTGCGGGATCGGATTTAATGCATCCCCTGGGCGCGTTAATCGTTGGCGGAGTGGCCGGGGGATTATTTGTGTGGATGTTTACCCTGACGCAAAATCGCTGGAAGATTGACGACGTCCTGGGGGTTTGGCCTTTGCACGGATTGTGCGGTGCCTGGGGTGGCATTGCCGCAGGAATTTTCGGAGCCAAGGCGTTAGGCGGTGTCGGGGGTGTCAGTTTCCTCTCGCAGCTGATAGGCACATTACTTGGCGTCAGTATCGCGCTGATCGGTGGTCTGCTAGTGTATGGCGCGCTGAAGAAGCTGGTCGGTATCCGTCTGGATGCTGAAGAAGAATTTAATGGTGCAGACCTCAGTATTCACAAAATTAGCGCAACCCCGGAGCGTGAATCGGGTTGGTAATATTTCCGCTAAGGTTTGACGCAGGCGGATTCAGAAAATCAACTCGTTGGGGCAGGGCGGTGGCTGGGATTTCGACTATTAATCTGGACAAAGCTCGCCAGGGCAGCTTGCGGTTTTGGTAGAAACGATGCAACAAATAAAACTGGGCAACTTGAATAAACAAGTGCCCAGCTTTTTATCTGATCGGTGCGCCAGAAGAGATAAACCTGAGCACTGGGAAGGGATTGTTTTACTTCCCTAGTTAAATATTTAAACTTACTCGAATGCTCTGCGAATCACAGCTTCATCGGGCAATTCCTGAGTGCAGAATAAAAACAATTAAGCAAAAACGACCGATACATGCCGCCTGAACGAGAGCGAGGTGCAGATTTAACAACGATCTCAATATCTCGCCCTAAACGGGTAAGGCATTCCAGCATTTTTGATTCAGATATGCCACGAAACTGACCACGCAACAAACCGGAAAGTTTTGGTTGTGAAATCCCTAATAGTTCGGCAGCTTGGACTTGTGTTAATTTTCGCCGCTTAATAATATCGCCAATCTTGGAAGCCAATTGCGCTTTGACTTGCATTTCATCAGCATCAGGTAAGCCAAGATCAGCATATACATTAGTACTTCCGCGTTCGATATTGCTCATTATTTTGCTCCTTCTGCATGTTGTTGCGCCAAAATTATTCGGCTACGAATTAAATTCATATCTTGCTTGGCTGTCTCGATTCCCTTGTGCGATTTTTTCTGAAAACAATGCAGCACATACACCGCATTACTGAACTTAACGGTATATACCGCACGGTAAGTGTTGCCATCGTCATCCTCAACAATCTCTAAAACGCCAGCGGAACCAAAGGTTTCATTAAAAGTATAGTTTCGAGCGGTTTTTTTGGCAACGCCACTGAAGTAATTCGTGATGCTATCCGGCGCATGCAGGCAGAGGAAAGCCGTATCAATGCGTGGCGTTTAGCCATTCAAGAGGGTGATGCTCAGCTCGAACGTGGCGAAGGTGTCGCCTACACGACAGAGTTATTTAACGACATCACCCAAAGTGCCTTGGTCGCCATGCACACTAAACAGCCGATAAGTTCCGAATCGGTGTAGTTCGCATCCTGCATCAGCGCATGAGCGTAGCTAAGCATATTTAAAGGTCAACAACTCCACCGGACAGAATGCAAAAAACCGTTGATTTTAGTCAATATGTATTAACTAAAATCAACGGTTTTTTTGATGCAACCCAATGAATCATTGGGTTTTTAGGTGGGGTGATCGATGGGGCTCGAACCCACGACAACTGGAATCACAATCCAGGGCTCTACCAACTGAGCTACGACCACCATTGAACTGTTGCAAGTCAAATTATTTGGTGTGCCCGACTGGAATCGAACCAGCAACCCCCAGCTTAGAAGGCTGGTGCTCTATCCGGTTGAGCTACGGGCACAATTCGTTGTCGGTAAACAATGCGACTAAATTTGCTACAAAACCTGGTCGGGGTGGAGAGATTCGAACTCCCGACATCCTGCTCCCAAAGCAGGCGCGCTACCAGGCTACGCTACACCCCGAAGAGGCGGCACTATACAGATCAAGTGCGAAAAAATCAATTTCATTTTGCAGTTTTTTTAGAGATAAGTGGTCTGGCCAGCATTAAATAGTAAATCATCGACCATAAAGTGAGAATGGCGGCGATATAAATGAGTAAAGTACCGAAATGTGCGGCTGAAAACCCCAAAATTGTATCGTGATACAGCAAAAGTAAAATTGCGAGCATCTGAAACGTGGTTTTTACTTTACCAATCATTGAGACGGCGATGCTTTTGCTGTCGCCCAGTTGCGCCATCCATTCGCGTAGTGCTGAAATCGCAATTTCCCGGCCAATGATAATGAAGGCAATGAGCGGATCGATATAGCCTAATTTGAGCAGCACGATCAGCGCGGCAGTCACCATCAGCTTATCGGCAACGGGATCGAGGAATGCACCAAACGCGGAGGTTTGATTCAGGTAGCGGGCCAGATAGCCGTCCAGCCAATCGGTAATGGCGGCAGCCGCAAAAATGAGGGTGGCAATTAGATGCTTGCTGTGTAGATTTAATGTTTCATCCGGCAGATAAAATACCGTGATGAAAAATGGAATCATCAGGATTCTGAACCAAGTCAGTATATTGGGTATGTTATAAGACATCTCTAATGAAATTGCTGGTAAATTTTTTCTGCCAATGCCGGGCTTATTCCCTCAACTTGGGCAAGTTCGTCAATACTGGCCTGCTGTACGCCTTTTAAGCCCCCAAATCGTGCCAATAGATTGCGGCGGCGCTTTTCTCCTACTCCTGCAATTTCTTCCAACATAGAGGCCATGCGAACTTTGCCGCGTTTTGCGCGGTGCCCGGCAATAGCAAAACGATGTGCTTCATCCCGTACTTGTTGGATCAAATGTAATGCCGGGTTGTCAGGCTGCAATTGTAGCGGCTTTTCCACTGAGGGACGAAACAATTGCTCTAAACCTGCTTTGCGCTCCACTCCTTTGGCGACGCCAACCAGCGGAATATCGGTTAAGCCAAGTTCGGTCATCACTTCAGTAGCCATGCCCAATTGGCCGATTCCGCCGTCTATCAAGATGAGGTCGGGACGCTTGCCTTCGCCCTGTTGCAATTTTTGATAGCGGCGTAATAGGGCTTGGCGCATTGCCGCATAATCGTCGCCACCGGTGATGCCGGTAATGTTGTAGCGCCGATATTCGGCAGGGCGCATGCCCAGTTCGTTATACACAACGCAGGACGCGATCGTTGCTTCGCCCATGGTGTGGCTAATATCAAAACATTCGATGCGGTTAAGTTGGGGGAGTGACAAAATCGTGCGTAATGTGTCCACGCGAAATTGTTGTCCCGCTTGCTGGCTTTGTTTTTGTTGCAAAGCCAGAAAGGCATTATTCATCGCCATCTCCAGCCACTGGCGCCGCTCACCTGTGACCGCATGACGAATTTGTATTTTTGATCCTGCTTGTTCGGTCAGCACCGTTTCCAATTCCTCGGATGCTATTTCAATGGACGTTAAAATCAGCGGTGGAATAGGGTGGCTTAAATATTGTTGTGCCAAAAAGGCTTCCAGTACTTCGCCGGGACTGTCGCCTGTTGCGTTGTGGGGGAAGAAATGTTTGTCGCCCAAGTGGCGTCCGCCGCGCACAATGGCCAGCGCCACACATAATTCGCCGTTCAATTCGGTCACCGCGATAATGTCGGCATCGGTGGCCTTGCCGCTTTCAACGTATTGTTTTTGTTGTACAGTGCGCAACGCTTGAAGTTGATCGCGCAGGGCAGCGGCTTGTTCGTATTGCATTTTTTCTGCAGCCAACTCCATGGCGGTGCGCAAACTGACTTCCACCTCGTCGTGTTTGCCATGCAACATCAACACCGCATTTCTGACATCCGTAGCGTAATCTTCAGCAGAAATTAAGTTTACGCAGGGGGCTTTGCAGCGGTGAATTTGATGCAGCAAACAGGGGCGGGTACGGTTGTTAAATACGCTCTCTTCGCACGTGCGCAATTGAAATATTTTTTGCACCAGGGCAATTGTTTCCTTGGCAGCAAAGGAGTTGGGGTAGGGCCCAAAGTATTGATGTTGGCGCTGAGTGGCGCCGCGATAGTACGCCAAGCGTGGAAAATCATGCCCGGTTAGTACGATGTAGGGGTAGGATTTATCGTCACGAAACAATATGTTATAGCGCGGTTTCAGGGATTTTATTAGATTATTTTCCAGCAGTAACGCCTCGGCTTCGCTGCGCGTCACGGTTACTTCTATGCGTGCAATATGTGAAACCATTAAACGGATGCGCGGGGAAATATTGGTTTTTTGAAAATAGGAGCTGACGCGTTTTTTAAGCTGACCGGCTTTCCCCACATATAAAACATTACCAGCTTCGTCCAGCATGCGATAGACGCCGGGCAGCAAGGGAAGTGAGGCAACAAAAGCGGGAATATCAAACATTGTCAAAATAATATAGTCAATAAAAACATATAGTTAGTCGTTTTGATGGGGTGCGCGAAATTTTCGGCCAATTGTCGCTGAAATTATCGCGTTCAGCCATATTTCATTTGAAAATTTGCATAAGAAAGCGCAGAATTGCGGCATGTAGGGATGTGTCCCAAGTAGTGATGAAGTGTATGTTAGAGGAGTTGTTATCATGGCCATCAATTCAGTTTCACCGGGTAGTTACAATTCGCCCTCGGTTCAGCCGCAAGCTCAAGTGGCGCGAGTAACAGAGAAGACCAATGAATCTGTTTCCCGTGAGGAGAAGACGAAAGCTCAGTCGGCACCAGAGCGCACGGCTCCGACGCCGACCGTGAACACGAGCGGGCAAACTGTGGGTACGCTGGTAAATGTGAAAGCCTGAGCTATAGAACGTTGCGATTTGCAGGTACAAAAAAACCCGCGTAAGCGGGTTTTTTGTCGTTTCAACCTGCGTATTATTCAGCAGCAGGTGCAGCAGCTTCTGCAGTAGGCAGTAACGCCTTCATACTCAAACGCATACGGCCTTTCTCATCAGCTTCCAATACCTTAACTTTAACGATCTGACCTTCTTTCAGATGATCGGAAACGTTGGCGATGCGCTCGTTGGAAATTTGCGAGATGTGCAGCAAGCCATCTTTACCCGGCAAAATGTTGATGATCGCACCAAAGTCCAGCAGTTTGACAACCGGACCTTCGTAAGATTTGCCAACTTCGACTTCTGCCACGATATCTTCGATACGTTTCTTGGCCAGCAGACCGGCTTCGCCATTCACACCGGCGATGGTGATGTTACCTTCATCGTCGATATCAATTGTCGTGCCGGTTTCCTCGGTCAATGCACGAATAACCGCGCCGCCCTTGCCGATCACATCACGGATTTTTTCCGGATTGATCTTCATCTTAATCATGCGCGGTGCATGCTCGGATACTTCAGGGCGCACCGTTGGCATCGTTTGTTTCATGATTTCGAGGATGTGCATGCGGCCTTCGCGTGCCTGACTCAAAGCAACTTTCATGATCTCTTTGGTGATGCCGTTGATCTTGATGTCCATTTGCAGTGCGGTAATTCCGTTGTCGGAGCCGGCCACTTTAAAGTCCATATCGCCCAGATGATCTTCGTCGCCCAAGATGTCGGTCAATACTGCAAAACGGTTGCCGTCTTTGATCAGGCCCATCGCGATACCTGCAACGTGTGCTTTAACTGCTACACCCGCGTCCATCAATGCCAGGCAGCCGCCGCATACGGAAGCCATCGAGCTGGAGCCGTTTGACTCGGTGATTTCAGAAACCACGCGCATTGCGTAACCACAATCTTCTTCGCTCGGTAAAACGGCTACCAGCGCACGTTTAGCTAAACGGCCATGGCCGATTTCGCGACGTTTTGGTGTGCCAACGCGGCCGGTTTCACCGGTTGCATAGGGAGGGAAGTTGTAATGCAGCATGAAGCGGTCTGAATATCCGCCCTGCAGTGCATCAATAGACTGTGAATCGCGCATGCTGCCCAGCGTTGCAACGACCAATGCTTGAGTCTCGCCACGGGTAAACAGGGTAGAGCCATGGGTGCGTGGCAATACGCCGGTGCGGATGGTAATCGGACGCACGGTGCGGGTATCGCGACCGTCAATACGTGGCTCGCCGCTCAAAATTTGACCGCGTACAATTTTGGCTTCCAGTGCGCCAAACAATTCGCCGAGTTGATTTGAACTAACGTCAGGAAATTGTGCGGACAGGGTTTCAAATACGCGGGCACGCAGTGCATCAACTTGATGAGTGCGGGCTTGTTTTTCACGAACCGCATAAGCAGCTTGCAGATCTTGTTCGGCTAATTCAGCCAGCTTGGCAATCAAAGCTTCATTCTTGGCGGCAGGTTCCCAATCCCAGGCATCCTTACCAACGGCATCGGCCATTTCATTGATTGCATTGATAACGGCTTGCATCTGTTCGTGGCCGAATACCACCGCGCCTAACATGACTTCTTCGGACAATTCTTTTGCTTCGGATTCAACCATTAACACCGCTTGTACGGTACCGGCAACAACCAAATCCATTTGGGATTCTTTGAGTTCGTCGGCGGTCGGGTTTAATACATATTGGCCGTTCAAATAACCGACGCGCGCTGCGCCAATCGGGCCGTCAAACGGAATTCCTGAAATTGCCAGCGCTGCTGAAGCGCCAATCATGGAGGGAATATCGGAGTCAATTTGGCTGTCGGAAGACACCACGGTTGCCACGATTTGTACTTCGTTATAAAAACTTTCGGGGAACAGCGGGCGTAGCGGGCGATCGATCAGGCGTGAAGTTAAAATTTCTTTTTCGCTGGGGCGGCCTTCGCGTTTGAAGAATCCACCCGGAATTTTACCGGCAGCGTAAGTACGCTCTTGATAGTCAACGGTTAGCGGGAAAAAATCTTGTTCAGGCTTTGCATTTTTGGCGCCGACCACGGTGACCAGTACGACTGTGTCATCCAGGCTAACCATCACAGCAGCTGTTGCTTGACGTGCGATTTCGCCGGTTTCGATTGTGAGTTGATGCTTGCCGTAGCTAATCGTTTTTTTAAAATGACTCAAGGTATACCTCTCTTGGGATAGAACAACAAGGCGCAACTGCGCCGGGGAAAATTAACGAGATCTAAAATGACTCGGGCCGCATAAAGCGACCCGCGGTCAATAATTTATTACTTGCGTAATTCTAGGCGCTTGATGAGTTCACGATAGCTGCCTTCGTTCTTGCTCTTGAGATAATCGAGCAATTTACGGCGACGGCTAACCAAGCGCAACAGTCCACGACGTGAGTGGTGGTCTTTGCCGTGCTCTTTGAAATGTTCTGTCAGGTAAGTGATACGTGCGGTGACCAATGCTACTTGGACTTCAGGGGAACCTGTGTCGCCCTTAGCGCGTTGATAATCGGCCACGATTTGCGATTTTTGTGCCGTGGTAATAGACATTTACTTCCTCTCCATTAAAAAAGTGCGGCATTCTACCCTTGAATGGGGGTTATGCTCAAGTTAAATCAACCGATAATTCAATTGATTTATTTATGCTTTAAAATCAAGCGGATTATTGACTGCAGCCCATATTTTTAAGACATCCCGTGTTTCGCGAACATCATGCACCCGAACAATCGCCGCGCCGCGTTGTACGGCGATTAATGCGGCCGCGATGCTTGAAGCAACACGTTGTTCAATGCCGCGTCCGGTGATTTGTCCAAGCATGGATTTGCGTGATATGCCGGCTAGGACTGGAATTTTGCATTTGCAAAGCTCATTGAATTCATTGAGTAATTTTAGGTTGTGCGCAAGTGTTTTGCCAAAACCGAAGCCCGGATCAAGCACAATTCTCTGGGAAGAAATCCCGGCTTTAGTTACGGCGCTAACCCGTTGCAGCAAAAAGTCGATCACTTCTGTCGTGACATCTGCATAGTGTGGATTGAGTTGCATATTTTTTGAGTCACCTTGGCGGTGCATCAGGCAAACCGCCGCGTGGCTATCGGCAACAATGCTTAACGCTTCTTCTTCCTGCAACGCATTAATGTCGTTAACCATACTTGCGCCCGCATGAAGTGCGGCACGCATCACCGCCGGTTTATAGGTGTCTATGGAAATGGGTACTTTTACGTTACGCAAACCTTCAATCACTGGTATGACGCGCGCCAACTCTTCTGCTTCACTTACGACTGCCGCACCGGGGCGTGTCGACTCCCCGCCGATATCTAAAATATCCGCTCCATCTTCGACCAATTGCATTGCATGAGCAATCGCGGCTTCATTTGATAAATGTTTGCCGCCGTCTGAAAAAGAATCGGGCGTGACATTCACGATCCCCATAATTTGGGGGCGCGAAAGTTCAAGTTTGAAGTTGCCGCAGTGCAGGAACATTTGGAGAGTTTAAGTTGAAAAATTTGAGGCTATGAAAAAGAAGAGGGGGAATTGAATCAGGTTTTAACCTTCTCTATTCCCCCTTTATTCTTCGTGCTTTCAGGTTTCTTGTGCGGGTTGTGTCGGTGCAACCGGAGCCGCTGGCGTGACATCAGGCGGTGGAGGAGGAGGGGCAACCCAAACCGGTTTAGGCGCACGTGGTGGTAGTCCGGCCATGATGTCGTTAAGTTGATCGGAGTCCAGTGTTTCCCATTCCAGCAGCGCTTTGGTCATGGCTTCAATCTTGTCGCGATTGGCTTCGATTAAACCGCGTGCCAGCGCGTACTGCTGATCAATAATGCGGCGAATTTCCTCATCCACTTTTTGCATGGTAGCTTCGGAAACATTTTTGTGGGTGGTGACCGAGCGACCTAAAAATATTTCGCCGTCATTTTCACCGTACACCATGGGGCCCAGAGCATCTGACATACCCCATTGCGTCACCATCTTGCGTGCCATATCGGTGGCGCGTTCAAAATCGTTGGAAGCGCCGGTAGTCATCTGATTCATAAAGATTTCTTCGGCGATGCGGCCGCCAAATAATACCGCCAGAGTGTCCAGAATGCGATTTTTATCCATGCTGTAGCGGTCTTCCGCAGGCAATTGCATGGTGAGACCCAATGCACGACCGCGCGGGATGATGGTAACTTTGTGCACCGGGTCGGTCTTGGGGAGTAATTTTGCAACCACAGCGTGACCAGATTCGTGATAGGCGGTATTGCGGCGTTCCTCTTCCGGCATAATCATGGTGCGCCGTTCCGCGCCCATCATGATCTTGTCTTTGGCGGATTCGAAGTCATCCATATCTACAAAACGTTTACCGCGCCGCGCTGCGAAGAGCGCCGCCTCATTTACCAAGTTGGCCAGATCCGCACCCGACATGCCCGGTGTGCCGCGCGCCAAGATATCCGCTTTGACGTCCGGAGCTACCGGCACTTTGCGCATGTGCACCATCAAGATTTGTTCGCGTCCGCGAATATCCGGCAGGGGGACAACCACTTGCCGGTCAAAACGTCCGGGGCGCAATAACGCGGAATCCAATACATCGGGACGGTTGGTGGCGGCGATGACGATCACCCCACTGGCACCCTCAAAGCCGTCCATCTCCACCAGCAAGGCATTCAAAGTTTGTTCGCGTTCATCGTTGCCGCCGCCCATGCCGGCGCCACGCTGGCGACCCACCGCATCAATCTCATCAATGAAAATAATGCATGGTGCATTTTTTTTGGCTTGTTCAAACATGTCGCGTACGCGAGCGGCGCCAACGCCGACAAACATCTCGACAAAATCTGATCCTGAAATAGAAAAGAACGGTACTTTGGCTTCGCCGGCAATGGCCTTGGCCAGCAGGGTTTTACCGGTACCGGGGCTGCCCACCATCAACACGCCGCGCGGAATGCGTCCACCCAGATTTTGGAATTTGGTTGGATCGCGTAAAAAGTCAACTAATTCAGATACTTCCTCTTTTGCTTCATCGCAGCCAGCCACGTCGGCAAAGGTAACGCGCTCCTTGGCGTCATCCAGTAAACGCGCTTTACTCTTGCCAAACGAGAACGCGCCGCCCTTGCCGCCCCCCTGCATCTGGCGCATGAAAAACACCCACACGCCTATCAGCAGCAGCATGGGGAACCATGAGACAAACAAATTCATCAGGAAAGATTGCTCTTCTTCGGGCTTGGCTTCAATTTTGACGCCGTTTTTGAGTAAATCGGAAACCATCCATAAATCGCTGGGCGCATAGCTGGTGATGCGCTTTCCCTCGTTAGTGACGGCTTTGAGAGTACGCCCTTCAATGGTCACTTTGACGATATTGCCTTGCCGTACTTCTTCAAGAAATTGCGAATAATCCAGCTGCACCTGAGCGGTTGATTGCTGGCGCGCATTAAATTGATTAAACACGGTCATCAGCACCAAAGCCACGACCATCCAAATTCCGATACTCTTAAATAAATTATTCACTATCGCCTCTCAGGGAGCTGCAAAAATTGGTTGTAAGACACCTGCACATTAGACACTTTTCGGCCTGATTACTCAAGTACTCAAGGAAGCTTTAAAATTCAATTTTCTGATGAAACAACTAGCCAATCCACTAAGCCAGCAAGCTGGCAAGTGGCTGGTTAGAAGCTAGGCAAGGCGCGAATAAAAAAATTAGGACGCAGCATATACAAGATATATAAGGGGTAACTTTTTTGTTCGCAACGCAGCATCGCGAAGTAAATTTAATTTTTATCGCGCTTTTCCAGCCCCAATAAATACTGTTCGCTGCTTCTATCTCTTGATGCTTTGGGTTTGCGTGAGACTACTTTGTCAAAATGTTCACGCATTAGTTTCAAATAATCTTCAAATCCCACGCCCTGAAATACTTTAACCAGAAATGCGCCACCCGGTTTTAAATTTTGCACGGCAAATTCAAGTGCCAATTCAGCCAAATGCATTGCACGCGCCTGGTCTGCCGAGTCAATGCCGCTCATGTTGGGCGCCATATCTGAAATAACAAGTCCAATTTTTTGGCCCTGCAGTTTTTCTTCCAGTTGTGCCAACACGGCATCGTCGCGAAAGTCTCCCTGGATAAATTCGACTTTTGGGAGCGGTTCAAGTGGCAACAGATCCAGGGCGATAATCTTGCCGTGGTTGCCTAGTTTGTTAGCAACCACCTGACACCAGCCCCCCGGAGTCGCGCCCAAGTCAACCACCACCATGCCGGGTTTAATTAAATGATCGCGTTCGTCAATTTCCAGCAACTTAAAAGCTGCCCTTGAACGGTAGCCGTGTTTCTGCGCCATTTGCACATAAGGATCATTGATATGCTCGCGCATCCACTGTTTACTGGTTTTAGATGGCTTCATCGGATAGAATGCGCGCTTATTTTAAGGAATGTCATGTTAAATCTTACCGTTGCACAGCGTTTGGAGCTCAAAGCTCGCGCTCATTCTCTGAGTCCCATTGTTATTATCGGCTCCGGAGGTTTATCTCCTTCGGTTTTGGATGAAATCGAGCGTAGCTTAAAAAGTCACGATCTGCTCAAAATTCGTGTGATGAACGATGATCGCGAACTGCGTAGCAAAATGCACGAGGAAATCTGCACTCTACTGCATGCCGGCGCGGTGCAGCACATCGGCAAAATTCTGGTGGTCTATCGTCCTTTGGCTATTCCTCTGGCAAGTCCGACCAAGCGGAAAAAAGGCAAACCGCTGACCAAAAAGCAATTAGGCAATCGTTAAAAAAGTGGGAAGGGTTAAGGGGGAAGGGATAAAGGTAAAACCTCCGCTCTGCTGTTATCCTTGAGCACCGCAGGTGCGCTCCCTTCCCCCTTATCCCTTTCCGTATCAGATGTATTGCACTTCTACCACTTCATATTCTCTCACGCCGCCCGGCGCTTTTACTTCAGCCACATCACCGCTGGACTTGCCAATCAAAGCTCGCGCGATCGGGGAGCTGATGGAAATTTTGCGATGCTTGATGTCGGCTTCGTCATCTCCGACTATTTGATAGGTCACTACATCACCCGTGACGGTGTCTTCCAGAATCACTGTTGAGCCGAATACGCACCGCCCGTCAGCATTGAGTGTTTTTGGATCAATGACTTGCGCACTTCCCAGCTTAAATTCCAGTTCAACAATACGCCCTTCGACAAACGACTGGCGTTCTTTGGCAGCCTCGTATTCGGCGTTCTCCGACAAGTCGCCTTGCGCCCGCGCTTCAGAAATGGCGTTGATCACCCAAGGTCTGTCCACCGTTTTCAGGCGGTGTAACTCTTGGCGCAATAACTCGGCACCGTTAACGGTCAATGGAACTTTACTCATGGTAGAACTTTCTCTGTTATTGGGTTATTAGTCGTTTATGCAACGACTGCAAATCATAAACTTGCAATTCGGCCAGATGTTGAATGCCCAGACAAGCAGCACGTGCACCGGCCAGCGTGGTGTAATAAGTCACACGTCCCTGCAGCGCTGCATGGCGAATCGAATAGGAATCGCGCATTACAGAAGGTTTGCTGTCCACGGTGTTGACGATAAGATTTACCTCGCCATTTTTAATCATATCCACAATGTGCGGGCGACCTTCAGCCACTTTATTTACCCGCGTCACCGGAACGCCGCCGGCAGAAATCACCGCGCAAGTACCACGCGTGGCTAAAATGGTAAAGCCCAATTCGTGCAGATTTTTAGCCACTTCGACGGTGCCGGCTTTGTCGGCTTCACGCACGCTGATAAATACTTTGCCAGCGGATGGAAGCTTTACACTGGCCGCCAACTGCGATTTGACGAACGCTTCGGCGAAGGTATTACCCACGCCCATCACTTCACCGGTAGACTTCATTTCCGGCCCGAGAATCACATCTACGCCGGGAAATTTGATGAAAGGGAAGACCGCTTCTTTTACCGAGTAATACGGTGGAATGACTTCCCGGGTGAACTTTTGTGCCGCCAAGGTTTGCCCGGCCATACAGCGTGCGGCAATTTTTGCCAGCGGCACACCGGTGGCTTTGGAGACAAACGGAACGGTGCGCGATGCGCGCGGATTGACTTCGAGTACATACACCGTTGTGCCTTGAATCGCGAACTGCACGTTCATCAATCCTATTACATTCAATGACTTAGCCATTGCCACGGTTTGGCGGCGCAGCTCATTCTGTAATTCAAGCGGCAAAGAGTAGGGGGGCAACGAACACGCCGAATCACCGGAATGTACGCCCGCTTCTTCAATGTGTTCCATGATGCCGCCGATGATGACTTGTTGGCCATCGGATACCGCGTCTACATCCACTTCAATCGCGTCGTTCAGGAAACGGTCCAGCAAAATCGGCATGCGCTCGGGATAAGTCTTCGACATCTCCTCGGCATCGCGCATGTAACGTTCGAGATCTGGTTGAGCATGAATAATTTCCATGGCACGACCACCCAGCACGTTGGAAGGACGCATGACCAGCGGATAACCTATTTCGGCGGCACCGGCGACCGCATCGGCCACGTTGCTGGCCGTACGGTTAGGAGGCTGCTTCAAATTCAATTCGCGCAGCATCGACTGAAAGCGTGCGCGGTCTTCGGCCATGTCGATCATGTCGGGGGTGGTGCCGATGATGGGCACGCCATTTTTCGCCAAACCGTGCGCCAATTTGAGCGGTGTTTGTCCGCCGTATTGCACGATTACCCCGATGGGTTTCTCCACGGCCACCACTTCCAGCACGTCTTCCAACGTCAGTGGTTCAAAATACAGGCGGTCGGAGGTGTCGTAATCGGTGGAAACCGTTTCAGGATTGCAGTTAACCATGATGGTTTCATAGCCGTCTTCGCGCATCGCCAGCGCGGCATGCACGCAGCAATAATCGAACTCAATACCCTGCCCGATACGGTTGGGTCCGCCACCTAACACCATGATTTTTTTATTGTTTGTTGGCTGTGATTCGCACTCTTCTTCGTAGGTGGAATACATGTAAGCGGTGTTGGTGGAAAACTCGGCAGCGCAGGTATCCACACGCTTAAACACCGGACGTACCCCCAGTGCATGACGGTACGCACGCACCGCGGCATCATCAGTTTCCAATAAAAAAGCCAAGCGTGCATCGGCAAAGCCGCTGCGTTTCATCACGCGAATTTCATCCGCACTCAGGCTTTCCAGCGTGCGTCCGGTCAGGGATTTTTCCTGATTGATCAGGTCTTCGATCTGCACCAAAAACCACGGATCAATTTTGCTGACATTAAATACTTCTTCCACGCTCATGCCGATGCGGAAGGCGTCCGATACCGCCCAAATACGATCTGGACCGGGGTTGCCGAGTTCGGCGCAAATCGCATCGCGATCGGTATATTTGCTGTCCAAGCCGTTCACGCCCACTTCCAAACCGCGCAAGGCTTTTTGGAATGACTCCTGGAAAGTGCGGCCAATCGCCATCACTTCGCCCACCGACTTCATTTGCGTGGTCAAGCGGTCATTGGCTTGCGGGAATTTTTCAAAAGCGAAACGTGGAATCTTGGTGACGACATAATCGATTGTCGGCTCAAAAGAAGCCGGAGTGGCACCGCCGGTGATGTCGTTTTTCAGCTCATCCAAGGTGTAGCCTACAGCCAACTTGGCGGCTACTTTGGCGATAGGGAAACCGGTTGCTTTGGAGGCCAGCGCGGAAGAACGTGAAACGCGCGGATTCATCTCGATCACTACCATGCGCCCGTCGTTCGGGTTGATGGAAAATTGCACGTTGGAGCCGCCGGTTTCCACACCGATTTCGCGCAGCACGGCCAAGCTTGCGTCGCGCAGGATTTGATATTCTTTGTCGGTCAAGGTCTGTGCCGGTGCGACGGTAATCGAGTCGCCGGTATGCACTCCCATCGGGTCCAGGTTTTCAATGGAGCAGATGATGATGCAATTGTCATTGCGGTCACGCACCACTTCCATCTCATATTCTTTCCAGCCGAGCAGCGATTCCTCGATCAACAATTCTTTGGTCGGAGACGCTTCCAAGCCGCGTTCGCAAATCTCCACAAACTCTTCGCGGTTGTAAGCGATTCCGCCGCCGCTGCCCCCCATCGTAAATGAGGGACGAATCACGGTGGGGAAGCCCATCACCTGCTGCACTTGGAAGGCTTCTTCCATGCTGTGCGCAATGGCAGAGCGTGCCGAAGCCAGACCGATGCGCGTCATCGCCTGCTTAAATTTTTCGCGGTCTTCCGCCATGTCGATAGCTTCGCGCGAAGCACCAATCATCTCTACCTGGTATTTTTCCAGCACGCCGTGCTTGGCCAAATCCAGTGCACAGTTCAGCGCGGTTTGTCCGCCCATGGTCGGTAATATCGCGTCGGGACGTTCTTTGGCAATAATTTTTTCCACGATCTGCCAAGTAATAGGCTCGATATAAGTCGCATCCGCCATATTCGGATCGGTCATGATAGTGGCGGGATTCGAGTTCACCAGAATGACGCGGTAACCTTCTTCACGCAGTGCTTTGCACGCCTGTGCGCCGGAATAGTCGAACTCGCAAGCCTGCCCGATAACGATGGGACCGGCGCCAATAATGAGAATGCTTTTTATGTCAGTACGCTTAGCCATTTACTTACCCATCATTCCAACAAATTTATCAAACAACCCATCCACATCATGTGGGCCGGGGCTGGCTTCGGGATGACCTTGAAAGCTGAAGGCTTTTTTATCAATCAATTCAATGCCTTGCAGCGTGCCATCGAAAAGCGAAATGTGTGTGACACTGGCGTTGGCGGGCAAGGTGGCGGCATCCACGGCAAAGCCGTGATTCTGGCTGGTAATCATGACGCGTTTGGTTCGTGTATCTTGTACCGGATGATTTGCACCGCGATGACCAAACTTCATCTTCACCGTTTTTGCGCCGCAAGCCAAACCTAAAATCTGATGTCCCAGGCAAATGCCGAACAGCGGAATACCAGCTTCCAAGAACTTTTGAGTCGCGCTAATCGCGTAATCGCAAGGTTCAGGATCGCCGGGACCATTGGATAAAAATATGCCATCCGGTTGCAGTGCCAGTACTTCAGCAGCGCTCGTTTTGGCGGGCACCACGGTGATTCGGCAGCCGCGCTCGGCCAGCATGCGCAAAATATTGCGCTTCACGCCGAAGTCGTAGGCAACCACATGGAATTTAGCGCTAGTGCTATCGGTATAACCGGTACCTAATTTCCACTCGCCTTGTGTCCAAGCATAGGATTTTTCGCAAGTGACGACTTGGGCTAAATCCATTCCCGCCAAACCGGCAAATCCCCGCGCCGCTTTTAGCGCAGCCTCAACATCATCGCCGGAAGCGATACAACCATTTTGCGCGCCTTTGCTGCGCAAAATGCGGGTTAGTTTGCGCGTATCAATGCCGGCAATCGCCACCACGTTGTTGGCTTTAAGATACTCGGGTAAAGATTGCGTGCTGCGGAAATTGCTGACTGTCATGGACAGGTCGCGAATGATCAAACCACTGGCAAATACTTGGCGCGATTCCACATCTTCCGGATTGCAGCCGACGTTGCCGATATGCGGATAAGTGAGCGTAACAATCTGTTTGCAATAGGAAGGATCAGTGAGAATTTCTTGATAGCCGGTGATCGAAGTATTGAATACCACTTCGCCGACGCTGCTCCCGGAAGCTCCAATAGAAGTTCCGCGAAACACGGTGCCATCGGCTAAAACTAATATGGCAGGACTTGTTTGCGACACCGGACACCTCCTCGAAATAGACATAAAGAAGCGGGATAAGCCTTAAGCTCGTCCCGCTTTTTGAATTGGCGCTATTATATCCGAAGAGCAGTTGAGCATCAAATTCACCGGAATTTTGAGCTGCCAGCGTGATTAAATCGCAGACTGCCCGTGTTATTTGTACTTGCGGAATTGTCCGACGACGATGCCGAAGATTTCCAAATCGCCTTTCGGGCGGATGACCGGGTAAGCGGGGTTGGCGGGGAGCAATACAAATTTACCCTTTTCGGAGCCCAGTGTTTTGAGGGTAAATTCATTGTCGACAATGGCGATCACCATATCGCCAATGTTGGCCGGGCCGCGTTTCTCGACCACCACCGTGTCGCCGGGCATAATGCCGGCGTCGATCATGGAGTCCCCTTTGACATTGATCAGTACGGTGTTGGAGGGATGCGCGACCAGATATTCGTCGATGGTGATGGTGTCGTAGCGGGAATCTTCCGCTTGTCTGGGGGCACCGGCCTGCACGCTGTCAAAAATGGGGCGCTCAAAAAAACGCCGTCCCGGTTTGAGGCGTTTTTCCGGGGTGGATTCCAGAAATCCTAGAAGTTTTAAGCGGGCAATTAAGGCTGCCACCGGGGATTTGGATTTAAACCCAAGCAGCGACATGATGGTCGAGTATGGCGGCAACACGTTGTTGTCGGCATAATAGTCCTGAAGTTTTGCGAGATAATTTGCGTCGTTTGTCATGGTTAAGTAAGATATAGAACGAACGTTCGGTTGTCAATAATCTGCGGATGAAAAAGTTTTTTTAGGGTTAAAGGTAAATGGCAAATAATAAATACGACGAATCCAGTTTTAAAGTGTTGCGCGGACTGGAGCCGGTGCGGCAGCGTCCCGGTATGTACACTAATTTGGAATCCCCGAATCATCTGATTGCCGAGGTGGTAGACAATGCCTGTGATGAGGCGCTGGCAAATTATGCTAAAAATATCAGTGTGATAGCGTATACCGATGGTTCGGTGTCGGTGCAGGATGATGGACGCGGCATTCCGGTCGGGCTACATCACGAGGAGGGTGTGTCGGTCGTTGAAGTGGCGTATACCGTACTGCACTCGGGCGGTAAGTTTGACAAAGAATCCGGTGGTGCCTACAAATTTGCCGGCGGTTTGCACGGGGTTGGCGTGGCGGTTACCAATGCGCTTTCCACCAAAGTGGAGGTCACCGTATTTCGCGATGGCGGTGAGTATTTCATCCGCTTTTTAAATGGCGCTGCGGAAGCACCGTTAGTGCGCCTTGGCGACTGCCCCAAGAAGCGTACAGGTACAAAAGTGCGCGCTTGGCCCGACCCCAAATATTTTGATGTGCCGAATATTATTCTGCCTCAACTGGAGCGTTCCCTGCGTTCCAAAGCGGTATTGTTGCCCGGTGTCAAAGTCACATTACTGACGGAAAAAACCGGGGAAACCCGTTCCTGGGCCTATCCCGATGGTTTGCGCGGATATTTAAATGAAGCGATGGCCGAACAGGAAATGGCTGTGCCGATTTTTGCGATGGAAAAATTTACCGTTGCGGGAAGTGATAACGGTTACGCGGAAGGGGAGGGCGCAGCGTGGGCGATTGTCTGGTCGGCGGAAGGCGCGGTGGTGCGGGAATCCTACGTTAATCTAATTCCAACCTGGTCGGGCGGCACGCATGATGCCGGTTTGCGCGACGGCGTATTTAATGCGGTAAAAAACTTTTCCGAATTGCACGGTCTGTTGCCCAAGGGGGTGAAGCTGGTGCCGGAGGATGTGTTTTCGCGCGCCAGTTTTGTGCTGTCCGCCAAGGTGCTCGATCCGCAATTTCAAGGTCAAACCAAAGACAAATTAGTGTCGCGTGACGCCTTGCGTTTGGTTGCGTTGATGGTGAAAGATCCGCTGGATTTATGGCTGAATGAACATGTCGAATTTGGCAAGCGCATCACCGAATTAGCGATCCAGCAAGCCCAAACCCGTTTGCGTTCCGCGCAAAAAGTGGAAAAGAAAAAAGGCTCTTCGGTCGCGGTGTTGCCGGGAAAATTAACCGACTGCAGCTCCAGTGATGCGACCCGTACCGAGCTATTTTTGGTCGAGGGAGATTCCGCTGGAGGCTCGGCTAAACAAGGGCGCAACAAAGAATTTCAGGCCGTGTTGCCGTTACGCGGCAAAGTGCTGAATACCTTTGAAGTTGAAAAAGATCGGCTGTTTGCCAACAATGAAATTCACGACATCGCGGTCGCCATCGGTGTCGATCCGCACGGACCGGATGATGCGGTGGATTTATCCGGCATGCGCTACAACGGCATTTACATCATGGCGGACGCCGACGTGGACGGTGCGCACATTTCCACGCTGTTGCTGACATTGTTTTTCCGCCATTTTTATCAGGTGGTGATGGCCGGTAAAATTTATCTGGCACAGCCGCCGCTGTTCCGTGTGGATGTTCCGGCTCAGGGCAAGAAACCTATTCGCAAACTGTACGCACTTAACGAGGGTGAGTTGCTGGGCATAGAAGATCGCTTGCGTCAGGAAAAAGTGCGCGACGGCAGTTGGACTATTTCGCGCTTTAAAGGGCTGGGTGAGATGAATGCCGAACAGTTATGGGATACCACCCTGAATCCCGATACGCGCAGATCGTTGCGCGTCAACGCGGCAGCGCTACCTTTTCAGGAAAATATGAATATGTTCAATATGTTAATGGGCAAGCATGAAGCTTCCACGCGGCGCGCCTGGCTGGAATATCACGGTAATGAAGTGCAGGGAGATATTTAAGGTTTAGCAACGTTTCCAGCCCGCAATTCCTCTGCTGCAAAATCATCGACCATGATGACTTTGCGGCGCAGGGCGTAATCACGCTGTAATTGCAGGGCTTGCTCGGGATTGATCAGGCGTTGCGCGCGTGCTTCGATAATCTGTTGCATTTCATCCAACGCTTTGAGCCGGCCAATTCTGCGGGCTTGCGCCAATTCGGCCTGCAGCGGTTCACATTCCAAGGTGCTGGTTAACGAGGCTTCCAGCGCGGCAACGGCGTCGTTTTCATCCTTGGGGAAATAGATGCCGGCGGTCAACCGGTCGCGCGCGCCACCTGGTACGCCTAACAAAGTCGCCACCTGATGTCCCAGTTCGTCCGAAGGCGGTTTGCGGCATTGGCCTAGCGGAAAAATCACGACGCGCAAGAGTAACGCGGCGATCCGGCTGGGGAAGTTTTGCAGCACGCCATCCAGCGCCACTTGCAGACGATATAAGCCGTCTTGCATTGCCCAATCCAGCAAAGGTACGTCGGCGGCAGGGCGACCATCATCTTCAAAGCGTTTCAGCACGGCCGAGCATAAATACAGCTGGCTCAATACATCGCCCAGTCTTGCGGAAATTTTCTCGCGACGCTTCAAGCCGCCGCCCAACACCAGCATGGCCATATCCGCCGCGAAAGCAAACGAGGCTGAGTAACGCGTCAACAACTGGTAATAGCGTCGCGTGGGCGCTGCAGTGGGGACATTGATCAGATTGCCTGCCGTTAAGCCAAACAGAAATGAACGCACCGCGTTGCTCATGGCAAAGCTGATATGGCCAAACAATGCATCGTCAAAATCCACGACCGCCTGTTTTTTATCGGTATTGTGCGCAGCTTTTATCTCTTTTAAAACATAGGGATGCGCGCGAACCGCGCCTTGGCCAAAAATAATCAAACTGCGCGTTAGAATATTTGCGCCTTCGACCGTGATGCCGATTGGCGTTTGCTGGTAAAACCGCGCCAGATAATTATCCGGCCCCAGACAAATTCCCTTGCCGCCATGCACGTCCATCGCGTCATTGATCACCGCGCGGCCGCGTTCGGTGCAGTGGTATTTCACAATGGCGGAAACGACCGAGGGTTTTTCGCCCAGATCAACCGCTTGGGCGGTCAACACGCGTGCCGCATCCATCACATAGACATTGCCGGCAATGCGCGAAAGCGCTTCTTCCACGCCTTCAAATTTGCCGATCGGCAGGTGAAATTGCTTGCGCACGCGACAGTAGGCACCGCTGGTGAGTGCAGCCAGTTTGGAGCCACCAGTGGCGCTGGCGGGCAAGGAGATCGAGCGCCCCGCAGCCAGACACTCCATCAGCATGCGCCAGCCTTGGCCGATACGTTCCGCGCCACCGATGATGTAGTCCAGTGGAATAAAAACGTCTTTGCCTTGGGTCGGGCCATTTTGGAAGGCGGAGTTCAGCGGGAAATGGCGGCGTCCGACCTGCACGCCGGGGGTATTGGTCGGGATCAGTGCGAGGGTAATGCCGCGCGCCACATCGCCGCCCAAAAGTTTTTCCGGATCGTAAAGTTTAAAGGCAAGACCCAGCAATGTCGCAACGGGGGCGAGGGTGATGTAGCGTTTTTCCCAAGTGACGCGAATGCCGAGCACCTTTGCTTCGCCGTTAAATTCACCGTAGCCGACGATGCCGACATCCGGAATCGCGCCCGCATCGGAACCCGCAAACGGTCCGGTCAGGGCAAAACAGGGGACTTCCAGTCCTCTTGCAAGTCTTTGTAAATATTGATATTTTTGTGTATCTGTGCCGTAATGTAAAAGCAGCTCTGCCGGCCCTAAAGAATTCGGCACCATCACGGTGACGGCAGCCGTACCGCTGCGCGACGCGACTTTGGTGACGACTGCCGAATGGGCTTGTGCGGAAAACTCCAGGCCGCCGTATTGCTTCGGAATGATCATGCCGAAGAAGCCTTTTTCTTTGATGAAATTCCACGCTTCCGGCGATAAATCTTGGCGCACATGCGTCACATCCCAATCGTCAACCAGCGCGCATAACTGTTCGACCTCGTTGTCCAGAAAGGCTTGCTCATCTTCGCGCAACACCGGTTTGGGCAAAGCCAGTAATTTATGCCAATGCGGATGGCCGCTGAACAATTCACCCTCCCACCATACCGTTCCCGCATCCAGTGCTTCCTGTTCGGTTTGGGAAACTTGAGGGAGGATAGAGGCGAAAACTTTTAATAGGGGACGGCTGACTAATTGGCGACGCAGGAAGGTGATACCAAATACCACAATGATTAAAAACAGAAATATATAGACGACTTGCAACGCTGTTTCAGAGATACGACTTTGTACAGCCACCAGCGGCACAAAAACCATCGCCGCGAGCAACCAGCTGATTAACGCCGCGCGAAAAAATGCCAGCAGCATAAACACGCCCATAACCAGCATAAATAGTAAAAATGTCATTCCGATACCCCCGCAAAGTGTTGGTGCTTCTATAGACGCTAACTTTAACGCTTCTGTTGGAATCTTGCTATGAATTCATTTTTGAATTCAAAATATACTGAAAAATGAGTGAGTCAGCTGCTTGTTTGTGACTCGGGTTTTTCTGAGGTAATTTTAGGATTTACTAACCTGTTTTTTGGTAGGGTATTGTGCGAGAATATAAATAATTTAGTCTGGACTCTATATATGCGACGCTCTGCCATTTTAGTTTTTTTCAAAAAGCCGATGTTGTTTTCGGCTTTGGTATTGTGTGCTCTGCCCGGTTTTGCTGAAGAAGATTTCACTTCTGAAGAAGCTTATTTTCAAGAGATGCCCGTCATTCTCACCGCGTCCAGACTTGCCCAGCCTCTGTCAGACTCTCCCAGCGCAGTCACCGTGATCGATAAAAAGATGATTCAGGCTTCCGGGGCACGATCTATTGCGGAATTATTCCGGCTGGTGCCCGGTATGTATGTTGGTTACTCCAACGGCAATACGCCGATTGTCAGTTTGGGCAACAACACGGATGCTTTTGCGCGTCGTATGCAAGTATTGGTCGATGGTCGCAGCATCTACATGCAGCCGGCGGGAGGTGTGGAATGGGTAGAACTGCCCTTTATGGTCAGTGATATCGAGCGCATTGAAGTGATTCGCGGACCATCGGCGGCTTCTCATGGTGCAAACTCTTTGTTTGGTGTAATCAATATCATCACACTGGATGCTGCAGCGCAACAGGAAGGTAGCGTTTCGGTCAGCAAAGGGCAATTTGGAATTTCGGATGCTTCGGCTGCGCTGGGTAAAGTGGGAGATGAAGTGGATTTTCGGCTTGCCGCAGGATACCGCAGTGAAAATGAAGGCGGCTTCCGTTCGCGCAATGCCAAAATGTTCGCCCGGACGGATGCTCCGTTTAGCAATGATACTCAAGTATTAAATGATGGCAGCACATCGCAGCTGGTCAATTTTCGCACCAATTATCATCCGACCGCGACAGACAGTGTTGATGTGCAAATTGGCTTTAGTCAGGGCTACCGGGGCATCGGGATTTATGGGCGCGCCAATAAAGACCCGTTTCGCGATCGTTACTCTGAAAATGATTTCGTTCAGATTGGATTGCAGCATGTGTATCGCAATGGCGACGAAAGCAAACTGAAATATTCCCGAACCTGGCGTTACTATTCCGATGCAGCCATGCCGGTCGTAAAAGTTAGCGGTGTGTGGCAGGATTTTTATAAGGATGACTCGCGTGCTGTTCAGCATGATGTTGAATTGCAGAATATTGTGCAATTGGGGGATTCCCATCGTGTCGTGCTGGGGGGCGGGGTACGTTACGATTATGTTGATCGTTATCAATGGCTGGGTGAACCCAGATCAACGCGTCAATACCGGATATTTGGCCATGATGAGTGGCGCATTTTCGATAACTGGTTGGTCAATATTGGCAATATGTCGGAATCGGATGGCATGTCCAATATCAGCCATTCACCGCGTGCATCAATCAATTGGCATCTGACACCGGAACACACCTTGCGTATAGGGTACTCCACCGCCGTGCGCAACCCGATGCTGGGAGAGTGGTATATCGGCGCGGGTCCAAAGTCACAACCTTTTGATATTGGTAGGGGGCATGTAACCAGTACCGGTCTTGATCCCGAGCGAATGGAAGCAAAGGAAATTGGCTGGGTGGCAGATTTTAAGCAAGTCAATTTAACGCTGGATATGCGGGCGCATATTGATAATGTTTCCGGGATTATTTATGACAATTTGGCTAGTTCAACTACTGGTGAATTGGAGTTTAAAAATAATCTCAAAGAGGAAATTCGCGGTCTGGACGCCTCCGTTAAACATACTTGGGAACGCGGTTTTGTGGTGGGGAGTTATGCGTGGCAAACGATCACCTGCGGTTTTTCACAGGAACCTTCTTTTTATTCATTGAGTTTAGTGCATGATTATTTTCAGCAAGGCTGGCTGGAAACCTGCCCTGAATCGGTACCGCGGCACAGCGGTAGTGTGCTAATTTCCCAAAAACTGGGGGATCAGTGGCAGCTAAGCTCTGCACTATATCTGCGTAGTCCGATGCGCATCACCAATTCAGCGGCGATCGCGGATTACGCGCCAGAATCCACCATGCGCCGTGTGGATGTGCGCCTTGCCTACAGTTTCGGTAAACCGAATGAACTGGGCGGAGGTGAAATTGCGCTGGTGGTGCAAAATGCCACTCAGGATAATTACACCAAATACGCGTTGTTGCCGGAAGATCGAGATTTGATTTTTTTGCGGCGCGCCTATCTGACCGTGACAACGAATTTCTGATAGGGCCGAACGGAAGTATTTATTGTTTTGCGGCCAGTGCCAGAGCGCGTAAACGGCTCTGTTCAAGCTCCACAGCGTCGTCCTTGATCAGCCAGCCTTGCAAATTATTCATCACTAAATTGCCCAGTGCTGCTATCCAATCGGGGCGCGCATTCAGGCAAGGGATGTAGTGATATTCGCCGCCTCCGGCATGTTGAAAATCTTCTTTGCCTTCCAGGGCAATTTCTTCCAGCGTCTCCAAACAATCCGCTACAAAACCCGGGCAAACCACATCAATACGTTGGGTTTTCTGACGTCCCAGTTCAACCAGTGTTGCGGTGGTATAGGGTTGAATCCATTCTGCTTTGCCAAAACGCGATTGAAAGCTGACGACATATTGATCTTTACTCAGCGCTAAGGCTTCGGCAATTAAACGCCCGGTTTTCAGGCATTCGCAATGATAGGGATCGCCTTTGTCCAGCGTATAACGCGGCACGCCGTGAAAACTCATCACCAGTTTGTCGGGGCGGCCATGCAGCGTCCAGAAATTGCGAATATTTTGCGCCGTGGCTTTGATATATCCGGCATCGTCATGAAAATGTTTGAGGGTGCGCAGCGCGGGCTGGTTGCGCATTTTGAGTACTTCCTGCAGCACGGCGTCGATCGCCGTGGCGGATGAGCTGGCGGCGTATTGCGGATACAGTGGCACGAGTAAGATGCGCTGGCAGTTTTGTGCTTTGAGTTTGGCGAGGACGCTGGCGACCGATGGATTGCCGTAACGCATGGCGTAGTCAACCACAATGTGGCTGCCATCGGTTTGTTGCTGCAAATGCTGCTGCAGCAATTGCGTTTGGCGCTCGGTATACACTTTCAGTGGTGAACCTTCCGGCAGCCAGATACTGGCATATTTTGCGGCAGATTTTTTTGGCCGCACGTTAAGAATAATGCCGTTGAGAATTAGCCACCAAATCGCTTTTGGAATTTCGATGACGCGCGAGTCGCTCAGAAATTCTTTCAGATAAGGTCGCACCGCTTGCGCAGTGGGTGCGTCGGGGGTGCCAAGATTAATGAGTAGCACGGCAGTTTTTTCCGGCGTACCGTGATTAAAAGGGGGTTCTATTTTATAACTCATTGTTTATATTGATATATTTTAATGCTGCGAAAGTGCGTTGCTGAGTAACTTGGCGGTGATGTCCACGATGGGCACGACCCGTTCGTAATTCATCCGTTTGGGGCCGACCACAGCCAGGGTACCGATAATTTGCTCGTCTGCAGCATAGGTTGCACTCACCACACTGCATTCATCCAAGCCCGATAATCCCGATTCGTTGCCGACAAAAATATGCACGCCGGGTGCGTGGTTGCTGGCATTCAGTAATTGCAGTAATTCGGTTTTCTGCTCAAATACATTAAATAAACCGCGCAATTGGTTCATGTTGGATGCCAAGTCATTGCTATGCAATAAATTGCGTTCGCCACTGATAATGTAGTCTTCCTGCTTGCGCGCCATCACGGCATCACTGGCGGCCATTGCCGCACTCATTAATGCGGTAAGCTCATGTTGCAATTGACGCAATTCGATTTGTACGCGCTGGTGAATGTCGGAAAAAGCACAGTCCGCGTAGTGCTGGCTCAGGAAATTTCCGGCTTCGGTTAACTGTGATTGTGTGTAGTCTTTTTGGGTAAGCAGTACCCGATTTTCAACTTCGCCATCGGGCATCACAATAATTAACAGCACACGTGTTTCGGAAAGACGTAAAAATTCAATTTGACGCACGGTGATGCTGCTGCGTTTGGGTGTCGCTACGACGCCGGCAAAATGGGTTAGTTCGGATAATAAATTTGAGGCCTGGGTAATAAGTCGCGTTGGATTATCCGGTTTAAGTTGGTTTTCCAGTTGTTGGCGATGCAGGTTATCCAGAGGCTGCACCACCATCAGGGTGTCGATAAACAAGCGGTAGCCAAGCGCGGTGGGGACGCGTCCGGCAGAAGTATGCGGACTGCACACCAAGCCCATCTCCTCCAAGTCCACCATGACATTGCGGATGGTGGCGGAGCTGACTTCCAGGCCGGAATACTGCTGCAAGGCACGCGAGCCCACCGGCTGGCCGTCGCTAATATAGCGTTCGACCAGTGTTTTCAGTAGAACTTGAGCTCGTTCATTTAACATGGCTTGGTAATTTTAGAATAACTCCATATCGTTTGAGTAGTGTTCGCCGCTGAGTTTTCCTGCGCCCAGCAGATCTTCGTAAAAGCACACGCGATTTCTGCCGTTTTGTTTTGCGTAATACAGTGCCTGATCGGCACGCCCGATAATCGCGGATGAAACATCCGCTTTATCCAAACGCACAAAGCCGATGCTGACGGTTACTTTACCCACTTGGGGGAAATGAAACTGCTCTATCGCTGCGCGAAAGCGTCCTAACACAGCTTTGGCATTGTCTTCATTGGTGCGATCCAGGACCACGATAAATTCCTCTCCGCCAAAGCGGAATAATTTATCGCGCTGGCGAAAAATTCGTTTCATGTTGCGCGACAATAGCAGTAAAACTTCATCGCCGTATAAATGCCCGTAAGCATCATTAATACGTTTGAAATGATCGATATCAATGATGGCCAGCCAATGCGGGAGTTCGGCGGCTTTTACGCGTCTGGCGGGATGCTGCGGATCGGAGTTATCCTGAGGATCGTCAGTTTCGGCGTGTTCTGCAATGATCATTTCGATATTGTTATCGAAAGTTCGACGATTGAGCAGGCCGGTGAGTGTGTCGGTCTCGCTTTCGTCCAGCAGCGTTATGTAGTTGCTGTAAACTTTGAGGAACGCCAGGATTAGATGTCTGTTTACATCGCTATGTGCTTCGGAAATCATTTCCAGCAAACCCATGATGCCGTGTTTCCCAATAATGGGATAGATGGATAAATAAGAATGTTCAGCCAGTTTTTCTACGAGCTCTTTTTCGTTATTGACGACTAAAGTGAATTCCTCCCGGCTGGAAATCGCAAAGGTATTCTCTATTCTCGCCGCCGAATTTTCGTTCGGATTAAGTTGTTCAGCGACCAGAATTGCCTCATCACCGTCCTCATTTGGCAATATGCGATACATGGTGATGCGCATGCTGGGGATGAGCTGGAAAAGGGTATTGACTAGGGAGTGCGCGAGCAAGTCGCGGTCGCGTTGCCCGGTAATGGTGGCAACAGATTGCAGAACACCGGTGGGGGTGTTTTGATTACTGTTTAATTGGGTGAGCACGGCATTTACGGTGTAATTTTAGAGCTTGATTCTCAGCATGCAATCGGGAAAACGCTTTGTTACAGGTGTCATAATAACATTTGGGAGAATGCCCCGCGCCTATTTTATTTGCTCCCAACACTATTTTTTTTTGGCAAATTTGAGCGTATTCTAACGCACCAGGTTTGCGGGCAATCCCATTTTCGAGTCAATGTGTTTGTGCTTAAACAGTATCTAAAAAACTTTCTGCCGAATAGCTTATCCATCAAGAATCATCGCTGGCTGGGGCCCTTTAGCCATTGGTTTCACCATCCCAATCTGTGGCATTTACACCGGCGCTCGGCTGCGGGCGGTGTGGCAGTCGGACTTTTCTGCGGCTTGATTCCCGGACCGTTGCAGATGGTGTCGGCTGCGATATTGTCGGTGCTGTTCAGAGTGAATTTGCCGATCGCTTTATTTGCCACACTTTACTCCAATCCCTTTACAATTCTACCTTTATACTTGCTTGCCTATCAATTGGGAGCTTGGGTCTCGGGGCAGGATAGTGCCGTGGGAGCATTGCAAGGCTTGCCCTTGTTGGAGTGGAATAACTGGATTATCCCGCTAAAAATATGGCTGCTTTCCTTGGGGCAAGCTTTTCTGATCGGTCTGCCATTATTGGCAATATTGCTGGCACTGCTTGGATATATTCTGGTCAGACTGGGTTGGCGCGCCCGGGTGTTATGGGAATTGCGACGGCGGAGCTTGCGCAGACAAAAGTAACTTGCTGAATGTTTATAACTATTTGAATATATTAATTTAAGTTAAATTAACTCGGGGGCAAAGATAATGTTAGTCAAGTCGAAAAAAGCCATAGTTTGTCATTTGGAAAAAGCCTTTGATAGCACGTCAATTAGAAATGCGCTGGATGAGCGATTAATTTATTCGGTCGGTAAAGAGACCATTAACGCAACTGACCGCGACTGGTATATGACGGCGGCTTATGTGGTGCGCGATCGATTGATTGATCGCTGGATGCAAACCATGAGCAGTTATTACGAGGCGGACGCCAAGCGCGTTTATTATCTGTCCATGGAATTTTTAATGGGACGTTCTCTGATGAACAGTCTGCATAATCTGGAGGTGGAGGCGCCAACCCGTAACGCGTTGCATGAGCTGGGTGTTGAACTGGAAAAGATCCGTGATGTCGAGTACGACGCGGCCTTGGGAAACGGGGGCTTGGGCAGATTGGCCGCGTGCTTTTTGGATTCAATGGCAACGTTAAATTTACCCGGTTACGGATACGGGATCCGTTATGAATACGGGATGTTTCAGCAGCATATTGAGGAGGGTCGGCAGATAGAACACCCGGATAACTGGTTGCGTTATGGTAATCCCTGGGAGTTTGGCCGTCCCGAGGTGTTGTATCAGGTTAAGTTTCACGGAAAGGTGACGGAGTACAAGGATGATAAAGGTATTCCCCGTTACCACTGGACCGATACCGATGACGTAATGGCGATGGCGCACGATACGCCTATTCCCGGATATGGCACGCGCACGGTAAATAATATGCGTCTGTGGGCGGCAAAATCTTCACGGGATTTTGATCTGGGTTATTTTAATCAGGGGAATTACATCAAGGCGGTGGAAGACAAAGATCGCTCGGAAAATTTATCAAAAGTTTTGTATCCGAACGATACGACCCAGATGGGTCATGAATTACGTTTAAAACAGCAATATTTTTTCACCTGCGCGTCGCTGCAGGATATTCTCACGCGCTATCTAAAAGATCATTCGGATTTTGATGCGTTGCCGGATAAGGTTGCAATTCAGTTGAATGATACGCATCCCGCCATCACCATCGCCGAACTGATGCGCGTATTGATTGATTTGCATCACTTGCCGTGGGAAAAGGCCTGGAATTTGACGCAGCGTACTTTTTCTTACACCAACCACACGCTGATGCCGGAAGCGCTGGAGACCTGGCCGGTGGAAATGTTCGGAAATATATTGCCGCGTCATTTGCAGATTATTTATGAAATAAATTATCGCTTTCTGGAAGAGGTGCGCCATTTTTCTCCCGGTGACAATGATCTGTTGCGACGCATGTCAATCATCAGCGAAGAGGGCGGCAAGCGCGTGCGTATGGCTCATCTGGCCATTGTTGGTAGCCATAAGGTGAATGGGGTAGCGGCAATTCATACGCAACTGATGCGCGAGACTATTTTTGCCGATTTTGACCGTTTATATCCGGGCAAGATTGTGAATATGACCAACGGAATTACGCCGCGCCGCTGGTTGAATCAAGCCAACCCACAATTGGCCGATCTCATTTCTGCACGCCTCGGTAAAGATTGGATCAAAGATCTGGATCAGCTCAAAAAGCTGATTCCCTTGGCCGAAGATGCCGCTTTCCGCAAGCAGTATTCCGCGATTAAACGCGCCAATAAACAGCGTTTGGTGTCATTGATCAGGCAGCGCTTGGGGGTGGAAGTTAATGTGGATTCCCTGTTTGATGTGCAGATTAAACGCATCCACGAATACAAGCGTCAATTGCTCAATGTGTTGCATATCATCACCCTGTATAACCGCATTAGGCACGGCAGTGATTGCGTCCCGCGCACAGTAATTTTTGGCGGTAAAGCAGCACCCGGATATGCGGTTGCCAAGCTCATTATCAAATTGATTAATGATGTTGCGGATATCGTAAATAATGATCCGCAGGTGGCCGGAAAATTGAAAGTGGTATTTATTCCCAATTACGATGTTTCAACAGCCGAAGTTATCGTGCCTGCCGCAGATTTGTCGGAGCAGATTTCCACTGCGGGTACGGAAGCTTCCGGTACCGGCAATATGAAGCTGTCACTCAACGGCGCACTCACGATTGGCACTTTGGATGGCGCAAATATTGAAATCGGCGAGGAAGTGGGTTGGGAAAATATCTTTATTTTTGGCCTAACGACAGACGAGGTTGCGAATCTGCAAGCAAATGGATATAAGCCTTGGGATTATTACAATGCCAATGGGGAATTGCGCGAAGTGCTGTATATGATTAGTTCGGGTTTCTTCTCGCCCAGTGAGCCGGAGCGTTTTAAGCCGATCATTGATAATTTGCTGCATCATGGCGACAAATACCTATTGTTGGCCGATTATGCCTCGTATATTACATGCCAGGATAAAGTGGATTCTGCTTATAAGAACCAGGATGTATGGGTGAAAAAATCCATCATCAACGTGGCGAATATGGGGAAATTCTCCAGCGATCGAACCATCGCGCAGTATGCAAAAGATATTTGGAATGTGAAGCCGGTAATGGTTGGGAAAACAGATTATTAACCGCTTGTGCCGGAGGAATTGTTAATGTTTGAGATTTGCCTTGTGATATAAAATATCATTTAAAAACAATATATTGTGCATCTATTGCTGCCTATTGTGTTGTATGATTAAATTATCCGATCCACCGATCAAATAAAAGGAAGAAAAATGCAGCTTAAAGCAAAGCAAAAAGTTATTTTGACGATGATCTTGGCATCCGGTGTTGTATTGACCGGTTGTAGTCAGCCCGCAAACAATAGCAATGCCAACACCGTAACGACCACCAGTACGGTTCTGAGTTCTATTACTCCAGTTGGTACCCTACAAGGTGTTTTGATTGATGCAATGACGCAGCAGCCGATTGTCGGCGCGATTGTCGATGTGGGTTTATCAAGAGCAACCACCAATGCCGATGGTCAGTTTGTGTTAGCTAACTTGCCCGCGAATAATGCGGGCACATTGACCGGAAACTACGAAGTATCGATTAATTTAAAAGGTGTCACCAGCCCGGTCAACATGGCCGATATCACCATCAAAAACCGTTATCCGGACTTTGTATTTCAACAAGCGGTGGTAAGTTATGTTTCTGATGTCGGGCATCCGTTGACCGGTGTGGCTAAAGGCTACCAATTCGCGGTTGGCAAGCTGGCTGCAACTATTTCAGGTGAAGTGACCGATGAAAATGGTCGGCCAGTTGCAGCAGGCTACAAGGTTACTTTGCATTCAGCTCAAAGTGCGCAAAATTCAGCCACCGGGGGTATATCCGGGCAGCAGAATGCGGTAAGTGGGGTGGTGAATACGGATTCAACTTCGGGTAATGTTGTCAGTACCGCTACCACTGATGCAAGCGGGAAATTTACCTTTGCCAATATTGAAGCGGGTGGAAAATTTACCCTTTCCGCACAAGACATTGCTTATACCGTCTTCGGAGAACTCGCCTTAACAGCACCGGCTGAAATGGCGACTAGAACACTCTCCTTTCAAAATGGCGATTCGATCGTTGTGAAATCAACCGATTCTATCTCTCCCAAAGTGGTGAGTGTAACGCCTGAACATAATTCCGATATTACGCCGGGAGCCACCGATGTTGTTTTCACATTTAGCGAGCCGATCAAGCAGACTACAGTAGTGAAGGATATATCCCCGTCCAATCCCAATGGCTTGTATTCATTGGTGGACGTTAACTTTATAGGAGCCAAGCCCAGAGCATCAAATATGGAGCACAGTATGGCTTGGAGCTCTGATCGTAAACAATTGACGGTATCTCTGCCGGTGATGGGCGCCTCTTCAATGTATACGGTAGATATTTCTCGCGCTCAGGCTGAGTTAAAGGACGATGCTGGAAATTCAGTTGCTGCAATTGCAGGCGGAGCGACAAAATATAGTACTAACTTGGCAGTCGATTTCACTACAAAAGGCGGGGCAACTGTTGCAGCTCCGGTGATTGCGCTGGTTAACGATGCCAGTATTAACGCGGCAAGCACAACGACAGGGGCGGCGGTAAAACCTACCTTGGATTGGTTGCCGGTATCTGGAGCCAAGGGCTATAAGGTGTATCGCACGATGAGTCAAGTTTGGGGGGCGACGACTATAAGTCATCCGACCGAGCTAATTACGCCGACAACAATCACCAGCACCAACTTTACGGATACCTTCGCTGGACTTGATTATGTAGAAAATACAGACATCAAGCTTACTTACAGCTACTCGGTTAGGTCGGTAAATTCTGACGCTATCGAGTCTGCTGCAAGCAATGCGGTAACCGCGGATGATATGGTTGCACCTTCGCTTTTGACGGGAGGTGCGGTGGTGTGTGGATCGGCTGCTGTATGTTCTGCTGGTAAAGTTACTTCTATAACCATTCCATTCGATGAGCGTATGGAAAAGTTATCTACGACAACAGCGACAAATTTCACTAGCCCAGTGACAGGGATAGCTTTTAGCGGTGTTAGCTACGACTCTGTTAACAAGAAGGCTACATTGACTTTAAATCCGCAAATCTCCCCTGCAATTATTCCCTATGCGACTGTCACGACCGGAATAGATGGAAAGTGTCAGACAACAGCCGCTATTGGGGATAATCAAGTGATTGCTGTTGGCAAGGGCATTTCCAATTCAACCTGCATTCGCGCTACTTCACCCGGAAACCTTTTGACCGCAACCGTAGCTGTAGGTTCTGATGATGTGGTAACCGGTGCCGGCACAGCTTTAGGTAATGTGAGTTCAGGTCCGGATGGAATTTGTCAAACGACAGCTGCAGTCGGTGATACCCAGGTTATTGCCGTAGGTAATGGGCAGGCGAATTCCACCGCAATAATACTTACTAGCGGAGCTGCATCTATCACGGTGTTTGGTGATGATATTAATAACGCGGCAGGCGGAGTGGTAATAGTGTCGGGAGTCAAAGATGTGGCTGGTAATTCTGTGGGTGCCACGAGCAAAAAACAATACAACGCAGATGGAACGGTAAACTAAAAAAATATATGTTGCATCACAAAAAGGCCGGGCTCCACCCGGCCTTTTTTATCGCTTGAGAACGGCAGCGCCGTTGATGTTGAAGGCTTGGTTGGTGTTGATGTCGTACGTGACGCCCAAATGGGAAGCATTGGTGCCATAAAATTGGCCCTGATATTGGGTGGAGCATCCTTCTGCTCCGCAAACGTTGATACTGCCACCCTTAAAGTTCGTTGAGCCGTAAAGGTTTGCTCCGCCTGTTGAAAAACTGCCATGGTAGGTGGATTCGTAGGTCGAGGCGCCGTTAAAATCCATGATTAGACTACCATTAACGGTGGCGTTGCCGAAGTCAACCGTAGCCGAGCCGGACTTAAGTAGGCCGACACCTAAACCTGCCCCAATTCCATCCGACAGCGTGGGGGAGGTACCGCCAATTAAATTATAGGTGTAAGTATTGCTGGTGGGCAGCTGCATGGACGGAGTAGGAATGCCGACGATGTAATGTAAACCTTGATTTGGAGCGAAATAGTAGCCATTGAGTGACCCACCCGCAGTAATGAATCCGTTACTCCAGCGCCCCCATAGGACAACGCCAGCATCCCAACCCGCATCGACATTTTGCGCGGTACCAACCCCGCCAAAGCAACCTTGTCCGCAGTCCATTTTAGTCAGCCCGGTAGCATCAGATAGATAAGTTGCTCCTTTGGGGAATGGGTTCGGGGTGGACATCCCGTCGAGTCCACTGCTTGACGAAAGTATAACTCCATCGCCACTTCCCGCTTTCGGTGTGGCAGTTGTCGTCGTGAGATTTGTGCACTGACCACTGACTGGATCCATTGCACAAATTGGTACAACGACAGGGATGGCGGGCACAGGCGAAATAGTTGCTGCCTGTACTTGTGGGGCTGCTTCAACTTGTGTCTGCGCTTCGCTATCCGCATCTTGTGTAGCTTGTTTTGTGGCGGTTGTCGCGGCAGCCGAAGGCTTGCCAGTGACGGAGAATATTTTGATATTAAGCGGTTGCAGTTGCGGCATTTGGTTTGCGGCGCCGGCAAAGCCCATTTGGTTGGGCAATATGGAAATGGTCCCTTTCTCTGTGGTAAGGGTGGTTTCTCCCGCATTTACTTTGTTGTAAGTACCCGCTGGAATCGTATTTGCCGGAGAGAGCTCTGAAAGGATCACAACGGTTTCATGATCGGTGCCGCGAATCCCAATTGTTGCGGCTTGAGTGACAATTCGATAATTTGCTTTATTGATTCTGCCAATTAAACCGGTAACAGCTCGAAAACCGCCATTAAGTAATTCGATGGAACTTGCTTCGCTACCATCTACAACCCCGTTATATTTGAACTCGTTAATTTTAAATTTTGTATTCGGGCGCATGGCGATGAATCCGCCGTCCCGCATTTTAATTTGGGCGCTGGCTTCTTTTGCCGAGATAAGGGTGTCGCCTTCATTGACAGCATCGCCTTTTTTTAGCAGGCTGGTAGTCCCTGCTGCGTTAATAATTTGAATGTTTCCGTGAACAAACTGGATGTTTCCTGCAAGCTGCGCATGTGCGACTTGCCCGCTTAACAGCCAAGCGATGAGCGCTATAAGGGTGAAAGTATTTTTGGTCAGATTCATGATTGCACCTTAGCTAAGTCCCAGTTATTGAAAATCGCGGCGGATGGTTAAAGAGGTATCCAGCCGGTCATAACTGTAAAGAATGATGTTTGAATCGTTCCTCATGAAACTAAGCTGTGGACGCAGCGACCAGTTTTTATTCCAGTGCCAGTTGGCTCCGGCGCTGACATCATATTGGCGTTCATTTCGTTTGCGTAAAAACAAGGGGTTTGTGTTTTCATAACCACTTAATTGAATTGAGAAAAATGAAAATAGTTCTACGTCATCACGCACTGATGCTTGAGCTCCGGCCCGTAAGCCTTGCAGATTCTTGACGCCGTCAACGCGGCCGCCATTGGGGTTGGTCAAGGTAATCGGGGCGATATCGTTTTCGCTAATATAAAACACGCTAGCAAATATAATGGATTTGCTGTCCTGCAGAACATGCATCCAACCGCTGCCTGCAGCAGTCTGACTAAAATCATTGATCGCCATCGCAGCGTTAACGAAACGATGATTCCCGTGTTGTACAAACACACTAATTTGGTTATCCGGATCAAGCATATAACGCCAGTCCGCATTCACAGTTGAGGAGTAACGGTTGTAGTCCGGCTGTATGCTATTGAAACTGCCAACTGTTTGCCCCAGGTAGTAAGCGCCTCCACCTACGCCGATGCGAAATATATTTTGATTTAGCGTGAAAGAGATTCCCGCCCGGCTGTCAACATTTAACGAATTGAAATTGTTTAAAAATTGGTAACCGCGCTGGCGGGCATCGACGCCCGCGTAGATACTCCAAAAATCATTGAAGTCATAAAAAATTTCGCCGCCGAGCGCACCGTTGTAAAAACTATCTGCCACTTTGCGGTTGGAAGGGCTGATCGGAAAGATAGCATGATTGAAGTAGGGAACGATAAATTGGAGCTCGTTGCTGGCGTTTCTGACATTGCTGTCATACCCCAAGCCAGCTTCGGCATAAGCCGTTATATGGAAGAGGGGGACCTTGAGTTGCTCGGCTATCGCATCCAGATATTTTTGAATAATGGCACGTGTCGTATCCGGCGGATTTTGAGTTAAAACAATTTCAAGTTCACTTTTTGCGCGCAGCCAATCTTCCTGATAATAATAGGCGCGCGCCATATCCATGCGTGCACCGGCGAAATTCGGATCCATTGCCAGGACGCGTTCGAAGGCCAGTGTTGCTTTATCCGGTCTGCCGCTATCCAATGCGGCAACACCCAGCAGATAATCAAAGCGAAGCTCACCAGAACGATCGAATTCGAGTGGCGCAAGCAAGCTATAGGCTTCGTCAGCTTCATCATATTTCAGCAGTCTCTCTGCTTCATCCAGTATCTTTTCACGCGCAGTAATTCCCGGATTGTTAATACCGGTTAAAGATTGGCCGGGCGGATTTTTTATTGCACTATTAACGGGTTTATCAACTGAAGATGAATTTGGATTTTCAGCGGCAAATACCAGCGAATTTCCGAGTGCGAAGGCGATTAGTAAACCCCGCCATTTCAATTGCTTCAATTTCATTTTGTCCCCTTTTTTAGCAGCTTGGATTATCTGTTGCTATCAGTGTACGGTCAAACCGCTTTGCTACTTTTGTTATTATATAATCGGAAGATCGGGTAATTAACGTGGGTGTTTTGATATTGCGGCAAAACCAATTTAAGTGAGAATTCAAAGAAAATTATGAGCAGAAAATATTTTGGAACAGACGGGGTGCGCGGCACGGTGGGTGTTTATCCGATTACCCCGCAATTTGTAATGCATTTGGGGTATGCCGCCGGCAAGGTGTTGGCCAGCGCCGAACACACGCAGGGCGAGCGTCCCGGTGTCTTGATCGGCAAGGACACGCGCATTTCCGGTTACATGTTGGAATCAGCGCTCGAAGCCGGGTTGATTGCCGCGGGTGTGGATGTTTATCTGGCGGGGCCGGTGCCCACGCCGGCCGTGGCGTATCTGACGCGCGCCCTGCGTTTGCAGGCGGGCGCGGTTATTTCGGCTTCGCATAATCCGTTTGAAGATAACGGGATTAAATTCTTTTCCGGCCAAGGTGCCAAGCTGCCCGATGAGCTTGAGCATGCCATTGAAGCCGAGCTGGATAAAGAAATGCAGACTAATTCCTCCGAGGCTCTGGGTAAGGCCAAGCGTATTGATGATGCGGTGGGGCGTTATATTGAGTTCTGCAAGAGCACCTTTCCGGCTGACATGAATTTGCGCGGCATGAAAATTGTGGTGGATAGTGCGCACGGGGCAACCTATCACATCGCGCGTAACGTATTTCACGAGCTGGGTGCCGATGTGATCGCCATTGGTGCCGAACCGAATGGTAAAAATATTAACGACGGTTATGGTGCAACCAAGCCGGCGAATATGCAAAAAGCCGTGCTTGAACATCGCGCGGATGTGGGAATTGCGCTTGACGGCGACGGTGACCGGTTAATTATGGCTGACGGGCAAGGCAAGCTTTACGACGGAGATCAACTGTTGTACGTCATCGCCAAACATCGCCAGTTGCAGGGCACGATGAAAGGCGGAATTGTCGGAACCCTGATGACCAATTTGGCCTTTGAGCATGCCATGCAAAAACTCGGCATTCCTTTTGCGCGCGCTAAAGTGGGTGACCGTTATGTGATGGAAGTGTTACAGCAAAAAGGCTGGCAAGTGGGCGGTGAAAATTCCGGCCATATCATTTGTCTGGATAAGCACAGCACCGGTGACGGTATCGTTTCGGCATTACAGGTATTGCATGCGTTGCGAGCCGGCAAACAAACGCTGGATCAGGTCACACAAGAGCTGGTGATGTATCCGCAAGTTTTAATTAACGTGCGGGTACAGGGTGCTGCCAAGTTGGCTGAGCATGCCGCAATACAGGCCGCGGTTGTTGAGGCGGAAAAAGCCTTGAATGGTAAAGGCCGGGTATTGTTGCGCGCCTCCGGCACCGAGCCGTTATTAAGAGTGATGGTGGAAGGTGAAGACGGTGTTCTGGTAAAAAACTGGGCAGAAAGTATTGCGCAAGTGGTGCGCGATATCTCCCAAGAAAGTTAAGCGAACTAAGGGTGCATTTTATGCATCATGTTGCGTAAAACGCACCCTATGCAAATCTCTTAAATATTAAATAAAATCAATATGTTATCCGTAAAGTCTGCGTCCGCGAATACGGGCGCGGTGGGCGGCGCGTTCTTCGCTTTCTGTCAAAGGCCGCGGCTTCTTATCGGCAAACGGATTCTTACCCGCTTTGAATTGAATGCGCAGTGGCGTGCCTTGCAACTTAAAAGCGTCGCAGAAACATTTTTCCAAATAGCGTTTATAACTTTCCGGTACTTTATCCAGCGCGCTGCCGTGCACAATAATCAGCGGCGGATTGCTTCCCCCCTGATGGGCATAACGCATTTTGGGACGGAAGATACTGCCGCGCGGCGGCTGTTGTTTTTCCACGGCGGCCAGCAGTACCCGGGTGAGTTGCGGGGTGGCTAGTTTGGCCATCGCGGCAGCGTAGGCTTCGTTGACGGATTTCAATAATGCATCGACCCCGGTGCCGTTCAAAGCGGAGATAAAGTGATGTTTTGCGAAGCTTAAAAAATGCAGCTTCCGGTCAATATTCCGCTTGGCGGTGTCGCGTTTGTATTCGTCCAAGCCGTCCCATTTATTCACGGCCAGCACCAGGGCGCGACCGGCTTGCAGAACAAAGTCGGCAAGGTGCGCATCCTGTTCCGTGATCTCATCACTTGCATCCACCACTAGCACCACGACGTTGGCATCTTCAATGGCCTGCAATGTTTTTACGACGGAGAATTTTTCAATGGCTTCGTCCACTTTGCCGCGTCGCCGCACACCTGCAGTGTCGATGATGGTGTAGGCTTTGCCGCCGCGTTCAAAGTCGATGTAGATGCTGTCGCGTGTGGTGCCGGGCAAGTCGAAAGCAATCACCCGCTCTTCACCCAAAATCGCGTTAACCAGCGTTGATTTGCCCACATTGGGACGTCCAACGATGGCGAGTTTGGGTTGATCCGATTTGGCTTCTTCCTCTGCTTCGCGGGGGGGTAACTCGTCCAGTGCCAGTTCAACCATTTCGTTCACATTGTCGCCGTGTGCCGAAGAAATTGGAATCGGTTCGCCCAAGCCTAACTCAAAGAATTCATTGGTGATTTTACTGCGCTGCATGCCTTCCGCTTTATTCACCAGCAACAATAATGGGCGGCCGGTTTTGCGTAATTGTGTAGCAATAATGCGATCCTGCGGCGTGAGACCTTCACGACCGTCAACAATAAACAGGACCAGATCCGCTTCATCGATTGCCAGTCGGGTCTGTCTGGCCATTTCATGCAAAATGCCTTCTTTCGCGACGGGTTCCAGACCACCGGTATCCACCACCAAGTAGGGACGCTCGCCCACCCGACCACGACCGTAGTGACGGTCGCGGGTTAATCCCGGCAGGTCGGCAACCAGCGCGTCACGGCTGCGCGTGAGGCGGTTGAACAGGGTGGATTTACCCACATTGGGGCGTCCGACTAAAACCAGTGTGGGGAGCATGATAAGTTCACTTTGAAATAATTATTGTTGAAGGATAGCTTGCAAATTACTTTTGAAGAATTTGCGGATTATTTATATAGTTAACGCAGCGTCATGGCAAATATTCCGCCATTGACGGTTTGCACCACGAAGCCTTCATTTAGTTCGACAGGCGCAGAATTGATGGCGCTGCCATCAGTGCGCATACGCGCAATAAAGCTGCCATCATCGCGATTTAACGTGTGTACGTAGCCTTCATAATCGGCCACCGCCAGATAGCGATCCTGTGCCAGGGGCGCGGTGGTTTGGCGCAAATGCAGTTGATCATTTTTCCAATAGGAGCTCCCACTCAGTTTGTCCAATCCCAGCACTTCGCCCGAGCTCTCGGTTAAGAACAAATATTTGCGCGACATGGTTAAGCCCTTGTCGCTTGCAATATCCCGTGTCCAGAGAGAGCCTCCCTGATCGGCATCGAAACATGCAATGCGCCCCTGAAATGCAACGCCACAAACTTGGCTGTCGTTCAATTCGGGTAGGCTGATTATGTCGCTGATACGTTCCAATTCAGTGCTGCCGCGCGGTTGTGAAACTGATGATTCCCAGATGATTACCCCGTTATGCAAACTGATTGCGGCCAACTTTCCCGCCGCAAAACCGGCATACACGATGCCTCGGCGAATGGTTACACCCGCATTGCTGCGCGCCACCAGTGCCGGAGTTGATCGTTCATAAAGCCAGAGACGCTCACCGGTTTGGCTGTTCAGTCCGGCGATGCGACCATCACCTGTGCGCACCACAACAATACCTTCGGAAATCTTGGGGGCGCTTTGCACTTCGCTGCTTACTTTGCTCTTCCAGAGAAACTTTCCGCTACTTACTTCATAAGCTGCAATTTCGCCTTTGACCCCGCCCACTAAAGCGATATTTTCTCCCGCGCCCACCGCGCCGGAAATGGCAAAGCCGCTATTGACGCGCCACAATTGCTTGCCGGTATTTTTTTCAAAGCTATAAATCATTCCCTGACTATTTGCTGCAAGCACCGACTCAGCCGTTACCGCGGGCGTTAGCACGTTAATTCCCATCTTACCCACGTTTTGCTTCCAACTGACTTCCAGCTTGGCTGTTTCATTAAATTTCACTAATTTGGCCGGATTAACTTGCTCTTTGTCCGTGGCGCAACCTGCCGCCAGAGTGGCCAGTAGAATCGCGCTAATACCCTGAATTAATTTCATTTTACGTCCCCGAGGCCATCCAGTTTTAGCTGAACCAAATTGCGATACATACTCTTTTCGTCCATTTTCTCCAGCGCCAATTGGTACGCTGCTTTTGCTTCCGCATGTTTACCTTGGGCATTCAAAACGTCACCTTTCAGGTCGGAAAACAGGCCGGTAAAAGCTTCGGGATGGGCGGCATTCAAATGCTTCATTGCTTCGTCATAATTGCTTTCATCCAGCAAAATACTCGCCAGTTTCAAGCGTGCCGTATCTTGCAAGCCGCTTTCTTTGGCATGCTCAATCACCCACTGTAACTGGGTTTTGGCACGTGCAATATCTTTGGCTTGAAGATTGGTCTGTACGGCCAATAACTGCGCGCGGGGCGCATAAGCACTGCCGCTAAACTGGTTGACCAGTGCCGCGACCGCATCGTTCACCCGTTTCGGATCATTGCTTTGCGTTTGTTTCTCGACTTCGGCATAGAGTTTTGATGCTTCGCCGGATTGTTGTGTCTGATATTTTTTCCAGAATTGTGTGGCGGCAAAACCCAGCAGGGCGACGATGATTGCGCCAATGACCCATTTACCATTTTCAGCCCACCAGTGCTTGAGTGCGTCAACCTGTTCTTGTTCCTGCAAATCTAATGATGACATGTTTTATCCTTTAACTGATTTAAGTGGCTTAATTATATTATTCAATTCATTCAATAAGATGCGAGATTGCTCGGCAGTGCCACGCAGCGGCTTTAGGGTGGCTTGCTGCGCTTCTGCTTCTTCATCGCCGATGATAACCGCAAAGCGGGCGCCGCTGCCGTCTGCCTTTTTCATCTGCGATTTGAAGCTGCCGCCCCCGCAATGTAGCGCTACTTTTATGCCGTCGTCACGCATTTGTTCCGCCACGACGCTGGCCAAACGCGAGGCTTGCTCGCCCTGATGCACCAGATAGACATCCAGCGCGTCAGGTGTAAAGGCAATTCCGTCTTCCTGCATCAACGCCAATAAACGTTCAATGCCCATGGCGAAACCACAGGCCGGGGCGGGTTTGCCGCCAATTTGTTCAATCAGACCGTCAAAGCGCCCGCCGGCACAAATGGTTCCCTGCGCACCCAGGCGTGTTGTCACCCATTCAAACACGGTGCGATTGTAATAATCCAAACCGCGCACCAGGCGCGGATTGATTTCATACGCGACGTTGTGTTGCTGCAGAATGGATTGCACCGCAGCAAAATGGGCTATCGCTTCGGCATCCAGCTCGTCCAGCAATTTGGGCGCGCCTGTGATAATTTCCTGCATCGCCGGATTTTTACTGTCCAAAATGCGCAGCGGATTAGTGTGCAAGCGGCGTGTCGCATCGGCATCCAGCTGTGCGGAAAATTGCTCAAAGTAAGTGATGAGTTTTGCGCGGTGACGCTGGCGCGAGGCCACATCGCCCAGTGTGTTGATTTGCAAGCTCACATCGCGAATGCCCAGTTTTTTCCACAGGCGCGCGCACATTAAAATTTGTTCGGCATCGATGTCCGGGCCGGAAAAGCCCAGTGCTTCAACACCGAATTGATGAAACTGCCGGTAACGGCCTTTTTGCGGGCGTTCATGGCGAAACATCGGGCCGCTGTAATACAAGCGCTGCGGAGCGTTATACAGCAAATTGTGCTGAATCGCGGCGCGCACGCAGGAAGCAGTGCCCTCGGGACGCAGGGTTAGCTGGTCGCCATTCAGGCTATCTTCAAAGCTGTACATTTCCTTTTCGACAATGTCGGTCACCTCGCCGATAGCGCGTTTAAACAGCGCGGTCGGCTCCAGCAACGGCATACGGATATTGCGGTAGCCGTAGGACTCCAGCCATTCCCGAACCACATCCTCAAAGCCCAGCCACAGCTGCGCCTCATCCGGCAAAATGTCATTCATGCCGCGCACGGCCTGTAGTGTTGGATTACTCATAGAATATTAAAGTGAAGTTTTAAAACGGGGATGGCAAGCGCCGCCCCTGTAATGCGGTTTTTACAGGGGCGCGATATTATCAGGAAAGGCGCTATTTAAGAACACCTTGAAGGATAAATACTGTTTGTTTGCGGTGTGCCGCGAGACTTCAAAATTGGCTGTTTATATTAATTTGAGCCATATCCCGTGGACTTTTTAATGAGCGCAAGGCTTAGTCGGGTGGGTCTGCGGCTCATTAAAAGTCTTTCATCTATCTCGGCAGTTTTGGCGGATTTATCCGGTTGCGTTTCAAGTAAAAGCGAGTCACGGATGGCCTGATCCCGGCAAGAATGTAAGCGTAGATGTTTTGCCGAATTATTTTTATTGTGCATGAGGGCCTCCGCCGGTTAAATAAAGATGAACAAACGTTTCTGGATCAACCGGTCTGCCAAGCAGATAGCCTTGCCCGCTATGGCAGCCTATTTCACGCAACACATCAAGCTGCTCCTGTGTTTCGATAGCCTCTGCAATTGTTTGTAAATTGAGCGCGGTACTCACCCCGTGAATTGCCGTGGCAATAGCCTTGTCACTCTCATTCATGGTTATTCCATCCACAAATTGATTCGGGATTTTGAGGAAAGTAATTGGAAATGTTTTTAGATATGACAGGGAAGAATACCCCGTGCCGAAATCGTCGATGGCTATGGGAATTTCTTCCAGCTCAATTTTATGCAGTTTTCGGGCAATATCTTCGCTGCTGTTCATCAGTGTGCGCTCGGTAATTTCGATGCCTATAGACCGCGGCGGCAAATGATATTTCTGTAATTGCCGCGTAATAATTGCCAACAAGGGCTGGCGCATCAGCTGGCGGGGTGCCACATTGATAAATAACGTACCCGGCAAAGGCCAATCGTCCTTGCGCCATTGATTTAGTTGTGCCGCTGCACGCTCAATGACCCATTCGCCAATTTCCAAAATAAGATCGGATTCTTCGGCAATCGGTATGAATTCAGCCGGGCTCACCGCGCCATAAGATTTGCTACTCCAGCGCAGCAAGGCTTCTGCGCCAATCAGTGAGCCGGTTTGTAAATCGAATTCGGGTTGATAGACCAATTTCAGCTCATCGGAAACAATCGCTTTGCGCAATGCGTTTTCCAACTCGATGCGGTGACCGATCTGATCGCGCAAGTCGGATGTGAAAAATTGGTAACCGTCTTTGCCCTTGTCCTTGGCCTGATACATGGCGGAATCGGCGTGTTTTGTCAGTGTCTCAATATCCTCGGCATCTTTAGGATAGACCGCAATACCGATACTGGCGGAGACGAATACCTGCTGGTCTTTGACAAGGTAGGGCTTTGAAACATGATCCAGAATACGTTGTGCAGTATTTGCAATCTGCGTTTCCGATACATCTTCCAATAGCACATTGAATTCATCGCCACCAATACGCGCAACTGTATCCTCGCTGCGCACGCAGATATTCAGTCTCTCGGCAGCCTGCTGCAGCAACATATCTCCCGCTTCATGTCCCAGATTGTCATTGACGTTTTTGAAGTTGTCCAGGTCGATAAACAGTAGTGCAAATGTTCCACCGCGACGTTTAGCCCGTGCATGCGCCTGCACCATACGTCCCTTGAGTTCATTTCGGTTGGCCAACGAGGTCAGTTCGTCGTGTGCAACCATATATTCAAGCCGTTCCTGCGAAGCTTTAATGAGCGTGATGTCGGAGAAGATGGCGATGTAGTTGGTCAACTCTCCTTTTTCATTCCGAACCGAATTGATGGTCAGCCACTCCAGATAAATTTTCCCACTCTTATGCCGATTCCATAACTCCCCTTGCCACCAACCGTGGTCGTTCAGATCCTTCCACATTCCGGTGTAAAAACTTGCATCTTGTTTTCCGGAGCTGAGCATTTTAGGTGATTGGCCGATCACATCCGCAGCGTCATATCCGGTGACTTTGGTAAAGGCAGGATTAATCTTGATGATGTTTTGTTGAGTATCTGTGATCACAATCCCTTCGTTAGCCGCATCAAAGAAAGTAGCGGTTAATTTTTTCTGCTCGTCGAGCTCCCGGCGTCCTGTCACGTTAATCATCTGGCTACATACCGCCTTGACAGAGCCCTGGTCGTCGTTGAGTGGATAGCAAATAAAGTCAAACCAGTATTTTTCATTGCTGATCGTGATTTGTTCCTCCACTTCGACCCGTGCTTTTTTATGCAGCACATCGAAGTGCAGTTTTTCAAACAAAGTAGCCAATTTATCGGAGAAAATCTGCGTGTCCGTTTTTCCGATGACTGCACTTTGCTCCAGCTTAAATATACTTTCGAAGGCCGCATTCACAAACTGATACTGACCCGCGGTATCTTTGATGCTAATGAGCATAGGTGAGTTTTGCATTACTCCGATCAGGCGATTTTGGCTCGACGCGATATCATGCTGTGCGGTAATTAATTCGGTCTCGTCAATGAAGGTAATGATGACACCGCCCAGCGTTTGATCGTGCGAGGTATAAGGAAAGCACAGAACGTTGTAGTGTTTATTTCCGAAGCTGATTTGCTGCTGGCGCTTGATGCCATCCGCCATTGCCAGTCTTGCTGTACCCAATACCTCGACAACAGGTAGCGAGAGCGCGGGGATCGACTTGCCGATAGTGTGCACGCTGAAGCCGAACAGAGCCGCGGCCTCTTTGTTATAGCGTTGCAAACGCAAGTCTTGATCCAGCAGGATAAGTGAAAAACCGGTGCTGTTTTGCAAATTCTCCAGCTCGGTGTTCACCAAACTCAACTCGCTTCCTTTAACGATCATTTCCTCATTGACCGTCGTTAGTTCCTCATTGGTGGACTGTAGCTCTTCATTGGAAGCTTCCAATTCCTCGTTTGACGATTGCAACTCTTCGTTCGCAGCCTGCATTTCTTCGTTTAGTGCCTGCAACTCTTCATTGGAGGTTTCCAGCTCTTCAATGACGGTTTGCAAGTGTTCGCGAGTGGCGATAAGTTCGTCTTCAAGCTCGTTGTTATTGGTGAGGGGGTGATCCCCTGCATGCATATCACCTGCATGCGTATCTCCCGCTTGGGTGGAGAGCGAAATGAAGCTGATTAAATACTGTTTTTGATCGTCGCGGGAAATCACCGGATGAACTTCGATTTTGACACTGTGACCGGCCCGATTTTTTATCGGACGTATTCGCCCAGTTGCAATGGTGTGTTTGAGATCGGCATGGTGTACCAAGGTTTGCACTTCGGTACGCCATTCGCGGCGTAGCAGTTGCGCCAGGTTCATCTCGAATTTTCCCGATGGAAATTGCAAAAAGTTCTGCATGTCGCCGTGTATTTCGACTACATCCATTTCTTTGTTAATTAGCACGCTGGGGGGCGCGTAAATTTCGGATAAGGCTTTTTGCAATTTGCTTTCATGTTTGCGCTGCGCACGTTCCACAATGGTGATCGGCGGTTTTGACCCCGCACTGGCGTCTTGGCTTGAGTAAAGCGGGATGGGAATAATCTGGTCTTTCGCCGCGACGCGTTTGAAAATGCGTGCTTCCTTGCTGATCGGGGAAAATAGATTTTCCTGATGCACGATACTTTCGGATTTACCCAAAAATAAATATGCCGCAGGTCGAAGCGCGAAGTGGAAAATTGACAACACACGAGTTTGCAGCAGCGGTTGAAAGTAGATCAATAAATTGCGGCAGCTCACCAAATCCAAGCGCAGAAATGGCGGGTCTAGAACCAGATCCTGCCGTGCAAAAACGACCATGTCGCGAATTGGGCGCGCGATTTCATACAGATCGCTTTTTTTGGTGAAGTAGCGCGCTGTGATTTCGGCGCTGACTTCCGCCAATGACGTTTCGGAATAAATGCCCTTGCGTGCCACCGCCATGGCATCCATGTCAATATCGGTGGCAAAGATCTGAATACGGTATTCGTTCAACTTCCCGCCCAAAATTTCCGCCACGAGAATTCCGATTGAATACGCCTCTTCGCCTGTGGCGCAAGCCGGAACCCAGATACGAATTTCATCTCCCGGGTTTTTTTCAGCAACGATTTCCCCCAGTGTTTTGCGCAAGCCATCGAAGCTATTTCGATCCCGGAAAAACGCTGTCACGGAAATCAGAATGTCTTTGCTGAGCTTGCTTAGTTCATCTGGATTTTTATTGCAAAAATCGTAATACGCGGCAAGATTATTCAATCGGTTTGCTGCCATACGGCGCTCAACACGTCGCGATAACGTGGCTTCCTTATAGCCGGAAAAATCAATTTTGGAATGCTTGTACACCATTTGTAACAGCCCCTTCATGGTGGCCGGTGCATTTTCTTGTTTGGCTGTTCTATCAATTAATCCGTGGGCACGCGCAATCGCCGAAATTTCTTCGGCGATTCCTTTGCAGGTCAGCACCCATTCCACGCAACCTGTGCTAATGGCCGATTGTGGCATGCCGCTGTATTTGGCCGCTTCCGGATCCTGCGCAAAGGTAAATCCCCCGCCTGCTTTGATGGCCGCGATACCTGCAGCACCGTCCGAGCCCGTGCCGGACAAAATCACGCCGATAGCATCCTCACCTTTTTCTTCCGCCAGAGAATTGAATAGTGCGGTTGCCGAAGGTTTTGGCATGACTGTTTTGCCCGGCACCAGTAGACGCATTACTCCGTCTTTCATGATGATGTTCCAATTGGCGGGGGTGACATAGATGACGTTGGCCAACGGAGTTTCTCCGTCTTCCGCATCTTTTACCAGCATCGATGTTTCGCGCGCTAGCAAGGGAACCATCATGCTGCGATGCGTGGGAGATAAATGTTGAACGATGATGTAGGGTAATCCCAGATCGTCCGGCAGCGAACCGATCAAATCAGAGAGTGCTTCCAGTCCGCCCGCTGACGCTCCAATTCCCACAATGAAGTTTCGTTCCTCAGTCGGCGTTGCAACGGTCGCAGTTTTTTTGGATGGCGCTTCTTCGGTCGTTACTTTCTTTGCCGCATTTTTGCGTGGTTTGGAGGGTTTTCTGCTGGCCTTTTCAGCGATAAAATTGCGCTCTTCGATGGAGCTATTGATAACGGGTTCGGGATTTTGATTTGTTTTGCTGACAACGGGTTTAACAGCTTTAATGATTTTGGACACGGCAATACCACCTAAATATATGTATCTGAATTGTAATCGTGCTGATATTGCCGAGATATTGGAGAAACCCTTGTTTTAATCTAGGGGTTTCCCTTAGGTGTGTTTTTTGCTGGCTGAAATTGCCAAATGAGAGGCTAGACTCCCGGCTGTATAGGGAGTGATGACTATATGCTGCTTAGGGAGCCTTTAATGTTCTGCCGTAATCCAGTGAGTGGCATAGCGCATCAAATCTGCGCCGTCTTTCAAATGCAGTTTACTGCGAATGTTTGCACGATGTGTTTCGATGGTTTTGATGCTGCGACAGAGAAATTTGGCGATATCTTTACTGCTATGGCCTGAACCAATCAGATGAAGTACCTCAAATTCGCTGGGGGTTAGGCTATTGATCAATTGTTCAGCCTCGGATTTTCCGTTAACGAATCGGTTCATCAACTGGTTGTGCATCGCCCCGCTCAGATAATAATTGCCCTTCATCACCTCACGAATCGCATTGATCAATACCTCTCCGGGCTCTTGCTTCATCACGTAGCCTCGTGCGCCAGAGCGCAAGGCACGTTCCGCGTACACAGTTTCGTCATGCATGGAAACAACAAGCACAGGCAAAGCCGGAATCAGAACATGCATGCTTTTCACCAACTCGAAACCGGAAAGCGTTTTAAGCGATAAATCCACCAATACAATGTCGGGGTGATGATCGGACTCAAGTACCGCCATTGCATCACCGCCATCGCTGGCTTCGGAAAAGACCTCCATGTCGGGTTCACTATTAATGAGCATCGCCATGCCGTGCCGCAGCATGGCATGGTCATCAACCAGCATGATTTGTGTTTTTAATGACATTTAGGATGCTCGCATTTCGACACGCACCTCCGTGCCACCTTCGGCACGCGTTAAAAATTTCAGCATCGCGCCGATTTGATTAGCCCGATAGAGCATTATTTTAATTCCCATCCCCGAGGATGTGGTTAGTTTTGTGTCAACTGCAAAGCTACAGCCATCGTCGCAGATCGAGAGGCAGAGGCAGGCATTTTCCAAGGTTAGTGTGATGATCAGATGTTTAGCTCCCCCATGACGTATCGCATTGTTGATAGCCTCCTGCGCAATCCGATAAAGGTTGAGCGCAAGTTCGCCCTTGTCAACGAAGACTTCATACTTGCATACGAAATGACAGTTGACGTCATACGAGGTTGATATTCTCGAAGCTAACTCCTGCAAAGCACCCGGTAAGCCATTGCTTTCCAACTCAAAAGGCAGTAGCCCTTGGGCAAGTTGTTTGCACTGCATTACGGCGTGTTGCGCTTGAATTGCAACCGAAGCGGCGATCTTGGCTGAGTTCGCATCACCTGCAGAAAGTAATCGTTTCTCCAGTGCTTTGCTTTGATAGGCAATCGCCGCAATCTGCTGACCAAGATTGTCATGCAATTCCTGGCCCAGCGCACGTTGACGTGCTTCCGCCACCGCTATCAATGCGGCCTCCATATGCTTGTGCTCGGTAATATCCAGAATCAGCACGAAAAATCCGAGCACCTCGGCACCTTCAAGATGCGGAATGTAGTGAATCAATGTTTCTTTCGTTTCACCATTGCTTTTGGTCAACGTATGCTCGAACTTTTGTATTTCTCCTGCCAAAGCCGCACGGATGTAAGGTTCTTTTTCCGCAAACAATGCGCTACCCAGTAAGTCTTTCATGTGAATGCCATTCATCTCCCCGGCACTCATACAGAACCAATTCAGGTATTCGCGATTGGCAAATGAGGAGCGCAACTCTTTTGTCCAATACCCCGCCATCCCGGGCATAAAATCGGTAAGGGTTTTCATGAAGCGTTCGTTTTTGTTTAAAGGATCGGACATCTGATTATTGTTCGGGTACGTCGATGAATTTTCTTAGTCACCGATCGCTAATTATAAAGGCGAAAGAAAGACACTTTCGCGCAATTTCTTGAGCTGATCGCGCAGTTGCGCGGCTTTTTCAAACTCCAGATTCTTGGCTGCCTGCAACATTTCTTTTTCCAGCCGGGAAATCTCTTTGGAGATTTCCTTCTGACTCATGGCAAGATATTTTGCCTGGGTTTGCGCGGCCTTAAGTTGATTGCGCGCATCTTCCGGTTCGTAGGTTCCTTCAATAATGTCTTTAATACGTTTTTGAACTCCCAGCGGGGTAATCCCGTGGGCGGTGTTGTAAGCCACTTGTTTAATGCGGCGCCGATCAGTTTCATCTATCGCCCGGCGCATGGAGTCGGTAATTTTATCGGCATACAACATTGCCTTGCCGTTGATGTGGCGGGCGGCGCGGCCAATGGTTTGAATCAGTGAGCGTTCGGAGCGCAAGAAGCCTTCTTTGTCCGCATCCAGAATCGCCACTAGCGATACCTCGGGAATGTCCAGCCCTTCGCGCAGCAAGTTAATACCCACCAGCACATCGAACATGCCAAGACGTAAATCCCTGATGATTTCAACACGTTCCACTGTTTCGATATCGGAGTGCAAATAGCGCACTTTGATGCCGTGCTCGGTGAAGTAATTGGTCAGATCTTCCGCCATGCGCTTGGTTAAAGTAGTGACCAATACCCGTTCGCCGGCCTGCACGCGCAGTGTTACTTCCGACATTAAATCATCCACTTGATGCGTGGCGGGGCGCACTTCGATGACCGGATCAATCAGCCCGGTGGGGCGCACGACCTGCTCGACAACTTGTCCGGTGTGTTCGGCTTCATACACCGAGGGCGTGGCGGAAACGAACACGCTCTGGCGCATGATGCGTTCGAATTCATCAAAGCGCAGCGGGCGATTATCCATCGCGGAAGGAAGGCGGAAGCCGTAGTTCACCAGGTTTTCTTTGCGGGCGCGGTCACCTTTATACATGCCGCCGATTTGCGGAAGCATCACGTGACTTTCATCGAAAAACATCAGCGCATTGGGGGGTAAATAATCCAGCAAGGTGGGGGGCGGTTCGCCCGCTTTGCGTCCCGACAAATGTCGCGAGTAATTTTCAATGCCTTTGGTGAAGCCGATTTCGGTGAGCATTTCCAAGTCGTGGCGGGTGCGCTGTTCGATGCGCTGCGCTTCGACGAGTTTATTTTCCTGAATATAAAATTGAATGCGCTCGGCCAACTCCACCTTGATAGTCTCAATCGCACTCACAACAGTCTCGCGCGGCGTCACGTAATGGCTGGACGGATACACGGTGTAGCGCGGCACTTTTTGCAGGATATGGCCGGTGAGCGGATCAAATAACGACAGCGTTTCCACTTCGTCGTCAAACAAAGTAATGCGCAACGCATGCTCGCTGCTTTCTGCCGGGAAGATATCGATGACATCGCCGCGCACACGAAATTTTCCGCGTGAAAAATCCATATCGTTGCGCTCGTACTGCATCTCGATCAGACGCTTGATCACATCGCGCTGGTGCATCTTTTCATTGTGGCGCAGATGCAAAATCATGCCGTGATAATCCACCGGATCACCGATACCGTAGATCGCCGACACCGTGGCCACAATCACGCAATCTTCGCGTTCCAGCAGCGCTTTGGTCGCGGACAAGCGCATCTGCTCAATCTGCTCGTTGATGCTGGAATCCTTCTCGATATACACATCGCGCGACGGCACATAGGCTTCCGGCTGATAGTAGTCGTAGTAGGAGACGAAATATTCCACCGCGTTCTCGGGAAAAAATTCGCGGAACTCGGAATACAACTGTGCCGCCAGCGTCTTGTTCGGTGCCATCACCATCGCCGGTCGCCCCAGTTGCGCGATGACATTCGCCATCGTGAAAGTTTTGCCGGAGCCAGTCACGCCCAGCAGCGTCTGAAACGCCAAGCCGTCATTGATCCCCTCCACCAATTGCGCGATGGCCGTGGGTTGGTCGCCTGCCGGTTCAAAAGGCTGGTGCAGGCGGTAGGGGCTGTTAGGGTATGTTTTAATTTCCATAATAATCAATGAGTTGCGTTTTGCGGCTGTTGGCAATCGGTATTTTACACTCAGAGGATTGATAAACGTGAAATGCGCGGAGTATTTTGATTGCGCCGATTATCGGTGAGAAGTTTGCTCAGAAAGGGCATAAGGGAAAATTACTGAGCCACATAAAACGGTTGTCGCTTACCTATCCAGCGGGCTAGCCATTAGCCGAATTGACCGACAATACCATCGGAACCCGTTGGGAAGGTTTGGCGCGCACTAGACCATCCATCCACGGAAGGTCTATGCCCAGTACCTCAACCTCGCTCCCTTCGGTCGCTGGACGTTGCGCCAAACCGCCATCATCAATGCATCAAGTGCCAACTCGGTTGCCCCAAGTGATGGGGTCACCAAGTGATGCCAAGTGATGGGGGCAGGTCTTACATTTGACATTCACACCCTGTTTTTTTGAGTTTGCCCGCGCCGCTGACGCTGTCGGCCAGCGCTCAAAGTTTCCGGCCTATCCCGCTTTTGCCTGAGTCCGTCAGGCGGCGGTGACACTTCTTTCGATAGACTCTACTAGCCAAGTATTTAAGCTCTTGCCGCGTGTTTCTGCAAGCATGGCCGCACGGGCATGTAGCTCCGGTTTCAAGCGCAAGTGCAACTTCCCGGAATAGGGCTTGTTTGGCTCTTTCCCCAGTTTCTTGCAGGTCGCTAGATAATCACCCACGGCTTCTTTAAAGGCGGCGCGCAACTCAGCTACGCTCTCGCCGTGAAAGCCGATCACATCGCGAATACCTGCGATATGGCCGATAAAAAGCCCACCCTTGTGTTCTATTGTATTTTTCATAGCAAACCCTCCTGTTTCAAAATCTCTAGCACTTGGTCAATGACATACGGTTTAAGCACGGGTGATGGATGCGGTTTGAGTATCGTGCCAAGCTGTTGAATGATGGTTAAATATCCAAGGCAGTTTGGCTGGGGATTTTAAAAGGAATGCGTTTGGGGGCGGTGATGCGCAATTGTTTATTGACGTTGTATACGCCAAAGACCACTGTTATTGCGCTCTCGTTTACATCGAATTCACCCGCCAAAAATTTAACCAAATGTGCGGTGGCTTTGCCTCGTATAGGATTCTCGGCCACATAAATTTCCAACTGTTTGCCAATGATTTTGCCAATTTTTGTTTTCTTGGCGCGAGGGCGACCCAGCACGTTGAGTACCAGCGTATCTTTTTCCCAATAACAAAATTCAGACATTATAATTTCTCGTAAGCGCTCAAGCCGATAAGGATAACTTATTGTGATCAATAGCCTATTTGTTATTTTTCTTGTTACGTTTAAATTCACTTAATTCCCGGTAAATATTTTGGGATAACAGGCTGGTTTAATTGTATTATCCCGTCGGCCTTAAATTACAGTCGCTAATTTTCGGGTTGTGAAAAATCATTTTATAGACGCAGGTATTGAATTTCTTTTTATAAACAATTAGGGGAGAAGAATATGCAAATGCAAACTGTCGCAATCGCTGGATTGGGTAGAGTAGGCTCCGTGTTTTTGGAAAAATTGCTGGCTCAGTCGGCTAAAGGAATTTCGATCGTAGCAGTCGCGGAAAAGGGCGAAACTGCGGGAGTCGCTCTCGCCAAGGCAAATGGGATTAATAATGTATCGCTTGATCAATTAATCGAAATGGGCGGCAACATCGATATCCTGTTTGATCTGACCGGCATACCCGCTGTGCGTCAAGAACTCAGAGATAAATTGTTGGCCGCCGGAAATCGCCACACAGTCATTGCAACAGAAAGCATTGCCATGTTTATTTGGGTATTAATTTCTGAAGGTGACGGGCTGCCCAATGTTCACCTTAAAACGGGATATTAAATTATTTAATTAAATCAATTAGTTATATGTATTTCTGCATGCACGTTAGCGGTGCGGATGCATATTTTTTATTAAAATTCTCAAGGAAAGTACCATGTCATTGACCGAACTTAATCAACGTTTTGCCATTAATAATCACGTCCAGTTTAAAGAAATTACGGATGGATTTATCATCGCCGAAGTGTCCAATCAGCATGCGAATAGCAATATTGCATTGCAGGGGGCGCATATCGCGACTTGGCAGCCGCGCGGGCAAGAGCCGGTGATTTGGTTATCACCGTTTGCCAAGTTTGCAGCGGGCAAATCGATTCGCGGCGGGGTACCAATTTGCTGGCCCTGGTTCGGTGCCCATGCGAATGATGCGAAGCTACCGGGGCATGGTTTTGCGCGCACCGTGCCTTGGGAAGTTTTGGAAACCCGGGCACTTGAAGGCGGTTCAACTTTTTTGCGTTTTGGATTGATTGAATCTGACACCACCCGAGCCCAATGGCCGCACGCTTCTTCGGTCCAATTGGAGGTCACGGTCGGCAAGTCCCTGCGAGTAGAACTCGTCACGCAAAATACCGGTAAACAGGCCTTTGTGCTGGGCGAAGCGTTGCATACTTATTTCACCATTAGCGATGTGGCAAAAACCGTGATTAACGGTTTGGAAGGAACCGATTATTTGGATAAAGTTGGCGAACCCGCACGACGCAAGCAGGACGGCGGCATTGTCATTGAAAGCGAAGTGGATCGCGTGTATGTGGATACCGAAGCCGATTGTGTGATTGAGGATAAAGGGTTAAATCGAGCCATTCGTATCGCCAAAACGGGCAGTCGTTCAACCGTAGTGTGGAATCCATGGACTGAAAAAGCCAATAAAATGGGCGACTTTGGCGAACACGGTTATCGCGGCATGCTGTGCGTGGAAAGCGCCAACGCCTTTGATAATTTGGTTACGGTGCAGCCGGGTGGGACACACCGACTGGTGGTTGAGTACAGCGTAGAAGCGCTATAAACTTTTCTGTCGCGCTAAACAATCGGGCGGCTCTAAAAAGTTAATTTTTTAGAGCCGCCCTTTACTGACTGGAACAGGCGGTATTGAAATGGATATCAGATATTTTCAAGACAAAGCGGCAAGTGCAGAAATTTTACGTCTACTTTTGCCGAAAATGGCTGCCCATCCCGCACCGTTTGTGCCAACAACCTATACCGTTTGGTTTGAGCACTTAACGGGCATTAATCCTCCGTTGAGTAAGGCCATAAACGAATTGCTCAATACCCAGGTACAGTTGGATAGCCCGGCCATTCAAAGTCTGTTTGATCGGTATATTTCCGAGAGCAATCCGGAAGCACAAAAAAACTTCCGTCAGAATATGAAAAAGGCACTGGATAATTTGCAGCAAGTGGCTGAATTGTCGGATACCGAGACCGGTCGCTTTAGCGCGGGGTTGCAAAAGCACGGGGAAACCCTGGCTGAGGAAATGGATGCCCGCATGCTGCAAAATCTGGTGAGTGAGATATCGCAGGATACACAAACCATGCGCCAATCGGTTGAAACATTGCAGAACAAGCTGCATGAAAGCAAAGAAGAGGTTGAGAAGCTGAATCTGGAACTGCAAAATGCGCGAGTTGAAGCATTGATTGATCCGTTAACCGATATTTACAATCGGCGCGGTTTTGAAGCACAAATGAAAAAATATGCGGCAGATAGCGAATTGCAGGGAAAGAAGGTTTGCTTTCTGATGCTGGATATTGATCACTTCAAGAAAATTAATGATACCTACGGCCATTTGTTCGGGGATAAGGTGATACGGTCAATCGCCGCTGCCCTTAAGGCAAATGTGAAGGGGCAGGATTCTGTAGCCCGCATGGGCGGAGAAGAGTTTGCTGTGATCTTGCCCGATACGCCCTTGCAGGGGGCTTATTCAGTTGCCGAACATATCCGGAAAATTATCGAAAAAGGCAAGATTCGCGTACAAAATAAAGATGAATTTATCGGCGGCATTACTATTTCTATCGGCATAGCGGAAAGCGAAATCGAAGGAAATTGGACGGAAGCCTTAAACAAGGCGGATGAAGCGCTCTATGTTTCCAAAACAAGCGGACGCAATAAGACTTCTCTGAGTGCGGAAGTTGTCAAATAAACCCCTGAAGCTCGACCAAAGGTGGCGCAATGTTTTACAAACCATTCGAATTGGAAAAACCATCTTCCTCTGTAATCAAGCGATTGGCAGTAGGTATTCTTGTGATAAACCTGTTTGTCTCTGCATTGGCGGGGCTTTGGCTAAGCCATAGCAAACAGCAGGATCAGGAAGATGCCGCAGTTGCAACGCGCAATTTGGCGCATTTGTTGGAACAGTATCTGGTTGATGCGATTGAGAAAAATGATTTTGTGCTGCTTGCCGCCGTGGATGAAATCGAAAGGCAAACCGCCAAAGGTAGTATCGATGCACAGTTGCTAAATACATTTTTAATGAGACATAAGGCACGCATCCCGGATGCCTTAAGTTTGCGAGTTGCCGACGCGCAAGGGGTGGTCAAATACGGCAACGGCGTTACTATCGACAACCAAATTAATGTTGCCGATCGTGAATATTTTATCGCGCAACGTGACAATCCCCAAGCCGGGTTCGTTATTGCGAAGCCGGTGTTTGCGCGTATTGACCAAAAATGGGTTGTTATCATGTCGCGGGGCATTCATTTGCCGAACGGCTCCTTCGGGGGTGTTGTCTATGTGAGCATTGCGCTGGAACAGTTCAGCAAAATATTTTCCACCATAGAAATCGGCAAGAACGGGGTAATTGGCCTGCGCGAAAAGGAATTCGGCCTTCTTGTTCGCCACCCGGAGCCTAAAAGCATCGCTGATTCTATCGGCAATCAAGCGGCATCCCCCAAATTTTTGGAGTTGACTCATGCCGGGCAACTATCCGGAACCTATATTGCCCCTGCGGGAATAGACAATATCGAGCGGGTTTTTTCATTTAGAAAATCGATCGCTCTGCCTTATTACATTATTGTGGGGCTGGCTACCGACGATTTTCTCATTGAATGGAAACAAGAAACGACCCGCGTGATCGCCATGCTGGCACTGTTCTTTCTGGTGACGCTGCTGCTGTCGTGGCTGTTTTACCGCGCTTGGGCACGCCTTATTGTGACTACCCGGGCATTGGCAGAGCAGAAGGATGTGCTTCGCATTGTCAGTGATTACACCTACGATTGGGAATATTGGCAGGGAGCCAACCGGGAAATTCTCTACTTGAACCCTTCTTGCGAGCAGATCACGGGCTACTCGCAGGCGGAGTTTTTGGCCACACCCAGCCTGCTTGAAAGTATCGTTCACCCCGATGACCGGTATTTGACGCTAAAACACACAGAAGGATTTAACAGTCCCGATATTGATAACGTGGATTTTCGCATTGTGCGGCGTGACGGTGAGATTCGTTGGATTGCCCATGGCTGCCGCCCGGTTTATGGGCAGGACGGAGAGTTTTTGGGGCGTCGTGTCAGCAATCGTGACATTACTGAGCGCGTGCAAAACGAGAAAAAAATCCAACAAAGTGAAGCGCGGTTCAGGCAGATTTTTAATGGCGGTAACGATGCCATCCAAGTGATTGACCCAGCAAGCGGAAAATTCATCGAGGTCAACGATGTTGCTTGTCAACGTCTGGGGTATAGCCAAGAGGAAATGCGGCATATCGGACCTGCGAATATAAGTGCACCGGGTCAGGAAGATGCCTCCCATAAGATGAAGCAGGTGATGCAACACGGCCATGCGTTGTTTGAGCGGATTCATCTCACCAAGGATGGGCGGGCGATTCCGGTTGAGATCAGTGCTCACCTCATGGAGTTTGATGGCAAGCAAGCCATCCTGGCAGTGGTGCGGGACATTAGTGAGCGCAAGCAGGCTGAAACTGAATTTACAACAATTATCCAAACTACCCCAGACGGTTTCTGGCTGGTATCCACCCAGACCGGACTGCTGATCGATGTCAATCCAGCCTATTGCCGCCTGATGGGTTACAGCAAAGAAGAGCTTTTGAATCAACCGATTGCACTGCTTGAGGCCGAGCAGGATCAAGAGAAGATCAATCGCAATATTCAAACGCTCATGGGCGGTGCCCCCCTACTTTTTGAAACACGGCACCGCCATAAAGACGGGCACTTGATCGATGTGGAAGTAAGTGCTCGATTTCTGCCGGCGCGCGGTGGAATGCTTGTGACATTCATTCGTGATATTACCGAGCGTAAGAAGTCTGAGGAAATTTTACTAACGCAGAAGAATTATTTGAATGAGGCGCAGCGCATTGCCCATGTGGGTAGCTGGGAATTGGATCTGGTTGCCAATAAACTGAATTGGTCCGATGAAATATTCCGAATTTTTGAAATCGACCCCGCTCAGTTTGGCGCATCCTACGAGGCGTTTTTGGAACGTATTCATCCGGATGACCGCGATAAGGTCAATGCCGCCTTTGCTGAATCAGTCGCGCAGCAAACTCCCTATGAAATTATCCATCGCCTGTTAATGGCGGATGGGCGCATCAAGTATGTTCAGGAGCGCGGTTATTCCCTTTACGATGGGCAGGGGAAGGCAGTCATGTCAATGGGGACAGTGCAGGACGTAACTGAACGCATTCAGATTGAGACGGCATTGAAGTTGAGTGAAGTGCATGCGACAGAGAGTGATGCCCGCTTCCGTCAGATGTTTGAGAACATGAGTAGCGGTGTGGTGGTGTATCGTGCCGTAGATGACGGCGAAGATTTCGTCTTTGAGGATCTCAATCAATCCGTTGAACGTATCGAGGGTGCGCGCCGAGAAGAGCTGGTCGGTAAACGCGTCACCGAAGCTTTCCCCAGCATTCGTGAAATGGGTTTGCTGGATATTTTCAAGCGCGTATGGCGTACTGGACAATCTGAGCGGTACCCGTTGAGTTTCTATGCGGACAACAAGATTGCAGGCTGGCGCGATAACTTCGCTTATCGCCTGGCATCCGGCGAGCTGGTCGTGATCTACGACGATGTGACCGCTCGCAAGCAGGCCGAAGTGGCGCTGGAGAAAAGCGAAGAACGTCTTGCAGTGGCCACCAAGGCGGGCGTCATCGGCATCTGGGACTGGGATGTGGTCAACAACAATCTGGTCTGGGACGAGGCCATGTATCGTTTGTACGGTCTGCGCGCTGAGGATTTTTCTGGTGCTTACGAGGCTTGGGTCGGTGCTATTCATCCGGAAGACAAAGCACAAGCGGATGCTGCGTCCCAGGCCGCATTACGTGGCGAAAAGGAATATCACACCGAGTTTCGCGTGATCTGGCCTGATGGTTCAACACATTACCTCAAGGCGGCAGGCCATACCCAATTCGACAAGAATATGCGGCCGATACGCATGACAGGTATCAACTATGACCTGACTGATCAAAAACAAGCCGAACTCAAACTGCATGAGAGCAATCAGTTGCTCAACAGCATCATCGACAACATCCCGAACATGATCTTTCTTAAGAGCGCTGCGGATCTGCGCTTCGAGTTGTTCAACCGCGCCGGAGAGGAATTGTTGGGGCATCCGCGCGCAGACTTTATGGGGCGCAACGATTACGATTTCTTCCCCAAAGAAGAGGCGGATTTCTTTATCGGAAAAGATCGCGCCACGCTGGCGCAAACCGGCATCGTGGATATCCCGGAAGAGCCGATCCAGACCCCGCACGGGGTACGCCTCCTGCATACCAAGAAATTAACCATCCGGGACGGGCAGGGGCAGCCCAAGTATCTGCTGGGCATTTCGGAAGATATCACCGAAAGGAAGCAGACTGAGCAGAAGATCGCCGAGCTGCTCGAATTCAACAGCAAGATCATTTCCGAATCCACGCTGGGGATCGTGGTTTATAAAGCGAGCGGCGATTGCGTGCTGGCAAACAATGCGGCGGCCAAGTCGGTCGGTGCCACGCCGGAGCAGGTGTTGGCGCAGAACTTCCGGAAAATACGCTCGTGGCAGTCGTCGGGGCTGCTCGATGCGGCACTGCGCTGTCTTGAGACCGGAGAGAATCAACGTATCGAGACGTATGTGGTTACCAGCTACGGGAAAGAGGTGTGGGTGGATTGCGATTTCATCAGGCTGAACCGGGCTGATGAATTTCATCTTTTACTCATTCAGACCGATGTAAGTGAATTTAAAAATGCCGAATCGGCACTGACCTCTGCCAAAGCGGAAGCTGAAAACGCCAATCGCGCCAAGAGTGAATTTTTGGCCAATATGAGCCACGAAATTCGCACGCCGATGAATGCGATTATCGGGCTTTCCGATTTGGCTTTGGGCATTAGCGAGCTGCCGCCTAAGTTGCATAACTATCTGAATAAAATACATATTTCATCAAAGGCGTTGCTTTCCATTATCAACGATATTCTGGATTATTCCAAAGTCGAGGCCGGACGATTGGAGTTGGATCAAACAGAGCTGCGTCTCGACGATTTGCTGGAAAATGTGGCCGATCTGTTCAATGTGCGTGCGGAAGAAAAAGGTGTCGAGCTGGTGCTGGACATCTCTCCCGATGTACCGGAACGGGTGCTTGGCGATCCGTTGCGCCTTGGGCAGGTAATGAATAATCTGGTGGGCAATGCGGTGAAATTTACCGATCAAGGCGAGATTGTCATCAAGGTGGAGCAGGTGGCGTTGGAAAACGGAATTAGCACGCTGCGCTTTACCGTGCGCGATACCGGTATCGGGATGAATGAAGAGCAAACGGTGCGCCTGTTCAAAGCGTTTACTCAGGCAGACAGCTCTATCACCCGCCGCTTTGGCGGTACCGGTCTTGGGCTGACCATCAGCAAAAAACTGGTGGAAAAAATGGGCGGCGATATTACGGTCAGCAGCGAACCGGGCAAGGGCAGTATATTCAGTTTTACAATTTGTCTGCCGGTATCGAGTCAGGCGCATATTGAACGTTCACCTGCAGATTTGCGGGGAATGCGCGTACTGGTTGTGGATGATCTCGAAATTTCACGCCTAACCCTGCGCGAATTGCTCAGTGCATGGCAATTCCGGGTTGCCGAAGCGGCGTCGGGACAGGAGGCCTTAACACTGATCGAACAACACGCCAATAACCCGGAGCAAGCCTTTGAGCTGGTGCTGCTGGATTGGAAAATGCCGGGTATGAGTGGTGTGGAAGTTGCACGGCGCCTGCGCGAATCTGCGCAAAACAATGAAATTAGCAAATTGCCCGTTATCATCATGGTCACTGCACACAGCAAAGAGTTATTGTTGCAGGAGGCGCAGGGCATCCATTTGGATGCGGTGCTCAATAAGCCGGTTACATCCTCGGGTTTGTTTGACACCATTATGGATTTTCAGGGGGGGCATAAGCATTCTCACGCGATGCAATCCAGTGCCGAAATTATGGAGGATGCCGCAGCAATTCGCGGTGCACGTATTTTGCTGGTGGAGGATAACGAAACCAATCAATTGGTAGCGGTTGATATTCTCGAGCGCATGGGGCTGGACGTCACGGTTGCCAATAATGGCAATGAAGCGTTGAAGTGCCTGCAACAAGCTGATTTTGATGTCGTGCTGATGGATCTGCAAATGCCGGTGATGGACGGTTTTGAGGCGACGCGGCGTATCCGGCAGGAGGTGCGCTGGAATAGCTTACCGGTTATCGCTATGACGGCTGCAGTGATGGCGCAGGATCGTGCGGCCTGCAGTGTGGCGGGCATGAACGATCATGTTTCCAAACCCATAGTGCAGCAGGAGTTGCTGCAGGCGCTGCTACGCTGGGTCAAACCGACCGTGCAGACGGAAGAATCCGATCGGGCTTTAACAACCCGGTTGATCGGAATAAATGCAAATATAAACAAAAAGATACGAGTTATGCCGGAAAGCTTGCCCGGCTTTGAACTACCTGCGGCGCTGGATCGTTTGGCAGGCAACAGCGAACTCTTGATCGAATTGCTGAAAAAATTTGCAATCGAGTTTGCCGATGCCAAAGCTACAGTCGCCAGATTTACTCAAGAGGGCGGGCAACAAGCTTGCGCTGCTTTTGTTCATCGCATCAAAGGGGCAGCCGCCAACCTTGGCGCAGTGGAGCTATATCGTTCTTGTGAGGCTCTGGAGTTAACCATCAAAACCGATTTCGGTAATATTGATGCGAGTAGTTTTAATAAGGCGTTTGATCAGGCAATGTCTAGCATTTCGCGCTTGAGTAAGCCATCTGATGCGCCCCTTGGTTCTCTGGAATATGATTGCGACAACTGCAATTGGCAGAGCGCTTCCTTGCTGGTTAAGCAAATAGATAAATTGGTGGAAAACTACGAATTTGTTCCCTTTGAGTTAATCGCCGGGTTAAAGCAGGCAATCGCTTGTGGTCCTTTCCAGGAGAGAATTAAAGAGCTGGAGCGTGCGCTGGATAAAACAGATTACGCTAAAGCCACGGTGGTATTGGAAAATCTACCGTGTAAAGAGGGGCACTTCAATGACTAATAAAATTCAAAATAAACAAGGCAACCCGCTCATTCTGATTGTGGATGATACGCCAACTAATATTCAAGTATTGGCGGAAGCGTTGCGCGAGGATTATCGCGTCAGAGTGGCGGGCAGCGGCAAAGCAGCCTTTGAGATTATTTCCAAAGTGGGCGCACCGGATTTGATTTTGCTGGATGTAATGATGCCTGAAATGGACGGCTATGAAGTTTGCCGGCGTTTGAAGCAAGCGCCCGAAACAAAAAATGTTCCGGTGATATTCGTCACTGCCAAAGCGGATGTGGTGGACGAGGAATATGGCTTGCGCTTGGGCGCGGTAGATTACATTGCCAAACCTTTTCATCTGCCGATTGTTGCGGCGCGGGTGCGTAACCACATCAACCTCAAGATGAAAACAGATTTATTGGAATCGCAGGCCATGCTTGACGGTTTGACCAACATTCCCAACCGGCGGCGTTTTGATGAAACTCTGGAGAGTGAGTGGAAGCGTGCGCTGCGCGCCGGTACGCCACTGTCACTGATTATGGCGGACATTGATTTTTTTAAACGCTATAACGACAATTATGGTCACGGTGTCGGCGATGAGTGCCTGAAAAAAGTTGCTGGATCATTGGCTCATTCTATTGACCGCCCTTCCGATTTGGTAGCGCGCTATGGCGGTGAGGAATTCGTGGCGATTCTTCCCGAAACGGATGCAGCTGGCGCGCATGCGATTGCCGAGCGTTTTCGCAGTCATGTTGAAAGTCTGAAAGTTGTTCATGAATATTCTGAAATTTCAAACTGTGTGACGGTGAGTGTGGGGCTTGCCTGCGTTATTCCAACCACTGAAATGACTCCGGCAGAATTGCTTAAACAGGCGGATGAAATGTTGTATCAAGCCAAAGCGTTGGGGCGCAATCGGGTGTGTTGATGCAATCGTTAACATATTAATTAAATTAATATTTTATTGAATTCTCCGGGCTAGACTTAGTCAAGTGCTGGAGTGAAGTTGCATCATGTTCAATGCCACGGCTTCAGCCACTTCAATGCCGTCAATTGCAGCCGACATAATGCCTCCCGCATATCCTGCGCCTTCTCCGGCCGGATACAAACCCTTGGTGTTCAAACTTTGATAGGTTGCGTCGCGCTTGATGCGCACGGGTGACGAGGTGCGCGTTTCCACGCCGGTCAGAACGGCATCGTGCATGGCAAAACCTTTGACGGTTTTTTCAAAAGCGGGCAAGGCTTCGCGTACCGCGGTGATCACGTAATCCGGTAAAGCGGAAGACAGGTCGCCAAGCGTGACGCCGGGTGTGTAAGAGGGCAGTACCGATCCTAATTTTGTCGAGGGCCGTTGCGCGATAAAGTCGCCGACCAATTGCCCGGGCGCATTGTAATTGCCGCCGCCCAATTCAAAGGCGCGGCTTTCCCATTGGCGCTGAAACTCGATACCCGCCAGCGGACCGCCGGGATAATCCTGCGGCGAGATCCCCACCACGATGCCGCTGTTGGCGTTGCGTTCGTTGCGTGAATATTGGCTCATGCCGTTGGTGACCACGCGGCCCGCCTCGGAAGTCGCGGCGACCACCGTGCCGCCCGGGCACATGCAAAAGCTGTATACCGAGCGTCCGTTGCTGGCGTGATGTACCAGTTTGTAATCGGCTGCACCCAGTTGCGGATTACCCGCATTGCGGCCAAAGCGGGCGCGGTCGATGAGCGACTGCGGATGTTCGATGCGGAAGCCCACCGAAAACGGTTTTGCTTCCAGATAAACACCGCGCTGCTGCAACATCTCGAAAGTGTCGCGCGCGCTGTGGCCGATGGCGAGTACCACATGTTGCGTGGCGATGTGCTCGCCGGTTGCCAGCATCACGCCGCGCACTTGCCCGTTGTCAATTTCAATATCGCTCACGCGGCTTTGAAAGCGTACTTCGCCGCCCAATTCGATGATGTTTGCGCGCATCACTTCCACCATGCCGACTAAGCGAAAGGTGCCGATGTGCGGCTTGCTGACGTACTCGATCTCTGCAGGTGCACCCGCTTTTATGAATTCTTTCAATACGTTACGGCTATAGTGTTTGGGGTCTTTTACTTGACTGTACAATTTGCCATCGGAGAAAGTTCCCGCCCCGCCTTCGCCGAACTGCACGTTTGATTCGGGATTAAGTTCATGTTTGCGCCACAAGCCCCAGGTGTCTTTGGTGCGCTCGCGTACTTCTTTGCCGCGTTCCAAAATGATGGGACGAAAACCCATTTGCGCCAAAATTAATCCGGCAAATAAACCACACGGGCCGGTGCCGATCACGACTGGACGTTCCGTTAAATTTTTTGGAGCGTGCGTGACAAAGTGGTAGCTGGTGTCGGGTGCCGGTTTGATGTGAATATCGTTCTTAAAGCGGCCCAGCACTTTTTCCTGATGGGCAACTTCCACATCCAGCGTGTAGATAAACAAAATAGCGGAAGGTTTACGCGCGTCAAAGCCACGGCGAAAGATGGAGAAGTGCAATAGTTCATCCACGCGAATGCCGAGGCGCTGAATAATCGCGTCCTGAAGGGCGTGCGCCGGATGGTCGAGGGGCAGTTTTATTTCGGTCAGTCTGATCATGGCGCTATTCTAACCGATGCGAACTGCGCTATTCTTGCGCACTTCGATTTGTTCGAGATTTTTTTAATGCAGGGATATTGCTGTTTATAAAGTTGAGTAATCATGGCAAAAGCAAAAACAATTTATAGCTGCACCGAATGCGGCGGTCAATCGCCCAAGTGGCAGGGGCAATGCGCGCATTGCGGCGAGTGGAATACCCTGGTGGAATCGGTCGCTGAAGCCCCGCCGGCAGCGGGCAAAAATCGCTTTAGCGCGTTGGCCGCATCCGGCAAGTTGCAACAGTTGGCCGATGTGGAGGCGAGCGAGGTTTCGCGCACGCCCACCGGCATTGCCGAATTCGACCGTGTTTTGGGCGGTGGCTTGGTGGAGGGCGGGGTGGTCTTGATCGGCGGCGATCCCGGCATCGGCAAATCGACTTTGCTGTTGCAGGCTCTGGCGCATCTTTCGCAGACGCAAAAAGTGCTGTATGTCAGCGGTGAAGAATCGGCGCAGCAAATTGCCTTGCGCGCGATTCGTTTGTCGTTGGATGCACGTTCGGTCAATTTACTGCCGGAAATTCAGCTGGAAAAAATTCAAGCAACCATCACCCATGAAAAACCGGATGTGGTGGTAATCGACTCTATTCAAACCGTTTATTCAGAACAATTGACCTCCGCGCCGGGCTCGGTGGCACAGGTGCGCGAATGTGCCGCACAGCTGACACGTCTGGCTAAAAGCACCGGCGTGACGATTATTTTGGTGGGTCACGTTACCAAAGAAGGTGCCTTGGCCGGCCCACGAGTGTTGGAGCACATTGTTGATACCGTGCTGTATTTTGAGGGCGACACACATTCCAGCTTTCGTCTGATTCGCGCGTTTAAAAATCGTTTCGGCGCGGTCAACGAGTTGGGCGTGTTTGCAATGACGGAAAAGGGCTTGCGTGAAGTAACGAATCCTTCGGCGTTATTTCTTTCGCAGCACGGTGCACAGGTGGCAGGCTCCTGCGTGATGGTGACGCAGGAGGGTACGCGACCGCTGCTGGTGGAAATTCAGGCGCTGCTGGATGAGTCGCATGCGCCCGTCCCAAAACGACTTTCTCTGGGTTTGGAGCAAAACCGGTTGGCGATGTTGCTGGCGGTTTTGCATCGGCATGCCGGTATCGCTTGTTTTGATCAGGACGTTTTTATCAACGCCGTGGGCGGGGTGAAAATCACCGAGCCGGGCGCGGATCTGGCGGTGATGTTGGCGATTGTTTCTTCGTTGCGTAATAGGCCCTTACCCGAAAAAATGGTGGTGTTCGGCGAGGTGGGTTTGGCGGGAGAAGTGCGTCCGGTACAGCGCGGACAAGAGCGCTTAAAAGAAGCAGCCAAGCTGGGCTTTACCTACGCCATTATTCCCAAAGCGAATGCCCCCAAGCAAAAAATACCGGGGATGGAAATTATTGCGGTAGAGCGGGTTGAAGAAGCAGTAAATAAAATACGTTAATAATCAAATAGATGAGAATATTATGGCATTGCGATTTAAAAAGGCTGCGATTGCTTGCTGCACTCGGTTTAGGCATTGTCGCAGCTTATGCGCACGCCGGTGAAGTGTTGCTGGCCAACGTGTGGAATTCACAGCTTGATCCGGGCGTTTATTGGGTGAGCGAAAAGTTGGACGGGGTGCGTGCCGTGTGGGACGGCAAACAATTGCACACGCGCAATGGCAATCTCATTCAGGCGCCGGACTGGTTTGTGGTGGATTTTCCCAAGCGTAATATGGATGGCGAGTTGTGGATGGGACGCGGGCGCTTTGAAGAGGTGGCGGGTGCGATACATCAGGAAAAGCCGGACGAGGCGCGTTGGCGGCAAATGCAATACCGGATTTTTGAGTTGCCGGATATGCCGGGTGATTTTTCAGCGCGCGTGGCGGAAATGCACAGAATGACACAAGAAGCGCAAGTTCCCTGGCTGACTCCGGTGCTCCAATTTCGGGTTGCCAATGCCAAAGAATTGCGCGAAATATTTAACAAGGTGGTTGATGGGGGCGGGGAGGGCTTGATGCTGCATCGCGCTGATGCGGTTTATATGACCGGGCGCTCGGATGCCTTGCTTAAACTGAAGCCGTTCGACGATGCCGAAGCTAAAGTTACCGCGCATTTTTCCGGCAAAGGCCGCAATTCAGGCCGCCTAGGTGCGCTGGAAGTGTTGACTGATGACGGAATGCGGTTTCGTATCGGAAGTGGCTTATCCGATGCGCAGCGCGTGAATCCTCCGCCGGTTGGTAGCATTATTACTTACCGCCACACCGGACTGACTCACAAAGGTTTGCCCCGCTTTCCCCGTTATCTCAGAGTGCGCCTACCGGAATAAAGTCCGGGTATTTTGTGGGTATCACGTTTTACGGTTGCGGTGTGATGCGTTCCGCTTCCGGCGTTACCACGGTAATCGTGATGCGCCGGTTACGCGCTTGTCCTGCGGCGGTGTCGTTGCTTAACACCGGACGGTTGTCGGCGGAACCCAGAGCGGTGAGTCGTTTTGCGGCAACTCCTTGTGCGATAAAGAGCCGAACCACACTGCTGGCGCGCGCCGAGGAAAGTTCCCAATTTGACGGGTAAATAGAGGTACTGATGGGAAGATTGTCGGTATGACCTTCAACTTCGATTGCCTGGTCTCCGCTGGCCAATACTTTGGCCACGTCTGCCAGTGTTTTCTGCGCCGGGGGAGCCAAATCGGCACCGCCCTGTGCAAATAAGGCGCTGGCATTGATGTCCAGCATGACGCCCCGACCGGTTTGCGATACGTTCATTTGTCCGCTTTTTACGAAGGGAGCCATTACCTGATTCAAGGTGTTGACCAATAGTTGCATGCGTTCGATTTGCTTGCGCTGCTGTTCCGCCAGTCTGGCATCGCGGCGGTCGACAATCGATTTAAAGTAGATTTCCTCTTCAGTCAGGCGGATCGTTTTTGATTCGGAAGGAGGAGTGGGCTTGGCGCCGAAAGCGTTATCCAGTGATTTCCCCAGCACGCGATATTTACCCTCATTTACCGAAGAAATGGCATACATCACCACAAAAAAAGCAAACAGCAGGGTGATAAAGTCGGCATAGGAAATGATCCAGCGATCAGGATTCTCGCGATCTTCTCTTTTTCGACGAAACGCCACGTTTAATGGATGTAGCTCTGGAGCTTGTTTTCAATAAAGCGGGGATTTTCAGCATTGGCAATCATCACGAAACCGTCGATGATCATTTCTCGTAAGACCATTTGCTGCATGATGATCATTTTTAGTTTTCCCGCGATGGGCAAATACACCAGATTGGCAAAGCCTACACCGTAGATGGTGGCGATAAATGCCACCGCGATACCCGCGCCCAATTGGGTCGGATCTCCCAGACTTTGCATCACATGAATCAATCCGAGAACCGCACCGAGAATACCAATGGTGGGTGAGTAACCAGCCGCCGATTCCCAAACCCGCGCCGCATGCCAGCGCGATTCTTCGTAGATATGCACGTCGACATCCAGTACCTCACGAATTTTTTCCGCGCTGTTGCCGTCCACCAGTAGTTGCAACCCTTTGGCCATAAAGGGATCTTTAACCGCTTTGATGTGACCTTCCAGCATCAGTAAACCTTCCTTACGGGCAATACTGCTCCAGGTGGTTAATTGATAGGCAACACTCTGTAAATCAATTTTCGGGGTAACAAAAGCCCAGCGCCCCATCTTGATGCCTTCAACAAATACTGATTTGGGATTTTGCAGCATCACCGCGCCCAGCGTGCCGCCGAACACAATGAAAAACGCCGCACCTTGAACGAGTACGGCAATAGACCCGCCTTCCAGCAACTGGCCACCCAGAATGCCGGAAAAAGCGATTAATAAACCAAATAGACTAAGTTTATCCAATGTTAATGTGCTTTCAATGAGCCGCGCAGTCGTGCGACCGCCTGGCTATGCAGCTGACAAACCCGTGACTCGGTCACGCCCATTACTTCGCCAATTTCGCGCAAGTTTAAATCCTGTTCATAGTGCAATGCCATCATTAGACGCTCACGCTCCGGCAAAGCATCGATTGCTTTGATCAATGCGGTGCGGAACCGGTCATCCTGCAATAACGCCATTGGATTCGAATCGCCGTCAAATTCATGGCGATCAAAGAAATCTTCATCTTCTTCATTGCTGTGAAAATCTTCGTAATAAACCAACTGGGCGCCGCGTGCTTCCTGAAGCATCTGTTGATATTCGATAAGCGATACGCCCAACTCTTTGGCGATTTCCGACTCGGCAGGTGCCCGTCCGAATATTTGCTGTAAACGATGAATGGCCGCTTCGATGCGGCGCATATCACGGCGCAAGCTTCGGGGTAACCAATCAGCGCCGCGTAATTCGTCCAGCATGGCGCCGCGAATACGCTGCGCCGCATAGGTTTCAAACTGCGCACCGCGCAATTCATCATATCGGCTGGCCGCGTCCAGCAAGCCGATCATGCCTGCCTGAATAATATCATCCACTTCCACGCTGCTCGGCAATTTAACCATCATGTGATGGGCGATGCGTTTTACTAAAGGCGCATATACCTTCAGGCATTCTTCTTTATCGCTGAGTCCGTTCGAAGTATACATCGCGTTTAAGCTGCTTTTCATGTGGTGGCGGCCACCCTGCAAAATAGAGGGGCTTGCCGAATTAATCGTTGCATCACTCGGGTTATGTTGCTAATATCTTGATTATTAACGGTTTTTTTTCGTGTCAGATTGTGTGCTATAGCGCCAAAAGCCTGCGAGCAGGGTGCGCCGGGAAAAGCATCAACAACCGGATGGCATAATTGTGTCGCACGTTTTAGCTTTTCATCAAGCGGAATATACCCCATGTATTCTAGCCGAACCTGTAAATTACGCTGAGCCAATTGTGCCATATTGTCGAAGATAGCGCGGGCTTCGGCTGCATCATTTACTTTATTAACAATAATATCAAAGGATTGCCTTCCATTCAGAAGTGCCATTTGCTTGAGCATGGCATAACTTTCGGTGATGCCACTGGCGGTATTATTCAGTACTAATACTAATGGCTCATCACCGGACAAGCTTGCGCAAACCGAAACACCTTCGCGTGCCGCCGCATCGACCAATACAATATCCATGTTTTTTGCGGCATGGGTTAATGAGGCAAGCAATTTCTCACTTTCTGTTTCTTTCAGTTTGGACAGGCTTTGCATTGCCCGGGCAACAGGCAGGATGCGAATGCCGTCGGTGACGGTTAACATGACTTCTCGCAGCGTTTTATCACCGCGCAACACATTGAGTAAGTCATAGCGGGGTTTTAACGCCAGGCTGTTTGCCACATTATTCGTGGAAAGATGCTCATCCAGAATGAGTACATCTTTGCCGTCACGTGCCCATGCCGAGGCAAGATTAACCACCACACTGGTGGCGCCCAATCCGCTGCGTGCCCCAACCACGGTAACAACACGCGCAGCCGAGCGTGACAGCATGCGGCGCAAGCCTTCGGCCTGATCATCGAAGGGATTAAGCTGCATATTCTGCTCGCGCGCTAGGTGCAGTGCCGGAACCCGCCATAAAAGCCGGGAAATCAAGTTCCTGCATGGTAAAGGCGGATTGTTTGGCGGTTACTTTGAAAGTGCGATGTAGCAGGTAATCCAGATTTACTTCATGCAAATCTTCCGGGACGCGCTGTCCGCTGGCGATGTAATGCATGGTTAATTTGTGGCGCACGACGACATCCAGCACGGTGCCCAGGGTAACTGCCTCATCCAGCTTGGTGGGAATGCAGCCGATGATGCCGGAGCCCTGATACATGCGCACCACATCATCCAATGTTCCACCGGCGCTGGTGGCATTTAATAGCAGCAAGCGTTTTACGCCGGCAGTGTCGAACATCTCGGCTTGGGCGGGAACGCGGCTGTCGCGTTGTCCCACGCCCATGGTGTCAATCAACACCAAATGTTTGTGTTTCAGTCCGGACAGGGTGAGCTGGAGATCGGCAGTGTCGCGCACGGCATGCACGGTAACCCCCAAAATTTTGCCGTAGATTTTTAGCTGTTCGTGCGCGCCGATACGATAGCTGTCGGTGGTAATTAATGCCACTTTGTCCGCGCCATAACGTACCACTGCACGTGCGGCCAGTTTGGCAGTCGTGGTGGTTTTGCCTACGCCGGTGGGGCCCACGAGTGCATATACGCCGCCGCGCGTAACGATATCTTCGGCTGCCGGAGCAACGCGAATATTATGTCCCAAGATACGTTGTATCCAAGCGCTGTCGCCATTGGCAGGCATTTTTTCCAGCAACTTGCGTGATAGCGCCGGGCTGAATCCCACGTTAATCATATCGCGCATCAGGGTGCTGCGTTTTGGGTCGCGTTGTTGCATATCGCTCCAGGCCATGCAGGAAAGTTGTTCCTGTAGCATATTATGCATGGTTTTAATTTCGCTCAGAATGCCTGCTTGTGCCGCATTGGGCAACGCAATTTCTTCTTCTTTTTTAGGGGTGATGGCGGCTGCGGCGATTTCACGTTTGGTGTTGGCATCCAAAACCTTGGCACCCAGGGCTGCGGCTTGATTCATGGCTTGCTGAGTGAGCGTGCCAGTGGGTTTGGGGGGCGGTGGGGGTGTTACCCGGGTTTCTTTGCTGTGTGACTCGCTTAGGCGGGTGAGTTCCGCGCTGCCCATGGCGACCACTTCGACTCCCTGGGGTACTTTGCGATTGGATAGGATGACTGCTTCTTCACCCAGCTCTGCACGTACCATTTTCAATGCCTCGCGTGAATTTACCGCGATAAATTTTCTTGCGTTCATGCTCTACCCCCTACTAAAGATGTAACTCTTACCGTTTTGAATCCCGGCACTTCCTCATGTGAAATCACTTTTAACTGTGGCAGCGAACGTTTCAGAAAACGCGCCAGCAAATCCCGAATCTGTCCGGGTACCAACAATACGGTGGGCAAGCCCATTTGTTCCTGAGTTTGGGTGGCGGATTTGGCTTCACGCAACAGTGTGTTGGCCAAGCCCGGTTCGATTGCCGATCCGCCTGCTTGCAGGGCCTGTGACAGCACATATTCCAATTCTTTATCCATGCCGATCACCTGCAATTCCTGGGCCGACGGATAGAACTGCTGCATAATCGCCGGGCCGAGTGCCACTCGTACCAAGCTGGTCAGGGTGGTTGCATCCTGGGTGCGGGTGGCGTGTTCCACCAGCGTTTCCAAAATGGTGCGCATATCGCGAATGTGCATACCTTCATCCAGCAAGTTCTGCATGACTTTTTGTACAGTCGACAGCGGTAATAATTTCGGCACGAGATCCTCGGTCAGTTTTGGTGCAAGCTTGGCGATGTGATCCAGCAATTGTTGCAATTCCTGGCGACCCAGCAATTCAGCCGCATGGGTATGAATTAAATGGCTCATATGGGTGGCCACAACGGTGCCGGCATCCACCACGGTAAAGCCCATCGCCTGCGCGTTTTCACGCATATCCTGTTCAATCCAGGTGGCGGGCAGGCCAAACGCGGGGTCAGTGGTTTGCATGCCGGGCAATGCGCCGTTGGCGCTGCCGGGATTAATGGCCAGCAACATATTGGTGTAGGCTTCGCCGGTACCAATTTCCGCACCCTTCAAGGTGATGCGATAGGCATTGGGGCGCAGATCCAGATTGTCGCGAATATGTACGGGAGGCGGCAAGAAGCCCATTTCCTGGGTAAATTTCTTTCTTATGCCTTTGATTCTACGTAATAAATCACCGTCTTGCGCTTTATCCACCAGCGAAATAATGCGGTATCCAACTTCCAAGCCCAATACATCGACTTGCGATACATCTTCCCAGCTGGCTTCGGGCGCTTCACTGGGCGGTGCGGCGACGGTTGCGGCTTCGGTGGCCGCTTGTTGAGTCACCAGCTTGGTTTTTTGTAGCATGTAATAGGCGAGCCAGCCCATTGCACCGGCAAGCAACAGGAACGCAAAATGCGGCATACCGGGAATCATGCCCATCAGGCCGATGATGCCTGCGGTTAACAGCAATACTTGAGGATTGGTGAAAAGTTGTTTAACCAGTTGCTGACCAATATTCTCGTTGCTGGTTACCCGGCTTACCACCAAACCGGCAGCAGTAGAAATCACCAGCGCGGGGATCTGTGCAACCAGGCCGTCACCAATTGCCAGCAAGGTATAAGTTTGCGCGGCATCGGCCATCTCCATATTGTGTTGCAACACGCCAACCACAAAACCACCCACCAGATTGATCGCCAAAATGATGATGCCGGCGACTGCGTCACCGCGTACAAATTTGCTGGCACCGTCCATGGCGCCGTAGAAGTCAGCTTCCTGTGCCACTTCGGCACGGCGCCGACGCGCTTCATCTTCGCCGATCAGGCCGGCGTTCAAGTCCGCATCAATCGCCATTTGCTTGCCAGGCATCGCATCCAAGGTAAAACGTGCACCCACTTCGGCGATACGGCCGGCACCTTTGGTGATGACCATAAAGTTGATGACCACCAAAATCAGGAACACCACAATACCGACCGCGTAATTTCCGCCAACTAAGAAATGTCCAAAAGATTCAATGACTTTCCCTGCAGCATCGGGGCCGGTATGCCCTTCCAGCAGCACCACGCGAGTAGAAGCCACGTTCAGTGACAAGCGCAGCAGGGTGGAGATCAGCAATACCGTGGGGAATGAGGCGAAGTCTAGTGGCTTCAAGGTGTTCATACTGACCAGCAACACCATAATCGCCATGGCGATATTGAAAGTAAACAGAATATCCAGCAAGAATGGAGGCAAGGGCAACACCATCATCGCCAGAATCAGCACGATCAGAACGGGACCGGCCATGCTGCGCATGCCAAAGCGTTTGATCGTATCTTGCAGTGTTTGTAGGAAATTCATGTGCTGCGTCCCTTAATATCTGTCATTGCAACCCCGAAAAATCGGGGGTTTGGTTATGCCTATTATCTGAACTTCAGGGAAATTCGAGCGGAGGAATAGAGGGGGATTTATGGGGTTATTTGATGGAAAGAGGAATGTAGGGCGAATTTTTTGGTGCTCTCCAATTCCACGGCGCATTTCAAACAAGTAGTTCTGTTATTTTAGGTTGAGTTGGAAGCGTGTTTCGGGTATAATCCGCGCCCTGTTTGTCGGGCATTTGGCTTGGCAAGCATTATTCGCACATCCGTTCATGTTGGGGTGCCCTTCGGGGTCAGGCTGACGGGTGGTGGAACTTAACCCTTAACACATTGGAGTAATTTATGGCAGTAACCATGCGTCAAATGTTGGAAGCGGGTGTTCATTTCGGACACCAAACACGTTTTTGGAATCCCAAGATGGCTCCGTACATCTTCGGTCATCGCAATAAAATTCACATTGTAAACTTGGAAAAAACCGTCGTGATGTTCAACGATGCGTTGAAGCATGTGAGCAAACTGGCTGCTAAAAAAGGCACTATTCTGTTTGTGGCAACCAAGCGTCAGGCACGCGAAATCATTCGCGAAGAGGCGATTCGTGCCGGTTCTCCTTATGTGGATTATCGCTGGTTGGGCGGCATGTTGACCAATTTCAAGACTGTACAACTCTCCATCAAGCGCCTGCGCGATCTGGAAGCAATGGTTGCCGACGGCAGCATCGAGAAAGTTTCCAAGAAAGAAGGTTTGATGTTCCGTCGCGAGATGGAAAAGTTGGAGCGCAGCTTGGGTGGAATTAAAGATTTGCAAGGTTTACCATCGGCGATTTTCGTGATCGACGTGGGCTACCAAAAGGGCACGATCACTGAAGCGCAGAAGCTGGGAATTCCGGTAATCGGCGTGGTCGATACTAACCACAGTCCGTTGGGTGTGGATTTTGTGATCCCCGGTAACGATGACTCAAGTCAGGCGATTCGTTTATATGCACGCGGCGTGGCCGATGCAATTTTGGAAGGTCGTGCTGCCGCATTGACCGAGTTGAAGGAACAAGTCGAGGCGAGTGCCGCGTAAGCTGCCTCTCCACGACGAAGGGGCGCAAGCCCCTTTTTTTATAAATATGATTTGTTAGGAGTGCAATATGGCGGCAATTACCGCAGGGATGGTTATGGAGTTACGTCAGGCAACCGGCCTGGGCATGATGGAATGTAAAAAAGCGCTGACTGAGACGGATGGTGATTTTAAAGCAGCCGAAGAATTACTGCGTATCAAGAGCGGTGCAAAAGCCAGCAAGGCGGCCTCGCGGGTAACTGCTGAAGGCGTGGTCAGCTCGTTTATTACGCCGGATGGTAAAACGGGTGCTGTAGCGGAAATTAACTGTGAAACCGACTTTGTAGCCAAGAATGACGATTTCGTCGCCTTTGCCAAAAATGTAGCCGAAATTGTCGCCAAGAATGACCCGGCTGATATTGAGGCATTGCTGGTACTGCCAATGGGTTCTTCTTCTGTGGAAGAAACTCGCAAAGCCTTAGTGATGAAATTGGGCGAGAACGTTACGATTCGTCGTTTCGAGCGCTATGCAACAACAACCGGCAAGCTTTCCAGTTATCTGCACGGTAGTAAAATCGGCGTGTTGCTGAGCTACACCGGTGGTGACGAGGCAATGGGGCGTGATTTGTGTATGCACATTGCTGCCAGCAAGCCAAAGTCGGTTGATGCTTCCGGTGTAAACCCTGAAGAAATCGCTACAGAGCGTCGTATCGCGATTGAAAAAGCCAAGGAAGCCGGCAAACCTGAAGCAATGCTGGAAAAAATTGCTGAAGGTACCGTGCAAAAATTCCTCAAAGATGTGACTTTGCTCGGTCAGGTTTTTGTTAAAGCGGAAGACGGCAAGCAGACGATCGAACAGTTTTTGAAGGCTAAAAGTGCAACGGTAAGCGCCTTCCAAATGTTTGTGGTCGGCGAGGGCATTGAGAAGAAAGTTGAAGATTATGCGGCCGAAGTGGCTGCGACTATTGCCGCTATCAAGAAAGACTAAAACTATGTCCAACGCCCCCGCCTATAAACGCATTCTGCTTAAGCTCTCCGGTGAAGCTTTGATGGGAGACGACAGTTACGGTATTAACCGTGCTGTTATCGAACGCATAGTGTCAGAAATCGCCGAAGTGGTGGGCTTGGGTGTGCAGGTGGCGATTGTGATTGGCGGGGGAAATATTTTCCGCGGTGTGGCTCCCGCTGCAGCGGGGATGGATCGGGCTACCGCTGATTACATGGGTATGTTGGCCACGGTGATGAATGCCATGGCTTTGCAAGATGCGATGACGCGAGGCGGGGTACCTTGCCGCGTGCAATCCGCATTAAATCTGGAGCAGGTTGCAGAGCCGTTTATTCGCGGCAAAGCCTTGCGTTATTTGGAGGAAGGCAAGGTCGTTATTTTTGCGGCGGGCATTGGTAGTCCTTTCTTTACAACTGACACTGCCGCAGCGTTGCGCGGCGTGGAGATGTCGGCGGATGTAGTAATTAAAGCGACCAAAGTGGATGGTGTTTATACGGCAGATCCCAAGAAAGACCCGACTGCAACGCGTTATCATAAGGTCAGTTTTGACGAGGCGATCAGCAAAGATTTGAAGGTGATGGACGCGACGGCTTTGACCCTGTGCCGCGACCAAAAATTGCCCATTATCGTGTTTAATATTTTTAAGGCGGGCGCGCTAAAAAGTGTCGTAACAGGACAAGACGAAGGCACGTTAGTGCATTGCGATTGACAAGGAATTAGAGATGATTGCTGATATCAAAAAGAACGTAGAACAGAAAATGCTTAAGTCGCTGGAAGCCCTTAAGGTTGATTTGAGTAAAGTGCGCACCGGTCGCGCGCACGCGGGTATTTTGGATCATGTAACAGTGGATTATTACGGTAGCCCGACCCTGATTACCCAAGTTGCCAATGTGACGCTGATTGATGCGCGTACTATTGGTGTGCAGCCTTGGGAGAAAAACATGATATCCCCGGTGGAGAAGGCGATTCGTGATGCCGATTTGGGTTTGAATCCCTCTACGAATGGTGATGTTATTCGCGTGCCGATGCCGATGTTGACCGAAGAGCGTCGCCGCGACTTAATTAAGGTGGTGCGTAACGAAGCTGAAAATGCAAAAGTGGCCTTGCGTAACATTCGTCGTGATGCCAATGAGCAATTGAAAAAATTACTCAAAGATAAAGAGGTCGGTGAAGACGAAGAGCGCCGCGCGCAGGATGAAGTGCAAAAATTTACAGATCGTTTTGTGGGGGAGATTGACAAAGCCTTGCAAACTAAAGAAACAGATTTAATGGCAGTCTAATTGGAATGCGAGGTAAGGGTGTGTTGTATGCGCCCTGTTTGCCCCCGAATCCTGCATGTCGTACCTTACCCCTCAAAGGTATTTAATAATGGCGCTATTTAGAAGTTCAACTCGTACCATACCGGATGCGCCTGAAGCACCATGTCATATCGCAATGATTATGGACGGCAATGGGCGTTGGGCTAAAAAGCGTTTATTACCGCGCGTGGCAGGCCATCAGCGCGGCGTGGAAACCGTGCGCGAGATGGTTAAGGCGTGTCGTCAGTTGGGCGTGAAATATCTCACGCTGTTCGCCTTTAGTAGTGAAAATTGGCGGCGTCCCGATGACGAAGTTTCATTTTTGATGCAACTTTTCGTCAAGATGCTGGAACGCGAAGTCTCCAACTTGCACAAGAATAATGTGCGCCTCATTATCATCGGCGATACAAGTCGCTTCGATGACCTGCTCAAAAAATACATTGCTGAAGCTGAAGCTTTAACGGCCAATAATGACGGTCTGACGCTCACGATTGCTGCAAATTATGGCGGGCGTTGGGACATCATGAATGCGGTACACCAACTCAGCCTGGCGCAACCCGAGAAAATGGGCAACTTTAATGAAGAAGATTTGGAGCCGTTTTTGTCGATGCATTACGCGCCCGAACCTGATCTGTTTATTCGAACAGGCGGTGAGCAGAGAATTAGTAATTTCCTGTTATGGCAACTTGCCTATACCGAACTGTATTTTACCGACACATTATGGCCGGCCTTTGATCGTGCAGCATTGGAAGCCGCGATTCAATCCTATCAAAAACGCGAGCGGCGCTTTGGCCGTACCAGCGAACAGTTAATTGAAAATAAGTCCGATGCTTAAACAACGCGTTATTACTGCGGTTATATTGTTTGTTGCGCTGCTCGCCGCGCTGTTTGCATTACCTCCTCTGGCATGGTCTGCATTGATCGCACTCATGGTTTGGCAGGGCGCGGTGGAATGGGCGCGCATGTCTAAAATGTCGGGCCGATTCGCCACAGCATATTGCGCTGTTTCTTTGCTATTGATGATCGCGATATTCTGGTTGGATTCGGGTTACAGTCCTGGAACAGTGCCATTGCCCCACCTGTTTTGGTATTTTGCCGCAGTAATATTGTGGGTGTTGATCGTGCCGGCTTGGATGATTGCCGGTTGGCGCCCGCAAAATATTTGGATTATGGGGCTTACCGGGTGGGCAGTGCTGATCCCAACCGGCTTGGCAATGATTGATTTACGCAGCGCCAGTCCCTGGTGGTTGCTGGGCGCCATGTCGGTCGTTTGGGTGGCAGATACTGCCGCCTATTTCGCGGGAAAGAAATTCGGTCAAAATAAATTGGCACCGGAAATTAGTCCGGGTAAGACTTGGGAAGGCGTGTTCGGTGCACTCCTGATAGTGACAATTTATGTTTTGATTGTAGGGTGGAGTACCGGTCTATTTAAAAACTATCCGATATTACCGGGAATTATCATCGCTTCGTGGTGGTGGGTTGGTTTGGCGGTGATCGGTGATTTATTTGAATCGGCGGTTAAGCGTCAAGCCGGTGTAAAAGATAGTGGCACGCTATTGCCGGGGCATGGTGGTTTGTTGGACCGTATTGACGCATTGACTTCAACGTTGCCGTTTGCGGCCCTAGCGTTGGTTTTTCAACAACTGGCCTAATGTTACAAGAGTGGGAGTGGCGCGCCTCGGGTGCTCACGGGAAACAGCTCAATAAAGGCTTTTATCTTTTTCCTATACTCTTGTCCCTATTTCTTTTGTAGATCATTATGACTAAACAACTTATTACCGTTCTGGGTTCCACCGGTAGTATCGGCAAAAGCACATTGGATGTGGTGGCACGCCATCCTGATCTATATAAAATTTTCGCGTTGACGGCGAATCAGCAGGATGAATTGCTATTTGAGCAATGCCGGCAATTTCATCCGAAATACGCGGTATTGCTGGATGTGTCAGCCGCACTGCGTCTCTCCCAAAATATTAAACAAGCCGGTTTGGATACCGAAGTATTGTGCGGCGTTGAGGCGCTTGTGCAAGTATCTGAATCTATTGAGGTGAATTCTGTGATGGCGGCTATTGTTGGCGCCGCCGGGTTGCGTCCCACACTGGCCGCAGCGCGTGCCGGAAAACGTATTTTGTTGGCTAATAAAGAAACATTGGTCATGGCGGGGCGCATATTTATGGATGCAATTCGACAAAGTGGCTCGCCCCTGCTGCCAATTGACAGCGAACACAATGCTATTTTTCAGGCATTGCCGCAACACTATTCGGGCGATCTTAATGTCGCCGGGGTGAGCAAAATTCTGCTGACGGCTTCCGGCGGTCCGTTTCGCAATACCGCACTCGCGGATTTAAAAAATGTAACTCCCGAGCAAGCTTGTGCCCATCCGAACTGGAGTATGGGGCGCAAAATTTCGGTCGATTCCGCCACCATGATGAACAAGGGATTGGAGGTCATCGAGGCGCACTGGTTGTTTAATGCGCACGCGGATTACATTCAGGTGGTGGTGCATCCGCAAAGTGTGATTCATTCGATGGTGCAATATGTGGACGGCTCGGTTGTGGCGCAACTTGGTAATCCCGATATGCGCACGCCGATTGCCTATGGGTTGGCCTATCCGCAGCGTATTCCTTCGGGCGTGGCGCCTTTGGATTTATTTAAAATTGCCCGCCTGGATTTCGAGGAGCCGGATTTTCAGCGTTTCCCGTGTTTGGCTTTGGCGTATCGCGCGTTGCGCACGGGCGGAACCGCACCGGCCATTATGAATGCGGCAAACGAGGTTGCGGTGGCAGCGTTTTTGGAAAAACGCATCGCCTTCCTCGATATACCGCGTTTAATTGCCGATGTCCTGGATAAGTTGCCTTCACTTACGGTGGATGTGCTGGAAGATGTGCTGCAGGCTGATGAGCAGGCACGTAGTGCCGCACAGACTTGGATTAACCGATGACACTAGCGGCATTTATTTTGGCGATTGTGGTGCTGGTATTGTTCCATGAACTGGGACATTACTGGATTGCGCGTCTATGCAATGTCAAAGTATTACGTTTTTCACTGGGTTTCGGCCGGGTACTTTACTCAAAAAAATTTGCCGGTGGCGAAACGGAATGGGTGGTCTCTTTGATTCCCCTTGGCGGATACGTAAAAATGCTGGATGAGCGTGAAGGTGAGGTTGCCACTGAAGAATTGGGGCGCACTTTCAATCGCCAGCCGGTATTGAAACGTATGGCAATTGTGGTGGCGGGGCCGGTCGCCAATTTTCTGTTAGCTATCGTATTGTATTGGGCATTGTTTATCTATGGCGTTCCCGGCTTAAAACCAATTCTCGGTGAAGTTCCCCAGTCTACCCCGGCTGCGGCAGCCCAATTGCGCGCACAGGAAATGATTGTCAGCATTAACGGGCAGCTTACGCAGAGTTGGCAGGAAGTGCGCTGGGTATTGCTCGATTTGGTGTTGCAACAAGGTGAGGCGAATTTGCAGTTACGCACTTCTGACGGTGAAACGCTGTTCCGTGTGTTGGACATGAGTTCTTTAACGCCTGCTGATTTGGACGGTGATTTCTTGAGTAACTTGGGTCTGCATCCTTATCAACCGCCAATTGCGCCGATAATTGAAAAAGTCCTTGCCGGCGGTGCCGCGGAGCGTGCCGGATTGCTGGCAAAAGATAAAATTCTGCGTGTAAATGAACAAGATATTACCCTGTGGGATGGCTTCGTTAATGTCGTGCGCGCCCACCCGCAACAAGCTCTGCTTGTCGAGATTGAGCGTGCGGGCAGTATTCTGGCACTGAAACTTACGCCGGATTCAGTCGACGAGTCGGGTACATTAATCGGAAAAATCGGCGCTGCGCCGCGCATCGATCGTGATGCTTTTGCAGCGTTGATGACCGAAGTCAGTTATGCACCATTTGCGGCACTGAACGAAGCGATAAGCAAGACTTGGGAAACTTCGGTAGTCAGCGTTAAAATGATGTGGAACATGTTGTTGGGCGAGGTATCGTTGAAGAATTTAAGTGGCCCGATTACCATTGCCGATTATGCAGGGCAATCGGCGCAAATTGGATGGGGCGCTTATTTGGGCTTTCTCGCGCTGATTAGTATCAGTCTCGGGGTGTTGAATTTACTCCCCATCCCATTATTGGATGGCGGGCATTTGCTGTATTATTCGATTGAACTCTTAAAGGGTAGTCCGGTCTCTGAAAAATTATGGGAAGCCGGACAAAATGTAGGCATAGCATTACTCGTGACATTGATGGTGTTTGCTTTGTATAACGATATAAGTCGTTTGATTTTAGGTTGAATAGCTAATGAATTTTAAGAAATTGGCGGGGCTTATCCCGCTGTTGTATGCCACCTCTGTATGGGCTATTGATCCTTTCGTCATTAAAGACATTCGTGTGGAAGGTATTCAGCGTACTGAAGCCGGCACGGTGTTTAGTTATCTGCCTGTTAAGGTGGGCGACAGGCTAACGGATGATTTGGCAGCCAGTTCAATTCGGGCTTTATTTTCTACCGGATTTTTCAAGGACGTGAGTATCAATGCGGAGGGGGATATCATGATCGTGGCGGTGCGCGAACGCCCCTCCATCGCAAGTGTTGAAATTAACGGGGTATCAGATTTTCCCAAAGATCAATTGCGTGACAATCTTAAACAGATAGGTTTGGCTGAAGGGCGAATTTTCGATAAGTCCGCGCTGGAGAAGTCCGAGCAGGAGCTTAAACGCCAGTACGTGGCGCGCGGAAAATATGCGGTCGCAGTTAAAACAACCATCAAAGAATTGGAAAGAAACCGTGTATCGGTGAGTTTTAATGTGGTTGAGGGGCAAGTGTCCAAGATCAGGCAAATCAATATCGTTGGCAGCTCAGCGTACAGCGAGACTGAATTGTTGGATATGATGAAACTGAGTACGCCCGGAGTGTTTAGTTGGTTAAGTAAAAATGACCAGTACTCCAAGCAGAAGTTATCGGCTGATTTGGAGACGCTACGAACTTTTTATCTGGACTCCGGCTATATGGAGTTTTCGATTGACTCCACCCAGGTTTCTATTTCACCCGATAAAAAAGATATATTTATCACCCTGAATATTAATGAAGGCCCGAAATACACTATTTCATCGGTGAATGTTGTGGGACCTCAAACCGTGTTTACTCACGAGGAACTTCGCAAGTTAATCGAGATTCAACCGGGCGATGTATTTTCGCGCAAAGCAATCACAGCTTCATCGCAAAAAATTACCGAACGTTTTGGGGATCAGGGTTATGCGTTTGCCAATGTGAATGCTGCGCCGGAAATTAACAAAGAAAAACATCAGGTTGGCTTCACTTTTATTACCGATCCCTATCAGCGCGTGTTTATTCGCCGTATCAATGTATCTGGAAATACCAAGACGCGTGACGAAGTGATTCGCCGCGAGTTTCGTCAAATGGAAAGCGGTTGGTTTGCGACTGAAAAAATTAAAAAATCCAAACAGCGCGTAGATCGGCTGGGATTCTTTAGCGCTGTGAATATCGAAACAATTCCGGTTGCCGGCACCAAAGATCAGATGGATTTGAATATATCGGTAGAGGAAAAATCTACGGGGAATTTGTCGGTAGGTGCGGGTATTAGCAGTACTGAAGGTTTGACGTTGATGGCGGGCGTTTCGCAAAGCAATCTGTTCGGTACTGGCAATAGCCTTTCGACGCAAATAAATACCAGTAAAATCAATCAGGTATATTCAGTGTCCTACACTAATCCCTACTATACCGATGAGGGCGTGAGTCGTGGTTTCGACGTGTATAAACGTAAAACCAACACCGATTCAGTGTCGATCAGTCAATACACTTCGGATACGTTGGGCGGCGGAGTGCGTTTTGCCGTGCCACTGGATGAAGATCAAATGATTCACTATGGTTTAGCCGCAGAGCAGGCAACGATCGGGCTGACAAGTTATAGCCCGACGCGCTTCCAGGAATACATCAATACGTTTGGTTCAACCACGGCAAACTTATTGGGAACAGTTGGTTGGAGTCGCGATGATCGCGATAGCGCCATTTATACGACGGAAGGGACGGTGCAGCGTGCGTTCACCGAAGTGAGTATGCCGGTCTCGGATCAACAATACTTTAAAATTACATATCAGCATCAGTGGTTCTATCCGGTAAGCAACGACATCACTTTGATGTTGAACGGCGATCTGGGGCTGGCTAACGGTTATGGCGGGCAAGTATTGCCGTTCTTTAAAAATCTATATGCCGGTGGTGTCGGTTCAGTGCGGGGATATGAGCCGAGTTCGTTGGGGCCGCGTGATGCCAATAATTATTCCCTCGGCGGTAATAAGCGCGTGATTGGTAACGCCGAATTATTGTTTCCGATGCCCGGATTTGCCAAAGAAAAATCGGTGCGCTTAAGTGCCTTTTTGGATAGCGGCGCGGTATATGGCGCTGATACGCAGGTTCCCGCTTCAACCGGTTTAAGATTTTCTACCGGAGTGGCTATTACCTGGTTTTCCCCGGTGGGACCGCTTAAGTTGAGTTATGGCGTGCCGCTAGGTGTTCAGGATCAGGACAAAGTGCAGCGTTTCCAATTTACCTTGGGAACCTTGTTTTAAGCTATTTGGAGTGCGACGGTACGACGTCGCGGTTTTAAATTTGCCGGTGTCACACCGCCGTACTCCATAAAATCCGGCTGGAGTTGTTAAGCGGTTAATATTTTTGGGCGAAATTTTGGATTGAGGAGGCAGTATGAAAAGATTTCTGGGATTAACAATGCTGGCGGCATCTATCACATCTGGCTACGCTGCCGATTTTAGAGTTGGCATTGTCGATACACAACGACTGTTGCGTGAATCGGCCCCTGCAGTAAAGGCCGAGAAAAAAATCGAAAAAGAATTTGCAACACGCGACCAAGAGATCAAGCAGCTAATGAAGCAAGTTAAAGATTTGCAGGCGGAGCTGGATAAAGACGGGGGCAAAGCGGATGCGGAGCATCGTGCAAAAGAGCGCGAGTTGGCCAATCAAAATGTAACGTTACAGCGTACGCTGCGCGAATTTCGCGAAGATTTAAATCTGCGCAAGAATGAAGAGTTAGCTCAAGTATTGGGTCTGGCAGACAAAGCCATTCAAGCCATTGCCGAAACTGAAAAATTCGATCTGATCCTTCAGGAGGCGGTGTATCGCAATCCGGAGATCGATATCACTGAAAAAGTGCTGGAATATTTGGCCAATGAAAAAGCGGATAAATAACGGCTATGGCTCGCCCAACATTTACACTGACTGAAATTGTTGCGCGTTTTGGCGGCACGATTGAGGGCGATGCGAACACGCAAATTGAACAAATTGCCACTTTGGAAAGTGCCGGCGGTGGTCAAATCGCTTTCCTCGCTAATTCCAAATATCACAAGCAGCTGGAAACTACCCATGCGAGTGCGGTGATTGTTTCCGCAGCGGATGCTGCAGCCACTTCTATTCCGCGCATTGTTTGTGACAATCCCTATTCGTATTTTGCCAAGGTCTCAACTTTTCTAAATCCGTTGCCAAGTTTCGCTGGCGGAATTCATCCCAGCGCTGTGATTGCATCCGGTGCGAGTATCGCAACTGACGCGCATATCGCGGCAAATGTAACCGTGGGGGAGGGCGCCAGTATCGGGCAAGGAAGCGTAATTATGTCGGGGTGCAGCATTGGTGCACATGCCACGATTGGCAACAATACCCGCTTGTATCCGAATGTGGTGGTGTACCACGATTGTGTGCTGGGCAATAACCTGATCATTCATTCGGGTGCGGTGATTGGTTCGGATGGATTTGGTTTTGCGATGGAGGCAGGTGCCTGGAAAAAAATCCCGCAAATTGGCCGTGTAGTGATCGGTAATGATGTCGAGATTGGTGCAAACACGACTATCGACCGCGGGGCGCTGGATGACACGGTGATTGAAGACGGCGTAAAGCTGGATAATCAAATTCAGATTGCGCACAACGTGCATATCGGCGCGCATACCGCGATTGCCGGTTGCGTGGGTATCGCGGGTAGTGCCACGATTGGAAAATATTGCCGTATCGGCGGGGGCGCGATTGTGCTGGGACACTTAACTATCGCGGATCAGGTTGAAATTTCCTCTTCAACCGTGATAGGAAAATCAATTCGCCAAGCGGGTGCCTATACAGGTCTGTTTCCGTTTAGTCCGAATGAAGAATGGCGCAAAAATGCGGTGCAGTTGCGTCATCTTGATGAAATGTATAATAAAATCAAACTGCTAGAAAAAGAAATTGAACTTATTAAAAGTGGCGCAGCATCTTGAGAGAGGAGAAATAGATGAGTTTTCAAATGGATATTAACCAGATTTTGCATCACTTGCCCCACCGTTATCCGTTCTTGCTGATAGATCGTGTAATTTCTATCGAGCCGGGAAAAGAGATTGTCGCGCTGAAAAATGTAACGATCAACGAGCCATTTTTCCCCGGCCATTATCCGCATCACCCGGTGATGCCGGGCGTGCTGGTAATCGAGGCGATGGCGCAAGCGGCGGCGATTCTTTCGTTTACCGGAGAAGGCGGTAAAGCCGACGACAGCAAGGTGTATTACTTTGTCGGTATCGACAAAGCGCGCTTTAAGCGTCCGGTGGTGCCCGGTGACCAATTATTCCTGAAGGTCAAACCCATTTTTCAAAAACGCGGTTTGTGGAAGTTTAGTGCGCTTGCCGAGGTAGACGGGCAGGTCGCAGCCGAAGCTGAAATTATGTGCACCATGCGGGATAAGTAATGCGCCATCCTACTGCTTTAATTCATCCCAACGCGCAGCTTGCCGACGATGTCGAAGTGGGCGCTTTTTCGATCATCGGCGAACATGTGGAAATTGGCGCCGGTACTTGGGTAGGGCCGCATGTCATTATTGAAGGCCATACCCGCATCGGTAAAGACAATCGGATATTTCAGTTCAATTCGATCGGCGCAATTCCCCAGGATAAAAAATATGCGGGTGAACCCACGCGTCTGGAAATCGGCGATAACAATACTATTCGCGAGTACTGCACATTTAATCTTGGAACGATTCAGGATGGAGGCGTAACGCGGATCGGTAACGACAATTGGATTATGGCGTATGTGCATATCGCACACGATTGCCAGATCGGCAATCACACCATTATGGCCAACGCAGTGAATTTGGGCGGGCATGTGCATGTGGGCGATTGGGCGTTTCTAGGCGGACTGTCCGGAGTTCACCAGTTTGTGCGCATCGGCGCGCATGCGATGACCGGCTTTCAAACCCGCTTATCGCAGGATCTCCCCCCGTACATTACTGCGGCAGATAATCCCGCGGTGGCGCACGGTATCAATTCGGAAGGGTTGAAACGCCGCGGCTTCAGCAGCGATTCCATTATGGCCATTAAACGTGCTTACAAGACGTTGTACCGGTCCGGACTTTCGTTTGACGAGGCAAAAACATCTATCAGCGCGCAGGTGGGCGAACATCCGGAGTTGGCTATCTTGGCAGAATTTTTAGCTCTTGCGGATCGCGGTATAGTGCGTTGATTTTATTGGTTTATATATTATGAGCGGCACTATTAAAACCATCGCAATGGTGGCGGGGGAAGCTTCCGGTGATTTGCTCGGCAGTCATCTGATTGAAGCCCTGAAACAATGTTTGCCGGAGCTGCGCTTTATCGGCATTGGCGGTCCAAAAATGCAGGCGGCGGGAATGGAAGTTTCCTTTCCAATGGAAAAATTGTCTGTGTTCGGTTATTGGGATGCACTCAAGCATTACCGTGAAATTTCCGGCATTCGCAAACAATTGCGGGACACGCTTATCGCCACCCCGCCCGATATCTTTATTGGTATAGATGCGCCGGATTTTAATTTGGGTTTGGAGCTGGCCTTAAAAAAACACGGCATCCCCACTGTACATTATGTCAGTCCGTCTATTTGGGCTTGGCGCGGAGAGCGTATTCATAAAATCAAAAAAGCAGTTTCGCACCTCCTTGCCTTGTTTCCTTTTGAAGCGCCCATCTACGAAAAGGCCGGTATACCGGTGACTTATGTAGGCCATCCTTTGGCAGACATGTTACCGGAATACCCCAAGCGCAACTTGATGCGTGAACAAATGCGTATTCCGCACAAGGCAAAAGTATTTGCTTTATTGCCCGGCAGTCGTCAGAGCGAAGTGCGGTATTTGGCCGAGACCTATATAAAAACTGCAAAACTTATTTTGCAGAAGATCCCCGAGGCGCAATTTTTAGTGCCACTCGCCAGTCGCGAAACGCGTACTATTTTTGAAAATATACTGTGGCAGCAGGAAGCTCAGGAAATGCCGATTACCATGCTGTTCGGTCATGCGCATGACGCGATGATTGCGGCGGATGGCGTTTTGGTTGCCTCTGGAACCGCCACGCTGGAAGCGGCGCTGCTCAAGCGCCCCATGGTGATCACTTATAAAATGCAACGTTTCGCGTATTGGTTGAGCAAGCGCAAAGCCTATCTGCCTTACGTCGGCTTGCCCAATATTCTCGCGGGTAAATTTGTAGTTCCCGAGTTATTGCAAGATGATGCGACACCGGAAAATCTCTCCCAAGCCTTGATGAACCTGGTGAACGACAAGGGCGCAGTGGCTGAACTGGAAACAGTGTTTGAAGGCTTTCACGCGCGACTCAAGCAAGATACCGCGTATAAAGCCGCGCAAGCCATTTTGCCGTATTTAAGTCGCGCTTAAATGACTCGGGTTCACTTGGTTTGCGGGGTGGATGAAGCGGGGCGTGGCCCTTTGGCTGGTCCGGTGTATGCGGCAGCGGTTATTCTCGATAGCCAGCATCCCATTGCCGGTCTGGCGGATTCAAAAAAACTTAGCGAAAAAAAACGCGATAAGCTCGCCGTTGAGATTCGCCAGCATGCGTTGGCTTGGGCGATTGCCACTGCTTCGGCACAAGAAATCGATGAAATAAATATTTTGCAAGCCAGCTTGTTGGCATTGCGCCGCGCGGTTGAAGCACTGTCCATGCAGCCGCATGAAGTGCTGGTGGATGGATTATATTGTCCGGCTATTAACATTTCCTGCCGGGCGATTGTGCAGGGCGACAGCAGTGTGGCGGAAATTTCTGCCGCTTCAATTCTGGCAAAGACCGCGCGTGATGCGGCGATGTTGGAAATGCATGAACGCATGCCGCAATATGGATTCGCGCAGCATAAAGGCTATCCAACTGCAGCTCATCTCAGCGCGTTAATGCAATATGGCGTATCTGACGAGCATCGTAAAAGTTTTGCTCCAGTACGCAAATTACTTAAGGAGGAAATTTAACATGATGGTTTTTAAGCTAATACACTTGCTCGCTGTTGTCTTGTGGGTGGGCGGAATGTTCTTTGCATACATGGTGTTACGTCCTGCCGCCGGAGAGGCGCTGCAACCGCCCGAGCGTTTAAAATTGTGGGATAAGGTGTTCTGCCGGTTTTTTAACTGGGTATGGATTGCAGTTTTTGCCACACTGGTAAGTGGCTTGTATATGACTTACCTGATGGGCGGCATCGTGCAATTACCCCATTACATTCACGCAATGCTGGGCGGTGGAGTGTTGATGTTGCTCATTTTTGCTTATGTCTTTTTTGCGCAATATGTCCCCTTTAATTTGGCGGTGGCAGATAACGATTGGCCTAAGGCCGGCGCTATTTTGGCTGTCATTCGCAAGCTGGTGGCGACAAACTTAGTGATCGGAATTCTGATTTTTGTGTTTGTTGAGTTGGGCCGCTAAGTGAAAGTTCCCAAAAGAATCGCTCCGCTTGTCGAAGACGGACTGGTGGATGAGGTAATCCGCCAACTTAAAAGCGGCAAAGAAGCGACCGTGTATGTGGTGCAGTGCGGCGCCGCCATTCGCTGTGCCAAAATTTATAAAGAAGCTAATCAGCGAGGATTTCATCAGGCAGTTACTTACACCGAAGGGCGCAAAGTAAAAAATAGCCGGCAAGCGCGCGCCATGGAAAAAGGGTCACGTTATGGACGTCAGGAGCAGGAAGCTGCCTGGCAACATGCGGAAGTCGATGCTTTATATAAACTTGCCGCTGCCGGGGTGCGCGTACCGCAACCTTTGGGTTTTTTTGAGGGCGTGTTGCTTATGGAGTTGGTGACGGACGCCGATGGACAGCCCGCTCCCCGGCTGAATGACTTGGAGTTGACACCAGAACAAGCGCGCGAATTTCATGCTTTCCTTATTCACCAAGTGGTACTTATGTTGTGTGCCGGTATCGTGCACGGCGACTTATCCGAATTCAATGTGCTGGTGGATGAGCTCGGGCCGGTGATTATCGACCTGCCGCAAGCGGTCGATGCTGCCGCGAATAATAATGCCAGCCGCATGCTGGAGCGCGACGTGGAAAATCTGGCGGTCTATTTTGGCCAGTTTGCACCGGAACTCATCACCACCCAATATGGCAAAGAAATTTGGTCAATCTACCAGCGCGGTGAATTGCAAGCAGATACCCCGCTCAGCGGAAGATTTCAGCAAATCGAAAAGAAGGCTGATGTGCGTTCTGTGATGCGGGAAATTGAAGCGGTTCGCGATGATCACGCTGCCAAATTACGCTACCAGCAACTTAAGAGAGCAGAGGGGCGTTAATTATGTTGCTGAATTGCCAATGACCACTTATCCCGTCATTCGCTGGATAGAATCCGACACTGAACAGTCGGCACGCTGGCGTTCCGAGGCAGGTACGCCCCCGCCCAAGCGTGTCATCGTAGCCGACGACCGTATCAATGCGGATGAAGCTTATCGTCTGGCCTGTGAAGGCACGGCTTTGCTCTGGAGCGGTGACTTTAATAATGCACGCCAACTATTGCAAGCCATGGCACGTCGCGCCGATGAAAAGCCGCGCAAAGAAAAATCCAAACCCGGTACGCCTGCGGAAGCCTTTCATTTGCACCGTCAGACGCAATCACAGCGTGCCCGCACCCTGGGTATGTTGCTGCTGCCGTTTAATGCGGACCACGGCATTCCATTGCGTCGTGCGCCCGATGTCAGCGCGGCTTGCGTGGAAGTTTATGGTCGGGTGCATGAAGCTTACATTGCCTCGTTGCGCGGATTGCAGGGCATCATCGGCGCGTATGAATGGCGTAAAAACGGTGTGGAAATTCCCGCGTTGGGCGCCAAAATTCATCCGCATTACGGCGTGTTTGCGCCGATACGCGGTGAATATGTCGGACTGGTGAATGATGCCGCATTGCCAGAACTTTGCGTTAAAGAGTCTCTCGCCTTTGATATCGGTACCGGCACCGGAGTGCTGGCCGCAGTGTTGGCGAAACGCGGCATACAACGCATTATCGCCACCGACCAGGATGCCCGCGCTTTGCATTGCGCGCGTGAAAATTTGTTTCAGTTGGGCTATGACAATCAGGTTGAAGTGCAGCCGGCGGATTTATTTCCCGAGGGGCGCGCTGCACTTGTGGTGTGCAATCCGCCTTGGGTTCCCGCGCGTCCCAGTTCACCGCTGGAGCATGCGGTTTACGATCCCGAGAGTCGTATGTTGCGCGGCTTTTTGCACGGGCTTAAAGAGCATCTTTTGCCGCGGGGAGAAGGCTGGTTAATTCTCTCCGATCTTGCCGAGCATTTGGGGCTGCGCACCCGTGCTGAGTTTCTCGGCTGGATAGCTTTGGCAGGGTTAAAGGTTGTAGAAAAAACAGATGTCAAACCCCGTCATCCGCGTGTTTCGGATAGCAGCGATGCTTTACATGCGGCGCGTGCTGCTGAGTTGACTTCGCTGTGGCGCTTGAGTGCCAGCAGCTAAAGCTCGTTATATTTTTTCGCGATCCCTCTGGATTTATCAACCGGATATTTCAGCGCATTTTTTTTAATTTTATCCAGCACGATCTGCGTTACATCTAACTTGTATTGCTCCGCAAGTAAAAACGCAAAAGCAAAAACATCCGCCAATTCTTCTGTTACTTTGGCTACATCTGCCTGCTCGGCAGTCTTCCATAAAAAAGTTTCAAGCAACTCGGATGATTCAATATTCAGCGCCAGCGCGAGATCTTTCGGGTCGTGAAATTGTGCCCAATCGCGCTCATCCCTGAATTTGAGTAATGCGGCGGTAATTTCTGTAATGTCACTCATGGATTGATTTGCTTGAGTAAGGTGGATAAATCCTGCGCAGTTTCGGTTTCGGCTTGCGGCCCTTGCAGCCAGTCAACCAGCTCGCCGGAACCCCACGACAGTACATAGGCCAACAGGAAAACCAGAAGACTTCGGGTTATGTCCTTCGGCATCTCTTGTTCGTCAAGATGACGGTTGATATACCAAGCCGCAATGAAAAACACAATCGTGGAAACAACCAGATTCCACATCGAGGGAAGTTCAAACATGGTTAAGTTACCGGTGGCTTAGCAAAGCGTTGTTGCAGGTAGAGAATGATATCGTCAGATTCATAAAGCCACTGCACGTTGCCCTGAGCATCAAAAATCTGCAAACATGGGGTTTGGATTTTTCCGCCCCCCTGTAATAAATCAGCGCGATGGGTGGAATTATGTTGCGCATCGCGCAACGCGATTGGCAGCGATAATCGGCCCATTTCGTGGCGTACTTTGATGCAGAACGGGCAGGTACTAAAATGGTAAAGTGTTAATTTTGCGCATTCCAGATTAATCTTTTTCTGTTCTTGATCCGCGCGAATGACGCCTCGGGGCATGGCGAATTTCGCCCAGAGCAGCATGAATGGCATTAGTACAAGACGCAAAGTTTTAAAGAATATTTTGAGCATAATTTCGTTTGGGCGTTTAAAGTTAAATTGCAATATATTGATTATTAATGATTATTTGCTTTGCTGTTTAGGCTTCCAAGCTCATTTCCAATTCCAGCCAACTCTCCTCCAGTTCCCCCACCTTGCTTTCGAACATCACCCGGCGAGAATTTAATTGGGTAATAAAATCGGCGCTGCACTTTGCATAAGTATCCGGATCGCCCAGTTGTTTATTGATATCGCTGAGCTCGGCTTGGGCTTTGCTTAATTCGCCTTCCAGTTTGTTCTGTTTTGACTGGAGTGCTTTGCGATTGATTTTGGGTGCCACAGTTTGAACGGGTTTATCGACTTTTAGCGGAGTTGATTCACGTCGCCGGGTTTCAATCCATTCTTTGTAATCTTCCAAATCACCATCAAACAGCTTGGCATTCTGGTCGGCTACCAACCACAGTTCATCGGCGACCGCGCGGATTAAACTGCGGTCGTGGGAGACCAACACCACCGCACCGCTGTATTCTTCCAGCGCCAAGGTCAGCGCATCGCGCATGTCCAGATCGAGATGATTGGTGGGTTCGTCCAGTAGCAATAAATGCGGTTTTTGCCAAGCCAGCAGCGCAAGGGCAAGCCGACTTTTTTCGCCGCCGGAAAAACTGCTTACCGGCCGTTCTTCGCTGTTCCCCGCCAAGCCAAAGCGCCCCAGAAAAGTGCGCAGTGTCAGCGCCGTTTCTTTGGGGGCCAGACGTTCCATGTGTTGCAGCGGAGTGGCGCTGCTGTCGAGATTTTCCAATTGATGCTGGGCGAAATAGCCGATGCGAATCTCCGGCGTGATTTCCAATTTTCCGGAAGTAGGTTTGAGTTCTCCCACCAGCAGTTTAATCAGCGTGGATTTTCCCGCACCATTCGGCCCCAGCAGCGCGATACGCGCACCGGCACGCAGATTCAGTTCGACATTTTTGAATAACTGCTTTTCGCCATAGGCAAAGCCCATTGTTTCAGTGCGCAACAGCAAATCGGGACTGCGTTCCGGCGCTTCAATTTCCAATTCAAAGTGGCCTTCGGTGACATGCGCGGGCGCAATGCGCGTCAGGCGTTCCAGCGCTTTAACGCGGCTTTGCGCCTGTTTGGCCTTGGTGGCTTTGGCGCGGAAGCGCCGCACAAAATCTTCCAAATGGGCGATTTTCGCCTGCTGGGTTTGGAATGCCTGATTTTGCAGGGCAATTCTTTCAGCGCGGGCGCGTTCAAAATCGTCGTAGTCACCCGCATAGTTATCGATCACGCAATCGTGTACGTGCGCGACGCGGTTAACGGTAGCATTCAAAAATTCGCGGTCGTGCGAGACCAGCAAAATGCTCCCCGGATAGCGCGCCAGATATTGCTCAAGCCAAATAATCGCTTCCAAATCAAGGTGATTGGTGGGTTCGTCGAGCAGCAATAAATCCGCACGGTGCATCAAGGCGCGCGCGAGATTAAGACGCATGCGCCATCCCCCCGAAAAACTGGTGACAGGCTGCCGCAGCGTGTCGCTTGCAAACCCTAATCCACTCAGCAGTTGTGCGGCTCGCGCCGGGGCGCCATAGCCGTCAATCGCCTCGAAATATTGTTGGGCTTCAAACCAGGCCGAGTCATGTTGCTCCTGGGCTAAAATCTTTTCCAGCTGGCGCAACTGAATATCGCCATCCAATACAAAGTCCAGGGCGGGTTGTACAGAGTTGTCGATTTCCTGCTCGACAAAGCCCAGCGTCTTGCCGCTCTGCAGAGAAACCTCGCCCCCGTCGGATTTGCTTTCACCGCGAATAAGCCGGAATAACGAGGATTTTCCGCAACCGTTTTTGCCGACTAAGCCGATGCGCTGGTTGGCGAACGCCTGAAAATTGGCCGATTGGAATAGCGGAATACCGCCCTGCAGGTAGGTTAAATTTTGAATATTGAGCATGGCTTAATGATAACAGAGGGTTTCGGCAACATCATTAAGTGTTGCTAACAAATCACAGGATAAGATTGATTAATTTGAGAGATGCGGCACGTGCCACGATTCCCTATAGATGAGCTTAGCAGGATTGCTGTTAGTTAGTATAATCCCCCGCTTTTTGGGTACCCCATTATGTGGTTTAAAAACATTTTCATCTATCGCCTGCCGACCGATTTCACCATCACTGTAGCCGCGCTCCAAGAAAAACTGGCCATCAAACCATTAATGCCCTGCAGCGGCTTGGATAAGCAAAGTCGCGGTTGGGTTTCTTGCCGGGGCGATGACCGTTTGGTTCACGTTGCCAACCAGCAAATCCTATTTGCGCTGGGTGTCGAGCAAAAATTATTACCCGCCACGATCATTAATCGCTTTACCAAAGAGCGCGCGGCAGACATTGAAGCACAGCAGGGGTACAAGGTCGGGCGCAAGCAATTAAAGGATATTAAACAAGTGGTTACGGATGATCTTTTGCCTCGGGCTTTTGCCCTGCAACGCACTACCTATGCCTGGTTGGATTTGATTAATGGCCGCCTAATTATTGAAGCGGCTTCATCGGCCAAGGCGGAAGAGTTGTTGGAGCAACTGGGCAAGACCGTGGATAATTTTCCGGTGCACCTGTTGCAGACAGAACTTTCTCCGGTTGCCGCAATGACAGACTGGTTGGCCAGTGAAAATGCACCGGCGGGCTTTACTATTGATCGTGAACTCGAACTGCGTGCCAGCGATGAAAGCAAGGCAACTGTGCGGTATGCGAATCATGTGCTGGAGGGAAAAGAAATTCTGGCGCATATTGCGGCGGGAAAGCGCGTTACCCGCTTGGGCATGACTTGGAATGACCGGATATCGTTTGTGCTGAATGAGCACCTGCAAATTAAGCGACTGGAGTTTTTGGATATTATCAAAGAAGAGTCATCAAAAATTGCCGACAATGAGGATGAAATGTTTGAGCTGGATTTCACCCTGATGACGGGGGAGCTTGCCAAACTACTAACTGCGCTAACCGACGCTCTTGGGGGCGAAGCTTAAGCCCCTTAACACTGGAGTAGTTTCAGTATGCTAATCAACTGCACTGCCTATCAAAATGGCGTCAAACTGGCTGATCTTCCCGTTGCGGAAATCAGTGATTATCTGCAGCGCACGGACTGTTTTGTGTGGGTGGCGCTGCGCGATACGACTGATGCGGAGCTCGAAGAAATTCAGGAGGAATTTAGCCTGCACGATTTGGCTATAGAGGATGCCATGCACGGTCGTCAGCGACCGAAAATCGAAGAGTACGGCGATCACCTGTTTGTAGTGATGCATCTTCTGGAAGTGGTCAATGCTGAAATTGCAGTGGGTGAAGTCAGCGTTTTCGTCGGACGTAATTTCATTTTGTCTATCTGTAATCGCAGTCAATTGCAATTGATGGGGATTCGCGAACGCGAACCGGAATTGCTCAGATTGGGTTCCGGTTTTGTGTTGTATGCCTTGATGGATGAAGTGGTGGATCGGTATTTCCCGGTCATCGAAGATTTGGAATCTCAGCTTGAAGCTACCGAAGAGCATCTATTCGACAAAGGTGCCGCGCGTACAAATATTGCGCAACTATACGAATTGAAAAGAAAAGTTATTTTGCTGAAACATGCGGTGATGCCGCTCATGGAGACGACCGGAAAATTACACGGTGGGCGCGTGCCCCCGGTTTGTGCCAATTCACAAGAATATTTTCGCGATGTGTACGACCATCTGGTGCGCATCAACGCCTCAATAGATAATATTCGCGACACCATCACCACCGCAATTTTGGTGAGCCAATCTACGGTTTCTATCGAACAAAATGAGGTGAGCAAACGTCTCGCCGCCTGGGCGGGAATTTTTGCGGTAGCCACCGCATTGGTAGGCGTGTGGGGAATGAATTTTAAGAATATGCCGGAATTGGAGTGGGGCTTTGGCTATCCCATGGCCTTGATGATTATTACCTGCACCTGCGCGTATCTTTACTTCCGTTTTAAACGCGCAGGGTGGTTGTAACTTTTCTGGCAATGGGTGATTCAGGAAAAATCTTAGTGGCAACACCTCCCCGAAGCAGTATTTGTGCATTTCGAATGCTGACGCGTTACCCTAAAAACCCGTAAAATGCGCGCCTTCGCAATTTTATCCAAGCTAAACAATGTTGACCTTTCAGCAAGTCATTCTGACCTTACAAAATTTTTGGGATAAGCAAGGCTGTGCGCTGTTGCAGCCTTACGATATCGAAGTTGGTGCCGGAACATTTCACCCGGCTACTTTTTTGCGCGCCATTGGCCCCGAGCATTGGCGCGCGGCGTATGTGCAGCCTTCGCGTCGTCCCAAGGATGGGCGCTACGGCGAAAACCCGAATCGCCTACAGCATTACTATCAATTTCAAGTCGCATTAAAACCCTCGCCCGATAATATTCAGGAATTGTATTTGGACAGTTTGCGTGCTCTGGGCATCAACACGATGGAGCACGATATTCGCTTCGTGGAGGATGATTGGGAGTCCCCTACTTTGGGTGCTTGGGGACTGGGCTGGGAAGTTTGGCTGGACGGCATGGAAGTAACACAGTTTACCTATTTTCAGGAAGTGGGTTCACTGGTGTGCAAGCCGGTGCTGGGCGAGATTACTTACGGTCTGGAGCGTCTTGCGATGTATTTGCAAGGTGTTGAAAACGTTTATGATTTGGTTTGGGCGAAAAACGGCGACACGGTGGTGACCTATGGTGATGTGTATCATCAAAATGAGGTCGAACAATCCAAATATAATTTTGAACATTCCAATGTCGAGATGTTATTCCGCCACTTTAACGAGTATGAGAACGAAGCCAAACGGCTGATTGAAACCGGTTTGGTGTTGCCCGGTTTTGAGATGGTGATGAAGTGTTCGCACAGCTTTAATTTGCTGGATGCGCGCGGCGCAATTTCGGTCACGGAGCGAGCCGGATACATTGGCCGGGTGCGCACTTTGGCGCGGGCGGTGGCGCAAGCTTATTTTGAATCAAGAGAGAAACTCGGCTTCCCGATGTTGAAGAACGGGGAGAATAAACAATGAATCAAACACTGTTAATCGAACTGCTCACCGAAGAGCTTCCCCCCAAGGCGTTGCAAAAACTGTCCTCTACGTTTGCCAGTGAAATTTTTGGCGCGTTGAAAGAGCTGGCTTTGATTGCGCCCGACAGCGAGTGTTTTTCCTATGCAACGCCGCGCCGTTTAGCGGTGGCTATTACAAATGTTGCACCTTTGCAGGCGGATCGAATTCTTGAGCGCAAAGGTCCGGCGGTAAGTGCCGGTTTGGATGCGACAGGAAATCCTTCCAAAGCGCTGGAAGGTTTTATGCGTTCGGCCAATGTCACGTTTGAAAATTTACAGCGGGTAAGCGACGGCAAGGCGGAATATTTTGTTGCCAAAATAGAACAAAAGGGCAGGGCGCTGGATGAGTGTCTGGCTGATATTGTTGCACAAGCCTTAAAGAAACTGCCCATCCCCAAGCTGATGCGTTGGGGCGATTCGGATCATCAGTTTGTCCGGCCGGTGCATGCGCTCACGGTGCTGCATGGCGCGCGCGTTTTGATGGTGGAGGTATTGGGTTTACAAAGCGGGAATGTTACGCGCGGCCATCGTTTTCTGTCAGCTGATTCTCTCACCATTGCACATGCCGATGATTATGAGAAACAGTTGGAGGGCGAAGGGTTTGTGATTCCAAGTTTTGAAAAGCGCCGCGAAATGATTGCGGTGAAATTGGATAAGCTGGCCGAATCATTAAGTGCCATTTGGGTGGGACACGCGAATTTTGATATTCAAAAATTGCTGGGCTTATCCAATGAAGACCGCAGCGTGTTGAGCACCCTGTTGGATGAAGTGACGGCGCTGGTGGAATGGCCGGAAGTGTATGTCGGTGAATTTGAATCCGAGTATCTTGAGGTGCCGCAGGAATGTTTAATTTTGACTATGCAGCAAAATCAAAAGTATTTTCCGTTGTTGGATAGCAGCGGTAAGTTGCTGAATAAATTCCTGATTGTGTCGAATATGCAGATTTCCGATCCGAGTAAAATTATTGAAGGGAATCAGAGGGTTGTGCGCCCCCGTTTGGCGGACGCACGGTTCTTTTATAACCAGGATCGCAAGCAAAAACTGGAAGCGCGCGTCGAAAAACTGGGCAACGTGGTGTACCACAATAAGTTGGGCTCCCAGTTACAGCGCGTGTCGCGCATCACCACGCTGGCGGGGGGCATTGCAACATTGCTGGGCGCGGACAAGGCGGACGCAGAGTTGGCCGCCCGTTTATGCAAGGCCGATTTGCTTACCGATATGGTCGGCGAGTTTCCGGAATTGCAGGGGGTGATGGGGCGTTACTACGCGTTGCATGATGGTGAAAAAGCGGATGTAGCGGAAGCGATTGAAGCACATTACCAGCCGCGTTTTGCGGGCGATAATTTGCCGCGCAGCAAGATTGCCTGTGCCGTGGCGCTGGCGGATAAACTGGAAACCTTGCTGGGTATTTATGGTATCGGTCAAATTCCCACCGGCGATAAAGATCCGTTCGGGCTGCGCCGCCATGCCTTGGGCGTGTTGCGGATTTTGATTGAAACGCCGCTGGATATTCCCTTGCCGAAGTTACTCGGCATGGCCGCAGAAAATTTCCCCGTCGGAATGTTAAGCAGCACGGTGGCACAAGATGTGGAAGGGTTCATGCTGGACAGATTACGCGGCTATTTGCGCGACCGCGATTTTGAATCCGCGCATATTGAAGCGGTGCTTTATATGCTGGCCGGGCGTTTGCAAGAGGCAACGCCGCGTTTGCTGGCGGTGCGGAATTTTGCTGCGTTAGCCGTGGCCAAAGATTTGGCTGCCGCCAATAAGCGCGTACAAAATATTATGCGCAAAAATCATGAAGAGTTGGGCAGCGCCCTGAGCGGTGCACTGGTGAATACGCAGCTGTTGAGCGATGCTGCAGAGCAGCAATTGTATGCCGCGCTGCAGGATATCGGGCCACAGGCTTTGCGTCATTTTGAGCGGGGCGAATATTCAGAGAACTTGAATACGTTGGTCACTTTGAAACCGTTTATTGATGCTTTCTTTGATCAGGTAATGGTGATGGCCGAGGACAAAACGATTCGCATGAATCGCGCTGCTTTATTACAACAACTGGGCGGCTTGATGAATCAAGTTGCCGATATTTCAAAGTTGGCCGCATGAAACTTATTATTCTAGATCGCGATGGTGTTATCAATTATGACTCCGATCAGTTCATTAAAAATCCGGAAGAGTGGAAGCCGATTCCGGGAAGTTTGGAGGCCATTGCGCGTTTATGCCAAGCCGGTTATCGCGTGGTGGTCGCCACCAATCAATCGGGCATCGGGCGCGGTTTGTTCGATATGTCGGTGCTGAATGCGATTCACGACAAAATGCATAAAGCCTGTGCCCTAATCGGCGGACGAATTGATGCGATATTTTTTTGCCCGCATACCGCAGAGGCAAATTGTGCTTGCCGCAAACCCAAAAGCGGCATGATTGAAGAAATTGTTGAGCGTTATGATGTTGATTTAAAAGATGTTCCTGCGATCGGGGATTCTCTTAGGGATTTAGAGGCTACGGCCCGTTTGGGGGCTCAACCTTTTTTAGTGCTCACCGGAAAAGGGACTAAAACTCAAGCCAAAGGTGGCTTGCCGGAAGGTACGCTCGTGTTCCCAGATTTAGCCGCCGCTGTTACTCATATTCTTGCCTGACATGATTTTTCTTCGTTCCTTAATATTTCAAATTGTTCAACTGATCTGGGTGCCGATTTATGCCACCTCGATTTTGTTAATTTTTCCGCTTGCGCCACTCACCCGTTATCGCATTATTTCCGGCTTGGCATACAGCATTATGTGGCTGTTGCGTGTTATTTGTAAGATTCGCATTGAAGTACGCGGGTTAGAAAATATTCCGCGGCAGCCCTGTATCGTGTTGTGCAAACATCAGTCGGCTTGGGAAACATTTGCGTTGCAGACAGTTTTTCCGCCGCAGGTTTGGGTGCTTAAACGTGAATTGTTGTTTCTGCCTTTTTTTGGCTGGGGCTTGGCCTTAACCAGCCCGATTGCGATCAACCGCAGTAAAGGCAAAGAAGCTATGAAACAATTGTTGCGGCAGGGCAAGCAACGACTGGATGCCGGATTTTGCGTGGTGGTGTTTCCCGAGGGAACCCGTATGCCGTATGGTGTTAGCGGAAAATATAAGATAGGCGGTGCTTTGCTGGGGGCCTCAACGGGGGCACCGGTTGTTCCTGTCGCGCACAACGCCGGTAAGTTTTGGGGGCGCAACGCCTTCCTTAAATATCCCGGCACAGTTACTATGAGTATTGGAAAACCGATTGATCCAAAGGGATTAAAAGCCGAAGAAATCAATGCGCAAGTGGAAGCATGGATCGAAGCTGAAATGATTCGGATGAAGTAATGTTTAATGGGTTGCGTGCGACAGGACGTCGGCAAAACGTCCCAGCGATCATTGAGCAGCGCAGTGTCGAGCTGTCTGGAAAGCCAGTTACCTACACTTTGAAACGCAGCAGTAAACGGCGCAGCATCGGATTGCGTATTGATGATCACGGTCTCACGGTGAGCGTTCCTCTGCGTGCCAGTGAAAAGTGGCTACATACGGTGCTGCATGAGAAAGCAGATTGGGTGGTGGAAAAGCTGCATCACTGGCAGCAAAAAAAATCTGCTGCGCCTGTCTGGATTGACGGAGAAAAAATCGAATTTCGCGGTGAGCAATTCACCTTGCGAATTATTCCCAGCCTGTTTAGCTCCCCCCCGCAACTGCGCGCCACAGAATTGCATATTCATCTGAAAGATATTACCGACGTAGGCAAAATCGAAAAATTGGTAACGCAATGGTACCGGCATGAGGCGGAAAAAGTATTCGCCGAATGTGTGGCACATTTTTCTGTTGTGATGAAGGTTGCTCCCCAACAAATCAAATTATCTTCCGCGCGCACCCAATGGGGGAGTTGTACCTCGCGTGGTATCGTGCGCCTGAACTGGCAGCTGGTTAAAATGCCGCTGCACCTGATTGATTATGTGGTGGTTCATGAACTTGCGCATTTGCTGGAAATGAATCATTCCGCCGCATTTTGGAAGGTAGTCGAAGCGGCATGTCCTGATTACGCCAAATGTCGCGCTGAACTGCGCCGTTACGGTATTGCCGAATAAAAAAACGCCCGAATTGCTTCGGGCGTTTTCTTTATTAAAACAATAAGTTATATTATTTTAGCGATTGCCATTGTTGTTGCGGGTTTGTGAGAAGCCGGCGCTGGGACGTCGTGCGCCACCTGCACCACCTGTTCCGCTACGTCCGCCTGTACCCGCACCCGCGCCAAAGCTGCTGCGCTGACCGGTTGTTCCGGTATGCGTACGTGCGCTATTGCCCGTACCTGCACCGAAACCACGTTGACCACCGGCACGATTGCCATCGGCATGTGAAGTCAGGGTTGGAGTGTTGGCGCCAAAGCGGTTGTGCGAATGACCTTCGCGACGTGCAGCAGGTGCGGCCCCGCGATCATCACGCGGGAAACTGTGGCGACTGTCGGGAGCGTGGTGACGCGGTGCGCCGAAAGCCACTCTTGGTCCGGCTGTGCCGGTGCGAGGACCACCTGATCCGCTGCGTGGGCCACCGTTGCCGCGACCGGCGGGAGCGGCTGGACGCGGTTTGAATTTTGGCTCAAAGCCGACGATGGTGTGTGCTTCAATACGCTGTCCGGTGAACTGCTCGATTTTTTTCAGGTGCATTGAGTCGCGGTTTGAGGCAAATGAAATCGCGATTCCGGTAGCGCTGCCGCGACCGGTACGGCCAATACGGTGTACATAATCTTCGGCAAATTTTGGCAAGTCGAAATTGATTACGTGCGAGATGCCGGCCACGTCAATACCGCGTGCGGCAACGTCGGTGGCAACCAGAATGCGCAATGTGCCGCGACGCAAATTAACCAGCGTGCGGTTACGATCGCGCTGGTTCATATCGCCGTGTAATGCAGCGGCGGCATGACCTTGGGCAGACAAGCTGTCAGCCAAGCTGTCGGCATCGCGTTTGGTGGCGGTGAAAACCAGTGCCTGATTCATTTCGGCGTCGCGTAACAGATGATCCAGTAGGCGATTTTTGTGCGCCATATCGTCAACGTACATCAAGCGTTGGTCAATGCTTTCGTGACGTGCTTTTGAGCTGGTGATGCTGATGCGCTTGGGTGATTTGAGCAGGCGCGAAGCCAGATTGCCGATCACTCCTTCCAGCGTGGCCGAGAACAATAAAGTTTGACGTGTGTCAGGTGTGGCAGCGGCAATGCGCTCAACATCATCAATGAAGCCCATGTCCAGCATGCGGTCGGCTTCGTCCATGACGAGCATTTCCAGGCGCGAGAAGTCAATGCGACCGCGTTCGATATGGTCAATCAAGCGACCCGGTGTGGCCACCAAAATGTCAACAGGATTGGAGAGTAATTTGTTTTGCAGCGGATAGGGCATGCCGCCCAAAATGCTGACAACTTTAACGCGCATATTTTTGCCGTATTTGGTGGCGGCATCGGATACTTGTTGAGCCAATTCGCGGGTGGGTGTCAGCACCAGAACACGCGGACCCTTACCGCGAACTGCGGAAGGTTCGGCCAGACGATGCAAGGCAGGCAATATAAATGCGGCGGTTTTACCGGTGCCGGTTTGCGCGGAAGCCATGATATCTTGTCCGGCCATGACGACTGGAATAGCTTCAGCTTGAATCGGGCTGGGAGTTGTGTAGCCGGCCTCTTCTACTGCTTTGAGAATGGAAGGGTGCAAACCCAGTGAGGCAAAAGTGATCGCCGGGGCAATCGCAATTTCAGAAGTGATTTCCGGGGTGTTTTCAATAGACATAATTTTCCTTGCAAATATAAAAGGTACAAACAGCGCATGCGCGGCTCAATGGCCACACAAAGAAATTCAGTAAGAGGGATAAGCTCTACCGGCGCAAAACATCGTCGCTAACCGGTAAGACAAGATGCATGTAAACGACTCGGGTCGTTAATGCGGGGGGTCAGGAAACGATGGACTAAACGCTGCAGCTACTGCTCAGCGAAGGCGCGCATTATAGGGATAAGTTTTTTAAATGCAAGGGATTTTTGCGTGATAGTTGCAGGTGCTAATAGTGATTCTTTTAGCAACAGAGGGCTAATCGCGGCTTACTTCTGATACAATCAAGGTAACTAATAATCGATAAACAGAGTGGGGGAAATTAGCATGTCGCAAACAGATAAATCACGTTTCGTAAGCTTAATGACAAAAAACACTTATGCAATGATTTTGGCAGGTGGACGCGGGAGTCGTTTGCATCAGTTGACTGATTGGCGTGCCAAGCCGGCTGTTCCATTTGGCGGTAAATTCCGCATTATCGATTTTGTATTGTCCAATTGCGTTAACTCGGGCATTCGCCGCATCGGGGTGGCCACCCAGTACAAATCACACAGTTTGCTGCAGCATATTCAGCGAGGCTGGAGTTTTTTGAATGGCAAATTCAGCGAGTTTATTGATGTTTTGCCGGCTCAGCAATGGGTGGAGGAGTCGTGGTACGCGGGGACAGCGGATGCGGTATTCCAGAATCTGGATATTCTGCGCGACACCAATCCTGATTATGTTCTGATTTTGGCTGGTGATCACGTTTATAAAATGGATTACGGTAAATTGTTGGCTTACCATGCCGAGAAAAATGCCGACATGACGGTTGCGTGTATCGAAGTGCCGATTGAAGATGCCAAGGCTTTTGGCGTGATGGGCGTTAATTCGGAATCAAGAGTAGTAAACTTTACCGAGAAGCCTTCGAATCCAACAGCTATTCCGGGCAGCCCGGAAATTGCTTTGGCCAGTATGGGTATTTATGTATTTAATACCAAATTCCTGGTTGAACAATTGACGCGCGATGCGGATGATCCCCATTCAACACATGACTTTGGCAAGGACATTATTCCGCACTTGATGGCGGCTGGTTACAGGGTGTTCGCTCAGAGTTTTGAAGATAGTTGTGTGCGGGATGAAGGCGGAAATTCTTATTGGCGTGATGTGGGGACGATTGACTCGTATTGGGAAGGCAATATGGAACTGACTAAAGTAGTTCCCGACCTGAATATGTATGATAAAGAATGGCCAATTTGGACTTATCAGGAACAATTGCCTCCTGCTAAATTCGTGTTCGACGAGGACGAGCGGCGCGGCTCTGCAGTGGACTCTCTTGTGTCCGGAGGGTGCATCATCAGCGGTGCTTCCGTAGCCCGATCTTTGTTGTATTCCAACGTTAAAATTCATAGCTTTTCGGTTGTCGAAGATTCAGTGCTGTTGCCCAATGTTGAGGTTGGGCGCAACGTTAAAATTCGCCGCGCTGTCGTTGATAAGAATTGTGTCATTCCCGAAGGTTTGGTTGTGGGATATGACCCGGTGGAAGATGCCAAGCGTTTCCATGTGAGTGCGAATGGCATTACCCTGATTACACCCGAGATGTTGGGACAGGATATGGGGCGTATTCGTCGCGCGAAATAGCTTTTAAATCAACATAATATTTAATTATTTTTCGATAAGGACGCCCTGATACACACAGGGTGTTCGTCGTTTAAACGGACTATTCATGAGCAAACCCCTAGATTTAGTATTTCTCTGGCATATGCACCAACCGGATTACCGTGATTACAGTACGGGCGATTTTGTTCTGCCCTGGGTGTATCTTCATGCCATCAAAGACTATTCGGATATGGCTTATCATTTGGAAAAACATCCCAAAATGAAGGCGGTGGTAAATTTTGTGCCAATCCTGCTGGATCAGCTGGAGGATTACGAACAACAGTTTAAGACTGGCCAGATTCGCGATCCTTTGTTGCGCTTATTGGTGTGCGAAAACCTTAATGAGGTCACCGAAGAAGAGCGCATGCTGATATTGGAAAGTTGCTTCCGCAGCAATTTCGCTAAAATGATCGCCCCCTACCCGTCGTACAAGCGCCTGTTTGAATTGTTCAAAAATTTTGAGGCCGGTGGACGTGTGGTGTTGTCATATTTGTCAGGCCAATATCTGGCCGATTTACTGACTTGGTATCATCTGGCATGGTGTGGCGAGACGGTGCGGCGGGAACATGATGTGCTCATTCAAATGCTGAGCAAGGATGAAAACTTTACTTTTGAAGAGCGAAAAACACTGTTTGATTTAATCGGTAAAGTGGTGAGCGATATCATTCCGCGCTACCGCAAATTGGCCGAGAACGGCCAGATCGAAATTTCCGCTACTCCGCATTACCATCCGCTTGCACCGTTGCTGCTGGATTTCAACAGTGCCCGCGAATGCGAGCCGGGCAGCAGTTTGCCCAAAGCATCGAACTACCCCGGCGGAAAGTCGCGCGTTCAAGCGCATATTCAATCCACAATGAAGAGTCACCGCTCCCGCTTTGGTGTGACACCACGCGGCATTTGGCCGGCGGAAGGAGCAGTTTCTACTTCGCTGATTGAAGTGCTGGCCGAACAGGAATGCCGCTGGGCTGCCAGCGGAGAGGGTGTGCTGGCGAATAGTTTGCGTAAAGTGGGAAATCTTCCCGATCGCTCCAGGTATTTATACCGTCCGTATCGTCTGGCGGGTGCGGCGAATAGTGTGCATTGTTTCTTCCGCGATGATCGCTTGTCCGATTTAATCGGATTTGAGTATTCAAACTGGAACGGAAAAGATGCAGCGAATAATTTTATCTCTCAACTTGAAACTATTGCGGTGCAGGCAAGCAGCGATGAAACGCCGTTGGTGGGCGTGATTCTGGATGGTGAAAACGCCTGGGAATATTACCCTTACAATGGTTACCACTTCTTAAATGATCTCTACACAGCCTTGGAAGTTCATTCCACCATTCGCACCACGACTTATTCCGAATATTTGGATACCCGCAATAATGCGGATGCGATAAATCCTGCCAAATTTGGTGCTCTGCCGGGCTTGGTCGCGGGTAGCTGGGTGTATGGGACATTCTCAACCTGGATCGGATCACAGGACAAAAATCATGCCTGGGATTTGTTATGTATGGCCAAGCAGAGTTACGACATGGTGATGGCGGCAGGGCGTCTGTCGCCCAAGGAAAAAGCGGCAGCAGAAAAACAGTTATCTTCCTGCGAGAGTTCCGATTGGTTCTGGTGGTTCGGTGACTACAATCCCTCTGAGGCGGTGGGCAGTTTCGATCGTTTGTACCGTCACAATCTGATGCAGCTATATCGGTTGTTGAAATTGCCGGTTCCCCCCAATTTAAATTTGCCCATTAGTCAGGGCGGCGGTGCGGCAGAAGGTGGCGGCACGATGCGCCGCGGTTCGTAGTGATTGGATAGATACGCGACATTAACTTACCGGAAGGAAGGGCGGCTTTGCGTAACTATATGTTTTAATTTAATAATTTTACATTCAAAGTCTGAAAATTGTTTTATTTGTAAAGTCCGAAAGGTTGCACATGCATTTCCCCCGAAGTAGTGGCATTTTGCTTCATCCAACTTCGTTGCCCGGCAACAACGGTTCCGGCGATTTCGGCGCAGAAGCGTATCGTTTTGTAGATTGGCTTACGTCGGCAGGTCAAACGCTCTGGCAAATGTTGCCCTTGGGAGGGATCGGTCCGGGCAATTCGCCTTATATGAGTAGTTCGGCATTTGCCGGTAATGTCTTGCTCATTGACTTGGATGAACTTTGCTCTCAGGGCTGGCTGACCACAGAAGATTTAAGTCACCATGCGGAATTTGATGAGAACAGGGTAGATTATTCCATTGTTTATCATTACCGCATGAAAAAATTGCATGATGCCGCAAAGCGATTTTTTGCCGGCAAGGCGCGGGTCGGATTTTTAACCGGGATATTTTCCGATAAAAAGATTTACAAAGAATTTGATGCTTTTTGCGAAGCAGAAAAATCATGGTTGGAAGACTATGTATTGTTCATGGCTCTGGCGGAAAAGAATAGTTGGCAGGACTGGGCACTTTGGGAACCGGGTTTGGCTAGACGCGACAAAGATGCTTTAGCCAGAGTTTCTGTCGAATTGGAAGATGAAATCAATTTCTGGCGCTTTTGCCAATGGAGCTTCTTCCGTCAGTGGCGGAAGCTAAAACACTATGCCAATGAAAATGGTGTCAAAATCATTGGTGATATTCCCATTTTTATTGCGTATCAAAGTGCCGAAGTTTGGGCACGACCCGAACTATTCGAGCTGGATGAAAATTTGTTGCCCACCGTTATTGCCGGGGTTCCGCCCGACTATTTTAGTGAAACGGGGCAGCGCTGGGGGAACCCGTTGTATCGCTGGTCAGAGCATGAAAAAGAAGGTTATGCCTGGTGGATTGAGCGTAAACGCAAAACCTTGGAATTGGTTGATATCGTGAGGATTGACCACTTTCGTGGTTTTGCCGGTTACTGGGAAATTCCGGCAAGTGAACAAACTGCAATGAATGGCAAGTGGGTACCCGGTCCCGGCGAAAAATTGTTTAACGCGATAGAAGCGGCGCTGGGTAAGCTTCCGGTGATTGCTGAAGACTTGGGGGTGGTTACTCCCGATGTGACAGCTTTGTTGGAAAAGTTTGATTTTCCGGGCATGCGAATTTTGCAGTTTGCGTTTGGTGGCGCTCAAGATAACCCTTATTTGCCGCATAACTATGTTCCCAATACTGTCGTTTATGGCGGCACCCACGATAACGATACGGCCATCGGCTGGTTTAATGAGTTGTCGCAAAAAGAGCGTGAACTTGTATGCGAGTATCTGAAAACCGACGGATCGGAAATTAATTGGGATTTGATTCGCGCGGCTTCTGAATCAGTGGCAAATGTTGCGATTCATTCTTTCCAGGATATTTTGGGATTGGGTTCGGCTCATCGAATGAATATGCCCGGCCAGTCTGAAGGCTACTGGGAATGGCGCTTTACCTGGCCGCAAGTTAAGCCGGAATACGCTGAAAGACTACGCCGGATGTCTGCCGAGCACGGGCGTTGTCACTAATTAAGTTACTTGGCGTATTGCCTTAAACCAAAAATACTCAGCCACGATGAGCACGGATTAGCAAACAGCTTATCAATAAGCAACGGTATACAAGGTTCCTGTTTGTAGGGTAAGGCAGTTTTGGTCTGCATTATCATTCGCCTCGGGTGTATTATCCGCAACTTGCGAAAAATGCTAAGCAGGATGCGATGACCCCCAAAGAATTTATCGACAAATGGCGCGACAACCCGCTCAAAGAGCGCGCCAGCTATCAGCTCCACTTCATCGACCTGTGCGCCTTGGTCGGTGTGCCGCATCCTTCCCCATCCAGCCACGAAACTTATTGCTTCGAGCGCGGTGCGACTCGCACCGGAGCCGGACAAGGTTGGGCGGATGTGTGGAAAAAAGGCTTTTTCGGGTTTGAATATAAAGCCGCGCGGCGCAATCTGGGCGAAGCGCTGAAACAGTTGATGACCTATGCGCTGGCGTTGGATAACCCGCACAAGATGCTGGATGCCGCAGTCGCCAAAGCTTACGGCTGGAACGATTACACATCGGAGATGAGCGATGAAGAAATATTGCGGCGATTGCTGGCGTTGAATCTGGCGCGTTCCTTGCTGTAGCTCGCGTAGACACACGTACCGAGGCATCCATGCTTTACAAATATCTACCCTCTGACAGATTGGATGTGCTGAAAAATCTGGAAATACGTTTTACACAACCGAGAGCACTAAACGATCCGTTTGAAGCGTCACCACTACTTGATATAAGTCCAGAGACAAAAGATTTTGTTGAGCAAATTGAGCGCGGCGCTCAAGATTTCTGGAAAAACGTTTCTGCTGAAGAAAAGATCCCGGAAAATCATAAAGAACTACAAGGCGCCATTAGAGACCTAAAGGCTTATGCACTGGAAATAACATCCCCGTCTAGCGCTGGTGTTGGGCTTATGGATGAAGTAAACCAGAAGATCGGAGTTTTCTCTCTTTCTAGGACATTTAGCAATCTATTAATGTGGTCACACTACGCTGAAAGCCACAAAGGTTTTGTAATCGGTCTTGACGAATCACATGAGTTCTTCCATCAAAGAACTTACCAAGGACTTAAATCTGCCCCCAATAAAATCAGCTACACAACCCAACGTAGCATCACCCATGTTAGCGACTCTGATTTTTACACAAAACTACTTTGTGAAAAGCCAATAGACTGGGCGTATGAAGAAGAGGTAAGAATTTTTCGCCATATTACAGAGGAACATGCAAAAAATTGCGTCACCGACTTGGCAGGCTATCCCGTCTGTCTATTCAAGTTACCGAAAGAATGTATAAAAAGCATATATATTGGGGCGCACGCGCAGCCTGGGCTAAAAGAGAGCATATTAGGCTTCAAAAAAATTCATGACTTATGTGTCGATGTATACGAAACAAAAATATCAAAAAATCGCTATGAGCTTGAGTGTCAAAAGTGCGTCTAATAAATTATTCAAAATGAATAACTCGCGTAGAGCACATTAGCCTCAAGGCGTAATGCGCCGAATGGTCGAATCATTCTGCGGAGACGAACGCAATGCGCACTCCGCTCATTCCCATGCATTGTGTTGTTCGTTTGTCCATTTATGTGCGGTTGCAGCAAGCGATAATCCAAGGTCGCAAAAGGCTTGGTACTCGGTTTCTAATTATTCAGGAGCAATCGTCATGGCAAAAACACCCTCCAATCATGGGAAGCAATAGTCAAATCAAGACATCTCTCAACTCAAGACGCTTGTCAAAGAGAATACCCCCACACGAGTGGCAGGCTTGAAGCTTGCACACCGGATGCAGTGCAAGCTAAAGCTTCGGAAATCGGCCTGTCGCTTAAGCCAACAAATCAATCCCCGTACACCCGTAAAAAACCCTAACATGGCGGTTGGAAGAGTCGGCGCGAAGCCACTTACCTTCACATTAGGTTTTTGAACGGCATGAACCAACAGGAAATGACAATGGCACTATCGATCTGGGGTGCAATAACAGGAACCATTGGAACTCTTTTCGGACTACTGGGCTTGTTGCTCCGATTCCGGCAACACGGCCTAGACAAAGTAAAATTAAGCAGTGAGTCAAATTTTGGCTTCGAATCCCCCACGCGCAATACACACAAAATTACTATTCGCTCAATAGGCAGAAGGCCGGTGACCATTGAGGCCATCCGATACTTTGTTGCTCCTCGCGGTAAGTGGCAGCAATTGTTCAAAAGGTGGCAACACAGTAATGGTCGCTTGCCCTGGACTCAAAAGCTGGAGCCAGAGGAGCTCACTGAGGGCAAGAACGCTGATGTCCTCATTAAACTCCCTAACGGATTAGAAATCCAAGAAATTTACAAGGCTGAGGTAATAGATCAAGCCGGAAGGCGTTGGGCAGTAAAATGGCCTTCACTTTCTAAACTTTCCAAGATGGCCACCTTGGAGCGGATAGATTTTTTTGAGGATCAGAACGAGTCTCGAATATGCAGTGCCACTGGCTATAGGCTTGGCGAGAAGTTTTATTTGGAAACCAAATTCAATACGATACCGGGCAGAATAGGAGTTACCTGTGGACGCAGCTTTTGGTTAATGGACTTCCAGACCTATCTCGACAAATACCAAGACATAAAGCAAAATCAGTGCATTCGGTTTTTGGCTGCCGAGATTGACGAGATTTCATAAAACCCAAACTTGGCAGTCAACACGATGCGCATAAAGCCGCTTAGTGCCGCATATTCCCGTTTCAAACAATTTTAATGAATCGAGGTTCATATGAGTTCGTGTCTGCATTTTCACAAGGAAAGCCGTACCATTCAGAATAACGAGATATCTTGGCATCAGCAGGCGGCTTGAGTGGGTTGTTTCAGGATTGAATCAAATCATTCTCGATGTAAATATCGACACCCGCCTTCGGGGTAATCGCCGCAGCGGGAATTGCACTACCCGCGCGCCAATCGTTTACCGCCTGCAATTTACTTTTTCCGGTTACTAAAAATATGACTTGGCGTGCATTGCTTAGGCGGTGTGCGCTGAGGGAAACCCGCTCCGGTGGGGGCTTGGGCGCATCAAAAACAGCCAGCGTATCAGGTGCATTTTCCATTGTTCCCAGTTCATGTCCGGGAAATAGGCTGGCGGTATGCCCATCTTCTCCCAGGCCCAGTAAAACCAAATCAAACTCATGTAACTCATTGATTATTAATGAGTAATTTTCAGTCGCTTTTGCGGCACCCAGTTCCGCCGGAATGGGATGAATTTGCTGTTCTGGAATCCCAACGTGATCCAGCCAAGCCAGTGAGGCCATCAGACTATTACGTTCGGCATGCTGAGCGGGAAGGCAGCGCTCATCGCCGAAATAAATATGCCATGCTTGCCAGTTAGTATTCGCCTGACGTAGCGCTTCATAAACTCTGCGCGGGGTGGTGCCACCCGCCAATACAATATGAAAAGCGCCCCGTGCAGCAATCGCCTGTTTGGCAAGGCTCAATATTTTTTCCACGGCAGCTTGTTCCAATTGTGAAGCTGTCGTGAAAGGCTGCCAGCGGCAGATTTGCAGGGGGAGATTTTGCATAAAGTTTTCAAGCCATAAAAGTAACAGCTAGGATTTTACGGCGTTCGTCCAGTCTTGTGTAAAACAAGCTTGCTCGGGTGTTAATCGGGTGAATTTAGACAAAAATCCAACATGAGATTTATTCAAAAGGGTGGATGTCGGGTATGATCCGAAATGGGAAAAGAGTAGGAAATTTATCTTTCGCAATAACCATTAAAAGGAGAACAATAATGCGCATGGCAATGATCGGTTTGGGCAAGATGGGGGGCAATATGGTGCGTCGTTTGCGCCGTGGCAATGTCGAGGTGGTGGGATTTGATCGTGCCGCAGAAGTGGTTGCGCAACTAGCTAAAGAAGACGGCATGATTGCGGCGAGCTCGGTGGAAGATGCTGTTTCAAAATTATCCAGCCCGCGCATTGTGTGGTTGATGCTGCCCAGCGGCGAACCTACTGAGCAACAAATTCGTGCCTTGGCACCCAGCTTGAGCAAAGGCGACATTATTGTCGATGGCGGAAACTCCAATTATCACGACAGTCAGCGCCGTGGTGCCTGGTTGGCGGAGCAGGGGATTGGCTTTATGGATTCCGGAACTTCCGGGGGGATTTGGGGGCTGGAAAACGGTTATTGTTTGATGGTGGGCGCAACGGACGCGGTGGCTAAAACCATGACACCAATTTTGCAAGCCTTGGCTCCTGCGGCAGATCGTGGCTGGGCGCATGTGGGGCCGGTGGGTTCTGGACATTTTACCAAGATGATTCATAACGGTATTGAGTACGGCATGATGCAATCGCTGGCGGAAGGCTTGGAATTACTCAAAGGCAAGCAGGAATTTAATTTGGATTTGGCACAGATTACCGAGTTGTGGCGGCATAGTTCGGTGGTGCGCAGTTGGTTGCTGGATCTCACCGCTGAAGCTTTAAAGGTGGATCAACAGCTGGTCAATATTGCCCCGTTCGTACCGGATTCGGGCGAAGGTCGCTGGACTGTCATTGAGTCGGTCGATCAGGGTGTTGCTGCGCCCGTGCTGACCCTCGCTTTGCAGATGCGTTTCAATAGTCAAAATCAAACAGGTTACGGCTACCGTTTGCTGTCTACTATGCGCAATGCGTTTGGTGGCCATGCAGTAAAGCACGCAAGCTGACATGGATGACCGCAGGGTGCGCTATGCGCACCCTGATGTATGGAATACGTCCTACGGGAGCGTCCCCCGTACCTGAAAATGAATTGATAGGGAATCAATATGAAAGTGCTTGAACCTTGTACTCTGGTCATCTTTGGCGCGGCGGGAAACCTTAGTCGCATTAAATTGATTCCATCGCTATTCAGATTGGAAATCGCCGGTCGTTTACCCGAGCATCTCGCGATTATCGGTTGCAGCATTGAATTGCGTGAACGTGAAGAATGGGTCGCCGAAGTGGTGAAGATGTTGGAGCCTGTTTATCCGCAAGGCATCGATCAGGTTGCGTTAAAACGTTTCTGTACCCGAATGCATTACCACGGCCTTCCGCCGGGCGATGACGATGCGTATCTGCGTTTGAAAAAAATGCAGCAGGAAAGCGTCATGTTTCCGCCCAATATGGTGTTCTATATGTCAGTCAGTCCGGCAGCGTTTCCGGATATCGTCGATAAATTGGGCAATGTCGGTTTGCTTAAACAGACGCACGGCTGGCGCAGGGTCGTGATTGAAAAACCGTTCGGCTATGATTTGGTCAGCGCACAAACCTTGCAGGGAAGCTTGTACAAACATCTGGACGAACCGCAAATCTACCGCATTGATCACTATCTGGGTAAGGGCACCGTGCAAAATGTCATGGTGTTCCGTTTTGCCAATTTATTGTTGGAGCCTTTGTGGAATCATCACTATATCGATCATGTGCAGATCACCCAGTCGGAAACATTGGGGATCGGTAGTCGTGCCGGTTATTACGAGGGCGCTGGTGCTTTGCGCGATATGTTGCAGAGCCATTTATTGCAACTGATGGCTTTGGTGGCGATGGAGCCGCCGTTGTCGATATCCGCCGAAAATCTGCGCGATGAAAAAGTTAAGGTGTTGAAAGCCATTCGCCCGATCACGCAAAATTCGGTGCACGCCCATGCGTTCCGCGCGCAATACACCAGCGGCAGCATTAACGGAGAGCCTGTTCCCGGCTATCTGGAAGAGCCGGGCGTGGCGCCGGATAGCACGACTGAAACCTATGCTGCGCTCAAGCTGTTTATAGACAATTGGCGCTGGGCAGGCGTGCCGTTTTATTTGCGTACTGGCAAGCGGATGGCGGAAGGCAGTTCAGCCATTTGTATTCGCTTTAAAACACCCCCGCAAGATTTATTAAAACGCACGCGTCACGGCCCTCCCAAGCCGAATTGGATTATGCTGGGCATTCAGCCGGACGATTGTATGAAAATGGAGTTGCAGGTCAAAGTACCCGGTTTGGATTTGCATACGCGTGCTATCAGTCTGGATGCGACCTATCGCAAGGAAAATGATGAAGATTTTGATGCGTATGCGGGCTTGCTCTTGGATGTAATGCAGGGTGATCCGTCACTGTTTTTGCGTATCGACGAGGTGGAAGCGGCTTGGCGGGTGGTCGATCCAATTCTTAAAGTGTGGGCGATGGAGCGCGATTTTATCAATACCTATCCGGCGGGAAGTTGGGGGCCGCGCGGAACCTACCGCCTGTTCGATCGGGACGATCAATTCTGGCGGCATTCGTTAAATCTGGATGGTGCGGATTTGCAGGCGTATTAAGTTGAATTAGAGTTTAAGGTGTTGTAACTATATGATTGAAAACATATTTTTATCTGGCGATATCGGTGGCACCAAAACGCTTTTGCAGGTATTTAGCGCGGGTGAGGCACAAGCACCCCTATTGCAAAAATCCTATCCCAGTGCAGCCTATTCCGGTCTGGAAAAAATCATTGCGGAATTTTTGCAAGAAGCGAATGTGCGGCAAATTACCGCAGCTTGTTTTGCCTTGGCCGGACCGGTTGCGGGGCGAAAAGTGGTCTTGACAAATTTGCCCTGGGTGGTGGATGCCGATGATCTGGAAAGCCGATTTAATATTCCACAGGTTTCTTTAATCAATGATTTTGAAGCGGTGGGTTTGGGCGTGGCAGCGCTAAAAGACAACGATATATTAGTGCTGCAATCCGGTGCTGCCCAAGTTCGGGGAGGGCGGCTTGTGGTAGGGGCTGGCACCGGTTTGGGGGTGGCGTGGATGACTTGGGATGACGGGCAATATGCCGTGCACCCCTCCGAGGGCGGGCATCTGGATTTTGCCCCCGGAGATGATTTGCAATATGCCTTGCTGCAATATTTACAAGCGCGCCACGGGCATGTGTCTTATGAAAGAATCGTTTCCGGCCCGGGGCTTGCTGCAATCTATGAATTTTTGCGCGATACACAGCGCGCTAAACCTTCCGCTGAACTTATTAGTGCATTTGCCTGTGGCGATGGCGCGGCGGCGGTGGCCAATTTTGCGATTGAAAAACAAGAGCCTATTGCGCAGCAAGCGCTGCAACTTTTTGTGCAAATCTACGGTGCGTTTGTGGGTAATATGGCATTGGCAGCTTTACCACGCGGTGGAATTTTTATCGCCGGTGGCATTGCAGCCAAGATAATCAGCGTGATGCAGAACGGGGAATTTATGCGCGCCTTTCTGGCTAAAGGACGCTTCACGGGACTGTTAACCACGCTCCCCATGTATATTGTGACAAATCCGCAGATTGGTTTGCTGGGTGCCAGCAATGCAGCCGAACGTGCCTGATTTTATAGATTTTTTGATTGGAATAAATCATGACAGAAGATATTAAACGGGTTGGGTCGCGTGCTCATTTGCCCGATTTGGATTGGAGTCAAGTGCGGGAGACCATGCTGTTATTGGAACTGGCTACCGGTCAAATCGAATCGGCGTTAAAAGACAGTAATTCTTCCGTGGATGTGCTCACGGATAGTTTCACGACTATGGCGGGTTATTTGCACATGATTACGGGTACGGTGGAGACATTATCCGATGACGGCGAGACCGGAGCGATTAAAAAGAATGCGCTGGAAGCGGCTTCGAATGTCACGGGCATGGTGCATCAATCGATCATGGCGTTTCAATTCTACGATAAATTATCCCAGCGCTTGGGGCACGTTTGCCATAGTTTGGCAGCATTGAATGAGTTGGTGGGCGATCAGCGGCGTTTATACAATCCGCAAGAGTGGGTGGCGTTACAGGAAAAAATTCGTTCCAAGTACACCACTGCCGACGAATGCGCGATGTTTGAGGCAGTTATGCACGGCGTTCCGGTGCGTGAAGCGCTGGATAATTATGTGAGTGAGATGAAAGATAAAGGCAGCGATATCGATTTGTTTTAGCGTTATATAAGCCAGCGCGTATGGTGTTTGGCGCTAATTTGTTTATAAAATTTTTGAGTGAGGCTATTCAAAATTCGGATCTAGCTCTCGGGAGGAAGTGAAAATGTTAAAAATTTTCGGTGGTTTTGTTGCAGGGTTAGTATTGATCGGGGTGCTTGCTTATACCTATGCCGGTAGTCTTATGTTCAGAGAAGTTGAGAGCCCTTTCGGTGTTGAAGAAACCGTTGCGCGTATCCAGCAGAATATTCAAAACACCGGGAATGGCTGGGCATTGTCCGGCTTACGTAACCCGGGTAAAGCAGTGCAAAATGACGGTGGCAATGTGCTGCCGGTGATGATGGTTGAAGCGTGCAGTACAAAATACTCCGGTCCGATTCTCAAGGATGACTCAGTGCGTTTTCTTTCCATTCTGATGCCCTGCAAAGTGGCCGTGTACAAGAAGAATGATGGCAAGACTTACATCGGCATGATGAATGCTGGGTTGATGGGTAAGATGTTCGGTCCGATGGTGGGCGAGGTGATGGGGCATGTGGCTGAAGATCAAGCCAAGTTCATTCAGTTTGACGCAAGTAAACCGGCTCCTGAAATGATCAAAGGCACGCCCGGTTCGGCAGCGGGTGGTGCAAGCAGTGGTGCGGGTGGCGGATGTTAGATAGCCAAATTGTAAATTTATACACATTAATCAAGAGGTTATAATGTCACTCGGACGCAAGATTATCCTGTCGGCAGCGGTCGTTCTGGCAATGCTGCCGACACTGCTCGCATTTGCGCTACCCGTAAAAATAGAGGGGGCGTCTGCACCGCAGGCAAGCTCCAGCGCACTCAAAAAAAGGACCTCTACTGCTGATCACAGCAAATTTAAAGAGTTACAGCAGAACTTTAAAACAGGACCGGAAGTGACTCAGGCTTGCTTGCTTTGTCACAACGAAGCCGCTAAGCAAGTGCAGCACACTAAACACTGGACGTGGGAATCGAAAGATCCCAAGACCGGTCAAGTGCGTGGCAAAAAAAATATTATCAACAACTATTGCACTTCTGTACTTTCCAACGAGAAGGATTGCATGGCCTGTCACGCGGGCTATGGCTGGAAGGACAGTACTTTCGATTTTAGTGTCGAGAAAAATGTGGACTGCTTGGTGTGTCACGACAATACCGGAACCTATCGCAAACTTCCCGGTGATGCGGGGCATCCTGTTTATCAGCGCCGCGAATTTCCTCCTAAATCGGGCAAGTTCGTCGAGGCAGTTGATCTGAAGCAAGTAGCGCAGAGCATCGGCATCCCCTCGCGGACCAACTGCGGTGCCTGTCACTTTTTCGGCGGCGGTGCTAACGGTGCCAAGCATGGCGATATGGACAGTTCGCTGCAACATCCCGGCAAGTATCTGGATGTACATATGAACGAGAAAGGTTTGAATTTTTCCTGCACACAATGCCATGCCACCTCCAGTCATGAGGTGTCGGGTAGCCGGTATAACACTTCGGCAGCCGTAACCGGGCCGGCACACATCCGTGGCAAGGCAGATGCTTCGCCTGCGGCATGTCAGTCCTGCCACGGCGATAAACCACACTCGCAGAAAAACGCGCGACTTAACCAGCATACTGACAAGCTTGCTTGTCAAACTTGCCATATCCCGGAGTACGCGCGAAACGACATCGGCACAGAGTTGAGCTGGGATTGGTCGAAAGCCACTGTCATGGGGCCGGATGGCAAGCGCATGGTGCGCAAGGATAGCGCGGGACGCCGTGCCTTTGATTCCCAAAAAGGCGAGTGGAAGTGGGAGTCGCATGTGATCCCCGAGTATCGCTGGTTTAACGGCACTTCAACTTACAAAGTCGTCGGCGACAAAATCGATCCAAGTCAGACGGTTCAGTTGAATGTGGTCGGCGGCAGCCCGAATGATTCGGAATCGCGCATTTGGCCGACTAAGGTGCATCGCGGCAAGCAACCCTATGATGTAGTAAATAATTACCTGACCGTGCAGCATACCGGCGGTGAGGATGAGACGGCGCTGTGGCACAACTATGATTGGCAGAAAGCTATCGGCACCGGCATGAAAGCGGCGAATTTGCCCTATAGCGGTAAGTTCGATTTTGTAAAAACAGAGCTGACTTGGCCCATCACACACATGGTTGCGCCAAAAGAAGATTCACTCACCTGCGAACAGTGCCACAGCAAGAACGGTCGCTTGAAAGACATTCAGGGCATCTATATGCCGGCACGCGACGGAAAGCATTGGCTGGATGTCATCGGTTGGTCGTTGGCGCTGCTCACGTTGATCGGCGTATTGGTGCATGGCGCTATCCGCATTTATTCCAGCAAGAAGGAGGTTTAACATCATGACCGCTGAAAAAATCTACGTATTCAAACGGTTTGAGCGCTTCTGGCATTGGTCTCAGGCCTTGCTCATCATCTCCATGCTCATCACCGGTTTTGAAGTGCATGGCAGCTACGCCTTAATTGGCTTCGAAGACGCGGTGAGTTACCACACCGTGTTTGCGTGGTCGCTGGTCACGTTGTGGATATTTGCTATTTTCTGGCATTTCACCACGGGCGAATGGAAGCAATACATCCCGACCACAGACAAGGTGGTGGCGATGGTTAAATTCTATTCAGTGGGTATCTTCAAGGGGGAAGCTCATCCCTACCGTCCCACCAAGCTCAAGAAACACAATCCACTGCAGCGCATTGCTTATCTTGGCGTGTTGCTGTTTATCGGTCCACTGTTGTGGATGACAGGTTGGTTCTATCTGTTTTACAGTGATTGGGCAGTATGGGGTGTGAGCGGATTCCTGTCGCTGGAGTGGGTTGCGTTCTTCCACACCGTGGGCGCGTTTATGATGTTGCTGTTCCTCATTGCGCACCTGTATCTCACCACCACAGGACATACGCCAACGGCGCATATCAAAGCGATGATCACAGGCTGGGAAGAAGTGGATTAAGGGGCTACTTTTGTGTTTGATAAAAAGCCGCTCTAAGGAGCGGCTTTTTTGATGATCATTTCCCGGATTTTTTGGCAGCATCAATAAGTAACGGCAAATATTCCATCCAGTTACCTACCGGGCCGAAGTGAGAAAGCAATACAACCCCATGTTTATCCAAGACATAAGTGGTGGGGAATACTGCGGCAATGTCTCTATCTTTTAGGGTTCCTCCCCCGGCCAGCTTCAATCTTTCGTCTGATTTATCTTTGACTTCTGAATCATATAGCGGCAATTTTAAGCGTAGTTGTTTGACAGCAAGCGTGGAGTCGGCAAAATTTTCGCGTACTTGTAACAACACCATCGTGATGTCGGACGATTTTCGCAGGGCATGCTGAAGCTTTTGTAATTCTGGTAATTCCTGCTGGCAAGGCGGGCACCACGAACCCCAAAAATGCAGCACGACGACCTTCCCGGGCAAGTCGGAAAGTTTCATGGATTTGCCGGCCGCATCTTTGAATTTAAGGTCGAAAAATCTATTGCCACGCTCTACGCCAATGGGCTGACGTGCCGCTTCTGCGCGGGTTAAATAGGGGCCCCATAAGGTAGCCCATGTTCTGGTATTGAAGACGTTTTTTTCATCAACGGCATACACGACACAGTTTTGCTCGGTACTTTCCCGGCATGACTGCAAAGCAGATTCGGCAGCCGAACCGACAGATATTTCGCCCGCTTTCCATGCCCAAACGCCACCGGGCGCAATAACGAAAGCGCGATGTTGCTGGGCAGTCAGAAAAGTACGGTAAGCATCCTTGCCGTTGATATCGAGGTGAGGAATGCCGTTTATATCATCAAGCGCACTTGCAAAAACAGAAGCAATAGGGGAGAGGAGAAGGGTAATTAATACAGATTTCACTTTTTGCCTGTCAGATTGAAAGGTGAGGGCTTCAAAGCTTGCTAGGGGGGCGTGTTTTCACGTTCTTTTTTGTACTCATCGTAGCTTGGCGCAGGTGTCATGACGCGTTCTTGTGGCGATCTTTTAGCGTCATTTTGCGCCTTGATGCTTTCATAAATTCCCTGTGATATGTTGCTGCTGCAAGCTGTTAGTGAAATTGCATAACATATTGATAACAAAGATATTTTCATTGTGTTTACGAGCTTGTCTTAGTGGGTAAAGCGCAGCGAAAGATCGAGTGCTTTTAGATCTTTGGTCAGGCTGCCGATAGAAATTCGATCTACTCCGGTTTCGGCGATGACGCGCACGGTCTTGATGTTAATCCCTCCAGAGGCTTCCAGCTCGGCACGTCGTGCTGTGAAATGCACCGCATCACACATTTCGTCTAGGTTGAAATTGTCGAGCAATATTAATTTCGCGCCGGCATCCAATGCTTCACTCAGTTGCTCCATCGTTTCCACTTCAATTTGCACCGTCGCCTCTTCCGGTGCCAGCAAAAAAGCCTGTTTGAGCGCCTCACGAATGCCGCCGGCCGCCATGATGTGATTTTCCTTGATGAGGATGCCGTCGAATAGCCCGATGCGTTGATTATGCCCCCCGCCAATTCTGACCGCATATTTTTGGGCAAGACGTAAACTGGGAATGGTTTTTCGGGTGTCCATAATCTTGGCATGAGTGCCCTGAACGGCGTCAACGAAGCGCCGGGTGTGGGTAGCAGTGGCCGAGAGTGTCTGTAAAAAATTCAGTGCGGTGCGCTCTGCGGTCAAAATGGCGCGCGCATTGCCGCGAATTTGGCACAGCTTTTCATCCGGGGCAACTTTGCTGCCATCCCTTACATACCAGGTGATATCGCAGCTAGGGTCTAGCGTTTTGAAGCAGGCATTAAACCAGGCACTGCCGCACAAAATTCCTTCCTGACGCGTGATAACGGTGGCGCGACCGGTGGTTTTTGCGGGCACCAGTTGCGCTGTCAAGTCGCCATTGCCCATATCTTCAGCCAAAGCTGCGCTAACGTTGCTGCGGATAATGGATAGAAGTTCGGGTTGAAGAGGCATTCGTAGAGTCGCCAATTAATAATTCAGGTTGGTAGTATACAAAAAACGCTTGTGTGACGTAACTTGAAATGTTAGTTCTTGAAATTTAGGCTTACCACCCGCATGTAGTGCGCAATCAAATATTTTCGGAAGGAATCATTATGCGTTTCGACAAGTTCACCACCAAGTTGCAGCAAGCCCTGTCCGATGCCCAAAGTTTGGCTGTCGGTGCGGATAATCAATTTATCGAGCCACAACATTTGCTATTGGCGATGCTGAATGACGCGGACAGCGGGGCGGGCTCGTTACTAGCCCGGGCTGGGGCAAATACCAATGCGTTGAAAACCTCCTTGGGCGAAGCGGTAGCGCGTTTGCCCAAAGTGGAAGGGCACGGTGGCGAAGTGCAGGTGGGGCGCGATCTGGCGAACATTTTTAATCTGACCGACAAAGAAGCGCAAAAGCGCGGCGACCAATTTATTGCCTCGGAAATGTTTTTGCTGGCCATGACTAACGACAAGGGCGAAACCGGCCGATTGCTGAAACAGCACGGAGTGTCGCGCGCCCCCTTGGAGCAGGCGATCAATGCGGTGCGCGGCGGAGAATCAGTGGGCTCGCAAGAGGCAGAAGGACAGCGCGAATCGCTCAAAAAATACACCCTGGATCTGACCGAGAGGGCGCGCCAAGGCAAGCTTGATCCGGTGATCGGGCGCGATGATGAAATTCGCCGTGCCATTCAGGTGCTGCAACGCCGCACCAAAAATAATCCGGTACTGATCGGCGAGCCCGGCGTGGGCAAGACTGCCATCGTGGAAGGTTTGGCGCAGCGCATTATCAACGGTGAAGTGCCCGAGTCGCTCAAAGGAAAAAAAGTTCTGAGTTTGGATATGGCGGCTTTGCTGGCGGGTGCAAAATATCGCGGTGAATTTGAAGAGCGTCTCAAGAGTGTACTCAAGGAGTTGGCGCAGGAAGAGGGGCAGGGTATTGTATTTATAGATGAATTGCACACCATGGTGGGAGCCGGAAAAGCCGAGGGTGCGATGGATGCGGGCAATATGCTGAAGCCAGCTTTGGCGCGCGGTGAGTTGCATTGTATCGGCGCGACCACGCTGGATGAGTATCGAAAATATATCGAAAAAGATGCGGCGTTGGAGCGTCGCTTCCAAAAAGTGTTGGTGGAAGAACCCAGTGTCGAATCAACGATTGCCATTTTGCGCGGTTTGCAGGAAAAATATGAATTGCATCACGGCGTGGAGATTACCGATCCGGCAATTGTGGCTGCTGCCGAGTTGTCGCAGCGCTATATCACCGACCGTTTTTTACCGGATAAGGCGATTGATTTAATCGACGAGGCGGCGGCGAAAATCAAGATGGAAATCGACTCCAAACCGGAGGTGATGGATAAGCTGGATCGACGCTTAATTCAGCTGAAGATTGAACGAGAAGCCGTGAAAAAAGAAAAAGACGAAGCGTCAAAAAAACGCTTTGATTTGATCGAAACCGAGATCAAAAAGTTACAGCGTGAGTACGCAGACTTGGAAGAAATCTGGAAGGCCGAGAAAGGTGCGGCACAGGGAGCGGCGCAACTCAAGGAAGAAATTGAGCATGTGCGCGCCGAGATCGTGCGCTTGCAGCGTGACGGGAAATTGGAGCAGGTAGCCGAGTTGCAATATGGCAAATTGCCGCAGCTGGAAGCCAAATTAAAAGAGGCGGCTAGCGCTGAATTGCAAACGGATAAACCCAAGAATCGCCTGTTAAGAACCCAAGTGGGCGCGGAAGAAATTGCCGAAGTGGTGTCGCGTGCCACCGGCATTCCGGTGAGCAAGATGATGCAGGGTGAGCGCGACAAGTTGCTCAAAATGGAAGAGCGTTTGCATGAGCGCGTGGTGGGGCAGGACGAGGCGGTGCGCCTGGTGTCGGATGCGATTCGACGTTCGCGTTCCGGCCTGTCCGATCCGAATCGTCCCTATGGTTCTTTCTTGTTTTTGGGGCCGACCGGCGTGGGTAAAACCGAGCTGTGCAAAGCGTTGGCGAATTTTATGTTCGACTCCGAGGATCATTTGATCCGCATCGATATGAGCGAGTACATGGAGAAACATTCCGTGGCACGTTTGATCGGCGCGCCGCCCGGTTATGTGGGCTACGAAGAGGGCGGCGGGCTCACAGAGGCGGTGCGGCGCAATCCTTATTCAGTCATCCTGCTGGACGAGGTTGAGAAAGCGCATCCCGATGTTTTTAATGTACTTTTGCAGGTGCTGGATGACGGGCGCATGACCGATGGTCAGGGGCGCACGGTGGATTTTAAAAATACCGTGATCGTGATGACCTCCAACTTGGGGTCGCAGATGATTCAGCAAATGTCGGGAGACGATTATCAGGTGATTAAACTGGCGGTGATGGGCGAAGTGAAAACCTATTTCCGTCCCGAGTTTGTGAACCGCATAGACGAGGTAGTGGTGTTCCACGCGTTGGATGAAAAGAACATCCAGGCGATTGCCGGTATCCAGTTGCAGTATTTGGAAAAACGGCTTGCCGCGATGGAAATGAAGTTGAGCGTGAGCGATGCCGCGCTGGCCGAAATTGCCAATGCCGGATTCGATCCGGTATATGGTGCGCGTCCGCTGAAACGTGCCATCCAGGCACAACTGGAAAATCCGCTGGCCAAACTGATTTTGCAGGGGCAATTTGCGGCAAAAGATAGCATCAAGGTGGATTGCCAGGACGGGGTGATGAAGTTCGGGAAATAAGTTTTAGAACGCTGGGATGCGGGATTTTGCGGGAGGTCGATTAATCGGGAGGAGGTTGTTTGCCCGATCAATCGACCTCCCGTTTTCTTATGGGATCGTCTTCCGGATTTTTATGACAAGGCTGGCAACTGCTGAGTGAGCGATGCTTTTTCACTGACCGCAGCCCCCATCAAAGCAAAGCCCAACATCTGGCCATTGGTATGGTTGAATACGGCTTTAATTCCATCATCATTCTCCTCAATTTCCCACGCTCCCTGCGCACCCGGCTCCGGGGGCGAGACAAGCACCGGACATGCGGGCGTTTTTACAACCACCGGCATCGCCGGATAGTGCAGTGGTGTCGGTTTGCCTGATAGGGTAGAGGCCAAGGCACGCGCAGCCTGCATAATCGGCATCACAAAAGGCAGCACCCGACCTTCAACCTCAGCACAATCGCCCAGCGCATAAATATTCGGGAAAGTGGTTTGCAGCAAACTGTCCACCACAATGCCGCGATTGGTTTTGATACCGGCACTGGCCGCTAATGCGGTTTTGGGTTTTAAACCGACTGCTGATAAAACAACATCGGCGATAATATTTTCTCCGTTAGCCAACACTAAAGAAAGCTGCCCGCCCACCCGTTCTACTTTTTGGGTGGTGGTGCCCAGATGGAATACGACGCCCGCCTGTTCCAGTTTGCGTTGCATGAAGGCGGCAGATTCCTGTGGCAACAAACGCCCCAATAATTGCGGGGCAAGATCGATCACATGCACCTTAAATCCGGCAACCACCAGGTCATTGGCAAACTCGCAACCGATCAGGCCGGCACCGAGAATGGCGATGTTTTTTTTGCCATCGATAGCCTCGCGAAAGCCACGATAATCATCCAGATCATTCACCGACAATACCGCGTCCGCGCCATCTCCCTGTAACGGCAGACGAATAGGATCGGCACCCAGTGCCAGAATCAGCTTGCTGTACGGCTGTGCTTCACCATTGATTTGCAGCTGCATTTTTTCCGGATCAATGGCCGTTACTTTTGCGCTTTGTCTGATGTCAATTTTGACTTCGGCGGCCATTTTAGCCGCGTCCTTTATCAATAAAGATTCAGCATTTTTGTGCTGCGCAAACGCATTGGACAACATAGGCTTGGAATAAAAACCGGCGTGAACCTGCGACAACATCAGTACAGGAGTTTCTGTATCAAGCTTACGGAATTCACGCGCTACCGTGTAACCCGCAAGTCCGCTGCCGATAATGACTACGGGCTGTTGGCTCATGATTAAACCTCAACCATTTCAAAGTCAGCCTTGGCTACGCCGCAATCAGGGCATGACCAATCCGCAGGAACATTCTCCCAAGATGTACCCGGCTCAAGGCCGTGCTCAGGATCCCCCTTGGTTTCGTCGTAGGTAAAGCCGCATACCACACATTGCCATGTTTTCATGATAATTTCCTTTTTTAAAAGTTCAATTAAATTAATTGGTTGCAGAGTCTCAAGCGTTGACATTCTTCAGTGTGTCGCGGTAGTGGTTGGCATGCTTTTCTTCCACCTTTGCCAAAGCTGCAAAACGTTTGGCCGCTTTTTCCAAGGTGGCTTTGAACTGTTCGGCATGCACTTTGGACTCATCAATTTGTGAGTCAATTTCTGCCGCTGCAGCATGATTGCTTTCTTCTACCGCAGTTTTGCGGAACGATGGATACATTTCGGTGTATTCGTAAGTTTCACCTTCGATGGCCATTTCCAAACATTTAGCCGGGGTCAAAGTTGCGGGCGGATAAAGCAGATCCAGATGCCCTAAAGCATGTTGCACTTCCTGGGCAGCGGTTTCCTCAAATACCTTGGCAGTTTCAATATCGCCCGCGGCGCGGCAAATTTTTGCAAAGTACATATATTTGGTATGCGCCATTGATTCGCCGGCAAAGGCGGACTCAAGATTTTGCAGCGTGGTGGGTGTTTGCATAATGTTTCTCCTGGTGGGTTATTTATCGGTGTCTTTACTGCACGGTTTGCATCATAAAGAGTTCTTTCTGATAAACATAATTGTATGTTTAAAATAATGTGATTTATAATATTTATCACGATAAGGGGGGAAGCATGACGTTGAATGAACTACGTTACATCGTTGCTGTAGCGCATGAAAATAACTTTCGCCGCGCTGCAGAGCGGGTATTTGTCAGCCAGCCCGCGCTGTCTCTGGCGATTCAGAAACTGGAAGAAGAGCTGGGCGTGCAAATTTTCGAACGCAGCAGAACCGCAGTCAGCCCGACGCCGATTGGGAAACTGATCGTGGAGCAAGCCCGGCATGCGTTGCAGGAAGTGGCACAGATCAAGGAAATCGCCAATCAGGGCAAGGATCAACTGGCGGGCACGCTCAAGCTGGGCGTTATCTACACCGTAGGTCCTTATCTGTTGCCCGAGCTGATTCCGCTATTGAAGCAGAAAGCGCCGCATATGCCGCTGGAGATGGAAGAAAATCAGACCGCCAATTTGGAAACATTGCTCGCCGATGGTCGTCTGGATGTCATTATCATTGCGCTCCCCTTCGGCGCAGCGGGCATCGCTACTCTTCCCTTGTATGATGAGGATTTTAGTGTGGTGGTGCCGCTTGAACACCGCTGGGCAAAAAGGAAGCAAATTAAAACCGCCGAATTGGCCACTGAAAAAATATTATTGCTCAATAGTGGTCACTGTTTCAGCAATCAGGTAAGAGAAGCGTGCGCCGAGTTTAACAGTGCAATCGGCGAGATTCAGCAAGGCAACTCGCTGGAAACAATACGCAACATGGTGGCCAGCGGGCTGGGGATAACTGTTTTACCGGTCTCCGCAAACAGTCATAAATATCACAGTCAACTCACCCGTGAAATTCCGTTTTCAGCTCCGGCACCGGCACGCAGAATTGCGCTGGCCTGGCGTAAAAGTTTTGCGCGCAAACAAGCTATCGAGGTGCTGGCGCAGGCAATCAAGGAAACTGGGTTAACTGGAATCCGACCTGTCATAACGGTTTCCGCCAAATAATATCCGGTAGTAAATGCGGGCTCGCTATTTTCGGGTTTAGGCAAAATCTGGTGCGGTGTTTATTGATACCCTGCGGGAGAATTTAAAATAGTGAGAAACTGTGCAAGAATACTCTTTGCGCGAAATTGGCTCATAATTTACTGCCGAGAATTGAACTGAAGCGCAAAATTCAAATATCAACGCAGGTCTTTTTTGACTTTCTGTGCCGCATAGGCATCACGTTGATCAATATGTGTATCTTGCAATATATTGTTTTATAAGTATTTTACTGGGGATTTAAATGAGCTCTTCGCTACCCGCTAAACATGGCTTTCCCTTCAAACGATTTTTTATTATTTTATTGATCGTCATTTGTTTGGTGAGCGTGATTGCGTATTTCAATCGCAGCAAACCCATTTTCGTAAAACTAGTCGCTGTTGAAAAAGGCAATGTTGAGGCTTCGGTAAGTAACACGCGCGCCGGGACGGTGAAGGCTTGTCGCCGCGCTAAGTTGTCGGCACCGGCTGGCGGGCAAATATCCAGGATGCATGTTAAAAAAGGCGAGCGGGTCAAGAAGGGGCAAATTTTGCTGGAGTTGTGGGACGATGATTTGCATGCGCAGGAAAAATTATCCAATGATCAGTTAACGTCTTCGGAAACCCGGGTACGTGAAGTCTGCAGCATGGCCGAAGCAGCACAACGCGATGCGGAACGCTCCAGGGAGCTCAAAGAAAAGGGATTTATTTCTGCCCAGCAGTTGGATCGGGCGTTGACCGATGCCAAAGCTCGGCAAGCCTCTTGTGAGGGCGCGCGCAATGATATTGTTCAGTCTCAGTCGCGCATTGAGGTGGTTAAAACAGGGCTGGAACGCATGGTGTTGCGTGCGCCTTTTGCGGGAATTGTGGCCGATATCAGCGGTGAACAGGGCGAATATGCCACGCCTTCGCCACCGGGAATTTTAACTTTGCCCGCAGTGGATTTGATCGACGATAGCTGTATGTTCGTGAGCGCGCCGATAGATGAAGTGGATGCGGCAAAAGTGAAAAATGGTCTGTTCAGTCGCATCACGCTGGATGCCATGAAAGGGCGCACCTATCTGGGTAAAGTAAAACGCATTGCCCCTTATGTGCTGGAGCTGGAAAAACAGGCGCGCACCGTGGAAGTGGAAGTGGAATTTACCGAAATACCTCGCGGAGAAAAATTGCTGGTCGGGTATAGCGCCGATGTGGAAATCGTGCATGAAGTGCATGAAAATGTGCTGCGTATTCCCACGCAAACCATGCTGGAAGGTAAGAAGGTGTTGCTGTTTGCGAATGGAAAACTTGAAGAACGCAGTGTCGTCACAGGCTTGGCGAACTGGGAATTTGTCGAAGTTGTTTCCGGATTAAACGCGGGAGATCAAATAGTCTTGTCGCTCGACAGAACCGGCGTGAAGGCGGGTGCGCTCGTGCAACCGGAACCCGTTCAACCCGCTATTCAGCCCTCTGCAAAATGATTGAACTGCAAAATGTGACCCGATCGTTTGCAGTGGGCGACCAAACGGTTTCTGCTTTGCTCGATATTAATTTGCAGTTGGGCGATGGCGAATATATTTCCATTATGGGGCCGTCCGGTTCCGGAAAATCCACTTTGCTTAATTTGCTCGGTTTGCTCGACAGGCCGAGTTCGGGGACGTATCTGTTGGATGCCGGGAATGTCACCGACTTGTCGGATGAGCAACTGGCGCATGTGCGCAGCCAAAAAATTGGTTTTGTTTTTCAGTCATTTCATCTGGTGCCGCGTTTGACCGCCGCGCAAAATATCGAACTGCCGATGATGCTGGCCGGCATCGCGGTGGAAGAACGCAAGCAGCGCGTTGCCGAGCTAATTGCCAGTTATGGTTTGAGCGAACGTGCCGATCATCGGCCCGATCAGCTTTCCGGCGGACAGCGCCAACGCGTGGCGATTGCGCGTGCCACCGTGATGAAGCCCCGCGTGTTGCTGGCGGATGAGCCCACCGGCAATCTGGATCGTGCAACCGGTTGGGACGTGTTAAAGCTGCTGGAGGGGCTGCTGGAACAGGGCATTACTCTGGTGATTGTTACCCATGATGGCGAAATCGGTGCACGGGCGCAGCGCCAGATTCATATGCTGGACGGGCGCATTTTGTCGGACTCACCGCGCTCATCATGAGACTCACCGATACCCTGAAATTCGCTTCCGGCAGTTTGCGCGGCAGTCCGACGCGCACGCTGTTGATGATGCTCGCCATGTCGATCGGTGTTGCGGCAGTGGTGGTGCTCACCGCGTTGGGCGAGGGCGCGCGGCGTTATGTGATTAACCAGTTTTCTTCACTCGGGACGAATTTGGTTATTTTGCTGCCGGGTCGCACTGAAACCGCAGGAGTGGGGCCGGGCATGATGACCGGGCAAACGCCGCGCGAGATTACGCTGGACGATGCAGAGGCGTTGTTGCGTAGTCCGGCAATTAAGCGCATCGCACCGCTGACGATTGGTTCGGCCACGCTGTCTTTGGATGCGTTGAATCGCGAAGTGGTGGTGGCGGGTTCCACCGCCAGCTTATTGGCAGTGCGCCACATGGATATCGGAATGGGGCGCTTTCTTCCGGATGGCGATATCCATGAAAGTGCCTCGGTGTGCGTGTTGGGCAATAAAATTAAGCAGGAATTGTTTGGCAACGAACAGGCGGTGGGGAAGTGGGTGCGGCTGGGTGACCGGCGTTTTCGCGTCATCGGCATCATGGCAGCGCAGGGTGAATCCATGGGGCTAAATACCGATGAACTGGTTATTGTGCCGGTAGCTTCGGCGCATCAGTTGTTCAACACCTCCGGGCTGTTTCGCGTTCTGATCGAGGCCAAGAACCGCGATAGCATCGAGCAAGCAAAGCGTGATGCTGAAGAGATCATGCTGCAGCGCCATTACAACGAGAAGGATGTAACCGTCATCACGCAAGATGCGGTACTTGCCACTTTCGACCGCATTTTGACTGCGCTGACCATGGCCGTGGGCGGCATCGCCGCGATCAGCCTTGCTGTGGCGGGTGTGCTCATCATGAACGTGATGCTTATTGCCGTGGCGCAACGCGTCAAAGAAATCGGCTTGCTAAAAGCGCTGGGAGCGCCGGGGCGTCAGATTCGCAATATGTTCTTTGCCGAGGCAGCGCTGTTATCCAGCATCGGCAGTGTGGCGGGCCTGGTGCTGGGCTATGCGGGCAGCATGATTATCGGACAAATTTATCCCAGTCTACCGGTTAGTCCGCCCTGGTGGGCGGTGGTTGCCGCCTGCGGCACCGCGCTGGGAACCGGCATCCTGTTCAGCGTGTGGCCGGCCAGAAGAGCGGCAAAACTTGACCCGGTAGCGGCGTTGGCGGGACGGTAACGCAATGTTATTTCGAGACTTAATCTCCCTCACCACCTCCAGTTTCCTCACCTATCGGATGCGCAGTTTCCTGACGGGCTTGGGAATTGCGATTGGAATCGCCGCTGTCATTTTACTGACTTCAATTGGTGAAGGACTGCATCAATTTATGTTGTCCGAGTTTTCGCAGTTCGGCACCAACATCATCAGCGTTCAACCCGGAAAAACACAAACGCAGGGGGGCAATGTCGGTATCTTTGGTTCGGTTCGGCCATTGACGCTGGAGGATGCTGATTCTTTGCGCCGCCTGCCTTATGTCGAATATGTTATCCCCGGCATGGCGGGGACGGCTGAGGTGCGCGCTAACGGTAAAACGCGGCGCACCATGGTGTTGGGCGAGGGGCGAGATTTCAGCAAAGCGTTCACCATGAAGGTGCAGAGCGGCAGTTTTTGGACGGATGAAGACAACGAACAGGCGCGTGCTCAGGCGGTGATCGGCGCTAAAATTCAGCAGGAATTGTTTGCCGGAGAAAATCCGCTTGGTCAATATATGCGGGTTGGCGGGCAGCGTTATCGGGTTGTCGGCGTGATGGAGTCCAAAGGTCAAATTCTCGGCATGGATATGGATGATGCAGTGTTTATCCCGGCTGCCCGCGCGATGGAATTGTTTAACCGTCCCGGCCTGATGGAAGTTAATGTGAGTTATCGTGCGGATGTCGATGCCAATGTCATTATCCGCATCATCACCGAACACCTCAAGGAACGGCACGGACGTGAAGACTTTACGCTGATTTCTCAGGAGCAGGCGCTGGAAGTGTTAAGTTCAGTGTTGGATATTTTGACCTTTGCGGTCGGTGCACTCGGGGGGATTTCACTGCTGGTCGGCGCGGTTGGCATTCTCACTATTATGACGATGGCCGTCACCGAACGCACCGCCGAGATCGGCCTGTTGCGCGCACTTGGCGCGCAAGAAAAACAAGTGCTGATGCTGTTTCTGGGGGAGGCGATCATGCTTTCCGCACTGGGCGGTGTCTTGGGCTTGGTGGTCGGCATCGGTATCGCCCAAACGGTGCATTTCTTTGCGCCTTCTTTTCCTGTTTATACCCCGTGGCTGTATGTTTTTTTAGCCGAGCTAACCGCCGTCTCTATCGGGCTTGCGGCAGGTGTCGCGCCCGCGTTGCGCGCCGCGAGGCTAAATCCGGTAGAGGCGTTGCATGCGGAGTAATTTTGTGGGTAGGCGAGATTTGATGGGCGGGCGACAGTTTAATTTTAACCACTTGGGGTAGAGTGATAGTAAATATGGATGGAATGCGAAATTAATGAAGGTGGCTTCAATATATGATATTGCCGAAGGGATAAACAGAGATGATCAAAAAGTCTTTTCCCCTATCCCGTGTTTACCAATTGCTGGAACCCGGCCCGGTAGTGCTGCTAACCACTTCCCACAAAGGCAACGCGAACATCATGACCCAATCGTGGCACACGATGATGGAGTTTGAGCCGCCGCTGGTGGGGTGCGTGATTAGCGGGCGCAACTACAGCTTCGAGGTGCTACGCAAAACCAAAGAATGCGTGCTCAGCATTCCGTCGGCGGAGCTGGCGAAACAGGTGGTGGGCATTGGCAACTGCTCGGGCAGCAAGGTGGATAAGTTTAAGAAGTTCAAACTGACGGCGATGCCTGCGTCGCAGGTGGAGGCGCCGCTGATCGCGCAGTGTTATGCAAATCTGGAATGCAAAGTGGTCGATACGCGGATGATGAATAAGTACAACTTTTTTGTGTTGGAGGTAGTTAAGGCTTGGCTTGATCCTGCACAAAAGAATCCGCGCACGCTGCATCATCAAGGCAAGGGGGTGCTCATGGTGGCGGGCGATACGATTAAATTACCTTCGGGGATGGCATGATGAAGCTGCGCTATCTACATGCATGGTTTGTGTTGTTGCTGGTCGCTGTTATGAATGGTGGATTGCGTGATCTCACTTATGGTCGGTATGTTTCCGAATTACTCGCGCATCAGATTTCCTGCGTGATAGGCATCGCGCTGTTTGCCGTGGTGATCTCTCAGTTCGTGCGCCGCTGGCCGCCTGCTTCGGCGCGCGAGGCGTGGTTCATCGGGGTGTTCTGGATGGCGCTGACGGTGGCGTTTGAATTTCTGTTTTTTCATTATGTTGGCGCTCATTCGTGGGAAGCGTTGTGGGCGAACTATGATTTGGCGAGCGGGCGTTTGTGGCCGTTGATTCTGCTTTGGGTGTTGGTTGCGCCTTATTTGTTTTATCGTATGCGGCGCTGATTTTCGTTGTTGGTGCGGGTGCGGCAGTTGAGTTAGCATGAATAAAACTGCCATCAGTTAGAATTATCGGGTTAATTATTTTTCAGGAAAAACATGCTGAGTTATCGTCACGCTTTTCATGCCGGCAATCATGCCGATGTGTTGAAGCATTTTGTTGAGCTGCAATTACTGCGTTATTTGGCGCAAAAAGATAAGCCGTTTTGGTACGTGGATACCCACGCGGGTGCCGGCTGTTATGCGTTGGATAGTGAGTATGCGGAAAAAAATGCCGAGTATGAAACAGGCATTGCGCGCTTGTGGGAAGTACCGGATTTGCCCGTCGAGTTGGCGGAATATGTGGCGATGATCAAGCAATTTAATCCGGATGGAAAGTTAACGTTTTATCCGGGTTCGCCGTTGGTCGCTCAAACTGTTTTGCGCGAGCAGGACAGAATGCGTTTGTATGAATTGCATCCCACCGACTTTGATATTTTGCAGGAGAATTTTTCAGGGCAGGGCGCGCGGGTGCTGCTAAATAAGGCGGATGGTTTTGCCGCGCTTAAGGCGTTATTGCCCCCGCCGCCGCGCCGCGCCTTGGTGTTGATCGACCCGCCCTACGAAGAAAAACAGGATTATCAGCGCGTCATCACGGCGCTGCAGGAAGGTTTAAAACGTTTTGCCACCGGCACATTTGCGGTGTGGTATCCGCAATTGCAGCGTAGCGAGTCGGTGCAATTGCCGCAACAGCTGCGGCAATTACCGGTCAACAATTGGCTGCACGTGGCGCTGAGTGTTCAAGCGCGTTCTGATGAAGGTTTTGGCATGCACGGCAGCGGGATGTTTGTGATTAATCCGCCTTGGACTTTGCACGCCACCTTGCAACAGGTGATGCCGGTATTGGTGGAAAGGTTGGGACAGGATCGTGCCGCGTCGTTTATATTGGAACAGCAGTCAATTTGATCTGTATAAATATGCCTTCAAAATCAATAAGTTATGTAGATATTTTTTGTGCGGTAGTAGATAATTACGGGGATATCGGCGTGAGTTGGCGCTTGGCGCGGCATCTGGCAAATGAGCACGGTATCCGTGTGCGCCTGTGGGTAGATGATCTGCGTAGCTTTAATAAATTATGCGCTGAAATCAATGTCGATTTGGCTGAGCAGTATTGTCGCGGGGTGCTGGTGTTGCGCTGGGCTGATAGCGCGTTTACTTCTCTCTCGGACGTTTCCGCGCTCGCGGGCAGCGAGATGAGCATAAGTTCGGCACCTACCGATCTAGTGATTGAGGCCTTTGCCTGTAAGTTGCCGGAAGCCTATGTTCTGGCAATGGCGGCACAACACCCTCCGCCGGTGTGGATTAATCTGGAATATCTTTCCGCTGAAGACTGGGTAGCGGGTTGTCACCGTCTACCTTCACCTCATCCGACGTTACCGCTGACCAAATATTTTTTCTTTCCAGGTTTTACGCCCGAGACGGGAGGCTTGTTGTTGGAGCATGATTTGCTGGCGCGGCGTGATAAATTTCAAGCGGATCTGTCGGCGCAGAATGTATTTTGGCAGCGCTTGGGTGTGCCGGAACGGAAGCCGAGGGAGTTGCGTATCTCACTGTTTTGTTACGAAAATTCAGCAGCCACCGATTTGCTCAAAGCCTGGTCTCAGGGTGATTTTCCCGTAGTATGTTGCGTTCCACAGGGGCGGGTGGTGGGGCAAGTGGCAGAATTTTTTGGTCGTTCATCTGCTCAAGCGGGAGATAGTTGGCGGCTTGGCAATCTGCAGGTGTTTGTTTTGCCTTTTGTGGAACAGGAGCGCTATGACGAATTGTTATGGAGCTGTGACATAAATTTTGTGCGCGGTGAAGATTCCTGCGTGCGGGCGCAGTGGGCGGGTAAACCTTTCGTCTGGCATATTTATCCGCAGCACGATGGCATACATATGCAAAAATTACCGGCACTTGCTGGGCTGTATGGTGAAGAACTGCCTAAGCATATGGCGTTGGCTAATGAAAATTGTTGGTTAGCATGGAACGGGGAGGGCGATATTATTTCGGCCTGGAATTCATTTATTGAGCAGCGTGTGGATTTGGAACAACATGCCAAAGCATGGTCAGCCAAATTGTCCGGCAATAAGCTCGCATTGAATTTGCTGGATTTTTGCCGCGAAGTTGGTAGAATCCGCGCCTTCGAAAATTAGCATTAGGCAGACTTAAATGAAAATCGCTCAAGAACTACGTGCAGGTAATGTGGTGCTGGTGAAAGACCAGCCGTTGGTTGTACAAAAAGCCGAATATAGCCGCTCAGGTCGCAGTGGCTCGGTGGTTAAGTTTAAATTCAAGAACTTGCTGACAGACGCGCCCAGCGAGGCAATCTTTGCCGCTGACGATAAGTTTGACCAAATTATTCTGGATCGCAAAGAGTGCACCTACTCTTACTTTGCCGATCCAATGTACGTATTCATGGATACTGAATACAACCAATATGAAATTGAAGCTGAAAACATGGGTGATGCAATTCACTACCTGGAAGACGGCATGCCCTGCGAAGTGGTGTTCTATAACGACAAAGCGATTTCAGTTGAACTGCCAAATACCATCGTGCGCGAGGTGATTTATACCGAACCTGCGGTGCGTGGCGATACTTCCGGTAAAGTAATGAAGCCCGCCAAGATCAGCACCGGCTTTGAACTGCCCGTGGCCGCCTTTATTGATATTGGCGATAAGATCGAAATTGATACGCGCACCAATGAATTTAAAAAGCGCGTAACAGCTTAATTAATAAAGATATTAATTAACAATAAAAGGCAGCTTCGGCTGCCTTTTTTGCTGTGTAAGCGATCGGAATGTGTTTGGTTTGGCTCTATCAGCACTCGATCTTTTGTAAATCCCAGCGGGGCTTTACATTGAAGCGATAGTCGTTCTCAGCCGCGTTAAGTTGCAATCGCATTGCGCCGGCAAACGCAATCATGGCGCCATTATCGGTGCAGAATTCTAAGTCTGGATAGAATACATTGAAGCTGTTTTGGAGCGCAGCTTGGTTAAGTTGTGCGCGTAATGCTGCATTGGCGCCCACTCCTCCAGCTATAACTAATTGTTTTAATTGTGTTATTTTGAGAGCGGCTAGCGATTTTTTGACCAATACCTCAACGATTGCATCCTGCGCAGCCCGCGCAATGTCGGCTTTAGTTTGCTCGTTTTGGACATTTTGCTTAACCGCTAGCAATACCGCCGTTTTTAATCCGCTAAAACTAAAATCTAAATCACCGCTGTGTAACATCGGGCGCGGTAATTTAAAGCGCCCCGGTGTGCCGCGCTCCGCAAGTTTGGAGAGGAGTGCGCCACCCGGATAGTCTAAACCGAGTAATTTCGCGCTCTTGTCGAAGGCTTCGCCAGCGGCATCGTCCAATGTTTCACCCAATAAGGTGTAAAGCCCGACGCCATCTACGCGCATCAGTTGCGTGTGACCGCCGGAAACCAGTAAGGCGACGAAGGGAAAATCCGGTCTGGGATTTGATAGTAAAGGGGAAAGTAAATGCCCCTCCAGATGATGCACGGCGATCGTGGGAATGTTTAAGGTATAAGCCAATGAACAGGCAACGCTACTGCCGACCAGCAAAGCGCCGGAAAGGCCGGGGCCCTGAGTGAAGGCAATGGCATCAATATCGTTGAGTGAGCGGCTGGCGCGGTTTAAAACTTCGCGAATAAGGGGCAGGGCATAGCGAACATGGTCGCGCGAGGCGAGCTCGGGAACGACTCCGCCATATTCGTTATGTAAAGCAATTTGTGTGTGCAGGGAGTGAGCAAGTAGGCCGCGCTCAGTGTGGTAAAGCGCGACGCCGGTCTCGTCACAGGAGGATTCAATACCTAAAATCAGCTTCATGATGCAGTTAACCTAAATATTTATGTAAAAAAAGCGCAAATCGAATTGTACGATTTTGCCGGTAAGTTCACCCATCATTTTGATTTATAAAGCGTGATTAAAATGCCCGGAAAGATTGTTACAAAATGATGAAAAAAACTATTGACGGATTTTTTTGCCTCGATATAATGCGCGCCCTCTTGCTGCTACGGCAGCGAAGGAAGCGGTAAAAAGAAGTAGAAAGCGCGGTGTAAAAAATAAAGGTTGACGAAGTTAAAACGATCTATATAATGCGCACCTCTTCGAAGCCAAGGCGACGAACAAGCGGTAAAAAAGTTCTTTAAAATATTAAATAAAACAACCGATTAGTGTGG
>JBAZVN010000007.1:0-173956 GCA_041660815.1 Gallionellaceae bacterium | reverse complement strand
TAGCTAGGACATTGGTATTGGCGGTCACCAGAGAGGCGGAGAGCACATCTTTGGAGTTGAAGGAAGCGGTACCGGTGGCGGTGACGGTTTCAGTACCGACGAGGCCTGCGGTAACGGTAAAGGTTGGAGTGGCGGAGGCGGTGCCGTCGTAGACTTTATTGGGCGCAGTGATAGTTGCGGTAAGCGGAGCCGCGGTAATGTTGGCCGCGACGGTTTGCCCGGTGGTTAAGCTGTAATTGCTGGCTAAACCGCCATTGCTACCATTGCCAAGCATAATGCTGTTGACGGTAACAGTATTGGCTGATGCAACGTCTTTACTGTTGAAGGTCGCAGTGCCAATTGCAAGCAAGGTTTCTGTGCCGACCAATCCAGCCGTAATGGTTAAAGTCGGTGCTGCGGTGGTATTGCCGTCATACACTTTGTTCGGGGCAATGACTGAGGCAGTAAGGGCTTTTGCTGTGATGGTGCTTGTTGAATTTCCCACTCGCGTCACTGAATAGTTATTGCCTGGAGTACTGTTCCCATCACTAATCGTGACTGAATCCAGCGTTACAGTTTTGTTACCAGTTCCTACATTTTTGTCGGAGTAGGTGATAGTCGCGGCGCTAATTGTGTCTCCCCCTACCAAGGGGGTTGAGAGTGACGTTAGGTTGCTTGCCACTGTCGTGTAGGTTAAGTCTCCATTGTAGGTTTTGCTTACAGATGGAGCAGTCAGCGTGACTGCTTTGGCTAGGACTGTTCCGGACGCAGGATTGGCCGTGACGGTGTAGTTAGCGCCGGAGTTGCCGTCATTGACGGTGTAACCTGATGCATTTAAAACACTATTGTTGGTTCCCAGAACGTTTTTGCTGCTGAAGCTTTGAATTGCACCGGTTACGGTGTCGCTACCTACTAGTCCACTGAAGGTAACTACGCCGGAAGAAGTGGTGCCGCCATCGTAAACTTTGGAATCGATAGCGGCGTTGACACTGAGCGCTTTGGGAGTGATGGTTCCGGTAGCGATGTTCAGGGTAGCAGCGTAGTTGTTACCTGAATTGCCGTCGCTTACGGTGAAACTGGCCGGAGTTACCGAGAGTGTGCTAAGTCCGGCTCCCAATACATTCTTGCTGGCGAAGGTTTGTATACCACCGCTTGCAGTGTCGCCGCCAATTAGACCGGTAAAAGTGACTATTCCTACTGAAGTGGTACCACCGTCATAAACTTTACTATTGGTAACGGCATTGACATTGAGTGCTTTAGTTGTGATGGTGCCTGTCGCAGTGTTCAAGGTTGCGGTGTAGTTAGCGCCGGAGTTGCCGTCGTTGATCGTGTAGCTGGCAGGAGTAACTGAAAGGGTGCTGACGCCTGTTCCCAATACATTCTTGCTGCCGAAAGTTTGCACAGCGCCGGTGACGGTATCGCCGCCGACCAGCCCTGTGAAAGTTACGACACCAGCTGAAGAAGTTCCTCCATCGTAAATCTTGGTGTCGGAGACGGCATTAATGCCGAGTGCTTTCGCCGTAATGGTGCCTGTCGCTGTGTTCAGGGTGGAGGTGTAGTTTCCACCGGCGTTACCATCGTTGATCGTGTAGCTGGCAGGTGTAACCGAGAGAGTGCTACCCCCAGCTCCCAAGACATTCTTACTGCCGAATGTTTGTACAGCACCCGTGACAGTGTCACCGCCAACCAGTCCTGTAAAGGTAACGACACCCGTAGAAGTCACGCCGCCGTCATATGTTTTTGAATCGGTCACAGCGTTAATGCCAAGGGCTTTTGCCGTGATGGTGCTGGTGTTGTTACCGGCTAGCGTAACGGTATAGTTTGCGCCCCCATTGGTATCGCTAATTGTGGCTGAATTTAGCGTTACAGTTTTGTTGCCAGCGCCCACGTTTTTATTGGCGTAGGCGATGGTGGCGGCACTCACTGTATCCCCCCCTACTAACGGAGTTGCGAGTGCCGTCAGGTTGCCAGCCACAGTGGTATGGGTCAAGCCACCATCGTAAATTTTGCTGACAGTGGGTGCTGTTAGGGTGACCGCTTTTGCAGTGATGGTGCCCAGTGCCGTATTCAAAGTGGACGTATAGTTGCTACCGGAATTTCCATCGTTGACCGTGTAACTGGCGGGTGTAACTGACAATGTACTGCTGTTTACGCCGAGTACATTCTTGCTGCCGAAAGTTTGTACGGCACCGGTTACGGTGTCGCTGCCGACCAGTCCGGTGAAGGTAACGACACCGGCAGAAGTCGTACCGCCGTCATAGACTTTGGTGTCGCTCACAGCATTGATGCCGAGGGCTTTAGCCGTGATGGTGCTCGTGCTGTTACCTAGCAGTGTAACGGTGTAATTAGCACCGCCATTTGTATCATTGATAACGGCCGAATTAAGCGTTACGGTCTTGTTGCCAGCCCCTACGTTTTTATTTGTATAAGCAATGGTGGCAGTGCTGACGGTATCACTACCTACCAATGTTGAGGCTAGTGTGGTTAGGTCACCTGCAGTCACGGTGTAGGTTAAGCCGCTATCGTAAATCTTGTTGACGGAAGGGGCTGTCAAAGTCACAGTTTTTGCGTTAATAGTGCCTGTCGCAGTATTCAAGGTTGCAGTGTAGTTAGCGCCGGAGTTGCCGTCGTTGATCGTGTAGCTGGCAGGAGTAACTGAAAGGGTGCTGACGCCAGCCCCCCAGACATTCTTGCTGCCGAAAGTTTGCACAGCGCCGGTGACGGTATCGCCGCCGACCAGCCCTGTGAAAGTTACGACACCAGCTGAAGAAGTTCCTCCATCGTAAATCTTGGTGTCGGAGACGGCATTAATGCCGAGTGCTTTCGCCGTAATGGTGCCTGTCGCTGTGTTCAGGGTGGAGGTGTAGTTTCCACCGGCGTTACCATCGTTGATCGTGTAGCTGGCAGGTGTAACCGAGAGAGTGCTACCCCCAGCTCCCAAGACATTCTTACTGCCGAATGTTTGTACAGCACCCGTGACAGTGTCACCGCCAACCAGTCCTGTAAAGGTAACGACACCCGTAGAAGTCACGCCGCCGTCATATGTTTTTGAATCGGTCACAGCGTTAATGCCAAGGGCTTTTGCCGTGATGGTGCTGGTGTTGTTACCGGCTAGCGTAACGGTATAGTTTGCGCCCCCATTGGTATCGCTAATTGTGGCTGAATTTAGCGTTACAGTTTTGTTGCCAGCGCCCACGTTTTTATTGGCGTAGGCGATGGTGGCGGCACTCACTGTATCCCCCCCTACTAACGGAGTTGCGAGTGCCGTCAGGTTGCCAGCCACAGTGGTATGGGTCAAGCCACCATCGTAAATTTTGCTGACAGTGGGTGCTGTTAGGGTGACCGCTTTTGCAGTGATGGTGCCCAGTGCCGTATTCAAAGTGGACGTATAGTTGCTACCGGAATTTCCATCGTTGACCGTGTAACTGGCGGGTGTAACTGACAATGTACTGCTGTTTACGCCGAGTACATTCTTGCTGCCGAAAGTTTGTACGGCACCGGTTACGGTGTCGCTGCCGACCAGTCCGGTGAAGGTAACGACACCGGCAGAAGTCGTACCGCCGTCATAGACTTTGGTGTCGCTCACAGCATTGATGCCGAGGGCAGCCTTGTTAACGGCTAGTGAGCTACCCACATAATTAAGTGCGTATCCACCCAGCTGAGGCGTTGAGTAAAAGCCGCTGGGGGTGATGACATAGCTGCCGGCGTTTCTTGCGCTTTGTGAGGTGCCAATGTAGCTTAATGCGCCGGATATATTTGTACCAGGTAACGCATTAACTGCTGTGCCGTTTACGTCAAAGTAAAGGTAGCTTGCACCATTTCCCCCCGAATAGGTTAAGCCGTCGTATGTCTTGGTGTGCGCGACTGCCGTAACAGTCAGCGGGGTCATGAACGAACGTAAAAGCGGGGTGGTAAAGGTATCGTAGTTGATCCAAATGTCGGTGAAGCTCCAACCGGAAAAATTGCTTTGCAGTTTCATTTGGGCGGTGGAATAAGCCGTGCCCGCAGCAGATGTAGCTTGCGTGGTTGTTGTGGTATCCCAATAACTCGCGCTGACAGTCCCACTGTTGCTACCAACTAAGCCTCCAGCGTTTGTCGTTCCGGTTACTGCACCCGCTGCATAGCTGTTGGTGATCGTTGCGTAGTTGATCCCGGCTAAACCACCAACATGCGAAGTTCCTGTTGCAGTGACGTTGGCATAGCTGTTGGAAATTGTTCCCGGATTAAGGTTTTTGCCGACCAATCCGCCGACATAAAAAACACCATTTGCTGCGCCCGTTGCAAAACTCGCGCTAATTGAGCCGGCATTGCTACCGACTAATGTACCCGTGCCAATACTGCCGGTCATATTTGCGTTCGTCAGCCCAACATCGCGAATTACGGCAGTGCTGCTGGTATAGCCAAAGAGTCCGATGTCATTTGTGGAGGATCTACTAATAGTGAGATTTGATATTGAATGACCCAAACCGAGAAAGGTACCAGTGAATGGCGTGGATGCGGTGCCGATGGGTGTGAAACCTGTGCCTGCATTCCATGCAGATGTTGCGGTCGCAACAATATCTGCTCCCAGTGCAAAATTGCCGGTCAGATTTCCACTTAAGCCCTGCAAATCAGTACCAGTTGTACTTCCCGCTAGACCTAGCGCAGAGATGACGGTGAAGTTTTTCACGATGCCGTTCGATCCCAGTTTTGTGCTGAAATTATTTCCGGCAGGAAGACTGACGGGTGCATGAATATAATAATCGCTGGTGTTGTTTACTACGACCGAGCTCTGGCCATATTCAAGCGCTAAGCTGGCTGTTCCGGTGCCAATCAGTGAGGCTTTGATGTTGATGTTGTTTTGCGCATTAAAGGTGAGCTTATTGGCTGACCATGTCACCGCGTCATTCACATTTATGTTGCCGGAAGTGCCGGATGCTCCGTTGGTGCTTTGGATCGTGATATTTCCCCCGGAGAGGTTTGCTGCCAGCGTTGTACCTGTTATGTCCCCGCCTGTGACTGCAATCGTGTAGTCAACTGGATCAATCAGCCAAGTTCCCGCATTGCCATTTGCAGAAGCGGTGGTGATCTGGGCATCGTTTGCTACTTTGACGTGCGCGGCAGAGGTTTCAATGAAGCCGCCATCAGCAGTTCGTAGGTCAGCCGAAGCATCCAAGGTTCCACCGACCTTCACCGTGCCTACCTCCATATCGCCCATCAGCTTGATTACACCGCCGACGTTTCGTACCCGGTGGGCTTGAATAATCCCGGAGTTGTTGACGACCGCGCTGCTGAGCGCATCTGCGGCTTTGGCGGACATAAATATCTGACCGCCATCTGCTTGAATTAATTGTTTATTTTCTGCGAGTGCGGAGATAGAACCTTGCTCGATTGTGTAAGAAAGCAATGAGCTGTTGTTTAGACTGAGACTGACTTTATCTCCGCTTGCCAGAAGTGCGGTGCCCAGACTGGCAGAGATGATGCCCTCGTTGCGCACTTCGGGCGCGAGCAGGGCGATGTAACCGGCTTGGTTGGCAGTGAGATTGCCTTGGTTAAGGATGGCTCCCGTTCCTGTTGCGGTAAGGGTGGGGGATTTTTCAAAAGTGTATTTGCCCGCCAGAAAATCTGTGTCATTCAAATTAAGCGTACTGGCAACCAAGCCACCCACGTTGACTTGTGAACCCGCGCCAAACAGTACGCCGCTGGAATTGATCACAAACACCTGCCCGTTGGCATTCAGGTTGCCGAAAATCTGGCTGGGGTTCTGGCTGTGCACGCGGTTGAGCGCGATTGCGGAGGCGCTGGGTTGAATAAAATTAACTGTTTCATGCTTGGCAATATCGAAGTTTTGCCAATTGATCGCGAGGTTTTGTGAGTTCTGGTTGATCGTGGTGGTGGTGCCGGACTGATTGATGTTGCCCAGTCCCGCACTAATTTCTCCGCCGCTTGGCGCTGCCATTGCCATTGAAGAAAACAATGCGCTAGCGACAAGCAATGTGATACTGCTCAGGTTGAGTATTTCATGTGCACGGGAGGGGAGCAGCGACGGCGTTTTTTGACCGACAACCCCCCCCCCTGCTTGAGAGAGGTTCGCCGCAGCGTTCCAAGCAGATAGTGTTTGAAGCCAAGTTGTCCGGTGTCGGGTACTCATTATTTGAGTATAGGTTTTATATCCTATTGATTAATAAAGGTTAAAAATTCTATTGTTGAGCATATTGTGTGTACTGATTTTTTTCTATTTATCAACGAGTTGGTTAAATTTTGAGAAAGTCCGTTGCTCTACAATATGCCTTTAACTGGTGACAAGGCTTAAGTTGAATAAGACCGGTAAAACCCTTCTTTTCGGACTTTCGCTCTTGAGGTGCTAGGCAGTACACCCCAATTTATTGCTAGATTTACACCTTATCTACCCTGCTATATCGGCACAATACGTCAGAAAGTTAGAGGAAATTTACCGAGAATCGTTCAGTTTCAGGCTTCGGAGTGCGGCGGCATGACGCCGTTTTGAGCATTGCGCATAGTGCCAGCGGTGTCATGCCGCCGCACTCCAAAATTTGGGTTCCGATTTCGCAGTCAATTTACCGGATTGATGATTCACCTGATTGGCGGAAATTTCAACAGTTGAATGGGTTGTCGGCTGTTTTGGACGGATTAGCGGTGGGGATGAGTTAACGTTTTGATTTTATATGGAGTGCGGCGGCATGACTGCACGGTTTGAGCGTTGCGCTAAGCTCAAGCGGCGTCATGCCGCCGCACTCCAAATTGATTTATTTATCCTGGATTGCATTTTTATTAAAGAAATCAACTGCTTCGATCGCCTCGCGGGTGCGTTTGAAAGGTGGCAGGCTTTGCCAAATACGTTTACCATAGTGTTTGGAAATAAGCCGGGGGTCGCAAATCATCAGCACACCCAGGTCGCTTTCGTCGCGAATGAGTCGTCCGGCACCCTGTTTTAGATTGATGATGGTGCGCGGAAGTTGGTATTCCATAAAAGCGTTGCGTCCCTGTTTGGTGATTTGCGCAATGCGGGCGGCTAGCACCGGATCATCGGGCGGGGCAAAGGGAAGTTTGTCGATCACCACCAAAGACAACGCTTCCCCGCGCACGTCCACCCCTTCCCAAAACGATTGACTGCCCAGCAGTACGGCGTTGCCGTGATCGCGGAATTTACTCAACAATTCGTTGCGCGAGCCTTCGCCTTGAATAAACAGCGGATATTTCAAATTTTTGCGGTCGAATTCGGCTTGTAAAATTTCATAAGCGCGCTGCATGGCGCGCAAGCTGGTAAAGAGTAAAAATGCGCGACCTTTGCTGGCTTCGATTAAAGGCAGGGCGGCCTTAATCACGGCTTCGGTGTAACCCATGCTGTTCGGTTCGGGCAGGTCTTTGGGTACATATAATAAAGCTTGCTCGGGATAATTAAACGGACTATCCCAGCATTCGGTGCGGGCCCCCAACAATCCCATTTCGGCCTGATAGTGGGTGAAATTTTGTTTAACCGCCAGGGTGGCGGAAGTGAAGATCCAGGCGCGCGGATGGTCGTTGATCTGCTTGGCGAATATTTCCGCAATCGACAGCGGGGTCGTGTTGAGTTGCACGGCATGATGGAAAATTTCCAGCCAGCGAACGGTATCTTTTGCATCCACGTCTTGCCATTTCTGCAGTTGTTCGATTAATGCCTGTCCGCGTTGCCAGCAATTTTCCAACCCTTCGCTGCGCTGCGCCTGTTTTTCCAATAAATCAGTAAGGGCTTTGAGCTGTTTGCTTACAATGTCCAGTGCCGCTGTCCAGCCGTCCAATTCCTGGGTGGCATTGGCGGGCATGCGGCCTTCGTTCTTTTTGAAAATCAGGCGCAGATCGCGCGCGGCTTTTTCCAGCGCATCACAGGCGGCAGGCAGTACCGTAAAATCTTTTGCGCTGGTCAGAGCTTCCAGTTGGCTGTCGCGGGCCAGATCAAGCAATTGTGACGTGGAAATGCTTTCGCCGAAAAATAAGCTGGCTGTTTCCGGCAGCTGGTGCGCCTCGTCAAAAATGACGGTGTTGCAGGCCGGCAATAATTCCGCCACGCCTTCATCGCGCAACATCACATCGGCAAAGAATAGGTGATGGTTGACCACGACCACATCGGCATCCATGGCCTCTTTGCGCGCTTTCAGTACGAAGCATTCTTTGTGTTGCGGGCAATCTTGTCCCAAACAATTTTCGCGGGTGGAAGTCACCTGCATCCAGATCATGGCATTTTCCGGTACATCGGCCAGACCACTTTTGTCGCCGGATTGGGTGACTTTTGCGTATTTGGCAATTTTGCCCAGATGCTTGATATCTTCTCGGGTTTTGAAAGTTCCCTCGGTTTGGGCGCGCTCCAGATGATAGTGGCACACATAATTGGAGCGGCCTTTGAGGAGCGCGATCGTGACCGGTACTTTTAAGGCGTCGCGCACGGTGGGCAAGTCGCGTTGAAATAACTGGTCTTGCAAGTTTTTTGTGCCGGTGGAAATCACCACTTTACCGCCGGCCAGCAGCGCGGGCGCCAAATAGGCAAAAGTTTTGCCTGTGCCGGTGCCCGCTTCGGCGATCAGTTGTCCGTTGGAGTTGATGGCTTCGGCAATGGCCTGTGCCATGGCAACCTGTTGCGGGCGCGCGCGAAAATTTTCAATGTGCGCAGAAAGTGCGCCGTCGGGGGCAAACAACGAGGAGATTTGTTCAGAGGTGAGCAAGGGAATATTCTGATAATTTTATTTAAGCTGGGATTTTACGCGAGAGGGCCAGTTCAACGAATATTATTTATTTCATAAGTTACCTAATATAAGTCGCCGCAAGATAAAATTAAATCAATAAAATCAATAAATTGAAGTGAATTTGATATTTTAACGGAGATGTTGCCGTTATAAATAAAACAGCATAGAATGTCGGCCTATTGGTTTTGCGGGATTTTTTACCACAAAATTGAACTTTATTGTTTTTATGCTTGTCTGAGCCGCGTTATTGAATCAAGCTGCTAGTGAGTCTTGATTATTTGCCCTTAAATTTACCTGTAAAAGCGATTATAACCATGAGCCAAAGTGATGTGATTGTAAAAGTGTGGGATTTGCCGGTAAGGTTGTTTCACTGGTCTTTGGTATTGGGGTTTATCCTAGCTTATATTACAGCTGAATTCCATGCGGGATTTTTGCATACTTGGATTGGCTATTTTCTGTGCGGATTGTTATTGGTTCGAGTTAGTTGGGGATTTTTGGGTAATCAATACGCCCGCTTCAAATCTTTCATTTTTACACCTTCAGAAACAATCGATTATCTAAAATCTCTGACTAAAGGAAATCCCAAGCATTATTTGGGACATAACCCGGCGGGCGCATTAATGGTGTTTGCCTTGCTGGCTTTATTGACACTGATTTTTTTGACGGGATTAATTACTCTTGCGGTCATCGATTTTGAAGGCCCCTTGTTATTTCTAATGAATTATTTTGATGATGACGCCAGTTATCTGGTGCGTCATCTGCACGGCTGGCTGATTAATTTTGCTTTGATTCTAATACCGCTGCACTTATTGGGCGTGGTCGCTGGAACGATTCAGCACAAAGAAAATCTGGTGAGGGCGATGATCACTGGCAAGAAGAAAGTCGCGGAGCACTAGGAGAAATTTTTTAAATTTTATTAAGGAGAGTGGAATGAAAGTTACATTGAGGCTAAAAAAATTAGCCGTCGGTTTTGGCTTGCTGGTGTTGTCTGCCACAAGCTTTGCGGTTGAGCAAAAATTGGATACTTCGCTGCCGGACAGCCGTTTATATAGTTCAAAGTCTATTATTTTGGCTGCGAATGAGGTGGATGCAGTTTCACCAAAATCAAGCGATAACCACGTGAAGCCCGCAACTGAATTTGAGCCGCCGCTGATTTCGGGCAGTAACATGCATAAATACCTCGGCCTGGGCACCATCGCTTTGGCCGTGGCGACCGCAATGACCGCGCCCGAAGAATGCGAGAGCGCCGGTTGTGATTCCATACCGCGTGATACCACCGGTACGCATGCCCAGTTGGCTTACGCCACAGTTGGGGTTGCCGCCGCCACGATCGCTAGCGGATTGCTAACCCATTGGGATGATTTTAGTTTGGAAGACGGCTGGACAGATCCGGATAATTTGCACGTTTTGTTGGGTGTAACCGGTGCCGCAATGATGGCGTATGCTGTTCAACAATCGGCTAGTGTGAAGACCGGGCAGGCAAGTCACGCAGGTTTGGCTGAAGCAGGTGCATTGGGAATGTTAGTGGCAATCAAATTAACCTGGTAACGGAGAAGAAATGAAAAATCTATTTATTTTGATGTTGTTGGCTTTCTGTTGGACAAGCCCGCTGGCTAACGCTTCTCCCGCTACCGATACTTTGCAGGCTAAATATAAATCCGAAGGTGTAAGTAAAATTGACGCAGCCAAAGGCAAGGCTGATTGGACAAAACAGGTTAAAGGCGAAAATGGCGAGATGATGTCCTGCGCGACCTGTCACGGTAGCGATTTAAGCAAGGCGGGTAAGCATCACAAAACCTCTAAAGTAATTGAACCGATGTCTATCCGCGTAGTTGCAGAACGCTTGACCGATCCGAAAAAAATTGAGAAATGGTTTAAGCGCAACTGTAATGATGCGTGGGGGCGTGACTGCACATTCCAGGAAAAAGCAGATTTTCTGGCCTTTTTGCTGTCCCAATAAATATCAATATAATCAAGGATATATAAATGAAAATTAAATTTGCATCAGTGACTTTACTGTTGGGACTGCTGGGCGTAAGCACAGTTGCCATAGCAGAAAATGATTCTTATAAATTATTTGAGGCGATCGTGACACCGCTTCGTCAAAAAGAAATTGCGCCGGTAAATAATAAGCAATACAAAGAAGAATGTGGATCGTGTCACTTTGCTTATCCTCCCGGGTTATTGCCGACCAAATCTTGGGAAAAACTGTTAACGCAGCAAGGATTAAGCGATCACTTTGGGGAAAATGCGGAGCTGGATAGTGACACTCTGCAAGAGATTTATGATTACGCCATTGCCAATGCTGCGGATAAATCATATTTCAAGCGTTCGCGCAAAATTACCCAGGCAACGGCCAATGGTGAGGCGCCACTGCGCATCACCGAAGTACGTTATATCAAACGCAAGCATCATGAAATCCCGGCAAAAATGATTAAAGAAAACAAGGATGTTAAATCGTTGAGCTATTGCGATGCGTGCCATACTCAGGCAGCCAAAGGTGTGTTTGATGGCGATACGGTAAAAATCCCAAATTATCCGGATTGGGATGACTGATTTTAAATTTCGCTGGATTTTAAAGTAACATTAAAGCCTGACCCGAACATTGCTCAATGTTCGGGTCAGGTCGTTTTTACATCTGCGGATGATACCGATGTTTCTGGGTGCTAAAATTCCAAACCACCTTTCACCTGTTTACGGGGGCGCCGGAATTAGGTATAAAGCCCCTTCTTAATTTCGGGTTATATTTTTTGGCAATAGCTAGCGCTTTGAAGATTAATAATAATATTGCTTTTTGTTGCATGGGAGTTTGACAATAATGACGCAAGAATTAAAAGAAGATATCCAGACAGAATCCAAGCCGGATGCAATTGCACTTCCGACTTATTTGCGTCGGCAAAAAGAAGGTCTGTTTGTTGACTTGTCACTTTTTCCCCTTGGTGGTGGTTTTGAGACTTTTGTAGATCGCCTGTTTGCTGACGGTGGGCGTTTTGTCGGGTTGGATTATCAATTGTTTCAGAGTTTATTATTTGATTACGAGAGTGTTCTGGATATCCATGGTGTCAATGCCAAATTAAGATTGGCCGCCGATGTTGTGGCATTTTCTGTCGGGCGTAAGTCATTGTATAAAGAGGTTAAAATTGACCCTGAATATGATCGTGCCATCTATTTTTTTGAACCGGTTGCGCTGGAAAAAATTGTTCAGGAGCCGGTATATGGTGAGCCCGGAGAAGACGGTATTTCCCCTATTATTAGCTATAACCGCAATGTGATAAGCGTGCCCGCAAAACTTGATATAGATGAATTTATCTCGGAATTGTGGCTTAAGGGGGTACGCTTTGGAATTCAGATTGACGCAATCGCAGGTGTAATTAAGCGGCACGAGTCGGTGCGTATGGATGTGGCACTACAGCTGGACCCCACCGAGGGAATTGACGCGGAAATTGAAGAGGCTTCCACAGTATTGCATCGTGACAACTCCCCCAAAATATCCGTAACCGGTAAAGCGGATTTGCGCAAATTTCAAAATCGTTTCCCGCAAATTAGTTTAGATACGCGCTTACTAAGAAAAAAGCCGCGCCAACTTGGCAAGCCGGGCTTTAAAGTCAATGGCGTAATGATTGAGCCGGCGATACCCAAAGATATTGACTTGTATGCCTTGGCGGGCGCCGGAACAAGAGTTGAAACGCAAGAAGGTTTTGAATATATTTTAGCCAGTCGCGATGGATTTCTCTCTCTCGATACCAAGTCTAATTTGATTTCGGTCACCGAAAAAATCGAGAATAAGGGCGGTATCAGTATCCGAACCACCGGCGATTTGTCTTTGACCGGCAGCGAGTATATTGAGCACGGAGAGGTGCAGGAGGGGCGTTCGGTGGAAGGGAAAAATATGACCTTTCATGCGGATGTTTATGGCGACTTGGTTTCGAATGGCGGATACATTTTGCTCGAAGGTAATTTATCCGGCGGTAGTGCGAAAAGTTTTGGCGGTGATGTTATTGCGAATGCGCGAGCGTTTAATTCGATCTTGCAGGCGTGGGAGGGGAAAGTTACCGTTAAGTATGCCGAGAGCTGTGTGATCCTGGGAGAGAGCGTGGCGATTGAGCGTGCGGTGAACTGTGAAATCATTGCAGATAGTGTGCAGATTGATTTGGCTGAGGGGTGCGGTATCGCCGGAAAAAATGTGCAAATAAAAAATTCCACTTCATGCCGTGGAAAGCAGACCGTTATTTCGATTGTGGTGCCTAATTTAACTGTGCTGGATGCGCAAATTATGCAAGTTAATAAGGCGATTTTCGAATGCCAAAACATCATTAAAATCAAAGAGCAGGGCGTTGCCCAGATTAAAGCAGATCCCGAGGTGGCAAAGTACTTGGCGTTGGCCAAGAGTATTCAGGACGGCGCCATAAAGCTCAACGAGGCGCAACAGGAAAATTGGAACAAAATGACCTTCAAATTTGCCAAGGTTTCCAATGTGGTAAACAAGGTCAATGCGGATGTACTGGAACAAAAAAACAAAATTGCAGGCCATCAGCAGGAATTGGTACACCTAAATGAAGTTCGCCAAAAAAGCGGAGGTGATTTGCAGTGTCAGATTGCCGAGGTTAGCGGAGATACAGTGGTGCGCCGACTGATTGCGCAAGCCGGAATTTCGGAGTTTCACAAGACTAGCATCGGCGATATTAGATTGAAATTGCGCGATCAGGGCACGCAAAAAGAAAGAATCTTTTCAAATAGCTGCGGCACGGTTAAGTGGCTATATGAATTACCCGAGTTGACAGACTTGCCTTAAGGGGGCATCTAAAAAATCAATTTTCGAAGCTAGGCAAGGCGCGAGCAAAAAATTAGGACGCAGCATCTGCATGATATGTAGAAGTAATTTTTTGTGGGCAACGCAGCATCGCGAAATAAATTTAATTTTTGAGGTGCCCTTAAAACTCCCCCTGAATACCAAAGCTAAACGGAATCACCAGCGGATACACCGGCTCTTTGTTTGCGTAGGTGGCATCGTAACGGTAACCGGATAAGTTTTCCTGAAAATATACATTGTTCAACTCGAAGTAGGTATTCAATTTCCATTTATCAAATACAAAGTTACGGTCAAAACGCAAATCCAGTCGGTGGTAATCGGGAAGAGTACCCGAGTTGACGGCCGCATAAACGGGGATGTAACGCCCCGTACTGTTTTGGGTGGCTCCCAGCACCGGTGTGTACGGGGTGCCTGAGTGGTAGTTCCATTTGGCACCCATTGTCCAGTTGTTATTTAATTTGTAACTGGTGACTAAAGTGGTGTTGATCGGTTGATCATATTGAAAGCGAAATGAGTCCCCCGTTAAATCGTTGCGCCGTTCCGAGTTGGAAAGGGAAATTGCCAGCCATCCAGTCAGGTCGGAAAGCCCGTCTTTTTTTATTAATAACTCGGTGCCATAGGCTTTGCCGCTTGCCCCGTTTACGTAGTTGATATTTGTATCCGGCACACCCAACACCAGATTACTGAATTTTTTGTAATACCCTTCAACTTTCCATGACCAGTCATTAGGAAGTTTTTGTGATACCCCCATCACAGTATGCTCAGCCTTCAGATGTTCAAGATTGGGGTTCCCAAATTTTTTAGAAATCTGTTGTCCGGTTGGCATTTGGCTATGCTGCCCCCAACCGGCTGTGAGCAGCGTGTTTTCACTCCAATCCCATTCAGCCCCGGCACGCGGTTCAATATGAGTCTGTCTTAGGTAATCATCCCCGGTGTAATGCAGACCGCCAACCAGCGTAAATTTGGAGAAAATACGCTTGCGATTTTGTACAGAAAATTCCCAAGCGTTGGTGTAAAAGTTTTCGCTAAGCTGTACTTTGGGTGCAGTAGATAAATCGCAGCCCACTTGGAGTCCGGTACACGTGGAGTTTACAAAGTTAGCATTCACAGTATTTTGTGCGTGACTTATATTGCCGCCAAGTATCAGCTCGTGATTTTCACTTAGCGGAACTTTTACCAGTTCGCGGACCGAATTAATATCTTGTTCAACGAAAATGTTTCCTGCTTGCCCCAGAGAATTGTCAAAGTGGAAAGCAATGTGTTCATAAGCCAATTTGTTTTGGGTTTTGCCGAGCAGCGCATCCCAGATAATTGCCTGCATGGCATAGCCGTCCGAAAACCCCAGGTCGCCGGTTAAAATCGGCTGTTGTTTGGCGGCAGTGGAGTCACTGCCGATGCTGATTTTGAATTCGTCAGTCGCGCCTTGCGTTTCCAGTGTAAGGCGGTCGGTTACATTGAGCTTCCATAGATATTTTCCCTGATAATCGGTGAAATTGGGAATCTGAATGGTTAGCCCTTGCGTGGAAATTTGTTTGATGAGCAGATCAAAATAGCTGCGCCGTGCTGCAAAATAAAAAGAGTGATCCTGTGCAAGCGGGCCCTCGATTAAAAAGTCACTGCCGAGTAAATTGACATTGAGTTTACCGCCCAAACGGTCACTGCGCGGATCGCGTAGCGCCACGTCGATTACTGCACCGGTTGCGTCCCCGTAACGCGGCGCAAAGGCCGCGCTATACAAATTAAAATCCTGGATTAAATCTGCATTAAACACGCTAATGCCGCCGAAGTGAAAAATCTTGCCAATAGGGAGGCTGTCCACGTAATACAAATTATCGCCCGGGCCGGAACCGCGCACTGCGGGTGCGCCGCCGTTATTGCCGGTAACCACGCCTGGCAGGGCCTGAATGCTTTTAAGAGGGTCGCCGCTGGAGCCGGGAATGCGGCGTAATTCAGCCCCGGTGATCACGGTCTTACCCACCCGATCAGGGCTGCGTGCGGCTCGAACTACGACTTCTTCCAGTTGCGTGGCCGAACTTAAGTAAAAGGTGGGGGAGGGAACAGGTGCTCCTGATTTGAGGTTAACGGTGACATTAACCGGTATTTCCCCACCCAATGTCGCCGCCGTCAGCGTGTAGCGCCCCGTATCGGGCAATACCAGTTCATAGTGCCCGTTATCATCAGAGACTGCCGTGATCTCTTCGCGTTCGCGTACTGCAATATAGGCACCGCTTAACGGCTTGCGCGTGCCCTTTTCAAGTACCAGACCCTTGATAGTCAAGTCCGTCGCATAACTTGTAGCGGATGCGCCGAGCAAACTCAGAAAAATAAAGATAATTTGAGAAAACTGGGCTACTATTTTTGATCGGTTAAATCGGTGCATAGTGCAAAGCCGTTAAGTCTGACGAGGAAATATTATAGCGCGGCAGGGCCGGTAGGTTTAGCTGTCCGCTATAATTGCACACCTTTATAAAAAGTATTTTTGAAATGACAGATCGATACGCAGTTATTGGCAATCCGGTTTCGCACAGTAAATCTCCGCTGATTCACCAACATTTTGCCGCCCAAACGCATCAGGATATTTCTTATGAAGCGATCGAGGCGCCGCTGGATGGATTTAAAGCGACAATTGAGCGCCTAATCGGTGAAGGCTATAAAGGCTGCAACGTCACCGTCCCCTTTAAGTTTGAAGCATTTCAACTGTGCCAAAATCTTACCGGGCGCGCACAAGCTGCCCAGGCGGTAAACACCTTGTTTTTTAAGGAGGGAAAAATATGGGGCGATAATACCGATGGAGCCGGCTTGCTCGTAGATATTCAGCAGAACATAAAATGTAACCTATTGTTTAAAAGGGTGTTATTGATGGGTGCAGGAGGCGCGGCACACGGTGTTATCTGGCAGCTATTCAATGCCGGTGTAACCATCACAATTGCCAATCGCACAGTGGAAAAAGCCCAGCAAATGGTGTCGGAATTTGCGCCCTACGGGACGGTTTTTGCCAGTAGTTACGAGGCGCTGGAAGGGAAGTCATTCGACGTGGTGATCAATGCCACTTCCAGCAGCTTGGCCGATGAACTCCCCCCGTTGCCGCAAGGTCTGTTTAAGCCGGATGCGCTGGCTTACGACATGATGTACGGCAAACAAACCCCGTTTTTAAAATTTGCCCAAGCACAAGGTGTTACGCACCTTTCCGATGGATTGGGAATGCTGGTGGAGCAAGCGGCAGAAGCGTTTTCCAAGTGGCGCGAAGTGCGGCCTGATACCGCGCCAGTATTAGCCAACTTGCGCGCATGATGAGGAAATTCTGGTGGTGGACCGGGCGTGCGCTTTTTGCGTTGATGTTATTTATTGTGCTGTATCAGGTTTGGATTGCCGCGCATATTTTGTGGTGGGTTGGGCACAATCCGGCATCCAGTTCCTTTATGGATGATCGTCTGGATGTTATGCAGGAAAAAAATCCGGATGCCGAGTTAAAACATAAGTGGGTTCCTTACAGAAATATTTCCAATAATCTTAAGCGCGCATTGATTGCTTCTGAAGATGCCAAGTTTGTTGACCATGAAGGATTTGACTGGGAAGGTATTCAAAAGGCTTACGAAAAAAATTTAAAAAAAGGCAAAATTGTCGCGGGTGGTTCGACGATTAGCCAGCAATTGGCAAAGAATCTTTTCTTATCCACCAAGCGTACGCCCTGGCGCAAGGGCGAGGAAGTCATCATCACGCTGATGTTGGAAAGCATGATGGACAAACAGCGAATTTTTGAAATTTATTTGAATGTGATCGAATGGGGAAATGGTGTGTTTGGTGCCGAAGCGGCGGCGCGGCATTATTACCGTAGCAGCGCTTCCCAGCTATCGCCCCAGCAAGCTGCCAAGCTGGCCGCGATGGTGCCCAATCCGCGCTATTACGATAAGCATCGCGAAGCACGGGGATTGTTGCGTAAGACCGAAATTATTTTGGCGCGTATGAATGCTGCAGATATTCCCTAACCCCCTAAAGGGCGCTCCAAGACATTTAGATAACCCTTGGTCTTCGGTAAAGGGGGGCGGCTTCACAATAGTCACATTTTTGAAATGCGATCAGCGTAAAATGGCGCAATTCGGTAAGTGATATTAAGATGCGAATCAAATTACGTTTTCTGCTATTTCAGTTCTCTCCGGGCTCGATATTCTTCAATACTTTGTTTCTGAAATTATTTTATTTCTCTACTGGAAAATCCTAAACTATCATGTCAAAACATTACCTTACGCCTCTTTTTGCGCCAAAATCTGTTGCGGTCTTTGGCGCCAGCGACCGGATTGATGCGGTCGGTCAAATTGTTTTTCAAAATATGTTGGAGAGCGGATTTAACGGGGCGCTGTATCCGATAAATGCCAAGAATGCAGAAGTGCAGGGGCGTAAAGCGTTCGCCTCAATCTCGGATATTGAAGAAAAAATCGAGTTGGTAGTAATTGCCACACCTCCAAAAACCGTGCCCTCCATCATCGAGGAATGCGGTAAACACGGAGTTAAAGCTGCCGTGATTATTACAGCAGGTTTTGGTGAAATCGGCGCTGAAGGCAAAGAACTGGAGCGCCAAGTGTTGGAAAACGCAAAGCGCTATGGTATTCGTCTGGTGGGGCCAAATTGTTTGGGCGTAATGCGTCCCTCAATCGGTTTAAATGCCACGTTTAACAAGGGCGGGGCTAATGCAGGCAGTCTCGCGCTTATCTCGCAGTCCGGAGCCTTGTGTACGGCCATTTTGGACTGGGCGCAGTTAAACGATGTGGGATTTTCCAGCGTGGTTTCCATGGGTTCCTCGGCGGATGTGGATTTTGGCGAGATTTTGGATTACCTGGTGACAGATCCGCAAACGCAAAATATTTTGATGTACATCGAGGGTATTCGTGAATCGCGCCGTTTCATGAGTTCCTTGCGTGCTGCTGCACGCGTCAAGCCGGTGATTCTGGTTAAAGTAGGGCGCCACGAGGCAGGCTCAAAAGCGGCGATGTCACATACCGCTTCGCTGGTCGGTTCGGATGATGCTTTTGATGCGGCTGTACGGCGTGCCGGTGTTGTGCGCGTAAAAACGGTGACGGAATTGTTCTCGGCGGCCAAGGCTTTATCCTGCGGCTTCCGCCCTTCCGGAAACCGTTTGGCAATCGTCACCAACGGCGGAGGGCCGGGAGTGATGGCGACGGATCGTGCCTCCGATTTGGGATTGGTCATGGCGACTTTGTCCGAGGAAACGATGGCGCGCTTAAATGAAGTATTGCCGCCGAACTGGTCGCACGGTAATCCGGTGGACGTAATCGGTGATGCTCAAGTAGACCGTTATCAGCACGCGGTTGCAGCCTGTTTGGAAGATCCGAATGTGGACGGGGTGCTGACTATTCTGACGCCACAAGCGATGACTAAGCCGCTGGAGGCGGCGAAAGCGGTGATCGAGATTTCTAACAGCCATAAAAAACCGTTGCTGACCTGTTGGATGGGTGAAGCGCAAGTGGCTGAATCGCGTAAAGAATTTGCCCGCGCCAAGACGCCGAATTTCCGCACACCGGAGCCGGCAGTGGAAATATTTTCTTACCTTTCCGAGTACTATCAAAACCAGAAATTGTTGATGCAAATGCCCGGCCCTTTATCCAATCAATTGGAGCCCGATGTGGAAGGTGCGCGCATGATTATTGAAGGTGCGTTGCTGGATAAACGTAAGGTGTTGAGCGAGATGGAATCCAAGGCACTGCTCTCGGCTTTCCATATTCCTGTCGCACAAACGATGATTGCACATTCGCCGAATGAAGCATTATTGATTGCCCAGCAACTAGGCTTCCCGGTGGCGATGAAAGTCAATTCGCGTGACATTACCCACAAGAGCGATGCCGGTGGGGTGATGCTCAATTTGGGTAACGCTCAAGCGGTGCGCGCCGCGTATCATGAAATCACCGAAAACATTAAACGCAATCGTCCCAATGCGCATATGGACGGAATTTCTATTCAGCCGATGATTGTTAAGGCCAATGGCCGCGAGTTGATGGTGGGGGTGATTAACGATCCGGTGTTTGGTCCGGTGATTACTTTTGGTGCGGGCGGCACGATGGTTGAGGTAATGGGCGACCGTTCCGTTACCTTGCCGCCGCTGAATACTTTTCTGGTTAAGGAGTTGATTAAAGGTACGCGGATTTCCAAGCTGTTGGGCGCATTCCGGCACATGCCGGCTGCCGATATGGCGGCGCTGGAAAATGTGCTGTTGCGCGTGTCGGAAATGGTGTGCGAGTTACCGATGCTCATGGAGATGGATATCAATCCGCTTATTGTGGATGAGCACGGTGTGCTGGCCGCAGACGCGCGCGTTGTGGTGGATTTCAGGCAGCCCGCCGCGGATCGCTATTCGCATATGGCGATTTATCCGTATCCGACGCATCTGGTCACCAGTTGGCAGTTAGCCGACGGTATGGATATTACGATTCGCCCCATTCGTCCGGAAGATGCCGAATTGGTTCAGGCCTTTGTGCGTAATTTGTCCGAGCAAACACGCTATTTCCGTTTTATGAACAGCATGCACGAACTGAGTCAGGCCATGCTGGTGCGCTTCACGCAAATTGATTACAGTCGTGAAATGGCGCTGATTGCGGTGACTGAAGAGCATGGCAAAGAGGTGGAGCTGGGGGTTGCGCGTTTTGCCACTAATCCGGATGGAGAAAGCTGTGAATTTGCGTTGGTGATTGCCGACAATATGCATGGTAAAGGGCTTGGGCAAAAGCTTATGACCGCCGTGATGGATGCGGCGCGATCCAAAGGTTTGAAAGTGATTGAGGGTGAAGTATTGAGAAATAATACCGACATGTTGCATTTGATGGATCGGCTCGGTTTTACGGTCGAGACCAGTGCCGAAGATGAAAGTATCAAGGCGGTTAGAAAAATACTTTAAAAACAAATAGTTACATTATTGCAATGCAAACTTTGTATTTAACTCATCCAATGTCTCTCAAGCATGAGATGGGGGAGAATCATCCCGAGTGTCCGGCACGTGTACACGCTATTGAAGATCAATTGATCGCCACGGGTTTATTGAATTTTCTCAGTCAGCAGGACGCACCCCAAGTTACACGCGAGCAGTTGTTGCGTGTGCATTCCGCAGAATATATCGATGCAGTGTTTGAAAAATCCCCGCAAAGCGGTTTGATTTATCTGGACGGAGATACCGCGATGAATCCGTTTAGTTTGCAGGCCGCCCTGCATGCCGCCGGAGCGGCAGTATGCGCGGTGGATTTGATTATGGCGGGTAAGGCAGAGAATGCTTTTTGTAATATGCGGCCGCCGGGACACCACGCGGGACGCTCCTCGGCGGCTGGGTTTTGTTTTTTCAATAATGTGGCAGTTGCGGCCGCGCATGCAGTGCATCATTACGGTTTACAGCGTGTGGCGATTGCCGATTTTGATGTGCATCACGGCAACGGCACCGAAGATATTTTCCGCGAAGAGCCGCGTGTCATGCTGTGTTCAACTTTTCGCCATCCGTATTATCCGTATTGCGGCGCGGACAGCAGTAATCAGAACATCATCAATGTGCCGTTGGCGGCGGGGAGTTCCGGTGAAGTATTTCGTGCGGCTGTCACGCAGCATTGGTTGCCCGCGCTGGAAAAATTTCAGCCGCAGATGCTGTTTATTTCCGCAGGGTTTGATGCGCACCGGGAAGATGATATGGGCGGACTCGCTTTGCGCGATGTGGATTATATTTGGGTAACGGAGCAGCTTAAAAAATTGGCGGAGCGCTTTGCGCAAAAACGGATTGTTTCTGTATTGGAAGGCGGCTATGCGCTGAATGCATTGGGGCGAAGTGCAGCTTCGCATATCAAAGTGTTGAGCGGACTGTAATCAAGAGCCGGGAGCGGCTCGGGGCGAGGCTTGTTATAATTCGTCCCAGTCAAATCGTAATATTTTTAGAATAATCGGAGAGATATCATTCATACCAAACCTTTTTTTGTTAAAAACCCCCTTGCAGTTGATGCTGCGCAACCTCCTTTGGGAATGGATGCGGAGAGTATCGTGCAGGATTTTCGGCATTATTTTAGCCACACACTGGGCTGGGATACCAAGCATCTGGTTGCGCACCATGTGTATTCATCACTCTCCCATTCCATGCGTGACCGCTTGGTGGAGCGTTGGAAAAACACCCAGGCGGCATATCGCAATCAAAATTGCAAACGTGCCTTTTATTTGTCCCTGGAATTTTTGATGGGACGCACTCTGGGCAATGCCATGCTCAATTTGGATATTGAAGCCTCGACTACCGAGGCGCTCAGAAATCTGGGGTTGGTGCTGGAAGAGGTTGCCGAGCAGGAGCACGATGCAGGTTTGGGTAATGGTGGTTTGGGGCGTCTGGCAGCATGTTTTCTGGATAGCTGCGCCACGTTGCAATTGCCGGTGATGGGTTACGGTTTGCGCTATGAGTACGGTATGTTCCGCCAGAAAATCGACAATGGTTATCAGATGGAAGAGCCGGATCACTGGTTACGTAATGGCAATCCATGGGAAATTGAGCGTCCGGAATTTACCGCCCGGGTAAAATTTGGCGGTCAAACCGAGTTGCATAAAGATGCGCAGGGTAAGCTGCGCGCTTATTGGAAATACACCAATGACGTGATGGCAGTACCTTTTGACGTGCCGATTCCGGGCTATCGCAATGGCACGGTGAATACCTTGCGCCTGTGGAAAGCGGCCGCTACCGAAGAATTTGATTTGAGCGAATTTAATGCCGGCAGTTATGCGGAAGCGGTTGCGTCTAAAAATGCCGCTGAACACATTACGATGGTTTTGTATCCTAATGATGCCAGTGAAAATGGCAAGGAATTGCGCTTGCGCCAGCAATACTTCCTGGCATCCGCTAGCCTGCAGGATGTGTTGCGTCAATGGGTAAGCACGCATGGCTCGGATTTCAGCGATTTTGCCGAAAAGAATTTTTTCCAGCTCAACGATACTCATCCAACCTGTGCGGTTCCCGAATTGATGCGTTTGTTGATGGACGAACAGGGCATGTCGTGGGAGCAGGCGTGGGCAATTACCAGCCGTACTGTTGCCTATACCAACCATACGCTGTTGCCCGAGGCATTGGAGCGTTGGTCGGTGCACATGTTCGGGCGCCTGTTACCCAGACTGCTGGAAATTATTTACGAAATTAATGCGCGCTTCATGAAAGTGGTTGCCCTGCATTGGCCGGGTGATGTAGAACGGCAACGCCGCATGTCGATTGTTGAAGAAGGCCACGAACAGCATATTCGCATGGCCTATCTGGCAATTGTCGCCAGCGTTTCGGTGAACGGGGTGGCGGCATTGCATTCCGATTTGCTGCAGAAACATTTATTCCGCGACTTTTTTGAGCTATGGCCAAAGAAATTTAACAATAAAACCAACGGCGTTACACCGCGCCGCTGGATGGCGTGGGCAAATCCGGCATTAAGCAATTTGATCTCCGCTACTCTGGCCGGGGAAGGCAAAGGCTGGGTTTCCAGTTTGATCGGAAGTGCCGAGAATGAGGCTTGGCTGGTGGATATGTCCCAGTTAAAGAATCTGTCGAAGTATGCCGATGATGCTGCATTCCGGATGAAGTGGCGTGCTATAAAGCAAGCCAACAAGGTGCGTTTGGCAGACATGGTGCAGCGTGATTGCGGTGTGGTATTTAACGCGGATGCGATGTTTGATATACAGGTCAAGCGCATACACGAATACAAGCGTCAACTGCTAAATGTGCTGCATGTGATTCATTTATATGACCGGATCAAGCGTGGCGATACGCAAGATTGGACACCGCGTTGTGTGTTGATCGGCGGTAAAGCAGCGCCCGGCTACAAGATGGCCAAGCGCATCATTAAACTGGTCAATGCCGTCGCCACAGTGATCAATAGCGATCCGGATGCGGAAGGCTTATTAAAGCTGGCCTTTATTCCGGATTACCGCGTGTCTGCGATGGAGGTGATTTGTGCCGGGGCAGATTTATCCGAGCAAATTTCAACCGCAGGGAAAGAGGCTTCCGGCACCGGTAACATGAAATTCATGATGAACGGAGCCTTGACCATTGGCACGCTGGATGGCGCCAATATTGAGATTCGCGATGAGGCCGGTCATGAAAACTTCTTCCTGTTCGGTTTGACTGCCGAAGAAGTGGAAGTGACGAAATGTCATTACGATCCGGCACGCATCATTTGGGAAGACGAAGACTTGAGGCGTGTAATGCACTTGCTGGAAAGCGGTCATTTCAACCTGTTTGAGCCGGGAATTTTTGATTCGATTATTCAGTCTATCTATAGCCCGCATGATCCGTGGTTGACTGCGGCAGACTTCCGCACTTATGTTCAAGCGCAGCGCGAGGTGGACATAGCGTACCGTGACACCGAGCATTGGACGCGGATGAGTATTTTGAATACGGCAGGAAGCGGCAAGTTTTCCAGTGATCGCACCATCATGGACTATAACCGAGATATCTGGCATTTGCCGCAAATTGAGGCCAAGCACAACTAACCGCACTTTTATTTCATGGTAAGGAAGGATAGCTAAGATGCGAGTTCTATTTGTTACCTCGGAAGTAGCGCCGCTCGTCAAAACCGGCGGATTGGCTGATGTGAGTGCTGCGTTGCCCGCAGCACTACGCCGCTTGGGGGATGATGTGCGGGTGTTGATGCCGGGCTATCCCCAGGTATTGCGGGCATTGGAAGCGTTTCGGGTGGAAGCTTTTTTTACCGGCGTGAAGGGTTTTCCCGATTTTAGACTGTTTACTAGTACCTTGTCCGATGGTGTGCCGCTGTGGGTAATTGACTGCCCCGAGTTATACCAGCGTGATGGCGGAATCTACCAGGATAGTAAAGGTAAAGATTGGCCGGACAATGCGTTGCGTTTTGGCTTGCTGTCCAAGGTGGCGGCAATTTTGGGGGGAGAAGATTCGCCCATTGATTGGCACCCCGATGTGGTGCATTGCAACGATTGGCAGACCGGTTTAACTCCAGCCTATATGCATTTTTCGCCGGGTGGCGCGCCGACAGTGATGACGGTACATAATCTGGCATTTCAGGGGGTTTTTCCGCCCGAAACAGTGGCCGAGCTGGAGCTGCCTGAAATTAGTTTTCAGCCCTACGGGCTTGAGTATTATGGATATATGTCGTTTCTTAAAGCGGGTCTATTTTATGCGAACCACATTACCACGGTAAGTCCCACGTATGCGCTGGAAATCCAAAGCGAAGCGTTGGGATTTGGCATGCAAGGTCTGCTGCAGGATAAGCAGTATCATTTAACCGGCATTTTGAATGGTATAGATGATCGTGAATGGAACCCCGCTACAGATGAAGCGTTGGCGCATCCTTACAGCATCGAGCGCATGGCGGGCAAGGCTGATAATAAGCATGCATTGCAGAAACGTATGGGGCTGGATGTGAATCCCGATGTGCCCTTGTTCGGTTTAGTGAGTCGCTTTACCCATCAAAAAGGGGTAGATGTGGTTTTGGAAATTGCACCGCAACTGATCGCAGCTCATGCGCAATTGGTGTTGCTTGGCAGCGGTGATGCAACCATGCAAGCGGATGCACTGGCGTTGGCGAAAAACTATCCCGGACAAGTCGCCACCATGGTTGGTTTCGATGAAGGTTTGTCACATTTAATCGAGGCCGGTGCAGATATATTCCTGATGCCCTCGCGTTTTGAACCCTGCGGTTTGAATCAGATGTACAGCCAACGTTATGGAACGCCCCCCATCGTGCATGCAACCGGTGGCTTGGTAGACTCGGTGGTGGATAGCAGTAAAGAAACTTTGGCATCGGGCGAAGCCAGCGGCTTTGTGTTTCATTCTATGACGCCGTCTGCGCTCCTGACTTGTATTCAGCGGGCATTAACGAAATACCACAATAAAAAAGTGTGGACGCAACTGCAGTTGAATGGCATGAAAAAAGATTTTGCCTGGCTAAAAAGTGCTGAAAAATATCGCGAGATATATTCGGCGTTGGCTGAAAGCAGATCATAAAGCAGGATGTACAGACGGGTCGAATCGGGTATTATTCGCCCTTTGCCACAATCGCTGCGGCTATTGGTTTGCTGCTTTGACAAGGGTGCAAATCGCTTTGAGTGCGCCAGAATTTTCTATTTTTATTTTACAATCAAGGGATTACAAGTATGTCGAGTTTAGAAATATTAGACGGTTTGCAACGTCGTTTGAATGTGTCCATTCCTCAAGCGCAAATGCGCCTAGCCATTGAAGCACGTCTGAAGCAACTGGGACGCACTGCCAAAGTGCATGGTTTCCGCCCCGGCAAAGTGCCATTTAAGATTATCGAACAACAGTATGGTCAGGAAGTGCACCAGGAAGTACTGGGAGATAATTTGCAGCAAACTTTTGCACAAGCTGTTCAGGAGAATAAGCTTCAGGTTGCAGGTTATCCCCAGTTTGAAATAAAAACCAAAGACTTAAAAGCCCCCGAGATTGAATACAGTGCAACCTTTGAAGTGTATCCGGAAGTGGTGTTGGGTGATATTTCCGGTGAAGCATTGGAGCGCGTGACGTTCTCGTTGTCCGACTCGGACTTGCAGGACACGCTCACTACATTGCGCAAGCAACGTGCCGTATTTGAAGCCGTGGAACGCGCTGCGCAAAATGATGATCAGGTGCGCATGGATTTTAGCGGTACTTTGAATGGCGTGGTTTTTGAAGGCGGCGAAGCAAAAGATTTTACCCTTACGCTTGGAGCGGGGCGGATGTTGCCGGACTTTGAAACAGCCATTATCGGCATGAAAAAAGGTGAAACCAAGGCCTTTGATATGATCTTTCCCGAGGATTATCACAGCAAGGAAGTGGCGGGTAAGCAAGTTACCTTTACTATCGTGATGCACAGTGTGGAAGCTCCGCTCTTGCCGGAAGTGAACGAGGCGTTTGCTAAAGAGCTGGGAGTGACCGATGGTGATGTTGAAAAACTTAAAAATGAAATTCGCGAAAATTTGAATCGTGAAGCACAACGTCGCGTCAAGGTGCGCAACAAAGATAAAGCAATGGAAGTGCTGCTGAAAGCCGCCCAACTGGAAGTGCCTAAAGCTTTGTTGGAAGATGAGGCACAAAACCTGATGCAACAAACCATGAAAGATTTGGAATCGCGTGGCATGAAGATTCCAAAGGGGATGAAGCTTCCGACGGATGTGTTTGAAGAGCGCGCCGCCAAACGTGTCAAACTGGGCTTGATTTTGGCTGAGCTGGTGAAGAAGCATGATCTGTATGCCAAGCCTGAACAGGTAAAAGCATTTATCAAAGAATACGCAGAGAGCTATGAGCATCCGGAAGAAGTGGTGCGCTGGTATGCAGGCGATGCTTCACGTTTGCGCGAAGTTGAGAATTTGGTGCTGGAAGACAACGTGGTAGCTTGGGTAATGGCTGGCGTTAAAGTGACCGACAAGGCTATGCCCTTGAATGAATTGATGGAGAATCCACAAAATGCTGCATAACGCTTCTGCTGGAAAATTTATCGAGCCGCAAGATATTGGCCTAGTGCCGATGGTCATTGAGACCAGCGGTCGGGGTGAGCGTGCATACGATATTTATTCGCGTTTATTAAAGGAACGGGTGATTTTTTTGGTTGGCCCGATCAATGATCAAATGGCGAATTTGGTGGTGGCGCAGTTGCTGTTTCTGGAATCTGAAAATCCGGAAAAGGACATTCATCTGTATATCAATTCTCCCGGCGGTTCCATTTCATCCGGGATGGCGATTTATGACACTATGCAGTTTATTAAGCCGGATGTATCGACTTTGTGTATCGGTATGGCAGCCTCGATGGGCGCGTTTCTGTTGCAAGCCGGCGCTAAAGACAAGCGCTTTGCCTTGCCCAATTCAACAGTGATGATTCATCAGCCCTTGGGCGGTTTTCAAGGTCAGGCAACGGATATCGAAATTCATGCGAAATACATTTTAAGTTTGCGTGAACGTTTGTACACTTTGATGTCGGTACATACCGGAAAGAGCGTTGAAGAAATTGCACGCGACAGCGAACGCGACAACTTTTTAACAGCGCCGGAAGCTTTGGAATATGGCCTGATTGATCAAGTATTAAGCAAACGCACTTAATTTAACCAAAAAAGTAGCTAGCCATAGATTTTCACGGATAAAACAATAAGCTGGCATAAAATCTGCTATCACTCATTTGGTGAGCCAAGCTAAAACCATAACGGGTTATATATCCGTATATCTGTGTTCATCTGTGGCTCAATTAAAGTTATTAAGATAATCTTCGGTTTGCCGATAATTTTAGAAGATGGGGATTTAAATGGCGGTGGATAAAAACAAGGGCGACAAAGTGCTGTATTGCTCATTTTGCGGAAAAAGCCAGCACGAGGTACGCAAACTTATCGCCGGACCTTCGGTGTTTGTTTGCGATGAGTGTATTGCGTTATGCAATGACATTATTCGCGAAGAAACTGAAGGTAATGGTGGTCTGGATAAGGCGGACAAAAATGAGTTGCCGGTACCGCATGAAATTTGCGAACGTTTGGATGAATATGTCATTGGCCAGCGCCATGCGAAAAAAATCTTATCCGTTGCCGTATACAATCACTACAAACGTTTAAAGAGCACCGACAAAGATGGCGTAGAGCTGGCTAAAAGCAATATTTTGCTGGTAGGTCCCACCGGTTCTGGAAAAACGCTGTTGGCGCAAACCTTGGCGCGGTTACTCAATGTACCGTTTGTCATGGCGGATGCAACCACCCTGACCGAAGCAGGCTATGTTGGCGAAGATGTTGAAAATATTATTCAAAAGTTATTGCAGGCGTGTGATTACGATGTAGAACGAGCGCAACGCGGCATTATCTATATCGATGAGATCGATAAAATCTCGCGTAAGTCTGACAATCCATCAATTACCCGCGATGTGTCGGGCGAAGGCGTACAGCAAGCTTTGCTTAAGTTGATCGAAGGCACCAAAGCGTCCATCCCTCCGCAGGGCGGGCGCAAGCATCCCAATACCGAATATTTGCAGGTTGATACCACCAACATTTTATTCATTTGCGGCGGTGCGTTTGACGGGTTAGAGAAGGTTATCCGGAATCGGTCTGAAAAAGCCAGTATTGGTTTTTCGGCCAATTTGGCGAAGCGAGATGATGGTAAAGATGTTGGTGTGGTATTGCGCGAAGTTGAGCCGGAAGACCTGATCAAATTTGGTTTGATTCCCGAGTTTGTGGGGCGCTTGCCGGTTGTGGCCACACTGGAAGGTTTAGATGAGGCGGCACTGATTCAGATTTTGACCGAGCCAAAAAATTCATTGATCAAGCAATATCAAAAGTTGTTTACAATGGAAGGCGTGGAGTTGGAGTTTAGGTCTAACGTATTGAATGTAATCGCAAAAAAAGCGTTGGCACGCAAGACCGGCGCGCGCGGTTTGCGCTCCATTTTGGAAAGCGCTTTGCTGGATACCATGTTTGATTTGCCTTCCATGGATAATGTCAGCAAAGTGGTTCTGGACGAAAACAGTGCCGGTGAAGTGAATCCGATTGTAATGTACGCGGAAACGCCCAAGGTTGCCTAACAATTATGAACGGTGCGGGGGTTGAAATTCCCCGCGCACTTCCCCATTTGGGTCACATTGTCACCTTTTTAAAGAATCCTCACCATGTCTGAACACGACCCGATTAGTCCCCCTGTTTCCTTACTGCCGTTATTGCCTTTGCGCGATGTGGTGGTCTTTCCGCACATGGTCATTCCACTGTTCGTTGGACGTCTAAAATCGATTAAGGCGTTGGAAATGGCGATGGAGGCCGGCAAAAGTATTGTGCTGGTCGCACAAAAATCTGCCGCCAAGGATGAGCCTGCGATTGAAGATATCTATCGGATCGGAAGTGTCGCCAATATTTTGCAGATGCTCAAATTACCCGATGGAACGGTCAAAGTGTTGGTCGAAGGTACCCAGCGTGCCAAGATTTTGCATGTGGTGGAAGAAAAGTCCCATTTTGATGCGGAGATTCAACCGGTGCCGCCGGATGAGGAGTTGGGGCATGAAGCGGAGGCGATGCGCCGCGCGCTGCTCAATCAATTTGACCAGTATGTAAAACTGAATAAAAAAATCCCGCCGGAAATTTTGACTTCGTTGGCAGGCATTGATGATGCCGGTCGGCTGGCCGACACGATTGCCGCACACTTGCCGCTCAAGTTGGAGCAAAAACAGGAAGTGCTGGAGATATTTGATGTGCGCAAACGTCTGGAGCATCTGCTGGGCTTACTGGAAGCCGAGCTGGACATTATGCAGGTCGAGAAGCGCATTCGCGGTCGCGTTAAGCGTCAGATGGAAAAGAGTCAGCGCGAGTATTACCTGAACGAACAGGTTAAAGCCATTCAGAAAGAATTGGGCGAGGGCGAAGACGGCGCGGATATCGAAGAGATCGAGAAAAAGATCAAGGCTGCGCACATGCCCAAAGATGCACGCGCCAAAGCCGAGGCTGAGCTGAAAAAATTACGCTTAATGTCTCCGATGTCGGCTGAAGCCGCGGTAGTACGCAACTACATTGATATTTTGATCGCGTTGCCGTGGAAAAAGAAAACCAAAATTGATACCGACCTGAAGCACGCTGAAGGCGTGTTGGAAGCGGATCATTACGGCCTGGAAAAAGTTAAAGAACGCATCGTCGAGTATCTGGCGGTGCAGCAGCGCGTGGAAAAAATGAAAGCGCCGATTTTATGTTTAGTCGGCCCACCGGGTGTGGGTAAAACCTCGCTGGGGGAGTCGATTGCACGCGCTACTAACCGCAAGTTTGTGCGCATGTCTCTGGGTGGAGTGCGTGACGAGTCGGAAATTCGCGGCCATAGACGCACTTACATCGGCTCGATGCCGGGAAAAATTTTGCAGAATATGAGCAAAGTAGGGGTAAAAAATCCCTTATTTCTACTCGACGAAGTCGATAAGATGGGTATGGATTTTCGTGGCGATCCTTCGTCGGCTTTGCTGGAAGTGCTTGATCCCGAACAAAATCATACTTTTGTGGATCATTATGTCGAAGTTGAATACGATTTGTCGGACGTGATGTTTGTGGCAACCTCCAACAGCATGAATATCCCCGCGCCTTTGTTGGATCGCATGGAGGTTATTTTTGTATCCAGTTACACCGAAGACGAAAAGGTGAATATCGCCACGCGTTATTTATTGCCCAAGGCGATTAAGAATAACGGTTTGAACTTGGAGGAAATCAGTGTTTCAGAAAGTGCAATTCGCGACATCTTGCGTTACTACACGCGTGAAGCGGGTGTGCGCGGCCTGGAGCGTGAGCTTTCCAAGATTTGCCGTAAAGTGGTCAAATCTTTGCTGTTGAAAGGCCGTGAAACCAAGGTTGTTATTAATTCACGCAATCTGGATAAATATCTGGGCGTGCGCCGTTACAGTTACGGTATTGCCGAAAAGAATAATCAAGTGGGGCAGGTTACCGGCTTGGCTTGGACCGAAGTCGGCGGTGAGTTGCTGACGATTGAAACCGCTGTACTGCCGGGTAAAGGTAAAACTACTACCACCGGTAAGTTGGGCGAAGTAATGCAGGAATCTATTCAGGCCGCGCTTAGTGTGGTGAGAAGTCGTGCAAAAACGCTTGGCATAGCCGAGAATTTCTACGAAAAAAATGATCTGCATATCCACCTTCCTGAAGGTGCTACGCCCAAAGATGGGCCGAGTGCAGGCGCCGGAATTTGTACGGCGATGGTATCTGCACTCACCGGGATTCCGGTGCGAGCCGATGTGGCCATGACCGGAGAAATTACCTTGCGGGGTGAAATATTACCTATCGGCGGACTGAAAGAAAAATTACTGGCGGCTCAGCGTGGCGGCATCAAAATGGTGTTGATCCCCGAGGAGAATGTCAAAGATTTGGTTGAGATTCCTGACAACGTTAAAAACAAACTGGACATTCATCCGGTCAAGTGGATAGAGCAAGTTTTGGAAATGGCGCTGGAAAGAAAGCCAGAGCCTCTTCCTGTAGTTGATCCTGCCGATGTTGCCAGTCAGCCCCCTGCTGTAACGGGTGAGATTGTAACTGCGGTGATGAAGCATTAATTTTAGAGGTGTCCCTTAATATCAGTAAAAATTATTGAGTTGGGGGCTAGTCAAAATTCAATAGTTCCTATAGAATGCGCGTCTTCCTCGGGTGCTTAGCTCAGCTGGTAGAGCACCGCCCTTACAAGGCGATTGTCGGCGGTTCGAACCCGTCAGCACCCACCAAATTTAGTATCAAGCAGTCCTAAAAAAGCCCGCAAATTTAATACAAGATTTGCGGGCTTTTTTACACGATTTATCAAATTCAAAATTAAATAAAGCCAACGACTAGACGGGCTTTATTTGTCTGTAGCAAGAATGAGTTACCCATAATCTGCATGCAAAATTATGTTTGCTGCGGTATGCGCACCAGATCAACCCAGTAGTTACTCATGCAGCGAATTGCGGCGATGAACTGAACGATATCTACCGGTTTGGTTATATAGCCGGCGGCTCCCAGATCATAAGACGAAACGACATCACGTTCGACCTCAGATGTGGTTAACACGACCACCGGAATAGTGCGTAAATCCGCTTCTAGCTTAATGGCGGCGAGGAAGCCTCGCCCATCTATGCGCGGCATGTTGAGATCAAGCAGGATTAAATCTGGACGTGGTGCATCGGAAAACTGGCCTTCACGGTGCAGAAATTCGAGCGCCTCGCGTCCATCCAGTACATGGTGCAAATCAGCTAGAATATGATTTTCGTTCAGGGCGGCCTTTACCAAGTGGGCGTCTGCCGGCTCATCTTCGGCAAGCAGAATGATGAAGCGGTGTTTTTCAATATTCATGATTTTTCTCCAGTAGGAAGTTCAAATACGACGCGGCAACCGCCGCCCGGCGTTTCTTCAAGCCATGCTCGTCCGCCGCAACTTTCTACAATGCGGCGCATGATTGCCAAGCCGATTCCAGTTCCTTCACCGCTGGAGCTCAGGCGCTCGAATACGCGGAATACCTGTTCGTAATATTGTGGCTCAATACCTGGGCCGTTGTCGCTAACACTGTAACGCACAATCGAGCCAAGTTGTTCGCCGGTAATCATGATTTGCAGTTGATGTTCACTCCCGCCATGGCTCAGGGCGTTATCTAGCGCCACCTCGAACAGGTCATTTAGGCGCGGAAAATCAATGCGCGATGGTGGAATATTATTTAACGTGATGGTGGCGTTAGCTGCGTTAATTCGGCTTTGCCAGCGCGCAATTATTTTTTCGACCGTATGCTGCGCATCGATTAGCTCGATTTTGCCGCGTGCTTGATCGGCGGCCAAATAACGCTCGATATCGCGCAGCAGATTTTTTTGGCGGCGTGCTTCCTGATTGATAAAATCCAACGAGATTTTGGTTTCGCCGTCGTCGAGGTGCGGCCCCAGCTGTTGTTTCAGACGCTCGGCGTAATTGGAAATGCGCCGCGCGGGTTCTTGCAGGTGATGCGCAGTGACCTCGGCAAAGCGTTGCAGATCGGCGTTGGTGCGGGCGATGATTTGACTTTGTTGCTGCAGATCGGCTGCTGCGCGCGCCTGATCATCAAACCGTGAACGTATCTGGCGAATTAAGGCGATGATTAAGCCCAGCCCTAGCAACCATATCAAGCCCAAGGTCACCAAGCGGGGAATAAAGCTTTCGCGCACATCATTCAGGTAAGGCTGCATAGGCACAGCGACGCCGATCCCGCCGCGCACATCGCCAACCTGATAACCTTGAAACGCGTGACATTTTAGGCAGCCGGCAACCACGATCATCGGTTTCATCAGGCGCAGATGCGGTTGGCCATTGATGTCTGCGAACTCGAATACTTCTTTTTCGCCCCGCTCAAAGCGCCGCAGTGCCGCCGCTTCCCAAGCATCTGGTGCATTGTTGGGATTGATGAGTTTAAAGCTGGTGATCTTGCCTTTGATGCCGTACAGCTCACCGTATTCCTCCATTACTTGGCGCAGGATGTAGGCCGGATTCATAAGGGTTAGCTTTTTGCCTGAGGGCGTTCGGATGTCACGTTCGGCGAGGTGTGCTAGGCCGGGATTCGGTGGGGTGCGCTCGTCTATGGGAACATACACGCCGCCATGACGCGTGGCCCACATGCGGAACGCCAAATCTTTGTTGAAATTACTGCGCGCCTCTTTCTTGGCGAGTTCTTCGGCATGCCGGTGCGCGACGTGCTGATCCCAGAATAACAGACTGCCGATAATTGCCGTCCAAAAAAATGACGTCAATAAAATAGAGCGATGTGCAATATTTAGTTTCATGATTTTTTGACCCTTGTGGTGCCGGATACTGCGGGTGAAAGCACCGGTGCGGATTACCCCTGATTTCGGCGTGGAAATATCCTATCACGTCCGGGTGGGCAGGCGGATTTTGAGCGAAGATTAATTGACAATGGAACGTTCGTTCTTTAAGATGCTTTGCACAATAATTCTTTAGTTTTCTTGCCATGAGTTGCACTTTTTTGCATGCCATTCATCTGCCCGCGCTCACTATTCAGCCGCTGCGTATTCCCCTGTTTAGCCACAAGGTTGCCGCCGGTTTTCCGTCGCCTGCCGATGATTATATTCAGGGAAGATTAAGTTTGGACGAGCATTTAATCGCGCATAAAGAGGCGACATTTTTTGTGCGCGCAATCGGCAACAGTATGGTTGGAGCAGGGATATTTGACGGTGATTTGCTGGTGGTGGACAAATCCCTTACGCCTGCTTCGGGCGATATTGTGATTGCGCTGGTGGATGGGGATCTCACCGTAAAGCGTTTTATCAAGCGTGGCGACAAGATTGTCCTGAAACCTGAAAATCCACGTTATACAGAAATCGAATTTAAAGACGGGCAAGAGCTGCAAGTGTGGGGCGTGGTAACTGCTGCAATTAAAAAATTTATTTGAAAAGCTGTTCCGGGGGGGCGTTTATGTCTATTGCATTGGTCGATTGCAATAATTTTTTTGTGTCGTGTGAGCGGGTCTTCAATCCCAAGCTAGAGGGGGTACCGCTTGTGGTGCTGTCCAATAATGACGGTTGCGTGGTGTCCCGATCCAATGAAGTGAAAGCGTTGGGTCTGAAGATGGCACAACCGTGGTTTCAAATGGAAAAATTTGCCAGACAGCATGGCATTATTGCTTTTTCCAGCAACTACACTTTGTATGGCGATTTGTCCGCGCGGGTTATGGCAACGCTGGCGACTTTTTCGCCCAGGCAGGAAATTTATTCGATCGATGAATGTTTTCTGGATTTGGAGGGTTTTGCCCCGGCGTCATTGTTGGCCTATGCGCAAAAAATTCGTTACACCATAAAGCGCAATGTCGGCATTCCGGTGTGTGTGGGCATTGCAGAAACCAAGACGCTGGCCAAGTTGGCTAATCATTGCGCCAAGAAAGAATTGGCCGGAGCACAGGGAGTGTGCGATTTTGGAAGCTTGACTGCAGCGCAGCGTGCTGTGCTTTTCTCCGGCATTCCTGTGGGCGATGTGTGGGGCGTGGGGCGGCGTATTGCACAACGTCTGCAGGCGTTGAATATTCTCAGCGTGGAAGATTTGAGATGTGCTAATCCGGACATGATTTGCGGGCAATTTTCGGTGGTGTTGGCGCGCACGCTGCAGGAACTTAATGGTACGCCCTGCATAGAGCTGGAAAATGAGGGAAATCCGCGCCAGCAGATTATGGTATCGCGTTCGTTTGGTGCGCCGGTGATGAATTTTTCCGATCTCGCCGAGTCGGTGGCGTACTTTGCTACGCGTGCGGCAGAAAAGTTGCGCCATGATCAATCCGTCGCCGCCAGTCTGTGTGTGTTCATTCACACCAATCCCTTCAATCCCGGGGAAGCGCAATATCAAAAATCTATTGTGATGCCATTGCGCCAAGCCAGTGATGACTCAACGCAGTTGGTGCAGGCAGCTATCGCGGGGTTGAAAGCGATTTACCTGGGCGGATTTCGTTATAAAAAAAGTGGTGTGTTGTTGCTCGGGCTGCATCCCAAGGCAACCCGGCAAGCCGGCTTGTTTGATGATCCGCTGGCGCAAGCCAAGTCGGATAAGTTGATGGGGGTCATGGATAAGATCAATCAGAAGATGGGGCAAGGGAGTTTAACCCTTGCCGCCACCGGTATCAGGCCGCGCTGGGCGATGCGCCGCGAGTGTAAATCACCCGACTATACCACCGACTGGGAGCAGTTGATGGTTGCTAACTAATTGATTATTTTGATGATTATATTTTCTTGGCAAGCTCGGCTGCTTTGCCAAGATAGGTGCCGGGCGACAATTCACAGAGTCGTTGTTTTTCCGATTCTGGGATATCCAGAGATTGAATGAACTGGCGCAGGCTGTCACGATTGATACCGTCTTTGCCGCGCGTCAACGCTTTTAATTTGTCATAGGCATTGGCAATGTTGTAACGGCGCATCACGGTTTGAATTGGCTCGGCCAAAACTTCCCAGCTAGTGTTCAAATCTTCGGCCAATCGTTGCGGGTTGGCTTCCAGTTTATTCAACCCTTTTAAGCACGACTCGTAAGCCAATAAAGAGTAACCGAAGGCCACCCCCATATTGCGCAATACCGTCGAGTCGGTCAGGTCGCGTTGCCAGCGAGAAATAGGCAATTTTTCGGCAAGATGTTTAAGCAGCGCGTTTGCCAGTCCCAAATTTCCTTCCGCATTTTCGAAGTCAATCGGATTAACTTTGTGCGGCATCGTGGATGAACCGACTTCACCGGCGACAACTTTTTGCTTGAAATATCCCAGCGAAATATAACCCCAAATATCGCGGTTTAAGTCGATAAGAATGGTGTTTGCGCGGGCGCAGGCGTCAAATAACTCTGCCATATAATCATGGGGTTCTATTTGAATGGTGTAAGGGTTAAAAGTGATGCCGCGCGCCGTCACAAAGCGCTCGGCAAAGCTCTCCCAGTCCACCTCGGGATAGGCGGATAAATGCGCGTTGTAATTTCCGACGGCACCGTTTATTTTTCCCAGAATTTCCACTTTGGCGATCACTGCGCGGGCGCGCTGCAAGCGATACACCACGTTCGCCATTTCTTTGCCCAGCGTGCTGGGCGTGGCAGTTTGGCCATGGGTGCGGCACAGCATGGGGAGTTCGGCTAATTGGTGTGCCAAATCGCGCAGACGATTAATAATTGCATCTACGGCAGGCAGCAGCACCTCGGCGCGGCCGTGCTTGAGCATCAGCGCATGGCTCAAATTATTGATGTCTTCGGAGGTGCAGGCGAAGTGGATAAATTCTAAAACACCGGCGGTTTCGGGATTGGCGGCAAGCTTGTCGCGCAACCAGTATTCGATGGCTTTGACATCGTGATTGGTGGTTCTTTCAATGTTCTTGATCGCTTCCGCGTCGGTCACGTTAAACCCTGCGGTGAGCTGGTCGAGTTGAGCAATCGTGGCCGCTGAAAAGGGTTTGATTTCGGGGATGGAGGGCTCGGCACTGAGCGCTTTGAGCCATTCGATTTCGATCAACACGCGGTAGCGAATCAAGCCGAATTCGCTAAAGTGATTGCGCAGTGCTTCTACTTTGCTGTGGTAGCGGCCATCCAGAGGGGAGAGTGCGGTAAGTGCGGTCATGTTAAAAATCCTAAAATAATCAATGAGTTATATTTTTAAGTCGAGCTGTAAAAATCGTTTGGCGCGCATTTTACGCGAATCAGGATTGGGCTTGTTCGATGATTCCGCCACCCAGACAAATTTCACCGTCATACAGCACGACCGATTGCCCGGGGGTTACCGCCCATTGTGCTTGAGTAAAAGAAAAACGCGCCGTTTGCGGGTTAAGTAGCTGAATGTGGCATGCGGCATCCGCTTGGCGATAACGCGTCTTGGCGGCATAAGGGCGCGCAGTATCGGCTGCGTGCCCGGCAATCCAGTGCATGTCGATCGCGTCCAGTTGCGGGCTGAGCAGCGCAGGGTGATCATGCCCTTGCACCACAATCAGTTGATTTTTTGCCATGTCTTTGCGCGCAACAAACCAGGGTTCGCCGGTGGCATCGCGGCCCCCGCCAATGCCCAATCCCTGGCGTTGACCGATGGTGTAAAACGATAAGCCCATGTGTTTGCCGACCAGCTTGCCTTCCGGCGTCAGCATATCGCCCGGTTGCGTGGGTAAATAACGGTTCAGAAATTCGCGGAACGGGCGCTCACCGATAAAGCAAATTCCGGTGCTGTCTTTTTTTGCATGATTGGCCAGACCGTGCTCGCGGGCAATCTCGCGAATTTGCGATTTAAGTAATTGTCCCAGCGGAAACATGGATTTTGATAGTTGCTGCTGATTAAGCCGGTGCAGAAAATAGCTTTGATCTTTGCTGCTGTCGCGGGCTTTAAGTAGTTGAAAATTACCATTAAAATTAATGACTTGTGCATAGTGTCCGGTGGCAATGGCATCGGCGCCCAAGCGCATGGCATGGTCTAAAAATGCTTTAAATTTGATTTCCGAGTTGCATAGAATATCCGGATTGGGCGTGCGCCCCGCCGCATACTCGCTTAGAAAATAACTGAACACACGGTCTTTGTATTCCTTGGCAAAATTCACCGCTTCGAGCGGAATGCCGATGCGATCGGCCACCGCAGCGGCATCAATCAAGTCTTGGCGTGATGAGCAGTATTCGCTGTCATCATCATCTTCCCAGTTTTTCATAAACAGGCCGATGACTTCGTAACCTTGTTGTTTCAACAGCAAGGCAGTAACCGAGGAGTCCACCCCGCCCGACATGCCGACCACTACGCAGCGTCTAGTCATAATGGGTCAAGATGTCCAATGGATAGCGTTTCCCCGCGACATAATCCTCCACGCAGCGCAAGATTAACGGGCTTCGGTGGCGCGCTTGAGTGGCACGAATGTCGTCCAATGACATCCAGGTAGCCTGAACGATACCCTCGTCCAGCGGACGTTCCGGGTGATGCGCGAGAATGCGTCCGCCAAAAGCAAAGCGCAAATAAGTGGTTGAGGCAATGGTTGAATGCCAGCGATAGATGCCGATTAAATATTCCGCAGCAAAGTCGTAGGCGGATTCTTCCAGAACCTCGCGCGCCACTCCCGCCACAATAGATTCATCGGGTTCAAGATGTCCGGCGGGTTGATTGAACATGAGACCTTGCGAGGTATGTTCTTCAACGAGTAAGAATTTGCCGTTTTGTTCGAGCACCGCGGCAACGGTGACATTGGGTTTCCAGATCATGACGCTATTTTACTACGAGATTCGCCGGCAATAAAAAAAGCAGGGTTGCCCCTGCCTTTTTAACAACAGCAATATTACTTGGCTGCTGGTGCGGCTTCAGCTGCGGGTGCTGCTTCGGCGGCAGGAGCAGCTTTTTTAGCCTTCTTGGCTTTTTTAGCTTTCTTGGCTTTTTTAGCCTTTTTTGCAGGAGCTGCTTCAGCAGCCGGAGCAGCAGGGGCAGCAACAGCTTCAGTAGCGGCGGCAACTGCTGCGGCAGCAGTAGGAGCTTCGTTAGCAACAGCAGAGAAAGTAACAAGTGCGAATACAGCAGCAAGCAAAGTTGACAACAGTTTCATAGTAAAACTCCCAATGGTTTAGATGGATAAACGTTTATGACAATACTAATGTCAGCCGTCAGTAACGCGCCAAGCTATATAGCGTTGACGTTAAAAGAAAATATATATTCCGCTCGAATCGAAAACGGGCGCATTGGCTAAAGCCCGGGTTGGGTGATGATGAAAATGGTTTTATGGGCAAGATTCTCTGCGGCAGCGAAAGTGCAATCTCCCGCTCAGGGATATCGGTAAGTACTGATCGAACTTATTGCCGGGAACTAGCGCATATAATACGGGTCGTCTGAGTTTTTCGAAAGGTCAAGGGTACGAGTTACCCGTTATATGAGTACTAGTTTTCTGTTGATTTTTGTTGCACTTCTTCTGGTATTGCTAAATGGTTTTTTTGTCGCTGCGGAGTTTGGCCTTGTAAAACTTCGCGCAACCCGCGTCAAAGCCATTGCAAAAAAATACGGCTGGCGTGGCCGCATTTTGCTCAAGGTGCACCATAAACTTGATGCGTATCTTTCCGCCTGCCAACTGGGCATTACGCTCGCCTCGCTTGGTCTGGGCTGGATTGGTGAGCCGGCTATTGCCGATCTGTTACTTCCGTTGTTGACGGCGCTGGGTATCGAAAGTGAAAAATTAATTCATGGCATCGCTTTTTTTACTGCATTTTTTATCATTTCATATTTGCACATTGTGGTCGGAGAACTTGCACCCAAGTCAATGGCAATCCGTATCACCGAAAAAGTGGCACTGTGGACGGCCCCCGCCCTTTATTTGTTTTATTGGGCTATGTATCCGGTCATATGGGTTTTAAATAATAGTTCAAACTGGCTATTGAGCAAGGTGAATCTGAATATTGCCCATAGCCATGACAGCCAATATTCGGCAGATGAATTAAAGCTTATTCTGCGCTCATCTCGTGCGGACTCAAATTTTAGCGGCGATGAATGGCGCGTGTTGGCCCAGGCACTGGATTTTCGCGATCTTGAAGTTGCCGATTTGATGCGTCCATTCAATGAAGCGGTTTCGCTAAAAGAGACGGACAATATTGAGGATATTCTGGATCGTATCGTCCAGCATCGGTATAGCCGTTACCCCTATCTGGACAGCGATGGGCATGCCAAAGGCATGATTCATTTAAAAGACATTTTCATCGCCATTCGCAAGAATCCCAATCTCAAAACGCTGGATAAACTCGCGCGACCGATTGTTGTTGTATCACCCAGCGCATCCGCAACCGAACTTTTTCGACGCTTTAGATTGGGCGCGCCGCATTTTGCTGTGGTTGCTTATAGTGACGGGCATCCACTGGGCTTCATCACCTTGGACAATTTGCTGGGAGCGCTGGTCGGAGAAATTCGGGATGAGTTTCGCCAAACGCAAAATGAGTGGTCAAAATTGGATGACGGGTCACTTATGGGTAAAGGAAGTTTGCCGATTTTTACGCTGGAACGTACGCTTGGAATTGATGTTGAAGAGTCCGGAGTCGAATCAATTGGCGGATTAATTTTACAACAGCTCGGAGAGCTACCTGAAGAAGGGCAGCGTATCTCATTTGCCCAGTTCGATGCGGTGGTTAAAAAAATGAACGGGCCGCGTATTGTTTTCGTACGCATTATTCCCAAGGCCGGTTAACAGGCATAATTAATTTGCTGCAATTTCAATATCTTGGTGCCACATAAGTGATTGATTATATTGAAGAAGTTAAAAAAGAAATTATTCGGGCGCAAAAATCGGGTGATTATCTGAAAGAGTATGACTTGGCGCAGGCAGCGCTCAAGGAAAAACCTGACGAGGAGTTTTTTCAATATCATTCGGTGATGGCGCTGGCGCGCTGCGATGCAAAAAAACGAGCGCTGGATAGTTTTTACACCTATAAACTTTATTTGAGCAAAAGTGAAAATGTGCTGGCTTTGGAATCGCGCATCCTAAAAGATTTGGCTTTCTCCAGTCTTGATCACGACAGTTTGCGAATTGCCGCCCACTCTTACCTGAATAGTTTTAATCAAACCGGCGGGTATTATTCCGCGATCAATGCGGCTACGTTATTTCTGCTTTCGGGGGATTTAAGTCAGTCTCAGCACCTTGCTGAAATTTCGCTGGCACAGGCTATTCAAGACCATGAAAAACCCTATTTTTCACTGGTTACCCAGGCGGAAGCTTACCTGCTGCTGAATAGAGTGGACGAAGCACGCAAAGCCCTTGAAGCCGCCGGTAAGCTGCGCGGGGATAATCTGTTGGTGGGGGCGCGCAACAAGCGGCAACTGCAGTTAATTTGCGCACACAATGGTTACGATAATGCGCTGCTTGATCCGCTGCTGCCGGAAACAGTCATTTATTATTGCGGGCATATTTTCGATCAGCATCGTCCCGCTACACTGCAGCAACAGCAGGAATTGCAGGGTAAAGTTGCAAGCGTGCTGTCAAACAATTACTGCGCGATTGCGTATGGCTCATTGGCTGCGGGCTCCGATATTATGTTTGCCGAAGCAATATTGCAGCGCGGCGGCGAGCTCAATATTTGGCTGCCGTTTACCACCGAAGAATTTTGTAACGTTTCAGTACGTCCCGCCGGTGAGCATTGGGTTAAGCGTTTTCACGACTGCCTGAAGCGGGCCAGTTCAATTTCTTACGCTACAGAATCCGAATTTTTGGGAGACGATTCGTTATTTGAATATTGCGCCGATGTGGCGATGGGCATGGCTGTGATGCGTGCCAACTCACTGAGTGCAAAAGCCCTGCAAGTGGCGATTTGGGATCAGCGTGAATCTGATCCGTCCTCAAGTACCTATCAGAATATTTTAAAGTGGTCGGCTCTGCAGCATGATGCGGAATTTATCGCGTGTCCCGGCCTGCTGGAATCACGCGGAGTTCGCAGTTTTTCGCGCGATTTCCCCGAATACAGGCGTCAACCGCGCGCTATTCTTTTCTCGGATGTACGGGGCTATAGCAAATTGCACGACCGTGATGTGCTGTGGTATTTCAATGTGCTGCATCCGCAATTGGCCAAAGCCATTGAAAAATTTCGCCCCGAAATTCAACTGATTGACACCTGGGGCGATGCGATATATCTGGTTACTGAAAAGGCCACCACGCTGGCGCGTATCGCTTTCGAGTTGGATCAGGTTTTGAAGCAGATTGACCAATCCGCGCTGCAACTGGATGAACCATTGCTAATGCGCATTGGCTTGCACTACGGGCCGGTGTTTAGTTTTTATGATCATTTGGAGCAGAAGCAAACTTATTCCAGTACTGAAGTTTCAAAAACGGCACGTATTGAACCGGTGACCCCTCCCGGAGAAATGTTTGGCACGGAAGCGTTCGTTTCCAAGCTTGAATTGGAGGGGGAGGATTGGGCGACTTTTGAATATGCCGGGGTATTGCCCAGTGCGAAAAATTATGGATCTTTCAGAATGTTCCACATTCGTCCCAAGCATCAGCCGCCTACCCTGTTGTGTAGCTTAAATTATTTGAACGAGTTGAAATGAGATGAGTATCGAGCTGGGTAAAGAGGCGCGTAAAGCGGCGGTTTCTTCCATTGAGCGTTATTTCAATGAAAATATGGAAGAGAAAATCGGCAATATGACGGCGGACAGTCTGTTGCAATTTTTTATCGAGGAAATTGGTCCGAGCATTTATAACAAGGCGGTTGCAGATGTTCAGGCACGCCTGCAAAGTCGGATTATCGAGCTGGATGTCGAGGTATATGAGGAAGAATTTCGTTACTGGCATAAACAGCAGCGCAAGCGCTGATGAAGTTAAATGACCCAGGCTATTGCGCTCAATGCGCCAAAAAAAATAAATAAGTGCCCCCAAGTCCATACAGAATAATGGCGCACAAGCTGCTCGGGAGTCAGGTTGCTGAGCAGGAATAATCTGCCGTCAGCTGGCTGCACCAGATAATGGGTATCTGGCGCAGAACGCGCCAGATTCACGCGTTTTTCCGCTTCACGATGCGCAGCACGGCGCGCCACAGCCCATTCACGCATATCCAATTCCCCGTCGTTATTTAAATCAAAGCGCGCATGTAAATCTGTTCGGTTGGTTTTCCATTCGGCCAGCACGGCTTTAATTTCGTCGTCGGTTTGCGGCGCGGCAGTGCTGCCACCCAGGGTTTTAAATTCGCCCAAGGCGTAAAGTCTATCGATGTTTGCCAAACGCCATTCGGTATAGCGATATTCCCCCTTATTCCACGTGTCTTTATGCGCGGCAATAATTTCAGCATTTGCCGGATCGATCACGCACACGCCGCTGCCATCGTCCAGTAAAAACGGCCCAGCACTTTCGCCAGCGCTTTCCGCGTGCCATTTATGCTTGCTGTTTTTATGCTCAATCCGGTAGCGAAACCACAGGCAGGGCAGTTGCAGAAGAGGGCTAATGAGCGGAGTTGCGTTGAAATATTTTCCTTTGCCGATCAATTCCACATAACCTTGTGCGGCGGAGGCGATTTTGGAAGTGGGCGTGCCGACGATGGCGCGCCAGCGATACAAGACGGAGAGCCACGCACACAGACTGATAAAGGCAATCAGTCCCAAACTCCACAGCCATGCTTCGCGAGTTTGTAATTGCGCACCGATGGCCAGCAAAAAAAGCTGGGTGCCGGAAGTGATGAGTTGAATGTAGTGGCGACGTAATGACGCGGAAAAACTTCGCTCATTGAACGTGCCGTATAGAAAAGTCATGTGCGGCAAGCCGGTTATTCGGGACGACCTTTAAATAATTTTTGCATATCCACATCTGCTTTTTCCGCGCTGGCAAATTCCAGTAGCGGTTTGTCGTTAAAGTTGAACATATTGGCGACCAGCAGCGCCGGAAATTGTTCGATGCCCACGTTATAAATATTCACGGATTCGTTATACAGTTCGCGCCGGTCTGCGATGCCATTTTCCAGGCCGGTAATACGGGTTTGCAACTGCATAAAATGCTGGTTGGCTTTAAGCTCGGGATAAGCCTCTGCCACCGCGAAGATGTTGCCAAGTCCCATACGCAACATGCCTTCCGCTTTACCCAACGCACCGATGTCTTGTCCTTCGCGGGCGGCTTGTACTTGCGAGCGAGCGGCGATCACACGCTGCAAGGTTTCCTGTTCAAATTGTGTATATTGCCGGCACACTTCGACCAGTTTTGGCAGCTCGTCATGGCGTTGTTTGAGCAGCACGTCGATGTTTGCCCAGGCTTTGGCGACGCCGTGTTTGAGTTGAACCAGATTGTTGTAGAGGCTGATGATGTAAATTAAGGCAACACTGGCGATACCGAAAAAAATGAGAGTACTGGTCATTTAAAGTGCTCCTGAACGGGTGAAATAAGGCGCTATTCTAGAGCAGTCGGATCGTGTCGGCGAAACTACGCATTTGGCCGCGTGTGCATTTGCTCTTACAATGCCGCCCCGGCTCAGTTTTTTGCTTAATCATGATGATTCGAATCAAAATATGCGGCATCACCCGAGAACAAGATTTACAGGCAGCCGTCAATGGCGGTGCGCATGCGCTTGGCTTTGTTTTTTTTGAGAAAAGTCCGCGTCATATCACTCTGGATCAGGCCGTTGTGCTGCTTAAAGCAGTGCCGCCGTTTGTGACCGTGGTGGGGCTGTTTGTGAATCCTGTTGCAGATTATGTGCGCGAAGTATTGGCGCACGTTTCACTGGATGTTTTGCAATTTCATGGGGAAGAAACGCCGGAATTTTGTGCGCAATTTGGCAAGCCCTATTTGAAAGCAGTGAGGGTTAAAGCAGGAGTAGATTTGTTACAATACGCATCCCGCTACCACAGTGCGCAGGGTTTGTTACTGGATGCCTATGTGGAAGGCACGCATGGTGGCACGGGAGAGTCGTTTGACTGGGCATTGATTCCGCCTGAATTACCGCTGCCGGTGATTCTTTCGGGCGGTTTACAGTCGGGCAATGTGGCAGAGGCAGTTAAACAAGTGCGGCCTTACGCGGTGGATGTTTCCAGCGGCGTGGAGGCGGCAAAAGGAATTAAGGATGCGGCGAAAATCGCTGCATTCATCAGCGAGGTTAAACGTTTTGACATACAACTTTCCAGATAATACCGGCCATTTCGGCCAGTTCGGCGGCATCTACATGGCCGAGACGCTCATCCCTGCGGTAGAAGAATTGCGCACGCAGTATTTGCGCTTTCGCGATGATCCCGAGTTCAAGGCTGAATTTGCCTATGAATTGAAACACTATGTCGGGCGTCCCAGCCCGATTTATCACGCCAAGCGCTTGTCGGAAAGCTTGGGCGGCGCGCAAATATATTTGAAGCGCGAAGATCTAAACCATACCGGCGCGCACAAAATTAACAATGCCATTGGTCAGGCGTTGCTCGCCAAGCGCATGGGTAAAAAACGCGTAATCGCCGAAACCGGTGCGGGCATGCACGGCGTGGCAACTGCCACGGTGGCGGCGCGTTTCGGTATGGAATGTATTGTGTACATGGGCGCGGAAGATATTCAGCGCCAGGCAGCCAATGTATTTCGAATGAAATTGCTGGGCGCTACCGTTGTTCCGGTGGAAAGCGGCTCCAAGACGCTTAAAGATGCGTGCAATGAAGCGATTCGCGACTGGGTCACCAATGTTGAATCGACCTTTTACATTTTTGGCACGGCGGCGGGCCCGCATCCTTATCCGATGATGGTACGAGATTTTCAGTGCGTGATTGGTAATGAAGCAAAACTGCAAATGCCGGAAATGATCGGTCGCCAGCCGGATGCAGTGATTGCTTGCGTGGGCGGCGGTTCCAATGCGATCGGATTGTTTCATCCCTACATCGAACAGGCCAATGTGCAGATCATCGGCGTGGAAGCGGGCGGCCACGGCATTGCCAGCGGCCAGCATGCCGCGCCACTCACCGCAAATGCCAAAGTGGGCGTGCTACACGGCAATAAAGTGTATTTGATACAGGATGAAAATGGACAAATTATCGAAACGCATTCTATTTCTGCGGGGCTGGACTATCCCGGCGTCGGTCCCGAACATTGTCTGCTAAAAGATATTGGCCGTGCGCAGTATGTCGCCATTAATGATGACGAAGCGCTGGCTGCGTTTGATGCGCTGTGTCGTTTTGAAGGCATTATTCCCGCGCTGGAATCCAGCCATGCGCTGGCACATGCCATGAAGATTGCGCCAACGTTGGGTAAAGACAAAGTGCTGCTGGTAAATCTTTCAGGTCGCGGCGATAAGGATATGGATACCGTCGCAAAACTGAAGGGGATTACGCTATGAACAGAATCCAAACGACCTTCGATAAGCTCAAACTCCAACAGCGCAAAGCGCTTATTCCATTCATCACGGCGGGTGACCCGTCGCTACAACTGACGGTGCCATTGATGCACGGTTTGGTGGAGGCGGGAGCCGATGTGCTGGAGTTGGGCGTGCCGTTTTCCGATCCGATGGCGGATGGCCCGGTTATTCAACGCGCTTCCGAACGCGCGCTGAAACAGGGCATGTCATTACGCGGAGTATTGGCGATGGTGGCAGAGTTTCGCAAGCAGGATGCGGTTACGCCGGTGGTATTGATGGGATATGGAAATCCAATAGAATCAATGGGTTGGGATTTTTTCGCGCAGCGCTGCGCCGAGGTTGGCGTTGACGGTGTGTTAACCGTCGATTTCCCGCCGGAAGAAAGTCACGAGGCCTTCGATCATCTGCAGCGCCACAATATTGCCCCCATCTTTTTACTGGCACCCACCACCAATGAGGCGCGCATTCAACAGGTTGCCAAGCTGGCGCGCGGCTATGTGTACTATGTTTCACTTAAAGGCGTGACCGGCTCGGGCAGCATTGATTTGTCCGCCATTGAGGAAAAAATGCCGCAGTTACGCAAACATATTAAACTGCCGATTGGCGTGGGTTTCGGTATCCGCGATGCGGCAACGGCGCATGCGGTTGCAAAATTATGCGACGGCGTGGTGGTGGGTAGCCGCATTGTGCAAGAGGTGGAAAACTCGAATGAAAGCAATGTCGTTGCCAATGTCGGCAAGTTGGTGAAAGAATTAAGAGCGGCAATCGATAACTAAAAATAAATTGTAGGTCGGGTTAGCGTTTTTGCGTAACCCGACATGGGCAAACGTCGGGTTACGCAAAACGCTAACCCGACCTACGAAATAATAAGGAGAGCACCATGAGTTGGTTTCAAAAACTGTTACCCCCCAAGATCAAGCGCCGTGAAGAAGCGGATACCAAAAAAAGTGTTCCGGATGGTTTATGGCATAAATGCCCTTCTTGCCAAGCCGTGTTGTACCACGCTGATTTGGAAAAGAATCATAGTGTTTGTCCCAAGTGTAATCACCATCACCGTATTACCGCGCGCACCCGTTTAAACTGGCTGCTGGACAGTGAAGGGCGTTTTGAAATTGGCGCGGAAGTGCTGCCGATTGATACCCTTAAGTTTAAAGATCAGAAAAAATACAGTGATCGCTTAATCGACGCAAAGCGCAATACCGGTGAAGACGATTCGGTGATTGTGCAGCAGGGCAGTATTTATGCCTTACCGGTGGTGGTGGCAGCCTTCGAATTTACCTTTATGGGCGGCTCCATGGGTTCAGTGGCGGGCGAGCGCTTTGTGCGCGGCGTGCAAGTGGCTGTTGAGCAAAAATGTCCGTTTATTTGTTTTGCTGCCAGCGGTGGAGCGCGTATGCAGGAAGGTTTGCTGTCTCTGATGCAAATGGCAAAAACCTGTGCGGCGTTGACGCAGCTGTCTGAAGAACGCCTGCCCTTTATTTCAGTGTTGACGGACCCCACCATGGGCGGGGTGTCCGCCAGCTTTGCCTTTATGGGCGACGTGGTGATTGCTGAACCCGGCGCTTTGATTGGTTTTGCCGGTGCGCGGGTGATTCAGCAGACCGTGCGTGAAACGCTGCCGGACGGATTCCAGCGTGCCGAATTTTTGCTGGAACACGGTGCTATTGACCGCATTGTGGATAGACGCGAAATGCGCGATCAACTTTCCACCTTGCTGACTTTGTTGACTAAACAGCCTGCGGTTACCAAGCTCGAAGTCGCCTGATACAAAGTGTGGAGCAGGTTGAGGTCTGCTCCAATTAGAGGTTCAAGCGCTTAACTTTCTGAATTTATTGCCGATGCCAGATATATAGATTGATAATTGCATAGGTTGATAATTGGGAGGTGTCATGCAATTTGTACCCAGTGTTCCGTCAGTTGCCGTCACGCCAGGTTCGCGCCGGGTAAAAAGCTTGTCTGCCACTTATGCTGTTAAACCGGTATTTCCTCGCGATCATCCTTCACCGTACGAGACGGAAAACCAAGAAAATTACCTGCCGCCGGAACCCGAAGCCGCCCCTCCCGCAATTACTGAAAACCGGCGCACCTATTGCCGTCGAGTCAAACATTTACCCGTGTTGGAGGAGTTGCGTTCCGGTGTGGATCGGCGCAAGCATAATTTGCTGGAAGGTGATGTGGTAGAACATATCGACGAATCTGCATAAAAAAAACCAAAAATTTAATTTACTTCGCGATGCTGCGTTCCTCACAAAAAATTACTCCTTACATATTCTGTATATGCTACATCATAATTTTTTGCTCGCGCCTTGCCTAGCTTTGAAAATTAAATTTTTAAAAGCAACCCCTAGTTTACTTCTGAATTCTCGCCAGAAATACCGTCACCTCTTCGCGGTCGTGATAGAGCTGTTTGCAATCAAGGTGATGGCGAATTCCTTTGGCGTTTAGCGCGTTGTGAATACTGTCCAGTGCGCTGTGCAGTGAAGTAACTCGCTTCTTCATGGGCAACTTGAGATTAAACACCGCGTGCCGGGTGTGCCCGTTTATAAACCATTCGGTGACCAAAGTGGCGACACGTTGGGGTTGTTCCACCATGTCGCACACCAGCCAATCTACCGGACGCTGTGGTCGAAAACTAAACCCGTCTTTGCGCATATGTTTGATCAGTGGATGGTCGACTGCCGCGCCTTTAAGCGGGCCATTATCGACTGCCGTCACTTTTAAACCGCGCTGTACCAGTTGCCAAGTCCAGCCCCCGGGTGCGGCACCCAAATCGATCGCAGTCATGCCGGGTTTTAACCATAAAGCCTGTTGCGATTTATCCAGAAATACTTCAAAAGCTTCGGCCAATTTAAGATACGAACGGCTTGGAGCATCATGTGTCATGCTTACGCGCTGAATTCCATTGAGTGATCTGCTACTATTTTGCGGATCGCTGCTGCCGATCAAAACGCGATTTTTATCGGGGAAAAATAGATGCAAACGGGGTAGGGCGGGGTCATCCACCAAGCGTCCGGCTGCGCGTAATTTTTCTTCCAGCAAGGGTTGAAAACGCCGGGTAAATCCCGACAGGGTTTTACCTTCGTTGCTGTCCGGTACTTCCAAATATAAACAGCCAAATTTTTCGGGCGTAACAGGAATGGCGGAGAGCAGTGGGGTTATGCGGTCGCGTTCGGGAAGTTGCTTAATTTCACCGTGCAAACTGATCAGTTGGCGGGCAAAAGCCAGCTGCCCAAAGGCTAAGCGCGGCTTGCCTTGCAGCACTACAAAAGCGGAATTTTCAACGGTTTCAATGGGTTTAGCTTGAGTTTCTTCCACGCAGTCGCGTTCAAAACCCGGGCGGCAATAAATCAGCCAGTTGGGGGCCGGGTTATTTTCGGTGGTCATCATGCGGTGCCAAACTTGGTTTCCACCATCACGCCGATTTCCTTGAGGAAAGGCGTCGGCAAAGTACCCCCGGCACACACAATCACGCCGTCATTGGGAATCTCGGTTTCTTGACCGTCGTGCTTCATGATGATAGTTTTGGGCGCAATCGATTTGACGCCGGACTTCAGCAGAATTTTAACTTTCCCTGATTTTGACATACCTTCCAGACGGTCGCGATTCTTAGGTTTTGCACCGCTGAACGCAGCGCCAAATGATTCGCCGCGCGCCGATAGGGTCACTGTAGTTCCCGGTTGATCGGCAATGGCCATGGCTGCTTCCACCGCGCTGTCACCGCCACCCACGACGACGACATGCATATTTTTATACTGTTCTGGATCAATCAGGCGATACACCACTTTTGGCAATTCTTCTCCGGGAACGCCCAGTTTGCGCGGCGTGCCGCGCCGTCCGATTGCCAACAAAACGGTGCGCGTTTCATAAGAGGCTTTGGAGGTTTTTACAATGAAGCCGTTGTCGGTTTTGCTAATGGTTTCCATGCGCTCGTTAAAATTGAGCTTGATGCCGGTTTTATTGATAATTTCATGCCAGAACTCCAGCAGTTTTTCTTTGCTGACTTCTTTGAAGTGCATTTCGCCGACAATTGGCAACTTCACCGGCGCCGTCATGGCGACTTTATTGCGCGGATATTGGAAAATTGCCCCGCCCAACGAGGTTTCCTGTTCCAGCGTGACATAGCGCAGTTTTTTATCATGCGCATTTAATGTTGCCCCCAAACCGGCAGGCCCGGTGCCCACGATCACCACATCATACGGGTTGTTGCTGCCTTTTAATTTCTCAATTGAATCAATTGCTTGCAATCCCTGCGTGGCAGATTTGCGAATCAGGCCCATGCCGCCCAATTCACCGGCAATGAAAATACCGGGTACATTGGTCTCAAATTGCGGGTTCACTTGCGGGATATCCATGCCGCGTTTTTCGGTACCAAACACCATGGTAATGGCACTGTGCGGACAGGCGGCGGCACACGCGCCATGACCGATGCAGTGGGAAGGATTTACCAGTTGGGCTTTGCCGTTAATCAGGCCAATTGCGGCTTCAGGGCAGGCTGTCACACAGGCGCCGGCACCTAAACATAGCACGGGGTCAATGAGCGGATGCAGTGACGCGGGCTCGGTCAGGCCGGACACAATGGATTCTTTCAGTGTTTCTTTGGCTGCGTCCTCTTTTTTACTTTTATTGCTTAGATAAAAGTAAAAAATGATGACCAAAGGGACGAGGTAAACGGCAAAATCTAGAATATCCATAATAATTTTTTGAATTACGTTGTAAAAATAGGGAGTTGTGTAATGCTGGGAAATTTAGTGGGAAAATTTCCCCCGCAATCGGAACTTTATCATATAATTCCTCTAAGAAGCGGACATCATTCTATGCTGGGAGACGGTGGATGACAAACATCAGTTTGTGGTAAGACCGGTAAAAAGCTACAATTTGTCCTGTCAATTTAGAGTATTTCGGGAATTAACTTAATGAACGCAAAAAGCGCAAAAAATCGATCAGAACATGTTGGCTGGTTACTTTTCATCGGCGTCGTGGGCATTATCACGGTGGGTGGCTATTTTCTGGTGTACCCGCAAACACTTTATAAACCAGGTGAGCGACTGTTCGATTTCGGCTACAACTTGGGGCTGGCCGGCGGTTTGATGATGCTCACGTTGCTGCTGTACTCGGCGCGTAAACGCTTCAAGTTTCTGGAAAAAATTGGTGCATTGCCGTTTTGGTTCAAAGGTCACATGATTCTGGGAATTCTTGGTCCGCTGACTATTATCTTCCACTCCACTTATCACGTTTATATTCCGTTTATTCATCCGCAGGGTTCTATTAATGCCGCCGTCGCCATGCTGTGTATGCTGCTGGTTTCCGGTAGTGGTACATTCGGGCGTTTTTTCTATACTAAAATTCACCACGGCTTGTACGGACGTCAATCTTCACTCAATGAAGTATCGACCAGTGTAGATGAAGCCGGAGATATTAAAACCTTGCTCAGTTTTGCGCCTGAATTGGAGCGAAAATTATTGGAATTTCGTGTTAAGGCGGAAGCTCATGCCAAGCATTCCGGCATGGGTTTTGCTCATTTCTTTACGGTGGGATTTCAGGCGATGATGCTGCGTCGTTCGGCTGCCAAAGAGCTGTGGGCAGTTATGTTGGCTCAAGCCAAGGAGCAAAATGCCGGTACCGCTAACGCTGCTGAGATCGCTCAAAAGTTTGTCGAATATAAAGCCACGGTGGCTGATTATATTAATGCGGTACGCGATTTAGCCCAGTTTCAAACCTATGAACGCTTATTTTCCTGGTGGCATATTTTCCATATTCCGTTGGTGTATATGATGGTATTTAGCGCGTTTTATCACGTATATGCTGTGCATGCTTATTAATTTGGCGGGCTGACTATGTCATTTTTTATGCGCTTTTTATTGCTGCTAACGCTTTGTTTTGGAATTTCTTATTCGGCATCGGCGAATAAGTTGGTGATGCCGGGTGACGTCATTAAAGGACACGCCAAAGAGGAAGCTAATTGTGAAAAGTGTCATAAGAAATTTGATAAGGGTGCGCAAACCCAACTTTGTAAAGATTGCCACAAAGATGTGGGTAAAGATATCGACGAAAAGCGCGGCTATCACGGTCGTCTTAAAGAGCAGAAAGAATGTAAGGAATGTCATCCGGATCACTTGGGGCGCAATGCCAAAATCATCACGTTTGATCCTGCCAAATTTGACCATTCGCAGACCGATTATGTTTTAAAAGGCGGCCACCTTAAGGAGAAGGTGAAATGCAAGAGTTGTCACGTCGCGGGAAAAAAGTACAGCGAAGCTCCCTCTGTATGCAATAGTTGCCATAAAAAAGACGATAAGCATAAGGGCGGTTTGGGAACCGACTGTGCGAAGTGCCACGTTGAAAAAGATTGGAAAACCACTAATTTTGATCACGACAAAACTGATTATAAATTGCTGGGCAAGCACATTGATGTGAAGTGTGTCAGTTGTCATATCAATAATAAATATAAGGATACGCCCAAGACCTGTGTGGCTTGCCATAAGAAAGATGACGTTAAGGCGCATAAGGGCAAGCTGGGTACGGATTGTGCGAAATGCCATAGCGAGAAAGACTGGAAAGACACCAAGTTCGATCACGACAAAACCAACTTCAAGCTGTTGGGTAAGCATGAGGAGGTGAAGTGCGATAAATGTCACCTGACGTCTGACAATAAAAAGATTTATAAAGATACGCCCAAGTTATGTAACTCATGTCACAAGAAGGACGATGACAAAGCGCATAAGGGTAAATTTGGTCCGAAGTGCGAAACGTGCCACAACGAAAAAGATTGGAAAGAAATCATTTTCGATCACGGCAAGACCACCAAATTTCCCTTGCTGGGTAAACATCGCGCTCCGTTGAAATGCGTGAGCTGTCACAAGGGTGATTTGTATAAAGACAAATTATTGATGACGTGTGTGTCATGCCACAAAAAGGATGACGACAAGGCGCACAAGGGTAATTTTGGTCCGAAGTGTGAAACGTGCCATAACGAAAAAGATTGGAAAGAGATCACTTTCGATCATGGCAAGCTCACTAAATTTCCATTGTTGGGCAAGCATGCCGCACCGTTGAAATGCGTGAGCTGCCACAAGGGCGATTTGTACAAAGACAAGTTGCTGATGACCTGTGTGTCATGTCATAAAAAAGATGACGATAAAACGCACAAGGGCAATTATGGTGTGAAGTGCGAAAGCTGCCATAACGAAAAAAGCTGGAAAGAAATCTTGTTCAATCACGACAAAGATACCAAGTATCCATTGTTGGGCAAACATAAGAATGCCAAGTGCTCAACCTGCCATAAAGGAAATTTGTATAAGGATAAGTTACAAACTAGCTGCTTCTCGTGTCATGAAAAAGACGACAAGCATAAAGGTCAGGAAGGCAAGAAGTGCGAAACTTGTCATAACGAGAGTGACTGGAAGAAAACCACCTTTAAGCACAACACGATGTCCAAGTTTCCGTTATTGGGCGGGCATGCGTCAGTGGAATGCAAAAAATGTCACCTTGCACCCACTTTTAAAGATGCCAAGTCGGATTGCTGGTCATGTCATGAAAAAGACGATGCCAAAGTTCACAAGCGTAGATTGGGAACCGAGTGTCAGGAATGTCATAACGTACGTAACTGGAAGTTGTGGGATTTCGATCACGATAAGACCGACTTCAAGCTAAGCGGTCCGCATAAAAATATTTTGGATTGCTATGCCTGTCATATCAAGCCGATGGATAAGAAAGTAAAAGCGGAAAAAACGTGCGGCGGTTGTCATGATAGAGACGATGTTCATAATGGCGATTTCGGGCCGCAATGCGACCGTTGTCATACCGGTGACAAATGGCGCGATGTAAATATGGGTGTGGGAAGATAATTTTTAGAGGTGCCCTTACGTTTGTCGGCAGTTGGCGACGTTTATCCGGTTAGCCTGTGCATTGCGCGGAACAGTAGGTTCGGACGAGTGGGTTTGCTGTGGGCGTTGCGCGTTTGCTAGTATGTGAATCTCTTAATGGTAATGAGTTAACTTGTAATTTACTGCTTAATTTATGTATTAAATACAATGGGTTGCTCGGGATATAAATGAATTTATTCGCTTTTAAAATTGCGCTCTTACCAATCAGATTGTTCATGTTGGCGATAGTTGCGCTACCCCTTACTCTGGCTTCAGGTTATGCTGTTTCCGCGTTAATGGAGGATGAAGAGGATAGCAGTAGCGGAGTGAGTCGTCCCGCATTAAATTCCGGTTTCCTTGCGCCTCTGAATGGCAGCAGTAATAAGGGGCAAACACGGCCAAGCGAATTATCCGCACAGAATTTCAATCATATGACCACGGGTTACCCGTTAACCGGTGCGCATAACACGGCGGAATGTGCCTCCTGTCACGTGGGGGGTGTTTTCAAAGGCACGCCGCGCAATTGCGCGGGTTGTCACGCCAAAGGTAAACGTATTGTCGCGACCGCGATGTCTTCCAAGCATATTGTAACGACCGAGCCCTGTGACGCCTGTCATACCAATACGGTTACTTTTCTGGGCGCGCGTTTTAATCACGGTAAAGCGAAAGCAGATTCCTGTACCACTTGTCACAATGGCATGATTTCGGCGGGGAAGCCGGCGGGGCATGCTGCGTTTTCGTTTAGCGCAATCAATGATTGTTATTCCTGTCATCGAACTTCATCATGGTCACCTACAATATTCAGTCATGCCAAGGTGACGGCGGCGTGCTCAACGTGTCATAACACTGGTACTTATCCCAAGGGCAAGCCTTCCGGTCACGGAATATTTACCACGACTACCTCAACTTGTAATACCTGCCATCGATCTTCATCTTGGTCGCCCACCACTTTCAGTCATGCAACGGTGACAGCGGCTTGCTCAACCTGTCATAACACCGGCAGTTATCCCAAGGGAAAGCCTTCGAACCATGCCTCGTTTACGACGACAACGACCGTATGCGAAACCTGCCATCGATCTTCATCCTGGTCGCCCACCACTTTCAGTCATGCAACGGTGACGGCGGCGTGCTCAACGTGCCATAACACCGGCAGCTATCCCAAGGGAAAGCCTTCGAACCATGCCACGTTTACGACGACAACGACTGTGTGCGAAACCTGCCATCGATCTTCATCCTGGGCGCCCACTACCTTTAGTCATGCAACGGTGACGGCAGCGTGCTCAACCTGCCATAACACAGGAACCTATCCAACCGGAAAACCGGCAAGTACGCACAGCAGTGGCTCACGTGCTATTGCCGCATGTGATGTTTGCCATAAGATCACTTCGTCATGGACTCCGGCCGGATTTGACCATGTTGGCGTGGTGCAGGGATCGTGTACCACTTGCCATAACGGAAGCTCCGCAATTGGTCAGCCAGCGGGGCATAGCACTTTCACAACGATTACCGCGACATGTGACACTTGTCACCGAACTTCAACATGGACACCGACCAGCTTTAATCATGCGACCACAACCGAGTCGTGCTCAACTTGCCATAGCACCGGCAGCTATCCCAAGGGTAAGCCTGCCGGTCACGGTATTTTTACCACGATGACATCAACCTGCAATACTTGCCATCAATCTTCATCCTGGTCGCCCACCATTTTCAGCCATGCAACGGTGACGGCGGCGTGCTCAACGTGCCATAACACCGGCAGCTATCCCAAGGGAAAGCCTTCGAGCCATGCCACGTTTACGACGACAACGACTGTGTGCGAAACCTGTCATCGATCTTCATCCTGGGCGCCCACTACCTTTAGTCATGCAACGGTGACGGCAGCGTGCTCAACCTGCCATAACACAGGAACCTATCCAACCGGAAAACCGGCAAGTACGCACAGCAGTGGCTCACGTGCTATTGCCGCATGTGATGTTTGCCATAAGATCACTTCGTCATGGACTCCGGCCGGATTTGACCATGTTGGCGTGGTGCAGGGATCGTGTACCACTTGCCATAACGGAAGCTCCGCAATTGGTCAGCCAGCGGGGCATAGCACTTTCACAACGATTACCGCGACATGTGACACTTGTCACCGAACTTCAACATGGACACCGACCAGCTTTAATCATGCGACCACAACCGAGTCGTGCTCAACTTGCCATAGCACCGGCAGCTATCCCAAGGGTAAGCCTGCCGGTCACGGTATTTTTACCACGACGACATCAACCTGCAATACTTGCCATCGAACTTCAGCTTGGTTACCAACCACATTTACGCACCCTGCAGGAACCACTTGCGCTACCTGCCACAACACAGGCGTTTATCCGGCAGGAAAACCAAATTCGCATACTGGGCTGAAGGGTTCATTTACCTGTGATACCTGTCATAAATCAAATCTGTCGTGGATACCCGCAAGCTTTGATCATGCCACTGCCACAGGAACCTGCTCTTCTTGCCACAATGGTTCATCGGCGATAGGAAAAAATGCAACTCATGTGGTAACAACTTCTGAATGTGATGCGTGTCACCTGAAGACAGCTTGGGCACCGGCAAGTTTTAATCATTTAAATGTGGCGGCGGGAACTTGTTCGACTTGCCATAACGGTGTTAAAGCAACCGGCAAGCCAAGTTCGCATACAGGTGCCAAAGCAACGCGTTCTTGTGATGACTGTCATCGCACAACTGCTTGGTCGCCAACATATTTTAGTCATAGTGGAGTAACGACAGGGTGCACCAGTTGTCATACAAGACCTTCTGCTCATACGGGGTCGCGAGCGACTCTGGAGTGTGAGGTTTGTCATAAAACAACAGGCTGGACTCCGGCAACGTTTAGTCATACCGGTGTGGTGAAGGGAACCTGCTCAACCTGTCATCTTGCCCAGCGCCCAACTAGTCACGCATCGCGGGGGTACACAGGTTCTTGTGATGATTGTCATGCAATTGCAGGAAATTGGACGTTTAACCATGATTCGAATGTGGATGGCAATACCTGTGCCAGCGCAGGATGCCATGCCAGTGATTGGCAGAAAGAGCATGCCAGCATTGCCAGTTTTAAAAACTGCCTGCAATGTCATACGACCCGGTCGTTTGATTGGCTTTTGCATGACTCCAATAAAGATGGCAACACCTGTGCTAATGCGGGGTGCCATGCCAGTGATTGGCAGAAAGAACATAAGAGTCAGGCCAAATATAAGAATTGTCTGCAGTGTCATACGACCAGATCGTTTGACAGGTAGTTAGCCAAGTTTTTTCAAACTGGCGTTTTAATCTTCAGGAGAAGAAAATGAAGCAGTTAAATATGAATAGTCAATATTGTTTTTTTAGTTATATGCGTGCGCTATTGCTGCCCGTTTTATTTGCATTGTTGTCCATGAGTGCAATAGCCGCTGAATTCGATTTGACGAATAAAAATGGAACTGCAACCGGTCAGCAAACTCCCCGCGAATTTAACCATATGACTACCGGCTTTCCGTTAAGTGGTTCGCACATCACGGCGGAATGCGCTTCATGCCACGTCGGCGGGGTCTTTAAAGGAACGCCGCGCAATTGTTCCGGATGTCATGCCAAAGGCAAGCGGGTTGTGGCAACGCCGATGTCATCCAAGCATATTGTTACCAGTGAGCCCTGCGAAGTGTGTCATACCAATGAGGTGACATTCTATGGTGCCAAGTTTAATCATGGTAAAGCGGAACAAGGGAAGTGCACCGTCTGCCACAATGGTACCAATGCTTCCGGTAAACACGCCGCGCACAAAGTTACCACGATGTCCTGCGATAGCTGTCACCGCACTTACGCTTGGACACCCGCCAGCTGGAATCATAGTGATACGGCGAGCGACTGTTCGGTTTGTCATAATGGGGCAACAGCACATACATTTACTTCTGCGCAACACTATTCATCGGCAAGTTTATCGGCTATGGGGTTGGGAACGTGCAAGAGCTGTCACACTAATTATAAGAATTTTAACAATTGGAGTTATAGCCACGCGGGTGCAACTTCATGCGGAACATGCCATGGGGCAACCGGTCAGGCCAGACAAAAAATTTCCACTTCAGCGGCGAAACATGCCGGTTATGTTTCCGTGGGGCTGACAAATTGCCAGACATGTCATTTAAATTTCAGTGCATTTACAGGTGCCAGATTTAACCATAGCGGAGCGGGTACTTGTGCAACTTGTCACAACGGGGTAATCGCTACAGGGAAAACGGCATCCCATGCAACCGGCGCGAAAGCAACCGGGGCTTGTAGTGATTGCCATAAATTGACGACAGCATGGTTGCCGGCAGGGTATAGCCACACCGGGGTGGTTCCGGGCACTTGTGCAACTTGTCATAACGGGACCACTGCAACAGGTAAAACTGCAACGCATAACACTGTTGCGAAATCTACCCGCGCTTGCGACGATTGTCATCGGACTACAGCTTGGTTGCCCGCGTATTTCAACCACCTGGGCGTGGTTGCCGGAACCTGCTCCAACTGCCATACCCGTCCAACAAATCACACCGGTTCCAGAGCAACTATTACCTGTGATGCTTGTCACAAGACCACCGCATGGTTACCGGCCAGCTTTAGCCATACCGGAGTAGCGGCGGGCACTTGCTCAACCTGCCACTTGGCGCAGCGTCCAAGCAGTCATGTTACGCGTGGGTACACGGGTTCGTGTGACGGGTGCCATACCGGGTTTGCAAATTGGTCTTTCAATCATTCAGCTCAACAGGGTAAGCATACCTGTGGAAACTGTCATGCCAATGATAGGGAAGCTAAAAAGGAGCACGGCACGATTACGCTGGGTTCTAAATATTGGAATTGTGACAATTGCCACACGGTAAATACGTTTGACCGTTAATCTTTAATATTCATTCGCAAGTACACGGAATGAAAACTAATAATCGTTTAGGTGGAGACCTGATGGGTAATAATATTTTAAAATCTAAATATCGTAATATATTGTTTTTATTGGTATTACTTTTCATTCCTGCAGGCGTGTATGCTGCGCCTCTGGAAGATGTCAGCCTTCAACAATACGGTGACGAAGTTCATGCCACGATTAAATTCACCACGCCGGTGCATTTTTTGCGCTACTTTCCGGACAGAAAAGCGCGCATCGTGGAGATATTCTATGAACGCTTGCCTAGCTCGGATGCCACTGAGCCCTGGGCAAATCTGGAAGTGCGCAGCTCGCCGGCCACCGCCTTAACCCCTGCCTTTACCGTCACCACCCGTGATCAAACATTGCAGCCCAAATTGGTGGTTGAGTTTGCCCGTGAAGTAACTTTTGCGCTGAGAGCTGGTGGGGATAATCGCAGTTTTGTGTTGATTATTAAACCGGAACATACTGATGACGCCGTAATTAATCTGCCTTTACCGTTGTTGCCCGATGTCTTGCCGCCGGTTGCCGATGGATCGGTGCCAACTGTTGAAGCGGTGCCGGGCGCTGATTCGGCTGCTGCAGTGCCACCCGATAATAATCAGCAAGGCTATGCGCTGATGCGGGCGGGGCGTACCGCGTTGGCCGATAAAGATTATCCGGCTGCCACCGATGCGTTCAATAAATTGCTGATGTTGCCACCCAATCAATATTCGCAGGATGCCCAGGAATGGGTGGGCGTGGCGCGTGAGCGCGGCGGTCAGCTCGCCAAGGCCAAAGCGGAATATGAGTTGTATTTAAAATTGTATAGTACCGGCCCCGGGGTGCAGTGGGTGAAGCAGCGTTTGGCGAGTTTGGCCACCCCTGCGGCAGCGGCTAAAGCGCCGGTTAAAGTCCGAAAAATTGAGGATCGCAGTTTTGCCCAGGGCGGTATTTCATCGCGCTATTACTATGGTCAAAGCAAGCTGGAGACCACTTATAATTTTAATAATGCTCTGCAAACAGATAGTTATAATTTAACCGATCAATCCATGCTGGTGACCAATGTGGATGCTACACAGCGCTTTATAAGTGAAAATTTTGACAATCGTATTGTGTTTCGCGATGTGTTGACGCAGAACTTTTTACCTAAAGGCAAAGATAAAAACCGCATTAATGCGGCGTATTTTGAAGTGAAAAATCGCCCCAATGAGTATTCGGCCAGAATGGGGCGGCAAACCACCGGTGGTGGCGGGGTGATGGGGCGTTTTGACGGTGTTTCGGCGGGATACGGTTCACCGCAAAATTTTCGACTTAACGGTGTAGCGGGGCAACTTGTCGAATTTACCGACGCGCCACAACCCATATTTTATGGCTTAAGTGTGGATGCCGGTCCGGTGTCGGTGTACTTTATCAATCAGACCATCGAAGGTGTTTTGGATCGGCGTGCGGTGGGCACCGAATTTAAATATTTTAATAATGGTCAGTCGGCTTTTGCGTTGCTGGATTACGATATTTTCTACAAAGAGCTGAATGCGGCCATGTTGACCGGGACGCTGGCTGTTGAAATGACCGGAACCAGTGTTAATTTTATGGCCGATTACCGGCGCAGCCCGGCCATGAGCACACGCAATGCCTTGAACGGTGCAATGACCACTAAAGTGGCTGATTTGTTGGCTATCATGAGTGAAGCCGATGTGCAAAAACTGGCGCGTTCGCGTACGGGCACTGCCGCGTTTGCCCAATTGGGCATTACGCAAAAGCTCTCCACGCATTATCAGGTCGGCGGGGATATCAGACTGTCTAAAACCTCCGGGTTGGGAACCAGCGGCGTTGCACCGGATGCAACGACGGGTGCTTATAGTCTGCAGGGATATATTCCGGCCTATGCCGCAACGGGATTGGACAAGACGGTGAGTGCCCAGTTTATGGCCAGCAATATTTACTCTGTAGCGGATATCACCTCGCTGGGCGGAAGCGTCAATTCCAGTGATTATGTAAAATCCGGACAATCGGTATTTTTGTATAACCGCACTTCAGCGGGGCGGGATTTGGCTATCGATACGTCATGGAATTATTATCAGCAGACGGATACTTACGGCGGAAAAATGGCGCGCCACATGCCCATGCTGCGTGTGACGTATCAGATTAAACAAGCGTTCAGTTTGGATGCAGATGCGGGCTTGGAGTTATCCACCTCATCCGGTCCCTATCAGAGTTCAAAAACAACCCGCACGTTTGGTTCAGCCGGTTTGCGTTGGGATTTTTAGAAAATAATAAACAGATTTAGGCCGGCTATTTTTGGTTGAGATAAGTCCAAAAGTACAGGATTAAAGGAAATTCAAATGAAAAAACTTAAGGCAGTAACAGAAGTCGGATTCTTTTTGGTCATGAGTGCGCTCTTGTTGGGGTGTGGTAAAGGTGAAGATGACGAGGGAGATGGTGGGGAGACAGTATTGCCACCCACGACAGGGACTTTGGTTTCGATCACCCTTGCCCCGTCATCCAGCGCAGTTCCTGCCTGTACCCCGGTTCAGTTTTCAGCAACCGCAAATTATTCGGATGGCTCGACAGCACCGGCAACTGACATAGTACAGTGGGGAATTGATTTGGCTTCCAGTGGCGTTGCACAAATGTCTGCAACAGCAAGTGGTGTTGTGATTGGTTTTCTGCCCGGTATGGTAGAGGTGCATGCGAACTCTGGCTATTATTATGGCAGTGCGGTTTTGAATGTGACGAGTGCCGGTACTTTTTCGATCACCGGTCCGGCATCTGCAGTGGCGGGAAGTAGCGCGGTTTATGCGGCAACAGCAACTTGTAGCGGTTATCCAGCAGTGGATGTGAGTAATAAAGTGATTTGGGATTCAAGCAATAAACTAACCGCGGATTTTATTCCTCCACTAGCGGCAAGCTCCGGTGTTGCAGAAGTTGGATATGGTATTGTTTCAGCTGTTGCAGCCGGTCCCACCAACATTACCGCAACGTTCGGAAGTCAGGCAACTTCAAATAGCATTTCGCTACAAGTACAGTGAGTTATAGCATTTGCACTCTAATATTTCTTTGGAAACTTCATGTCTAAACGCTACGACCTAATCGTGTTCGATTGGGACGGTACGGTGATGGATTCAACCGCCGTCATCGCTTCTTCTATTCAACAGGCTTGTCGTGATTTGGCTTTGCCGGTGCCCAGCGATTCGGCAGCGCGTTATGTGATTGGCATGGGCTTGTCTGAAGCCCTGCGCCATGCGGTGCCCAGTGCTGAAGAAGCGCAATATGAAGCCCTGACCCAGAGATATCGCCACCATTTTCTTGCCCAAGATACCGCCATTCCACTGTTTGCCGAAGCGCGCGAAACCATTGTGGAATTGCATGAGCGGGGCTACTGGTTGGCGGTGGCTACCGGTAAAAATCGCAACGGGCTGAAGCGCGCGCTGGAATCGAGCGGACTGGAAAAATATTTTCATGCGACACGCACTGCGGATGTAACACTTTCAAAGCCTAATCCATTGATGTTAATGGAAATTATGGATGAGCTGGGTTTGCAGCCGGAGCGGGTGTTAATGGTGGGCGATACCACACACGATCTACAAATGGCGATCAACGCCGGCGTGGATGCGGTGGGGGTTGCACACGGTGCGCACGAGGCCGAAGATTTACAGGCGTTAAACCCCATTGCGCTGCTGGATGATTTTGTACAATTACGAGCCTGGTTTCAGGCCAACCTATAAATAAATTAAGGAATTCCATGACGGACATAAATGAGTGGGAACGCGGCGTGCTGGAGAAGTTGGCAATGTCGGCAATTCAGGAGCAGCGCCGCGCACGGCATTGGAGCATCTTTTTTAAGGTGCTCACTTTCGGCTATTTGTTTATCGTGTTGTTTTTGTTTATGGGGTGGATGGGCGATAAGTCAGAGGGCTCTTTGTCGGGCAAGCACACCGCATTGATTGATTTGCACGGCGTCATTTCGGCGGATAGCAATGCCAATGCCGACAACATCATTTCCAGTTTGCAGGAAGCTTTTAAGGATACAAACACCCAGGGCGTAATTTTGCGTATCAACAGTCCCGGCGGTAGCCCGGTACAGTCGGGTTATATCAATGATGAAATTCGCCGCTTGCGCGCACTCCATCCCACCATTCCGCTGTATGTGGTGGTGGAAGATATGTGTGCCTCGGGAGGCTATTACATCGCGGCCGCAGCGGATAAAATCTATGTCAATAAAGCCAGTATTGTCGGTTCGATAGGGGTGTTGATGGATGGCTTTGGTTTTACCGGAACCATGGAAAAATTGGGTGTGGAGCGTCGTCTGATGACTGCCGGTGAAAATAAAGGATTTATGGATCCATTTTCACCGCGCAATCCCAAGCATGAAGAATTTACCAAGGCGATGCTGGGCGAAATTCATCAGCAGTTCATTAATGTGGTCAAGCAGGGGCGCGGCAAGCGTTTGCAGGAAACACCGGAAATGTTTAGCGGATTATTTTGGAGCGGAGAGCAAAGTATCAAGATGGGGCTGGCCGATGAAATCGGCAGTGTGGATTCGGTCGCACGGGATGTCATTAAAGAAGAAAACATTGTTGATTTTACCGCCCGCGAAGGCATTGCGGATCGTTTGGCCAAGAAGCTGGGTGCTGGCGTCGCGAGCGCATTTCCCGGATTTGGTGCGCAAGTGGGGAGCATGAATTTGCGCTAAGTGCCAGCGGCGTCATGCCGCCGCACTCCACAAGGTGCAGTGGGGATTTTGGAGTGCGCAGGCACGACTGCGCGGTTTGAGCGTTGCTCTAGGCTCCAGCGGCGTCATGCCGCCGCACTCCACATTGGAGCGGTCGCATGAATATCAAGGTTGCGGGTAACAAGTCTCTATAGGATGCTATATAACTCTTTGATTATATTGAGTAATATTTTATTCTGCGCAGCCGCGTTTGGATGCAGATTATCGGTTTGGAATTGCGCATCCGGGATATCTTTCAGCATGAATGGTACGAGACTCACTTTGTGTTTGGCTGCCAATTTTGAAAATATCCCGGCAAATTTGCGCGTGTAATCCGCTCCATAGTTGGGGGGGAGTCGCATACCAAGCAGCAGCACTTTAGCCTTGGACTCTTTGGCTTGAATAATCATCGAGGCCAGATTCTTTTCGGTCTCACCAGGGGCATGGCCGCGTAAACCATCATTGGCACCCAGTTCGATAATTACAATAGCAGGGCGATGTTCGTTTAAGGCTTTTTTAAAGCGCCTGAGCCCGCCTGCAGTGGTTTCGCCACTGATGCTGGCATTGATCACCTGGTATTTTTGTTTATCCTGCTGCAACTTTTTCTGCAGCAAATTCACCCAGCCGGATTCTCGCTCAATGCCGTAACCAGCTGATAAACTGTCACCGAATACCAGAATGGTATCGTCCGCAAAACCAAGTTGGGGCAGGAACAGGCTGAATAGCAGCAGATAGATTTTTTGAAAGGTTTTCATGGCAGCAATTGTGCAAGTAAATCAGCTTGGCAAGCAAGTGTTAAGTGGCGACCAGCCGCTGACCATTTTGCATCAGGTGAGCTTCTCGGTGGCGGCAGGCGAAAGTCTGGCCATTGTTGGCGCTTCCGGTTCGGGTAAATCTACCCTGCTGGGATTGTTGGCCGGATTGGATGTGCCGACGAGCGGTAGTGTATTGTTAAATAACACAAATTTATTCGACTTGGACGAGGATGGCCGGGCCCGCTTGCGCGGTGAACTGGCCGGTTTTGTGTTTCAGTCTTTTCAGTTATTGCCGGCGTTAAGCGCACTGGAAAATGTGATGTTGCCATTGGAGTTGCAGGGCGCCGGGAATGCAAGGCAACGTGCCGAGCAGTCTTTGCAGCAAGTCGGATTAAGTGCCCGCGCGCATCACTTGCCCAAGCATCTTTCCGGTGGCGAGCAGCAGCGCGTAGCATTGGCGCGAGCCTTTGTTACCCAACCGAAAATACTGTTTGCCGATGAGCCGACGGGGAATCTGGACGCCGATACCGGCGCACAGGTGATCGAGCTGATGCTGGAACTAAATCGCGCGCAAGGCACCACTTTAATTTTGGTGACACACGATGAAGCGTTGGCGCGGCGTTGTACTCGCCAATTACGCTTGGCAGCGGGAAAAGTCTGCTAAATATTTATAAAGCATTTGCCACAGAGAACACCGAGATCACAGAGAAGGCCAAGGATTGTCTTGGATTTTGTCCTTGCCCAACAGTAGATAGCAAAAGCGAAAGTAACTTTTTGTATCTCTCTGTGTTCTCTGTGGCTTGAATTGTTGTTTTTAAGATAATTAGCAGCCTCGAAAAACTGGGGGAGGTGCTTTTGTGAACACTCAAGCTATGAAGCAGGGCCTTAGGCAAAGTATAATCGCGGCCCGTTTGAAAATTTCGGCACAAGAACGGCACAGATTAAGTCAGCAAATAACTGCGCGTATTACCGGTTTGGAGGCGTATCAATCGGCCAATATAGTGTTGGGCTACCTTAATTTTGGTGCCGAGTTTTCAGCTGAAATTCTGCTGCGACAGGCAATAGGCGATGGCAAGCAGGTGTTGCTTCCCAAAGTGAATGCTGCCACACGACAGTTGGATATTTATCGGGTGGGTGATTTGGAAAAGGATGTGGCGCCGGGTTTGTGGAATATTCGCGAACCGTTGCCGGAGCGTTGCACGCTGGTGGAAGATTTGGCCTGCATTGATATTATTGTGCTACCGGGCGTGGCCTTTTCCCGCGATGGAGCGCGCTTGGGTTACGGCGGGGGATTTTATGATAAGTTGTTGGCGCGTTTGACGCACCGCCCCGCTTTAGTGGCCGCCGCATTTGCCTTGCAACTCGTTGAAAGCATTCCTCAGGAAGCGACCGATTGCAAAGTGGAGTGTCTGGTTTCCGAGTACGAAACTGTTTATTGCGCAGAAAAAATCCAAAGATAGGCGCAAGATTTTAGAATAAAAAATTTATCAATAGGAGTGGAGAAACAATGGCAAATTTACCTGATTACGATCCGCAGGAAACCCAGGAGTGGTTAGATGCGCTTCAGTCTGTTCTGGAAAAAGAAGGCGCACCGCGTGCGCATTACTTGTTGGAGCAGCTGATCCAGCATGCGCGCTTAGCCGGTGACGATATGCCGATCAGCGCAACGACTCCTTACGTCAATTCCATTGCCATTGACAAAGAAGAACGCTCGCCCGGCAACAAAGAGTTGGAGCATCGCATCCGTGCGCTGATGCGCTGGAATGCCATGGCCATCGTGCTGAATGCGAACAAAGAGTCCTCTGAATTGGGCGGCCATATTGCCAGCTTTGCTTCTGCGGCAACCTTGTATGACGTTGGTTTTAATCATTTTTTTCATGGGAAAACAGACGATCATGGCGGCGATCTGGTGTATTTTCAAGGCCACTCTTCGCCGGGTATGTATGCACGGGCTTTCATTGAAGGCCGCTTGAGCGAAGAGCAAATGTACAAGTTCCGCCAGGAAGTGGATGGTGACGGATTGTCGTCCTACCCGCATCCCTGGTTGATGCCGAATTTCTGGCAGTTTCCCACCGTGTCGATGGGACTCGGCCCCTTGATGGCGATTTATCAGGCGCGTTTCATGCGTTATTTGCAGCACCGCGAACTGGCGCAAACCAATGGCCGTAAAGTCTGGGCATTTTTGGGTGACGGTGAGACCGATGAACCGGAATCGCTGGGTGCGATTTCGATGGCGGGTCGTGAAAAACTCGACAATTTGATTTTTGTGATCAACTGTAATTTGCAGCGTTTGGATGGGCCGGTGCGTGGCAATGGCAAAATTATTCAGGAATTGGAAGGTGTATTCCGCGGTGCAGGCTGGAATGTTATCAAGGTAGTTTGGGGTGGCAAATGGGATCGCCTGTTGGCTAAAGATAAAACCGGTTTGCTGTTGAAGCGCATGGAAGAGGTGGTGGATGGTGAATACCAAACCTACAAATCCAAAGATGGTGCTTATGTGCGCCAGCATTTCTTCGGGAAATATCCGGAGCTTCTGGCGTTGGTCGCCGATATGTCGGATGATGAAATTTGGCGCTTAAATCGCGGCGGACATGACCCGCATAAAGTATTTGCCGCCTATACGTCCGCCAACAAGCACAAGGGACAGCCTACGGTTATTCTTGCCAAAACGGTGAAGGGTTACGGAATGGGCGAGGCCGGTGAAGGTCAGAACACCACTCACCAGCAAAAGAAAGTGGGCGAGGATGCGTTGCGCAAATTCCGCGATCGTTTCAACATCCCCGTGACTGATGAAGACTTGCCAAAGCTTCCGTTCGTGCGTCCCGCCGAAGACAGTCAGGAAATGAAGTATTTGCGCGAACGCGGTGCGGCGATGGGTTCGATTCCAATGCGCAAGCCGGTCGCCGAAGCGTTACAGATCCCGGGTTTGGAGGCGTTTGATGCGCTGCTGAAAGGCACGGATGACCGCGAAATTTCGACCACCATGGCGTTTGTGCGTCTGCTGGGTGTGCTGGTGAAAGACAAAAATATCGGCAAGCAAATTGTGCCGATTGTGCCGGATGAATCGCGCACCTTCGGTATGGAAGGCATGTTCCGCCAGCTGGGAATTTTCTCGCAGGTGGGGCAGTTGTATACCCCGCAGGATGCCGATCAACTGATGTTCTACAAAGAATCCGAGACCGGACAAATTTTGCAGGAAGGTATTAATGAAGCAGGCGGAATGGCCGACTGGATCGCGGCGGCAACGGCCTATGCCAACCACGGTGTGGCGATGATTCCGTTCTATATTTACTACTCAATGTTCGGCTTCCAGCGCATCGGCGATATGGCTTGGGCAGCAGGCGATTTACGTGCCCGCGGCTTTATGGTGGGCGGCACCGCCGGACGTACCACTCTGAATGGCGAAGGTCTGCAACATCAGGACGGTCATAGTCATTTGATGGCGGCGACCATTCCCAACTGCGTTTCGTATGATCCTACGTTCGCTTATGAACTGGCGGTGATCGTGCAGGACGGTATGCGCCGCATGTATCAAAATCAGGAAGATGTGTTTTATTACCTCACCGTGATGAATGAAAATTATGCGCATCCGGCCATGCCAAAGGGCGCGGAGCAGGGCATCATCAAAGGAATGTATAAGTTCAGTGCAGGCAAAACCAAGTCAAAAGCGAAGGTGCAACTGTTGGGTAGCGGAACGATTTTGCGTGAAGTCATCGCCGCCGCCGAACTGTTGGAAAAAGATTTTGGCGTAACATCCGATGTGTGGAGCGTGACCAGCTTTAACGAGTTGCGCCGCGACGGTATCGATTGTGAACGCTGGAATACCCTGCATCCCGAAGCCAAGCCGCGCCTCAGTTACGTCGAGCAATGTCTGGATGAAACCACCCCGGTGGTTTCCGCGACCGATTACATTCGCGCTTATTCCGACCAGATTCGTCCTTATGTTAAAGCGCAATACAAGACGCTGGGCACGGACGGTTTCGGGCGTTCCGACACGCGCAAGAAATTACGCGGTTTCTTCGAGGTGGATCGTTTCTATGTGGTCGTTGCCGCACTCAAAGCGTTGGCGGATGAAGGTACGCTTAAAGCGGGCGAAGTGACCAAGGCGATCAAACTTTACAAGATTAATCCTGATAAACCGAATCCAACCACGGTTTAAGGCAAGGGGAACAGAATGGCTGAAATTAAAAATGTGTTAGTACCGGATATCGGTAACTATAAAGATGTGCCGGTGATTGAAGTCTCGGTCAAGGCGGGTGACACAGTCAAGGCAGAGCAATCATTGCTGACGCTGGAAACCGACAAGGCGACCATGGATGTACCGGCACCGTTTGCCGGCGTGGTGAAAGAAGTAAAAGTTAAAGTGGGTGACAAGGTATCCGAAGGTGTGTTGATCGTAACGATTGAAGCGAGCGGTGTTGCCGCCACGCCGACGCCAGCAGCAGCCACAGCGGTTGTGCCTGCCGAGGCGGCCAAACCGGCACCAGTTGCAGCGCCTCCCGCACCGGTTGCTGTTTCACCGGTACAAGTGTCTTCCGGTAGTGCCCATGCCAGTCCCTCGATCCGGCGTTTCGCGCGCGAGCTGGGCGTGAATTTGGCTCTGGTTAAAGGCAGTGGCGAAAAAGAGCGTGTCACCAAAGACGACGTGCAGAATTTTGTTAAGCAATCGCTGGCACAGCCGCGCGCAGCAGCCGGTGGTAACGGCTTGCAAGTGTTGGAAATGCCGGTATTTGATTTTGCCAAATTCGGCGAAATCGAAAGCAAACCGCTGTCGCGCATCAAGAAAATTTCCGGTGCCAACCTGCATCGCAACTGGGTCACTATCCCGCATGTGACGCAGTTTGAAGAAGCCGATATCAGCGAAATGGAAGCTTTTCGCAAGCAAATTGGTGCGGAATATGCCAAACAAAACATCAAGATAACGCCGCTGGCTTTTATGTTGAAAGCTGCCGCAATTACTTTGAAACATTTCCCGGATTTCAATGCTTCACTGGATGCCAGCGGTGAAAATTTGATCTTAAAAAAGTATATCCATATCGGTGTGGCCGTGGATACCCCGGATGGTTTGGTGGTGCCGGTGGTGCGCGATGTGGATCAAAAAGGCATTGTGCAACTGGCGACTGAACTGGGTGAGATCAGCGTGAAAGCGCGCGATAAAAAACTTCCGGCAGCCGATATGCAGGGCGGTTGTTTTACGATTTCCAGTTTGGGCGGTATCGGTGGTACGGCGTTTACCCCGATTATAAACGCGCCCGAAGTGGCCATCCTCGGTGTGTCGCGTTCCAGCATGAAGCCGGTTTATCAAGACGGACAGTTTGTACCGCGCTTGATGCTGCCTTTGTCGCTGTCATACGATCACCGTGTGATCGACGGTGCTGCTGCAGCACGTTTTACAACCTATCTCGCGCATGTGCTGGCCGACATGCGTCGGCTGGCATTGTAAATATTGAAAACAATTGGCCACTGATGAGTGTCCGTAACCAAGGGCGCAAGAACCTCTTCGAGGTGTTCATCTGTGGCTAGTACTATAGGTATCTATTTAAATTGAATATTCTTCCCATCGGTATTCTCGGCGGTACTTTTGATCCGGTTCACAACGGACATTTGCGTCTGGCGATTGAAGCACAGGAACAATGTGGTTTGAGCGAAGTCCATTTTATTCCCAGCGGTACTCCGCCGCACCGTGGCGCACCGCATGCCAGTGCCAGCGATCGCCTGCACATGGTGCAATTGGCAGTGCATAACAATCCGGCATTTTTAGCCGATCAGCGCGAAACCTACCGAACTGATGCCTGTTTTACCGTGGATTCCCTCACGGGATTGCGTCTGGAATTGGGCTCACAGCAACCACTGTGTTTATTGCTGGGGAGCGATGCATTTTTGCAGTTTCATACCTGGCATCGCTGGAAGGAGCTATTTGATTTGGCGCACATTGTCGTGGTGCAGCGCCCCGGACAGCCGCTGGGCAATAGCATGGCAAAAGCTGATCCTGAACTGCTGCACGAATATACCGCACGTTTGGCCCCCTCGCCGAAAGTGTTGCACGAAAGCCCTGCAGGCCACATTGTGGTATTAAATATTCCGGCATTGGATATTTCGTCTACCGACATCCGTCAGCGTAGTGTTGCCGGAAAAAATATTCACGCGCTGGTTCCCGATTCTGTCGCACATTACATTCTTAATAACCCGTACACCACATGCTAACTGCTGAACAAAAAACCAAAATTATCGTCGCTGCGTTGGAAGATATCAAAGCTGTCGATATTACAATCGTCAATACGAGCAAGCGTAGTCCCTTGTTTGAATGCATGATTATTGCCTGCGGGCAATCCACACGGCAAACCAAAGCGCTGGCCGATCACGTCATTGAAAAGCTTGAGCTGGAAGGTGAAAAAATTCTAAGCACCGAAGGCGAGAAGGGGGGCGAGTGGGTGCTGGTGGATTTGGGCGATGTGCTGGTGCATATCATGCAGCCCGCCGTACGAGCTTATTACAACCTTGAAGAGTTGTGGGGCGCCACGCCGCGCACGATTGCCGCTCCGGTAAAATGAAGCTGTACATTCTGGCGGTCGGCCACAAGATGCCGGAATGGATTAGCAGCGGTTTTAACGAATACAGCAAAAGAATGCCGCGTGAAGCGGCTATTTCTTTGTTGGAAATAAAGCCGGAGCCGCGTACCACCGGCAAGACCGTCGCGCAGATTATGGAAGCCGAAGCGCTGCGCATCATCGCAGCTCTGCCCAAAGAGGCTTTGCCCGTCGTTCTGGATGAGCGGGGGGCTTCGTGGACGACCAAGCAGCTGTCGAAAAAAATGCAAGAGTGGATGGGTGGCGGACGCGATGTGGCTTTTATTATTGGCGGGGCGGATGGATTGCACGAATCGGTGCGTAGCCGCGCTCACCAATTACTGGCCCTGTCGGCGTTGACTTTGCCGCACGGCATGGTGCGCGTGTTACTCGCCGAACAACTATATCGTGCGCATAGCCTGCTAAACAATCATCCGTATCATCGAGAATGAATTAAAAAGAATATGAAGAAATCCCGTATTTATCTCTGTTCACAAAGCCCGCGCCGGCGTGAGTTGCTCAAACAAATCGGCGTTAATTTTGAGATGTTGTTATTGCGCAATGATCCGCGTCGCAATATCAGTGTAGATGAATCGCCACAAGAGAATGAACTCCCTGTCGATTACGTGCAGCGTATTTGCCTGGCCAAAGCCAAAGCCGGCTGGGAAGCCCTGCAATTTCGTAATCTTCCGCATTTTCCAGTGCTTGCAGCTGACACTACGGTGACTCTGGATAATCAAATTATTGGCAAGCCGCGCGATCACCAGCATGCAGCAGAGATTTTAAGTTCCTTATCCGGTCGTCAACATCAGGTTTTGACGGCAGTTGCAGTCGCGTTGAATGAGCGTACCGAAATGCGTTTATCCACCACTAATGTGACTTTTGCCAAGTTGGATGAAACGCGTATCCACCAGTATTTGCTTGGTAACGAAGCCCACGACAAGGCTGGCGCGTATGGAATTCAGGGATATGCCGGCGCCTTTGTGGAGCGTATTGAAGGCAGTTATTCCGGTGTGATGGGACTCCCGCTGTTTGAAACGGTTGAGCTGCTGCGCCTGTTCGGTTATCCCGCACCATGATGATTCTTACATTCCCAGGAGGTATGGCATGAGCGACGAAATCCTGATTAATGTGACACCTCAAGAAACGCGTGTTTCCATCATGCACCAAGGGGTGGTGCAGGAGTTGCATATTGAGCGCGCCAGTCATCGTGGCATGGTGAGTAATGTCTATATTGGAAAAGTGAAGCGTGTTTTGCCGGGTATGCAATCTGCTTTTATCGATATTGGCTGGGAGCGCTCGGCATTTTTGCACGTGGCCGATATTTGGGAAAATAGCAACAACGGTGAACCGGCCAAGCCCATTGAAAAAGTATTATTTGAAGGCCAGACTATTCTGGTGCAGGTAATCAAAGATCCTATCGGCACCAAGGGGGCGCGTCTTTCCACGCAAATCAGTATCGCGGGGCGCTTTCTGGTTTATCTGCCGCAGGAGACGCATATCGGCGTATCGCAGCGTATTGAAAGCGAAGAGGAGCGCGAGCAGTTGCGCGCCAAATTGCAGGAGGCATTACCCGTTGATCACAGTGGCGGCTATATTATTCGTACTCTGGCTGAAACTGCGTCTGATATTGATTTTTATGCCGACATCACCTATCTGGACAAGCTTTGGTCTAACCTGCAGGAACGCGCCCGGAGTCAATCCGCACCCGCTTTGCTTTATCAGGAACTGGATATCAGTCTGCGTGTGCTGCGTGATTTTGTAAGCGAGGATACCGCGCGAATTTTGGTCGATTCCCGGGAAACGTATGAGCGCATGACTGTGTTTGCCAATGACTATATTGCGGCAGCAGTTCCCAAGTTGAGCCACTATATCGGACAACGCCCCCTGTTCGATCTGTACGGTGTGGAAGACGAAATCGAGCGTGCTTTGTCGCGTCGCGTGGATTTAAAATCAGGCGGCTATCTGATCATTGATCAAACCGAGGCGCTTACTACGGTCGATGTAAATACCGGCGGATTTGTCGGGGTACGCTCGTTTGATGACACCATTTTTAAAACCAATTTGGAAGCCGCACAAGTCACCGCGCGCCAACTGCGCTTGCGAAATTTGGGCGGTATGATTATTTGTGATTTTATCGATATGGATAGTGCGGAACATCGCGACGCGGTAATGGAAGAGTTTAAAAAAATGCTGGATTTGGATCGCACGCGCATCACGGTGAGTGGATTTTCCGCCTTGGGTTTGGTAGAAATGACGCGCAAGCGCACGCGTGAAAGTCTGGCGCATATTTTATGCGAGCCTTGCCCGACGTGTCAGGGCCGGGGACAAATTAAAACGGCGCAGACGATCTGCTTCGAAATACTGCGCGAGATATTACGTGAAGCTCGTCAGTTTAATACGCGTGAGTTTAGAATTTTGGCTTCGCAACCCGTTATCGACTTGTTTCTCGATGAGGAATCCCAGGGGTTGGCTCAACTATCTGATTTTATTGGAAAAAATGTATCGCTGCAGGTTGAGACCTTATACTCGCAAGAACAATACGATGTCATCTTAATGTAGGTGATGCGCGTTAATGCCGCCGGTCTGTTAGACTATGCGCCGCACGTTAGGGTGCTTTTAATCCAATATTCGATCAGGGAGATTTCAATGTTTAACAAGTTTTCAGCCTTTGCTTTGGCAGCTTCTTTAATTGCTTCACCGGTTTTTGCTTCAAGCGAACACGAGCACGGCGATGTTGCAGTAGCTCAGGCTTTCCTCAAAGAAATTCAATCCACCGAAGCAGCTTATGCTGGCAAGCAAGGTGCCAAGTTTTTCCAGGAATTGGCCAAAGGTCAGCATCCCCGCGCTACTGTAGTAACTTGTTCGGATTCCCGTGTACACACCAATATGCTGGACAACACTCCCGAAGGCGATCTGTTCATGGTGCGCAATATTGGTAATCAGATTGATTCCACAGCAGGTTCTGTGCAATACGGTGTTAACCATCTGGCTTCGTCTTTGCTGATTATCATCGGTCACTCTTCCTGCGGCGCAATTAAGGCAGCCAGCGACGATTATTCCACTTTGGAAGAGCCGATCAAGAAAGAACTTGATACCATCAAAATTACCAAAGGCGGGGCTAATATTGATGGCGTTAAAACCAATGTGAATAATCAGGTTGCGACAGCCATGGCCTTGTTTGCCGACAAAGTGCAAGCCGGTCACTTGTTGATTGTGGGCGGTGTGTATGACTTTGCTAACGATATGAAACAAGGCAGCGGTAAACTCAATGTGATCAACGTGAATGGCGAAACCGATGCGGCCAAGATTGCCGCAGTACTATCGGCTAAACCGGCTGCAGCAGCGCATCACGAGCATCACTAATCTGATTTAATTTCGTTCTGTGGGAGAGTTGCCCGGCACGCGATGGGCACGGTACGTTGTGCCCCTGCAAGGATTCCTTGTTTAAAAAACGATTAGGATAATATGAACAAAGAAACAGGGGCGCGATTCTTCGCGCCCCTGTTTTTGTGAAGATAATTTGTTGATTTATAGTTACACAAGCTGCGCAAGCGACTTGACAAAACCAAGCCCGATAAGTTTTACTGCACGCTGATTTTCTGAAGGTATGTCAATTATCCTTCGACGCCTTGTTCTGGCAGATAATCCTTCTTCACATAAAATATTAAGGAAATTAAAAAACATGAAAAAATCACTCGCACTGATGGCCGTATTGGGATGTTTTTCTCAATCAAGTATGGCTGCGGATTTTGATCTGAATAAGATTTTAGGTGCCCAAGCTACAGCGAATAGTACTTTTGAAGCTTTGGTCGGTGATTTGGGAGCGGCCTTTAGTTATAAGCCGGTTACACCCGCTGCAGCGTTGGGAATTACCGGCTTTGATGTGGGAATTCAAGTGACGGCGACAGATATGGCGAAGAGTGCCGATAAATGGAAGAGTGCTGGAGGTGGTGATGCCCCCTTCTCCTACCTGCCTGTCCCAAAATTATATGCGGCAAAAGGCTTGCCGCTTGGAATTGATATTGCCGGTTATTACACGTCGATTCCTACCACTAAAATTTCTGCCTATGGTATCGGATTGAGTTACGCAATTTTGGACGGGGGAGTTGCGATGCCGGCAATCGCGGTGCGCGGCGCTTACACCAAGCTGTCGGGTGTGGATACTTTGTCGCTTAGCACCAAGAGTTTGGATGTCTCTATTTCCAAAGGCTTCGTAGGATTTTCACCGTATGCGGGTGCTGGAATAGTGATGATTGACGGTTCTTCTACGGCTACTGCAGGGGCGGTTACTTTAAAAGATGTTAGCCTTACGAATATGAAATATTTTGCCGGTCTAAACTTGAATTTGGGTTTGCCTAATCTGGCGATGGAATTTGATTCGACGGGTGGCGTGACCAGCTACAGCGCAAAAGTCGGTCTGCGTTGGTAATCTTCAGTTAGAAGAAATGGGGGGCTGAATTTTCAGCCCCCCATTTTTTTACGGTCAATTTCAATCCTGATATTTCTGCACCAACGCCACCCGTTTTAAGTACGCTTCGCGTGCGATTTGTACGTCTTCCAAGAAGTGCGGCAACTCTTTTAGTAATAGTGCCTGCGGCCCGTCTACCAGAGCTTGCGGTGGCGCCGGATGGAAATCCACCAGCACCATATTCGCGCCGGCCAGCACGCCTTGTGCGGTTACATGCATCACATCCAGAATGCCATCGGGCGAGGCAGCACGCGTACCGACCGAGTGGGATGGGTCAACACACACCGGCATGCGCGTGAGGCGCTTGACGACCGGTACATGTGCGAAATCAACCATGTTGCGGTGCGGATCTCCGGCGTTAGTTTTCATTCCGCGCAGCCCGAACACCACATTGCGATTACCTTCGGACGCCAGATATTCGGCAGCGTTAAGCGACTCGTCCAAAGTGATGCCGAAACCGCGTTTAAGCAGCACCGGATATTCCTGTTGGCGTCCCACAATTTTGAGCAGTTCAAAGTTCTGCGTATTGCGTGTGCCGATTTGTAACATCACTCCGGTGGCATTGCCGGTTTGCTGCAATGCCTCATGAATTTCGTTCAAATGAGACTCATGGGTGATCTCCATGGCGATTACTTTTATATTATATTTCCCTGCCAAATCAAATACATAGGCAAGGCAATTTTTGCCGTGCCCCTGAAAAGCGTAAGGGCTGGTACGCGGTTTATAAGCGCCCATACGCGTGCATACCTGGCCGTTATCGCGCAGCGCGCGCAACATCAGTTCCACATGTTGCGCATTGTCCACTGCGCACAGGCCGGCAAAAACATTCAACGTATCCTGACCGAAACGTACCCCGTTATACTCAAAATGCGCCGGACGTGAATCGTCTTTATGGCGACCCAAAATGCGATATTCCTGGGATACGCGCACCACGCGTTCCACGCAGGGCAGACTTTGCATATCGCCGATTTCCAGCGCCTTGGTGTTGCCGATCAGATAAATTTCGGTGAGCGTTTGTTCCGTGCCGTGCTCGTTATGCACGCGAACCTGCATCCCTTCCAAACTGGCTAGATGCGTCATCAACTGCTGATACTCGGCGCTGTGGGGTTGGGTGTCGGGTTCAAGAATGAGAATCATAGGCACCTCTAAAAATTGAATTTACTTCGCTATGCTGCGTTGCACTCAAAAAATTACTCCTTACATATCATGTATATGCTGCGTCCCAATTTTTTGTTTGCTCCTTGCCTAGCTTCGAAAATTGAATTGTTAGAGGCGCCCTCATGTTGTTACTTTCCAGAAAGCAGTGCCCATTGCTGCGGCCATTGCGCCATCGGGTCGCGCGTGAAACCGCTCTTGCCAAACTGTTGCCAGCGGCCAATAACGTAGCACACCAGTAAATTTGCATGCGCACCGCTATCAACAGTGGCGGGGATATTTCCCTGACTGGCGGCAATGCGCAGTGATTGTTTGAGCGTGGTTTCCACGCGATCCAAAAATTGATTGATACGCGATTGCAAGCGATCATTTTCGTTAACTAACGCATCGCCAATCAGCACGCGCGTCATGCCGCGATTTTTCTGCGCGAAGCCCAGCAACAAAGCGACAATGCCTTCTACTTGCTTGAGTCCGTCGGATTCTTCGGTGCTGATTTTGTTGATCAGGCCGAACACGGTTTGCTCGATAAATTCAATCAGCCCCTCGAACATTTGCGCTTTACTGGCGAAGTGGCGGTATAAAGCAGCCTCGGAAATATCCAGTTTTGCAGCCAACGCTGCCGTGGTAATTTTGTCGCTTTTGGGTTGCTCCAGCATTTCGGCAATCGTTTGCAGAATCTGTAATTTACGTTCCCCGGTTTTTGCAGTTGCCATTTATTTCTCCTTAATTCAGCCGCGCCAAAGCACGCGGTAGTTCCATCACGTTTTTGATTTTAACATCGACATGGCTTGGAACCTGTATTGCATCGCTCACCCAAACGGTTTGCATGCCCAAGCGTTTGGCCGTTTTTAAATTGTCGACACTGTCTTCCACCATCACGCACTGTTTGGCTTTTAAGTGATGTTTGCGCAGTAAGCCGTGGAATCCCTGCCATTGTGGCTTGGGACGATAATGCGCATGTTCCAGCGCAAAGACATCTTCAAATAAATTTTCAATGCGCAGTAGCTTTAATACCGCCCGCGCATAGTGCTGTGGCGCATTGGAAAATACAATTTTTTTGCCCGGCAATTGTTGCAGAACACCGCGCAACCTTGGTTCGCGCAATATCATTTTATCCAGGTCGGGGAATTGGTGCGTATGCCATAAAAAGTGATCCGGATCGGTATGGTGATGTTTGATCAGACCGCTTAACGTAGCACCATAGCGCTGCCAATATTCTATGCGCAGTGAGTCAGCTTCTTCTTCGCTCAACTGCAGATACTCCTGCAGATACGCTGTCATGCTGCGATTGATATGCGGAAAAATATGCGGTGTTGCGTTGTGCAACGTGTTGTCCAGATCGAAAATCCAAACCCGATTTATCATGCCTTAAGCACCTTTAGTTAGCCACAGATAAACACGAATATTCACGGATTAACCCAAGTTTATCTGTGAATATTCGTGTTTATCTGTGGCTAAAATTACTTGCTTTTAATCAGCGTACCGACACCCTCGTCGGTCAGAATTTCCAGCAGCAAAGCATGTTCTACCCGGCCATCGATAATGTGTACCGAGCGCACGCCACCGCGAGCCGCATCCAGTGCGGAGCTGATCTTGGGCAACATGCCGCCGGACAAGGTACCGTTGGCCACCAAATCATCAATCTGTTTGGGTGTTAAGCCGGTCAGCAAATTGCCGCTTTCATCCAGCACTCCCGGTGTGTTGGTGAGCAATACCAGTTTTTCCGCATGCAGCACTTCAGCTAATTTTCCAGCCACCACATCGGCATTGATATTTAATGTTTCGCCGTCCGGTGATACGCCGATAGGCGCAATCACCGGAATAAAATCGCCGGAATCCAGGAAGTTAATAATCGACGGATCAATCTTGTTGATGTCGCCAACCAAACCGATATCCAGCATTTTTCCCGGCTCGTCGTGGCTTTCCAGAAGTAACTTTTCAGCACGGATAAAGCCGCCATCCTGACCGGTTAGGCCTACTGCTTTTCCTCCGAACCTATTGATTAAATTAACTATGTCTTTATTTACTTTGCCGAGCACCATTTCCACCACGTCCATGGTTTCTTCGTCGGTAACGCGCATTCCCTGAATAAACTCACCCTGTTTGCCCACTTTTTTCAAGAGCTCGTTAATTTGCGGGCCACCACCATGCACCACCACGGGATTCATGCCAACCAGTTTGAGCAGCACCACGTCGCGCGCAAAACCTTCCTGTAACTTGGGATCTGTCATGGCGTTGCCGCCGTATTTAATGACGATGGTTTTATCGAAAAAACGTTGAATATAGGGGAGCGCCTCGGAAAGTGTGCGGGCTTTTTGGGCAGCGGTGGCAGCGGTCAATGTCATGGGGTTATCCTTAAAAATCTCGGGCGCATTTTAACCCAGACTTGCTGAAATACCACATTGTTTGAGTCTATAACTATTCAATTTTGGCGAAAAAGAGCAGGGTGGATTATTTCAGATATTTTGTAATCCACTGGCAAGCATTTTGATGGATAATTCGCGCAATGAATGTTGCAAAGTAGTGACTGCTTGTTTGGTTTTTATATTTTTTAAAATATATTTATAAGGAGACCTTATGTACACTCGCATCGAACGTCTTCACGCCCGTGAAATTCTCGATTCCCGCGGCAATCCCACAGTTGAAGTTGAAGTAACGCTCGAAGGCGGCAGCTTTGCTCGTGCCAGTGTTCCGTCCGGTGCGTCCACCGGTGTACATGAAGCACTGGAATTGCGTGATGGCGACATGCAACGCTATGGCGGAAAAGGCGTAAAAAAAGCGGTCGGCCATGTGAATAATGAAATCGCCAAGGTACTCACCGGTATGGATGCGCTCGATCAGGGAGCGATAGATCGCGCCATGATTGAGTTGGATGGCACCCCACACAAAGAAAAATTTGGCGCCAATGCCATTCTCGGTGTGAGCTTGGCTAATGCCCGTGCCGCGGCAGATGCCTGTGACTTGCCACTGTTCCGTTACCTTGGCGGTGCAGCGGCAAATCGTCTTCCCGTGCCGATGTTTAATATTCTTAACGGCGGTGTGCATGCCAACTGGCAGGGTACCGATTTGCAGGAGTTTATGATTGCGCCGGTCGGCGCGCCTAATTTTGCCGAAGCGTTGCGCTGGGGAAGCGAGATTTACCATACCCTGAAATCAGTGCTGAAGAAGGCTGGCTATACCACGGGAGTAGGAGACGAAGGAGGCTTCGCGCCGGCGCTGAAGCGCAATGTGGACGCGATGGATTTGATCGTCAAATCCATCGAAGAGGCCGGTTACCGTCCCGGTGAAGATGTGGTCATTGCGCTTGATCCCGCCTCCAGCGGCTTTTATGAAGATGGCTTGTACAACCTGCGCACAGAAGGGCGCAAAGTGAGCTCGGCCGAAATGGTGGCGATGTATGCGGACTGGGTGAAAAAGTATCCCTTTAAAGTGCTGGAAGACGGCCTTGCCGAAGACGATTGGGACGGTTGGAAATTATTGAACCGCGAATTGGGTGATAAGATTGAATTGGTGGGAGATGATTTATTTGTCACCAATGTGCAGCGTATTCAGCGCGGTATCGATGAAAATGCCGCAAATGCCGTGCTGATTAAACTCAACCAGATCGGCACCCTGACCGAAACTATTGCCGCGGTAAACTTGGCCTATAGCGCGAATTGGGGGGCGATGGTGTCGCACCGAAGTGGTGAAACGGTAGATAGTTTTATTGCCGATTTAACGGTGGCACTGGGCACCGGACATCTTAAAACCGGCGCCCCTTGTCGGGGTGAACGTCTGGAGAAATACAATCAACTGATGCGGATTGAAGAGTATCTCGGGGCTTCCGCGGTGTATGCGGGACGCAAGGCGTTTGTGCGCTGATTTTGCACGGAAAACCGCGCCCGGTTAACTTGCCCGATCCAGATCCTGATCAATCATTGAAACGGGATCTTCCAGCGGCTCCAAATGCGTGGTGATGTGCGCCATGGTCAGCACACTGCCAATATCCATCTCGATGCGCTCAGCCCAATCGTGGCCTTGTTGCACGGTCCATTCGCCGGGGACCAGTACATGCAGGGTCACAAAGGTACGGCTTCCGGCTTGCCGGGTGCGCAAGGCATGAAAATCCAGGCCGTGCTTTTTGTAGTTGCTTAGAATCTGTTCAATTTTTGCCAATTTTTCTGCCGGTAAAGCTGCATCCATCAAGCCGGCCGCCGAGCGCTGCATCAGCTGCCAGCCGGTCCAGATAATATTAACTGCAACGATGAGTGCAATCACCGGATCAAGCCACAGCCAGCCGGACAACCAAACCAGCGTAACCCCGGTAATGACACCCGCCGAGGTCCAAACGTCGGCCATCAAGTGATGTGCGTCGGCTTCCAGCGTGATTGAATTGCGTAACTTGCCGACGCGCAACAAGGTTTGCGCCGTGGCAAAGTTGATGACGGAAGCCAGTACGGAAACGAACAAACCGATGCCGATTGCCTCAAGCGGTAGCGGATTAATAAGTCGCTCGATGGCCGTCCATGCAATGGCACAGGCGGCCAATAAAATCAGAAATCCTTCAAAAGCACTGGAGAAATATTCTGCTTTACTATGTCCGTGCGGGTGATCCTCGTCGGCGGGGCGCTCTGCGAGCGTGATCATCCATAATGCCATCAAGGCACCGGCCAAATTTACAAATGATTCTATGGCATCGGACAGCAGCCCGACTGAGCCGGTCAAATGCCAAGCTATTCCTTTCAGCAGAATAGTGGCAATGGCGGCGGCAATGGATAACCAGGCGTAACGTTTCAGAGAGGAGTGGGACATTAATGCTGCCTGAACAGGGTAATTAGGATTTGGTGATCTGGTCTTTTTCCAGCTGGATCATGTGGCGTTGCACAATGTTGCTTGCACCCCGGCTTAGATTGACGAATGCCATACCAATGCGATGCAGTGGTTCGCCGGTTTTGGCTTTAACGGATGTCCAGATTCCGCAAAATTTTAATTTAAGGGGAACCATGCCAATTTCCGGGAAATCGATACTGCAACCTTCGAGTATCATGCCTTGCGAGAAAATTTCAGGAAGTTCACCCTTGATCATCACATTAATTCCCTCGGCGCTCATGTTCATTACGGTGGTTTCAATAATGGTGTCATCAAGCGTAATTTTGCAGATGAGTGCCTTGCTTCCCTGCGGGGTGTTGAGTCGGAAATATGCACGACGCTGAATACGTTCAATGACGGCGGGAATGGTCAGAGAAAAAGCTTTGCCATCCGGCAAAGTCACCATGTGTAAATGGGTAGAGTGCCAGCGTACCTTTACCCCTGTCTGGGTGGAGAATTTAACCAGTTTGCTATCAGTGATTTTCTCATTGATGCGGTTATCCGGACTAATGTCCATAAACACATTTTTTGCCTCTGCGTTCACTTTGATGACTGAAGTAAGCGCGCTGACACCGCCCCCCGCATCAAGCGTAATGGTAGTGCGCTCTTTTGCCATATCCTCAAGCACAAAAATAATTTCTTTATGATTGTGGATGGCATATTCGGAATCTTTAAAATCTGTAATATGAGCGGTCATTCTGCCTGGTCAATTATTCAGGTTAATAAAAATCCCTAGCGTGAGGCACGTTCGGGAGTGTCGTTTGTTGACTTTTTGTGGAAGTGTTGTATGGTAAAATTGTTATTATTAATCAGTTGGTTGCACGTTCACTTGCACCTTTATTTAGTGTTGTTGTTAAGGTGTCATGCAGGTAAAATCACACTGTCAGTCGGGGCATTATAAAGCCAAACAACGCTCACGGGGAAGCAAGAATTTCCCTTTATATCCGCACAGGATGCGTAGTTCGATAGTTTAAATTTTCGTCGCTAATTTTTTTAGCAGCTTGTCATGGATGCCACCAAATCCGCCGTTGCTCATGATTAAAATTTGGTCGCCGGGTTTCGCCGTAGTCGCAATCTCTTCGATTAGTTCATTAAGATCATCTTTCACAAGGGCTTTATTACCTAACGCAGCGAGTGCTCCGCGCGCATCCCACCCTAAATTTCCCGCATAGCAAAAAGTCATATCCGCTTGATTGAGGCTGCCGGGGAGCGCGTCTTTCATTACGCCGAGCTTCATGGTGTTGGAGCGTGGTTCCAATACGGCAAGAATGCGCGCCTTACCCACTTTTTGACGCAAGCCGGCAACGGTAGTGGCGATGGCAGTCGGATGATGAGCAAAATCGTCATACACCGTGACGCCGTTGACCGTGCCCTTAACTTCCATGCGGCGTTTCACGTTTTTAAATTTGGCCAGAGCGGCCAAGCCTTGTGCGATTGGCACACCGGCATGGCGCGCTGCCGATAAAGCGGCGAGGGCGTTCATGCGGTTATGTTCGCCCATTAAGTCCCAAAGCAAACTGCCTTGAGTCACGCCCCCGAAGCTTACCCGATTGTCTTGATCGATCTGCCAGCCGTTGGACTTGTCAGATGAACCAAACATTTCCACCGGTGTCCAGCAACCGCGTTGCAGGACGCGTTGCAAAGACGCCTCGCTGCCATTGCTCACCACCAACCCGTTACCCGGCACGGTGCGCACCAGATGATGGAATTGCGTTTCGATTGCCGCAAGATCGGCGAAAATATCCGCGTGGTCAAACTCCAGATTATTGAGAATGGCGGTGCGCGGGTGGTAGTGCACAAACTTGGAGCGTTTATCAAAAAAAGCCGTATCGTATTCGTCCGCTTCAATGACGAAAAATGGGGATTCGGTAAGGCGCGCGGAGATAGCGAAATTCTCCGGTACGCCGCCAATTAAAAAACCCGGATTTAATCCCGCATCCTCAAGTATCCACGCCAGCATGGAGGTGGTGGTCGTTTTGCCGTGCGTTCCCGCCACGCCCAGCACCCATTTATCGCGCAGCAGCGTATCTGCCAGCCATTGCGGGCCGGAGGCATAGGCTAAATTGCGGTTAAGAATTTCTTCCATGAGCGGATTGCCGCGCGATACGACATTGCCAATGACAAACATATCGGGATTGAGTTGAATTTGTTCTTTATTAAAACCTTCAATTAATTCAATGCCTTGAGATTCAAGCTGGGTGCTCATCGGCGGATAGACATTGGCGTCGCAGCCGGTAACCCGATAACCGGCTTGTTTAGCGATGGCCGCAATGCCGCCCATGAAAGTGCCGCAGATACCGAGGATGTGAATATGTTTGCTCATTAGCGTGTGTCCTAAACTTACGTCCTAAAAATAAAATAAACCGCGCCCATCATGCACAGCGCTGCATACAGATAATCCAATTTTAACGGTTGATCCATATACAGCACGGCAAAAGGAACGAAAACCGACAGGGTGATTACCTCCTGTAAAATTTTGAGTTGTCCCAGGCTGAGCGCCGTGTAGCCAATGCGGTTGGCCGGCACCTGCAACATATATTCGAACAGGGCAATTCCCCAGCTGACAAGCGCCGCCACATACCACGGAGAATGGGCCAAATTTTTCAGATGGCCATACCAGGCAAATGTCATAAAAAGGTTGGAAATGATCAGCATCGTCGCTGCAATTAGCAATGGATGCGACATCATGCCCATGTTTCTCTCCCGTCCAAATATTGATGGTCGCGCATGTTAATGGGATTTGTGGATAGATACCAGATCTCTGAAATATATTTAATATTTGCCTGAAAAATATCGCTTTTCGGGCAATTGATTATTTCAGGATCAAGTAAAATTAATCTATCGTCATAAAAATTGTTTATCGATCTCTACTTTCGTGAATTTTATAAAACAATTATTTTTCATTATTAGCCTGACAGTAATGTGCGGGTTTTTAATCCCTGCCCGGGCTGAAACTCCGCTGTCCGTCGAGCAAGTCATGCAGCGGCGCGACGCGCAATTGAACATGCAATTTGATTGGTGGAGAATGCTCCATTCGTCAAAAATTAACACCTTAATTGAGCAATCAATTAGTGCCAGTCCCACGGTTGCCGATGCACAGCAAACCCTGCTCAATGCACAGCAAAGTGAAATTATTCGCATGGGTATATTTCACAATAAATTGCGTGTGATAGAAGCACCGCAACACCCGGGTAAATTAGTACTTGAACTGGATGATGCAGCCCCGACCCCGGCCACTTTTATCGGACAAGCCTATTACGATTTCCATACTGATCAATTTGCGGTAGGTTTTTTGCCGGAACTTTTGCACAACGTTCCAAGCAGTTCAGCGTCTGTTGCGCTCGAAGTGCGCCAACTGCAATTGGTGGCTACTTACCAAACGCTGGTCAGCAATTTAATCGGAACGCTGGTGTATGAAGCCTCGCTGCGAGCACAGTTGGCTTTATTCAGGAAATATGCAGCGATTGACCAGAATTTATGGACTATCGCGCGCAAACGTCAAATGGCCGGGGTCGATAGTTTGGCTTCAGTTGCACAAAGGCAGGAGGTGATGCAGCGCTCAACTCAGGCTTTACAGGTGTTGAAGCAGCATTTTGAGCAGGTGCGCGAACTGCGCCGTATATTGCTTGGAATTGCAGCCGATGCAGAATTGCCGGAAAGCGAAGATTTTAAAGCGTTGCGGCTTGACGAAGTATTGCCCGAAGAAATATCAGTGCGCCTGTTCGCTCAAAGACCCGACATTCAGGCTGCGCTGTTGGAGAGGTCGGCGACGGGTACAGGGTATTCTAGTACCCTGACGGCAGCCACTAAAAATATTCAAAATGTAATATCGGCTATGCATAATGGCGCGCTTGAATTTAACATTGCCAGTGCGCTGGAAGTCGGGCGGCGCGAAGAATATAAGCTCGCGCAACAGCAGTATTTGGCAAGGCAGGTTGATTACACTGAGGTACTTATTGCCGAGCAGAATTCCCTGTTGGCTTCGCTTGATTTAATTCAGGCGCGAGCTAAACATCTGGCCTGTGCCATCGGTTTGTATCATGCCTTGGGCGGGGGATGGTGGACGATGGAAGAGCGTATCGAGTTGGAAATTTCTTGGGAATTAATGCAAAACCGTTATTAACATTTTTTTGCAAGAGGGGGATAATCAGCAACTATTAGATTCTTAAGTATTGAATGTTTTGGCGCGGCACTATTTTGTAGTTGAGTATTTTTACTTTAACAAGGGAGCAGCAATGAATAATTTAACCATTAAAACGCGACTGGTGCTGGTCATCAGTTTTCTGTCGGTGTTGCTGATTGTGATTGGTTCCTACGGTTTGTGGGGCATGTCGAAGAGCAATGATGGCTTGCGCACGGTGTATCTGGATCGCGCCATCCCATTGGGGCAGATTGCTGAAATCTCCGATCTCATGGCCGAAAATATTCGCCAGCTTCATCTGTCCAGCATGCACGATCCGCGCATGGAAGAAAGCAAGTTGCATGATCATTCGATCTCTGTGCATACCGATAAGATAGAGAAAAATATTGCCGAGATCGGCAAGACATGGGAAGCCTACGCTGCAAGCTACATGACTCCCGATGAAAAGAAGTTGGCCGACGAATATGTGACGGCACGCAAAGAGTTCGTCAAGGAGGGATTGCTGGTCGCCATGGATCTCTACAAGCAGGGGCACTATGCCGAGGGCAATGCACAGATGGTCAAGGTGGTTGGCCCCACGGGGATCAAGGCCATGGACTTGGCCGATGAGCTGAAGAATTTGCAGGTCAATGTCGCCAAGGAAGAATACGAAAAATCCGAAGCGGGATATAACTCCGCGCGTGTCATTGCGATTAGCATGATGTTGCTGGGTATCGCCTTGGCAGCTTGGATGGGCATTATGCTGATACGCGGTATCGGTCGCGGCCTGCAGTCGGCGATGGATGTGGCAGGCAAGATTGCCGCCGGAGACTTGACCAGTCAGATCACCATTACCAGTCAGGACGAAGTAGGCAAGCTTTTGGTCGCGATGCAAACCATGCAAAGCAATCTGACCCGGATTGTTGCCGAGATCAAAAATATCGTCGAAGACGCAGCGGTTCGCGGCAGTTTTAGCACCAAGATGGATTTGAACGGAAAGGCAGGCTACACCAAAGAACTGTCCGAGTTGCTGAATCAGCTCTCCAACATTACCGGTACCGCAATGGACGATGTGACCCGCGTCGCGACCGCCTTGGCTAATGGCGACCTGTCGCAGAAGATCACTAAAGATTATCCCGGCGTATTTGGTCAGACCAAGGCTGGTGTAAACAGCACCGTCGACTCCCTGAGCAAAATTGTCGACGAAATCAAAAATATCGTGGAAGACGCCGCGATTCGCGGCAACTTCAGTACCAAGATGGACATGAACGGCAAGCAGGGCTATACCAAAACCCTGTCCGAACTGCTCAACCAACTGTCTGACGTATCGGATACCGGATTACGTGACGTCATGCGTGTGGCCAAAGCACTGGCCGATGCCGATCTGACCCAGAAAATCGAAAAAGATTACGCCGGACTGTTTGGACAAACTAAAGACGCCGTCAACACCACCGTCGACAACCTCAAGACCCTAGTTAGCGATGTACGCGTTTCGGTGGATTCCATTGGCACAGCCTCCAAAGAAATCGCTTCGGGCAACACCGACCTGTCACAACGCACCGAAGAGCAAGCCTCCAGCCTGGAAGAAACTGCCGCCAGCATGGAAGAGCTCACTTCCACCGTGAAGCAGAACGCCGACAATGCCAAACAAGCGAATCAGTTGGCGAGCAACGCCAGCGCCGTGGCGCAAAAAGGTGGCGCCGTGGTTCAAGAAGTGGTGGGCACCATGTCCTCCATCAACGAATCCAGCCGCAAGATCGTGGACATCATCAGTGTCATTGACGGCATTGCCTTCCAGACCAACATTCTGGCCTTGAATGCAGCCGTTGAGGCCGCGCGTGCCGGTGAGCAGGGCCGGGGCTTCGCCGTAGTGGCCGCCGAAGTGCGCAACTTGGCACAGCGCTCCGCCGCTGCCGCCAAGGAAATCAAAACCCTGATCGGCGACTCGACCGAGAAAGTGGAAATCGGCACCAAGCTGGTGGATGACGCCGGCAAGACCATGGAAGAGATTGTGAATGCCGTTAAACGCGTCACCGACATCATGAGTGAAATCAGCGCCGCGTCCGCCGAACAAAGCACCGGTATTGAACAAGTGAACCAGGCCATCACCCAGATGGACGAAGTCACCCAGCAAAATGCCGCCTTGGTGGAAGAAGCCGCTGCCGCAGCCGAATCTCTGGAAGAAGAAGCGCAGAACCTCACCCGTGCCGTCAGCGTTTTCAAGATGGACAACAGCGCGATGGGACAAGCCCGTATTGTGGCGCCAACCGCCGCGCGCGCCGCGGCTAAACCCGCAGCCAAACATCCCGCCGCGCCAGCCAAGAGACACGCGGCTCCGGCTGGTAAACCTAAAGCGCTCCCCAGCAAGCCCGCCAAAGAAGGTGGCGAAGAAGAGTGGGAAGAGTTTTAAGATCCAAAATGAATGCGCTTTTTGTGGGCGACAGATAAATTTGCCGCCCACAAAAAACAGTTTGGAGTGCAGATAAATTTGTCGTCCACAAAAACTAATTTGGAGTGCGGAGGCATGACTCCGCCGGTTTTGAAATACTTCGCAATCAAAATCAAAAACGCGCCGACATATCAGTGCACTCTAAAAGGTTGCACTGCACCGGGCACAATTCAGGCGAGATAGAAGTCTAAGGAGAACAACATGGCAACAGATACTGTTATTGCAAACACCAGCGGCACCGCCGGAGGCGAGTTTCTGACCTTCACACTGGGTGCCGAAGAATACGGCATGGATATTCTTAAAGTGCAGGAAATTCGCGGCTACGATGCGGTGACCGCCATCGCCAACACGCCGTCGTTTATCAAAGGCGTGATCAATCTGCGCGGCATCATCGTGCCGATTGTGGATTTGCGCATCAAATTTAATCTGGGCACCGTTACCTACAACGAACTTACCGTGGTGATTATTTTGAATCTGAGCACCCGCGTGGTTGGCGTGGTGGTGGATAGCGTGTCCGATGTGCTGACACTGACGCATGAACAGATTAAAGCGGCACCTTCCTTGTCCACCTCGCTCGATACGCGTTACATCATGGGCCTGGGTACCATCGATCAACGCATGTTGATTCTGGTGGATATCGAGAAGCTGATGTCCAGCCGCGATATGGAATTGATGGACGCGGTCGTTGCTTAACTATTAGGGATCTATTATGAAGATCAATACGCCAGTCACCCAAAAAGAAGTTTTGCTTGGTGAAAATGTAACCATTGTTACCAAGACCGACAAGAAAGGCGTTATCACTTTCGTCAATCCTGAATTCGTGGAAATTAGCGGATTCACCGAGCAGGAATTGGTCGGGCAATCGCACAACATTGTGCGCCATCCGGATATGCCGCCGCAGGCATTCGAGGATTTGTGGGCGACGGTTAAAGCCGGAAATGGGTGGCAGGGTATTGTAAAAAATCGCTGTAAAAACGGCGATCATTATTGGGTTCATGCGCATGTGACGCCTATCCATCAGGGCAAAGAAATTATCGGATACACCTCGGTAAGGCGGCGTGCGGAGCCTAGCGAAATTGCGCTGGCGGAAAATACTTATGCCGCGCTGCGTGCCGGTAAACGTGTAAATTTGCATGCCAATGAACACTCGATATTATCGCGCATGCCGTTGAAATTAAGGCTCTCTTTGATGTTGTTGTTGCCCATTTTGGGGTTGCTGTATTTTTCTGTTGCAAGTGTTCTGGAAAAGTCTGCCACCCTGAATGAAATGCAAACGACCAAGCAGCTCACTACCTTGGCGGTCAAGTCCAGCGCAGTCATTCACGAAGCGCAAAAAGAACGCGGTATGTCAGCCGGCTATATCGGCTCAAAAGGGGCGAATTTTGCCAGTGAGATGCCGGCGCAGCGAGCTATAACCGATAACGCCATTGCCGAATTAAGGATCTTGGCGACAGCCATGAGCAATGCCGAATTGGACGAGGGCTTCCGTGCCACGCTCGCAGCAGCATTCACGAAAATGGAGGCGCTGGAAGTTAATCGCAGGGCAATTGGTGAACTGAAATTTGCACCCAAGGCTTCGTTTGATTTTTATACCGATATGATCAGTGCTTGGCTGGAAGTGATTTCGTATAGTGCCAAAGTCGGTACCAATGAACAGCTAACGCGCGGCACGACGGCGTATTTGATGTTTTTAAATGGTAAGGAAATGGCGGGGCGGGAGCGTGCCACGGTAAACGGCGCATTTGCGGCGGATAGTTTTGAGTGGGTGGCGTTCCAGCGTTTCATCGGCTTGGTGGCCAATCAGAAAAGTTATTTTGAAGTGTTTCAGTCCTATGCAAGCAAACCCGCGCTGAATTTTTATCAGGAAAAACTCAGCGGTGACGTTGTGAATAAGGTTGATGCTTTCCGTAAAATTGCCATTGATAAAGCCACCACCGGCGGCTTTGGTGTGTTGCCCGGCGACTGGTTCAAAGCGATTACCCAAAAAATTGATGCAATGAAGCAGGTAGAGGATTTTCTGTCCGAAGATTTATATGGCTTGGCGGATCGGCTGGAGAAGCAGGCAACCCACCAGCTACAGTTATATCTGGCAATTACCCTGGGTATTTTAATTGCAACGGTGTTGTTTGGAATTTGGTTGATTCGGGTGTTGTTGCAGGAATTGGGCGGGGAACCGAGTTACGCCAGATCGGTGGCCAATGCCGTTGCCTCGGGAGATTTTAGTGTTTCAGTAAACACGCGTGTTGGAGATAGCAGCAGTTTGATGGCGGCTATTAAAAACATGAAGGACACGATCAATTACATGATTCGCGATAGCCAGCGTACTGCCGCCGAGGCTTTGCGGGTGAAAGCGGCGCTGGATAATTCAACGGCCAATGTGGCGATCGCCAATACCGATGGAAAAATTATTTATCTGAACAAAGCGATTCAAAAAATGTTTGACGAAAGTGAAGCCAGTATTCGTACCGTTATGCCGAACTTTCGCGCGGACAAGGTGCTGGGCAGTAACTTCGATGCTTTTCATAAAAATGCGGCGCATCAGCGCGGTTTGTTGCAAAACTTGCAGGGCTTGCATCGCGCGACAGTGCGTATCGGAGATCGTACTTTTAAGTTGGCCGCGCTGCCGGTGACCAATGAAACAGGGCAACGCTTGGGCACTGCGGTGGAATGGATAGATGCCACGCAGGAGATGAAGATCGAAAGTGAAGTGCGTGATATCGTCCTTTCGGCACGCCAGGGAGATTTATCTAAGCGATTGAATTTAAATGATAAAGATGGATTTATGCGCGAGTTGTCGGAAGGGATTAACCAGTTGGTGGCCACCTCCGATCAAAGCTTGCAGGAAATTGCGCGCATGTTAGCTGCGCTTGCGCAGGGTGATTTAACAGATCGCATTAGCAATGATTATCAGGGCACTTTCGGTAAAGTTAAGGATGATTCCAATGCGACGGCCGAGCAACTTACTGCAGTGATCAGCCGCATCAAAGAAGCCAGTGATACGATCAGTACCGCTTCGCGTGAGATTGCTTCCGGTAATACTGATTTGTCGCAACGTACCGAACAGCAGGCCTCCAGTCTGGAAGAAACGGCGGCCAGCATGGAAGAGCTCACTTCGACGGTAAAGCAGAATGCCGAAAATGCCCAGCAAGCCAATCAACTGGCGGCAGGCGCTTCTGAAATTGCGCGTCAGGGCGGCGAAGTGGTCGGCCAAGTGGTGCATACCATGACCTCCATCAATGAATCTTCACGCAAAATTGTGGACATCATCAGCGTGATCGATAGCATCGCGTTTCAGACAAATATTCTTGCATTGAATGCGGCGGTGGAAGCCGCCCGTGCCGGTGAGCAGGGGCGTGGTTTTGCGGTGGTTGCCGCCGAAGTGCGCAATCTGGCACAACGTTCTGCCGAAGCGGCCAAAGAGATTAAAGTGCTGATTAATGATTCCGTGTCCAAGGTCAAAATTGGCACGGACTTGGTGGATAAAGCCGGGCAAACGATGGATGAGGTGGTGAATTCCGTCAAGCGTGTCACCGACATCATGGCGGAAATCAGCAGTGCCTCCAAAGAGCAAAGCACCGGCATTGAACAAGTTAATCAGGCGATTACCCAGATGGATGAGGTGACACAGCAGAATGCCGCACTGGTAGAGCAAGCTGCCGCCGCTGCGGAATCAATGGAGGAGCAGGCGCAAGAATTGGCAAAATTGGTCGCCACTTTCCGTATAGCGTAGGGGGCTGCGGTGATCAGTGGCATTCCCTTTTTTGTTGCGGTGAATTCTTTAAAATACTGTAAAGATTTGTAGGTTCTTTTTAGTTGCATTGTGTTCGTTTAGTTCCTGCCGTACGTATGGGAAGATTGGCGGTCGACGAGAAATTTAAAGGGCAAGGTCTTGGCGCTGCGTTGCTTGCAGATGCGCTAACCCGTTCCTTAATGTCAGATATGGCTGCCTACGCAATGTTGGTTGATGCAAAAAATGATAAGGCTGCTGCCTTCTATCTGCATCATGGTTTCATCCCACTGCCAGATTCACCGCTGTCCTTATTCTTGCCATTGGCTACAGCATCCAACATCTGAGGCGGTCTATATACCATATCGGAAAATCTATATAGATAGGTGATGGAGATGTAAGACGCGGCTTTATATCCGCCAAAACACAACAATCTGAATTCTCCTAAACCGCCTCAATATTTGCTTATAAAAATACACCTAACTCTTATCTCAAAATCGGCATTATCTGATTTCCTTCCAACAGGTCTTAAATCATTGTTCGTCGCTCGTTTAAATTGAAATTATTGAAGACTTTTCAATTTTTCGCAATGCGTGGCATTGGGCAGGAAAAATGATTTCACGCAAGCTAAATTGATAAGGGAATTCAAATGGGAATGATAGCCAGCAAAGAACTTGTCTTAGTAAATCACCGCCGTAATAAATATCCAAATAAGCGAAATTTTCGATGTTGATTGTCCGAAAAAATTCATCATTCCGGCAGTGAAGCGCGACCTGGCTTTAAACGCAAAAACATGGCGAAGCGTAATCAAAATTGAGAGGCAATGGTGCAACTTGATAGGACGGATAGTTTCAGTATTAGAGTCGTGGAAAAAGAGTTAAATTTGGCACTAACTCTTGATCTGTATAGCTGTCAGTCCGTGGGGATTATTGAAGGTGGGTAGGTTTTACGACATGCGGTTTGAAACACATTGTCAGGCGATAGATGAAGTGATTGATTGGCTGAAGTTGCACAACCACAAAAGACTTCACTCGACACTGAATTACATAAGTCCGATGCAGTTTCGAGAAAAAATGCTTGAGAGAAAAAATGGTTTGCGGCTCAGTTGAAGAAAGTCGCATAATGAGCAAGAATGTGAAATGCGGATTACAGGGGCAAGGTCACAATTACTTCACTGAGTTGAAAAAACTCGCGTTGGGACGTGGCACTGCTGATTGCGACAAAAGTCCGGTCGAAATTTTTCCTGGTGAGCGCGGCAAAATAGAAAAGCGCACCCTGCTATCACGCTGAGGTCGAGGGTTGCGGCTCAAGTCCGACAGGCTGCTAGGCTTTGACATACGAGGAGCACTCATAATGAATACAAAGCGAACCGCGCGGCGGCGGTGGACTTTTCTGCTTGGCTTTGTGGTCGTCGTGCTAGCGGTTGGATTTTTCTCGCTCCATCACAATGGGCGGGTGCCAGAAGTCATTTCTCCCCAACCTAAGGCAACCGAAGTCTTCAAGCTGCGCCTAGGCCTCAACCTCGCTGCCGACAGCGCACTCCACGCCGCTGCCGTGAAGTTCGCCGAGCGGCTTAAGGAAAAAAGTCAGGGCCGCATCCAAGTCACAGTCTTTCCCGACCAGCAACTCGGCAGCGACGAGCAGATGCTGGAAATGGCACGAGCCGGCAGCTTGGACCTACTGCTCACCCCCACGGCCAAACTCAGCAGTGACGTACCCGCAATGCAGTACGCCGATCTGCCATTCTACTTTTCAGATCGTGCCGAACTCTATGCCATGCTCGATGGCGAACCGGGGCAACTGCTGCTTGCCAAGCTCAAGGACGTGGGCCTGGTAGGTGTCACTTTCTGGGAAAACGGTTTCAAGCAGTTTACCGCCAATCGCCCTATCCTCGGCCCTAAAGACTTTGCCGGCCTGCGCATCCGCACCATGAAAAGTCGTTTGATCATGGATCAGTTCAGTGCCATGGGCGCGGAGCCGGTGGTCATCGACTTCGCTAACATTCGCCAAGCACTCGCCGACCACGTAGTTGCCGGTCAGGAAAACCCATTGGTCGCCATCGCCGGCAAGCGCATCTACGAAGTGCAAAAACACCTGACCTTGAGCAATCATGCCTGGCTGGGCTACACCTTTTCTATCAGCAGCAAGGTTTTCGAAAGTTTGCCGCAGGATGTGCGCAGCCAGATCATCGATACGGCGCGCGAATTGAGTAGTTGGGAACGTGAGGAAACCGCCCGCCGGGAAGCAGGATTTCTGGCGACCATCCGCGCTGCTGGCGTCGAGGTGCACGAGCTCAATGAGGCGCAACGGCAGCGTTTTGCTGCGGCTCTGGCACCGGTAGTGCGCCGCTATGGCTTCGAGATCGGCTATGACCTGCTCGCCAAGACCGAGGAGCTGCGCCTCAACGCCCGCTTGGCGAAGTTGCAGCCGACCAAGAAAGCACCGTTGCTGATAGGGTTGGACGCCGATCTGTCGGGAGACGGCAGAGTCGCCGGCGGCGCTATTTTTCGCGGCATGGAAATGGCCGTGGCAGATATCAATGCGCACGGAGGTGTGTTGGGGCGCCCCTTGCTCATCATGGCGCGCGACCACATGCACAATCCTGAACGGGGTAAAGCCAATCTGGAAATATTTGCAAAACTGCCGGGCTTGCTGGCGGTCATGGGCGGGAAAGATGGGGGGGTTATTGATGCCGAGCTGGACAGCATCCACAAACTCCAGCAGCCCTACCTGATCCCTTGGGCTGCCGTTTCCGACTTAGTCGAGAAAAAACAACGGCCAAACTTCTGTTTCCGCGTCTCCCTCAGCCACGACTGGAGCGCACCCTTTCTGCTACGGCATGCCCTTGCGCGAGGCAAGCGAATCGCCGTATTGTTGGAACGCTCGGCCATGGGGCGCGCCAACGAGGCTGCGCTGCAAGCACCCCTAAAGGCGCTTCCCCCCGGTAAAGTTCATATCGAGTGGTTCAACCAGGGGGATACCGACTTCCTTGGACGCCTGACCAACTTACAGGCTCAAGGCGTGGATGGCTTGATCATGGTCGCCAACTCCTACGAGGCAAGTGCAGTAGTCAAATCCATGGCGCAACTCGACACCCCCATACCCATCCTCGCCAACTGGGGATTAACGGGCGGCAATTTCTGGGAAAACAACAAGGCTTCCCTCGCACGCGTGGATCTGCGTTTTGTACAATCCGTTTTGATTGAAGGTAAAGGAGTCAATCCTCCGCTTGCGGATTTCGCTCAGCGTTATCGCATCTATTATGGACTGCAAGGCAAAGAGCCGATATTGGCACCGGCTGGCACCGTTCAAGCGTACGATCTGACTGAGATTCTGGCCCAGGCTGTCGCCCGGGCGGGAAGTACCGACCGCCAAGCCATTCGCACCGCCTTGGAAGAAGTGCCGTCTTACGCGGGGATCATCCAGACTTATGCGCCCCCCTTCACGCCCAACCGACATGATGCACTGAGCCCGGGAATACTCCGGCTCGCCCGCTACAACGAGTTCGGTCAGATCGTCGCGGCTCACTGAAAGGAATTATGTCATGATGCCACGTAGTAAAAGCCTGCGTACCCGCATCACCCTATGGTTTGGAGCCTTTGTCGCATTCTCCATGGTGCTGTTGGGAGGGATAGTTGCTTATCGCCTCATCACTTCCCTGAATGCAACCCTTGAGGAACACGTCAAGGAACAAGCAACAGCGGATGCGAACAGGCTGGCGCAGCGTTTTGACTATGTGCTGGAAAGCGCCCAAGTGCTGGCCAAGAACCCGTTGCTCATCAACGGCATCAGCGATTCTCAGGCTCGTCAAACCAATCTTCCTCCACTGGTGGCCAATTTCATGGCGGGTCGGGATGTGCTTGCCGTGGCGCTACTGGACTTCGACGGACGTCCGGTGTATTCCAGCCTGCCCGACTTGCCCACCTATCAAGGTTCAAACGCCTTGCGCACGGCGCTGAACCAAGGGGTCATCGGCCAGGAAATAGATTTGGAACGCAAGCAATGGCGTCTGTTCGTCCCGGTGATCTACTACAACACGACCCAAGGCGCGCTGCTGGTGGATTTCGATCTACCGGGCATCGCGGCACGCATTTTGACCTCCTCCGCCGACATGCAGCAGAGCCTGCTGAGCCAAGGCAAAGTCCTGTATGCCAGCAACAACAAGCTAACTGGGGATATGGTCATGGAGCGCCGGTATTTGGGCGAAGGGAGCCAGGAAGCCTTGAGCCATCTGGGGCTTGAATTGGATGTGGTGATGTCGCGCGACCACCTTCTCGCACCGGCAAACTCAGCCATTCGCGATGTCGCGTTGCTCGGTTTGCTGCTGACGGCATTAGCCATCGCCTTGGCAAGCTGGTTCGGCCACCGCTTGGCTCAGCCCATCCTGACGCTCCGCGACCGGGTGGCATTGGCAGATGGCACCCCGGAGCGCCGTTGTGCGCCACTGGGAACCGACGACGAGCTGGAGGAATTGGCCAAACAGTTTGACCAACGTGCCGAGGCGTTACGGGAAGGCGAAGAGCGCCTCCAATTGGCGACACGTGCCGCAGACATCGGCGTATGGGATTGGGATATCGTCAATAACCAACTCAAATGGGACGAATGCATGTACCGGCTCTACCGCACCCAGCCGGAGGACTTTTCAAGTGATTACGATGCATGGATGCGCTGCGTTCACCCTGATGACGCGAAAATGGTGAATGACACCATCCAAGCTGCCCTCCGTGGTGAAAATGAATATAGACAGGAATTCCGCATCATCTGGCCTGACAGTTCCGTGCGCGTCATCCAGACAGCATCCAAGACCTTTCGAGACCCCAAAGGTACACCCCTGCGCATGATCGGCACTAATATCGATATCACCGAACGCAAGCAGGAGGAAGAGGAAATTCGCCAGCTCAATCAGGCGCTCGAACAGCGCGTCTCCGAGCGCACCGCACAGTTGGAGGCGGCGAACAAGGAGCTGGAAGCCTTCTCCTATTCCGTCTCTCACGATCTGCGCACCCCGTTGCGCGCCATCGCCGGTTTCTCCCGAATCCTGCTGGAAGATTATGAAAACAAGCTGGATTCGGAAGGTAAGCGGTTGCTCAATGTGGTGTGCGACAACACCTATCGAATGGGACAGCTTATCGACGATATCCTGAATTTTTCGCGTACCGGCAGGCTGGAACTCAACCTTACCGGGATAGATATGGAGCAACTGGCGCGCGAGGTATATGCCGAGCTTCAACTTTCCGTTGCCACAGACAAGCTGCAACTGGAAATCGACACCATTCCTTCCGCTCAAGGCGACAGAGCGATGATGCATCAGGTATTCGCCAACCTGTTATCCAATGCCATCAAATTCAGCAGGAACAGCCAGCCCCCCCGAATCAGGGTCGGCGCTTACGTCGAAGGGAATGAGGCGATCTATTTCGTGCAGGACAACGGCATCGGCTTTGACATGCAGTATGTGGACAAATTGTTTGGCGTATTCCAGCGCCTGCATTCCGTGACCGAGTTTGAAGGTACCGGGATAGGGCTTGCCATCGTCAAACGCATCATCACCCGACACGGGGGGCGAGTGTGGGCCGAGGGCAAGGTCAGCGAAGGTACGACGATTTATTTTGCTTTACCGACAAAGGAGAAATTACATGGATAGTGTGATGAAAGAAGTGGAAATCCTGTTGGTGGAAGACAACCCGACCGATGCGGAACTGGCGATCCGGGCCCTAAAAAAAGCAACCTCGCCAACAAACTAGTGTGGGTGAAGGACGGTGCGGAAGCACTGGATTTCCTCTTTGCCACCGGCAACTATAGCGAGCGCCAAGTGACGAACCTCCCCAAGGTCATCTTGCTCGACTTGCGTCTGCCCAAGGTGGATGGCATGGAAGTGTTGCGCCGCATCAAGAACGATGAGCGGATCAAGACCATTCCGGTGGTGGTGCTGACCTCGTCCAGCGAGGACAGGGATGTGGCAGAGAGTTATCAGCTTGGTGTCAATAGTTACATCAGCAAGCCGGTGAAATTCGATGCGTTCGCCAAGACGGTGACTGAGCTGGGACTCTATTGGTTACTGGTAAACCACCCACCCGTGGTGACAAAATAGCTATGGATCAAGTTATCATGGGTCGGGAACTTCGTGTCTTGATGCTGGAAGACTCGCCCACTGATGCGGAGTTGGCGGAACACGAGTTGCGCAAGGCCGGTATCGTTTGCACCACGCTGCGCGTGGAGAGGCGGGATGCATTCATCCTCGCACTAGAAGAATTCCATCCTGATATTATTTTATCTGATTATAAACTCCCTGACTTTAATGGTATGGATGCATTGGAAATCGTACGGCGCGATCACCCAGAAGTGCCGATTGTCATGGTCACCGGCGCACTCAGCGACATCGAGGCGGTGGAGTTGATTCATGTGGGTGCCAGAGATTACGTGCTGAAAGATCGCTTGGCACGGCTGGCTCCTGCCGTCCAGCGAGCACTGTCGGTAGAGCAAGGTGTCCGTGCGCGCAAGGTGGCTGAGAAGGCGCTAAGGGAAAGCGAGAAAAAGCTTAGAACAAGCCTGCTAGATTCCATCACTGCGCTTGCCTCCATCGTCGAAATGCGTGACCCCTATACCTCAGGTCATCAGCGCCGAGTTGCTCAACTTGCCATTGCTATCGCTAAAGTGCTGAAACTTTCTGATGATCAAGTTGAGGGAATACACTTGGCCAGTGTCGTGCATGATGTTGGTAAAATTCGGGTTCCGGCCGAAATCCTCAGCAAGCCGGGGAAGCTCAACGAACTGGAATTTTCCCTCATCAAGGAACACGTCCAGAACGGTTATGAAATACTTAGCCCCATCGATTTTCCTTGGCCGATTGCGCAAATAGTGTGGCAACACCATGAGCGAATGGATGGATCAGGCTATCCGCAAGGACACAGGGGCGATCAGATTATGCTTGGGGCTCGCATTCTTAGTGTTGCAGATACGGTTGAGGCGATGTCATCGCACCGCCCATATCGAGCCAGTTTGGGGATAGAAGCTGCCCTGGCGGAAATCAGCGCACAACGCGGCAGTCATTTCGACCCGCAGGTGGTGGATGCGTGCTTTGCGTTGTTTCACGAGCAGAATTTTAGCTTCAAAGAGTTAGGTAGTTAAAGTATTCGGATCAAGTTAAATCGGCTTCAGTCAGGTGCTTCATATCATAAGCGATCACTTCAAAGCAGAGGGCTTGGGGTCTTGGGCCATCTTCAACTGTGGCAGATAAGGACAATGATCTCAAAACATCGATGTTTCCAGATTCTCCCGCCGCCTCTTGTTGATGCTAGGCACGCTTGTACAGCCATTGGCGGAAAAACAGCATATTGGTCAACAGGGTGGATGAAGCGGTCATTCCTGATTCAAAATTTCATTTGCCTAGAATGGTCAGTACCGCCCCTTTTCTGTCACAGCCGACTGTCTGTCTTTACTACATCCCCCGATTATGACAATAAATTACTTAATTACGCTCATGTGGCGCCCCACAAGAAACGGGGATGACAGGCTACTTTTTACTACCTGTTGTGATGATAAGTTTTCAATCGTCAGCTTTGATTTTCACAAACCGACACGTGACCTGAAACAATCCAGCTTTTGCAAACCCTTCAAATACGTTTGCGCAACAACAGTCGAGTCGCCACACCCGCAATCACGAACCACACCGCAGTACGCATACTCATCGCGACCAGTGTACGTTGCTCGTAAGCGCCGCCTGAGTTGATGTGCATGCCGAAAGCGGCAAAAGTGAGTGCGATAGCAGCGGCAATTGCCACTGCTAGCCAGACCGCCCAACGTTGCTGTAGCCAGAATCCAACACCGGCCGCGATGTATGCAAAGCCCGACAGAAAATTGAACCAGAGTACGAATGGTACATAATTTCCAGCCGCGGCAATTGCCTCCTCATTGCCCAGCAACACTGCGCCACCTTCTTTTATCGTCATCAAACCAAAGATGATCGCAACGATCGAGAGTGCACTTGCCAGCCAGATTCGAGGTTGTTTGATGGTAGTCATGCTTATGTCACCTTTCTTTTAAGTGAACACCGAACCTGAACGGTTCGGCTGGATTTATTTTGTTTCTTCAACGAAACGATACATCTCGTGGCAGGCAATACAGTTATTCATCGCAACACTTAACTTGGTTGCCACCAGACTGCTGTCTTTCGATTTGGCCGCTTCAGAGGCGATGTTATCGAACTTGCGGCGCGTATCAAAACCCAGCGCCTTCATTTCGACGGGAATTTTTCTAAACAACGACCCCGGCGTATCTGCCTCAGCCCCCATACCGGATGCTTTAGCCGAATTAATGACCGCATCGAAATCCTTTATGGATGCCGCTGCCAGGATGCCTTGCGAACTTTTCAGCCACACGCGCATTTCCAGCAGCAATGCATTGCGTTCATCTTTGCTCAACATGACTGCCTGCCGCCCATCATCGGAGGGCTGTACGTTACCCACCGTGAATTTATACCCCAGCACGGCAACGATTACGGACAGTACGGCGACAAGAATCCAACTCAGCTTACAGTTTTTCATACCATTATCTCCTTAGGTGATGGTGGGCCAGCCACCTCATATATTTAGATGCGTTTAAAATTGATCGCAATATTTCCAGGCTCTCGCGCAACGTAGTTAATGTCGATAGAGTCACCATAGCGTTGCTGCAATTGGGCGAGCAAAGGCAGTGGATCGTGATCGTTTACAAAGGTCATCGTCTCCCCCGGATTTAGGGAATCTAGCGCGCCGAAAATAGCCGCGTGTCTGAAGCGCTTGGCAACGCCGCGAGCATCAAATGGGTAATGTAAATCTTGAGTTAATGTTGTAGAGCAGTCGTGCGACATGATATTTTCCTAAGTAAATTTGCGTGGTGAAAGGTATGATTAATCTGATTGTTCAGGCTAAGCAATTTCGACTCAATGCTGTCGTTCAATTTCGATTGCTTTCGGGAACACAATTGTATTTTCTAAATAAATGTGCTTGAGGAGATCGTCCACCAATTCACTCAACCCGTTATACAGTGTGGTGTGGCTGGTACACGCTTCGTCTGGCAACTTAAAGTGATGTGATAACTCCCGCATCTTGTGCAGAATCAAGCTGTCATGCTCATGCTCCATCGTCATCATGCGTATGGGCATAGCCACTGATCCGAAAGGTGAGGTCGGAGGAACATCACTTTCCAGCGCAAGCATGTAGGGAAATAGGATATTTTCTTCTTTCATCAGATGCGCCCCCATATCCTCTCTCAGCTCTATAAATAGTTTTTCCAATTCGAGCAATTCAGGATGCTGACTCCCATGCACACCCACTACCTTGTTCAACAGGGGAGTCAATTCTGCAAGCGCAATTTTAGTGTATGGATGGTGATGGGACAGTAAGAATCCGATCAAGTCCGTGAGTGAGCGGGTTGACCAAGTTGCATCAGTTTCAGATAGATCTAGTTGTGCGCGCATGCTTATTCAAAATTTTCCTAAAGCTATTAATATAATATTCACAATAAAAGAATGATATTGATCAATTGCATTTATGACAAGCTTTTTTGAAGCCTTCATCAAGTTAATCTCCGAGCACACTAAAATCATCCGCTATTAACATTACTGAGAGTCCGGTAAGGATCGATGACCAGTTATGCAGTAAAATCATTATGAAAATGCAATGGCCGGAATGCCCACGCTGTCGACCGAGGTGCAATCTTTAAGAAAACATTCTTGTCCAGCTATTTGTTCAAAAACATCATGTTGCTCACAGCGTGGACCAGTCACATCGTAATTTTGAAGTTTTGCTAGACTTAACTTTGCTGACCAGCCAACTTGCAGTATTCAAGTGGAAAGAAAAAGTAATGAGCTTTGAAAAAATGACTGAGAGCGAAATATTTGATATTGCCAATCCAATCATGGACAACCTGATGGATGCCTCAACTAATATCGACCATGCAAGACACGTTCAAGACTTTACTGAACGGATGAGAAAGATAGTAACACCTGAATATCTCGAATTTATTTGTCGTCAGTATCAAGCTGAGAAAGGGTTTTTTTCTAAGCGAGTTCCCGTAGCTGTTTTTAAGCGCCCTAATTCGGTAGCAATTATATGGAAGCAATCTTTTACTATAGCGTCAGGTGAATTTGTCGCCGAAATGGTACTTATAAAGGAAAACGAGAGGTATTTGGTCGATCATGCAATGGTCTTCTGAGGTTTGAGTTGACAAGTCGCCACCGTCTGCATGGTCCACAAAGTGCTTAGCCGCGTTCTTGATTTTCCTGAAAAATAGCGGTCGTTCAATGAGCGTATCCTCGGCAATTAAGCCGTCACAATTCACAATATGAAATTCAGTTTGAGTGGATGACTATTGGAAAAATTTGTGGTGAATATGGCGTGGTGAAATTCAGCCACTACTGCATTGTGGCTGACTATGTTTTCTTATTATTTATCATGTTCTTGGTAGTTTTTTCCGGCATCCAATTTTTTAGTAATAGTGCATTGCTGATGACCGATACCGAGCTCATCGCCATGGCGCCACCGGCGATCACCGGATTAAGCAAGCCTACTGCCGCAAGTGGAATACCCAGGATGTTGTAAGCGAAGGCAAAGAACAGATTCTGGCGGATTTTGGCCAGTGTAACGCGCGACAAATCAATGGCATTGACCACCGACATCAGGTCGTTATGCATCAGCGTGATATCTGCTGCCTCAATCGCAATATCGCTGCCGCTCTTCATGGCAAAGCTCACATCGGCTGCGGCCAAAGCAGGTGCGTCATTGATGCCGTCTCCCACCATGCCGACTACTTTCCCGTTGCTTTTAAACGAAGAAACGTGCTGTGCTTTGTCTTGCGGTAATACCTCTGCCAGATATTCATCAATGCCCGCCTGTTGCGCGATAGCGTGTGCCGTGGCGGCGTTGTCGCCGCTTAACATGACAACCCGGATTCCCATGGCGCGCAGTTTGCCAACGGCAGCTTTGCTATTGGGGCGTAGCGTGTCGGTAAATGAAATATTACCGAGCAATGTCTTGCCGCATGCCACCAAAATACTGCTTCTGTCCAAGGCAGGAAGCGGCAGGTCGGCCTCCATAAATTTTGCGATAAAAGCGGGGGAGCCAAGTTGATATTGTTCACCGGCGATGACGCCGCTCAAGCCGTTTCCGGGAAGCTCTGCAAAATCGCTTACTTCCAATTGGGTGGCATTTTGCGTGCGGGCGTAATTCGCCAGCGCCAGTGAGAGCGGATGCGTGGAGTGCCGCGCAAGGCTAAGGGATATTGTAAGTAGATGATTTAAATCATAATTATTAATTGGCGCAATGCCAGTAAGCTGCGGAATACCTTCGGTTAAGGTGCCGGTTTTATCCAGAATCAGCACATCCAAAAGATGCGCGCGTTCCAGCGCGGCGGCGTCTTTAATTAAGATTCCGGCATACGCGGCACGTCCGGTGGCGACCATAATTGCCGTCGGTGTGGCCAAGCCCAAGGCGCACGGGCAAGCGATGACTAATACTGAAACTGCATTAATCAGCGCGTTGGAAAAATCCTGTCCCGAGAGCCACCAGGCGAGAAAAGTGAGCGCGGCCAACACCAATACCACCGGTACAAAAATAGCGGAAATCCGGTCGGCTAATTTTTGAATTGGAGCTTTCGAGCCCTGGGCTTGCTCAACCATGCGAATAATCGCAGCCAGCTGTGTTTGGCTACCCACCGCGATGGCGCGGCATTTCAGCAAGCCCTGCTGATTTAACGTGGCGGCATAAACTTTGTCGTTGCTTTGTTTGGTTTGCGGAAAACTTTCTCCGGTGAGCATGCTTTCGTTTACGCTGGAACTGCCTTCCAGCACCACACCGTCAACTGGAATGGCTTCTCCCGGGCGCACTACAAAAATATCCTCCGGGCGAAACTGCCCCACAGAAACATCGACGATCTCACCGTTGCGCTCCACATGCGCGATTTTTGGCTGCAAATTAATTAAACTTTCCAGCGCTGAAGAGGCTTTGTTTTTGGCGTGTGCTTCGAGCAATTTTCCCAACAAAACCAGTGTGATAAGCGTGGCGCTGGCTTCGAAATAATTGGCGTGCGGGTGATTGCCAAACAGCACAATCGCACAGCTTAAAAAATAGGCGGCGCTGGTGCCCAGCGCCACCAGCACATCCATATTGCTGCCGCCATTTTTCAGGCTATTCCAGGCGCCGCGATAGAAGCGTGCCCCGGCCCAAAATTGCACGGGCGTTGCCAGCAACCATTGCAGCCAAACCGGGATATTTAGATGAATTCCGGACAACATTAAAAACATTTCCAGCAAGAGCGGGGTAATCAGCGCCGCGGAAATATAAAACTGCATCTTTTCACGATGATACAGAGCGTCTTTGGTTTGTTTTTCTGCGGCAAAATCACGCGCTACATGCGCATCAAAACCGGTGTCGCGGATGGCGTCCAGCAAGGCGGGAATATTGCTGGTTTCCGCGTTAAAAACGATGCTGGCTTTTTCCGTGGCGATGTTGACCACGGCAGTGACTTCGGGAAGCTGATTCAGGGATTTTTCCAGGCGTGCAGAGCAAGAGGCGCAGCGCATCCCGGTAATTTGAAATTCGGTGTGTTGGAGTGAAGACATTTTGTGGGTTAATGATCCGCAAAGTTGTGAAAGTGCTGATATTATGCACCCTGAGGAGGAGTCGACAAGCCAGCATTATTTGGATTGTAAAAAAATAATGCAGCATGCGCAAAAATAATATGTTCAATTCATTCAAAATCCAATCGGGCTTGCTTGTTTGCGGTATTTTCATGCGTGAAAAATTGATGATAAATCGCGTTAGGAAAACACCATGATTGCCGCCACACATTGTCGGGTATTACTCGTCGAAGACGATCCTTCAGATGCTAATTTAACCAAGCTGGCGTTGCGCGCAAGCCATACACCATTATTTGAATTGGAGTGGGTCACCTCGCTTGAGGACGCTGTGTATACCCTTAGCCTGAACCGTTTTGATGTGTTGCTGCTGGATTTATCGCTGCCCGATTCGCATGGCTTGCCAACGGTAACAGCAATACGCAATCAGGCTCCAAATTTGCCGGTGATCGTGCTGACCGGTAATGATGACTCCAGCTTCGCTCTGGAAACTCTGGAAGCGGGCGCCCAGGATTATTTGGTCAAGGGCAAGTTTGACACTGATGCATTGGTGCGCACCATTGGCTATTCAGTGGAACGCAAGCACCTGTCGGATAATCTGCAGCAAAGTCACGATCTCCTACAAAAACTTTCTTCGCAAATTCCGGGGCTTATCTTCCAGCTGCGCCGATATCCCGATGGGCGAATGAGCTTTCCTTATGCGAGTCAGGCCATGTTTGATATGTATGGCGTGACACCCGAGGAGGCGCGCGAAGATGCTTCACAAATTTTTGCATTTCAACATCCCGATGATGCGGCACGTATCACAGCCTCGATCGAAAAGTCGGCCACTAATCTCAGTGAGTGGCATGAAGAATACCGGATCATTTTACCGGAGCGGGGCGAGTGTTGGCGCGAGGGTGTTGCGAAGCCGGAACACTTGGATGACGGTAGTGTGTTGTGGCACGGTTTCATTACCGATGTCACCGAGCGCAAGGCCGGTGAAGAGCGTCAACGCCTTGCCGAGCGCGTGTTTGAGACCACCGGCGAAGCAATTTTGGTAACCGATCTGAATGGAACCATTGTTGCGGTGAATCCCGCGTTTACCCAGATAACCGGTTACAGCGAGGCTGAAGCGCTCGGTAATAATCCGCGTCTGCTGAAGTCTGGGCGACATGATTTGCCTTTTTACCGCGATTTTTGGAACGCACTAGGCAGAAAAGGAATGTGGGTTGGAGAGGTATGGAATAAGCGCAAGAATGGCGAGATATATACGCAGTGGGAATCCATCAGCTCAATCAAAGATGCCGCAGGAAATACCACGCGTTACGTGGCGATTTTTTCCGATATCAGTGAAATCAAACGGGCACAAGATCGCGTTGAAGAATTGGCCTGGCGCGATCCATTGACCGGTCTGGCCAATCGCGCCTTATTTTTGCGTCAGGTTGAGCAAACCCTGCAGAGCACCAGACGGGATAGCCGTTTTGCCGCAGTATTGCTGCTGGATCTAGACCGCTTTAAAGAGATCAATGAGGCGCGCGGATTGGCCATGGGGGATATGTTGCTGCGTGCGGTGTCAGAACGCTTTACGCAAATTTTGCATGCCGATGATTTGCTGGCGCGTCTGGATTCGGATGAATTCGGCATATTGCTGCACAGAATCCGCGGTACGCGTGAGGCGGCAGGTCGTGAAGCGCTGGCGATTGCGGAAAAGTTGCGCGCTGTGCTAAATAATGCGATTGAAATAAATGATGAATTAATTCATATAGATGCAAGTATTGGCATCACTCTTTTACCGGATCTGCCACATGCCACGGCAATTGAGGTATTGCGTCAGGCCGATATGGCGATGGATAAGGCGAAGAAGGGCGGTCGCGCCCGCACCATGTTTTTTGAAGCGGCGATGGGCGAGACAGTCAAAGAACGCTTCCAACTGGAAGCCGAATTACGCAACGCCATCGCGGATAACCAGTTGCGACTGTTTTTTCAACCCCAGGTAAATGCCCAGGGTGTGCAAGTGGGGGCTGAAGCATTGGTGCGTTGGCAGCATCCGACGCGTGGTTTGATTCCGCCCAATCTGTTTATTCCTTTGGCTGAAACGTCCGATTTGATTGTTGCACTGGATCGCTGGATGTTGTTGGAGGTGTGCAAGGTGTTGGCACAATTGGATGCCGAGGGACGAGCGTTGCGTCTGTCGGTTAATATCAGTCCGCGCCATTTTCAACAGCCGGATTTTGTCGAAGTAATTCGGAGTAAATTAAGCCTCAGTGGTGCCGATCCCTGCCATCTGGTACTGGAGTTAACCGAGGGTATTGTGATCGGCGATATCGGTGATGTGGTGGCCAAAATGACCACGCTATCCGCGCTGGGTATTCACTTTTCCATCGATGATTTCGGCACGGGGTATTCCAGTCTCGCCTATATCAAGCGCCTGCCGATTCACGAGCTAAAAATTGACAAGAGTTTTATTCAGGACTGCACGAGTGATCCCAATGATGCCGCACTGGTCGAAACGATCATCTCGATTGCCCAGCATTTGCATTTTCAAATTGTGGCCGAAGGTGTGGAAACTCAAGAACAGGCAGATTTTTTAAATTCGCACGGGCAAGTTGTGCATCAGGGCTACCTGTATGGTCGGCCGGAGCCGGTAGAAAATTGGCTGGCGCGTCTGCATGAGGCGCCCTAGGATTTATTGAGCATTAATTCGGGAATTATCATGTACCCCAAAGACCTCGTTACCGAAGTTGCTCCCTCACGGCTCACCAGCCAAATTATAGCCGGCGTGCTGTTGGTCAATTTATTCATGACGCTTTTGGTGGGATTTATTCTTTACCAGAGTTACCGCCAGCACCAGTTAATAGCGGAAAGCATGACGCAAAGTCTGGCGCACGTTCTGGAAAATAATTTAACCGGAACCTTCGATCAGGTCGATATCGCGATGCTGACAGTAACGGATGAGGCGTCGCGTCAACTGGTGAGCGGCAATTTTAACGCGGCAGCAATTAATGCAGTGCTTAAGTTGCAGCAAAAACGTTTGCCGGCGATCGATAGCCTGCGTATTGCCGACCGGAATGGCATTGTGAAATATGGTCCCGGCGTACCGCCGGGTTCCAGAGTTGATATCAATGACCGCCAGTATTATCAATTGGCGCGCACGCAAAAAGAGCTTAAAGCGGTGGTTGGCGAGCCGATTTTTTCCCGAATCAATAAAAAGTGGGAATTGCCCGTCGCGCGGCGGATTAATTTTCCCGATGGAAAGTTTGCGGGAATTGTATATGCGTTTATTTCTCTGGAGAAAATCAGTAGGGAATTTTCACATCTGAATGTGGGCGCGAAGGGCGTGGTAAATCTGCGCGATGTGAATTTTAGAATTATTGCGCGTTATCCCGAAGCGGGTGGATTTGGCACGGAGATCGGTAAAAATACCTTGAGCCCGGCGTTGCAGAAGTTGCTTCAGGCGCAACCGGAAACAGGTACTTACCGGATACATTCTTTGCTGGACAACGAGGATCGTACCTATTCTTATCGCAGGCTATCCGCCCAGCCTCTGTACGTTGCGGTGGCTTTTGCCGCAGAGGAGTATCTCGCCGAATGGCACTATTTTTTCAATCAGTTGAGCGTAATGCTGGTGATATTTATGCTGCTTTCGGCCTCCGCAGCATGGCTGGTCATTCGCGGTGAGGTGCGCCGCAGAGAGGCAGGTCAGGCATTGCATGTGCTCAATCGCGATTTCCTGACTTTGCTGGAAAGCACTTCCGATTTTATTTATTTCAAGGATCAAGATAGTCGTATTCGTTTCTGCAGCCAGACCATGGCAAAAATTACCGGACATCAGCATTGGCGCGAGATGGTGGGCAAGAACGATCTGGAAATATTTCCTGCGGATACGGCAAAAATTTATCACGACGAAGAGCTGCCGGTTTTTCGCGATGGTACGCCTATTTTAAACCGCATCGATCCCTATTACGACGAGCAAGGCAAGCAGGGCTGGGTGAGCACTAATAAGTGGCCGGTATTTGGCGACGACGGGGAAACGGTGATCGGTTTGTTCGGCATCAGTCGTGACATTTCGGAATTTAAACGTGCGGAACTGGCGTTGCATGACACGATGAAGAGCCTGAATGAAGCGCAGCGCATCGCCAAAGTGGGCAACTGGGAATTGGATTTATTGACGAACAAGTTGCATTGGTCAGATGAAATTTTCCGCCTGTTTGAAATTGATCCGAGCAAATTTAGCGCAACTTATGATGCGTTTTTGCATGCGATTCATCCCGAGGATCGCGATGCGGTCAATCGGGCCTATATCCGTTCTTTGGAAACGCGCCAACCCTATGAAATCGTGCATCGTTTGTTGATGGCGGATGGCCGTATCAAGTGGGTAAGCGAGCACTGTGAGACTTTTTATGACGCGCAGGATAAGGCATTGCGGTCGGTGGGTACCGTGCAGGATATTACCGAACGTAAATTAATCGAAGCGCGCCTGGTCGAAAGTGAGTCTTTCTTGCGCACGGTGATTGATAATGAACCGGAATGCATCAAAATTCTGGATGAACAGGGGCGTCTGTTACAGATGAATGCAGCCGGTCTGGCAATGATCGAGGCAGATTCTCTGGAGCAGGTGGCCGGAAATTCGCTTCTCAATGTGATCGCACCCGAGTATCGGGAGGCTTTCGACAAGATGCACCAACAGGTGATTGCAGGGGAGGTGCAGCAATTAAAATTTGAAGTGCTGGGGCTGAGGGGGGGGCGCCGCATGTTGGAGACGCATGCGGTGCCGATGCGCGACCATGGCAAGATCGTGCATCTGGCAGTTACCCGGGATATTACCGAGCAGCAAAAAGCCGAAGATGCGTTGCAGCGTTCCAATGCGGATTTGGAGCGTTTTGCCTACAGCGTGTCGCACGATATGCGTCAACCGTTGCGTGCGATCAGCGGACATTTGCAGTTGCTGCAGCGCAGCTTGCAGGACAAACTGGACGACGACGAACGCGAAAATCTGGGCTTTGCGCTGGAGGGGGCAAAGCGCATGGATTCGATGATTGTTTCGTTGCTCGACTATTCCCGTGTGGGGCGAAAAACCGAAGCCAAGCAATGGTTGCCCAGCCGGGTGCCGCTGGATGATGCACTGAGTTTTCTGGCACCCATGATTGGTGAAACTCATGCAGAGATCAAGCAAAACGGCGAGTGGCCGCAAATATTCGGCAGCCGCGATGAACTCACGCGGCTATTTCAAAACTTGATTGGCAATGCAATTAAATTCCGCGATACCGGGCAGGCCGCACTCGTCGAACTGGATTCGCTGGTCGAGGGCAGCACCTGGCGGGTTTCCGTGCGTGACCACGGCGTTGGCATTGATCCGCAGCAGATTGACAGACTGTTCCATTTCTTCAGTCGCTTGCAATCGCGTACCCGCTTTGAAGGAACCGGCATGGGCCTGGCTTTGTGCAGACGCATCGTGGAACATCACGGCGGGCGAATCTGGGTAGAGTCGGAAGGAGCCGGCAAGGGTAGCGTCTTTATTTTTGAGTTGCCGATGCTGGTCGGAGAATAATGTGAAGGCAGTAAATACATTCACCATATCGGAAGATCTGAGCATCGCACATGCGCTGACTTGGCGGTATGTGATTGCCCTGTTATTGGTCGCGGCGCTGTCAACTGCGGCGTGGATCAGCCTGCATCTGGTGATCTCCGAGCAGCAAAGTACCGCTGCGGTGGTGAACGTCAGCGGACGGCAGCGCATGCTCAGTCAACGCACTGCTTTGTTTTCAAATTTATTGGTGAATGCTCCCCGTCCACAGCGCGAACAGATTCGCGCAAAATTAAAACAAGCCATCGAATTGATGGAGCGCTCGCATCGCGGTTTGACGCATGGTGATGCCAGTATGGGACTGCCTGCCACCCTGTCTCCCGCTGTGCAGGCCTTGTATTTCGGGGGGGATAATCCGCTGGATCAGCAGGTGGAAAGCTATATTGAAATGCTGAAAATTTTGTTGACGGAACAGGATGCCGCGCTAAACCAGGACAATCCCCGGTTGCGCTACATTATTGAAACTGCACCGACCACTTTGGTCGCATCGTTGGATGAAATGGTGCGCCTGTATCAGGCGGAAGGCGAGGCCTCGGTTACGCGTTTGCAGAAAGCCGAAACAATATTCTGGGTGGTTACGCTGTTGTTGTTGACTCTGGAAGCATTGCTGATATTTAGACCGTTTGTGCGTCACGTGAGAAGCATCATCAGCAAGTTGCAACAGGTTTCGGATGAGTTGAAATCACATCAGGGGCATCTTGAAGAGCTGGTTAAACAGCGCACACTGGAGTTGGAAAATCAGGGTAAAGCTTTGCAGCGCTCCAATGCGGATCTGGAACGCTTTGCCTACAGCGTGTCACACGATATGCGGCAACCGTTGCGTGCTGTTTCCGGCCATTTGCAATTGCTCAAACTGGCACTGAAAGATACGCTGGATGCGGAGAATAGCGAGAATTTGCAATTTGCCTTGCAGGGGGCAAAACGCATGGATTCCATGATTGTTTCACTGCTGGAATATTCGCGTATCGGACGAACCACCCAAGCCAAAGAATGGATAGAAAGCAAGGAGTTTTTGGATGAGGCGCTGGGATTTTTGCAGCCCGCGATTCTTCAAGCAAAGGCCGTGGTTGATGTACAGGGAGAGTGGCCGCAAGTATTTGCCAGCCGTGACGAGTTGCCGCGCTTGATGCAAAACCTGATTGGCAATGCGCTGCATTACCATGAAGCGGGACAAGTTCCGCACATTGAGATCACCTCGCGCGTGAGCAAAAATTCCTGGCAAGTCAGTGTTCATGATCACGGCATCGGCATTGATCCGCGGCAGATTGAGCGATTATTCCAATTTTTTAGCCGCCTGCAGTCCAGAGATAAATTTGAGGGCACAGGCATGGGCTTGGCGCTGTGCAGGCGTATTGTGGAGCATCATGGCGGCAAGATATGGGTTGAGTCGGAAGGTGAGGGTAAGGGCAGTACTTTTATTTTTGAATTGCCGTTAGTCGTCGAGCAGAGCAAATAATTATGTTTAAAAACAACGTGTTGCAATTAATTTGGCCTTGTGCACTCGCTTTCCGTCTGCTGTGGGTGTGTGTTGTGCTTGAGTTCGGCGTGATATTTTCTGCCATGGCCGAACCGGTAAAAATTGGCGTATTGGCATTTCGTCCCAAACCGCAAACCTTGGCGCAATGGCAACCGTTGGCGATGGCATTAAAACGCGCCATTCCGCAACATGATTTTGTCGTTGAGGCCTTAACTTTTCCAGAGATGAATGCGGCGGTAGCCAGCCAAAAGCTGGACTTCGTGTTAACCAACTCGGGGCATTTTGTTTTGTTGGCGTACCGTAACGGTTTGTCTTCTCCGCTTGCCACGTTATCCATGTTGGAGCAGGGGCGTCCGGTGAATGTTTTCGGTGGCGTGATATTTACCCTGGCCGGTGAAAGTAAATTGGATTCGCTAAACTCATTGCGCGGAAAAAAAATAGCCACCACCAGTACTGAATCCTTGGGTGGATATCAGATGCAGGCGCTGGAACTCAAGCAAGCCGGACTATTGCTTCCCAAAGCCGCCAAGCTGATGCTTACCGGAATGCCGCATGACAATGTGGTGGATGCCGTGCTGTCAGGCAAGGCGGATGCCGGATTTGTACGTACCGGAGTGCTGGAGGGTTTGGCAAAGGAAGGCCGGCTCGATCTGGCAAAAATCAAGATAATCAATCGCCAAACTAATGCAAAATTTCCGTATTTTTACTCGACGCGGCTTTATCCCGAATGGCCGTTTGTTGCTTTGCCGCACAGTGACGGCGAGCTGGCGCGGCAAGTCGCTGCGGCACTGTTTTTGCTGAACGAAAATAGCGCAGAAGCACGCGGTATGCAAATTCAGGGATTTTCGATTCCGGTGGACTACACGCCGGTCGCGGAATTGTTACGTGAATTGCGCATGCCACCGTTTGATGATGCCCCCGAATTTACGCTGCGCGATGTGTGGAACCAATATCGGATCGCACTGATTGCGGCTATTTTGGCTGCCGCGATGATTGTTTATTTGACCCTGCGCCTGCTCTGGACCAACCGCAAATTGGAGGCAGAGCAACAACATGAATTGGAGCAGCGGCAGCAGTTGCAGGAAAATGAAAGTCGTTTTCGTTACATGTTGGAAACCAGCCCGATTGCCGTGCGTATTGCCAGTTTGACTGCTAATAAAGTGTTGTTCTCCAATCAACGTTATGCCGAATTAATTGAGGCGCAGCCCGACCAAGTTGTTGGAATTGACCCCCGCAACTACTACGCCAATCCGCAGGAATATGCCTACATTCTGGAACTTTTGGCGCAAGGCGAGAGTGTGAATAACCAATTGCTTGAATTGCGTATTCCGGACGGGAAAATCAAATGGGTGTTGGCTTCCTATTTGAGTTTGAAATATGGCGAAGAAGGGGCTGTGCTGGGTTGGTTCTATGATATTACCGAGCGCAAGCAAATTGAGAGTGCTTTGCGGGACAGTCAGGCCAGTCTGACGGAAGCTCAGCGCGTTGCACAATTGGGCAGCTGGATGCTGGATTTGAGCAGTGATACCCTGGTATGGTCGGCTGAAATATTCCGTATTTTTGAAATTGATCAAAGTCAGTTTGGCGCTTCCTATGAGGCTTTTCTAAATGCAATTCATCCGGATGATCGCGATGCGGTAAACAGTGCCTATTTGAATTCGCTGAAAAGCAAATCTGCCTATGAAATTGAACACCGTTTGTTATTCCCGGATGGCCGGGTGAAATTTGTACATGAGCGTTGCGAGAGCGAGTTTGACGCGCACGGCAAAGCCTTGCGCTCTCTGGGCACCGTTCAGGATATTAGCGAGCGGCGCCAGTTGCAGGGCATCGAGCAGTTGTTTCAGGGTATTAATCAGCAGCTATTGCAGGGCAAGTCGATCAACGAGGTTTTTGAATATATTTGTATCGAAGTGGTCAATATTTTCAATTTCCAATATGCATGGATTGGCAGTAAAAAAACCAACGGCACACTTACGGTGCGTGCCGCTCTGAAGAATCGTGCCGAGTTGGAGCAACTCGGCGTGCGTTGGGATGATCCGGCGCACAGTAGAGGGCCGACCGGAACCGCCATCAGAACCGGTCAAATGCAGATTTTAAAGACGACAGAGCCGCTCTATCCCTCCTGGCTGGGAGAGCAGGGGGCAAGTGCATTTTTGGCGTTGCCATTGATCGTGCGCGGTGAAATTTACGGCGTGCTTACCCTGTATTCAAAATATGCCAAGAGCTTTGATGCGCCGGAAACGTTGCAACGTTTGTCCGGTATTGTGAGCCGGATTTGTGTCGCGGTTGAAACCGCGCAGGATCAGCGGCAATTAGAGCTGTTGCGCAATGCACTATCCGCATCGGCGAACGGGGTGTTTGTCGCGGATAAAGCCGGTCGTATCTTGTGGGTGAATAATGCTTTTACTAGCTTAACCGGATATGCCGAGGATGAAGCAATCGGCCTGACACCGCGTTTGCTGAACTCGGGTAAAGAAAGTAGCAGCTACTATGAAACGCTATGGTCAACGATTTTGCGCGGGGAAGTATGGCGCAACGAGATGCAGGATAGACGCAAAGACGGCAGCGATATTTATTTGCGCCAGACCATCACTCCGATAATGGATGCGCAGGGAAATATCAGTCATTTTATCGCCATTTTGGAAGATATTTCGGAGCGTAAAATCGCCGAAGCACGTATTGAACACATGGCGCATTATGACGCGCTGACCAACTTGCCCAATCGTGCCCTATTTATGGATCGCTTGCATCGGGTGTTGGTGAGCGCCAAGCGCGGGCGGCATAAAACCGCGCTGATGTTCCTCGATCTGGATGGCTTTAAGTCGGTCAATGATACCTTGGGGCATCAAGCCGGTGATCAATTACTGCAACAGGTTGCTGCCAGATTGACTGCCTGCGTGCGCGAGTCCGATACTGTGTCACGCTTGGCGGGAGATGAATTTACGGTGATCCTGCCGGAAATTTCATCCGGCCAAGATGCCGTACAGGTGGCGCAAAAAATCATTGATAGTTTTGCTAAGCCGTTTGAGCTGGAAGGTGTGCAAGTTCATTCCAGCACCAGTATCGGTATTGCCCTGTATCCGCAGGATGCGATTCGTGAAGAAGGCTTGCTCAAGCAGGCCGACAGGGCGATGTATGTGGCGAAGCAGGAGGGCAAAAACAAGTTTGTATTTTGTAGCCCTCCGTCTACTTTGACTTGATCCAGAAAGTCAGCGGTTTTTTTTCTGACTGTTCATATTTAATCATCTGCTCGATTAATTTCTCATCCATCACGCAATCTTTAAATAGCAATAACAAGCCGTCGCTGGTAAATAAACCTTTTGCCAATATCATGCCTGGCTTGATATCTGCCGAGTGCATTTTAACGGCCACCTCCTCCTGGGAATCCGGGCTGCCGATCAATTCCTTAAAGGCATCAACCACGGAAGGATCGTAGCGCTTGCCGCGCGCTTCCACAATAAATTCATAGGCTTTTGCGGGGGTGAGCGGGGCGCTCAACATGCCGCCGTTTTGCAACGCGTCATAATCATTGGCGAGCGTGAGGATGCGCGCGCCCAGGGGGATGGCGAAGCCGGATAAATGATCGGGATAGCCATGCCCGTCGAAGCGCTCGTGGTGCGAGCGAATTAAGGAGGCGGCGCTTTTTAGTTGCGGTAACGGGGTCAGCGCAGTTTGTGCAATTTGCGGATGGCGCCTCAATTCAGCAAGCTCATCCGGCGTTAATGAGGGAAGCGATTTGATCAGCAAAGTATCGGGCAGTCCAATTTTGCCGATATCGTGCAGCAGCCCCGCTAATACTATGTTCTGAACTTCATCGGCGGGCAAGCTCATTTGGTTCGCCAGTTTTCGGGCGAAGTCGGCAACGCGTCTGGAATGTCCGCCTATATTGCCGGCACGTAATTCCATTAAATTGGAAAAAATGGCCACGGAAGTCAGGAAATTTTTACGCAGTTCGCCGTTGGATTTTTCGACTTCGTGCAAAGCTTCCTGCAGTGCACGGGTACGCTCCTGAACCTTTACTTCCAAGCTGGCGTTGAGTGTTTTTAATGCCTCGTTCTGCTCCTGGGTAAGTGCTTCAAGACGCTGCTTGTCCTGTTGCAGGAGTTTGCGTTCCAAAGCATGTTTAACCAATAACAATACATCGTTGTCGTCCCACGGCTTGGCGATGTAACGGAAGATTTCACCTTGGTTAATGGCAGCCATGGTTGACTGCACATCGGCGTAACCGGTAAGCAGGATGCGCACGGTTTCCGGCCAACGCTGGCGTACCTGTTGTAAAAACTGTGATCCGTCCATTTCCGGCATACGCATATCGGACATTACGAGGTCCACCGGATGCTGTTCAAGCAATATCAAACCTTCGGCAGCGCTCGGAGCCGTCAGGACTTTGTAGTTTTCGCGGCGCAACAAACGCTGCAGTGAACTCAAAATATTGGGTTCATCATCCACACACAAGATGACCGCCTGAGCATTTTCGTCGGGTTGTACAGAAGCATTCATCGGTAAGTGCTCTTTAAAAAAATATGTGCGGGTATTCTGCAACTGAATGAAGACTGAATCAACCTATTGTTGTTGGGTAAACTTTTCCAGCACATCTTCCATAAACTCACCCGCTCCATCGCGCCCGACACCAATTTCTTCCAGAACGCTATCCTTTAAAGCGGGCCATTCGAAATCATTCAATCGATGTGCACGTTTATGCAAATGGCGCGCCATTTGTAACATGGAAACCAGGGTTAATGCGACGTGATCAACATTAAGCCGGTCGTGATGAAAGCGTACGGCATCGCAAATAAACTGCGGGAGATTCCAATGTTTGGTTACCAAAAATCCAACCACGGTATGGTCGGTGTTGAAACGGCGGTCTTCTTCATGAAAGTCCGGCCAATGCGTGCCCTGATTGAGGCGAAAAGACTGGCAATAATCCGGAAAACGTTGCATCAAAATGGGGACGCCGCATTCATGGAAAAGCCCGGCCATATATGCTTGATCGACAGCGATATTGCATGCGGAGATTTGCTTCTTGGCGATGATCGCGCAAAAAGTAGCAATTTCGTCCGAGCGCTCCCAGAATTTTTCATAGGCGACTTCGTTTCCATCAATCGCAGTGCGCAACGATAACCCTTTGATTAAATTTGATACTTGAGTTATCCCGAGGATGGTAATGGCTTTTTGTATGGTGTTGATCGGCGTAGAGTATTGGTAGAACGAAGAATTAACCAGTTTAAAAATCGCACCACTCAGTCCGACATCCTTGTTGATTAAATCGCCGATTGCAGTGAGAGGGTTATTGGGTTTGTTGAGGAGTTTATCAATTTCCGCAAGAATCGCCGGTTGAGGTGGAATTTTGATTTGGCTGCCGAGAACTTTGTCCAACAGGATTTGCTCGTCGGCAATATTGATATTTTTCATGGTGGATCAGGATGCAAAAGGAAGTTTGTAAACGGCGTCCATTATAACCGTTGCACGACCTGAAAATTGTGTTGCATGAGTGTTTTGTAAATCCCCAGGCGCATCAATAATATTATGATTATATTGTCATATTTAGCATGACACGTATTCTGCCAGTTTTTCGCTGGCTGATTTATACAGTTGGCTTACGCGAGATTCGCTGATGCCCATTTCATCGGCAGCTTGACGTCCGCTCATGTCGCACATGATGCGCAAGATAAAAGCTTTTCTTTCTTTGGGATCAAGCATTCTAAGCCCGGCAAGGGCGCGTGTATAAGTCATGCGTCGCTCGACAATGCTGGATGGATCCAGATTCGAGTCTGCAATGCTATGAATTTCAACAAGGTTTTCATCATCGATGCTTATAAAATTATAGCCGTAGGCTTCGCCTAAAATGCTGCTCACATCGCTCACGCGAATTCCCAGTGCTTCCGCAATTTCACTCTTGGTTGGTTCGCGGTGCAGTGCGGATTGCAGCTTATCGATTGTTTTTGCGAGTTTATTGGCGCGCCCCCGTACCGATCTTTCAGCCCAATCACCAGCGCGCAAGCCGTCCATAATTGACCATCTGATTTTATTGCCGGCGAACGTGTTGAAAGGGATGCCCGCATCCGTTTTGAATTCACGAAATGCCATGATCAGACCGATCATGCCGTCTTGGACGAGATCGTCCAGCATGATGCAAGCAGGCAAGGGGCGGTAGATTTCGACGGCAATCACTCTGACCCAGGGCATAAAGTCTTTGATGTTCACGGCGTTTCCTATTGATGGGGTTACGCGTTTCTCATCGGCCTGATTTAGGAAAACTTAAGGGCGTTTCCGTGATTTTTTATAACTTATTGATTTTAAAGTAAAAATAAATTCAAAAACATATTTGCCACTGAGAACACAGAGATCACAGAGAAAGCCAAGGTTCTTTTCAGATTTTCGTACTCACCCAACAGGTAACAACAAATCGATGCTCATCTTTTGTTTTTCTCTGTGATCTCTGTGGCTTGAATTGCTGTTGAATAAAATTTGCGATTGCATAGGCCAAAAAAATCCCCTTAACCGTTGCCGGGTAAGGGGATTGTCTGATTAATAATTGGCTAAATTATTTGCCGCTTAATTCCAGCATTAACTGGTTAACGCGTTTTACAAAGCTGGCCGGATCATCCAACTGGCCGCCTTCGGCCAACAAGGCTTGGTCAAATAATACCGACACCCAATCGTCGAACTTGCTTTCTTCAACCTTTAAACGCAACACCACCGGATGCTTGGGATTGATTTCCAGAATGGGTTTGGAGGTGGGCGCTTTCTGACCCGCCGATTTAAGCAACCTCGCCAGATTTGCACTCATGTCATGTTCATCGGCAACCAGGCAAGCAGGGGAGTCGGTGAGGCGGTGCGTGACGCGTACTTCTTTGACCTTTTCACCCAAGCTGGAGGTGATTTTGTCGGTCAAGTCTTTCATTTCTGATGCGACACTTTCCTGCTCTTTTTTCTCGGCTTCGTCTTCCAGCGCGCCCAAATCCAGCCCGCCTTTGGCAACCGATACCAGTTGCTTGGTTTCGAATTCAAACAGGTTGCTTACCACCCATTCATCCACGCGGTCGGACAGCAGCAATACTTCGATGCCTTTTTTGCGGAATACTTCCAGATGCGGGCTGTTTTTGGCGGCGTTAAAGCTGTCTGCCGTGATGTAGTAAATCTTGTCCTGGCCTTCTTTCATGCGGGCGATGTAATCCGCCAGTGAGACAGTTTCATCCGCAGTGTCGGAAGCGGTGGAAGCAAAGCGGATTAAACCGGCAATTTTGTCTTTGTTGCTATGGTCTTCGCCGATTCCTTCTTTGAGTACGCGACCAAATTCACCCCAGAATTTAGTATATTTTTCCGCGTCGTTCTTGGCCAAATCTTCCAGCAAGCCCAACACTTTTTTCGTGCAGCCGGAGCGGATGGCTTCGATGTCTTTGGACTCCTGCAGAATCTCGCGCGATACGTTGAGCGGCAAGTCGTTGGAATCCACCACGCCGCGCACAAAGCGCATATAACGCGGCATCAGTTGTTCGGCATCGTCCATGATAAATACGCGGCGCACATACAGTTTTACACCGTGAATCGCATCGCGTTCCCACATGTCAAACGGCGCGCGCGATGGAATGTACAGCAGCTGCGTGTATTCCTGACGGCCTTCAACGCGCGCGTGTGTCCATGCCAGCGGATCTTCAAAATCATGCCCGACATGCTTATAAAACTCTTTGTATTCAGTATCTTGTATGTCTGACTTGGAGCGTGCCCAGAGTGCCACCGCCTGATTGACCGTTTCGTCTTCGTCTAATACTTGCTGCGCTCCGTCTTTCCATTCTTCTTTTTTCATGACTATCGGTTGCACGATATGGTCGGAATATTTGCGAATAATGGAGCGGATTTTTGTGCCGCTCAGCAGGTCATCCTGATCTGCGCGCAGGTGCAAAACAATCTCGGTACCGCGCGCTTCTTTTTCGACCATTTCAATATCAAATTCGCCCGCGCCTTCGGATTCCCAGCGTACGCCCTGATCGGTTTTTTCACCGGCGCGACGCGTGGTGACAGTGACTTTGTCGGCCACGATAAAAGCCGAGTAGAAACCCACTCCAAATTGACCGATCAGGTTGGCATCTTTTTGTTGATCGCCGGACAGGCGTGAGAAGAATTCGCGGGTGCCGGACTTGGCAATCGTGCCCAGATTATTGATCACTTCGTCGCGGCTCATGCCGATACCGTTATCGCTGATGGTCAGCGTGCGCGCGGTCTTGTCATAGTTGATATGGATCTTCAGTTCGGAATCGTTCTCGAACAGACTGGCGTTATGCAGTGCTTCAAAGCGCAATTTGTCGCTGGCATCGGCCGCATTCGAAATCAATTCGCGCAAAAATATCTCGCGATTCGAATACAGCGAATGAATCATCAGTTGCAATAATTGCTTAACTTCCGTTTGGAAGCCCATTGTTTCGCGGTTTTGTGTGGCGGTATTGCTCATTGAATTCTCCATGGTTAACAAAATGACGGATGCTTAAATGGGGATTGAATTGGGGGTTTCAAGGGGGCTTCGATGTTTTGCACACGCCCAAGTCAGCGGGGTGACATCAGTAGGTCGGGTTAGGCGCGTTTTTTGCGCCGTAACCCGGCATTTTGCTATAGTCTCAAGCCAATTTGATTGGAGCGCGGGTTTGCCAGCCTGCAAGCGGACTGGATGTTCGCGCTCCCGATGGAGTTTAACTTACCCACTTTCGGGCATTCTGGAACATCTTTAACCAGGCACCATTTTCTTGCCAGTCACGCGGATACCAGGAGTTTTGCACGGCACGGAACACCCGTTCCGGATGCGGCATCATGATGCTGAAGCGCCCGTCCGGGGTGGTCAGGCCGGTAATGCCTTGCGGGGAACCATTGGGGTTGAGCGGATAAATTTCAGTGGGTTTCCCGGCGTGATCCACATAGCGCAGCGACACCAAAGGTTGTGCCGCTTTCAACTTTTTGGCGCTACCAAAATCGGCATAGCCTTCGCCGTGCGACACCACAATCGGCATGCGACTGCCGGCCATGCCTTCAAATAATATTGACGGTGAAGACTGCACTTCTACCATCACAAAGCGCGCCTCAAATTGTTCCGATTGGTTGCGTGCAAAGTGCGCCCAGTGTTCCGCGCCGGGAATGATTTCATGCAGGTTGCTCATCATCTGGCAGCCGTTGCACACGCCCAGTGCGAAGGTGTCGTTGCGCTGGAAAAACGCTTCAAATTCATCGCGGGCTCTGGGATTAAACAGGATGGACTTTGCCCAGCCTTCCCCCGCGCCCAGCACATCGCCGTAAGAGAATCCGCCGCAGGCCGCCACGCCTTTAAAATCGGTTAACTTGATGCGTCCGCTGATGATGTCGCTCATGTGCACATCCACGGTGGCAAAACCGGCGCGGTCAAATGCCGCAGCCATTTCAACCTGGCCGTTGACGCCCTGTTCGCGCAGGATGGCCATTTGGGGGCGCGATTTCAGCAGGGCGGGAGCGATGTTTGCATTCGGATCATAGGTCAGTTTGACATGCAGACCGGCATCATTGGCATCGAGAATGCGGTCAAATTCTTGCTGGGCACACACGGGGTTATCGCGCAGTTTTTGCATTTGATAGGTTGTCTCGGACCAAACGCGGCGCAGGGTAATGGCGTTTTCGCTGTACAGCGTTTTGCCGTGGCGTGAAATGTCGATCATGCCACGGGTATTTAGGCGTGCCACTTCATGCACATTGCTTAGACCCGCTTCGTCACATTGCACAAAAATATCCGACAAGTCGGCGCGGCGCACTTGCAGCAATGCGCCCAATTCCTCATTAAACAGGCAGGCGAGATCATCGCCTTTCAGTTCATCCAGGCGAATATCCAGGCCGATGTGCGAGGCAAAGCTCATCTCGCATAATGCCGCCAGCATGCCGCCGTCGGAGCGGTCATGGTAGGCCAGCAACTTGCCTTGCTGATTGAGATTTTGGATGAGGTTGAAAAATATTTTTAGTTTTTGCGGATCATCCACATCCGGCGCCACATCGCCAACTTGATTGTAGACCTGCGCCAAGGCGGAACCGCCCAGACGATTTTTTCCCGCACCCAAATCAATCAGTAAAACGGCGGTGTCGGTGTCCGCCAGCAGTTGCGGCGTCAGGGTTTTACGCGCATCGCTGCACGGCGCAAACGCGGTGACGATCAAAGAAAGCGGGGCGGTGACCGCTTTGTTTTGATCGCCTTCTTTCCAGGTGGTTTTCATGCTCATGGAATCTTTGCCGACCGGAATACTGATGCCCAGCTCGGGACACAGCTCCATCCCCACCGCTTTAACGGTATCAAACAGGGCGGCGTCTTCGCCGTGATGTCCGGCGGCGGCCATCCAGTTGGCGGAAAGTTTGATGTCGCCGATCTTTTCAATGCGTGCTGCGGCAATGTTGGTGAGTGCCTCGCCGATCGCCATACGCCCCGAGGCCGGGGCGTTCAGCACGGCAATCGGCGTGCGTTCGCCCAAGGCAAAAGCCTCGCCGAGATGCGTGTTAAAGCCCATCAGCGTCACCGCCACATCCGCCACCGGTACTTGCCAGGGGCCGACCATTTGGTCGCGCGCGGTAAGGCCGCCCACGCTGCGGTCACCGATGCTAATTAAAAAAGTTTTGTCGGCTACCGATGGGAGTTGCAGAGCTCTTGTAATTGATTGATTTAATTGAATATTTGTTGCATCAAGGGCGGGCGCTTGAATGGCTTCGCGGGACACTTTGCGCGTCATTTTGGGCGGCTTGCCGAGCAACACCGAGAGCGGCATATCCACCGCGTTATTGTTAAATTCCGCGTCGTGTACGATGAGCTGATCTTCGCTGATGGCTTTGCCCAACACCGCAAACGGGCAACGTTCGCGTTCACACATGGCTTTAAATTCGTTCAGACGTGCAGCGGGAATCGCCAGCACGTAACGCTCTTGTGCTTCGTTACTCCAAATCTGCATCGGTGACATGCCGCGTTCTTCGCTGGGCACTGCGCGCAATTCGAAGCGCGCACCTTTGCCTCCGCCGTGCACCAGCTCGGGCAGCGCATTGGAAATTCCGCCCGCACCCACATCGTGAATCGATAAAATGGGATTGTTGTCGCCCAATTGCCAGCAGCGGTCGATCACTTCCTGCGCACGCCTCTGCATTTCCGGATTGCCGCGCTGCACGGAATCAAAATCCAGATTCTCGGCATTGGCACCGGTGTCCATGCTGGATGCCGCGCCGCCGCCCAGCCCGATTAACATGCCGGGGCCACCCAGTTGAATGAGCAACGCGCCTTCCGGTAAATCGTGTTTGTGCGTATGTGTTGCCGCGATGCTACCCACGCCGCCGGCCAGCATGATAGGCTTGTGATAGCCGCGCATTTCGCCGTTGACTTGCTCTTCGAAAGTGCGGAAGTAGCCGGTTAAGTTGGGACGGCCAAATTCGTTGTTAAACGCGGCACCGCCCAAGGGGCCGTCAATCATGATTTGCAAGGGCGTCGCGATGCGCCCCGGTTTGCCGTACGGATTGGTTTCCCAAGGCTGTTCAAAGCCGGGAATATTTAAATTGGACACGGAAAATCCGACCAGACCCGCTTTGGGTTTGGAGCCGGAACCGGTTGCACCTTCGTCGCGAATCTCCCCGCCCGACCCGGTTGCGGCACCGGCAAACGGCGCAATGGCGGTGGGGTGATTGTGAGTTTCCACTTTCATCAGGGTATGCGTCAGTTCGCTGCTGAACGCGTACTGGCCGTTTTCGCGCGGATAAAAACGCTCTATTTGCGCGCCTTCGATGACGGATGAGTTATCCGAGTAGGCGATCACGGTGCCTGCGGGATGTAATTTGTGGGTGTTGCGGATCATGCCGAACAGCGAAATGGCTTGCTGTTCATCGTCGATAATCCAGTCGGCATTAAATATTTTGTGACGGCAATGTTCCGAGTTGGCCTGAGCAAACATCATCAGTTCCACATCGGTGGGATTGCGTTCCAGCTTGTTGAAATTTTCCACCAGATAGTCGATTTCATCGGCGGAAAGTGCCAGTCCCAATTCGCGATTTGCAGCTTCCAGTGCGGCGCTACCACCCTTGAGAATATCCACCGAGGTGAGCGGTTGGGGTGTGCCGTGCTTGAAAATTTTATCAATTAAATCAGTGTGTTGTGTAATTACTGATTCAGTCATGCGGTCATGCAGGAGCGGCAAAATGGCTTTTTGTTCGGCATTGCTTAGCGGTTTGCCGTTTTTGTTTTTCAGGTAATACACCACGCCGCGTTCGATGCGCGAAACAGTGGGCAATGCGCAATGCTGGGCAATATCCGTTGCCTTGGAGGACCAGGGAGAAATCGTGCCCAAACGCGGCACAATTAATACCTGTTGTAATGTTGCCGCAGGCAGTTTGGCTTTGGCATCAATGTTTAGCAAACGCGCCAGCAATTTATCTTCGGCAGCCGCAAGCGGCGCTTTCAATTCAATAAAATACCAATGTCGAGTGTCTTCCAGCAACACACTGGGCGCAACGGCTTTGAGGGCGGTGCGAAGTTTTTCAAGGCGAAAGGCGGAGAGGGCGGTATTACCGACGGAAATTTTGCTGGGAGTCGCGCTAGACATAAATTGATCTCATGGGAGCGTTAAAAACGGGATGCAATTATAATGCAGCGCGCCGTTCATTCTAAGGAAAACAATATGTCCGCTAGTCGTCCCATCGTCATTTCTCAAAAAATAGTTGCCAACTTCCTAAAACCGCGACCCATTGACAGTCATAAAGGCATGTTTGGCCGGGTCGGAGTGCTGGGCGGCGATACCGGCTATGTCGGTGCTGCTTTGTTGGCGGGCAGGGCGGCGTTGAAAATGGGGGCGGGAAGTGTGCAGGTGGGGTTGCTGGCGGAAAATGCCCCGGCCGTGGATGCGCAGATGCCGGAACTGATGTTGCACCGCGCCTCTGATATTTTGAAAGCGAAATCGGATGTGCTGGTGATGGGCTGCGGGCTCGGGCAAAGTCCGGCTGCGCACAAATTACTTTATGATGTATTGTTACTGGATGTGCCCACCATCTTGGATGCTGACGCGTTGAATATCCTCGCGCAGCGTCCCGATCTGCGCGGCTTGTTGTACACCCGCAAAGCAGCGGCGGTATTTACTCCTCATCCCGGCGAAGCCGCACGCTTGTTGGCGTGCAAGATTGATGACGTTCAGGCGGACCGGGTAGGCGCGGCTGTTGAACTCGCCAGAGTATTGCAGGGTAGCGTGGTGCTCAAAGGGGCGGGCAGTGTGTGTGTGACGCGTGAGGGGAAGTTGTACCTCAATCAAACCGGCAATCCCGGCATGAGCAGCGCCGGCATGGGCGACGTACTCGCCGGCATGATAGCCGCCTTTATCGCGCAAGGTTTGAGTGCGGATGAAGCGTTGTTGTTGGGCGTGCATTTGCACGGCGCAGCAGCAGATGAATTGGCCAGGCAAAATGCGATCATCGGAATGACGGCAACCGAAGTATCTGAATGGGCGAGATGGCTGATTAACCGCTGGGTGAATAAATAATGACTGCTCCTGCAGAAGTTATTGTTTTAATTGAAAATTTCGAGCGAAATCTCGAAGCCTATCGTGGCGGGAAATACAATGAAACCCAAGTTCGGCGGGATTTTATAGATCCGTTGTTCAAGGCGTTGGGTTGGGATATGGACAACAGCCTGGGCTATGCAGAAGGCTACCGTGATGTCATACACGAAGATGCGATCAAAATTGGTGCTTCAACCCGCGCACCGGATTACAGCTTCCGTGTGGGTGGGCAACGCAAATTTTTCCTTGAGGCAAAAAAACCTGCGGTTAACGTAAAAGAAGATGTGGAGCCCGCTTTTCAACTGCGCCGCTATGCGTGGTCGGCCAAGTTGCCGCTATCCATCGTCACCGACTTTGAAGAATTCGCCATCTACGATTGTCGCCAAAAACCCAACAAAGATGACAAAGCCAGTAAGGCGCGATTGTTTTATTGCACCTATCGTGACTACGCAGAAAAATGGGACGAAATCGCGGGCATTTTTTCCAAGGATGCGGTGCTCAAAGGCTCATTCGACAAATATGCCAGCACCAGTAAAGGCAAGCGCGGCACGAGCGAAGTGGATAGTGCATTTCTGGCGGAAATTGAAAATTGGCGCGATTTATTAGCGCACAACATTGCGCTTAGAAATGCCAATCTAAGCCAACGCGACCTCAACTTTTCCGTGCAGCAAACTATCGACCGCATCATCTTTTTGCGCATTTGCGAAGATCGGGGAATCGAGCCTTACGGCAAGCTGATGGCGTTGCAAAACGGCGTAAATGTTTATGCCCGTCTGCGTCAGATGTTCCGCGATGCGGATGACCGCTACAACTCGGGCCTATTTCATTTCAGCAAAGAAAAAAATCGTGCCGGTGCGCCGGACGAATTAACGTTGCATTTGGAAATTGATGACAAACCGTTGAAAGAAATTTTCAAAAATCTCTATTATCCTGATTCTCCCTATGAATTTTCTGTGCTCGGCGCGGATATTCTCGGCAGCGTGTATGAGCAATTTCTCGGCAAAGTAATTCGTTTAACTTCCGGCAGCCGTGCCGTGGTGGAAGATAAACCTGAAGTCAAAAAAGCCGGCGGTGTGTTTTATACCCCCGCTTACATCGTGCAATACATCGTTGAGCACACCATCGGTAAGTTATTGGAAGGCAAGAGCAGCAAGCAAGCGGCGGGAATTTCGATTCTTGATCCGGCGTGCGGGTCGGGTTCGTTTTTGATTGGCGCATATCAATACCTGCTCGACTGGTATCTTGAACGTTATGTGGAAGAGGGCGCAGAAAAGAATAGCAAAGGTAAAGCTGCACGGATTCATGCCGCCGCTCACGGCGCATGGCGACTTACCTCGGCAGAAAAGAAGCGCATTTTGTTGGAGCACATTTATGGCGTGGACATCGACACGCAAGCCGTCGAAGTCACCAAACTTTCGCTGCTATTGAAAATGCTGGAAGGTGAATCGAACGAATCGCTCAACAACCAGATGGCGCTTTTTCACGAACGCGTTTTGCCAGATTTGGATAAAAACATTCAATGCGGCAACTCGCTCATCGGGCCCGATTTTTATGACGGGCAATTAGACCTCGATGATGAAACCGTGCAACGAATTAATGTGTTTGATTGGCAAGCTGGGTTCCCGCACATACACAAGGCTGGTGGTTTTGATGTGGTTATTGGGAATCCACCGTATGGAGCAAGTATCGATGAAAAAGAAAAAAAATATTTCAAAGAGAGGTACGCAACTCAAAATTACAAATATGACACCTATGTTTTCTTTATAGAACGAGGAATCAGCCTCTTAAGGAATAATGGAAAATTAAGTTTCATTACGCCTGAGGTATGGACTCGCCTTGAGTCGGGCACTTCATTAAGACAATTTTTATCATCCAATTCAGCCCTTGAACGCTTCAAATTTTTTGGTGAAGGTGTATTTAGTGCAGCAGTAGTCAGCACCTGTGTTTTTATTGCAAACCGCTCAGAAAAACAGTCAACGATCAATATTGAAACCAATCTTGGTAGCTGGAAGCTAAATGCGGCTCAATGGAAAGCAACTCCCAATTTGGTTATTGACTACAAAGTCTCTCCTGCTGCTGCATCGGTAATTAGCAAACTTACACTCAGTAGCTTTAGATTAAGCGATCTTGGCGAGGTAATTCAAGGCATTACCGCCTATGACAAATACCGAGGGCAACCACCTGATCTCATTAAAAATCGTGCTTACCACTCACCTATCAAACAAGATGATACTTATGGAAAGTGGCTTGAGGGAAAAGATGTTGGTCGCTACCAATTAAGTTGGAGCGGCGAGTGGCTTAGTTATGGGCCTTGGCTTGGTGCCGCGCGTGAACCTCGATTTTTTTCAGGCGAACGACTTTTGTTCCGTGAGGTTCCAGGGAAAGAACGGCGCATTCAAGTTACGCTCGCCACAGAAACTTCCTATTACGGTCACAGTGTCACGCCTTTCTTGCTGAATGGAGGATGTACTTTTGCTTTACGCTTTATTCTTGGAATCGTGAATTCTCGGCTTATCAGTTGGTATGGGGAGATTTTGCTTCCAAATTTTGGGAAAGATATTTTTCCAAAATTAAACCCGCAAGATATCCGACTTATTCCAATCAAGAAATTGGATATTTCCATCACAGAAAATAAGCAAATACACGATAAACTTGTCGCCCTCGTCGAAAAAATGCTTGCCCTGCATCAGCAACTTGCCACCACAAAAAATCCGCAAGACGCCACGTTAAAACAGCGCCAGATTGATGCAACAGATAAGCAGATTGACCAATTGGTATATCAACTCTACGGCCTGAGCGATGAAGAAATTGCGCTGGTGGAAGGGAATGTGTAATGCCTAAACTCTATGAATATTTTGGTTTGATTATTATGTTTTACGCCAACGAGCATGATCCGGTACATGTTCACGGGAAATTTCAAGATCGGGAGTCCCGTGCTGAAATCATTGTACTCAATGGCGAAATTGCAGAGATACACTATTCAAATGTGACCGGCCGAGCGCCCTTGGAAATATCAGAAATGCGCCATTTTGAGGAACTTGTTTCTGTTCGCGCTACCGACATTGTGTCCAAGTGGATTGATTTTTTTGTGTTACACAAACCTGTAAAATCCGAGCGCATTACGAGGAGACTGAAATGATACCTGCAACGCTTAACATCATGACCGCAGAACAAGTTGGAGATTTTTTGTTGTGCATAACATTCGACGATGGCGTCACGCAGACAGTGGATTTCAAGCCGTTTCTGTCGTTTTCGCGTCATCCCGATATTCGCGCATACCTTGAACCCGCGCGCTTTGCATCTTTTCGTATCGAGTATGGTGAGTTGGTGTGGGGGGATTATGATTTGTGTTTTCCCATTGCGGATTTGTACCTCAACAGACTCATTCCTGATGCAGCCTTTAAAAAAGCTGCCTGAATAAATATTTCGTCAATTGCATTGTTTTATTTATGGCACTCAAAATAGATATCAGCGAAGAAGCTGGCGTTCGCTCCCTTCACTTTGGTTCGGACTGGGTTCAAGGCGCGATGCGCATTGCGCGTCCGTGGAATTTGGAACTGGAATACACCAAAGAAATGATGGCCAGTTTGCTGTTGCGCGAGGATTCTCATTTTCCGCGTAAGGTGCTGCTCATCGGGCTGGGGGCGGCCTCGCTTACCAAATTTTTGTATCGTAATTATCCCTTGGCCAAACTTACCGTGGTGGAGATTGAGCCGGGTGTCGTGGCGGCGGCACGGCAATTTTTTAAATTACCGGAAGACCCTTTGCGCTTAAAAATGGTGATCGGTGATGGGGCGGAATTTGTGCTGAATAGCACGCAAACTTACGATTTAATTTTGGTCGATGGCTTTGATGCCGACGCGCGGGCGGGCGCACTGGATACCGCGCCATTTTATCAGGCAGTGCGGGCGCATCTCAACGATAACGGCATTATGGCGGTGAATCTGCTGGGGCGCAGCAAGGGTTTTGCGGCGAGTGTGGAGCGCATCAAAAAAGCCTTTGAGGGGCGAGCTATCGCCTTTCCGTCCTGCGATAGCGGCAACACAATTTGCATTGCGGCAGCGGGTGATCCGGTTATTATTTCACTGGACGACCTAAAAGATCAAGCTATTGATTTAAAAGAGAAAATTGGATTGAATTTATTGCCCACGTTGACGCGCTTGGAGCAGGCGCAAAGCTGTGCGGGCGGGCAACTTATTTTGTAAATATGCAATCGGACAACGTCAAAGTGGCTGTCAGCGCGTCACTCTGGCAACTTCAGCAGAAGATAATAATTTTAAAACAATTGGTTACGATTCGAGTGTGTGCGAGTCGTTACAACGGATTAAGTATCATTTTTTTTGATTTTTTCTTGCCCACGCTACAGTCGCACGTGCCGCCTCGTCCTCTGGCACTAATTTCATGGCAAAGTTTGCACGGAAGCGACTATCGTCGACGATGAAGGGCTCATCCCACTGATAGGCCATCTCTTTGATCTCGCGCACCATCGGCACGAACAGGGCGAGTAAATTCATGATCCAACGCGGCATCACGTTGAGCGGGATGGTGTGGCCGACTGCAGGTTCGAAACGACGCACCATCTCGCGCGTAGTCAATGCAGGTTGGCAGGGCAACATCCACAGCGCTTGGTCGCCGATTTGTTCATCTGTCGCACAGCCAAGCGTAGCAAGTCCGAGAGCCACATCGGGAATGTAGTGGTAGGTGTGCGGCGTATCTGCATTACCCAACGACATGCCCGCCTTGCGCGCCAACACGGGTTTCCAGAAATACTCACCGAACATCGTGAGTGCCCCGCGCGGACCGTAGAAATCCGCCGCCCTGCCGCACACCGCACGCACTTCACCGTTACGTTGCGCCTCGAACAATCGCTCGGCGACCTTCGCGCGTATCGCACCTTTCTTGCTGCATGGATTCACGGGTGTATCTTCGTTCATCGGCTTGCCGCCCGTGTGGCCCAGCATGTAAAGGTTATCCAATACGACCAGACGCGCACCGACCTTGCTCGCTGCCGCAATGAGGTTGTCCATATAGCGTGGCAAGGTGGCTGCCCACACCTTGGTGTCATACGCCGGGTTCATACAGTGATAGACCACACTCGCACCGACGCACGCCTCATGGCAAAAAGATTCCCTGGTCGCGTCGCCTAACATGATCTCTGCCCCCAACGGCATATCGCCTTGGCTGCGCTTCACCACCCGCACGCGTTTGCCTGCGTCGAGAAGTTTCTGCGCCAACGGATGACCGACCTGACCAGAACCGAATACCACATGCAATTCTTTATCCATTTTTCCCTCCATAATCTCTTCACTTTCATTCCTGAGCAGTTTCTAGATTTAAACAACCCCCGCTTTAACCGGATAGCTCACATAACGAATATTGAGTGCGAAGGCACGCACGGTGGCCAGAAATTCTTCGGCTTGTTGTTCTTCCAAAATAAATTCAACTTGCATCGGGAGTTCGCCGCCTAATTCAATAAAGGTTTCGGCGTGAAGGCTGCCGTGGCGTCCGTATCCGGCAATGGCGCGGTATACCGAGCCGCCGGGGACGCCGATTTTCTTGGCCAATTCCAGCAGCCATTCGTACATGAGTTGGTTTTCGTGTTTTTGTTTTTCGGTGAGATAAAACTTGAGATAGAAAGCTTGCATGATGGCTCCTATTGTTGAATCCATTTAACGGTTTGAATTCCCAGTACGGTCATCAGTAAAGAGCCGCCCAAATGTGCCGCGATGATGGCGCTGCCCCACAGGTATTGTCCGCGCATTAATAGCGTGACAGTTTCGGCTGAAAAGGTGGAAAACGTGGTGAGTCCACCTAGAAATCCGGTGATAATGAGCAGGCGCCACTCGGGGGAAAGTCCCGGATGCTGCATGAAAAACGCGACGGCAAAGCCCACCAGATAACCGCCGATTAAATTGGCGGCGAGCGTACCCAAGGGTAATTCAGTGAGCGCGGGATTCAGCCATAGCCCTAAGCCCCAGCGCAACCAGGCACCGAGTGCGGCTCCAAAACCGATGGCGATAAAGGTATTAAGCATGATGTTTAAGGTGAAACCACTTCACCCCACAAATCGTGTTCGTCCGAATCGGTAATACGCACGGTGACAAATTCGCCGACTTCCAGATTTTCACCGTTGATATAAACCAATCCGTCGATTTCGGGCGCATCGGCGGCGCTGCGCGCGATAGAGCCTTCTTCGTCCACATCATCCACCAGCACTTTTATGGTTTTGCCGACTTTCTTAGCCAATTTTTCGGCGCTGATTTCTTCCTGTAAATACATCAAGCGCGCCAGACGATCTTCCTGTTCATCGGGATCGATGTGGTCGGGTAAAGCGTTGGCCAGCGCGCCTTCCACGGGTGAATATTTGAACGCGCCGACGCGATCTAATTGCGCTTCCTCGATAAATTCCAGCAGCTCTTCAAATTCTTCTTCGGTCTCGCCGGGGAAGCCCACAATAAATGTGCTGCGCAGGGCGATGTCGGGACACACGCTGCGCCATTGCTGAATGCGCTTTAAGACATTTTCACTGCTGGCGGGGCGCTTCATTAATTTTAAGATGCGCTGGTTGGCGTGCTGGAACGGAATGTCCAGATAGGGAAGTATCTTGCCTTCTGCCATCAGTGGAATGACTTCATCCACGCTTGGATAAGGATAAACGTAATGAAGGCGTACCCAGGCACCCAAATCGCCCATCGCGGCGGCTAAATCGGTCAGGCGCGTTTTCATCGGGCGTCCGCCCCAAAAACCGGTGCGGTATTTAACATCCACACCGTAGGCACTGGTGTCCTGAGAAATGACCAGTAATTCTTTGACGCCGGCATCGACCAAGTTTTGCGCTTCCTGCATGACATCGCCCACCGGACGGCTGACTAAATCGCCGCGCAAACTGGGGATAATGCAGAAGGTGCAACGATGGTTGCAGCCTTCGGAAATTTTGACGTAGGCGAAGTGGCTGGGAGTGAGGCGGATACCCTGCGCGGGTACCAGATCGGAGTAAGGGTCATGTAGTCGGGGCAGGTATTGATGCACGGCTTCCATTACTTCTTCGGTGGCATGCGGGCCGCTCACCGCCAGCACTTTGGGATGCGCATTTTTGACGACATCGCCCTTCGCCCCGAGGCAGCCGGTGACGATGACTTTGCCATTTTCCTGTAAGGCTTCGCCGATGGCTTCCAGCGATTCTGCCACTGCGCTATCAATAAAACCGCAGGTATTTACAACGACTAAATCAGCTTCTTTATAACTGGGCGTGATGACATAGCCCTCGGCGCGCATGCGCGTGAGAATGTGCTCTGAATCGGTTGTGGCTTTGGGGCAACCCAAAGAAACAAAGCCGATGCGCGGGGTGTGAGGTTTTTTCATTATGTTATTGATGTTAAGTAACTTATTGATTTTAAAGAATATTATTTGTTATGGCCGACAGCAAAAAATCGCTTTGGTTTATCCGGCAATCATGCTGTTAAGCAGTGCCACCGTGCCCACGCCCAATCCAATCAATGTTACCTGTTGAATCGTGTCACGCAGTCTTGTGCGTTTGTGCAAGCCGGGAATCAAATCGGCTACTGCCACATAAATCATGCTGGCTGCGGCGAGTGCCAGTAAGGTGGGTATCCACTCCTGCATGGTTTGCAGGGTTAGATAGCCCAACACGCCGCCAACCACGGTGGCGAAGCTGGAAATTAGATTCATCTGAAAAGCACGCAGTTTGCTGTAGCCGGAATGCAGCAAGATCGCAAAGTCGCCGACTTCCTGTGGGATTTCATGCGCGATGATAGCCAACGAAGTAATGATGCCGAGATTGATATCGGTTAAAAAAGCTGCGGCGATAATGATGCCGTCCACAAAGTTATGAAAGGTGTCACCCACGATGACCATGGTGCCGCTACGTCCGTGGTCATGTGCATCATGCTCATGCGGTTCGTGGGCTTCGCAATGATCGTGGTGGCAGTGGCGCCAGATCAGCACTTTTTCCAGAGTAAAAAACAGCAAAATTCCAAACAGTACGGTGCCACTGACGGCGGCTACATTGGTTGTCAAGTGTATCGCTTCCGGTAGGATATCCAGAAAAACAGCCCCCAGCAGCGCACCGATGGCATAGCTAACCAAGCTACCCACCCAGTGGGCGCGCGTGTTGAGCGTAAACAGCGCAGCACACGCTACACTCAGCGTGCCGCCAAAAATGCTGGCGGCGATAATCCAGGATAAAACACTCATGAGTAATATTCAAAGGGTGACAGAAGCGCGGATTATACCCAAGCTGGCGTATAAACCCATCTGTCGGGATGGACTGAAATCAATAATTGAAAGATTTTTCAGGTTCTTTTTGGAATGATGAACCCAAGTTTGATGAGGTATGCTGCACGAAATCGCAATAAATTCGGGTTAAATTGGATAGGAGTAACAAAATGAGCGCCGCTACACCGTCTATTAGCATCAAAACTAAATTATCGTTCGTCATTCTCATTGTCATTTTGAGTCTGTTGACGCTGTCTATCTTTGCGCTGTTTACCGAAAGGTCGTCATTATTTGAGGATCGGAAAGTTAAAACGCAGCACTTGGTAGAGGCGGCCTACGGGATTCTTGCTTATCATTATGATCTGCAAAACAAAGGGTTGTTGACGGAAGAGCAGGCGAAAACCGCCTCTATGAGCGTGATTAAATCCTTGCGTTATCAGGAAAAAGAATATTTCTGGATTAACGATATGGCGCCGCACGTTTTGATGCATCCGATTAAACCTGAGTTGGACGGCAAAGATGTTTCCGAAATGAAAGATCCGACCGGCAAGCATTTGTTTGTAGAGTTTGTAAACGTGGTAAAAAAAGACGGGGCGGGTTTTGTCCCTTACCTGTGGCCCAAGCCGGGTTTGTCAGAGCCCGTGGAAAAAATTTCCTATGTAAAAGGATTTGCGCCATGGGGTTGGGTGCTGGGTTCCGGTATTTATCTGGATGATGTGAGCGCTATTTTTTGGAATGAAGCAAAGTGGATGCTGGTTATTATCCTTGCGCTGACACTTTTAGTGTTTGTGTTGTTGCGTGTCATTATTGCCAGCATTACTTCGCCTTTGTCGGATATTCAAAATGCGATCAAACGCATTCAATCTTCCAAAGATTTGTCGCAACGCGTACAACTTAAAAGAAATGATGAAATTGGCGAAATAGCCAATTCTTTCAACCAGATGGTGGAGAGTTTTCAGCAAATTATCCAGCAGGTAATCTCCGGTGTGAATGAAGTACAAAAAAGTTCTGCGCAATTGTACGAAGCGTCCAATAAAGTTTCGATGAGTTCGCAAAAGCAAAGCGATGCGGCGGCTTCAATGGCGGCGGCAACTGAAGAAATGCTGGTGAGTATTGAGCAGGTTTCCGATAATTCCAAGCGTACCTATTCCATCGCACACCATTCCGGAGAGTTATCCAGTCAAGGCGAGGTGATAGTAAATGATGCCGCCGAGGAAATGAAGAAAATTGCCGATGCCGTCAATATTTCTTCTGTTTCCATCAATCAATTGGGTGAAGAGTCGAACAAGATTTCCGATATCGTCAAAACCATCAAGGAAATTGCCGACCAAACCAACTTGTTGGCGCTGAATGCGGCGATTGAAGCAGCGCGTGCCGGTGAGCAGGGCAGAGGCTTTGCGGTGGTGGCGGATGAAGTGAGAAAGTTGGCGGAGCGCACCGGCAAGTCAACGCTGGAGATTTCCAGCATGATTGAAAAAATTCAGGCAGAAACCACTGAGGCCGTTGCTGGAATGCAGGAAGGTACCAATCGCGTGATCGGCGGCGTGGAAAAAGCGCAGCAGGCTGGAAGATCCATGTCGGAAATTCGCGAAGGTGCCGGGCAGGTGATCGCGGCCGTAAATGAAATAAGCAATGCGCTGGGTGAGCAAAGTAGTGCCGGTGGTCAGGTGGCCAAAGGTGTGGAAAATATCGCGCAAATGGCGGATGAGAATTCAGCGGCAGTGGCTGAAATTGCCGTGACCGCCGAGCGACTTTCAAACTTGGCGAATTCACTGCAAAAAGTGGCGGATCAATTCAAGGCTTAGTTTTTTCTCGCTTTACGGGGAAGTCACCGGATTATTTTTAAAACGTTGCAGCTGGTAACGGTTTCAGTACTATCAGGAGTCAATAGCTCAAGTGATTACGGCTTTCTTTCGAGTCTTCTTCACGGCTGCCGTCGGCAACAAGCTGGTGAGTTGCTGGTAACGCTCGAACAGGAATTCAACTCTTTGCGCATCGTTGGTGAAAGCGGCTTTGCGGTAACAGGCATCCACGGCACGGTCGAGGGCTTGATGGGCTTTGACCAGTACGGGCTGCATGCTGAGCGGGTCGTAGGGGGCGGCGAGTGAGCTTTGCGGGAATTGTGCGCGGGCATCCAGCACGGCTTGGGCGGCGGTTTCCACGGCTTCGCGCAGCTTGTCTGATGGCGTATCAGGCCACGGGTAGTTGCTGTAGACAATGCCCGCCGAAATAAGCTTCCCCGATTAAGTCAAAAAAGTAGAAGTGCGAATAATGTATTCGCTGCCGAAAATCCATCGGCGTGAAATAGTTCCAATACATTTGAAGCTGTTTGTTGCGAGTGCGCAATTGACCAACATTCACTGCTCTTGCAATCCCTCTTGCATCACGTAATAAGTCAGCTCTGCGTTGTTTTTTAAGTTCATTTTTTCAAGGATATGGGTACGGTAAGTGCCGACAGTTTTGACGCTCAGTGACAGCGCCATGGCGATTTCGGATACCTTTTTGCCAGAACCTATCAGTCGTAACACCTGATACTCCCTGTCACTCAGCATTTCATGGGGAGATTTCCCTGAATCATTTCCACATTCAAGCAGCAGTAATTCGGAAAGCGTGGGGCTGATGTGTTTCTTGCCCGCAATCACGGAGCGGATTGCCTCGACCAGCTGTTCCGGCGCGGTTTCTTTAGTCAGGTAGCCGAAAGCACCGGCCTTCATCAGGCGCACGGCGTGCTGGTCTTCGGGGTACATGCTCAGGATTAATACCTTGGTAGCCTTATCGCCATCCAAGATTTGCTTCAGGGTATCTATCCCGTTTTTCTCGGGCATGGATATGTCGAGCAGAACAATGTCCCATTTCTCCGTGCGCATCATTTTCAGCGCTTCGACCCCATTTGCTGCCTCGCCCCCCACCTTCATTCCTTTCGCTTCCTCCAAGATTCTTCTCAACCCCTGGCGCACAATGGCATGGTCATCAACAATAAGTATCCGGATCACGATTAAACTCCTTCCTGAAAAGGAAATAGCGGTTGCAGTAACGGCATTTGATCAAGCATCAGGCGCGCCTGGGTAACTTAGTCGGGGGGGGGGGGAAGCTTACCGACACACAGACCCCCTTGCCCGGCGTACTGCTAATCTCGGCTTTCCCGCCTACCATCAGTGCGCGCTCTTTGATCCCGATCAAACCCAGGGCTTGCTCTTTGGGCAAGTCCATGTCAAACCCAACGCCGTCATCCCTTACTTCCATCAACAGCGACTTACCCTGAGCGGTAAAGAGAATGCTCACCCTGCTGGCCTGTGCGTGCTTAACCACATTATTCAACGCTTCCTGAAGGATGCGAAAAATCGTCAGCGATTGACCCGCACTCAGCACTAACTCATCCTCTGGCAAGACTAGTATGCAATCGATATCTGTGTGCTCCAGAAATCTATTTACATACTTTTTAAGCTCCGTAGCAAGTCCGCCATCACCCAGCAAGTCCGGCCTTAATTGGTTGACAATGTGGCGCATAGTGTGGATGCCGCCCGACACCAACTCGTTTATCTGCACTGTCTCGGCTGACAATAAAGGCAGCTCGGGAGGCAACTTCGAGGCGAGCCATGCAACCCGCATTTTCAACGCGGCCAATGTCGCGCCCATTTCGTCATGCAAATTCAGCGCGATTTTTGAACGTTCGTCCGCTCTGACACTCTCCAAGTGCAAGGAAAGCTGCTGCAGCTCCTTGTAGGACTCGGCCAACTTCATTTCAGCAAGCTTTTGCTGCGTAATGTCGCGGGCAATACCCATCACACCGATCAGTTTGCCGCTCTCATCCCGCATGGGTACCTTAATGGTTTCCAGCAGTACGCGCTGACCATTGTCGGGATAGGTGATCCATTCTTCATTGACGCTCGGTTTGTTGGCAACCATAGCCTCCCGGTCCTTCCGGCGAAAGTGGTCGGCAAGTTCTTTGTCGGCGAAGTCATAGTCAGTCTTGCCGATAATATCCGCTTCCTTCGTGCCGTAGAGACGTTCGATTGGCGCATTGCAACTGAGATAAACGCCATCAACATCTTTAAGCCAAACCATATCCGGAATGGTCTGCACCAGCGTGCGCAAGCGGATGCGCTCGTTCTCCAGCCGAGCTTCCGCCAGCTTGCGTTCGGTAATGTCGGTGACCACGCCCTGAATGGCGATCAACACCCCGCTCCCATCCCCTTTCCAGATCGGCGCATTGCGCTGATTTATCCAGCGCGTTTCGCCGGATTTGTGCACAATCTGAAATTCAAAAGTCCCTTGTAGTGCTCCCGCCAGAATCAGCTCCCACTGCTGTACACAATAGGCATGGCAATCGGGATGGATAATAGTTTGCATCAGCTTCGGTGTGGCATAAAACTCTTCCGGCGTATACCCGGTCAGATGTTTTGACGAGGGGCTGACATATCCATAGCGCCCCTCCGGCAGAGACATAAGGTAAGTCATATCAACTGCATTTTCTGTCAGGAAACGGAAATGCTCCTCGCTCTGGCGCATCTTTTCAATGGCCTGCTCGTGCTCGCTGCGTATGCGCAGCGCCAGTACCCCCCAAGCCAGATTGTCGGCCAGCTCTTTCAGCAACATCACTTCGTCAGCACCAAAGGAATCAGGCGTGGCGGAATAAATATTCAGCGTTCCAAATGTATGGGGCCCGCTCCTGAGCGGCAAAGCGATACTCGACTGAAAACCGCGCGCCAACGCTGCCTCTCGCCACAAGGTCAACTGGGGGTTAGTCAGAAAATTCTGGTTGACTTGCGCAACGCCGGTTCTGATTGCAATGCCGATGGGGCCGAGCCCCCGTTCCGTTTCTCCCCAGCTGATATTTGCACTATCCAAATAACCCGCATCACTTCCATAGCGCGCCACCGGACGCACATCTTTTGCTTGATTCTGTTCGGCAAACCCTACCCATGCCATGCGGTAGGCGCCCGTTTCCACAACCAACTTACACACTTCGTTGAGCAACTGCCCTTCTTCTTCAATATGCACCAGCGCGATATTGCATGCACTCAACAGCCGCAGCGCCCGAATGTTAATTTGCATCCGCTCTTGGGTCTCATGAAGCTCGGTGATGTCCATTGCGATGGTCAGCACGTTTAACGAACCATCGCTCTGCAGCAAAGGCTTCCTGATGGTCTGCAGGTAGTGCTTTTTACCATCGGCAAAAAGACCTGTTTCACGCGCCACCCGTGGCTGTCGCGTTTCGAGCACGTCCCGGTGAGCACTGTCATAAGCGGCGGCCTGCTCCGGGTCATGCACAAACTCCGCATTGAGCTTGCCGACAATTTCATTTGTAGCCAGTCCATAGCTTTTGGCCGTCGCCTCGTTGGCCAGCAAAAACTTGCCCTTGGCATCCTTGACGAAAATCAGACTGGGATCGCTGTCGATAACCTGCCGTATAAAATCATTTTGCCGGGCAAGTTCATGTTCGGCCAGCTTGCGTTCGGTAATGTCGCGGATAATGGTTTGATAAAACGTTCCCCCGTCAATGCTGATCGTCCGCACACTGGACTCAACCGGAAAATTCATTCCACTCAGGGGGACATGCATGGATTCAAATATCAACGCACCGCCAGCCTCGTCAATTTTCCTGATGCGCTCAGTGTGCGCGAGTGAGAAATCTATTGCCCGCAAATTGTCAATATTCAAGCCGGACATTTCCCCGGCAGAATAGCCATAAGCATCAAGGGCGCGGTCGTTGAAATTCACGATCTTGCCCGTCTCGTCCAGCAGCAGAATGATGTCGTTCGCGTACTTGATCAGAAAGTCCAGATGCCGGGCAAGTACCCGCCGTTTGAGCTCGTTTTCGTATTGCTTCTGTTCTTTTTTTCGCCAGAAAACGGCGATACCGCCACCCGCGCCGACCAGCGTCAGCATCAGCACTACCATCCAGTTAGCCAGCTGGTTTATGGGCGCATAAATTTCCGCCTTGTCTATCTTGCTGATCATGACCCATGATGTATCCGCAACCTTGGCCAATACGCCGACCACCGGCACTCCCCGGTAATCCACCCCTTCTACCACGCCTTCCTGCCCCATAACCGCCATCGCCGCCGGCAATTCACTGTTGCCCAGTGGCAGGCGCATGGCAAGCGGGGTGTTCTTGCGCAGGCGCAGTTCATTCAGAAATACCACCTCATCGCCATCGCGGCGGACGAGCAAACTTTCGGCGCTTGGGCTGGATGTCGGCCAGCTTTGAATGAGTGGAAAAAGAAAACGGTTGGGATCAATGCGAAACAGAATCGCGCCGATGCTGCGCGCCTTGCCGTTTTTGACCCGGATTAGCGGCACCCTGAGCTCGATCTCGATCTTATTCACCGAATGAAATTTTTCCCAGTGGATTTCGGAAAACACGATCTGTCCGCTGCGCATGCTTGCCAGCAAACGCTCTTTTTCCCATCCCCGGATGGGAGCCTCATCCGCCGCAGAAGACAGGCGCAACATGGCCTTGTCATCGAACAGCGAAATCGAGATATAGCCATAAGCCGTGTAAGCCTGTTGCAGAGAAGCCAAATGCCCCATCAATTTCGTTTTGCTCTCACCCGCTGGGCCGCCCTGTTGCAGCCAGCGTTCGACTTCGTCCAGAAACAGGGGAGAACTCTTGATTGCGAGCGCATCGCCCTTGCGCTCCTCCATCCAGTTGATGATCTGCCGTACCTTCAGTTCGGCAATGCCGCCCAACTCGTTCAGTTTTTCGGCTCTTATATTGTTCTTGTGATGTTGAAAAACGAAATAGCCCCCTGCCGTGATGGCGAGAGTGAAGAGCATAAATACCAGCAGCGGCTTCCAGGCGCTAAGCGCATATTGATTAGCATGAGCCGGTTTTGCTTCATTGCCCGCCGGTGTTGTTTGATTATTGGTCATGGGTATTCGGGGCCGCATTCTGACAGTTGCGCCACTTGTCCAAATCGGAAGCGGGAGTTTACAGAGTTTGACCGGCGGGCGGCATAGGACAAACACCGATGCTGAATTCCTGAATTTTCTTAAAGCATATTACGCAAAACGCCGATGTTTTATAAGGTGTGATATCGCCAAAATAACCTCCCCCGAAGCAATCTTTACTTGTGCAGTCGGGGCATAACGCTTTTTCCACCAACACAATGGAGGTTCACATGTTGCAGACGAATAAAATCCCCAGCGTTTCCGAATGCGCTATTGCCGAATGTGCATACAACTCAAATGCGTCGTGCCATGCCATCGCTATCACCATTGGTGACGGTGATCACCCCATGTGCGACACCTTCTTTAAGTCGCAAAAGCATATCAGCATACAAGAAACTGCGGGGGTGGGTGCATGCAAAGTCTCGGCTTGTCGGCATAACTCGGATTTTGAATGTGGCGCAACCAGTATCCGGATTGGTCAGGATGGACAACAGGGAAAATGCATGACTTTTGCCGTGGCTTAACTTGACGGTCTGCACAAGTTGCACAGACTGAGGTGGCGACACTTTCCTTAAACTGAGGATTACCCGGTGCATCACGTAGATCTTGGGTCTGCGTACTGCGAACCTCACTCCTGCCGAAGAAAGATGGGACGTCTGCATTACCCAAACCGAACGAGCCGGAACTCAAAGATAGTTTTTGTAGATACAAGGTCGGGTTTCACCCAAAGGGTGCGAGAACCACTGATGGGTAACCCGACAGCCATAGCTATATTCAACGCGTTTTGTCGGGTTGCACCCGCAAGGGGCAGGCAGTGTTTGTATAGGGTTAACGCCCCAACATTCAGCCTTAAAATCGAAATTCATCCACGAAAAATACGAATTAAGGAGTTTAAATTGGAAATGATGACTGTCAATACCTTACGTTCCGTCACAACGCGCTGTGAAAAAACAACTCAACGAACAGATGTGCAGCCGTTCTTTCGCGCTAGCGCAGTAGAGGAAACTTTATCCCAAAACCAGCGCGGTATCAGTAAAGATGCTGAGAATGTGTTGATTGCTCAAGAACAGCGTGAAAGACAGGCGATATGCAGCACGCTGCATCAGGAAACTTATTCGGATGCAACTATGGCAGATAGCAAAAAGTTGGAAGCTGAGCTCACGCATTACCGCAACATGCTGGACAACATGGTACGCGCACGAACCGACCGGCTGGATCGCCGCATCGCCATATTGGAATCCTGCAATTCAACTCTGGGCGAGAATTATCACAAGATGCACCGGATGTATCTCGATCTGCTGATTAAGACTCAAGACCATGAGTAACCTGAAAAACAAACCAGCTGGGTTATCCGCTCCGGTTACGACGCTGGTATTGGATCAATTGAGCAAGATCAATTTGATCAGAAAATTTCAGCGCAGAGAAGGAAATATTGATTGCTGCGCCTCGACTTACAACAGGGTATGTAAACACTTCGTATGTCTGTGGCGAGACGACTGACAGAGCCGTGTTCGGCAAAGAGATGACTATGAACCGAATACTTAGTCATGAACTAATGCAGGCAGACAGCAAGAAATTACTCCGCCGTGCGGAAATTGGATTGCGGAAAGATCTGTCGATCAGAAATACATCGCAGCTGCAGGATGTCGGGCGACTGCCTTATTCCTTCAATAAAAACGAGCATCACAGCTCTCCGATTATCGGTGTGTGTTTGTATCGCGGCAATGAAGAGTCGGTGGATGACCTGCTTAAATGCGCCGACAGGGCGATGTACCAAGCTACCGATTCCGGTCGCAACACGGTTTGCTTTTTGACTTGCTGATGCAGCAGAGAGTGAAGGTGTGCTCCGCGCTGGAGGTGGGTTTGTGCGGCACCGCCCGAGCAGTGGCAGCAACCAACTTTTGGTTGAACCTAGAAAAAACAGTTGAGCTAATCGTAGCCACTGATTGGAGTAGGCAGTCTACAGAGTTTGCCTGAGTGGAGGCATAGGACAAACACCGACGCTGAATTCCTGAATTTCCTTAAAGCATATTACGCAAAACGCCGATGTTTTAAATATCGCTGCATGTTCAAAATGACACTCATCAACAATCAACACAACGGAGCCGACCATGAATGGATATGCTTGTTCGAAAGTAGACGTTTTACCCGATACCTATGGGATGGAGGCTGTCGAAATTGTGCCTTTTCCTACTTCGGCAGGAACATTTTCGCTGCGCCGCAGCCATTATCTCAATGAGACCGGGAAGCACCCCGTGCTATTACCAGGCAACTCCGGTGTCGTAATTTCATTTGAAAGCGCGGCTCACAAATACCGGAGAACATGATCTGCTTTGTAATCAATATGTTGCGATTTTAATCTGCGACTCGCCCGGTTCCATTTGCCCAATAATGCAGGCCGCCGAAAATCCATCAGCGTGAAACAGTTCCAGCACTTTTGCGGCAGCGTGTTGCGAGCAGGCCACCAATAAACCGCCGCTGGTTTGCGGGTCGCATAATAATTTTCTCTGCCACTCGGGAAAGTCGTTAGGCAAACTAATTGCCGTTGCATAACTGGCCCAATTGCGCTCCGCAGCGCCTGTGGCGTATCCCTGTTCCGCAAGTTTTAAGGCGCTGGGTAAAATGGGCAAATCTGCAAAACGCAGGGTTGCGCCCAGTTTTGAGCCACGACACATCTCCAGTAAATGCCCGAGCAAGGCGAAGCCGGTAACATCGGTCATGCCATGCACTTCGTTTATTTCGCCCAATTTCACACCGACACGATTGAGTTGCGTGGTGGTGGCTATCATCTCGCGATACGCGACTTCACTGAGTTCGCCTTTTTTCATCGCGGCGCTGAGAATGCCCACGCCCAGCGGTTTACCTAAAATTAACACGTCGCCTGCTTGAGCGCGGTCGTTGCGTTTGATTCGATCGGGATGCACCATTCCCACGGCAACAAGGCCGTAAATCGGTTCAGGTGCGTCGATAGAATGCCCGCCGGCCAGCGGTATACCCGCTGCTTCGCACACAGCGGCCCCGCCCGCCAAAATGTCGCGAATGGTTTCCAAAGGCAATTTATCAATCGGCATGCCGACGATTGCCAAAGCTAATATCGGTGTGCCACCCATCGCGTAGATATCGGAGAGCGCATTGGTTGCGGCAATGCGTCCGAAGTCGCGCGCGTCATCCACAATGGGCATAAAGAAATCGGTGGTCACCACCACGGCCTGCTGATCATTGATGCGATAAACTGCGGCATCGTCACTGCTCTCTGTGCCCACCAGCAGGTTCGGGTAAGATGGAGGTGGTGGCATCGCTGCCAACATTTTTGCGAGGACCGCCGGTGCAATTTTGCAGCCGCATCCGCCCCCATGAGAAAATTGGGTAAGTTTAATGTGTGAAGTCGTTTTATTTTGTGAAGTCATTTTTGAAAAATCCACTATGCGTAAAATTCAGCCCGTAACCGTATCACACCTTTTTGAATACGACGACATTATTGATGTGCGTTCTCCGGCGGAGTATGCGGAAGATCATATTCCGGGGGCGCTCAGTGCGCCGGTGTTAAGTAATGCGGAGCGCGCGCAGATCGGAACTTTGTACAAGCAAGTTTCGCCGTTTGAGGCCCAGCGTCAGGGCGCCGCGCTGATTGCGCGCAATATTGCGCAGCATCTGGAGAGCCAATTTATGGATCGCCCGCGCGAGTGGAAACCGATGATCTATTGCTGGCGCGGTGGTCAGCGCAGCGGCGCGATGGCGCATATTTTTGCGCAGGTGGGTTGGCGGGTCGGGCAGTTGCAGGGAGGCTATAAAACTTACCGGCGTCACGTGATTGATGAATTGGAAAGGTTTTCGCAGCAGATGCAATTCCAAGTGATTTGCGGTCCCACCGGTTCGGGGAAAAGTCGTTTGCTTCAGGCGCTGGAGTTGCAAAAAGCTCAGGTACTGGATTTGGAAAAGTTGGCGCAACACCGCGGTTCGCTGCTGGGGAATTTGCCGGGACAACCTCAGCCATCGCAAAAAATGTTTGAAACGAGTGTATGGAATACTTTGCGCAATTTCGATGCAGCGCATTGTGTTTTTGTTGAAGCGGAAAGCCGGAAAATCGGCTCATTATCCATTCCGGTTGTCTTGCTGGAAAATATTCGTGCGGCGGGGTGTATTTCTATAGCCGCATCACTTGAAGCGCGCGTTCAACTGCTCATGGAAGATTATGCGCATTTCGTTGATCATGCGCTGTTACTTAAAGAAACTTTGGCGCCCTTGCTGGAGTTGCATGGGCACAAGCGGGTTGATCACTGGGATGATTTGGCGCGACAGGGAAATTGGCAGGAGCTGGTTGCGGATTTACTCATCAATCACTACGACCCGGCTTACCTGCGCTCTACAACAAAAAACTTTCCCGGACTGAGTTCCGCGCAGGTGATAAGTTTGCCATCGTTGGACAACGCAGAGATAGCCCGGGTAGCTCAAACGTTATTGGATTGCGGCTAAAAGCTTACTCTTTCCAAGCCTGATCAAGTCTTGCCTGGGCTTTGTGGTATTTCGTATTGGCTTCCAGCAAAAGTTTTTGGGATAACTCGGCCTTTTTCCGATCTTCAGCCAGCTGCTTGGTTTGCAGTTCGAAGGCCTTGCGGCGTTCTTCCAATAATTTTGCCGATTCTTCAGCGTTTTTCTGGTCAAGCTGATTTTGCGTATCGGCTTTTTCGACTTCTTGTCTTGCATATTCGACACCGGCCTGCAGTGCAGAAACATCTTTGGCCGAAGCAATTGAACTAAAGGCAAGCAATAACATTAAGGAGATAATTTTAGGTATCAGCATGATTTTATTTCCAAATGAAATAGTCGAAAAATGGCAAAGTTATTTAGAACGACAGTTTAACGCCAAGCATAACGCCGGAGTCCAATGTTTGGGTGTTTGCGTTTTTAATTCCAAAATCGATTTGGCGATATCCCAAGTAAGCGCTGGTTTGGGGCGATAAACTATACTCAACACGAAGTCCGGCTTGGGTAAAACGGTCAATATTGGCGAAAGAAGTAATTTTCGGCGAAAGAAACAGGTCGCCAATAATGGCAACTTGGTTCATGGTGGGCAATGTATAGCCAATCTCTGTTCCAATGGCGATAGCGGCGCCATCTTTTTTCATGGTGTCATTGTTGAGCGTGCCATAAACCCCTTCCACGCCAATACCAATACTCAAGCCGGGGACAGCTTCCTCGGCTGCTTTAACCAGCAATGTTGCATTGGCAAGATTGCTCTTGGAATCGGTATAAAGAAAACCGACATTAAATTCAGAGTTGCCTTGAATAAATATGCCTGCGGAGGTGAAAAATTTAAACTGTGCGGCGTCGTCGCGCAAATTCACATCCAAAGCATCCGCATAAACTGCGGGGCTTAATACCAGCAACGAAACTGACAATACTCTACGCAACAACATGGCAAACTCCTTAAAACAGTGAAATATCACTTTGCACTTTTCAATTTTAACCGGGGTGCAAAGGCTTGAAAATTGGTGGCACAGGATGTGCCAAAACAAACACAACAAGTCGCGAATAGTACGCAACTCAAGGGGATCGTGCAATAAAAAACGGCTTAATTTCACAACGGAGTCGGGATTGTATGCCGGAGTGTGAATCTAATTGCTGGGAGTTGCATTGCAAATAGGGGGGCGAAAGCCGAAAATAAGCGCTTTGATGTAATTTGCCTTGCACCACCTCTTGCGTGATTCGGGTGGAAATTATGCTTGGAGGATCTCAGATAACATGAGTTTTGAAGGATGTGGGATTTACGGTATCATTGCATCCCATGACTAAATATATCTTTATTACCGGTGGCGTGGTGTCTTCTCTTGGAAAAGGCATTGCAGCTGCATCCCTCGCGGCGATTCTTGAATCGCGCGGCCTCAAAGTAACCATGCTCAAGCTGGATCCCTATATAAATGTGGATCCCGGCACCATGAGCCCATTTCAACACGGCGAAGTTTTTGTCACCGAAGACGGTGCTGAAACAGACTTGGATTTGGGGCATTACGAGCGCTTTGTGACGGCTAAAATGCGCAAGTCGAACAATTTCACGACCGGCCAAATATATGACAGCGTGATTCGCAAAGAGCGGCGCGGTGAATATCTGGGTAAAACCGTGCAGGTTATTCCGCACATCACCAATGAAATTCAAGCGTTCATTGAACGTGGCGCAGCCGCTTCCTACGATGGCCAGGCGGATATTGCGATTGTTGAAATTGGCGGTACCGTGGGCGATATTGAATCCCTCCCTTTCCTGGAAGCTGCCCGCCAAATGAGTTTGCGGCGCGGACGCAGCAGCACGGCATTTGTACATCTGACTTTGGTTCCCTATATCGCCAGTGCGGGGGAGTTGAAAACCAAACCCACCCAGCACAGTGTGCAAAAATTGCGCGAAATTGGTATTTTCCCCACGGCATTGTTGTGTCGTGCGGATCGTCCGATTCCGGATGATGAGCGTGCCAAGATTTCCCTGTTTTCCAATGTGCGCGAAGAAGCGGTTATCTCGGTTTGGGATGTTGACAGCATCTACAAAATTCCGCAGATATTAAATGATCAGGGCTTGGACCGGATTGTTTGTGAAGAATTGGCTATCAATCCGGCGCCGGCTGATTTGACGGTGTGGAAGAAATTGGTTGATGCGCTGGAGCATCCGCAGCATGAAATTACTATCGGTATGGTTGGCAAATATGTAGAGCTTACCGAGTCCTACAAGTCGCTCATTGAAGCGTTGCGTCATGCGGGTATTCACACCCTAACCAAGGTGAATATCGAGTACATCGACTCCGAAGTGTTTGAAGCAAGTGACCGTGCCGGGCTAACCCATTTTGATGCGATTCTGGTGCCGGGCGGTTTTGGCAAGCGCGGCACGGAAGGTAAAATTGCCGCGATTCGTTATGCGCGTGAAAATAAAGTGCCGTATCTGGGCATTTGTTTGGGCATGCAGTTGGCGGTGATTGAGTATGCGCGTCATGTGGCAGGGATGGCGGATGCCAGCAGCACAGAATTTGATTTGGAAACCGAACATCCGGTGGTGGCATTGATTACCGAATGGCTGGATCGCGATGGCAAAGTGGCTACCCGAAGTGCCGATTCTGATCTGGGAGGCACGATGCGTCTCGGGGCGCAACGCTGTCCGATTAAAGGCGGCACACTGGCCTCGCGTATTTACGGTGCGGAAGTCAATGAACGGCATCGGCATCGTTACGAAGTGAATAATCATTATGTGCCCGAGTTGGAAAAGTTCGGCATGATTATTTCTGCGCGTACCCCCTCGGAAAATTTACCGGAAATGATGGAATTGCCGCAGTCTATGCATCCCTGGTTTGTCGGGGTGCAATTCCATCCGGAATTCACTTCTACCCCGCGCGACGGTCATCCTTTGTTTAAGGCTTTCGTTGAAGCCGCTGTATCCTTGAAGGAAGCTAAATGAAGCTGTGCGGATTTAATGTGCAGCCCCGACACGGTATCGCGCAGCGCTGGGTGCGGGAGGGGCTGCCCCAGCCGACAACTGGGAGCGTAAAATTATGAAGTTATGTGGATATGAGGTTGGTCTTGATCAGCCGTTTTTCCTGATTGCGGGGCCGTGTGTTATCGAGTCCGAGCAAATGGCCATCGATACTGCCGGGCAACTCAAGGAGATTTGCAACTCTTTGAATATTAATTTTATTTATAAGTCATCTTACGATAAAGCGAATCGCAGTTCCGGTAAAACCTTTCGCGGTTTCGGCCTGGAAGCAGGCTTGAAAATTCTGGAAAAAGTAAAGACGCAAATCGGCGTTCCGGTATTGACTGACGTGCATAGTATCGATGAAATCGCGCCTGTCGCTGCCGTGGTGGATGTGTTGCAAACCCCCGCGTTTCTGTGTCGCCAAACTGATTTTATTCATGCCGCCGCTTCAATCGGCAAGCCGGTGAATATCAAAAAAGGCCAGTTTTTATCGCCTTGGGATATGAAAAATGTGGTGGATAAAGCCCGCGAAGTAAGCGGTGAAGATAACATCATGGTGTGTGAGCGCGGCGCCTCTTTTGGCTATAATAACTTGGTTTCGGATATGCGTTCGCTGGCCGTAATGCGCAACACCGGTTGCCCGGTGGTATTCGATGCCACGCATTCGGTGCAATTGCCGGGCGGGCAGGGCACCAGTTCGGGTGGGCAGCGCGAATTTGTTCCCGTGCTGGCGCGTGCCGCTGTCGCCGTGGGCGTGGCCGGATTGTTTATGGAAACTCATCCCAATCCTGCGCAAGCGATGTCGGATGGACCGAATGCTTTTCCTTTGGGGTATCTAAAGGAACTCCTTGCCACACTGATTGTCTTGGACAGCGCGGTGAAGCAACAAGGTTTAATTGAAGAAAAAATTGATTTAAGAAATGTTTGAAAATAATTTTTAGTTGAAAGATAGTTGCAATCAGTATACGGAGTCGTATCAGGTTTTATCCGTACCCAACGGTACAAAAACCTTTCCGCGGTGTTGATCTGTGTTCATCCGTGACTAAATTCCATTTGAGTTTAATGAGTTAAGGAAAAAATAATAATGAGTGCAATTGTAGATATCGTAGCGCGTGAAATTTTGGATTCCCGTGGCAACCCCACTGTTGAAGCGGATGTGCTGTTGGAGTCGGGAGTAATGGGGCGTGCGGCAGTTCCTTCCGGTGCTTCTACCGGTACCAAAGAGGCGGTTGAATTGCGTGACGGGGACAAACAACGTTATTTGGGCAAAGGTGTTTTAAAGGCCGTGGAGTTTGTGAACACCGAAATCGCCGAAGCCATCGTGGGATTGGATGCGGCTGAGCAGGCTTTCATTGACCAAACCATGATCGAATTGGACGGTACTGAAAATAAATCCCGCTTGGGAGCAAATGCTATTTTGGCGGTCTCTATTGCCGTTGCCAAAGCCGCTGCAGAAGAATCCGGTTTGCCGTTGTATCGCTATTTCGGCGGTGCCGCGCGCATGGAAATGCCCGTGCCGATGATGAATATCATCAACGGTGGCGCGCATGCTGAAGGCGGTGCGGACATACAAGAATTCATGATTTTGCCGGTAGGCGCGCAAAGTTTCCGCGAAGCATTGCGTTGCGGCGCTGAAGTATTTCATAACTTGAAAAAGATTTTGCATGATCGCGGACTGGCTACTACTGTGGGTGATGAAGGTGGTTTCGCGCCCGCGCTGGGTTCCAATGAAGGCGCTTTAAAGGTTATCGTTGAAGCGATTGAAGCGGCCGGTTATGTACCGGGTGCCGATGTGGCAATCGGTTTGGATTGCGCTGCTTCCGAGTTCTACAAAGACGGAAAATACCATCTCAAAGCTGACGGATTGGTGCTTGATGCTGCGCAGATTATCGATCTGTACGCAACTTGGGTGGACAAGTATCCGATCATCAGTATTGAAGACGGCATGAGCGAACACGATTGGGACGGTTGGAAAGCCCTGACGGATCGTTTGGGTAAAAATATCCAGTTGGTCGGCGATGATATTTTCGTTACAAATACCAAAATTTTCCGTGAAGGCATTAAGCGCGGTATCGCCAATTCAATTTTGATTAAAGTGAATCAAATTGGCACATTGACTGAAACGTTTGCCGCGATTGAAATGGCCAAGCGTGCCGGTTATACCGCCGTTATTTCGCATCGCTCCGGTGAGACCGAAGATTCAACCATTGCTGATTTGGCGGTTGCCACCAATGCACTGCAAATCAAAACCGGTTCTTTGTCGCGTTCCGACCGTATGGCGAAGTACAACCAACTGTTGCGCATCGAGGAAGATTTGGGCGATAGCGCTTCTTATCCCGGCAGTGCCGCGTATTACCAGCTTGGTTAATGCCTCGTCCGCTCACATTAGTATTGATTGCCCTTATCCTGCTATTGCAATATCCGCTTTGGCTGGGTAAGGGCAGTTTATTCAGAATGTGGGATGTTGACCGTCAGGTCGACGCTCAGCAGCAAATCAATCAGCAACTGCGCCAGCGCAACGCCGCGCTCGATGCAGAGGTGCGAGATTTAAAAAATGGCACAGAAGCCATTGAAGAACGGGCGCGCAGCAGCCTGGGTATGGTGAAGCGTGACGAAGTTTTTTTTCAGATCGTGGGAAAAATTTCGCCGCTCGCGACATCTTCGGTAACTCCAAGCAAGCATCAAGAATAAATCACTTTATAATCAATGTGTTGCAAGTGTGTCGCATTGGTCATCCTGTGGCATCCTCGTTTTAATTACACTCTTTGCGCATTCAATATGCAACAGTGGCGCTGATCTGTGCGCCAATTTTTTTGCCCGGCTATGGCCTTTGCCGGTGAGCTTCGAAGCGCCGCGTGGTATGATGCGCGGCGTTTTTTTATGAGAAATTTTTCCCCGAGGGTGTGCCATGAAAAGCAGTGAGATTCGCCAGCAATTTCTAGATTTTTTTGCGTCCAAAGGCCACACCGTGGTCGCCTCCAGTTCGCTGGTTCCCCATGAAGATCCGACCCTGCTGTTTACCAACGCGGGCATGAATCAATTTAAAGATGTTTTTCTGGGCTTCGACAAGCGCCCCTATACCCGTGCCACCTCATCGCAAAAATGCGTGCGCGCCGGCGGTAAGCATAATGACTTGGAGAACGTCGGCTACACCGCGCGTCACCATACTTTCTTTGAAATGCTGGGCAACTTCAGTTTCGGCGACTATTTCAAACGCGATGCCATTAACTATGCGTGGGAGTTGTTGACCGAAGTTTATAAGCTGCCCAAAGATAAGCTCACGGTTACCGTGTATGCGGAAGACGACGAGGCTTACGACATCTGGGCAAACGAGATCGGCGTGCCGCGCGAGCGCATCATCCGCATCGGCGACAACAAAGGCGCGCGTTATGCCTCCGACAATTTTTGGATGATGGGTGACACCGGTCCCTGCGGTCCCTGCACTGAAATCTTTTACGACCACGGCGAACACATTGCCGGCGGCCCGCCGGGCAGCCCCGACGAAGACGGCGATCGCTTTATCGAAATCTGGAACAACGTGTTCATGCAGTTCAACCGCGACGAAGCGGGTGTTATGCATCCGCTGCCCAAGCCGTCGGTGGACACCGGCATGGGCTTGGAGCGCATCTCGGCAGTGTTACAGCACGTGCATGCCAACTACGAGATCGATCTGTTTCAGGCACTGATCAAAGCGGCAGCGCGCGAGACGCACTCCACCGATCTGGACTCCCCTTCGCTTAAAGTGCTGGCCGACCATATCCGCGCCTGTTCCTTCCTCATCGCCGACGGCGTGATTCCCGGCAACGAAGGGCGCGGTTATGTATTGCGCCGGATCATTCGTCGCGGTATTCGTCACGGCTACAAACTGGGCGCACGCGATGCATTTTTCTATAAGCTGGTACCAGACTTGGTCGAACAGATGGGCGTGGCGTTTCCCGAACTGGCCGCCGCACAAGTGCGCGTGATGGACATCCTCAAGCAGGAAGAAGAGCGTTTCTTCGCTACCATCGAAAATGGCATGGCGATCCTTGAAGCTGATCTGGTCGTGATGGCAAAAGCGGGCAATAAGATTTTCAACGGTGAGACGGCATTTAAGCTGCACGACACCTTCGGCTTCCCGCTCGACCTGACGCAGGACGTGTGCCGCGAACACAGCGTGACGGTCGATGCCGCAGCCTTTGACAAGGCGATGGCGCAGCAAAAAGAACAAGCGCGTGCGGCAGGCAAATTCAAGATGGCGGCGAACCTCGAATACGCGGGCCCGGTGACCACTTTCCACGGTTATGAAGCGTTGGAGCACAAGGGCAATATCCTTGCGCTGTACAAGGATGGTGTTTCGGTGAACGAACTGACCGAAGGCGATATTGGTGTGGTGGTGTTGGACGATACGCCGTTCTACGCCGAGTCCGGCGGCCAGGTGGGCGACAGCGGCGAACTGCGCAGCGTGCACGGCATCTTTGCGGTGGAAGACACGCAGAAGATACAGGCCACGGTGTTCGGTCATCACGGAGTGGTGAAGACCGGCAAGTTGGCAGTGGGCAACGGGGTTAACGCGAAAGTGGATGTCGCGGCACGTGCGCGTACCGAGCGCAACCATTCGGTCACCCATCTGATGCACAAGGCCTTGCGCGAAGTGCTGGGCAGTCATGTGCAGCAAAAAGGTTCTCAGGTTGATCCGGACAAGACGCGCTTCGACTTCGTGCATACGCAACCGATGTCTGACGCGGAAATTCGCAAAGTGGAAGGCCTGGTGAACGCGGAAATTTTCGCCAATGCGGCGACGCAGTCGCGCGTCATGGCGATTGACGACGCGCAGAAGACCGGCGCGATGATGCTGTTCGGCGAGAAATACGGCGACGAAGTGCGCGTGTTGAATATCGGTTCTTCGATAGAGTTGTGCGGCGGGACGCACGTAAAGCGCACCGGCGACATCGGCCTGTTCAAGATCGTGGCAGAGAGCGGTGTGGCGGCGGGCGTGCGCCGCATTGAAGCGGTGACGGGCGAGGGCGCATTGGCGCTGGTGCAGCAGCAGCAGCAGCAATTGCTGCAAGTGGTCGACGCCGTGAAGGCGCAACCGCACGAAGCTGCCGCACGCATCGGGCAGATTCTCGACAACATGAAATCGCTGGAAAAAGAACTGGCCACTTTGAAGTCCAAGCTGGCCTCCGCGCAAGGCAACGAATTGCTGAGTCAGGCGCAAGACATCAACGGCGTGAAGGTGTTGTCTGCCAAACTGGAAGGGGCGGATGCGGTTACCTTGCGCGAGACGCTGGATAAGCTGAAAGACAAACTCAAATCCGCTGTGATCTTGCTGGCATCGGTAAGCGATGGCAAAGTGAGCCTGATCGCCGGGGTAACAGCCGATGCCACCGCCAAAGTAAAGGCGGGCGAGTTGGTCAATTTTGTCGCGCAACAAGTGGGCGGAAAAGGCGGCGGGCGGCCCGACATGGCACAAGCCGGTGGCACGCAGCCGGAGCATTTAAGTGCGGCATTAACCTCGGTCAGCACTTGGGTTAAAGCCAAGCTGTAATCCAAATAGGATGACTGCGCCAATGCGGCTATACCAAAATATTTAATGTTTGATTTCCTAAAGCGCTTAACCCCGTTGCAGGCAACATTGATGCTGATAACCGCGTCAACGTTGCTGCGTGCGTGGGTTGCCAGCCGCAGCGGTCTGAGTGTCGATGAGGCGCATTACGCGCTGTACGGCATGCATTTGGACTGGAGCTATTTTGATCATCCCCCGCTAATCGGTTGGTTACAAGCGCTGGTGCTGCCATTCGGCGACTCTAATCTGGCGCTGCGCACGCTGCCGATGATTTTGTTTGCGGCGACCTCGCTGGTGTTATACCGCGTCACGCAGGTTTTATTTCTTCATGCAACCTCCTGGTTGGGCTTCACCAGTGTTGCACTGCTGCATTCCGGATTGATGTTCCAATTAATCGGCATGAGCATGCTGCCCGACACGCCTTTGCTGTTGTTGGGGCTGTTGCTTTTGCTAGTATTGCATAGCGTGTTTATTCAGGGGCGCGAACAACATTGGCTTTGGCTCGGTGTGTTATTGGGATTGGCTGCGTTGGCAAAATATACCGCGATCACCTTGGTGGTGACGGTGTTGCTTGCCTTGCTGTTAAGCAGGCAATGGCGCCAGTTGCGCGGCCCGTGGCCGTGGTTGGCCATGGTGATCTCCGGCCTGATGATTTACCCGATTTTGTATTGGAATTATCACCACGAGTGGATTTCATTTTTATACCAACTGCACCACGGGACGCGCAATCCGAGTTGGGAGATTTCGCGCTTTCTGCTCTCTCAGGCCGCGCAAATAGTCGTTTACGGTCCGGGCTTGTATGTGTTTGGTTTGCTCGCGCTGCTTTCGGCAATGAACTGGCGGGGGGCAGGCGACCATGAGCGCGACCGCAGCGTATGGTTGTGTTTGGCTCTGGCGTTGCCGGTACTTTTACTCTTCGGCTGGGGCGCTGGCTACGAGTTCACCCTGCCACACTGGGTGTCGCTTGCCTGGGCAGGATTAACCCCGTTAACCGCCTATTGGTTGCATCGGCATTGGTCTTCTTTCTGGGTGCGAACGGGGGTGAAAATATCGCTTGCCTATGCGCTGTTGTTAATTGCTGTGGTATTCGCGGAATTAATTACCCCGCGCTTGCCGCTAAAAGAAAATGATCATTTATTCAAAGACTTATATGGATGGCCTCAAGCTGCGCAGCGTGCTGAATATTGGCGCACGCAGATGAGTGCGGAAGCGGGAGTTGTGCCATTATTATTTACCGGAAACTGGAGTTACGCGAGTCGGCTAGCCTGGTATGCGCGCCCCACCCCGGTGCAGGTAATTGATGCGCGCTATGATCAATTCGATATCTGGTTTGGTGCGCCGCAAAATGGCGCTCGCGGTATCTTGTTGGTATGGCCGCAAGCAGTCCCTCCCGCTACCGGTGGTGCGGGTCAATTTGCACGCTGTGAATTGCGCGAAATACTGCCTATTCGGGCGCACGAACGAACCCTGTCAACTTTTGCACTGTATGCCTGCGATGGTTTCAAAAATTAAATTGTTTTTTGGCGATGCCTGGCAGTGGGGCGTGCCGCTATTTGCAGTATTGGCCTTGGGTTTGCTGCAAGCCCTCGGAGGCAATATTCCATTATTTTTGTGGATCAATGAACTGACTTTTTTTGCCGGCACTGCGTGGTGGAGTCACGTCACGATGCTGGGTGACGCTTCGTTGATTTTGTTGCTGATATTACCCATGCTGGGGCGGCGTCCGGAGTGGGCATGGCAGTTTGTATTGGCGGCAATATTCGCTTCGCTGTGGACGCATGGCATGAAGGAATTGTTCTATTCTTCGCGCCCGCCTGCGGTATTGGCTGAAGGCAGCTTTCATCTGATCGGGCCGTTTTTGGAACTCAGTTCTTTCCCCTCGGGGCATACCACTACCATCTTTGTGGTGGCCGCATTGGTGTGCGTGCAAGATTTTAAATTAAGCTTTAAAATCAGTATATTGTCATTGTCAATTGTGGTGGCTTTGTCGCGTATTGCGTGCGGGGTACATTGGCCGGTGGATATACTGGGCGGCATGTTTGGCGGGTGGATGTCTGCGCTTGCCGGGGTGGCATTGGCCGGATATTGGCGCTTGGGATTAACTTTGATATTCCAGCGGGTTCTGGCATTAAGCATTTCCGCTTTGGCAGTTTGGACAATTTTTCATTATGATAATCAGTTTCCCGGCACTGAAGTATTTCATGCGCTGTTTGCTGTGAGTTGTTTGATTGTGTCTTTGCCGGGGCAATATCGTTTATTTAAAATCAGGTAGTCTGTGATGCAAATTGCTATAAAAATTGATGTGAATACTTTGCGCGGCACCCGGGAAGGCGCGCCGCGTCTGGTCGAAATGCTAAAGCGTCACGGTTTGGCAGCTACCTTTTTTTTCTCGCTGGGCGCAGACCGCAGCGGTCGCGGAATTTTCGGCAACACTCCGCGTGTTTCACAGCTGGAACATTTCGGATTTAAAACGTTGTGCTATGGAACACTCTTACCGTCGCCGGATATTGCCGCGCATTGCGCGGATATTTTGCGCGATGTGCGTGATGCGGGTTTTGAAGTGGGCATGCGTTCCAATGAAAATATTCGTTGGCGCGATCATGTGATGCAAGCGACACCCGAATGGACCAAGCGCGATATGGATTTGGGTGTGCTGCGCTTCACCGAAATATTCGGCGAAGCCCCCAAAGCACACGCGGCTGCGGGTTGGCAGATGAATCGGGATGCGTTGCGTATGACGCAACGGTTGGGTTTTGACTATTCCTCCGATACACGCGGCAGTCATCCTTTTATTCCCACCTGGGATGCGGAAATTGTCACCTGCCCGCAGTTACCGACTACACTGCCCACCCTGGACGAATTGATTGGCAGAAGCAGCATTACCCCGGAAAATGTTGCGCAACATCTGCTGGAAATAAGCGAAAAATCCTTAACCAGCGGACACGTGTTTAATGTGTCTGCCGAATTGGAAGGCGGGAAATGGCTGGCGATTTTCGAGAATATTTTATTGGCTTGGCAGACCAGGGGTTATCAACTGGTTTCAATGCGCGAATATTGGCAAACGGTAAAGTCCGATTTGCCACGACATGAGGTTAAAATAGGCGAAGTGGACGGACGTAAAGGGGCGTTAGCCATACAAGGGCAGCATTAAAAATCTGCACATTAAAACGGGGGAGGTTGTATGCAGCAGGAACAAAAGGGAATTGAGCACTGGGTGAGTGTTCTAAGTTTCGCAGAACTACCTGTGTTAAAACATACTGCCCGTGAGTTGGCGACCATGCGTGAAGATCAAAATAGATTAAGCGCGCGGGGTGTTGCCCAGGTGATTGCCGTTGATCCGATGATGACCGTCAAGGTATTGCGTTATTTGCAAAACCATAAACATCGCAGCCAATTAAGTGAAGTTATTTTGGTCGAACAGGCGCTCATCATGATGGGGGTGGAAGCTTTCTTCGACAAGATTCCGCCGCAACCCTGGGTGCAGGATGTGTTGGCCGGACATAATGATGCGCTGGTGCAATTGTTGCATATTATTCACCGCTCACATCGCGCCTCCGAATATGCCTATGAGTGGGCAGTGCATATGAGTGACCTGCACTTTGAAGAGGTGCGTATTGCCGCTTTGTTGCATGATCTTTCTGAAATGCTGATGTGGTGTTTTGCGCCCCAGGAAATGATGCAAATCAGAGACATGCAAATTGCCGATAAATCTCTGCGCAGTCGCGCTGCGCAAGAAGAAGTGCTGGGTTTTAACTTGTTTGATTTGCAGCAACACTTGGTTAAGGCTTGGGGACTTCCCGAACTGCTGTTAACCCTGATGGATGATGAATGCAGTTCGCAGCAGCGCGTGCGCAATGTCATTCTGGCGGTTAATCTGGCGCGACACTCGGCTAATGGTTGGGATGATGCGGCGTTACCTGATGATTATAAAGATATTTCAGAGTTGCTGCGGATAAAGCCCGAACAGGTAATGGTGATGATCGGGGTGAATGCCGGCACGATGTGTGATTCGTCCGGTCTTCACTCGCATAACGAGAAGTAGTACCGGATAGATTGGGAAAGGAGAAGGGGAAAAAGGCGCACCTTTGGTGCTGAAGGGTAAATGCGGTGTACAGATTTTTCCCTTGCCGAATGTCCCACTTCCGTTCCCTGATGACATAAATTTTTTATTAAAAGCGAGAACTTATCTTGAGCACAGCTACCAATAGTCTTTCCTATCGCGATGCCGGCGTTGATATCGATGCCGGAGATCAACTGGTTGAAAATATTAAACCGTTTGCCAAACGCACCATGCGCCCCGAAGTATTGAGTGGCATCGGCGGTTTTGGCGGTTTGGTGGAAATCTCCAAGAAATTTAAAGAGCCGGTATTGGTGTCTGGCACGGATGGCGTGGGCACCAAACTTAAACTGGCTTTTGAATTAAACCGGCATGACACAGTGGGCATTGATCTGGTTGCCATGAGTGTTAATGATATTTTAGTGCAGGGCGCTGAGCCGTTATTTTTTCTGGATTATTTTGCCTGCGGAAAGTTGGATGTTCCTGCCGCGACGGAAGTCATTAAAGGCATTGCCTACGGTTGTGAACAATCGGGTTGCGCACTGATTGGCGGCGAAACGGCAGAAATGCCGGGCATGTATCCGGTCGGCGAATATGACTTGGCCGGCTTTGCCGTGGGAGTGGTGGAAAAATCCAAAATCATCACCGGCGCCGACATTCAAGCGGGCGACGTGGTGCTGGGGCTGGCATCCAATGGCGCTCACTCCAACGGATATTCGCTGGTGCGTAAAATTATCGAACGCTCGCATCCAGATTTGAATGCCAAATTTGACGGCGAACGCTGTCTGGCGGATTGCATCATGGCGCCGACACGTCTGTATGTGAAGCCGCTGCTGGCATTGATGCAGCAGCTTACGGTGAAGGGGATGGCACATATCACCGGTGGTGGTATTACCGAAAACGTGCCGCGCGTGCTGCCGTCCAATGTGGTTGCGGATATTGATAGCAAGACCTGGCAGATGCCAAAACTGTTTGAATGGTTGCGTGAACAGGGTAATGTTGATGCGCAGGAAATGTTCCGTACGTTTAATTGCGGAATTGGCATGGTGGTCATCGTCGCCGCACAGGATGCGGATGCGGCAGTAAAAAGTTTACAGACCCTTGGGGAGTCGGTGTCGCGTATCGGTGTGATCCGTGCACGTCAGGGCGATGAGCATCAGACGCAGGTTAAATAAATGTAGTTTTTAGCCGCAGATCGTTCCGCGCTAATTCGTGCTAATCTGCGGCTGAATATGGTTTTCTGATGGCTTCACCAAACGTAGATATATATCTTGATTCAATTTATCAGCGCGCCACCTGACGCCTCTCTTCTTTATGCGGGAAGCTATGACCTGAAGTGGGTTGTGGTGTCGGTGTTGCTTGCTGTCTTTGCCGCCTATGCGGCTCTCAATACCTCTGCCAGAATTGCTGCTTCACCCGACCGTCTGGCGCGTTCAATTTGGGCATTGGTCAGCGCAGTTGTGTTGGGCATCGGTATTTGGGGGATGCACTTTATCGGCATGTTGTCCTTGAGCCTGCCCTGTGGCGTTCACTATGACCCGCTGCTTACCTTTGTTTCCATGTTTCCCGGCATCCTCGCCAGTGGTGTGGCATTGGGCTTGATAGGCCGGCGCCACGCATTCAAATTTAGCTTGCCGATTAGCAGCGTCTTGTTGGGTGCCGGTATTGGACTTATGCACTACACCGGCATGGCGGCCATGCATTTGGACGGCTTTGTGCTCTACGATCCGTGGTGGTTTCTCCTATCCCTGTTGGTCGCGGTATTGCTGGCTTACCTTGCGTTAAAAACAGAAGTAAAACTTCAAGTCGCGAGTCAACGCAATGCGCTGGTTGTTGCCCTGATTCTGGGAGGAGCAATTTCCGGGATGCACTATATCGCCATGCAGGCGGCGTATTTTGTACGAGGCGATGTCGTTAACCCGCCCGATACCGCTTTTAATGCCAATACCCTGGCTTTGGCGATTACCCTCGTCACCGTGATGTTTGCATTAACCGCCATGATTCTGGTTACTTTCTCGCGTAAACGCGAACTGACCAGGCAGTTGCAGGAAAGCGAATTGATGTTGCGTTTTATGCTGGAGACCAGTCCGATTGCGGTGCGCATTACCAGCGAGGCTGAGCGGCGCGTGTTGTTTGCCAATAAGCGTTACGCCGAGTTAATTAATGTTGATTTGCTCAATTTGCCGGGGTCAAAGATAGGTGTTTTCTATGCCAACCCGGCAGAGTACAAAGAAGTAATGGACTGTTTGGATGCGGGCGGAGAAGTGACCGATAGACTGGTAGAGTTGAATATCCGGGGTAAAGGTCAGGTTTGGGTGCTGGCCTCTTATTTGCGAATTAAATACGCCAATGAAATGGCAAATTTGGGTTGGTTTTACGACATTACCGCGCTTAAGAAATCCGATGAAGTTATTTGGCATCAAGCCAATTTTGACCGGCTGACCGGTTTGCCCAATCGCAATATGTTCCGCGACCGGCTGGAGCAGGAAATCAAAAAAGCCCAGCGCGCGAAACTGCCGGTGGCGCTATTGCTGATTGATCTGGATAACTTCAAAGAAGTGAATGACACACTGGGGCACGACAAGGGGGATGTGTTGCTGGTTGATGCATCGCGGCGTCTGGCGCGCTGTGTGCGGGATTCAGACACCATTGCGCGCATGGGGGGAGATGAGTTCGGTATTATTTTGACTGATTTAAACAGTATCGGGCATGTGGATGAAGTGGCCAAGAAAATTATTAATGCCTTATCTCCGGCGTTTGATTTGGATGAGGAGACTGTGTTTGTTTCGGCCAGTATCGGTATTACCCTGTTTCCGTATGATGCCACCAACATTGACGATTTGCTCAAGCATGTGGATCAGGCCATGTACGCGGCCAAAACTCAGGGGCGCAATCGCTACAGTTATTTCACGTCGGCCCTGCAGGAAGAGGCGCAAAAACGCATGCGTCTGACCAATGATCTGCGCAATGCCCTGGAAGGTAAACAGTTCAGAGTGTTTTATCAACCCATCCTTGAATTAAATACCGGGCGCATTCATAAAGCCGAAGCATTAATTCGCTGGCAAAATCCCGAGCGTGGCATGATCAGTCCAGCCGAGTTTATTCCGCTTGCGGAACATAGTGGCATGATCGTCGAGATAGGCGATTGGGTATTTCATCAGGCTGCAAAACAGGTTAAGCAGTGGCGCGAACGTTATTCGGAGGATTTTCAAATCAGCGTGAATAAATCGCCGATACAGTTTCGTAATGATCATCATTTTTTTGATCAATGGCTGCCCGCTTTGCAGAACATGGGATTGCCGGGCTCCAGTATCGCGATTGAAATTACCGAAGGTTTACTGATGAATGCCGATGCAATCGTCTCGCAAAAACTGCTCGCCCTCAGGGATGCGGGGGTACAAGTCGCCATCGATGATTTTGGCACGGGTTATTCCGCGCTGGCCTATTTGAATAAATTTGACATTGATTATTTGAAAATCGACCAATCGTTTGTGTGTAATATTGAAACGGATGCCAGCACCCGGGCTTTGTCCAAAGCGATTATTGTGATGGCGCATGAATTGGGATTGAAGGTGATCGCGGAAGGTATTGAGACCGAGGGGCAACACATTTTGCTGCGTGACATGGGCTGTGATTATGGGCAGGGTTATTTATTTTCCCGGCCAGTTTCAGCAACTGACTTTGAGCGATTACTGAATTAGCATTATTCGAGCGCGCAGGCGGATGCTTTTTTACTATTGAATTTTTATAAAACAATAGGTTGGCTGTGTTGGTGAGTGGGAATTTATCGGGCGGAGGATGCTATGAACGAGCCACGAAATCTTGGAATATTATTGCTTGAAGACGATGCGGACGATGCACGCCAGTTGAAGTCGGCACTGGATAAAACGGGGTTGCCGATCGGTGTGCATCAAGAGCGGGACGGAGTGAAAGCGCTGCAATATTTACTGAATCTCGATGTGCGGAGCAATTTGACACCCCGCCCCGACTTGATTCTGGTGGATCTAAAAATTCACGGTTTGAGTGGTCTGGCGTTTATTGAAATGATAAAAAAAGAAGAGCGCCTATGCATCATTCCTCTGGTTGTGTTTGGCACTTCAACGCTGCCAGCCGATATCAGTAGAGCTTATAGTTTGGGGGCGGCGAGTTATTTCGTTAAAGATGCAGACCCGGATAAACTTTTTGAGACCGTTGCACGCATGTGTGATTATTGGTTTCATTTGGTACGCTTGCCGGAAACACATTATTAGGTGAACAGTTATAGCGCACATTTGTGCTATTGCTCATTATGCTGTCATAGTCACAATAAATTATTATTAACAATAAAATGCCAGATAAACCAGTCAGTGAAGTAAATATTTTAGCCGTGGAAGATGATGCGGGAGATTATGGTCTGATCCGCGTTTATCTGCGCATGGCCGGCTATGGAGTGGACGTTGAGCGCGACACCGTGAGATGGGCAACCAGTTTGGCGGATGCCAAAAAGTTGGCGTTGAAGCAAAAGCCGGACGTGATTTTGTTGGATTTAAATTTGCCGGATTCTGAAGGACTGGACACGGTCACCGCGATGCGAAATGCGGTACCCATGGTTCCCATTATTGTTCTTTCGGGTAATGCCGATATGGCGACCGCGCTTGCGGCATTGGAACAGGGTGCCCAGGAATTTGTGGTGAAAGGGCAATATGAGCACGATAATCTGGGCAAGGCGGTACGCCATACCCTGGTTAGAGCCAAGCTGGAAGCCAATTTGCGTTTGTATGAGGCTGCCCTGAATGCGGCGCACAATGCCATTGTGATTACCGATGCGGATGCCCGTATTCAATGGGCTAATCCGGCATTCAGCCAATTAACCGGATATTCTTTGGAGGAAGCCGGCGGCTTGAAGCCCGGTGAATTAATCAGCTCCGGTGTGCAGGATAAAGCGTTTTATAAACAGATGTGGGACACCATTTTATCCGGCTCAAAATGGCAGGGAGAATTAGTTAACCGGCGCAAGGACGGAACGCTGTATTACGAAGAGTTGTCGATTGCCCCCATCTTCGATTATCAATCCAAGGTTGTAAATTTTATCGCAATTAAACAAGATGTTACCGATAGAAATCGGGTGTCGCGACAGCTTGAGCAAAGTAGTCAGCAGATGGAGCTGGCGCTGGCAGGAGGAGATTTGGGCTTGTGGGATTGGGATATTGCCAGTGGCAAAGTCAGTTTCAACCGGCGCTGGTGTGAAATGTTGGGCTATAAAATCGAGGAACTGGCCGCCGACATCGGCACATGGGAAAAATTAGTCCACCCCGATGATTGGGGGTTGATCAACGCTGCCTTGCAACCCCATTTGGCAGGACAAAGCCCCGGCTATGAATCGGAACACCGGATGCGTCATAAGGACGGACACTGGGTATGGATTTTAGACCGGGGCAAGGTGGTGGAGCGTGCGGAGGATGGCACTGCGTTGCGCGTGGTGGGAACGCATTTGGACATCAGTCAGCGGCATGAAATGGAAGAGGTGGTACGGCAGTATGCTTTCTATGATTCGCTCACCAAATTACCCAATCGGCGTTTATTGAATGATCGCTTAAAGCTCATCATGGCCGGCAGCCGGCGCACGGGAAAATACAGCGGTATGCTGTTCATTGATTTGGATAATTTTAAACCGCTGAATGATAAGCACGGTCATGATGCCGGTGATTTATTGTTGATTGAAGTAGGGCGGCGGCTGTGTGCCTGTGTTCGGGAAACCGATACGGTATCGCGCTTTGGCGGGGACGAGTTTGTCGTGCTGATCAACCAGTTGGATGAAGATAAGAACACAGCTGCAGGGCAAGTGAAAGTGATTGCTGAAAAAATTTTGCATGCGTTGGCACAGCCATATGTGTTGAGCGTGAAACGGGAAGGCCTGTCGGATACTGTGGTGTCCCATTCTTGCACCTCCAGCATCGGTGTGGCGATATTTATCGCAGCGGAGCAGAGTGAAGAAGAAGTATTGAAATCTGCCGACACGGCGATGTATCAAGCCAAGCAGAGCGGACGCAACCGGATTTGTTTTTATCCCGGTTAATGTCGAGCCACAAACTGAATCGCCGGATAGCAAAGCAGCCTTTGGTCAAACAAAGCCCCTTACCCCATGATAAAAGCTATTAAAAAAATCGCGTCCAGCAGCTTTATCAGCTCCATTGTTATCTGGCTGCTGGCCGCGAAACGCCGGGAGATGCGAGCGCAGCGTGATCTTGCGCTGCAGAATCTTAAATTGCGCGAAAAAGCGCTGGAGCAAATTTCCGAAGGAGTATTAATCAGCGGTCCGAACCGGTTAATCACCTACGTTAATTCCGGCTTTGAGAAAATTACAGGCTATACCCCGCAGGAGGTGCTGGGTAAATCCTGCGCCCTGTTGCAGGGTACGGAGACCAGCCCGGAAACGATTGCCAAAATGAGCGCCGCCTTGCAAGCCGGTCTGCCGTTTCATGGTGAAGTTTTGAATTATCGCAAAGACGGCAGTGCATTTTGGAATGAGTTGTCGATGGCACCGGTGTTTGACGAGGCCGGAAAGTTGATTCAGTTTGTGGCAGTTCAGCGTGACATCACCGAGCGGGTAAAAACCCGGGAGGCGCTCTATGTCAAGGAATTTGCCCTAAATGCCGCAGCGAATGCCATGCTGATTACCGATGTGCAGGGGCGCATTGAATGGGCGAATAAAGCCTATCGGCAAATGACCGGTTTTGAGTTTGAGGAAATATCCGGAAAAAACAGCGGTGAGTTAACCCGTTCGGGATTGCATAGTAAGGAGTTTTACGCGCAACTTTGGCGGACCATTCTGAATAAAGATGCTTGGGTGGGAGAGTTGCTGAACCGGCGTAAAGATCATTCTTTGTACCATGAAGAGATGTCTATCGCCCCGTTGCTGGATGAGCGCGGTGAGATTACCCATTTTGTTGCGGTGAAGCAGGATATCAGTGCGCGCAAAGCCATGGAGCGTGATTTGCGTGACGCCAAGGCGAACATGAAGCGCTTGTTGGATGCCATGTCGGAATGTGCATATGCAATTGATTTGAAGGGGAAATGTACATTCGTCAATCAGTCCTTTCTGGATTTTCTGGGGTATTCGGACGAGAAGGAATTGGTGGGGCTGGAGATTCATAATCTGATCCATCACACGCGCGCGGACGGCAGTCATTATCCCGAATCGGAATGCGTTTTGCAGTTGGTGGTGCAGACGCATCAGCCGTTTCATTCCGATAAAGAAGTGTTCTGGCATAAAAATGGCTCGCCGGTTCAGGTTGAATGCTGGGCGCATCCGATCTTTATGGACGGGGTGGTGGTGGGGGTCATTACCACGTTTGTGGATATTTCCGCGCGCGTTACCTTGGAGCAAGAGCGGAACAAAATGTCCGGGCAGTTGCTGCAGAAAAATCGATTGTTGCAGGAGTACAGCGAGCGGGTTAAAGAGGAAGAAATTACCGCGCGCGAGTTCATTCGCCAGTTTACCGCGCTGGATAAAATTAGCGATCCGCTGGTGCAATTTATGCTCAAGCCGGCGACTAATTTCAGCGGCGATATGATCGCCTTTGCGCGCACCCCGGATAACCGTTTACATGTGTTGCTGGCGGACAGTGCCGGTCACGGTTTGACGGCTGCTTTAGCGGTGATTCCGATTACCCAGCCGTTTTATAAAATGACCGCCAAGGGTTTTGACATTGCCGCGATCGCCAAAGATATGAATATGCACGTGCGCAATTATTTGCCGCTGCCGCGTTATGTGGCCTGTGTTTTGTTGTCCATGGATGCCGAGTCGCGCACCATACAGGTGTGGAATGGCGGAATGCCGCCGGTTCTGTTACTGGGGGGCGATGGGCGGGAAATTAAGCATCGCTTCTCTTCCAAACATTTACCGATGGGCGTGGTAAATGTAAATAACTTCAACACAGCAGTAGAGCACTTTAATTATGACGGGTTAGATGCGAGTCAATTATTATTTTGTTCGGATGGCGCGACTGAAATGGTCGCCATTAGCAACGGATATCCCACCGGGTATGATGCACTGTTAAGCAAAGCCAATCAGTTGCAGCGCGAAAACTTGCTGGACAGATTGTCGGATACTCTTATGATCGAGTTGGGCGAACAGGATCAGGAAGATGATATTGCAATTGTAGTGGTGCAGTGTCCCACAGAAAGCAATATCGATGCGAACCAAGCCGCTTTGCCGGATGCGATCCAATTACCCCATGTGATTTCGGATATTGACTTTTCCAAGCCGGGCAGACCAGTTTGGGAATATCGTTTGACACTTACCGAGCAGCAGTTAAAGCGTCTGGATGTCGTCCCTCTATTGGTGAATATTGCCTCGCAAATTGATGGCGACCAATCCAGCAGTAAAATATATCTGGTGTTGGCCGAGTTGTTCAATAACGCGCTTGATCATGGTGTTCTGAAATTAAATTCCAGCCTGAAACACAAGGGTGCCGACATGGAGGAATATTTCGATGAGCGAGCCAGACGTATGAATGAATTGGAGAGTGGTCAGATTGAAATGCATTTGGAAAAATATCGCTGCGCGGCTGGATATTTTATGAAAATCTATTTTAAAGATAGCGGAGATGGCTTTGATTTTTCCGCCATCATTAATAACCCTGAACCCGAAAATCAAAGAGTTCGTCATGGACGAGGAATTCGTTTATTATCAGGTACTTGCAATGCACTTCAGTATTCCGGGAATGGCTCGGAAGTGATTGCGTATCTTGAATTGCCCGGGGCAGGTTGAGTGGAAATCCAGTCGGCAGAACTGATATGATGAAACCAGCCGGTTATTTTGTGTAACGCAGTACAACATTGGGAGCGATATTATGCAAATATTTACCACCAAACTTGACGATAAAATCATCCTGCAGATTAAAGGTCGTTTTGATTTTAATTCGCGGCACATTTTTAAAGACGCTTATACCCCCTGCTTACAGATATCACCCGAGAAAACCATCGAACTCGAAATGTCGGGCGTTGAATATCTGGATAGCTCCTCGCTGGGCATGATCATGTTACTCAGTGAAAAAGCACAGGAAGTAGGCAAGACAATCGTGATCACGCATCCCAATCAGACGGTCGTACAAGTGCTGGATATCGCGAATATTGCCAAAGTGCCCAATATTGTTATCGAGAGTTAAGGGCAGAGGTTGATTTATTCAGCCCTCCTTCTTTTACCCACGCATAAATCAGTGGAATGACCAGCAGTGTTAATACGCTTGAGGTCAGCATACCGCCCACCATCGGGGCAGCAATGCGGCGCATAACTTCCGAGCCGGTACCGCTGCTCCACAGGATGGGTAACAAACCGGCCATGATGGCCGCAACAGTCATCAGTTTGGGGCGTACCCGCTCAACTGCGCCGTGCATCACTGCGCGATACAGATCGGCGAGTGACGCGGGCTTATTTTTCGCGGTGCAGCGTGATTGTTGTTCGCGCCAAGCATGCTCCAGATAAACCAGCATCACCACACCCGTTTCCGCCGCCACCCCCGCCAGCGCGATAAAGCCAACCGCCACCGCAACGCTCAGGTTGTAACCCAGCAGCCACAGCAGCCACACGCCGCCGATCAGCGCAAACGGCACCGAAAGCATGACGATCAGACTTTCGGTAATACGGCGAAAATGCAGATAGAGCAACAGGAAAATTAACGCCAGCGTGAACGGCACCACAATTTTAAGTTTGGCCGCCGCGCGTTGCATGTATTCAAATTGACCGCTCCAGGTGGCGTAATAACCCGCCGGAAATTTCACTTGCTCGCGCACCGCCTGCTGGGCTTTTTTCACAAATCCACCGATGTCTGATTCGCGCGTATCCACGTAGATATAGGCGGAGAGCAGCGCATTTTCGGTGCGGATACCGGGTGAGCCGCGCGTGATTTCAATTTCGGCTAGTTGTCCCAAGGGCAGCATCGCGCCTGCCGGTGTGGTCACTAAAACTTGCGTTTTAATCATCTGCGGAGAGTCGCGCAGTTCGCGCGGATAACGCACGCTGATGCCGAAGCGTTCGCGGCCCTGCACCATGGTGGTCACGGCTTCTCCGCCCAGTGCGGTCGCCACTACTTCCTGCAATTCGCCGATGCTCAAGCCGGTGCGCGCCAGTGCGTCGCGCTTTGGTTTAATGTTGAGATAGTAACCGCCGGTGAGTCTTTCCGCATAAGCGCTGGAAGTGCCCGGCACTTGCCGCACGACACTTTCAATTTCGCGTGCCACGCGTTCCAACTCCGGCAAATCTTTGCCAAAGACTTTGATGCCGACCGGGGTGCGGATGCCGGTGGAAAGCATATCGATGCGCGCCTTGATTGGCATGGTCCACGAGTTGGCGATGCCGGGGAACTGCAGCGCTTTGTCCATCTCGACGATGAGTTTTTCGGTATTCATGCCGGGGCGCCACGCGCTCTCCGGTTTCAGGTTAATCACGGTCTCAAACATTTCCAACGGGGCGGGATCGGTCGCGGTTTGCGCGCGTCCGGCTTTGCCGTAGACCGAAGCAACTTCGGGGAATGATTTGATAATCCGGTCTTGCGTTTGCAACAGTTCGGCAGCCTTGGTGACCGACATGCCCGGTAACGAGGCGGGCATATACAGCAGCGTGCCTTCGTTTAACGGTGGCATAAATTCGCTGCCCAGTTTGCTCCACGGATACAGTGTGGCAAGCATCAGCAATAGGGCACCGGCGATGACCGCGCCCTTATGCCGTAACGCGCCGCTTAGCATGGGCCGGTAAGCGGCGATGAGCCAGCGGTTGAGCGGGTTGTGCGCTTCGGCGCGAATGTTGCCGCGAATAAATAACACCATCAGCACCGGCACCAGCGTCAGCGAAAGTAGCGCTGCTGCAGCCATGGCAAAGGTTTTGGTAAAGGCCAGCGGTGAGAACAACCGGCCTTCCTGTGCTTCCAGAGTGAACACCGGCAAGAACGAAACGGTAATGATCAGCAATGAAAAGAACAGGGCAGGGCCGACTTCATAGCAGGCGGCCAGTATTGCGTCGCCGCGTGATACCCCGTCACTGCGCCGCTCCAAATGCTTATGCGCGTTCTCCACCATTACGATTGCCGCGTCCACCATTGCGCCCATCGCAATGGCGATGCCCCCCAGACTCATGATGTTGGAGTTCAGTCCGAGCATGCGCATGGCAATAAAGCTCATCAGGATGCCCACCGGGAGCATGATGATGGCAACCAGGGCGCTGCGTGCGTGCATCAAAAATATCAGACAGACCAGAGCGACGATCAGACTTTCTTCCAGCAGGGTGCGTTTCAGCGTACTGATGGCACGCTCGATTAATTCACTGCGGTCGTAGACAGATTCTATGCTTACTCCTTGCGGTAAGCCGGGCGCCAATTCTTCGAGTTTGTTTTTGATGTTGTGAATGACTTCCAGCGCATTGCTGCCGTAGCGTGCCATGGCGATACCACCTGCCACTTCGCCCTCGCCGTTTAGATCGGCAAGACCGCGCCTTTCGTCAGCGACTAACTCTACCCGTCCAACATCGCGCAACAACACCGGCACGCCTGCTGCACTTTTTAAAACCAGTTGTTCGAGGTCGGCACTGTTGCGCAGATAACCGCGTCCGCGCACCATGTATTCGGTCTCGGCCATTTCCACCACGCGCCCGCCGACGTCGCGATTGCTGTCGCGAATCACCTGTGTGACGCGCGTGAGCGGAATGCCGTAAGACTGCAGACGGCGCGGCTCGACCGTCACCTGATATTGCTGCACGAAGCCGCCGATGCTGGCGACTTCGGCAACACCCTGGGCTTTGGTAAGCTGATAACGCACATACCAATCCTGAATGGTGCGCAGTTCGGCAAGCGTGTACTGTGCGCCCTGCAAAACATACTGGTACACCCAGCCAACGCCGGAGGCATCTGGGCCGAGGGTGGGTGTGACACCGCGCGGCAGATTGCCGCTGGCCGTATTTAAATATTCCAACACGCGCGAACGCGCCCAATAAATATCGGTGCCGTCCTCAAAAATCACATACACAAATGAGCTGCCGAAAAAGGAAAAACCGCGTACCACTTTAGACTTGGGGACGGCCAATAACGCAGTGCTGAGCGGATAGGTAATCTGGTCTTCCACGATCTGCGGGGCTTGTCCAGAATATTGTGCATAAACAATGACTTGTGTATCGGATAAATCGGGTAAGGCATCCAGCGGCGTGCGCAATAACGCATAAATTCCCGCGGCAATCAGAAACCCGGTGGCAAGCAATACCAACAACACATTGCGCGTCGACCATTCGATGAGTTTATTCAACATGGCTAATGTCCCCCGTGCTGATGTGCGCTATGGTCGGCAGCGGCTTGCGGCGCTGTTTCTGGATGAATGGCCGAGGATGCGGGTGCACTACTGGCTTCCGGTTCGTCCGGTGTGGTAGGTTTGTTTAGACCAGACAATGCGGCGCGCAGATTGCTTTCCGCGTCCAGTAAAAAATTGCCCTGTGTCACGACAATTTCACCATTGCTGAGCCCGTCTAACACCACCACGTTGATCTCACCGCGCTCGCCCAGTTTGACTGCACGCGGTTGAAAACGGCCTTCCGCTATTTGCACTAGCACTACTTGGCGCGTGCCGCTATCGATGACGGCGGAAATCGGGACGGTCAGTGCCGGTTGCATCACACCGGCAATATCCACGTTGGCATACATGCCGGGCCGCAGGCGCGCATTTTTGTTGGACAACTCGACGCGCACCCGCACCGTGCGCGTGTTTGCGTTTAGCAGGGGCGCGATGAAACTGACTTTGCCGGAGAATATTTCGCCGGGATACGCATCAATGGAGACTTGGATGGTTTGGCCAACACGGATCGCGCCTTGATCTTGTTCCGCGACTTCGGCTTGTAGCCAAACATTTGATAAATCGGCTAGCTTGAACAGCACTTCACCCGGCGCAAAACGCGCGCCTTGCACGGCCATTTTTTCAACCACCACGCCGTCGATGGGCGCGCGCAATACCAAATGTTTCATGCCGTGCTGCAGATGCTGCAAATCCTCAGCGGCGATTTGCCAATTGCCCAAGCGCTTGCGCGCACTTTTTTCAAGCTCCGGCAGCCCCGATTCTTGTGCCAACTGAACTTCATATGCCGCACTTTCCAGCTCCGGGCTGTAAATGGTGAGCAGGGCTTGGCCGCGCGCCACATGCTCACCCGTTGTGTTCACGTGCAGTTGTTGTATCCAGCCTTCGAAGCGCGGCGCCACCCATTCCTGTTTGCGTTCATCGATTTCAATACTGCCGCTGGCGCGAATATGGCGGATCAGTGCGCGGCGCTTTACCGCTTCAGTGCGCACACCCAGCAATTGAATTTTTTCAGGAGAAATAGCGACTGTTCCGCTTCCAATATCTTCTCCTTCGTAAACAGGCACATAGTCCATTCCCATGCTATCTTGTTTGGGGGTGGGCGACGTGTCCGGCTCTCCCATCGGATTGCGGTAGTACAGAATTTTGCGTTCGGCCTGAATTTGAGAGGCAGCGGCTTGAACTGCGGGCACAGCGGGTGCCGATTGCTGTTTGCCCAGGTAAAAACTGCCCGAGCCGACCAGCACGCAGACCAGCAGGAAGCTGATTGATTTTATGGTGGTGTTCATAGCGGCTCTCCAATTAAACGTTCAATTTCAGCCAGATGAATTTGCTGGTCAAGCAGGGCATTCAGCTCGTCCAATTTATTGCGCTGCACTTCGCGGCGCGCCTGCCACAGCGTGGAGTAATCCAAGCGGCCATTTTGATAGGCGGCAAGGGCGCTTTTAAAAGTCATCTCCACCAACGGCATGATGTGTTGGCGCAGCAGTTGCAGTTGTGCGCTGCTCGCTGCCAGAGCGGTAGTATGTTCCGCCAGTTCCGCCTGCAAATTTCGCTGCAAAGCTTGGGTGCGTGATTCACTGGCGCGCAATTTTTCGTTGGCTTCGTGGCGATGCGCGGAATGTGAATTTTGCTGCAATGGAATAGTAAATTCCAGCATGGCATCCCAACTGCTGATGCTATTCCCCCGCTGGATCGGCGCGATGGCGAGCACGAAATCGGGTGTCTGGTTTTTATCCGCCATGGCAACCTCGCCTTGTGCGGAGGCACTTAGCGCGGTTTGGCGGGCCAGTTGCGGACTGGAGTTGCGCAGACGTTGCTGAAGATTTTCTTCATTTAATATTGGTGCGGGAGGCATGGCGGGCAATTTTTGCGGAAGCGCCATTGCCGAGTCGCCGGGGCGATTCAGCAAGGCATTGAGGCGGGTTTGTGTTTTGCGCAATTCAGCTTGCAGGGGGAAGCGATCTGAACTCAAGGCTATTTCATCCAGTTGCGCTTTGAGCCATTCCTGCTGGCTAACTTGCCCGGTTTCATAGCGCGATTGCGCCAGTTTGCTGGCACTGGCAGCAAAAGTTTTAAGCTCATCGTTCAACGTTAATGCTTGGCTAGCGTGGTAATACCGGGCAAAAGTAAGTTTGAGTTGCGCGCGTAAATCTGCAGTGAGGGCGAGCTGTTGTGCCCTTGCCAAATCGGCATTGGCCAACGCCGTTTGTTTAATGGCGTCGCGCTTGCCCCAACCTGGAATCGCTTGCAGCACGGTATATTTAACGCCGGCAACGTTACTTGGATTGAGCGTAATTCCCGCTGGCTGGTTGATATCCATCCATTCAATGCGCAGGCTGGGATCGGGGAGCGCGCCGGTCGCTGTAGCCCCTTGTTCGGCGGCGTTGTGCTCCAAGCGTAGCGCGTCAAGCTCCGGATTATTTCGCTCCAGATATTGCCACAAGCCTTCCATGTTTTCGCCAAGCGGGTCTCTTGCGACAGCAGAATGACTGAGGAATATCAGTAACATACTGATTATTAATGTAAAAATTCTCATGATATTTCTCCATTGATGCTGCGCGGAGGCAGCAAAACAAAACGAAAAATCAGCGCGCAATCACTCCGTAAAACAAGTGATTCGCACGCTTGAGAAGTTTAAATTTGGAAGGAACAGAAACGGATGGAAACAGGCGGGCCGGAATCAGCGGCGATTTTTGATGCAGCGAAGTAGGTCGGGGAAACCGCGGACTCTTCAGGAAGTTCGATCCGTAAAACCGGAATATGTGGGATAACGAAAGCCGGTGTAATTTGATCCACACTGACGCGATCGCCCTGTGTGCAATGATCCAGACAGGCGTTGGCATTGGAAGTAGCGGTATCGTGACAAGGTTCGGCGGCTTCCTCTGAACTGAGCGCGAAAGCCTGATTTACATTACCCGTTAAAACATCACACGCATTAGCCGCCACAATCCCCTGGGCGAACAACATCAGCCCCAGCATAAGGCGTGCCATCCAGCGAATTGTAAGTGACGAAAGTTTCATGGTTTGTTTGGTGTGTCGCAAGGGTGTTTATGCTGCAAACTCTAACCCAAAAATTTGCGTTTGGGAATAGCTTCGTTTTTTGGTTTCGTCGTCGCTTGCCCTGTAACAAAATATGACCTTTAATTCAGCCCGAGTAAGACTGCTCGGTATCGAAGACTGTAATGCAGAAATTGAAGTTTGGGTTGCGCTTCTTCAGGTAACTTGAGCCGATGAAGAGTTGATGCCGTATTTGAATTATCTTGCGCCGTCATATTGAATTAACCCTCTTTAATAATAATTAGTTAAGGCTGAAATAAAAGTGTTATTCGGCAATCTTGCAAAAATTTTACGGAGTTACTGACGTCGAATGCACGTTAGATATCAATGGACGAATCGGAGAAGCTTGTAGAAAAATACCTCTTGTCGCTTGGTCGGGGTGCTGTGGTTTTCGAACCAGACGGCAATATTCCGCCGGACTTCTCTCTGGGCGGTAGCATTGGTATTGAGGTGCGTCGTCTGAATCAGAGCTACGAAGGACCTGATGGTTCAACTGAAGGGCTCGAAGAGTTGGAGATTCCATTGTGGCAGCGCTTGCAGAAAGTTCTGCCTGCGCTGGGCCCATCTATCGACGGCGAGAGTTGGTTCGTCTGCTTGGATTTCCGGCGCCCAGTCGGCCAGAGGAAGCCGCTTCAAGCCAAAATTGAAGAAGCTCTCATCTCATTCATGCGCAGTACATCTCGAACCGCTACGACTATCAAGATTACCAAAAACTTCGAGGTTGATCTGCTTCGTGCAGAGCAAGACCAAGGAAGCTTTTTTCTCCTTGGCGCAAGTAGCGATGACGATTCTGGTGGGTGGGTCATTGAGGAGGTCGAGAAGAATTTGCGACTTTGTCTTTCGGAGAAGGAGCGTAAGATTGCGCCGTATCGAGACAGGTATTCAGAGTGGTGGCTTGTTCTTACAGATCACATTAACTACGGCATGAACTTGGAGGATCGCGAAGTGTTCAGAGTCGAAGTGATGCCGAATATTCAGCACGCTTTCGACAAGATCATCTTGATTGATCCGCGAGACCACGGTCGGGTGTTTGAGGTTTTCCCGACATTCAACTTGGCGCAAAAGTGTGCAGCCCCTTAGCATCAGTTGGGCATCAGATGGAAGGAGGGCGTAGAAAAATCAATGGGGTCGTACTCGATTGATCTCTGTATAGGTTCGTTGCTTTTATCGTTTGGGAATTAAACAGGCGATAATTCAATGCGAAGTTTTTTCCCAAGCACCGTGGCCGCACTTGAAAGCGTGGTAAGCGTCAGGCTGGTATCAGATGCATCGAGCAATCTGTTTAATGCTGTGCGACTGGTGTGCATTTTCTTGGCCATTGATGTTTGAGGGTGTCCTGAATTTTGTGTAAACGGAATTTCGTTACTGCTGAGGCATCCTGTCCTCGAACTGAATAGTAAACCGATTTAGCGCAGCTTTCCAATCACGGATTGGCATCGTCCATTTTTTGCTAA
>JBAZVN010000006.1:0-191067 GCA_041660815.1 Gallionellaceae bacterium | reverse complement strand
TCAACTCAAACCGGAAAGGGAGGCAAAACTAAAAAACTATCCACAACCTAAACCGTTCAGATATAAACTTAAGTGTGGGTCAAAATTCAATGCAATTGGTGGGTCAGATTTACACGCAATTCAACAGAACAATTCAAAAAAGCTCATTGCATGGTTGGAAAGGCAAAGAAATCAAAAAGTGTGGGTGTCGCTTAGGTGGTTGTAGTGTCATCACGTAAACGCTCATTCTGCGATTTATACGCTAGACACTGATCGGCTGTTATGGCAATCTGCGAGCTTGGTTAATATACTGTGCGTGTGCCATGAATGAAAAAATTTACAGCACTGACGAGAAGGTATATACAGAAAGTAGCGTCAGTAAGAGAATTGAAGCATTGTTCCTGAATAATCTTGGCAAGATTGTTGTCAGAGACCAAATTATCCGTGCTGCAAAAGATCCTATCACTGGAAAAGAACCAGAAAATTGGCATCAGCGTTTATCCGAATTACGCACGGATAAGGGCTATACCATTCTTTCTAACCGGGATAGAAAAGAATTAACCCCGCAAGAGTATGTCATGCCCGATGCAACTCGGCGCCCCTCCGCAGGTAAACGTGTTCTTCCAACAAAATCGTGCTGGGATCAAGTACTCCAGCGTGCATCTAACTATTGCGAATGGGTAGAAGACGGTCAAAAATGCGGACTTGCCGAACGGGATATAGACCCTATTGGTGGGGGAACCGTCAAACTGACACCTGACCATGTGACACCCCACTCCATAAATCCAAACACTGACCCGAATGATCCAAAACAGTGGCTAGCACTTTGCGGAAGACATCAAGTTATGAAAAAGAACTATTGGGACTCTAGTAATGGGAAGTTAAATGTGATCGGAATTCTTCAATCAGTTAGTGAAGCTCAAAAGAAAGAGGCACTGAATTTATTATTGAATTATTTTGGTGTAGAACTAAAAAAGCCCCGAAAACGGTAGTCACAATGAGAGTGATTTGAAACGGTACGCTGGATCATTCTCGGAAAGTTTTATTAATCGAAACTCTGCTATTGCTGAGATGTCTTGAAAACCCAGAGAAGCCGCAATATGCTCCTTTGCCACTTTGACTTTTTGCTCAACTAATATCACTTGTCGTTTACCTCCGTCCTCTTTGTTTACATTGTAAGCAGCATGAGCTGTAGTCGCTGTCCCACAGAAGAAATCGAGAATTAAGGCATTTTTGGGAGCGCAGCACTTGATCAAGTCTTCAATTAAACCTAATGGTTTTGGAGTCTCAAACACCTTCTCACCATAGATTTCAGTAATTTCATTTGTCGCCCTCTCAGTTAAATAACGTGGATCATCCCAGATGCTACGCACCTTAATACGTTTTTCATCCGTTAGGTAATTCTTCACATAAATCACACCTTGAGAGCTTGCATATAAACGCCATGACTCTGCATGAGCCTTATCACATCCCCAGAGCCAGCGTTTTTCTTCACCTTTGCTATCAAGTGGTAGCGATTTCCTTAGCTTTCCGGCGGGATCCTCAGTAAACACATTCCCAATATCATCGTAGTAAAGCGGATAGAACATATTTGGCCTATCAATTCTCTTACTGGCTGCGCCCTTCTTCCGGAATAGCCCATCGATTTTGTATCGTCCATGAGCATCTTGCTTGTTATATGACTCTACATCTAGTTCAGGCAATCCAATTATTTTTGCATTATTGGTTTTTCCATATATTAGGACATGTTCGTGGCTTACAGCGATATGAGCTTTGCTTCCTTTGCCGTTTTTACTCCGATTAACAATTAATGTGCCGAAATGGTTGTCCGCGCCAAAAATATTATCCATCAATATCTTTAGCTGGGCATATTCATAGTCGTCAATACTGATCGCCACAATTCCTGTGTCTTGAAGTAATTCACGCATATATACAAGTCGAGGAAGCATGAACCCCATCCAAGCCGCATGTCGCCCCCATATTCCTGAATCAGTTGTATAACGACTGTCGTCATAAACGAATTTCGATCCAGTGTTATAGGGCGGGTCGATATAGCAAAAATCAACCTTCTGAGCAATCTTTTGAGTCAGCAAGGATAATGCCTCTAGGTTATCTCCTTTTATCAACACACAATCAAATTCTTCGACACTAACATCAACATGGGTATGCGGAAATAGCGAAGATTGCGTACCAGGAATGCCCAATAATCGTGACAATCGGTGGATGGTTGCGTGAAGCTTGTGCATATTTCGGCTAGATATTTTGTGGAAAGAAAACCTCTGGAATTTTAACTAGTCCAGCCACCTTTAGGGTGAAATTTTTTAAGTAATCTGGCATAGCGTACATAATCAAGCTGATAATCCCCCACCGCCAACCGAATCCGCCTGAAAATCACCCCAGCATCAGATAAGGATCCATCGCCACCGACTCCACAGCATAACCCAGCATGATCACCTGCCCCTCAATCCGCGTATTGCCGGTCTCGCTGAATTCGAAGCGATAAATCCGCCGGAACACTCTGCGTCCCGATTCATCTCGGGATAAGTTCAGTCCGACTCTAGCAACCGTATCATCAAGGAATTGCACTTCGGCATCGGCACAGGCCTTCATGGCGGCATTTCGTGCCAACTCAAGGACACTAATACTGCTCAGCCAGAACCAGCCCAGTGCTGCCAATATAAATAGGCCAAAGGTACTCAGGTAATCCATTGGGGCTCGTAACCTTACTCTGTCAGGCTACGGGAGAGTTCACACACTCAGTGTTTCACACACCTACCGCACGCATCCTGTCAATTTTCTCGACAGCAGCCTGATAAAGATCATGGTCGGAATCGGGGTTATTGCGATCTGGATGGTGGGCACTACGAATCTTTCTCAGCTTAGTCATACAGTCGGGCAGGTCATGTACCTTGGTCACCCGGTCACCGTTTTTGACCATCACGCGCTGAAGCTCAGCCTCCGCTTCTTCGCGTGTGTCATATAACGTCTTGCTGCCAAGACGCCAGCCATCCTGATTTTTGCGTGGGGATAGCTTTTCCTTTCCATCAAACCAGATCCATTTGCCGGTATCGGGGGCCTGCTCAAAATGAATGGTGGTGATGGCGTAGGTGTATTCGGGCGGCTCGATATTCTTGGCGAATAGGTTGATGACCTTACTAACAGTCCCCACCGTTGCAAGGTAATACGCGCCCGACTCATGCGGGCAGAACGCGCTGCTAAGCGTTGACACGGCGCTGCTGTCCTTACTCGATAGATTCATTTCAGCCATGCGGCTAAGTGCTTTGCGTTGTGCGTTGGTCACTGGTATTTCCTTAATATTTTGCCCGAAAATTCCGGCATAGGCCTGCGGACTCTACGGCTACGCCTTCGTATTCCTTGGTATGCACCCACGGACTTTCGATATTTTGCTCTGCAAAAACTAAAAAACCACCCGCAAAGGTGGTCTAATAGTCCGTGCATCACATCGTAACTAGCTGAAAATACACGTGAAATTCAGTGGCTCCCCGACCTGGACTCGAACCAGGGACCTGCGGATTAACAGTCCGTCGCTCTACCGACTGAGCTATCAGGGAATTGATGAGGCGCGCATACTAATCGTTTACATTATTTTGGTCAATTATTTCATCAATTATTTTTTCAAGCAGTATGAGTTAAGGTAGTTTTCCGACCAGTAGTAAGCAATTTATTACTCGCATAATTTATAATTCCAAGCCAACACTTCCAAAGCAATACCAACCGCAGTCCACTGATAGATAAAGAGTTTATGAATACTAAGGGAAATGATAATCACTTTGCTTGCAACAATTGCACTCACTATTACATTACCTATGACGCTAATTTTAGATATGGCTGCAGGGCTTTCGATTTCAAAAGTCGCAGACAACCGATTCTTGATGTGATCGAATCCGCAGACGAAACATGCCAACTTTTTAATACTAAGTTGATAAAAAATCAATGAGTTACGCTATGCTGACCACCTTAAAACGACGATAATTCCAGAAGTTAAACACGTTAATTAAAAAATATCCAACACATCTTAATGCACAATTCAAGTGCCATACCTTGGATATATTTAATGACGCGGAGGCCAAAAGTGTGCAAAATTCACCCTGTAATATTTGTGTAACATGTAGCCGCTAAGATGCGAAACGCTGATCACCGGCATACAAGCTAACACTGCAACATAATCTACTTTTGGAGAACTCATGCTTAAATTTAATCGTCTTCTTGGCAGCGTCGGCCTAGTTGCCGCGCTACTCGCTGCAGGCCCAACTTCAGCCGCAAACATTACCGGCGCGGGCGCTACATTCCCTTACCCTATTTATGCCAAATGGGCTGAGGCCTACAAAGCTCAAACCGGCGTTGGACTTAACTATCAATCTATCGGTTCAGGCGGTGGTATCAAACAAATCACCAAAAAGACCGTAAACTTTGGCGCAACAGATAAGCCTCTAAATATAAACGCTTTGGGTATGGCCGGATTGACACAATTTCCAACTGTTATGGGTGGTGTGGTTCCTGTTATCAACGTGGAAGGTGTTGCACCCGGCCAACTCAAACTGACTGCTGAAACACTGGCAGACATCTTTTTGGGCAAGATCACCAAATGGAATGACCCTAAACTTGCTGTTGAAAACAAAGACGTAGCCCTACCAGATGCAGCGATTAACGTGGTACACCGCTCTGATGGTTCCGGCACTACCTATATTTTTGTGCACTACCTCACTCAAGTTAACTCGGAATGGCGTCGTACTGTCGGTGCAGATGCTTCAGTTGCTTGGCCAACCGGCATGGGCGGCAAAGGGAACGAAGGTGTAGCTTCTAACGTAAAAAGCATCAAAAATTCAATTGGTTACGTTGAGTACGCTTACGCCCAGCAAAACAAAATGACCTACGTACAAATGAAGAATCGTGATGGTCATTTTGTGAATCCTAGTGATGACGCGTTTCAAGCTTCAGCAGCCAATGCAAAATGGAAAGCGGATGAAGGCTTCGAACTCATGTTGACCAATCAGCCCGGTAAAGACAGCTGGCCAATCAGTGGCGCAACTTTCATTCTGATTCACACCAATCAAGCCAATGCGAATGACGCAATGGAAGTACTGAAGTTTTTTGATTGGGCTTTCGCTAACGGAGACCAAATGGCAACGGACCTGAACTACGTTCCGATGCCAGACAATGTTGTTAAACTCATTAGCAATGCCTGGAAAGCTCAGATTAAAGATGCCAAAGGCGCGGCAATCTGGAAATAATACAGAAAATTGCACCTCAGGTTATGAAGTGTAGTTTCTAGTAAAACTCCGGGGGGCTCCCCCCCGGAATTTTCGAAATTGATTTTAAGTGTGGCGTTTATACAAGATCAATTTCAAAAGTTCGATGCAAAAATCGCTAATAAATTCAATACCAAATAATTTCTATGCACACCTTAGACAACCGATTAAAACGACAAAATCTGCTGGATATTTTGTTCCGAGGCGTCACGCGATTATCTGCTTTTGCAGTTTTAGCGCTACTCATCGGCATCATTATTTCTCTATTTATCGGCAGTAAACTTTCAATTGATGCCTTTGGCTGGGGATTTCTAACCAGCTCAGAATGGAATCCGGTCACCGAACAATTTGGCGCACTCGTACCGATTGCCGGCACCATCGCCACAGCCACCATTGCCCTATTAATCGCTGTGCCAGTCAGCTTCGGAATTGCCTTATTTCTGACCGAACTTTCACCGCAATGGATGCGCCGTCCGCTGGGTATCGCCATCGAACTGCTGGCTGGAATCCCCAGTATTATTTACGGCATGTGGGGCTTATTTGTATTCGTCCCCATTTTTGCCGAATATGTTGAACCTTGGATCAACGATAATTTAGGACAGCTACCGCTTGTTGCCCCCTTATTTATCGGTCCAAATATCGGCATCGGCGTGATGGCGGCAGGCATTATTCTGGCAATTATGGTTATTCCGTTCATTGCCTCGGTGATGCGCGACGTATTTGATGTCGTTCCCTCGTTACTCAAAGAATCCGCCTACGGACTGGGCGCCACCACTTGGGAAGTGATGTATCAAGTTGTACTCCCCTATACAAAAGTCGGCGTGGTGGGCGGCATTATGCTGGGTCTGGGACGCGCACTCGGAGAAACCATGGCGGTTACTTTCGTCATCGGTAACGCGCATCGACTCACCGCCTCTTTGCTCAATCCCGGCAACAGCATTGCTTCCGCTCTGGCCAACGAATTTACCGAAGCCGTCGGCGATTTGTATACCTCTGCTTTAATCGAGCTTGGCTTAATCTTGTTTTTCATCACCTTTGTCGTGTTATCCATTGCCCGCTTCATGCTGTATAAACTGGCTAAAAATGAAGGGCGGGGAGCTTAATTATGATAACTCTTTATATGCGGCGGCGTTTTATCAACGGACTCAGCCTCACTGTTTCCGTACTGGCCATGGCCTTCGGTTTATTCTGGCTGGGCTGGATATTATGGACGCTTTTGGAAAATGGCATTCCCGGATTAAATTCCACCTTATTTACCCAATCTACCCCACCACCCGGAAGCCAAGGCGGTTTGGGTAATGCAATTTGGGGCAGCTTGCTGATGACCTCACTGGCCACACTGATTGGTACCCCGATTGGCATTTTAGCCGGCACCTATCTGGCTGAATTTGGTCAGCGCGGATGGCTGGCACCGGTTACCCGCTTTATCAACGATATTCTTTTATCAGCCCCCTCTATCGTAATCGGTCTGTTTGTTTACGAAGTTTATGTTGTCAAAGTCGGACACTTTGCCGGCTGGGGCGGCGCGCTAGCCTTGTCAATCATCGTCATTCCGGTGGTAATTCGAACCACGGAAAATATGCTTCGACTCATCCCCAACAGCCTGCGTGAAGCCGCTGCTGCACTCGGAACTCCGCAGTGGAAAATTATCAGCTCGGTAACCCTGCGTGCTGCCCGCGCCGGAATTTTAACGGGCATCCTGCTGGCTGTGGCGCGTATCAGTGGCGAAACCGCACCGCTGTTATTTACCGCGCTCAATAATCAGTTCTGGAGCAACGAGATGAACGAACCTATGGCCAACTTGCCGGTGGTAATTTTCCAGTTTGCCATGAGTCCTTACGACGACTGGCGCAGCCTCGCATGGGCTGGCGCATTACTGATTACATTTAGCGTACTCACCCTGAATATCGTTGCACGGGTGTTGTTCCGTCAAAAAGCCAATACTAATTAAGGAAGTTGCAAATGATTGCTGAACCTATTTTTACGCCAAAGTTGGTAGTTAAAAATCTTAATTTCTTCTATGGTGCAGACCGTGCCCTGAAAGACATTAACATGACCATTCCCGAAAAAATGGTCACCGCATTTATCGGCCCGTCCGGATGCGGAAAGTCCACCCTGCTGCGCACCTTTAATCGCATGTACCAACTGTATCCCAAGCAGCGTGCCGAAGGTGAGATTCTGCTTGACGATCACAATATTCTTGATAAAAAACAGGATCTTAACAAGCTTCGCGCCAAAATAGGCATGGTGTTTCAAAAGCCGACCCCGTTTCCCATGTCGATTTATGACAACATCGCGTTTGGCGTAAAACTGTATGAAAGTTTAAATACGCATGACATGACTGAACGTGTGGAGTGGGCTCTTAAAAAAGCCGCGCTATGGAATGAGGTAAAAGATAAACTGAAGCAAAGTGGCACCGGACTTTCCGGTGGACAACAACAGCGTTTGTGTATTGCCCGCGCCATTGCGGTTAAGCCCCAAGTTCTATTGCTCGACGAGCCCACTTCCGCGCTTGACCCGATTTCTACTGCGCATATTGAAAAGCTCGTTGATGAATTGAAGAAAGATTTCACCATCGTCATCGTCACCCACAATATGCAACAGGCCGCACGTGTATCCGACTACACCGCCTATATGTATCTGGGTGATCTCGTCGAATTTGGCGACACCAGCTCAGTATTTACCAATCCAAAACGTAAAGAAACTGAAGACTACATCACTGGACGTTTTGGTTAAACAATCAGTGGCGACTCACCTTTAGTCACTTAAAAGTTGAATGTTGTCAAAACGCGATAAGAGTTGTATTTTCGTAGGTCGGGATGCCTCTTGGGTTCCGGCTTGTCCGAAACCCTCGACAACTCCGGTTTAACTCAAAGTACAAAGCAGCATATATTCAAGCGTAAGCAAGCGACCATTTCGCCTGATCTATGCCCCACTTTTCAAAAGACTCGTGCGACTTAATCTTGTTATCCGACGCCGAAAGATCAACCGTCAGTGGATAAATTGCACAGTGTTTTTTGCAATCGTAAATCAGCTGCACAACGGGTTGCAGCAAATTGTCCGGCATGACTTTCCGCACAATACCCAATTGCTCACTATCCAGACGCACCAGCGAACCTGCCGGATAAATACCGATACCCTTAATAAACGCCTGCACCAGCTTGGGATTGAAATGCGCCCCGCTCCATTCGTACATTTTTCTGAGTGCTTCGGTAGGCGGCATGCCCTTGTGATACACACGAATCGAGGTGATCGCGTCATACACGTCCACAATGGCGAGCATCTGTCCGTGCAGGCTAATTTCGTCGCCTTTCAGCCTCAGAGGATAACCTGTTCCATCGTAACGCTCGTGATGTTGCGATGCGGCATTGAACGCGATTTCGCTGATGCCAGTCACGTTGTTGAGCAAGTCGGCGGTATCCGTCGCATGATGTTTCATTACGCTGAACTCGGCATCATCCAACTTGCCCGGCTTATTCAAAATGCGCCCCGGAACTTTGGCCTTACCCACGTCATGCAGTAAACCGCCCATTGCCAGTTCTTTAATTTCCTCGCGGGGCATGTTCAGTACCTTCCCGAATGCAACGGCCAGAGCCGACACAGAAACCGAATGCTGGAAAGTGTATTCGTCCCGGCTCTTCATTTGCGCCAACGGCAGAAAGGCCGAGGGAAAGTGGTACATCGAGTCGAGGATACTATCCACCACAGGCTCGCATGGCGCCACATCAACCTGCTTGCCGCTTCGCACATCTTTCATCAAGTCTTCCATCAACTTGCTGGCGTTGGCGTACAGTTTTTTGGCGTGATCGAATTGCCCGGCGGGCGACAAGTTGGCGAGCAGACTTGGCACGTGGTTAGACTGCTCAGAATGATTCTCCGTGCCCATATCTTGATCCGTATCAATACCTTGCTCCGTATCAATTTCAACTTCGGCAATTCCCGCTGCGGCAATTTTTCCCAGCATATCGGCATCCTCGATCGTGAAGCATTGCCACTCGAACGGATGGTTTGCCCATACGAGATCAAGATCGTATATGTACATCCCGATTTTAAGTTTACTTGCGGATACCTTCTTTATCATTTTCGTTTTATCTCTCTAGCAGCTTGCTCATGGCGATTTCCGCCACCAAGTTGCGCAGCTTCAATCTCGTGCTGTTCATTTTTTATGCGCGAAATAGAAGAATAGTTTTCAAGGGGCGCACATTACTAAAAATTATGCGGACTTCATATAGCCTGAACAGGCCATTACGAAGGATGGAAAACCTTGTAAAATGTGTCGCATGAATAGTCTACTTTGCACATGACACCTGCCCGTATTTTTCTGATCGACGACCATCCCATGTTTCGCTCCGGGCTGCGCATGTTGCTTGCCGCCGGCATACCCGACATTGAAATATCGGAGTCTGTTTCATTGGATGCCGCCATGCAGGACACACAGTCTTCCATCGATGTGGTGTTGCTGGATATCAATTTGAAGGGGATTAACGGGATAGAAGGCATCGCGCTGCTTAAGCGCAAATGGCCGCTGGCGCGCATTTTGATGGTTTCTTCCCAAGACGACCCGAAAACAGTAAGCATGGCCATTTCTCGTGGCGCGGATGGTTTTATTTCAAAAACAGAGACAGCAGACAATATTATCGCGTCGATCAACCAGATTTTGCTCGGCCAGTTTTCTCCAGCGTTGCCAAAAACCATTAGCCCGGCCCAGCGGAGCCTGACACCACGCCAACTCGATGTGCTCAATTTAATGCATCAGGGGCTGTCGAATAAACTTATGGCAAGCCAGCTTTCTCTCTCTAAACACACAGTACATCGGCATGTACAGGCCATATTGGACCATTTCGGCGCGACCAATCGGGCGGAAGCGTTATTTGCCGCCCGCAACCAAGGTTTGGTAAATTAGCTATCCTAAAGAATGGAAAATCGGGTACATCCAAGCAAACCCTGCTTCGCTCCATAATTTCTCTCTTATACTTGAAGGCTGTTTCATGAAACGGTATCTGTCGTTTATCGCATTTGCCGCCGCTGTCTGGTGCGGCGGTTTTTCTGTAGCCAAGGCCGAGGAACTGGTGATCGGTGTATTGGGGACGATGAGCGGCCCTACCGCCCAATTGGGGCTGATTAACCGTTATTGCGCCGAGGTTACTGCCGCGATGTACAACGAGGCGGGCGGCATTGAAATCGGAGGCAAACGCTACAAAATTCGGGTCGTCATTCGTGACGACGAGTTAAATCCCGCCAAGGCCGTTCAAGGCGCACAGGATTTGCTCAAGCAGGGTGCGCATTACATCATCGGACCGAACCTGGATGACTCTGCACAAGCCATCGTGCCGGTGCTGGAAACCGCGAATGCCATGAACATCTTCTATGGCGTCGATCCATTCCTCGTGAAACCACCGCGAAGCAACACCATCATGGGCATGGCCGCTGCTTTTCAAACCATACCCGTAATTTATCGCTATTTACGCGACCAGAAAAAAGTGCGTAACGTCGCCTTGCTACCTAATTTTGCTCAAAGGTCACTGCAACAACGCAATGTCGCCGAACGCGCTGCCCGCGAAATGGGACTTAAAATCCGCCAGATTGATACCTTTGATCTGGATGAAACCGTCTACGGCCCGCATCTCAGCGGAGCTAAGGAAGCATTACATCGTCTGGTGCCGCTGCATCCCGACTTCATTTTGCTTCCAGGCGCGCTGCGCGGCGAGCTGCCCGAATTGATCGGTCTAATCCGGCAAGCGGGGTACTCCGGCCTGATGGGCGTGAATTTAGCCGAGGAGCCGGCTCAATTGGCGAAGATCGGCAAAGCCGCCAATGGTTTTATTTTTGTCGGCGGCAATCCGCCCGAGTCTTCCTGGAGCGACTACAAAAAGGAGTTTGCGCGCCGTTACCGCGCGCTGGCAGGTGAGTGGCATGACGAGGCGGGCACCAAGGCTTATGCCATGGAAACCCTATTGCGCACTTTGCAGGTGGCCGGGCCTGCGGCGATCACCGACATTGCGGTGTTCAAGCAGGCCATGGAAAACTTTGCCGTGCCTGATCCTTTCCTGAAAACACCGCGCACCTTGAGTTATGTGGGACGCTCCTCTTTGGGGCAGCCCCGGCAAATTGATGTACCGCTCATCATCAACACCTTCCGCGATGGCGGCATCGAGACCGTGTATCTCGGAGAATTGCCGCGCTAAATGAAAATCGCGCACAAACTCTATCTGCTGGTCGGGGGCAGCGCGCTGGCTTTCCTCGCTTTGCAGCTTGTTCTGGTCAAGTTTAATGAAGCGGAACTACGACTTCCGCAAACCATGCAGGCCTTGCAAAATGATCTGTTGGTGCTGACCCAACGCGACCATCTGTTTGAACAGGACTCGTCCCGGAGCGAATTACGCGCGGGAGAACTGGCCGGGTTGCGCAACAAATTGCAAACAGCCAAATCCGAGATTCCGGCCACCTACCAACCGCTGATTGAAACGGTCGAAGCCGATCTCAAAAGCAAAGAACAGATGCGGGCGGAATATTTGCGCTACCGTAACGACTTTCATGAAGCCGAAGACAACTTGCAACAAGCCGGCAAAGGCTTGTACGAACAAGCCCGGCTTTGCACAGGCGATAGCGCCTTTAAATTGCTGGCATTAAGCACGCGCCTGAATCAGGCCGAAGCGCAAGATTTGCTCGTTGACAAAGACATTGCAAAATTTGACGCTCGCGCCAGTTTGATCACCAACCAGATGGAGCGCTGGATTTCGGAAAAAACCCGAAGCTGTTCGGGGGGTAGGCGGCAGGCCATCCATGCAGAGTTCGTACAACTGCAAGGGGCGTTGGCAAGTCTTCAGGATGCTGGCGCGAAGATGGATGCCTATCGCTTGTCCACCGACACGTTGGAAACGCGCATGACCCACGATCTGGGAAAATTGCGCGATGGTCTGAGCGAATACACCGACCAGATGCACGAACGCTTGCGAGGCTTCAGCTTGCTGCTGCCCTTGCTTATCATGAGCATCATGATGCTGGTGGCCGTGCTGTTGGTACGCTCTATTCTCCGCCCCTTGAACCAATTGGTGGAATACACCCAAGCCCTTAAGCGGGACGAATACACTGCATCAACACCTTCAGTCGGAAAAGATGAACTAGGCGTGCTGTCCTCCACGCTGGGCGAAATGAGCACTCATCTGCTGAATACCATCCAACAACAACATGCCCGCGAGGAAGAGTTGCGCGCAGCCAACCTGAAAATCGAAGAAGCCAACCGCCGCCTGCGATCCAGCGAAAGCCGCTATCGGGTGGTCTATGAAAACGCGCCGGTAGCCTTCATCGTGTCTAATCCCGAATACCTCATCATCGACTGGAACCGTGCTGCGCAAACGATATTCGGCTGGTCGCGCGAAGAGGCTTTAGGACAACATCTCTTCGATCTGCTGGTGCCCGGGGAATTACTCCCCGAAGTGAAAGACACGATCGACGAAACCTTGAACCGGCATGTGTCCACCCATAGGGAAAATTGGAACCTGACCAAGAGCGGCGAACGCATACTATGCGAATGGAACAATGCCCAGTACACAGACGATCACGGCAAGTTTTTCGGCGTAATTTCGCTCGGGATGAATATCACCGAACGCCGCAAACTGGAGGAAAACATCCGACTGGAAAAGGAGAAATACCGCGACCTGTTCGACAATGCCAACGACCTTCTCTTCACCACCGACTTGAACGGGATATTCACTTCCGCCAACCACGAGATGCTCAGGGTGTTGGGTTATACCAAGAATGAGCTGATCGGACAGCCTATCAGTAAAATTCTGGCAAAAGATTCCCTTGAAATTGCAAGAGGCAAAATGGCGGCCAAGATAAATGGCGAAGCCACCCATACAAGTTATCTTGCCAAGGATGGGCACGTGGTTCCGGTCGAGGTCCACAGCAGGTTAATCTACGAGGGCAGGAAGCCGACCGGCATTCAAGGCATAGCCCGGAATATCAGCGAACAGCTCAAGCGTGAGGTGGAATTGCTCACAGCCAACCTGAAAGCCGAAGAAGCCACCCGCGCCAAGTCCCGTTTCCTTGCCGCTGCGGGACACGATCTGCGGCAACCGCTGGCTGCTGCAAACATGTTTATAGGCACCCTCAAATTTACCAAACCAAATTCAAATCAAAGCGAAATTATCGGAAGGCTCGAAGGGGCAATGTCTGATTTCAATGGCCTGCTAAATGCCTTGCTGAACATTTCAAAATTGGAGTCGGGCGCGATCGAGCCGGAATATAAGCCGGTTGCTGTGGCCGATATCGCCCAGTGGCTGAAACAGAGTTTTGCGCCGATGGCGGAAGAGCGCGGACTCGGTTTGAAATTACGCTTTCCACTGGAAAATCTTGTCGTACGTAGCGACTTCAATCTGCTCAAACAGGTACTGGCCAACCTTGTTTCCAACGCGATCAAATACACGCCCCAGGGCTCAATTCTGGTCAGCGCCAGACGGCGCGGAACTGCTGTGCAGTTTCAGGTCTGGGATACCGGTATTGGTATCGAAGCGGATCAGTTCGAACACATCTTCAAAGGGTTTTACCAAATCAATAACCCGCAGAGCGACACTGAAAACGGGCTGGGGCTTGGATTAGCAATCGTTAAACGCTCGTTGGCACTATTGAACGTTGAAATCACCTATCGCTCTCAGTTCGGTCGTGGCTCGGTTTTTGGATTCAGCTTGCCTCTGGAGAATACCGGGCTGGCTCCTCAAACTGTTTCGGCTTCCGCGCATGACGAGATGGAAATCGCAACGTTCGCTCGGGGCAAGCGCTTCATGGTGCTGGAAAATGACAGGCTGGTCGCGCAAGCCATTTCCGGCTTGCTAAAAGCGATGGGCGGCGAGGTGAAGTTATTTAGCAGTGCGGAAGATGCCTTACGCTACGCAGATACTGAAAAAGCCGATTACTACATTTGCGATTACATGCTAGATGGTACGTCAAACGGCTTGCAATTCTTGAACCAGCTCCGGCAAAAACTGGGTACACCCATCAATGCGCTTCTGCTTTCGGGAGATACGTCGCCCGTTTTCATCCGCGAGATAAAGGATTGTGGTTGGCCGGTGCTATCCAAGCCAGTCAATGTTTCCAAGTTGATCATCTGCCTTAACGAGCAGACACACACTGTAGGGCGCTTCTAAAAAATGCGGATTTCGCCCAAATGCAAGGCGCGGAACCGGTTTTCTCCTGTTTTATTGCAGCATCCCCGGCGTAATTTCTCACGAAATTACGCCGTTATTATTTGCGAATTCCCAGGTATTTTCACGCGCATAAATATTGCTGCTTTGCCCCGCCTAGTCATACTGCTGTCATAGTTTCCCCCTATTATCCGAGCGATCGAAAAACACCCCGGGTTTATACAAAACCTTTAAGGTCAATCATCGAAAATTGAAAAAAGTTAATTAATTCAATTTGATAAAGGAGCAGCCATGAATTCGCTTACACCCAAAAAATTGCACATAAACGTCTCTGCGATCAATAACACGGCCACCCTCCACTTGAGTGGACACTTTTCATTTGGCGCCCATCGCGAATTTAAAAATGCATATAAAATTCAAATAGATAACGCATCTATCTCAAACATTGTGATCAATTTGGCTGATGTTCAATATCTGGACAGCTCGGCACTGGGGATGCTTTTGATATTGCGTGAGCATGTGCAATCCACAAGCAAAACATTGACCCTCTCGCGCCCCAGCACCATCACCAGCCGAACCTTTGATATCGCGGGCTTTGACCAACTATTCTCTATCAACTGATAGCAAAAAATTCAAGGAGGAGTATCGACAATGAAAATATTATTTGCCCACTCCGATGCTGGCAGCCTGAAAATGGTCGAAGCGGTGTTACTTGCTGAAGGACATGAGCTTATCGCCGCAATTGATGGTACTGACGCCATGCTTGCTCTGCAGGAAAATCCAGACTTGATTTTTCTGGACACGAATTTGCCTGAGATTAGCGGATTTGAATGCTGCAGGCTGATTAAACACAAAGATCAACACCGGCATATCCCGGTTGTATTGCTCATGCCAACCGAGGATGCAACGGCCTGGGCTCGATACTCGGAATGCGGTGCAGACGGCTTTATGGAAAAACCCCTCCACCCGCATGTTGTCAGAGCAAAAATAAGGCAGCTATTCAAACTCATTGACATCTATCAACGCTTGGATAACAACCAGCATCATGCTGAGCAGGAGATTAGGCTTGCCAAGCATATGTTTGATTCCATTACGAAAAGACAACCTAAAGAAATAGACTTCCTGAATTTCTGGAGTTTATCGGCGGGGCATTTTTGCGGGGATTTGTTTATATATGAACGCACCCCGGATCACCACTTACATATTTTTTTAGGTGACTTTACCGGTCACGGCTTGGCCGCCGCCATGAGCGCCCTCCCCGTTTCAGATGTATTTTTTGCCATGACCCGCAACGGCAATAGCATTGGCGAAATTGTCAGCGAATTAAATCTTAAGCTGTATGAAATTATGCCCACCGGAAAATTTTGTGCCGCCACGCTGCTGCGTCTGGATGCAGATTATGCCAAAGTGGAAATCTGGAATGGCGGCCTTCCCCCCTTGCTGCTGGTAAACAGACAAAACAATATCCTGCATCAGTGCGAATCGTTTCACCTGCCGCTGGGCATTGCCGAACCCTCTGAATTCAATTCACAAATTCAAAAATTTGAATTGTCCGGCATTCACTCAATCGTGATCTGCAGTGACGGTTTAGTCGAAGCACAAAATTCACAGGGCGAATGTTTTGGAGAAGAACGCCTGGCGCAAATCATCGGTAGAAAATTGGGAGAGCAATGCATTTTCAACCGGATCAAATCCAGCACATTGGCATTTCTTGAAGGACTTGAACCGCACGACGATGTTTCTCTGGCTGTTATTAATCTGGACTAGAGACCGCTATGGGCAAACACAACCAGGAAATACTTTCTCTGCTGGAAGCGCTCAAACATCAAACAGACGAGCTTCTGGTCAATCAGCAGATGTATAACGAGATGGTGGAAAACAATAGCGACGGCCTTCTGGTGGTGGATCGCTACGGCGTTATTTGCTTTGTCAACAACATGGCAGCCAGCATGTTTAATCGCAAAAAAACCAGAAAACTACTGGGCGAAGTATTTGCTTTTAACGCTGTGCCCAATGAAACGCTGGAAATCGAAATTGCCACTGACAATGCCGTCAGGACAGTAGAAATGTCTACCCGAAAAATCGATTGGAACGGGCATTCGGCGCGCCTGGTTGTACTGCGTCCCGCCTCTGAACGCGGCAAACTTAGATCGTCACTGCAAAAGGCCAGTGAAACGTTAAAGACGCTGATTAATGCCTCTCCCCTGGCAATCATATCGGTCGATATGACCGGTGCCGTGACGCTCTGGAGCAAAGCCGCCGAAAGCATTTTTTCCTGGACCGAAATTGAGATGCGCGGACAGAAATTTCACGTTGAAAATACACCACTTGAAGAAATATTTGAGCGTGTCATGGAGGGTGAACGCTTTTTCAAAGAAGAAGTCAGCGGACAATTTGGGCTGTATAACGCTAACAAAATATTCAACCTTTGGGCAATCCCGTTAAACAACGCCGCAGGAAGCATCAGTGGCCTGATGCTGATGATCGCCGATGTCACCGAAATTAAACTGCAAAAGCAGCAGATGGAAAGCGCGATCAAGCATACCGAGTCGCTCGCAACCTATGCCCTGTATCACGATGCTTTGACAGGCCTGCCGAATCGAACGCTGTTTCGGGACCGCTTGCAACAGGCGTTTATTCTTGCACAGCAAGATGAGGAGGAGGAGGTACAGGCGCTTGGAGTTTTACATTTGGGGCTGGATCAATTCAAGACGATCAACCAAGGGTTTGGCCACGCCCTCGGCGATCAATTATTACTTGATGTTGGTAAAAGACTCGCGTCGGTCATGTACGAAATTGACACGGTATCCAGAGTTGGTGGCGATGAATTTTTAATTTTCATACAAAATATTAAAGATCGTCAGGACATTGCGAGCATCGTACATAAACTGGTTCAGTCACTGCAGCGCCCTTTCACTCTAAATGATCAGGAAATTTATCTCACAGCAAGCATCGGCGTGGCGGTTTTCCCCAATGACGGTATGCATGTGGATGATCTGTTAAAAAACGCTGATGTGGCCATGCACCGTGCAAAAGAAGATTTGGGGCGTGGCAATTATCAGTTTTTTTGCGAGGACATGAATTCGCAAGCCTTGTACAAACTTGGCATGGATCGCGACTTGCATCGTGCGTTGGAACAGGGCGAATTTCATCTTCATTATCAACCCCAGGTTGATATTAAACACAAAGAAATTATTGGTGTGGAAGTACTCTTGCGCTGGAACCATCCCCAAAAAGGCAATATTCCACCAGCTGAATTTATCCCTGCCACTGAAAATAATGGGCTGATTGAACCAATCGGTGACTGGATATTACAAACAGCCTGCAAGCAGCATCGTGCCTGGTTAGAAGAGGGACTTCCTCCCATGCGCATGGCAGTCAATTTATCAGCACGCCAGTTCATGCGTGGCAATCTGGAAGAGAAAGTAGCAGCCGCACTGCTATCCAGCAACATGCAAGCTGAATATCTTGAATTGGAATTAACCGAAAGTATGTTGATGCTGGATATTGACAATACAATCAACACGCTGGTTAAGTTGAAGAAAATGGGCGTAAGACTGGCCATTGATGACTTCGGAACCGGCTATTCCTCGTTGAGTTACCTGAAGCGCTTTCCCCTGGATATTCTTAAGGTAGATCGCTCATTTGTGATGGGGCTTGGGAGTGAATCCGACCGGGGAGAAATTGCGCATGCCATTATCGCCATGGCGCATGCGCTTGGTTTGGAAGTCGTCGGTGAAGGTGTTGAAACAACACAACAACTGGACTTCATGCATAAATTTGACTGCGATCTGGTGCAGGGATACTTATTTAGCAAGCCATTGCCCGCAGACAAATGTGCCCAGTTAATTAAAAGTAAAAAATTGCAATGGCACGAAACGCCTCAAATAAGACTACTCGCTTGACACCCTGAATCAAGTCATCAGATTGTCACACTGACGCGTTATTCTTGGCAGTCGCGATCTCTTGGCCCGGAAAATCAACATGAAATATCCAAAACACACTTCCACTCGATTTGATGCCGAATTAACCGAAGTTTGCAGCAGTGTGCAAACCATGGGACTGTCGGTTGAAAAACAAATTCGCCTGGCAATTGATTCCCTGCAATCGGGTGACTTGTCAATCATTGATCGTGTGCTGGATGAAGGTCATATAGTCAACGCAATGGAAGTTTCGATCGACGAAAGTTGTACCCAAATACTGGTAAAACGCCAACCCACAGCCAACGATTTGCGTCTGGTCACAACCATCATAAAAACCATAAACGACTTGGAGAGTATCGGAGATGAAGCGGAAAATATATCGCGTATGTCCAAGCAAATATCAATAAAAAATTTGCGGCATATCCCCCGCTTCCAGCAACTTAATTATGCGGCAGATCTTGCCCTACAAATGCTTATGGACGGTTTAAGCGCGTTTGAAACGCTGGATGCGGATGCGGCCAAACAAGTGGGTTACCGTGATTCATTGATTGATGACGAATTTCGATCGATATTGCGCCATCTTATGGCCTATATGCTGGAAGACAGCAGCGAGCTTTCTACGGCACTGCAAGTGATTTTCATTGCCAAAGCCATTGAACGGATTGGTGACCATGCCAAGAATATTTCCGAATATGTGGTGTACATGATTGAAGGACGCGAAGCGCGCAATTACTGCACGATTTAACGACCACACCGGCGTCATACGCTTGTCATATTCCCGCGTTACTGTACGCATCCCTACCAATTTATTGGAGTATTAGATGTCTGCCTCTTTATCGGCTGAAGCTTTCAACACCTTGTCGCGCGCCCCCTATCCATCTGTCTCAAATAATGTAATTCACTCATTAAATCAATCCGATAAAGCAAGCCAACTGAAGTTAATATCAAATCAACAGCGTTTTTCCGCAACTGAAACCTCCCCCTCATATATTGCACTAGCTCCACAAACCGAGCTTAAGCAACACACGCAGATGACGACCTACAAGCTATTAACCTTTGTCGAGCCTGTGCGACCGGAAACACTAAATGACGAGATATTTGAAATATTCAACAGCAACCCCGCGTTGCGCATTATTCCAATCGTTAAACAGGGTAAGCCGCTAGGACTGATTAATCGCTATCTATTTCTTGACCGGTATGCAAAGCCATTCCAACGTGAATTACTCGGCAAAAAAACTTGCGAAGAATGCCTGCAAGGCAAGCCACTTCTGGTGGAGAAAAATATGCCCATCGAAGAACTCAGCCAGTTTTTGACCGAGTCCGATAGCAATCATTTTGCAGAGGGCTTTATTATTACCGATGGGGGGCGTTATCTTGGCGTTGCGTCAGGACAAGACCTATTGCGTGAACTGACTAAAATGCAATTGGAGGCGGCACGCTACGCCAATCCACTCACGTTGCTGCCTGGAAATGTACCGATCAACGAGCATATTGAAAGCCTATTGCAGACCAATACCCCGTTTATTGCTTGCTACTGCGACCTTGATCATTTCAAACCCTTTAACGACAACTACAGTTATCGCAAAGGCGATGAGATGATCCAACTCACTGCACGCGTTCTAAGTTGGGCATGCGATCCAAAGTTAGATTTTATCGGACATCTGGGAGGCGACGATTTTATTCTGCTCATGCAAAGTCGCGATTGGAAAGTACGCTGTGATAATGCACTGCGCTCTTTCGATCAGGCGGCCTCCTTATTGTTTCTGGATAAACACTTGAATGCAGGCGGATACACCAGCGAGGGTCGCGACGGAATCGTGCAATTTCATCCGCTCACCAGCCTCTCAATCGGTGCAATTCAAGTTCCGGCAGAACGCTATCTATCCCACCATGAAGTTTCAGCCGCGATGAGTGAAGCAAAAAAAATGGCCAAGAAAATCAAAGGCAGCAGCCTGTTTGTAGAGCAACGAAATTTCACCACCAGATAATTTATAACTCATTGTTTATAAATGATATTTTAAACTTCAGGTCAAAAGTTAATATCTACCTGGACGCCCAAACAAAGCGGGGTGATATTTGAAAATATCACCCCGCTTTTTAACCACTGGGTTTACACCCGTGCTTACTTAACTTTTTTTGCTTTGGGTTCGCCGCTCACTTTGGGTTCTGCCGGTGCAATGTCTTTTATATTCACCTGCTGCTTAAGCTCGGACTTACTCTTTTTTACCGGCTGCGGCTTTGCAGAGGCAGCTTCCTTTTTTGCAGCAGCTGCTGCCTTTTCGGCGTGTTGCGCTTTGACCAAAGCCTTGGCATGCTCTTTTTCCCTTACCTCTTGCATCACTTTGCGCCACTCCATGAGCTGCTCATCTTCAAGCTCAAGTTGAATGGCCAGCGCCTCTTCATTAGTGAGCTTTTCTTTTTCCAACCTGCGCGGCAATTTCCCGGACATTCTGGACAAAAGGCGCTCTGATTCGATTTTGGATAACTTTGCAACCTTGGCCAGGTATTCAGGCTTGCATATTTTTTTCATGATATTTACTCGCTGGAAATTTTAGAATGCGGAGAATAGCTACTTGGTAAAAAAATTACAATTGTAATATTTGAAATCAAGGAAATACCGCCATCTGCTGCCACAGATACCACCTTGAACAACGTTGGCAGAAAACACACCGAAAACCTAACACCACCATAACTATTTGTAACAATTACTTTTCGGACTCCAGTGAATAGATCGCATAGCGATCCTTGCCGTTGTTCTTCGCAACATACATGGCATTATCAGCGGCAGTTAGCAGTTCATCTAAATTATTCGCATGAATTGGATATTCCGCTATGCCAATACTGGCGCTGATGCTATTGATAGTTTTTTTACCGCACTCATACGGAATTCTCAAGATGCCGAGTATTCTGTTCGCCACGGTGATGGCGCGCTCCAAATCTGATTCGAGCAAAATCACCACAAACTCATCACCGCCGATTCTGGCTGCGGTGTCCCCGTCTCTAAGACAAGAGAGTAAACGCTCGGCTACATCTTTTAATAACCGATCCCCGATGCCATGCCCGAAGTTATCGTTTACCGGCTTAAAGCCATCCAGATCAATGAACAACAGGGAAATGGCCCGGGACGCGCGATTGGAAACTGAAATTGCCTGATTCAGGCGATCCAGCAATAATGTGCGGTTAGGTAATCCGGTCAACTGGTCGAAATGTGCCAAACCAAACAGATGTTTTTGTTTGCGCCGCGTCATTTCATTCAGCAGGTCATAACCATTGGCCATGCCGATATATTTTTTATCTTTGACAATAATAAAACCGCTCACCATATGCTCCATGCCGGCATCCAAAATAATTCGGGCGACATCTTCAATAGTGGTAAAGCGTTCTACGATAATGGGCTTATCGTCCATTATGTGGGAGATCGCTTTTTTACCTTTTAACTCTTTCACATATTGTTTACTAAAAAATTCGGTCACATCCTGACGCACCACAATTCCTACCGGCCTGTCTTTGTCGTTTACCACGGGGAGTGCATACAGTTTTTTATTTTCTAGAAACAAATCCAACACTTTTATACAGTGTGTATCCTCGTGAACGGAAGGTACGGGTCTGAGCAGCATTTCAACCGTGGTATTTTTTTCGTCTGAATATTCGGAAAATTTGCTGGCATCTTCATTCGTCATTTACTAGTCTCCCACCTTAAAGTTGTGCGGCAAGCGTCATACAGATCAAGTTCCGCGCACTTAACAAGGGTTATAAATTGGCAAGCACCATAATTCCGCACCGAAGGAAAATATAAAGCCCAAGCCCCAAACCAAGCTGTCGTTTAGCGCACTTTGAATACTCTGCCCGGGCTCTCTATCCAGCAAAATACCCAACATCAGCACAGCGGCCCCAACCATCAAGATCGCCAGCAACCAAAATAAATAATTCATTCGAAATCTCCTGTTAGGGTTAACTTTCCAACCGCCTCAATGCATCAATATTCGCTTTACCCCGGCCAGTTTTTTGAAGCTTTCAACCCAAGAATAGCGCTCAATCATTGCAATTTTATGAAGACTATCGGACAGAAATTCGATCATTAATTTGCAATGCGACGGTCATGAAACTGCAATATTTGCCTGTCATGCTGACGCTATGAAAAACCTGAACCGGCAAAAAATCCCCGTTGTATTCAACTCTACTTTTCTAGGGACGATTAAGTTATGACCCCGCAAAAAGTTCGCTCAATATTTTTGTCCGACATCCATCTCGGCACCAAAGCTTGCCAAGCGCATCATTTGCTGGAATTCCTGAAGTCATATTCGGCTGAAAATGTATTTCTGCTGGGCGACATTGTCGATTTGTGGTCCATGAGCCGGGGAGGCGTACATTGGTCGCCGGCACAAAATACCTTCGTGCAAAAAATGCTGCGCCGAGCCCGACACGGAGAAAAAGTATTTTTCATTCCCGGCAATCACGATGAAGCGATTCGGGAATATGTGGGAGCTTCATTCGGGGATGTGCTGGTGGTAAAGGAATACATCCACACTGCCGCAGATGGACGCCGCTATCTGCTGATCCACGGCGACGAATTCGATCAGGTTACCCTGCATCACAAGTGGGTCGCCATCCTCGGCGACATGTCATATAACCTATTGGTTAATATAAATATTTATCTATCGTGGTTACGCCGCACTTTAAAGCGTCCGGGTTACTGGTCGCTGGCCGGCTACGCCAAACGCAAAGTCAAAACAGCGGTAAATTTTATTTTTAATTTTGAAGATTCAGTCATCCGCCATGCCCGCGAGCTGGGCTTGGACGGCGCAATTTGCGGGCATATTCATTGGCCGATGATTAAACAGGTCGAGGGGCTAACGTACATCAACTGCGGCGATTGGGTTGATAGCTGTACCGCAATTATTGAGCATCTTGATGGCCGAATGGAGCTGATTGAATGGAACGGCCTGCCCCCCGTTGGCAAGACAAACTCTGCGCAACTCGTTACTAACTAACCACGGACTACTACCATGAAAATTCTATTTATCTCCGATGTCTATTTTCCGCGCATCAACGGCGTTTCGACCTCAATTGAAACGTTTCGCCACGAACTTAGAAATCATGGGCATACCGTGCATTTAATCGCACCGGATTATTTGTCTCCCAGCTCCGATGAAACCGATATTTTGCGCGTTCCCTCGCGACATTTGCCGATTGATCCGGAAGACCGCTTCATGAGTTACGCTTGGGTAATGCAGCATATTGAACAAATTCGCAAGGAACGATACGACATCATTCACGTTCAAACACCTTTTGTAGCGCACTATCTGGGGATTAAGCTGGGCAATTTACTCGATATTCCCTGCGTTGAAACTTATCACACCTTCTTTGAAGAATATCTGTATCACTACGTTCCGCTGGTTCCCAAAGCCATCATGAAATTCATTGCCAAGCGATTTTCCCGTCACCAGGGAAATAGTCTGGACGGCATGGTGGTGCCGTCGTTTCCTATGCTGAATGTGTTAAAAAACTATGGAATCAATACACTATCCGAAGTCATTCCCACCGGTATAGAGCCGGAAAGCTTTGTTCCGGGAAACCGTGAAGCATTCCGCGATCAGTATAAAATTCCACAAGACCGACCGGTATTGCTGTTCGTCGGACGCGTCGCACATGAAAAAAATATCGGCTTCCTACTCAAAGTGGTTGCCGAAGTACGCAAGCAAATTCCGGATATTCTATTTGTGATCGCCGGCGAAGGCCCTGCCAAGGAGCATCTGATAAACGATGTAAGTGCGCTGGGCATCAATAACAATGTGCTGTTCATCGGCTATCTGGATCGTCACACCGAACTCAATAGTTGTTATCGTTGCGCGGATATATTTATTTTTGCCTCCCGAACTGAAACACAGGGCCTAGTACTCCTGGAAGCGATGGCCCAAGGGGTTCCGGTAGTATCAACCGCAGAACTCGGAACGCGCGATGTATTGCAGGACGGATTGGGCGTGTGGATTGCCAAAGAAGAGCTTGCCGATTTCTCCGAAAAAGTAGTGCAGATGCTCTGGAATGAAATTCTGCGCGATGATTTAAGTAAATCGGGACGCGAGTACGCGCACGGTTGGTCGGCCAGCAAGCAAGCCGAAAAAATGACGAATTTTTATCATGCAATACTTCAGCCTGCCACGCTTTCAAAGTTGGTGCTAGACCTTAATGCGCCCGGTGCAGACTACTAATTAATTGTCTCAACTTATTGTTTATAAAGTATATTTATGCAGCGCATGGCGCCCGATCACTCGGGCACCATTATTTTTCGCAAAGTTACGCTGCGCCCCTCTTGCATAAGCTTAAGGTGTGTGATCTTCACGCTTCTCAAGAAATTTCAAGAACAAATATGTCAACCAGGCAACCAACACCAAGCCAGCGGTGAACAGTCCATAGGCGAACTGCCAGGGTAGGCCTTGAGTCATCATCGAAAATTCGGACATGCCACCGATACCCGCCAGCACGTTGAGCGGCATGAACACCACGCTGAGCACCGTCAAACGTTGGATCACTTTATTCTGGTTAATATTGATGAAGCCAACGGTGGCGTCCATCAGGAAGTTGATTTTACCGAACAGGAAAGTGGTATGGCCGTCGAGTGATTCAATATCACGCAGAATTTGTTGCGCATCTTCCACCTGCTGTTTTTCAAGAAATTTACTACGCAACAGAAATGAAACAGCACGGCGCGTATCCAGCACATTGCGGCGAATGCGCCCGTTCAGGTCTTCCTCGTGCGCAATAGCCACCAGTATTTTCGCGGCATCTTCATCGCTCATCTGTTTATTTAGCACTTTTTTCCCGACCGCTTCCAGTCCTTGATACATGTCTTCCATGGCATCGGCCGAATACTCCGCATCCGCCGCATACAGATCCAGCAGCACATCGCGTGAATCTGAAACGTAATCGGGCTGGGAAAAAGCGCGCAGTCGTTGCAGACGGAACACCGGCAACTCCTCCGAACGCACAGAAAACAAAATATCCTGATACAAAATAAAGGCGACCGCGACGTTGCGCGACTCATTCTCCAGATCCAGCAGGAAGTCCGAGTGCAAATGAATTTCGCCGTTTTCCTCGACATAAAAACGCGCGCTGGCTTCAAGGTCGCTTAATTTTTCCGGATCGGGCAGCTCGATGCCGAAGATGTCCCCAACCCAGGTCCGCTCCTCAAAAGTAGGCGCCACCAGATCAATCCATACTGGTTTGGTCTTGAGCAACTCTTCGTTGGAGTGAATAGCGATTTCGCGCAGGCGGCCTTCGTGCAGGCCGAACGCTTTGATGCTGGATCTTTCATTTTTGAACTCGCGTTTTCCCAGAACGTTCAATACCGAGATGGGCACATCGCGCAGGATGAGCTCTTTGCGACTATCACCCAGTTGATCCCATACAAAAATTTGTTCTTCAGGCGTGAGCTCTTCCAATATCTGCACGATATCAGCGGGGTCGGCCTCGTTCAAAACCTGTTTTATTTTGGCCAGATTCTGCTTGCGCACCAAGGTTTCAACCAGATCATGGTGAGGCATATCCTGCTTGCGTACCATGCTCTCAACTAGCTGTTGTTTTTGCAGCAGATTAAGGATGATTTGCCGATTACTCAACGGTTCCGGAAGAGGTGTATTTTGCATAGTCAGATAATCAGGGTGGGCTCAACATAATCATGCTTGCTATTCGCTAACATCCGCTAAACCTTCACACTTCAGGTTGATAAAAAACGGGCACCGCAAAGTGCCCGTTTTAGCTTCTACATACCTTACCCCCGCAAGTGGGGCGGATGATTAGAAGGAGTGAACGATACCACCACCGATGTAAGACTTTGTCACGCTAGTTGTAGCATTGGCAGTTTGTGAAGCATAGGCAGCAAACACTTCGGTACGCTTAGAGAAGCTATATCCATACTTTAGACTCAACTGGTTAACGTCATTGTCTGCTGTCGGAGCAGAGGCTGTAGAGCCAGCCATTGCATAGCTTGCAGCAAGTGAACTAGCGCCCATCTTCATACCGCCGACCAACTCCATATTGCTACCTGTAACGGATTTTGTAGCGCTACTGTTTGTAGTAATGTTTTCAAACATGCCACCTACCCAGAAATCACCCAAGGTGTATTTTCCGACTGCACGAAGCGCGCTATCAGTCTTTCCTGCAGTTACATAATCGCTACGGCTTTCATAAGCAACTGATGCGTAGATGTCGTCCTGATCAAACGTACCCGAAAAAGACATCACACTCTTGTTTGTAGTAGCTGTTGGCGCTTCGTCAGGGCTGTACATTGCGGCGATTTGAACACCAACAAACTTTGGCGACCAATATTGAATCATGTTCTTTTGACGAGTGTTGTAATCCTTACCGGCTGAAATACCAATGGTTTTAGTCGAACTCCAGTTAGTTGTGTTGTCAAACAACTCAATCTTGTTATGTGCGGTCTTAAAAGGAGAATCCCAAATACCCAGCATAACTTTACCAAATTCACTCTCAATACCCACGCCGCTGTTACGAGTTTTACCCAGACCATTACCGGCATTACCATCAGCATCCATCTCAACTTCATACTGATAAACGGCTTTCAAGCCATCACCCAAATCTTCACTACCCTTCACACCAAAACGCGACGCATTGGTATTAACGCGCTTATGGTCAAATTCTCCAGTTTTATTAGTGGTAACTTGATCCAAGGTCAAAAATGCTTTGCCGTAAATTGTTACGTTTGCGTTATCTGCGAAAGCAGGTGCGGAAATTGCTGAAGCGATAGCCAGTGCGATAATTTTCTTTTGCATGTATTAACTCCTATTAGTAATGAAATTGGCTTCACCGGTCACAGTGACCGGTGCAACCAAAATTCCCTCGAGTGAGAATTCGGAGCGAATTTTGCCTTGAAAATTCTTAAAAACCGACTTGTAACAAAAATTTCATATAACTGTTTCTATTTCGCAACAGGAATGATCGCTGTCATAAATCTGCAATCAAAATGCGCTACGAAAAATGAGACTTGGGAGAGATAGCAGAGTTGGCAGCAAGTTTGTTTGAAAAAAATATTCAAGCAAACTCGCTGCACGATGTGAAGAATTTCCTAACAGATTTAACGCCCTGCCCGATTTATCAGATACTGCGTGAGCAATGGCACCGGACGTCCGGTGGCGCCTTTTTCTTTGCCGGATTTCCACGCGGTACCGGCAATATCCAGATGCGCCCAACGATATTCTTTGGTGAATCTGGACAGGAAACACGCGGCAGTAATGGTTCCACCCGCCCGTCCTCCGATATTTTGCATATCGGCAAAATTGCTATCCAACAGCGGCTGATAATCTTCCCACAGTGGCATCTGCCACGCCCGGTCATAAACTTGCTCCCCTGCAGCAAGTAACTCTTGCGCAAGCTCTGCTTCATTGCTGAATAATCCACTGGCCACATGTCCCAACGCAATCACACATGCCCCCGTTAGCGTAGCGATATCAATCACCGTATCCGGATTAAACTTGGCGGCATAGGTCAGCGCATCGCACAAAATCAATCTTCCCTCGGCATCTGTATTTAGAATCTCGATAGTTTGACCGGACATACTGGTCACAATGTCGCCGGGCTTGGTTGCCGTGCCACTGGGCAGATTTTCGCAGCTTGGAATGATCCCGACGACATTCAACTTCAAGCCCATTTCGGCAATCGCTTGCAGGGTGCCCAACACACTTGCGGCTCCGCACATATCATATTTCATCTCGTCCATTTCAGCACCGGGCTTGAGCGAGATACCACCGCTGTCGAACGTAATACCCTTGCCTACCAGCACGATCGGCTTTTGCTTTTTATCGGCACCGCTATATTCCAGCGTAATGAGTTTGGCCGGTTGCTCGCTGCCGCGCGTAACCGACAGAAAAGAACCCATGCCCAACTTCTGCATATCTTTTTCTTCCAGCACGGTGGTCTTGATACTTTTGTGCACCTTGCCCAGCGCCAGTGCTTTGGCCGCCAGATATGTGGGGGTGCAAATATTGCCGGGAAGATTACCCAGTGTTTTAGCAGCAGCAATTCCATTTGCTGTCGCAGCCGCCTGTTCAAGCGCGTTTTTTAAGCTTGCGGCAGGTCTTGCCAGAGTCGCCAAAGTAAGGTGCTTTAAGTCAGCTGGCTTGGCCGGCTTACTCTTTAACTCGTCGGCACGAAAGGCTTGTTCCGAAGCGACAAACACCGCCTGTTTAATTACCCACGCAGCATCTTTACCAGTCTCTTCATCAACGATGAATAAGGAGGCTTCTTTGACCGGCGTATTGTTGAGCGCACTCAGGGTGGCGCGCAGAATTTCCAAACTTGATTTTCGGGTAATTTCACTAGCCTTACCCAAACCCACCAATAACACACGCTCGGCTGCCACGCCGGAAACCTTATGCAACAACAGGGTGGTAGCGGATTTTCCGGTGACATCTCCTTGTGCAATAAGGTCGCTCAACATTTTTCCAGATGCGATATCAATTAGCCGGGCTGCATCAGACAACTTCCCGTCTTCAAAAACGCCGACAACCACACAAGCACTCTTGAGTTTTTCCGGACTTCCTTGTTTTATGCTAAATTCCACCTGCTTCTCCTTAAAATATTAACCATCAAAAAAATTAATGTCGGATTATCCGCAATCCCCGCCTCAAAAGTCAAAATCATCTCATGCCCGGATAATGGGAGGTTTCTTTTATCGCTCGTTAGTGCGAGAGTTCTTCGTTACCGGCACCTTGGTGTTTGCCATTATGCTGGGCATTATTGTCTTTACCCAACTCATTAGTTTTTTAGGCGATTCAGTCAGCGGTATTTTGGCGGTTGAAGGTGTTGTTGCGTTGGTCGGTTTTAGCTCGCTCAATTATTTGCCCATATTACTCTCGGTTAGTTTGTATTTTTCGGTTTTAATGACGTTAACGCGCTGTTATCGCGACAGTGAAATGATCGTCTGGTTTTCCTCCGGAATTGGCTTAACCCGCTGGATTCGTCCGGTTTTAGGTTTCGCCCTGCCCGTCGTCAGCATCATTGCCATTCTCAGCTTCATTCTCGCCCCTTGGGCAAAACAAAAAGCGGATGAATTTAAAAAACAACTCAATGCTCGCGACGATGTTGCTCTGGCTACCCCCGGTGTATTTCGTGAATCCAAGCAGGCAAATCGTGTATTTTTTCTGGAGAATGTGGATACAAAAAATAACCGGGTGGGAAATGTTTTTGTCCGATCCGGGCAAAACGGTAAAGAAGGCACCATGGTTGCAAAAGAAGGACTGCAGGAAACCATGCCCAACGGAGATCGATTTTTAGTGTTGCTAAACGGGGCACGCTATGAAGGTATTCCCGGTCAGCACGATTTTAAAATAGTCGAATTTGAACGGTATGCGGTGCGTATTGAAGCAGCTGAAATTAAAGACTCGAAAGCGAATGTCAAAGGCATTCCAACATTGGCCCTGTTGCAAGATCCAACGGCACGAAATATGTCCGAACTGGCTTGGCGATTTGGCACGCCGGTAAGCGCACTGATTCTGGCGCTATTGGCTATCCCGCTCAGCTTTGTCAATCCGCGTGCGGGAAGATCACTTAATCTGATTATCGCCATCGTGATCTTTATGACCTACAACAATTTACTCGGAGTTGCCGCGTCTTGGATCGGGCAAGGCAAAGTTGGCCTGATCGCCGGGTTATGGGGAATCCATCTATTCATGATGTGCTTACTTATTCTGCTGTTTTATCAGCGTATTTCGGTATTTTCCTGGAAGCGACTGATTAAATGAAAATTCTTACGCGCTATTTAGCCAGAGAAATTTATACCAGCATTGCGGTGGTTTTTGCCGGTCTGATCATGCTCTATTCATTTATGGATCTGGTGCGGGAATTAAACGATCTGGGAGAAGCCAATTATCACTTGGGGCAAGTCCTTGTGTATGTGACCCTGATTATTCCCACCCACATTTACGAATTATTTCCATTGGCCGCGCTCATCGGTACCATTTTCGCCATCGTGCAAATGGCCAATAACTCGGAATTAATGATCTTTCGCAGTTCCGGAGCTTCATTACAACAAATGATTGCCGCGCTCATAAAAATCGGCATTCCATTGGTCCTACTGTGTTTCATCATTGGCGAATTCGTCGCTCCCCCCAGTGATCGCTTGGCACAACAGATTTACTTAAAAGCAAAAAATTCGCAAATGACCATCAAGGAGTTTCGATCCGGCGTATGGGCTAAGGATGAACGCAGCTTTGTGAATATCCGTAATGTCTTACCCGACACCACCCTTCTCAATATTAGTATCTATGAATTCACTGAAAAGTACCGCCTAAATTCAATCACTTTTGCACAACGTGCTGTTTTTATTGATAATGATAAATGGATACTGGAAGATGTTAGGCAAACTCTGCTAAGTGGGCAAGGTTCAACTATTAATAACCGGGACAAAATGGAATGGCATTCAACCCTTAATCCAAAATTACTAAATGTATTGCTGTTGCTGCCTGAAAAAATGTCATCTTGGGATCTTTACCAATACACCCGGCATTTGAGTGAGAACAAACAAAAAACCGCACGCTATGAAATTGCCATGTGGAACAAAGTAGTTTATCCCGTTGCGATCTGGATCATGATGCTTCTGGCACTTCCGTTTGCAGCTCATCAACGCCGTGAGGGTGGCGTTAGCAACAAAATCTTCATTGGCATTGTGCTGGGTCTCAGCTTTCACTTCGGAGGACGCTTGTTCTCAAATCTGGGCGCACTAAATGAATGGCAACCTTTGTTAAGTGCTTCGGCAATTAGTTTTTTATATCTGGGAGCAGCTTTGTTACTTATTTGGCGCGCCGAGCGGCGTTAAACCCAAGGGTGCCTCTAAAAATTCAATTTTCAAAGCTAGGCAAGACGCGAGCAAAAAATTGGGACGCAGCATATGCATGATATGTAAGGAGTAATTTTTTGTGAGCAACGCCGCATAGCGAAGTAAATTTAATTTTTGGTTCAACTACTGGGCTGGTGCTGCAGGACTCACCGCGCTGACGGGTAGATTGCGTTGCTGCGCCGAATGCCTTTCACGCAACGTCTTTTTAAGCGCTTCGCGTTTTTCTGGCGGAAGCTTTTGAATCGAATTATATTTCTTTCTGGCCAGCTGACGTTGCTCGGGAGTCAATTTACTCCACTTTTCCAAACGCGCATGTATTCGTTGTTGCTGAACCTTATTCAACCTCGGAAAATGTTGGGCAATCTTAATGAAATGCTTCTGTTGCTTTTCCGAGAGCGTATCCCATGCACTGGAAAGCGGCATCAATGCTTGCTGTTGTGGGGGCGAAAGCGTTGACCATTGCTTTGCCAACGCTGTTTCTACAAACATAAAAAACAGGGTACAAAATGTCAGGGCGGTTAATAAATATCGGCGCATTAGTTAGCTAACTATAGGATTAAATTATTGTTCGATATAAACTTCGACGGGCAGATCATCGACCAATATGGCAAGATCAATTTCACTGCGCTCGTGCTCATGCAGATTGATTTGTTGTAAATAGGCAAAACTTCCGAGTAAGCCCAGTAACACCAGAAATGAAACTACCCAGGTCAATATTTTAAAGCTTCCGGGAACGAAATTAATACTTACTCCATGCTGGCTTAACCACGCTAAAACCGGCGCGTGCTCCAAAATTTGATGGCGCTCTAATGCACGATTACGCGCACGGTGCAATTGCTCTAGCGTCTCCGCATCAATATCTGACGTGGAAACATTTAACAGATGGTGAATTGAATTTTTTGTCAGATTTTTCATAAAAATGAAACCCCTTTTAGTGTTAATTTTGTGGCCAACGCATGGGTCGCACGCGAGCTATGTGTTTTCACACTTCCCTGAGTACATCCCATTACTTTGGCCGTTTCCGCAATATCAAGATTTTCCCAATAACGCAGCAGAAATGCCTCACGTTGACGAGGAGGCAATTCAATTATGGCTTTCTCAATGATGTCAATCAGTTGCGTTTGCTCGAGACTCACATCGGGTTGCATGGGCTGCGAATTATTTGTTTTATCCTGCAATACATCGAGCGGGTCAAAATCCTCATTTCCGTGCTGCGAAGTAAGCGAAGAAAAAAGCGTTGTCCAAAAAGAACGGACTTTCTGGCGGCGGTAAAAATCCCGAATCGTGTTTTGCAAAATACGCTGAAACAACATGGGATATTCTTCCACCGGATTGTTGCCGTATTTCTCGGCAAGTTTAAGCATAGAATCCTGAATAATATCGAGCGCCACGTGTTCATCCCGAACAGCGAACAAGGCTTGTTTATAGGCGCGCCTCTCCACATCTGCCAAAAATCGGGAAAGTTCATATTGAGTACTCAGCTGAAATACTCCCCCGGGCAGAAATATCCGCAAAATGTCGCGCAAAGCAATAAACAAGAAAAAATCATAAACACCCGCCCATAAAAATTACCGGCTTTACCTGCTGCTTCGCCAAATCACTGGCATGTGAAACCAAATTTGCTCCGTCCACAACCAAAACTTCAATTTTCATGGTAGCAAAATACACTTAAATATTAAATCTTTTTCAAAATCAGGCACGCTAGGGGTTGACCAAAATGCTGCCAGCCTTTATCTTGCGCGGTCTTATAATTTATTGCCATCTAGGGTTTTGATATGGAATTGACAGGCGCAGAAATTGCCATCCGCTGTTTACAGGAAGAAGGAGTCGAATACGTTTTCGGATATCCGGGCGGTGCCGTCTTATTTATTTACGATGCGCTGTTCAATCAGGATCAGATCAAGCATGTATTAGTGCGCCACGAACAAGCTGCCGTGCATGCCGCAGACGGTTATTCACGCTCTACCGACAAAGTGGGCGTTGCACTGGTCACCTCGGGCCCCGGTGTCACCAATGCAGTGACGGGAATTGCCACGGCTTATTTGGATTCTATTCCCATGGTGGTGATTAGCGGTCAAGTACCCACCAGTTTTATCGGTGAAGATGCCTTTCAGGAAGTTGATGCGGTGGGCATTACCCGCCCCTGTGTAAAGCACAACTTTTTGGTGAAAGATGCCAAAGATATCGCAAGCACGCTGAAAAAAGCCTTCTTTTTGGCCAAGAGCGGCCGCCCCGGCCCGGTGCTGGTGGATATCCCCAAAGATGTCTCCAATCAAAAAGCCGAGTTCAGTTATCCAGCCAGCGTAAGCATTCGTTCCTATAACCCGGAAAAAAATGGGGATGTGGGACAAATCAAACGTGCCGCGCAATTGCTGATTGAAGCCAAGCGCCCCATGATTTATGCCGGGGGCGGAGTTATTCTTGCGGACGCATCGAAGCAGCTCACCGAACTGGTACGCCTGTTGGGCGCTCCCTGTACCAACACGTTGATGGGGTTAGGCGGCTATCCCTCCACCGATAAACAATTTGTGGGCATGCTGGGCATGCATGGCACCTACGAGGCCAATATGGGCATGCATAATTGCGACGTCTTGCTGGCCGTGGGCGCACGTTTTGATGATCGAGTCATTGGCAATGTGGCGCATTTCGGCTCTATCCCGCGCAAAATTATTCATATCGACATTGATCCTGCTTCAATCTCCAAGCGGGTAAAAGTTGATGTGCCTATCGTGGGCGATGTCGCAACGGTACTGGGTGAATTGCTAACGGTGTTGCATAGCAGCAAACAAAAACCGGATGCCGCTACTTCTGCCGCGTGGTGGAAACAAATTGAAGACTGGCGTAGTCGCAAGTCCTTGACTTACAAGTATTCTGATGAAGTTATCAAACCTCAGTATGTCATTGAAAAGCTGTATGAAATTACCCATGGCGACGCGTTTATCACCTCTGATGTGGGACAGCATCAAATGTGGGCTTCGCAATATTACAAATTCGACCAGCCGCGCCGCTGGATCAATTCCGGTGGACTGGGGACGATGGGCTTTGGCTTACCTGCGGCTATGGGCGTACAACTTGCGCATCCGGGTGCCCAAGTCGCCTGTGTTACGGGTGAAGGCAGCATTCAGATGAATATTCAGGAACTCTCTACCTGCAAACAGTTCCGCCTGCCCATTAAGGTGATCGCACTCAATAATCGTTATCTGGGCATGGTGCGTCAGTGGCAGGAATTTTTCCACGGCAATAGATATTCGGAATCTTATATGGATGCCTTGCCGGATTTCGTCAAATTGGCGGAGGCGTATGGTCACGTTGGCATTCGCGTGGATAAACCATCGGATGTGGAAGGCGCGTTGCGCGAAGCCTTTGCGCGCAAGGATGATCTGGTATTCCTGGATTTCCGCACCGACCCGACTGAAAACGTATTCCCCATGGTGCCCGGTGGCAAGGGCTTGTCTGAAGTTATCTTGGCGGAGGATCTGTAATGCGTCATATCATTTCCCTGCTCATGGAAAACGAGGCCGGTGCATTGTCGCGCGTGGCCGGCTTATTTTCGGCACGCGGTTATAACATTGAGTCATTAACCGTAGCACCGACCGAAGATGAAACAATGTCGCGCATGACCATCGTGACACGCGGTTCGGATGCCATCATCGAACAAATTCAAAAGCAATTAAACAAACTGGTGGATGTCGTTGCGGTAATGGACTTAAGCGATGGCGATCATCTGGAACGCGAATTAATGCTGGTAAAATTGCGCGCGCTGGGAGAAGCCCGTGAAGAAATTAAACGTATGGCAGACATCTACCGTGGCCGTATAATCGACGTTTCCGACAAAACCTACACCATTGAACTGACCGGTACCGGCTCCAAGCTGGATAGTTTTTTGCACGCGATAGACCGCAATTTAATTCTTGAAACCGTACGCACGGGCTCATCCGGAATCGGTCGCGGCGATCGGATTTTGAAGCTTTAATTACAAAATTTTTTATTTTTCACAAAAGAGGCCAACATGAAAGTTTATTACGACAAAGATGCAGACTTATCCCTAATCAAAGGCAAGCAGGTAACCATCATCGGTTACGGTTCACAGGGCCACGCACATGCGCAAAATCTAAAAGAATCCGGCGTGAATGTAACCGTCGGTTTGCGCAAAAATGGCGCTTCCTGGAAAAAGGTTGAAGCTGCGGGCATTAAGGTTTCCGAAGTTGCCGAAGCTGTTAAAAACGCCGATGTCGTGATGATGTTGCTGCCCGACGAAAACATCCCCGATGTGTACAACAATGAAGTTGCACCCAACATTAAGGCAGGTGCAGCACTCGCCTTTGCACACGGCTTTAACGTGCATTACAACCAGGTTGTGCCACGCGCAGACATCGACGTCATCATGATTGCGCCAAAAGGCCCGGGCCACACAGTGCGTTCTGAATACCTCAAAGGCGGCGGCGTTCCCACGCTCATTGCGGTTTATCAAGACAAGAGTGGCAAGGCAAAAGATATCGCGCTGTCTTACGCTGCGGCCAACGGTGGTACTAAAGGTGGCGTGATTGAAACCAACTTCCGTGAAGAAACCGAGACCGACCTGTTCGGCGAACAAGCCGTGTTATGCGGTGGAGCTGTGGAACTGGTTAAAGCCGGTTTTGAAACCCTGACCGAAGCAGGCTACGCACCCGAGATGGCTTACTTTGAATGTCTGCATGAATTGAAATTGATTGTTGACCTGATGTACGAAGGCGGCATCGCCAACATGAACTATTCAATTTCCAACAACGCGGAATACGGTGAATATGTAACCGGTCACCGTGTTATTGCCGATCAGGCGCGTGCCGCGATGAAGGAATGCCTGAAAAATATTCAGAACGGTTCCTACGCTAAACAGTTCATTCTGGAAGGTCGCACCAACTATCCGGAAATGACTGCACGTCGCCGCTTGAATGCCGAACATCCAATTGAAGTGGTCGGTGGTCAACTGCGCGCCATGATGCCTTGGATCAGCAAAAACAAATTGGTCGATCAATCAAAGAACTAAACAATACGGGAAGGGGGAAGGGTTAAGGGAGAATGGGCAAAAGACCCATCTTTCCCCACTCTTTCCCCTTCTCCCTTTCACCTTTACTTTCTCCAAAAATATGAACCCATATCCGCATCCCATCATCGCCCGCGAGGGCTGGCCGTTTCTGGCGATTTCATTTGTGGTTGCCGCTGGTGTTACTGCCTGGTGCATCACTTGGTCGATTCCATTTTGGATCATTTTCATCTTTATCTTGCAATTCTTCCGCGATCCTGCGCGCGAAATTCCCCAACAAGCTGGCGCAGTGCTCTCACCTGCCGATGGCCGAGTTATTAAAGTGGAACGTATTCAAGACCCATACGGGCAACGCGAGGCCATTTTGGTCAGCGTATTTATGAATGTATTTAACGTGCACTCAAATCGCAGTCCGGTTGATGGCACGATACAAAAAGTGCAATATTTCCCGGGTAAATTTGTAAATGCCGATTTGGATAAAGCTTCCACCGATAATGAACGCAATGCTGTGGTACTGCAGACTTCCGATGGTCAAACTGTCACTTTCGTACAGGTGGCCGGCTTAATTGCCAGACGGATTCTGTGCTACGTAAAAGCTGGCGATATATTGTCCCGCGGTCAACGTTACGGCTTCATCCGCTTTGGTTCCCGCGTGGATGTGTATCTGCCGCTAACGGCTACCGTCAAGGTAAGTATTGGTGATAAAGTATCCGCTACCGAAACAATTTTGGCGCAACTATAAAGTCACTATGAGCGATTTAAACAAACGCAAAACCCCGCTGGATCTCCGCAGTCGCAGCATTTATCTGCTGCCTAATCTATTTACCACGGGCGCATTGTTTGCGGGTTTTTTTGCCATCGTGCAAGCGATGAACAGCAAGTTTGAATACGCCGCAGTTGCAATTTTTATCGCCATGATTTTGGACGGCCTGGATGGCCGTGTGGCTAGATTGACCCACACCCAAAGCGAATTTGGTGCGGAATACGACAGCCTATCCGACATGGTTTCATTTGGTGTCGCCCCTGCCTTGTTGATGTACGAATGGGCATTTCGCGGACTCGGAAAAATTGGCTGGTTTGCTGCTTTTATTTATTGCGTTGGTACAGCACTCCGCTTGGCGCGCTTTAACACCAATATTGATATTGTCGACAAGCGCTATTTTCAGGGCTTACCCAGCCCGGCTGCTGCTGCATTGGTAGCGGGCTTCGTTTGGGTAATGGGTGATTATGGATTTAGCGGCACAGATTTGCGTTGGTATGCTGTGGCAATCACGGTGTTCGCCGGCTTAAGTATGGTCAGCAATGTGCGCTTCTATAGTTTTAAAGATTTCAACATGCGTAAAAGTGTGCCATTTGTCGCCATTCTGATACTGGCTTTATTCTTCATGCTTATTTCAAGCTACCCGCCGGGTGTGCTGTTCTTCCTCTTCTTGGGCTACGCGCTTTCCGGCTATATTGCATGGCTGATCAACCTGCGCAAACCGGTTACGCCACCCCTACCCTAGCTTTACACTGATTTGCACAGCGATATAACCTGCGCAACATCAAATGGCCATCCTAACTCAGTGCCGGTATCTACTCTCTGTAGGACCGGCACTTGTTGCGCATAGCGGTCTATCAGCACGTCATCGTCGGTAATATCAACATACACGAACAGGATACCAGCCTCATGCAAAATCAATTCTGCGTCATGGCACAAATGACAAAAATGGGTGCCGTAAAGTCGTAACTTAGCGGCACCCATTTTTAATATATTGGAATTTTTTGACGGTGATATTTAAACTTCAAACGGGTGACGCAATACTATCGTTTCATCGCGATCCGGTCCGGTGGAAACCATGTCGACCGGTACTTCACAAATTTGCGCAATGCGTTGCAGATAATTTCTGGCTTGCAACGGCAGATCTTCATAGCGTTTAACGCCCACGGTACTTCCCGTCCAGCCGGGCATATCTTCATACACCGGCTCGCATCCGGTGAGTGACTCTGCACCTACTGGAAGAATATCGCTATATTGGCCATTGATGTTATAACCCACACCGATGCGCACTATTTCCATGCCATCCATGACATCCAGTTTAGTCACGCACAAACCGGATACCCCGTTAATTTGTATAGAACGCTTAAGTGCGGCCGCATCAAACCAACCGCATCGGCGCGCGCGACCGGTGGTGGAACCGAATTCATGGCCTTTATCAGCCAAGTGTTTACCAACCGGGTCTTGTTTTTCTTCAGCGTCATACAGTTCGGTTGGGAAGGGGCCTGAACCCACCCGTGTGGTATACGCCTTGGTGATGCCCAGCACATAATTCAAGGTCTGCGGGCCGACCCCGGCTCCCGCGCATGCCGCACCGGAAATACAATTACTTGAGGTAACAAACGGATAGGTGCCATGATCGATATCCAGAAGAGTACCCTGCGCGCCTTCAAATAATAAATTCTGACCGGCTTTATTTGCTTCATACAATGCGCGCGGCACATCCATTACCAGCGGCTTAATGCGCTCTGCCAGAGCCAGCGCATCGTCCAGCGTTTTTTGAAAATCCACTGTTGGCGCATTAAAATAGTTCTTCAAAACAAAGTTGTGAAAGTCCAACACTTCGCCCAACTTGGCCGCAAAGCGTTCACGGAAAAATAAATCCTGTAAACGAATCGCCCGACGCGCCACTTTATCCTCATAGGCCGGGCCAATGCCGCGTCCTGTAGTGCCAATTTTTCCCGCACCTTTGGCGATTTCACGCGCTTTATCCACAGCTTCGTGATAGGGCAAAATCAATGGGCAAGCTTCAGAGATGCGCAGTCGCTCATACACCTTGATACCCGCCTCTGCCAGCTTATCCATTTCCTTCAATAAGGCAGCAGGAGACAACACCACGCCATTGCCGATGTAGCACATCACATGTTCACGCAAGATGCCGGAAGGGATAAGATGCAAAACCGTTTTTTCTCCGTTTATAACCAGCGTGTGCCCGGCGTTATGCCCGCCTTGAAAGCGCACCACGCCCTGCGAATGATCGGTCAACCAATCGACAATTTTGCCCTTACCTTCGTCGCCCCATTGAGTTCCGATTACCACCACATTTTTTGACTTAGACATCATTCATTCCTAACACAATATTGAACCCGAACCGACAAGCGCGCGGGCAAATAATCGCTCCCGCCTCACCTTTAATTTTTTAGAGGCGCCCTTGATTAAATTTTTTCTACAATCCAGGCACCGTCACGCAATACCAGCTCACGGTCACACTCCAATTCAGCGCGATAGGCGGGATCAGACAAAAGATCAACTACCACTACATGACCTTGTGAACGTAATTTTGCAATGGCACCATCCAAAGCCTCATCACTCAAAAACGGAGCGAGGATGCCATTTATTTTATCTTTTTTAATCAACAGGCTATGTAATTGACGTAAATCCATGCTGAAGCCGGTGGCAGGACGCGCACGACCAAAACTTTTACCCACATCATCGTATCGGCCCCCAAGCGCAATTGCATCATGACTGCCCGAGTGATACGCCGCAAACACCATGCCGCTGTGATAGTGGTAGCCGCGCAATTCAGCCAGATCAATACCGATGTTTTGCGCCAACGGTTGCAGCTGAATTGCGGCACGCTGCAACTCATCCAAAGCAGTAATTAATTCGGGTGTATTCGGCAGCACTTTGCGCGCACGCTGCAACACCTCAACTCCGCCATATAATTCAGGTAAAGCCAGTAACGCCTGTTGTGTCGATGCCGGCAAGCCCTTCACCAGACTTTTCAGACTCGGCACATCTTTACTTTGCAGTGCACCGAACAGCGCCGACTCCAAGTCATCACTTATTTCAATTCCTTTGAGCAATGCGCGAAATACTGCCACATGCCCCAAATCCAGATGTACGCCCCGAATACCCAGCAATGCCAAAGATTGCAACATTAAGTTTTGGATTTCCAGATCACTTTCCAGCCCGCTATGACCATACAATTCCGCGCCAATTTGCAGAGGTTCGCGGGTGCGCATTAAACCGGAGGGCTGGGTATGCAAAACGCTGCCCGCATAACATAGACGCGTAACGCCTTGACGATTAAGCAAATGCGCATCGATCCGTGCCACTTGCGGGGTGATGTCGGCGCGCAAAGCCAGCGTGCGGCCGCTGAGTTGATCCACCAGTTTGAAGGTGCGCAAATCCATGTCTGTGCTGTCGTTGATGAGCAGCGATTCGGCATACTCCAATAACGGCGGGGAGACTAACTGATAGCCTGATAAACGTAATAGCTCCAACACATCGCGACGCATATCTTCAATGCGCCAAGCCTCGTCCGGCAGCATGTCTTGAATATTTTCCGGCAACAACCAATTCGGCATTCTTAATTCATCCAATAAATCAGCAAAAGCCCGCTGAGCATTAACGTCAAACCCAGAAAACGCATTTGACCATCCTGAAACTGGGCTAATTTTGCCAAGGTTTCACGCCATACTTTTGGAAACAAAAAAGGCATGATCCCTTCCAGCACCAGCATTAATCCGAAGGCCGCCAGCCAGTATTCCATTGTTTGACACCTAAAAAACTACTTGCCGCCCCTGGAGGAACTCTTCAGATACTTAAAGAACGAAGAGCTTGGATCCAGCACCATTACATCGCTCTTGTTTCTAAACGTCTGCTTATAAGCTTCCATGCTGCGGTAGAAAGAGAAAAACTCCGAATTGCGCCCAAACGCCGCAGCGTACAAAGCGGCGGCTTTGGCATCCCCTTCCCCCTTTAGCTTTTGCGCATCCCGATAGGCTTCCGCCAAAGTCACTTCACGTTGCTTGTCCGCATCGGCGCGTATCTTTTCACTCTCGGCGTTACCAGTTGCACGCAATTCATTGGCTACACGTTTACGCTCGGCATCCATGCGGCGATACACAGAATCGCTAATTTCCATGGGGAAATCCACGCGTTTAATCCGCACATCCAATACTTCCACGCCAATTTTACGCGCATCAATATCGGTTTTTTCCTGCACGATACGCATCAACTCTTCGCGCTGCCCGGAGACCACTTCATGAATCGTACGTTTACCGAACTCTTCACGCAGTGCCGCATTCACAGTTTGAGTCAAACGAGTTTGGGCTCGTACTTCATCTCCGCCCACACTAATGTAGTACTGCTTTACATTAGAAATACGCCACTTCACATACGAGTCAACCAGCACGTTTTTCTTTTCAGCAGTAATAAAACGCTCGGGTTCATCCCCATCCAAAGTCAAAATACGCGAATCAAAAAAGCGCACGTTTTGCACCAACGGAACTTTAAAATACAGCCCCGGCGCAGTCTTCTCCCCCACCACTTCACCCAACTGGAAAACGATGGCTACCTGACGTTGATCGACGACAAACGCGCTCATACTGAACAATACCAAGGCAACAACAATGCCCACCAACAAATTCCCGGTACTCGGCTTCATTATCTTGCCTCCCTATCTCGGCTGCGTAACGGTTCACGTAATAACGGCGGTTCACTCAGTGCCGCAGCTTGCGGGGCAACTTGCTCGGCATTGTTAGCCGGACGCCCTGCCGCCGTTTGTGCGTCATTCAAGCCACCCGACGCATTGGTGCTCTGAATCAGCTTATCCAAAGGCAGATATAACAAACTGCCATTGCCGCTCTTTTGATCCACCAACACCTTGCTGCTGCTGGTCATAATTTGCTGCATCATATCGATGTACATGCGCTCACGCGTCACCTGCGGTGCCTTTTCATACTCAACCAGAATTTGCTTGAAGCGACTTGCATCACCTTCCGCATTGGCAATTACGCGCTGCTTGTAACCTTCAGCTTCCTGCATCAAACGTGCCGCGGCACCCTTGGCTTTTGGCACCACATCATTCGCATACGCCTGCCCTTCATTCTTTTGGCGCTCACGGTCTTGACCGGCTTTCACCGCATCATCAAATGCCGCCTGAACTTGCTCGGGAGGTTGGGCATTCTGCATGGTGACTTTGCTCACCAAAATACCGGATTTATATCGATCCAAAATATCCTGAATTAATTTTGTAGTTGAGGCTGCCACTTGCTCGCGACCTTCGTACAACACAAAGTCCATTTTGCTCTTACCCACCACTTCACGAATCGCAGTTTCAGCAGCTTGACGCACATTCTCATCCGGGGTGCGGTTATTGAATAAATAATCCGCCGGATCCTTCAAGAAATACTGCACGGCAAACTGGATATCCACGATGTTTTCGTCATCGGTTAGCATCAGAGATTCTTTGAGCATTTTGTTCTTTACATTCTCGCGATAGCCCACTTCCACGGTACGAACCTGACTCAAACTAACCACTTCAACAGATTCTATCGGATAGGGGAAGTGCCAGCGCGGCCCCGCTTCAGTCGCTTCAACATACTTGCCGAAACGCAACACCACACCGCGTTGACTTGCATCGACAATGTAAAAACCGCTCGCCATCCAAATTAAGGCGACGATAATAACGATCAGACCAATTCCGCCATTAAAATTACCGGGCATTTTATTGCCGTCTCCGGTATTTTTTGGCGAGCCGCCTTTAAACTTGGCAAAAATTGTCTCAACCTTCTTATTCAGGTTGCGCACTACTTCATCTAAATCAGGCGGGCCACCACTGTTTTTATTGCCCCACTGCGGATCATTCAATCCCATAGCTCTGTCCTAACTTTCAGTTTACTTAATTGTTATTGAGTGGATGCCACTCGGAAGGTGCTGCTAAAATTACCGGAGTATCGCGCATCTCAACGAGTGCCGCACGCAAATCATCCAATCCTGCACCCGTCTTCGCACTCAAAAAAACAGACGCAATATTACCATACTCATCGCGCTTCACTGCAGCGGCCAAACCCTGCAAATCAATTTTGTTATACACCACGATCTGCCGAATGTGCTGCGCGCCAATTTCCGTCAGCACCTTATTCACCTCGGCAACCTGATCGTGGCGCTCTGGGCTATTCACATCCACCACATGCAACAACAGATCGGCGTGTGTAGTTTCTTCCAGCGTGCTGCGGAAAGCCGCGACTAAACCGTGCGGCAAATGGCGAATAAATCCCACGGTGTCGGATAACACCACCTGTACTTGGCTGTCGCCCTCCAGAAATAGCTTGCGCGAAGTGGTATCCAAGGTGGCAAACAATTGATCCGCTGCATACACATTGGCATTCGTTAACCGATTGAATAAAGTGGATTTTCCAGCATTGGTATAACCCACAATCGACACTGACAGCACATCCGATCGATTGCGCGCTTTGCGCTGCAACTCGCGATGCCGCTTCAATTGCTTTAAGCGCTCGTTGAGTAAATGCACGCGCCTATCCAGCTTGCGCCTATCCAGTTCCAACTGGGTTTCACCCGGCCCGCGTGCACCAACCGCAAATTTTTGCTGCCCCATATCCATATTCATACCGACCAAACGCGTCGACAGATATTTAAGTTGGGCTAATTCGACCTGCACTTTACCTTCGTGGCTCTGCGCGCGCAGCGCAAAAATATCTAGGATAAGCATAGTGCGGTCAATCACACGCGCCTGTAATTTGGCGGTGAGATTGCGCATCTGCGCCGGCGAAAGGTCGTGATTAAAAATAACCAACGGCACTTCCAGCTCTTCGACAATGGCGGCGATTTCTTCCACCTTGCCACTACCGGCAAACGTAGAAGCATCCGGACGCTGTCGTTTGCCCTCGATCAGCGCAAGCGCGCTTACGCCGGCACTTTCGGCCAGCAAACGTAGTTCTTCAAGGCTTTCTGCGTAGTCCGGCGCGCCAAAATCGAGACTGACCAATACCGCCGTGTTAGGGGCAGTTGTTGATTGAGTCATCAGGCGACGTCGTATGGAATCGTCACGTTGCGTGCGGGAACGATAGTGGAAATAGCGTGCTTATAAACCATCTGCGTGACCGTATTTTTCAACAGAATCACATATTGATCAAAAGACTCAACCTGGCCTTGCAGCTTAATGCCATTAACGAGATAGATAGCGACCTGCACATGTTCCTTACGCAGAGTATTCAGGAACGGGTCTTGTAGTTGTTGCCCTTTTACGCTCATAGCAGTGCTCTTATTTTGATTAAACGGACGCTTACTTTACTGGAAAAACCACGGATACGGAAGAGGTTAACAATAAATTGATGCTGCACAGGATGTTTTTCACGAAGGAATACTTTTAAGCAAAAACCCGCAAAGCGGGTTAACATATCACCGCCAAAACGGGGGGAATTTCAATCATGCTTACATCTTTGCGTTCGACTTTAGTAATCGCTTTGTTTTTTACCGGCATTGCGCAGCCCGCTGTAGCAGACGAATACCACTATAACAATTTCATTATCGGAGATCGCGCCTCCGGCATGGGCGGGGCTTACACCGCGGTTTCTGATGATGCCACCGGCTTGTTTTACAATCCTTCAGCTATCGTTTATTCGGGGGATAAAAACGTTTCGGCGAGCGTTAACTCCTATTTCAGACAAACAAAAAAATATGAAAATGTGATCGGCAATAACACCTTCGAGCGCAATTCTTCGACAATTCTCGCGAACTTTTTTGGCGTCATTAAACCGCTGGGTGACTATAAAATCGGCTTTTCTTATGCAGTACCTGACGCCTCAAGCGAAGATCAAAACCAAAGTTTTAATAATATTTCATCCACGGTTTCCCGCTACACCATCAATTTAAACAACCGCGACAACACTGCAAATTTCGGCCCCTCCTTTGCTGCGGCAATCAATAATGATCTGGCGGTTGGCATCACGCTGTACGTACATCAACGCGACAGCCAACTGATTCTGAATCAATTTAACGAGCGGGCAGACGGCAGCAATGGTTGGTCAAACAAATATTTCAAACTCAGCGAAACTGGCGTCAAACCGGTACTGGGTATTTCCTGGTCCCCGTTTGAAAAACTGTCGCTGGGGTTTTCTGTCTCCCAAACATTTCTACTTAACTCCAAAGCTGAAACTCAACAAACTTGCTGGGACGCCTCCAACGCTCCACCGCCTGACGGACGTTGCAGTACCGGTGTTAGTGTTGGCAGCGGCCCTTCAATCAAGGTTCCAAGACAAATTCCAGACGACTATAAACGGGCATATCCGATGCGCCTGGCAGTGGGCGCCGCCTATTTTGCGGATAACAATCTGCTGATATCCGGTGATCTCACCTACTATTCCAAAGTGCCAACCGATCAATTTTACGGAGAGAAAATTGCAGTCATCAATGCCGCGCTGGGAACAGAATATTACCTCTCCAAAAAATGGGCAGTTAGAGCAGGAGTCTTTACCAATATGGCCAACACACCGGCGATACGCGCGAATGTCGCCTCTGCCGAGGAAAATATCAATCTTTATGGATGCAGCCTGAGCATTTCCAATTTCACCGGAAGCTCCTCGGTCACCTTGGGCGGCAGCTTGAGTTACGGAAAGGGCAATTCGCAGATATTGAGTAACAGCGGAATCCAAAACGCCAATTCAATTAGCTCGCTGGGATTCCTCTCCTCCTCGTTTTAAGGCGCCCACAATTTCAACGCTGGATCGCAAAACCTTTTAAGGCCTTTGTTGCCACCGCGAACCGGTCAAGATTGACTCTGCTTTTGCCCTCAACGCCAGAATTTCCTATCATATTGTTTATTAAGGATATTCTATTTGCATATGAAGGGTGAGTTTGACCGTCATCGGGCACTTCCCCTTTTACCGAGCGCACGCGATCCAAATACCTGGCCAAACCGGACATTTCATAATTTCCCAGCGCACACAACATAACTGCGCTCGAATCTGACTGTAATTCATCCTCGCGCTTATATTCACCTTTGAAAATAATATCCAAACCTTTATCTACCGCCTGAACAAACGCATTACGCGCCGATTCCGAACTGGCACCAATCAACTGCGCCAATTCTGCATGATCCGCCCCCTTTATGTTGAGCTCTTTGACAACATGCTTCTCGGTAATATGCGCAATCTCATGCGCCAAAACACCGGCCAATTCAGCTTCGTCATTCATCAACTTTAGTGCCCCGCTCGTGACAAATATATACCCGCCGGGTGAGGCATAAGCATTCACCTCATTGCTATCCAACACCATGAAACGAAAATTTAGCTCGGGTCGGTTGGTTTGCTTTGCCAGAGAAAGTCCGACCAAATTGACATACTTAATTAAAGCGGGATCATCGTAGGCCTTGAAGCGGCCCAGAATCCTGGCGGCAATTTGTCGCCCGAGCGTAATTTCCGCTGTGACATCTCCCGAGGTAATCTCATCGGCCAGAGCAGAACGCTCACGCCAATTTTCAGTAGCCGCCGGAACAGGAATGGAAAATGCAGTACCCGCCAACAGCGCTGCTAACAGAACTAAACGGGGCGTCTTCATGGTTGCTCTCCCGAGGCAAAGCGCATCACTTCATCATCGCCAATATTCAAGGCTTCCATTTTTCTTACCGCCTGAGTATCAACCCCCTCTTCCACATCCGCACGCTGCCGTCCTTCTTTAGTCAAGCCTCTTGCTGCGGCGGCACTGGAGAACGAAGAAGTCCGGCGCCTAACCCCTTCCTTGATCTCCGGCCCTTCTGCGGTGACAACATCCACTCTTTGCAGGGGCGGGTGGGTAGCCAGTAGAAGTGAAGGAGCAAATCCCGATTTTCCGTCAAGATTAACTTTTATCCAACTGCCTTCTTTGCTGACACCGTTAAGCTTTACGCCGCGCATCACCTCGGCAATCACGACGGATTTGAATGAGGGGGCCGTTAGAATTCTGGCACTGGCACTCTGCACATAATAGATCGTTTCGGCCATCAATAAAGATGAACCCAGCATACCAATCACCAACAATCCAAATTTAATTATTTGTTTTCTCATGATTATCTCCTGAAAAAAGTCACCCGGCTCACACCCAACTCACGACATCCGGAAAATTATTTTAGGGTGTAAATATTAACCGCTTGCTCCCTACCTTTTACGGTCACGTTTCCCACCAACCTGCAGTCCATTTTTGATTTCACTTTTTCGTAGGTGTACTCCGAAAAAAGCAAAGGCACCTTTTGCTCCTTGGTAATACTTTCCAGCCGCGAAGAAAGATTAACCGAATCACCCACTACTGTGTAATTCTTTTTTTGCTCCGAACCGATACTACCAATGGTCGCCACGCCCGTATTGATCCCAACGCCGATTTTCACCTCGTGTTCAAAGCCGCGTTCTTTTAAAATCCGGTTAACCTCTTTCAGACCTTCCAGCATCTCCTGCCCGGCCAACACCGCCCGCTCCGCATGATCATCGGTTTTTAACGGCGCGCCCCAAAATGCCATGATCGCATCGCCGATATATTTGTCGATCGTGCCATTGTGCTTCAAGATAATATTTGCCATCACCGTAAAATGCACATTCAGCATTTCAACCACCCGTTCCGGGGGGGTGGTTTCCGATATCGTCGTAAACCCTCTGATATCAGAAAATAACACCGTGATTTCCACCTTTTGTCCCGCACTCGATTTTGCATATTCCTCGTAGTGATGCAATACCTCGTCGAGCACCTCCTTGGAAACATATTGCTCAAAAAGGTGTGCCACTTTGCGCCGCTCGGCATCCTCGGTAATGGTCAGATAGCCGAATGAAAGAAATCCGCTGGAAACAGAAGCAAACAGGAAAGGGACGATTTCCATCTGTGTATTGAATTTGAAAGATACCAAGGCCAAACCGATGTAGGCCAGGATCATCCCCGAGGGCAAAACGATGCGCCCCCAAAATTGCTCAAAAAACATCACCGCCCAAGCCGTAAAAAAAACACCTATAAAAATAGATAGGTAACTAATATATTTAACGGGTGGTCGCATAAAATCGTTAAGCAAATAATTATTTGCAAAAAACGCATGCAGCATTACTCCGGGAACATTGGTTCCCATCGGAATGGATTTGAGATCTGCAGTACCGATGGCACTGGTACCGATAAACACAATACTATCTTTGAATACCTCCGGATTGATCACGAGACTTTCGACTTCACCCTTCCTGATTTGCTGCAGTGAAGCGAACACACCACTGATTGAAAACGTTTCGACTTTGCCCAATCCATACATATTGATCAGGCTGTTCCCGCTGCTATCCAGCGGAATCACACGATCATTTAGCTGAAGCGTATCCCCGCTAAAATTTATTCGGGAAGAAGCGTCCGTAAATAGAGCTAAACCCAGCACAGGAAAATACTGCCCCTGATATTCACGCAACGGTTGGGTTCGGCGGTAACCGTTATCTCTGTCCGGGGTAAACTCAACCACAGCCAATCCTTTGGAGGCATCGGCAAGGCCTTTTATCGGCAATGAAAAATCATTATTTTCTGTTCCTGACGGTATACGCTGCGCTCCCGCAACATTCTTCAAAGCAAATCGTTCGGTCACGCCGGAAGGCAACGGTCTGGCGTAATAGGCAGACTGCCCTTGCGATTCCAACGCTTCGCGCATAATCAGCATGCTGTGAAAGGCTCGCCCGAAATTCTTTGATGCGCTTACGAGAGCATCGTCATTCGCCTGATTTTGCGGCTCCAAAAACAGAATATCAAACAAGGCGGCGCGCGCGCCGCCCAGCTCAAGATAATCCAGCAAATCCGACCAGATTGCCCGCGACCACGGCCAGCGTCCGGCAATTTCACTCATCGACTTTAATGCGGCTTCGTCAACCAGAATGACTTTGACACTATGATGCACAGGCTGATTTGCGCGCAGCAATTTTGCCTGTGCATCGTAAACAAATAGTTCTGCTTTGGTAAAAGCACCCAACGAATACGCTCCTGCCGCAACTGCGAACACCAAAAAAGCAATGAGTAACGTTGTGGTAATTTTCTGTGACATGATTTTAATCCGAACCCATCACCATTTAAATATATTTAAAAACAATGTGCTATATACAATCATTGCTATGACTCCAGCACCCGTAATTCGGCATTGGTATAGCGCAAGCGGCTGGCAAGCACGCTGGCAATGCCCTCCATGAGACCGAGTGCCAATTTTTTATGCTCCTCGGCAAGCGTATCGAATGTGTTTCGCGAAAGCACATACAGCTCAGTATCAGAAAATGTAACGGCGTCTGCGGAACGCACATCGCCGTCCAGAAAAGCCATTTCACCGAAAAACGCCCCGCGCCCGAAAGTACCCAAATGGTGACTTTGTTTTTCAGTAAGCGGCAGCATGATTCGCACCGCCCCTTTGCGAATCAGAAATAGCTCATCACCGGTATCGCCGCGCTTGAAAATTTTCTCTCCGGCCTTAAAGATGCGCTTTTGCATCAAGGCTTCCAGCGCGGCAAGGGTATGTTCCGTACGGCCTTTAAATAACTCAATCTCGTTCAACTTGAGCGCGTCCTGCTCTCCCAGTTCGCACATAGAATCCGCCAAAATGCGATCCTCAACCCACTCCAACGCCTCGTCAACTTCACCAAAAATACGCACCGGACTTTCCGCGCGCACCAAACCGACCTGGTCAAAATACTGTTGCATATCGCGCCCCGAGGGCAGATTTTGCGGCAGCTGACTAAAGATCAAAAAGCCGTGATTTTCGGCAAGCATATCCCTCACCTGATCCAGCATATGCACCGCAGTAACATCGACCGACTGCACGCGGCGCATATCGAGAATGACGAAATCCCGCGACTTTAATTCAGGCTCCAATGCGGTATATAACTGATTGGTCGTGCCGAAGAACAGACTGCCCTGCAATTCGACCACCACACCGCGCTCGCCGCGTGCCACCAGAATTTCCATTTCCTCATGAGTGCGTACCCGTTTTGAAAATGTCTCGTTGCAAATTAACTTGCGACGAACGATGGTGCCACCGATCTGTTCACGGATAAACAACAAGACCGCAAGCACGATACCGATGCCCGACGCCGCAATCAAACTCACCGTCAGCGCAGTGGTGATCACTGCGGCGATCACTGCAAAATCGAGAATCGTGGAGCGCTGTTTGAGAAATTGGAAGCTGTGGCGGTCGATCATTCGCACGCCGATTACCATCAGAATCGCGGCCAATGCAGAAACAGGAACCCATGAGATCAGGGCGCCGAGCAACAGAAAAGCCAGCAACGCCAGCACGCCCTCAAAGATCCCCGAATAACGACTTACCGCACCGCTGGAAATATTCACCAGAGTTGCCCCCATCGTACCGGCACCGGGAATACCACCGATCACCGCTGAAGCGACGTTACCCAAACCCTGCCCGATCAATTCGCGATTGGAATTGTGCCGCGAACGCGTCAGCGCATCCAGCACCACGCAGGTTTTCAGGGTATCAATCGACAGCAGCACCGCCAACGTTAACGCCGGGACGGCAATATGCATCAGCTGATCGAAACCGATATTGCCCATGGCATGCCAACGCCCCTCCATCACATCAGAAAAACTACCACTCCCCCCGCCGCCCAGTGCACCGACCACAAACGGATTACCCTGCAAAATGAGCAAAGTCGGGTCGAATATCCCCAGCGAAAAATAGGCTAATACCCCCGCCAGCAGCGCCAGAATAGCAGCGGGAACCAGCTTGGTAATGCGCGGAGCCGCGAGCATCATCGCCACCGTCACCGCCCCCACCACAATACTCTGCCACGCCCACAGTCCGGGTGCAGCGAGCGATTCCCAGAAATGCATATCTTTGGGGGCACCCAGAAACTTGGGCATTTGACCGGCGATAATATACAGTCCCACGCCCGACAAATATCCGCTGACCACGGGATAAGGCATATATTCAATCAGGCTGCCGAGGCGTACCGAACCGAAAAATATCTGGAATAACCCCGCCAACAAACCCAATAACGACACCATGAGCAGTGCAGATTCGACACTGCCACCGTCCAGCATAAATTCAAGGGCAAACGCTGATAACACCGCAGCAGCGGGCGCACAGGGCGCCGAGATAAGACGGTTAGTACCGCCCAATGCCGGTGCAATCAGCCCCAGTGCAACCACGCCGAGAATGCCGGCTAACGCGCCCTGCGCGGTAAAGGAAGCACCAAGCGGAGAATAAATTGTGACGCCGAACGCAATCGCCGAGGGAAGCGCGACCAACATCGCCGCCAGGCCGCCCCAAAAATCACCGGCTGCAGGTTTAGGTAGATTCATGAATAATTTATCTTTAAAAATCAATTGGTTATAGTTTAGCTATAAAGCAGGCAGATTGCATCAAAAACACCCTATTCGCAGCAAAAAAGTTATCTGTCGGGCTTTGATCAATCGTAATAACTGCCGTTAAATAATTACGTAGAATCAAACCACAATTACAACGGCACTTCAAGTTTACGATCAGTAGAATAACTAAAACTCAGATAATCCATTGGCAATCTCCCCCCCTTTACACAAGGAGAGAATACCGCTCATATCATATTGAAAGAAGCTTTTATTTACCTGCTGTATCCACAAGAGATACAATCTGAGCATGATAAAATCTTTCCGTCATAAAGGGCTTGAGCTATTTCTCTAACGGGAAGCAAGGCCGGCATTCAGCCAGCGCATGCTGCCAAGGTAAAACGCCAACTGGCTGTGTTGGATGCAGCATTAACACGCGACGATATGGGTAAGCCCGGCTGGAAATTTCATCCATTGAGCGGCAAGCTCGCTAATCACTGGTCTGTGTGGGTGAACGGCAACTGGCGCTTAACCTTCGCATTTGAAGGCGAAGATGCCGAGCTGGTGGATTATCAGGATTACCATTGATTGGAGGATGAAATGAGTCGCATGCACAACCCGCCGCATCCCGGCGAAATCCTAAAAGAAGACGTTTTGCCGGAGCTGGGTATTACTGTCACCGAAGCTGCGCTGCAACTTGGCGTGTCGCGCGTTCAGCTTTCACGTTTTATTAACGGTCGAGCCGGCGTGTCTGCCGAATTGGCCCTTCGCTTGACAATGTGGCTGGGAGGCAACGCTCAAACCTGGCTACACATGCAAGCTGACTATGATTTGTGGCAAGTAGAACACTCCCGACGCAAGCTACCCAAAATTGAAAGAATTGCGATGATATAAACCGCATTTTCGCAAATGAGGAATAATTGATAGTCGATCAGCTATTGCAACCAGTTAAATATAAAGGATAATTATTTTGCCGCACAATGAATGGTTTGATATGTATGGAGTGGATCTTTACAGCTTCCTGTTGAGCGCGCTGCTGCTCGTTGCGTACTCGATGCTCATTACCCACAAAACCCGTAAAAACCCCGCTTATACCGTGCAAGCAGTCAATATCATTGCGCGTACTGCCTGGGTCGAATCGATCATGCGTGAGGGTGGAAAAGAAATTCTGGCGGTACAAACCTTGCGCAATTCGACGATGGCCGCCACCTTTCTTGCTTCCACTGCGGTGTTGCTAATTATCGGCGTGCTGACATTGAGCGCCCAGGGCGATAAATTACAGGACACATGGCATGCTCTCAATATTGTAGGTACGACACATACCGAGCTGTGGCTTGCCAAATTGCTCATCATGCTGCTTGATTTATTCGTCGCGTTTTTTAGTTTTTCGATGGCCGTGCGGGTCTTCAATCATGTCGGCTACATGATCAACGTGCCGCTTGCGCATAATCACAAGATGATCTGCCCGCAGCATGTGGCCATTCACCTTAACCGCGCCGGTAAATTTTATAGCATCGGAATGCGTGCCTATTACTTTGCGGTTCCGCTGGTGTTCTGGCTGTTCGGCCCGCATTTCATGCTGCTCTCCACGCTGGCGCTGCTGCTGGTTCTCTTCCGTCTGGATCGTGCGCCTCAAATCCTGTTCGACGATTACAAAGAAGATAAAGACGCAACATAATTTTTTGAGTCAGTGCCGTTACATTTTAATGCGTCACTGATTATTCCCCAACTCCAACTGAACATAGTCGCGATACATGCAGCGATCCATGACCACGGTGATTCCCGCCTCTTGGGCGTGCAACGCGGCGGCTTCGTTGATCACGCCGTCTTGCAGCCATAATTTTTTAATGCCCAGCTTGATACAACTTTCCACGATGGCGGGCACTTGATCCGGGGCGCGAAACACTTCAACTACATCAGGGAGATTCGGTAAGCTCTCCAAATCGGCATAAGCTGTTTCACCCAACACTTCGGCAATTAAGGGTCGCACCGGAATTATTTTGTAACCGAAACCCTGCAGTGCTTGTGCCACTCTGAAGCTGGGACGATCCGCATTGGGCGATAACCCAACTATCGCAACGCTATGAATTTCTTGTAGTAATTTTCGTATTTCTGCAGAACTTGGATTTGTAAAATTCAACTCGTTCACCTTGGTATCGGACATAATTTAACTGACTGACTAATCGACTTGCGCCAGCAAAACAACATAATTTTTGCCGTATTTTTTCGCACACTTTGGGCAGGTGGTGTAGTAAAAAAATAACTTACTCATGCTTTTATTTTTAGCCGCCACATAGGATTTCATCTCTCCCACCCAGACGCCGATATTTTTAAAAGGCCCCTCGAATACTTTGGATAAAAATGTTCCCGACACGGTGGCCATCTTGGCGTTCGGCACGTCTTTGCTCACTTCCACAAACACGTCGGCACCCCACAGGGAGTTTTCATCCGTCAGTATTATGCGCGTATCCGTTTGGGCATCGGCCTCTCTAATGGCTTTTTCGCAACGCGCCATGACCGCGCCATAATTCAGCGGGAGGTGAAAAATACTGGTGACACGATCCTGTAAAAATCGCTTGTTCTGCCAGATAATCTCCTTTTCATTCCAGGGTTCAGGATTGAATCTCGGGCAGCATTCATCAGAATTGTTAGTACTCATGATATGACCTCCTTTAAGTTGATTTTCCGACTTCGGTTATTGTACTGCCGGCTTCCCCCTGTGATAGCGATGACAATTATCACATGAAGTTCTGATCTGTTTGTGGTTGGGATTTTCATCCGCATGGCACTCGCGACAAACCTCAATCCCCGGTATCGATACCTCGCCGCTGTTTTTGGAATTTTCCTTGTCATGGCAATGGGTGCAGGGCTGGGTATCGTGCTTGCGATGCGAAAATTTTGCCACAGGATACCAATCCCGATTCAACGTGGGGGGAACAATTTTCCAGGGTAAATTTTCATTGGCATTTGGCACAACAGTATGACAACCCGCACACAGTAAATTTCCGCGTACCAGGGAAGTTTCCGCATTTTTCAGCGCCAACTGGTGGGCACAATCGCGCGGTGAAAGTATTTTTTTACCCGCTCCAGACGCGCAATCGGCCTGCGAAACTTCGCCGTTTTTAAGCAATTCCAAATACTTCTCTTCCAGCCCCGCCAGCGCCAATTTTAGATTGCCGTGGGGGATAGTGCCAAAAGCAGGTTCCGCATAATCCTGACTATGACAATCCGATAACTGACAGGATGACTGCATGGTCTGCGGGGAAAATCGTTGCGCATCCTGTTCAAGACGGTGACAGTCTTTGCAGCTCAACATAATCTCGCCCAGCGGCGTTGAAATGCCCTGTTTATCCAGATGTAATTTATGTGAAAACTTAAGCTCGGTATGTTCCGTGATCCCGGGTTTATTCAGCACGCGACTGACTGAGCCTGCATTACCGGTCACACTCAATTGAAATTGCGGGTGATCGACTACAAAATTTTTCACCCGTGCTACCGTCCTATTATCGGAGCCGGTGCGCACCGTGTTATGGCAGTTTAGGCATTGATCATTCCAGTGTGAAATAAGTCCCACTTCACCTTTATGATCTTCATGACAAGTAATACACGGTAGTTCATCGAGCTGCGTCGTTTTTGCTTTAGATGAAACGGCATGTTGCTTGACCTGTTTATGACAGCTTTGACATGAACTATCGGTGACCGCATGCAGCGGCTGTTGATGACAGGTACTGCACTGTTTGCCGAATAGTTTATGACCGCTGGAAAGTTCTCCGGGACTGACTAACTGGGTAAAGGTGAGCGGCAGCTTTACCTGCCACTCATCGAGCGTTTTTGAAGCAGTTGGCAGCAGAGGCAGCAACACAAAAATTGCCAGAACCAGCAGAAACGCTCCCCAGCTTACCTGACGAATGCTGAGCCACTTGCTAGTCCAAATGAGCGAGTCAGGGTTTAGCTCATCCGGCGTAACTTTATTTCTGGTGTGATCTTCCGGTTTTTGCATGATGCTTACCAAAAATAAATAACTGAAAAAATATGCGCAAGCAGCGCTGCCAGCAAGGCCAATGAAAACGGAATATGCAGATAACGCCAAATGCGCATGCGTGTCATCAACATCAATTCGGTGCGAATGCGCAGCAACAATTTGTCCTTGTGCAATACCGTCGTATAGATTTCTTTAATACCCTCTAAATTATATAACTCATTGTTTTTATTGTATATTTTATGAATATGCCGAATCGCTGCCGCATTCGGGCAGTTTACTGCAATCCCCGTTAGACGAGTTTTTAAGCCTTCATTTTGCAGGGCCAGTTCACAACTTTTATTTAATATTATGCGGCTTTCCTCGGGCAAGTCGACCGCCCGCTGACGGATGACTTCATCCAATTCTTCCAGCTCGGAAAACAGCGCGGCAAGATTACTATTATCGGAATTTTGCGTGAGCAATCCGGGGTAATTCATGCTGACATATAAACCGTACAGGCCGCTGACAATCACACCCAGCATTAGCAAATAAGTCAGCGTGGACAAATTTATTCCGAACTGAAATCCGCTATGCAAAGTAACGATAATCGGCAACGCAAGTCCAAGATATACATGCGAGGAAAGCCAATCCTGCAAAGCAAATTTGGCAGATCTTTTGAAGCGCTTGCGCGGCGACGGCGCAGAATTCTCAGCCCCACTATCCGGCGAAACCTGCCGGGGAATGACGCGTTTGCGCACGCCATACCAGAGTAATAGCAGGATGATTAACGCGCCGATTATGCCCAGCACATAGCCCAGCCAGGTACCGCCAAAGCTTTTAATATCATGTTTATGGTAGAGAATATACGCAAGCGCAGATAAAACCACCAACCCGGTGCCCACCTTGAGATACAAAAATTGTCGCAACCCCAATATGGTGGGGCGCTGGGAAATCGCTAGCATAATGAACTCTCCACCTCACTCAACTTAATGCCTCCATAACTTCTTCCGGACTCAGGCGCATCGCCGCGCCACTCGGGCACGAATGCACGCAGGCAGGACCATCCGCCAAACCTTTACACATATCGCATTTACTGGCTTTTTTATGTTCATCCCGATTTTCGCCAACGTGTTGTTTTTCGCCAAAAATAACCGCCCAAAAATTGGTTCTGACATGCTGCTTGGCAGGCGACAGCATGGTGATCACCCCGTACGGACAATTGCGCTGGCAGTTGCCGCAGCCGATGCAGCTCTCCGCTATATAAACCTCGCCGCTACTGGAACGGCGAATCGCATCCGGCGGGCAATCTTTCATGCAATGGGGATGTTCGCAATGGCGGCAGGAAGTGGGAATATGAATATTGTGAAAAGTGACGCCCGCTCTGCGATGCAGCAGAGAAACCCCGTCATGCACCTGGGCGCAGGCATATTCGCAATTGTCACAGCGCAGGCAGCGATCATAATCAATGAGCAGAACATCCGTCCCCTCGCCGATACCCTGATCCACCAAGAAGCGCACCATCTCGCTCGATTCGGCGAATTTATTATTGGCATTCGACTGAAGATTTTTTAGATGCGTGCTATCCACATTGCGGCGCATAGCCGCATTGCGCGACAACAAAAGTTTGACTTGATCGGCATGCAGCAGCACGGCCTCGGTATAGGTGGCAGCGCGCACCGTGGCAGAGCGCGGCTGATTGGAGAGCAATGCCATTTCGCCAAAATAATTTCCGGCTGCAACATAACCCAACACAGTTTCTTTACCTTCAATCTCGCGCGAAACCGTCACCGAACCGCGCCGGATCATATACAAGCCGTCCACCGCATCTTTTTCTTTAAAAAACAGATCGCCTTCGTTATAACGCTTCAACACCGAACCATGCACCAAGTCATCCAATTCCTGCTCGGTGAATTCACCGCCCAAATTCGAGCGAATAATGCGTTTCAAAGAAACCTCATCCAAACTGCGTTGCACGCTTTCATTGGTGGTCAGCAATTTGAGCATCGCACTGCGCGGCGTTTCAATCAGAATGCAGTCCTTACCCGCAATTGCGGTACCGGAGCGCCGCCGTCCGGACAGCAAACCGATTTCGCCAAAAAAATCTCCGGCAAATAGTTTAATCACCTTGGTTCCGGCATCGGGCATGGCAATATGAATTTCCACCTCACCCTGCAAAATGGAATACAAACTACTGCTGAAATCCAGCTGGTGAAACAAAACCGTCTCGGGTTCGGGAGACGTAATCGTGCTTTCCAGCACCACCTCGCGCAACTGCAGGGTGGTGAGCGAATTCAATAAAGGATGATTGCGGCGCAACAGGGAAATGCCTTCGGCCACCGTTAGATGCACAGAAATCCTGGTAAATTTTTCCTGCAATAACACTTCATCGGCAGGCGTAACTTCATGCCCCAGAATATGCTCGACAACCTCGTAGCCCTGATTCATCGCCTGCTTGATGAGCGGACATCCGGCCAACGCCCCGATAATATATAGCCCGGCGACATTGCTTTCGTAATGCTCGGAAAGTTGCGGTACCGCAGTCGGTTCGGCATTGGGAAAGCGCACGCCAAAGCTCTCAACCAACTTGCGCGGCGGCAACGCGCCCAGACGGGCAATCACACGGTGACAGGGAATAATTTCTTTGTTGTGCGGCGTATTAACAAAATAATTTAACGGAAATTTTGCGTCAGTATTAATTTCGATTTTTTCCGTGCGTGCGCCAGTGCGCACCGCCACTTTACCGGCTTTAATCGCCGTTTCCAGCAACGCAAGGTTGGCGGCTTTACAGCTACTGAACTCCTCGTTCCTATTGATTATAAATACTTTATTTTTATTGGCCAGTGCCAGTGCATTTTCCACACCCGCATCACCGGCACCCACCACCACAATCGTTTCCTCAACATATTCATCCGGATCAGCAAGCTGATATTGCACGCCGGACAGCGTTTCGCCCGCCACGCCCAGCTTGCGCACATTGCCCTGCAAGCCAATCGCCAAAATCACCTGCTGCGCAGCGATCAACTCGCCAGTCGCCAGAGAAATTGCAAAATTGCCGCGCTCCCCCTGAATTCCGCTGACTGCCGCATGCAACTTAAGATTCACGCCCAGCGCAGTAACCTCATGCTGCCAGGCTTGCAAGATCTGCTCACGGCTCGCGGCAGCAAAACTAATCTCGCCGCGCAACGGCAAACGCGCCGGCTCAGCCATCACATATTTACGTTTTTGGAAGTTGTAGATGGTATTGGCAAGATTGCCGCTTGCCTCCAGCAACACATGCGACACGCCCAGCTTGGCAGCACGCGCGGCGGCAGCCAGACCACCCGGACCGGCACCTATAATGGCTATTTGAAATTCACTCATAAGTATTGCGCGGCAAGAACACGGAATGGCGGAATTTTATGCGAGATAGCCTGATCCGACAATGAAAGGCCGCGCCAATCATTATGTTTGCGTTCAACCGGACAACCCCCTAAAATTCGCGACCTTAATATTCAGGAGAAACCTCATGGCACCTACTGCAACAACTTCACCGCAGCCGCTCCTTAAGATGCAGCGCGGCTTCACGCTTATTGAAGTCATGATCGTAATCGTGATTCTTGGCGTGCTCGGCGCATTGATTGTTCCCAAAATTATGGGACGGCCGGATGAGGCGCGTATTACGGCGGCCAAGCAGGACATCGGCTCAATTGTGCAGGCACTCAAACTTTATAAACTGGACAATATGCGTTACCCCGGCACCGAACAAGGCTTACCGGCACTGGTCACCAAGCCCACCTCTGCCCCCGTTCCACCCAATTGGAAAGGCAATGGCTATCTGGAAAAATTGCCCAAAGATCCGTGGGGTAACTCTTACCAGTATTTGCAACCCGGTTTGCGCGGTGAAATTGATGTAATGAGTTTTGGCGCGGATGGCGCTGCCGGAGGTGAAGGCAGCGATGCGGACATCGGCTCGTGGGATTTATAGCAGGCGTAGCCCTTCCACTCCGCGATTCTTCGGATGAATAAGCGACTGGCAAGATCGCCAAAGTTGCAGCCGCGCGGTTTCACGCTGGTCGAATTGCTCATTGTGCTGGTGGTGATGGGCATTTCGCTGGGCATGGTAGTCGTGCAACTTATGCCGGATGACCGAACCATGCTGCATGAAGAGGCCGCACGACTGGCACTGCTGATTGAAAATGCGGGGTTGGAAGCGCGCTCCAGCGGTCGATCAATGGCATGGTCAAGCGAAAAAACACGCTACCTGTTTTGGAAAAAAAACGACTATAACGATTGGGCTCGGATCGAGGACGATGCTGCATTTCGTCCCCGCACCCTCCCCGAGGGCATGCAGATTAACGAAATTTCCGTGGAAGATAGGCCGGTTAAACATGGCGAACATCTTGCCTTAAGCGCCTCCTCTTTTGCGCTGCCGTTCCGCATACGCATGAGTAATGCAACCGCCAACACCAGCGTGGTTGGTAAAAGTACCGGTGAAGTGATTGTGGAATCGAATGATGCCAATTAAATCTTTCGGCTCAAATAATTCCCGCAACGCCGGATTCACCTTACTGGAAACCTTGGTCGCGCTGGCAATTTTGGCGATTGCGCTGGCGGCGGTGTTTCGCGCCACGGGGGCGGCCACCAATCATGCCCAGGAGATGCGCGTCCGTCTGGTGGCCGACTGGATTGCACAAAATCGTCTGGCGTTACATTCCGCACGCGGCGATTGGCTGGCGGTGGGCACGCAAAGCGGGGAAGAAACACAAGCAGGTATTCGTTTATTGTGGAAAGAGGAAATTAGCAGCACGCCCAATACAGCTTTCAGGCGCATCGAAGTGACCATCACCCATCCCGATGATGACAAATTTGCACTGCGCAAACTCAGCGCTTATCTGGTTGAGGTGCCGCGCAGATAATGCATTCAAACTCAAAGAATAAAATAAATATAAATAAAATCAATGGGTTCACACTCATCGAACTCTTGGTGGCACTGGTTATTTTGACCTTCATTTCGGTCGCGGGTTATCGCGGATTAAACTCGGTGTTGCTTACCCGCGAACGGGTCGCGGAAGAAACCCGCAAATGGCAGCATCTGGCTTTTTTCTTTTCACGCGTCGAAATGGATATCGCACAAGCGGTCAGTCGCCCGGTTAGAGATAGCAGCGGCGCAACAGCTGCAGAATGGGTAGGACACGCGGTGGTGCTGGAAGAAAATGATGCCGAGCTGACTTTTACGCGTGCCGGAATCACCGACCAAGGCGTGGAAATGTTAGCCCCGCAACGTATCGCTTATCGCTTTGAGCGGGGCGCTATTGTCATGTTGCGCTGGCCGGCGCTGGATCAGGATCCGCTTGCCAAACCAGTGCGCTATTCACTTTTGGAAGGCGTGCGTGAATTCAAATTAAGCTATTTGGATAATAATAATATTTGGCAAAACCAGTGGCCGCCTTTGTTTTCTTCCGCTGCTGCGCCGGTCGCTGTGGAAATGAATCTCACCCTCGCGAGCGGCGAAAAAATATCGCGGATATTTGCATTGCAATGAAAATTACATCATACAAACAAAACGGTGTGGCCATTATTATGGTGATGCTCATCGTGGCAATTTCCTCCACGCTCGCGGTGTATATTTCCCAACAGCAAAATTTCTGGCAACGCCAGATTGAAACCCAGTTCGACCGTACCCAGGCACGCCGCCTGGGGTTAACCGGAATTGATTGGGCACGCGGGGTGTTGGCAGATGATTTGCGCGCCAATGCCTTTGATCATGAAACTGAATTGTGGACTATGCGCCTCCCGGCAATGCCCGTGGAAAATGGCGAAGTGATCGGCCTGATCGAAGATCGTCAGGGACGATTCAATTTAAACAGTATTGTGAAAAGCGGCCTAACCAGCCCGGCTGATCTGGCCAAATTGCAACGACTATTAAGCCTGTTGGATCTGCCGGTGGAATTGGCCGACGCACTGGCGGATTGGATTGATCTGGATGCGGAAATTCAAATTCCCGGCGGGGTGGAGGATGCTTACTACCTGGGGTTATCCCGCCCCTATCGCGCCGCCAATCGGCCCCTGGTTGAATTTGGCGAGCTCGCCCGCGTGAAGGGTTTTACACCGCAAATAATGAATAAACTGCAACCCTTTGTGGTGGTGCTGCCTATTTCTGGCGCGCTGAATGTAAATTTTATTTCTGCGGAAGTCTTAACTGCTATTTCCAATATGTCGCTCTCCGATGCCCGTCTGGTTGTGCAGCAGCGGCGCGGCAAGCCATTTACAACTGTCGCCGAATTCAAGCAGCACTTGCCCAATCCAGCCATCAGTATTGAGGACGCCGATCTTGCCGTCAGCAGCAATTTTTTCTGGATCACCGGACAAGCCTCGGTGAATAATTCCCAAGTAATTACCCAGGCGCTGGTGCATCGCAATCAGGGCTGGCCCAAGGTTATTTGGCAGAGTGTGCAGTAAGCCGAACATTCCGAGAAAATATATGGCTGCCTGTTTTTTAGGATAATATCCACCCTATTTTTTGGCTCAATACAATCAGCAATGCCGCTTACCCATAAAACTCAAAATCATTTCGCTAGCTGGCCAGCTTTTTTCCCGGCAAGAACGCTTATCTCTTTATGAAACTTCGGATTTATTTTTCCTCCTCCTGGCATGACAGCGCCTCTCCCTGCCCTTGGGCACTGTGTGACGACTCGGGCGCCGTTGTTCAATCCGGCCAGACACCTTTGGCCGCCATGCCCAAAGCGGATGATTACCTTGCCATTATTGCCGCCACAAAAATAATGTGTGTGACGGTGCAAATGCCCGCGAGTGCGCGGCGGCGCTGGGAAGCGGCACTGCCTTTTGTGGCGGAAGAATTCACCCTGACCGACCCGGAAGAAAATCATGTGGTGCCGGGAGAGGCGCAAAAAGATGCCAGCAGATCATTATTTATTGTTGATAAACAATGGATTAAAAACATTATCTCGGCATGCCACAGTGCTGGCATTGCGCTGCGCTGTGCTGTTCCGGAAATGCTATTACCCGTTCTGCCCGAAAATTCCTGGGTGCTGGTGTGGGACGGAGAAAAAGGCTTTATGCGTACCGGCGCAAGTAGCGGAATGGCACTGGATAAAGGCGATGCGACGCATCCGCCCCTCGCCCTTAGCTTAAGTCTGACCGCAACCACCCCGCAAAACATTCAAATTCGGCTCACCGACCATGCCGCACTCCCCGCCTCGGGCATCCCGGTGTGGCCGGAGCTGGCAGCAACTATTAGCGCGGGCGAACCCTGGGACTGGCAGCGCGAACCCATCCCGGCCAACACCTTAAATCTTCTCTGGGGTCCCCTCGCGCCGCCCGCAAAAATTCAGGAATGGCTCCCAAAATTCCGCCCCTTAGCCTTCATTTTGCTGGCCGCACTAGTCATTGAAACCATCGGAACCAACCTTGAGTGGGGCTTGCTGCAGCGCGAAAAAAACCAGATCACCGCCGCCATGGAACGCACTTTTAGAAAAGCGTTTGGCGAGACCAGCGTCGTGGTCAATCCCCCTTTGCAAATGCAACGCAATATAGCAGTGCTACGCCATAACACCGGCATGCCCGATGAAGCAGATTTTCTGCCCTTGCTTGATCAAACCACCAGTCTGCTTGCGGCTTTACCAACGGGTACGCTGCGCGGAATGCACTATTCAGCGGGGCGCTTGGATCTCGACCTGAAACTGGGCAATGAAACAGCGCTAAAGTCATTACAAAAGTCGTTAATAAACAAAGGATTAAATGCAAAAATTAGCGACATGCGCGATACCGGCAACGGAGTGGAAGCGCGCCTGGAAATTCGCACTGGAGGCATGCAATGAAAACACGCTGGCAAGAGTTACGTACTAAGCATTGGTCAAGTCGCCCGGCACAGGAACGCAAATTACTGCTCTGGGCAGCCGCCATTATTTTCCCGATCGTTTATTACACCGTATTGTGGGAACCGGCGCATCGAGCCGTTGCAAAACTCCATGCAACACTTCCCGCATTGCAGGCACAACACATTAAACTCAACGACCAAGCCGCGGAAGTGGAAGCGTTAAACCATCGCCCGCAATTATCCGCACTGGATATCACCGCGTTAAAATCCAGTATTGAAGATTCTGCACAACGCCATCAATTGCGCAGTTTGATCAATTCTCTGGAAGTGCAGGAGCCCAGCGGTATTCGCATCGCCATTGATTCAATTGCGTATATTGAATTAATCGCCTGGCTGCGCGAACTGCAACAAGAGCAACATATTCGTGCCGAAACACTGTCGATCTCCGCCTTACCGCAAGCAGGCATGGTTAAGATCAGCGCCACCTTAGTCAATGGAAGTAACTCCTGAACATGCTAAATCGCTGGACTTGGATATTATTCATCGTCACCTTTCTGGGCGCGCTGCTCGTCACCGCACCTGCCACTTTACTTGGCATCGTGTTGGGCGATGTTTCTCAAAACCGGCTTGAATTAGCCAACACGCAGGGTAGCATTTGGCGCGGCTCGGCAAACCCCGTGATTCGCCAGCGCAGTGGCAAATTGATCACCCTGGATAAGCTGCACTGGGAAATGATATTCATGCCACTGCTCAGTGGAAAACTGAATATTCAGCTAAATTGGGACCATGCGGCACAAATTGCGCCAATGGAAATATCTGCCACGCCCGCGCAACTCGAAATCCATAACGCACTGATTCCGCTTCCGGCTCTGCTGCTGGATGAAGTTTCCGATTTTTTAAAACCCGCCCAATTACGCGGCGATGTTATTTTAAAAAGTGATTCACTCGTGATCACCCCACAAGCGGTGCTGGGCAACGCTTCGGCGGACTGGATCAATGCCAGCTCCCTGCTCAGCACGATCGCTCCGCTGGGCAATTATCATCTGGCATTTTCCAGTACGGCCAGCGGCGTAGACATCGTCCTGAGTACCTCTTCAGGCGCACTGATTTTAGGCGGACAAGGTCGCTTGACTGCCACCAACGGCTTGGATTTCAAAGGCACTGCCCAAGCTTCAAAAGGCAATGAGGATGCGTTGCGCGATTTACTGGGTCATTTGGGCCCGGAACTCACACCCGGCGTCAGCACCTTCAACCTAGTCCCCTCGCGCTCCCGATAAAAATTGAATAATTCAATAACCTCTCCCGCATCGCCCCAGACAGGACTGATCAAAGCCGTATTTGGACGCCATTACTTGGCCGAGTTAGCGGACGGTGAAATTTTGGAATGTGTGCCGCGCGGCAAAAAGAGTGAAGTCGCGTGCGGCGACCAGGTTGAAATTCTGCGCAGTTCGGACAATCAAGGCGTGATAGAAAGCACCCTGCCGCGCAGGTCTTTGCTATACCGTTCAGATGCTTACCGGCAAAAGATTATCGCCGCCAATGTCACCCAGATCATTTGTGTGGTCGCCGTAGAACCGGCCTTTAGCGATGAATTATTGGCACGCTGTTTGATCGCCGCGCATGATCAAAATCTGCAAGTGCTGATCATCTTGAACAAGTGCGATCTTCCGGCGCAGGCAGCGCGTGCCACACTCGCGCCCTATCAACATATTGGTTATCGTGTTTTAGAGTTATCCGCAAAGCAAGATGCCGCACCTCTACGCCCCTTGCTGCAAGGGCATACCAGCGTACTGGTCGGACAATCGGGAATGGGCAAATCAACGCTTATCAACTCCCTGATTCCCGATGCGCAAGTTGCCACGCGGGAAATCTCCACCGCGCTGGATTCCGGCAAACATACCACCACCCACGCAAGACTCTATCATATTGATTCAAAAAGTAATTTAATTGACTGCCCGGGCGTGCAAATGTTTGGTTTACACCATTTAAGTCTGGGTGAAATTGAATCCGGCTTTATCGAATTTGCGCCCTATCTTGGCGCATGTCGCTTTCATAATTGCAGCCATACCCACGAACCGGGCTGCGCCTTATTAAACGCCGTTGCCGAAGGCATCATCAACCCGCGCCGCATGAAATTATTTCAAGAGATCAGCCGCCCGCATGCCGGGCCGTATATATCACCAAAGAACTCAAAAAACTCTGCGAGATAATCTGAATTATCCAGAATAATATTTCACCTTACTTTTCAACCAGAGCCGCACTTCAGTCATGAGCCTTTTTTCGCACAGTATTAATATCTCCCCCAGCCAAGCGCAGCCAGTTTTATCCAAAGCACAAAAATCTTTTAACAAGTTGATCGAAAAAATCGAAGCGAAGCGCGCTCTGCTATCTGCGTGGGAAAATGCGATTCCGTCTTTTCAGCAAAAATTTACTCAAGAATTAAGGCCGCTGGCAGAGTCCTCTATCCATGCCCAAATACAATTGCTGCTTGCGCTTGATTTCATGAGCGATCAAAAAGGCTTGACCAAAAAAGAACTTAACACGCTCACCATTTTGATTTGCGATCTGGCAGATGAACTATCTACACTGAGTGACAATGAAACCATAAAAAATATTTATCACAAGCATTCAGGGATCACCGAAGAAGAGGAACAGGCCAATCTGCAAGACATAAAAGCCATGCTGGAAGATATACTGGGCTTTGATCCGGGCGATATTGATTTAGATTCAACCGGCGCGCTTGCCAAACATTTGGAAGCGCAATTTCAATCGCAACAAGCACAGCATATAGATCATCAGAAAGCGCAATCGGAGAAAAAATCCAAGCGCAAACAAACCGCCAAGCAACTTGCCAAAGAAGAAGCGCAAAAAATAGAAGAACAGCAAATCAGCCAGTCCATCCGCGAAGTGTACCGAAAACTCGCCAGTGCTTTGCATCCCGACCGCGAGACTGACCCGCAGGAACGGGAGCGCAAAACTTCTTTGTTGCAGCGCGTAAATCAGGCTTACGAAAAAAGGAATTTGCTGCAATTGCTGGAATTACAGCTGGAGACAGAACACATTGATCAAGCATCGATCCGAAATATTAGCGAAGAACGTCTGATGCGTTACAACAAAATTTTGACTGACCAACTGCATGAACTCGATGATGAAATTTATTATGTCGAGAGCGAATTTAGAATGCGTTTCAATATGCCCCCCTTTGCAAAATTGTCACCCGCCACGTTGCCGTATCATCTCGAGGCCGAGATGCTTTCAATTAAGCGCTCAATTAGGGAAGTTGAACAAAATATCTTTATGCTTCAAGATATTAAATCGACAAAAATTTGGCTAAAGAATTTCCAAATGCGGTCGAAACGAAAATATTACTAACACCTCCCCGATTTATTCTTTGCGCCATGCAGGTATAATCTGCACTACTCTTTCAACCCAAAGGAATTATTGTGCCTCTCTCCAAACGCGTACAAGCCATCAAACCCTCCCCTACTCTCGCTGTTACTGCTCGGGCCGCAAAACTCAAGGCTGAAGGTAAAGACATTATCGGATTGGGGGCCGGAGAGCCCGATTTTGACACTCCGCAGCACATCAAAGATGCGGCCATTGAAGCGATCAACAAAGGGTTTACCAAATACACGGCGGTAGGCGGAACGCCCTCGCTTAAAGCAGCCATCATTGCCAAATTCAAACGCGATAACGGATTGGAGTACACGGCCAAACAGATTCTAGTTTCCTGCGGCGGCAAACAAAGCTTTTTCAACCTTGCGTTGGCGGTGATCAACCCCGGCGATGAAGTGATTATTCCCGCCCCGTATTGGGTGTCTTATCCCGACATCGTGATTATTGCCGAAGGCACGCCGGTCATCGTGCAGGCCGGGATTGAACAGGGTTTTAAATTAACCCCCGCACAGCTTGAAGCGGCCATCACCCCGAAAACCAAAATGGTGGTGATCAACAGCCCCAGCAATCCCTCCGGCGCGGTCTACTCGCTGGCGGATTTGCAGGCACTGGGCACAGTACTGCGCAAGCATCCGCAGATTCTGATTGCCACCGATGACATGTATGAACACATCGCGCTGACGGATAATAAATTTGTAAATATTCTGGATGCCTGTCCCGACCTGTATCCGCAAACCATGGTATTAAACGGCGTATCGAAAGCCTATGCCATGACCGGCTGGCGCATCGGTTATGCCGCAGGCCCGGAACACATTATTACCGCGATGGAAAATATCCAATCACAGAGCACCTCTAACCCGACTTCTATTTCACAAGTCGCGGCTGAAGCAGCGTTGAATGGCGATCAAAATTGTATCAAGCCAATGATTGCCGCTTTCCGCGAGCGCCATGTGTTTGTGGTAAACGAATTAAACAAGATTCCTGGACTCAGCTGCCTGATGGCCGGTGGTGCGTTCTACGCGTTTCCGGATGCACGCCAGGCGATCGCAACCCTGCATCAAAAAGGCATTATCAAAGCGGCAACAGATATCGCCTTATCGGAATATTTATTGGTTGAAGCCGGTGTGGCAGTTGTTCCTGGCTCCGCATTTGGCAGTGAAGGTTATATTCGTTTATCTTTCGCCACCTCGATGAACAATCTGGAAAAAGCAGTTGCGCGCATCGCCAACGCGCTCAAGTAAATCATGAGCGCCGAACCTCGGGTAATTATCGAAGAAATTCTAGATGCAATCGAGAAGGATAAATTGGTGTTGCCCACCTTGCCCGAAGTTGCTATCAAAATCCAGGAGTTAATCGACGATCCGAACGTATCCGCCGAGCAAATTGTCGTGTTACTGACCGGCGATCCGTTAATTTCCGCTCAACTGATTAAATCGGCCAATAGCGTGCTATTTATCGGTAAACAGCCGGTGGAAAGTGTGCGCAGTGCAATTACCCGCCTAGGCTATCGTCAGCTGCGTAATCTGGTCATGTTCGTCACCATGAATAAAATGTTTTACGCAAAAAATTCATTAATAAACAACAAGATGAAGTTGGTATGGAAAAATAGCCGGGAGCTGGCTGCGGTCAGTTATGTGTTAGCCTCACACCAATCACACCTCTCGCCGGATCAGGCCATGCTAGCGGGATTAATTCACGATATTGGTGTGCTGCCCCTTTGCTTATACATTGAAAAACACCATTCAAAAATTGGCGAAGAAACGCTGAGTGAGCTTATTCAAAGTTGCAGCAATATCATCGGCACCAAGCTTCTGCAGAAGTGGAACTTCCCCCCCGATATGGTTCAGGTTGCGGGCGAATATAACAATTTGCAGCGCGAATCGAGCCTTGCACCGCTCGCTGATTACACTGATGTCGTGGCAATTGCCAAGCTGCAAGATCCGCTCGGCACAAAAGAAGTCGCTTGGAATACCATTGCCGCAGTACAAAGACTGGGACTCAGCGAGGAAGACTGCCGCAACTTCCTAGAAAATTTCAGCGAACGCATCTCCCTGGTTGCTGAGATGTTGGGAATCTCCCGCCTCTCAACCCCCAAAAACGCCGGACTCGTCAGCTCAATCCCCGATCTCCCATCCCCACATAAAAAATCACTCTCTCAAAATAGTCGCAATTCACAAGGACTATTCTCAAAAATTATGTCCCTGCTTACCTTTTGGAAGTAAAAAACTAATTTCAGATTATCCGGGTGAGGATAGATGCACCTCACCCCTGAAAGAATCTGTTTGGAAAATTCAAACTGCTTGGTAACTCCTGCGCCTTGTCGGGCGTCTCTTCGGCGACATCATCTATTCGATGTTGCTCATGTTCAGCGTCATCCGGGACTTCCGGATCCGGAAAATTCGATTCCGTATTCATCTCTAAATCTCCTTGGAATATATAAATTGTGAAATCCCCGGACAAATTGTCGTTCCCGCACTGAAAATACGACAACTTGTTTTCTGTGTAATTTGCGGATGAAACTTGCTTTTTCGGGTTAAACGCAATACAGCTTCGCCGTCTTCCGACCTCCCAATCATCATAGCAAGAAGCTCCAATTAACCCCGCAGTCAGGAAATGATGTTTTCCTTGTAATGATCTGTGCGCATGTAGTACTCAGCTGTAGTGCATTTGATTTATTGAACATCGGTAACCCGCACCTTGAGCATACGCGGCCCTGCGAAAATTCAGGGCGCGTACTTTCCCAGAATTCGGAGATTGGGAATATCAGGGAATTCTTATTTTTTTGTACGGAAATAACTACAAGTAGCGATTAGCTGTAGTGATTGGCAATTTATTTAAGTTTCACTGCACAATCGATTCGGGGAGTGCTTCGGAGCGGATTTTTCCGTGAAGGGAACTGGAGTAGCTCAGATCAAACCGGATTCGGAGGCATAGAGCACAAGTTCCGCATTATTTTTGAAGTTCATTTTCTGCATCAAACGCGCCTTGTAAGTGCTGACGGTCCGGTTGTTGAGCAGGAGTTCTTCGGCGATTTCATTGACGCCCTTGCCCTGTCCGAGCAGTTTCAGAATTTGCAGTTCGCGGGTGGAAAGACGCGTTCCCGGACAGGACGGACGGGCGGCTCCGCATTCAAACATCATCTGTTCCGCGATGAACGGATCCACGAAGTTCGCCCCCGATGCCACTTTTCGAATAGCGCTCAGGAGCATTTCATCACTGCTGCCTTTGGTGACATAGCCGCATATTCCCAGCCTGGCCATACGCCTGGCAATCTGGTAATCGCTGCGCATACTGAAGACGAGAATGGGCAACAAGGGATGCATGGCGCGTATCCGCTCCACCAGCTCGATTCCGCTTGGACCGGGCATGGTCAGGTCAAGCAGCAGCAGGTCGAACTGCCCGTGCAACAATGCTTCCAGCACCTCATCGCCGCTGGCGGCCTCGCCCGCCACCGTGATATCACCCGCCGAATCACAAAGGTGTTTCAACCCCTTGCGCACAATCGCATGATCGTCCGCAATCAGCATATTAATCATGGCAAACCTCCGCCGGAATGCGCACGGTAACCTCGGTTCCGCGCCCGGCCTGACTATCAATGTCTAGCGTCCCGCCCAGCGCCGATACGCGTTCGCGTATACCCGCCAAGCCGAACGAATCCTGTTTTACCACAGCGGGATCGAATCCCGTTCCGTTGTCGCGCACTTGCGCCACATAATGATCCCCCTCCCTGCGCATGGCAATTTTCACCTCGTCGGCGTGTGCATGCCGGGCAACGTTGGTCAGCAGCTCCTGCACGATGCGGTAAAGAGCGGTGGTACAGCGCTCGTTCAACATCAGCGCTTCGTCCGGAAACGAATACTCGCACCGGATATGGGTCACCGTGCTGAAACGGTTCGCCTGCAATTCCAGCGCGGAAACAATGCCCATCTCCGCCTCGACCGGACGCAACACGACAGCGATATTGCGCGCAACCCCCATCGCCTGATCGGTCAACTCGGCAATTTCATGCACTTGCTCGCACAAAGGGTTCGCCTCCAGAGCACAAATCCGGTCCAGATTGGAAACATGCAGCTTCAGCCCGGTCAAAGTCTGCCCCAGCTCGTCGTGCACCTCGCGGGCAATGCGCTTGCGTTCCTCTTCGCGTGCAGCCTCGCGTTGCGCGATCGCCCGATGCAACTGCGCTCGCGATGCCTCCAGCTCGCGCTCGGCCTGCTTGCGTGCGGAAATATCGAGCATGATGCCGTGCCACTCGGTTGCGCCATCCGGCAAACGTTTGGGCATGGAACGGATTTCGATCCAGACATAGCGATTGTCGCGATTCGCGATGCGAATTTCGGTGCGAAACAACCCCAGTGTCCGTTCGGTTTCCGCCATGAGCGCCAGAAGACGCCGCAAGTCGTCGGGGTGATAGCGGGCGCGCAGAAGACTCGCGTCCCGGCGAATATCTGCCGGACTCACCCCGAACAACTCCTCGACGCCGGGGCTGGCAAAAGGAAAGCTGGTGTGGCCGCAGGAATCGACTCGTACGGTAAAAATAAAGCCGGGGACATTCGCCGCCACTGCCAGCAGGCGCTCTTCGGCCTGTTTACGCTCGGCAATCTCCCCGGTCAACCGATTGTTGCTGGCGAGCAGCTTCGCGGTCTTTTCCGCAACCCGCTGCTCCAGCGTTTCCTTGTACGCCAGTAATTCCGCATTTCGCGTTCGCAGCAATTTTTTCGCGGCCTCAAGCCGCATCTCGGTATGCTTGCGCTCGCTGATGTCCCTCGCCAGCGCGATGCCCATATTTTGTCCCTGATACTCGAACGCCGAACTCTGAATTTCCACCGGAAAGCTGCTGCCGTCGCGCCGCAGATGGCGAGTCTCGTGCCTAATCGTGCCTTCGGCTCGCCCCTGATCCTGAACTGCGATAAGTTCCACAGACGAATAGTGCGCATCGACATCCCGAACCGTCATGCCGAGCAGCTCCTCCCGGCTGTATCCCAAGGCCCGGCAAGCCTCCTCGTTGACGTAGACAAAACGACGGTTCACATCGATCAGATAAACCGCTTCGTGCGCATGCTGCAACGCATACTCTTCCAGCAGCAGTTGCTGCAGCTTGCAGTCGTCGCAAGCAAGTCGCTGGACTTCGGCCAGATCGCGCCGCAACGCTTCGTTCTGCTGCTCCAGTTCACGCAGCCGAACCCGGAGTCCGTGCTCCGTCGTTTCCGTCATCCCTGCGAACTGATCCGGCTCCATGACTGCTCCCAAACGCGACAACAATGTGCAAAGCATCTGCGCCCCCGCAGGCACAGCCGACTACCCGCCGATTAGACGATGCAGATGACTTCGAAGAATAGGAAATTCAACCGGACAAGTCAAACACAACTTCGGGCTGTACATAGTGAATCCCCCCGGCAATCCAACGATTTTGCTTACTCAACCGCCGGCTTCGAGTAACGCTTCACCTGATTCCGTCCGGCATTTTTTGCCTCGTACAAGGCAGCATCGGCTGCCGCAAGCACTGCCTCACTATCATCCCCATGCACCGGATATGCAGCGATGCCAAAAGAAGCCGTTACCTGTATTTCAGTACCCTCATACACGATCTTCGCCACTTCGATAGCAAGACGCAACTGCTCGGCGCGCTCAAAAGCTTTCTCCTCCGGCACATTCGGCATCACCAGCAAAAACTCTTCGCCGCCGTAGCGGCAACAGATATCGCTGGAACGCGAATGCCCTTTGATCAAAGCGCCGAATGCGCGTAACACCTCATCGCCGGCCTGATGTCCGTGTGTATCGTTGACCTTCTTAAAAAAGTCGATGTCGCCCATCACCAGACTGATGGCATACCCATGTCGTTCAGCAAGCGCCAATTCCCGATCCAGCGTCTCTTGCAGATAGCGACGATTGAACAACCCGGTCAAAGGATCGTGTATAGCCTGCTCACGCAACTTTAGATTGAGCGCCTGCACCTCCCGCTCAACGCGCACCCGTTCCGTCACATCCGCCCATACTGCCATCAGTGCCAGCTTGCCACCAATGGTGATGGGAGAACCGCCGGAAATCTCCACATTCACCACTGAGCCGTCCTTGCACAGCACATTCACCACAAATGCATCCTGATTGAATAGACCGGCCATCCATCTGCGCATCAGCTTGCTGGTGCGCGGCCTCGCCTGCTCCGGCGAAATATCGAGCGGCCCCATCTTCAGCAACTCGTCACTGCTGTAACCGACGATGGATGAAAACTTTGGATTCACATAGACGAAACGATCCCCCTCGATCAGGGTGATGCCCACCAACGACTGATCGACCAAAGCACGGAATTTATTTTCAGACTCGCGCAAAGCGCGCGTGATGCGCTCGTTCTCGCGAAACGACGCCTCCAGTTCTCCGGTACGCTGGCGCACCTGCTCCTCCAGAACAATAGCGGTATGAAACAGATTAAAATCAGAATCCTGGGCATTCTCGTTGAGCTCGGCGCGATTCATCAGCGCCTGAATAATCTTGTTCAAGCGCGTGATCTCAGCCTGCAACTCCCGCTCAGACATCGCGAACTCCAGTACCAATCGCCACACCCGTCAACGTCTGGTTTACATGCACCCCGAGATACTGCTCCCCGTAACTGTTGAATCCCAGCATATGATTGAGCTTGAATATCTCGCCGACATGCTCTTTCTGTCCGGTCTGCGCCAGCTCCAAATTGCGCAGAATACAATCGCACCCCAGCACCAGTTGCGGCTCGCCGACACATTGGCGGATATCCGCAAAGGTTTGCTCCAGGGTCTTCAGCATATCCACACCCTGCGCCAAACGCAGCACCAAGCCCGCTTCTATCGCGCAATAAAAAGTCAGACTGCCATCCGCGTTCGCCTTCTGAATCGAGCGCACATAGTCCGTCCCGCCTATCTTTACCACCACGGGAGAGGCGGCAAAACGCATTGGATTGAGATCGTTGCTATCCACGCCGACCAGGCGCGCGTACTCGGCTGCGGCAGGCAATCCATTGATTTCATTTACAATTCTCCGAGACACATCCGCCTCCGTCACCACCAGGCGCACACCGGAAGCCACAAAATGCTGCGTCTTGAAAATATGAAATGGCAAAGCAGTCGAGACCAACACCAAAGCCGCACTGTCCGCATGGAACTCGCCATCGACATAAACGCGGGTGCGTTTGAAAGCCAAATCATCCCCCGCCGAACCGCCGAATACAGGTATCTCGCCCAGGCCGCGCTGAAAAGCATGTGCCACAGACTCCTCGCGAATAGACAAACCGTCGACCAGCATCAAACCGAAACTATTGGAGACATTGGCACCCGGCGCATGGCTTTCCAGTTCCTGTAGCAACAACTGCGCGAACCCCTTGCCGGCAGAAATATTGAACGCCTGCAAATGAGGCAGCAGCCCGGACACCGCCGCAAAACTCCCCGCCGGGAAACTCGCCCCCGTCAAACTGTGCTCGCAATATCCGGATGGACCAATCTCACCCGACGTCGTACATCCCACCACCCGCACCCCGACGAACAAACACCGCATCTCCGTGGCAAGCAACTCCAGGTCGAAGTGAGAAGAGCAAAAAAACAAGACAAGCGCCATCTCCGGCTGCACCACACCGGCATGAAACTCCTGCACAGCCAAACGCGTATCAGTAGCGCGCGACTGGAACGTGCGAATGTTTCCCTGCTGATTCATCTCAAAACTCACCCTTCATACAGATCATCACCTCAACGCATCACCGCCAACATCGCCCCGGCAATATCACCCAAAGGCATCACCCGCTCCACTGCCCCCATCTTGTACGCCTCTTTCGGCATGCCATATACAACACAGCTCGCCTCGTCCTGCCCGATGGTTTTCGCTCCCGCATCGCGCATTTCTTTCAACCCGCGCGCGCCGTCATCGCCCATGCCGGTCATAATGATGCCCAAAGCATTCTTACCCGCGCAGTTCGCCACCGAACGGAACAGCACATCCACCGACGGACGATGGCGGCTGACCAGCGGGCCATCCATGATTTCCACGTGATACTGTGCACCGCTACGTTTGAGCAGCATGTGGCGTCCGCCCGGCGCAATTAGCGCGCGCCCGGGCATTACGCGGTCGCCGTGCTTGGCTTCGCGCACTTCGATCTGGCACAGCTCGTTCAGGCGATTTGCAAAGGCTTCGGTAAATTTTTCCGGCATGTGCTGCACGATCACGATGCCCGGCGTCACGCGCGGCAAACGTGTCAACACCGCCTCCAGCGCCTGTGTCCCCCCGGTTGAAGTACCCACCGCCACCACCGTATCGGTGGTCTGTGCCATCGCATGCGAGGGAGGAGGCAAAATCGCATCGGCAGTCAGCTTCGGCGAGTTCTGCACCGGCACCAAACGCTTCACATTTGCTTTGGCCGCCGCCTTCACCGCATGCACCAGATCCTCCGACGCATCCTGCAAATACTGCTTCAATCCCACGGTCGGCTTGGTAACAATACACACCGCCCCGGCAGCCAGTGCCTGCATCGATGTCTCCGTCCCCTTCCCGGTCAAGGTCGAGCAGATCACCACCGGTGTGGGATGTTCCGCCATCAACTTCTTCAGAAACGTGATGCCATCCATACGCGGCATCTCCACATCCAGAGTGATGACATCCGGCCAATCATTCTTCATTTTTTCCAGCGCGAACAACGGATCGGAAGCCGTCCCGATGACCTCGATCTCGTGATCCCTCTCCAACGATGCCGCCAACACCTGACGCACCACGGCAGAATCGTCCACGATCATTACGCGAATACGGCGCACGGCATTCTCCTGTCTTGAATCGAATTATTTATCACTTGCGTAGTGCGCTCCTGACGCGCGATAACCGCATGTTTGACCCACACATGCCCGCTCCACACATCGAAGATCACATTACGATGCCCGTCACCGCCCAGATGCTCCGCCACACAATTAAACCCGTGTTTGGCTACCAGCTGGCGCGCGGTCTCCGCATTCTTTATGCCCACATTACTCACCGGATTACTGCGCTCCGGAAACATATTCCCGCCGCCGAACAACTTCACCTGATACTCGTGATGCGGCACCCCCACTGCATTGATCTCCTTCGTCAGCATGGCAATCGCCTCATCGGCATAACGCCCGTCGAGCGTAGCCATATTAAAGCCGCGTTTCTCCTGTGAGCGATTCGGCAACATGTAATGGCACATCCCGCCGACCTGCAGGGTCGGATGCCAGAACGTCAGCGACACACACGACCCCAGCACGGTGCGAATACGCGTATCCCGGTCGCCGAAATACAGATCACCCGGCTGCAGGAATATTTCGATAACGTGCGGCGGTTTGTGCATCTCAAGGCTTCCGGTAAACGGACGGCACCACCACTTTGAGAACATCCGTCACCCCGTTCAGACTTTCCGAATGGCCGATGATCAGATACCCGCCCGGCACCAACAGTTGCACCATGCGCTCCACCACCTGCCGCTTGGTCTCCATATCAAAATAGATCATCACATTGCGTAAAAAAATCACATCGAACTCGCCCATCTTGGGCAAAGTCTCGTTCAAATTCACCTGACGATATTGCACGCGATTGCGCAACTCCCTGGCGACGAGGAACTTCCCATCCTGAGTCCCAGTTCCCTTCAAACAAAAGCGCGAGAGGTAATGTTTCGGAATATCCTCGGCACGCTCCATCGCATACAAGCCGCTGCGCGCGCGCTCCAGAATACGCGTACTGATGTCCGAAGCCGTAATCTCCCATGGCGACTCTCCCAGCACATCGGCCAACAGCATCGCAAGACTGTAAGGCTCCTCGCCCGACGAACTCGCCGCACTCCATAAACGGAACGGCTTACCCGGCTTGCGCAACGGCAAAACCTTGTCGCGCATAAAATCAAAATGCTTTGGCTCGCGGAAAAAATACGTCTCATTGGTGGTCAGCAGATCAATCGCCATCTGCAACTCACCGTCACCGCCGCTCTTCGAGATCAAATGAAAATAATCGTCATAACTACGCAAACCGTGATGCTTCACCCGCTTCGCCAACCGCCCGCTCACCAAAGGCTTCTTCGCGGGTGACATACTGATCCCCGCGATGTCGTAAATCATCTTTTGAAACTGTGCAAATTCTTTATCGCTCAGTGCAAGTTGGTTCATGCAAAATCCTCTCTAAAATCTATTCCCTGCAACCCGTGCGACGACCAATCTTGGCTGCAAAACTCCTATAAGACCGCGTAGAGAATCGCAAAAGGCAACGCTCCCGACTATCAGCACATCTTGATTTTTTTGTAAGGAGAGAACATGGGGATAGGGAAATCCCTACAGATCAGTTGGAGAGAATCGCAGCCCGTAGGATGTGGGGTGACCTTCGACGTAACTCGGGACGGGTTGTGCGATATCCAATGACTTTGCAGCTAGCTATTTCATACGCCTGCACACTACACCTAATCGTATTTACTACCCGGCGTCCTTTTCATTCCTGTACTGCTCGATCAGGCTCAGCAACGCTTTGGTCTGATAATTCTTGGCCAACTGGCGCAGACTTTCAGCAAACGGCAGATAGCGTTCGTCGAGTTCGTCCAGACGGCTTAAATGCTGAATAATGTCGCGCATATTTCCGCGCAATGCGAGATCATGCAAAATATCCAGCTCTTGCCGGGACGGTGCTAACAACCGCGAAGTTGCCCGCACCACACAAGTAAGAGCCCGTTCGGATAGCGCCGCCGCATTCACCTTCTCCGTTCCCGACTGCACAGCCTCCATTTCGATTTCAAATGAGAAAGTACTGCCCTCGCCCGGCTTGCTTTCGACTTTAATGTCGCCGCCCATAAGCCTCACCAACTTGCGGCTAATTGCCAGCCCCAGACCGCTGCCGCCGGCACGGCGGCTGATTTCTCCCACTTGCTCGAAAGGGTGGAAAATACTTTCCAATTGATCGGCAGCTATACCAACCCCGCTGTCCTGCACTGCAAAACGCAAACGTGAAGGCGCGATGTAATTCACCCGCAAAATAACCTCGCCAGAGTCGACAAATTTGACCGCATTGGCCAACAGGTTGAGCAAGACCTGACGCAAACGCTGCGCATCGCCGCGTACAATGGCAGGCAAGTCCTCCCCTGCATCGCATGAGAAAGATATGTTTTTCTGCTCCGCCCTGACACGGATCATGCCGATGATGGTGCCGAGGAATGGCTCCAGTTCTATATCACCGGAAACCAGCTCGAATTTATCCGCCTCAATGGCGGCATGATCAAGTAGACCGTTGATGAGTGTCAGCAGATGTTCGCCGCTGTGCTGGATGATGTTTAATCCGGCACGCTGATTCTCCCCGAGAGCCGCGCCGCGCAGCAGATTCTGGGTATAACCCAATATACCGTTCAGCGGGGTGCGCAGTTCATGGCTCATGCTGGCGAGGAACATGCTCTTGGCTTGATTGGCGGCATCGGCGGCTTCTTTTGCCTCAACCAATTGCAGGGCAGCCTCTTCCAGCTGAGCTTTTTTCTCGGTCAAACTGGTATTCGCGTCCCGCGTTTGACGATAACTGAACAAGAGCATCAGCGTCAGCAGTACCACGACAACAATGGTAGCCACTAAAGCATAGAGGGTGCGCCGCTGCTCCGAAATCGTTTTCGACTGCTCCTCCAGAATGAGCTGTTGCCGTTCAATTTTTTTATCCTGCTCGCGCAGAATGGCAGCACGCTCCATGATCTGTTTTTCCTGTTGTTTCAGATCCGCTTCTCGCAGGCTAATCTCGGCAGTCAGTTTTTGATACTTGCTACGTTCCAGCTCTACAATGCCAAGCTGCTCGTTGATAAGCAGCTGCTGTTTGCTACTGGATTTTTCCAACTCCGAAAAACGTTTTTCTTCAACAGCTATTCGCTGCTGTTGCTGCTCGATCAGCCGTTGTTGCTGTTCCACCTTGGCAACAGCCTGTTGCAGGCGGACTTGCTCATCGGCGACCAGTTTTTTTTGGCTTAGTAGCTGGGCTGTTTGCTCGCGTATCAGGGATGCCTGCTCACGCAGTGAGGATTGCCCTTCCCTGTACAGTCTGGCCACATCAATTTCGTTACCGCCGAGAAGAATAATATCCGGTTGGATGCCGAGGTTCTGATTGATGATATTGGCCTTGTTGATCTCAAAGCGGATCTGCTTATCTGCCGTTTCCAGCAGGTTAATCATGGCGATTCGCTTGTCGCCCATACTGTCCGAAATCAAAAGGATAGATCGTCCCTCAAGCTGCCTGAATATTTCCGGGTAAGCCGCATCGAATTTCTTTGCAATGTAAACAACTTGGGTGCCTTCCGGCACCACCTTGTTGTCCGAGCGTGTCACCCGAAATGTTTTGTCGTGCAGTTTATTGCCGCTGAATTTAGCCCGGAGACTGTCGCTCACCTCATCGCTGCTGTCGATGATATGAATGCGAAACTCCATTATCTTGTTCTCATTCGGCCAGTGGATGCGTTCAGCCAGACGGTACACATAAGCGGCAACGATCTCGGAGCGTTCCATTTGCGCAGCCGAGAGCGGCCCCGCCGCAAGGAATAGCAGCAGAAGTAATAACAACCGGGAATGAATTAGCAGCAGCATGAGAATACGGTGAGGTTCAATATTTCACCGTTGCACTAAATCCGATTTGCCTGCGCAGGTACTGATCGATATACCCGGAATTAATATGCGGCTGGGGGCGGCTGTTATCGAAAAGGTTCTTGGCATACAGAGAGAACTCCAGCGATTTATCCCTGGTGTAATTTAAGTTGATATCCACAAAGTGCGTCGCCCCCCATGTTTCAAAACCGGACGGGGCTGTACTGGTTTTAACATAGGTAAGTGCATTGCCGCGATACTGGAGATTGAATAGCAGCTTGGACGTGACATCGTAATCGACGCCCAAATTCCAGGTATAAGTCGGCACCGCAGTGGGCTCCAGGCTATAGGTGGAAAGGTGGGTATTGCTAACGATATCGAAGCCTCCTGCCGCTCCAAACGGATATCTGCTGTCCCAGCGCCCATGCTGGTAGGCGGCATTTCCGTTCAGTGCCAAGCGGTCGGTTAGCGCATGCTTTATCTCCAATTCCACGCCGTCAGTTTCAAAGTTGGCAAATCCCATCGTGCCATAGTAAAGAGGGAGTCCATTTATCTGACCGATCACCGGCCCGGCGGTACCAACATACGCAGGAATTGACGTAACTTGTTGTTTATAAAGTGTTATTGCACCAGAGGTCGTATCGGAGCGGTAACTCAACTGAACATCGTGAGATTTGCTTTTCTGCGGTGCAGTTTGATGCACACGCCAAATGTTATCGGCAGGCACAAACTCGGGTTGTGTGGAATGGTGTGCACCAAAGCGTACAACACCCGTGTTGTACGCGTACTTCAGAAACCATTCCGGATGGAAGTTGAAAATTGCGGCGAAGCGGGGCAGAACATTTTCAGTTTGCGTCCTACCGTCATTTTTCTCCCACCTTGCACCTGCCGTCAGGTTGATCTTTTCTATGCCGGAATAAGTCCCTTCAGAGAAAATCGCATAGTTTTTATCAATGCCGCTATCGTGAGTTGCGAAATTAATATCCCACGTTGAGTAATTCGCAAATACACCCAGCAACGCTTTAACCGCTTGGGTTTCGTAATCCAATATGGATTCCCCCCCGACGGTATTTACCTTTTGCACATAATCCAGAACGAGCACGTTGTCGGCTGTTTGCCATTTCTTGTCGGTACTACTATAAGCATCGCCAAACAAGCGGGTTTCAATTTTGAATTCATTGTTGAGTTGCGGCGCATAGCGCATGTCCAGCCAATTTCTGGCATTGGCAATACTGCCCGCTTTTGTTCCGTCAAAGGGGGTGTAATACGGCTGCATGTATCCGATTTCAGTTATGCCGCCTTCCACTTTTATATCGCTATCGCGATATTTCATAAAAACATCATAGCTCGGGTCGTAGTCCCATTGATTCATTCGAAACCACATCCAGCCTGGCTGATAAAGGCCGTTGGGGCCGGCAATATGCCCGTCCGTCCAGGGGGCGTTGCTGTCCGAGTAGTTTGCTGTCAGCAAAAAATCGTGATCCTCGCCAAAACTCTTTCCATAGGTGAAATCGACCACATTCCGATTATGGTTGGCTTCATAATCGTAGGCCAATTCAAATTGGCCGAAAGCGTTTTGACCGTCATCAATGGAACTGCCGTCTTTAGTGATGATGTTGATAACCGCCATGCTCGCATCGCTTCCCCACAACGTAGAGCCGGGGCCGCGGACAATTTCGACACGCTTTACTTTGGCCAATAGCGGGAAACGATATTCCTCATACAGCCCGATAGTGGTGATATTAACCATCGAATGGCCATCGACCAGAAATAGATAGCTGACGTTCATGTCTTCCACCAACCCGCGGTTGGAGAGCAGCCCCCAAGCCGCAACGGTCAGATTCTGAAATCCGGGAACATCTCCCAATAATTCATGCAGGGTCTTGTAACCGCGGCGTTTGATGTCCGCATCGGTCACCACCGTAACAATAGAAGGCGCCAAGTCGATGGAAGTCAAGCGGCGACTGGCCGAATAGAACTGAACTTCTCCCAACTGCTCAAGCGTTAAATCGTTAAAACTTGAGCTGTTACCGACAAGATCGCTCGCGCTTGTAGTGGATATAGTCGAAAACAATATGAACGAATAGACAACAAAACGCAGTCGTCTATAGACATGATTGTTCAACGCTAAATACTTCATAAGTCTCTCCAATTACTCACGCCGGGAATAATATACCCCTTCGCAAATGTGTCAATTCCACATCCGATTTGTCGGATAGTGGATTGCCTAATATTGTTAAAAGCCGCTCCCACGAAAACCGCTGCCCCCACAATTACCTCACTCAAGCGAACGACCTCGGCAACGCTTCGAATGCGCTCTTCGGTATCGGTCTGCTATACAGATACCCCTGCGCGATATGGCAGCCGTATGCATCCAGGATGGCAGCCTGCTCCGGCGTCTCCACCCCCTCCGCCACCACCTTCTGGTGCAGGCTGTGCGCGATGGAAATGATCGCCTTCACCAACTCCGTATGGTGACCGTGCCCGGCCACTTTGCTGGTGAAAGAACGGTCAATCTTCAACGTATCAATAGGGAATCGTGCGAGATAGCTCAGCGACGAATAACCGGTGCCGAAATCGTCGATAGCGATAGTGATCCCCATATCGCGGAACTCCGCCAATGTCAACAGCACTTCGCCATCCTCATCCAGCAGCAAACTCTCGGTGATCTCCAACTCGATCCACTGCGGAAGACAAGCCGAGAGTTCCAGCACGCTCCGCACCGTCCTCACCAAATTGCCGGTTTGGAACTGCCGCGCCGACAGATTGATCGCCACCTTATGCAAAGGCTTACCCGGCGCATTCCACTCGCACGCGACACGGCACCCCTCGCGCAACACCCATTCGCCAATCTCCACAATCAGTCCGCAGTCCTCGGCAATAGAGATAAACATATCCGGCGGAACCAAGCCGCGCTCCGGATGATTCCAGCGCAACAATGCTTCCGAACCGATCAGCGCACCGTCGCAAAGCGCTATCTTGGGCTGAAAATACAACTCCAACTCACCACGCCCGAAGCCGCGCCGCAATTCACCCTCCAACATCAGCCGTTCATTGGAAATGTCAGTTAAGTCTTTGGAAAAGAAACGGAAATTATTGCGCCCGGAACGCTTGGCAAAATACATCGCGGAATCCGCCTGCTTCAGCAGATCGTCCCCGTCTTCGCTGTCCGCCGGATACACCGCGATGCCGACGCTGCAACTCACGAATACCTCTTTGCCATCGAGCAGGAAAGGTGCACCGAACGCCTCCAATATCTTGTTGGCGACCCGCCCCAAATCGTCGCCGGAACGTATCTCCGGCAGGAGGATCGCGAACTCGTCTCCGCCCAGACGCGCCACCGTATCGTAACCGCGCACACAGTACGTCAAACGTGCCGCCGCCTCGCGCAACAACTCATCACCCGCCGGATGCCCAAGCGTATCGTTCACCACCTTGAACCTGTCCAGATCAAGCAACATCACCCCGGCCTGATGCGCGTGCCAGGAAGCATCGGTGATCATCTGACGCAGACGGTCGTTGAGCAACGCGCGGTTCGGCAACGAAGTCAGCGAATCGTAGAACGCCATTTGATACACGCGTTTGCGGTGCTCATTCAACTCGGTGATATCGCGCCCCACCGTCATCACACTCACCACCTCACCCGCCGCATCGCGCTCCGCCGCCAAACGCACATCACTGCACACCTCGCGACCATCCTTGTCCGGCCAGTGCAATTCAAACTCGGTATTCTCGCCGGTGGCGAACACCCCGTTTATCTTCGCTTCGTAGATATCCGCATTCGGCCCGCCCGGATACTCCGTCGGTTTCTTGCCCAACAAGGCGTCCACTCCGCCCTCCACCATCGCGCCATAAGTCGGGTTAACATAAACACGGCGGCACTCCCGATCGTAGCGTGAGATATTGTCGGGAGAGTGCTCCAGCAAAGTTCGCGACTCCTGCTCGCGCTTCATCAATGCATCCGCAATACGCTTGCGCTCGGTCACATCGCGTATCGCCGCACAGATCACGCCAAACTTGCCATCGGCATCGGGCAGGCGCGACAAGCTCACATCCACCGGGAACTCCGTGCCGTCTTTGCGGCAGGCGCGCAAGCCGTTAAGCATGCTATCCATCGGACGACCTGCCACACCGCTCGCAAAGAAAGCCATGCGGTTGGTCACATGACCTTCCCTCACCTCATGCGGCAACAGCATCTCCATCGCCTGCCCGAGCAACTCGCCTTCCGTATAACCGAACAATTTTTCCAGGTGCTCGTTAACCAGCGAGATATTGCCCTGCGCATTGACCACCACCATACCGTCCGGTGCGGAATGGAGGATACCGCGATACCACTCCTCGGTCTGCTTGAGTAATTCATGTGACGCTTCCAACTCGACCTGCTGCATTCTCAGATGATCGTTCAAATCGGCAATAAGCTTGAAGTTAAGCTTTAACTCGGCTTGGGCCTTTCGGCGCTCTTCGATCTCGCGCTCCAACCTCACGTTCTTTGCTTCGAGCCGCTTCTGTAGGGAGCGCAGCTTCAGATGCGTATCGACCCGCGCTTTCACCTCGTCAACCTGCAATGGCTTGGTAACGTAGTCCACCCCGCCCGCATCGAAACCCTTCACCTTGTCTTCGGTACCGCTCAAAGAGGTCATGAACAACACCGGAATATCGCGCGTGTGGTCTTGCGCCTTCAGGCGGCGGCAAACTTCAAAACCATCTATACCGGGCATCATCACATCCAGCAGGATCAGATCCGGGCTGGCAACCTCAACCCGTTCCAGCGCCTCCTCTCCGTCCACCGCCACCAGCACATCAAAACCATGGCGCTCCAACCCCTCGACCACAACCCCCAAATTCACCGGCGAATCATCCACCAGCAAAATAGTACGAAGACAATCACTCTCTGCAACAGGCAGCATATTCTCGTTTCTCAGCATAATAGATCCGTCATTCACCCTGTTAATTGTCGCCGGAGGCAAGGTCTAGTTCGGCCACCACCTCGGAACCGTTACCCAGGTATTGAACCGAACGGCACACGTTGTACAACAATAAAATCCCCCGCCCGTGGCGTTGCGTGTTATCGCAACCTCGTCCATGCCAACACTGATGATTGAAACCGTCACCACTGTCTTTCACACGAATTCGCAAAAAAGCTTTACCGTCCGCATTGCGTATTTTTTTAAAATGCAGATATATCTGACCTGCCTTGACGCTGGCAAGGCGCGCGGCACGTTCCTCAAAATACCGCTCCATTCCATCCTCATGATGCTTCAGTGTCGAATCAAGCTTCAACACCCCGTGATCCAATGCGTTATTGAACAACTCGGACACAACCAGAAAAATCTCTCCGCCGCGCCCCCGGTCTTTCTCAATCTGCTGCACGATATCCAGCAACAACGGCACCACATCCAGCTGTTTCAATTGCACCATTTCCAGCGTCAATGAGAATTGCCATTCGATCTCCCCCCGGCTCAGGTCACGTAATTGATACTTCTGCGACATCGTCAGTCCGGCGAATTTCCCCCGCAATTCGCATCGCGCCATCAACAAAGCAATATCGTCATTATTAAATGTCTTGGCTCCGCAATAGGCGTTGATCTCACTGATAGCACTCTGCCATCGCGTTTCCGAGCCGCAGCCCTCGACTGCGGACAGCAAACGCGGCAAACCGAATGCTTCGCCAGCTGCGTTCTCCAGCTCGACGACCCCATCCGAGAACATCAATAAACGGTGCCCGTCTTCATCATAAGAAAAATATTCTACCGAATCATCAAACTGTTCCGGCGGTAATATCCCCATTGCCAGATGTCGGGGCTTGAACTGATAAACAGCCTGACCTTCGCCATTCAAAATCAGCGGGGGAGGACATCCGCCGCTCCACACCTCGACCATTTGTCCGTCGGCATCAATAGATACCAGGATAGCCGCCACAAAATGGCTCACCGGAAGTGTCTTGTAAATCTTGCCGTTGATCTCCCGGGCTATAGCTGAAATACCGAAACCCTTGCCGGTCATGGAATAGAACGGATGTATCATCGGCATCGCGGCCAATGCCGCCGACAGTCCGTGCCCGGTACTGTCAGCCAGCATCAGGTGTAAACGGCCACCCGGAGTACGTGCCACTGCGATCAGATCACCGCTAAAATTCCCGGCGGGTTGCAAATGGAACTGCACCGCCGGGTCTTTCAGCTTATCCAGCGCGATCAGCGTATTCATGTAACCGGCAGCAATACGGTGCTCCTCATTCACGTGATCGAGATAATTCGCCTGCACCGCAATCTTTTCCGCGAGGTTCCGTTTCAAATCGTGCAACGCCAGATGGGTATCGACCCGCGCCTTCACCTCGTCAACCTGCAATGGCTTGGTAACGTAGTCCACTCCGCCCGCATCAAAACCTTTCACCTTGTCTTCGGTACCGCTCAGCGAGGTCATGAACAACACCGGAATATCGCGCGTGTGGTCTTGCGCCTTCAGGCGACGGCAAACTTCAAAACCATCTATGCCGGGCATCATCACATCCAGCAGAATCAAATCCGAGCTGGCAACCTCGACCCGTTCCAGCGCCTCCTCTCCGTCCACCGCCACCAGTACATCAAAACCGTGGCGCTCCAACCCCTCGACCACAACCCCCAAATTGACCGGCGAATCATCCACCAACAAAACTGTGCGGGGGAACATTCTCGTTGCGGGGAAACGAACTTGTTCAAGTCTCATTATTTACACTCCTTTTCATCCCGGTATTGCGCGATAAACCCCAGCAGTGCCTTGGTCTGAAACCCTTTTGCCAACTGACGCAGATGTTCGGCAAAAGGAACATAACGCGGATCGAGCTCAGCCAGACGCGTCGCCTGCAGGGCGACATCGCGCATATTTCCGCGCAACGCCAGACCCTGTAAAACATCCAGCTCTTGCGGGGGAGGAGCCAGCAGCAATGGCATAAGCGGTAAGCTACGTGTTGCTGCCTGCTCGGATAAGACCGCCGCATTCACCTTCGCCGAGTCCGACTGAACGGCTGGCATTTCGACCTCGAACGAGAAGACACTGCCCGCGCCCGGCAGGCTTTCGACGTTGATACTCCCGCCCATGAGCCCCACCAACTTGTGGCTGATCGCCAATCCCAGACCAGTGCCGCCGGCACGGCGGCTGGTTTCACCCACCTGCTCGAATGGCTGGAAAATACTGTCCAATTGCTCGGCAGCAATCCCAACCCCGCTGTCTTGCACGACAAAACGCAAACGCGAGGGTGCGGAGTAAGTCACCCGCAAGATCACCTTCCCGTTGTCGGTGAATTTAACGGCGTTGGACAACAGATTGAGCAAGACCTGACGCAGACGCTGCGCATCGCCGCGCACAATGGCAGGCAAATCATCCCCGGCATCACAGCTAAACGCGATGTTTTTCTGCTCCACCCTGACACGGATGATGCTGATAATAGTGCTGAGGAACGACTCCAACTCGATGTCGCCGGGAATCAGCTCGAACTTATCCGCCTCAATGGCGGCATGGTCGAGTATGCCGTTGATGAGTGTCAGCAAATGCTCGCCGCTATGCTGGATGATTTTTAATCCGCTGCGCTGATTTTCCCCGAGAGCCTCGCCGCGCAGCAGATTCTGGGAATAACCCAGTATGCCGTTCAGTGGAGTACGCAACTCGTGGCTCATCTGCGCCAGAAAGGTGCTGCGTAACTGTGCCAGCCGCAATGCTTCAGCCAATGCGGATTCCCGAGCCACATCCGCTTTCTGGCGTTCGGTCACATCGCGCACCGCGGCACAGATAGTCCCCTCTCTACCATCGAGATCGGGCAGGCGCGACAAACTCACATCCACCGGAAACTCGGAACCATCTTTGCGGGAACCGAACAAGTCTTGGGCGGCACCGGCCATGCGGCGATCCCGCTGGCCACTGGAAATAAATCCATTGCGCAAATCCACGTGAGCGGCACGCGCCGCCTGCGGCAGCAACACCTCGATACTGCATCCGGGCAATTCCCCGCCCTCGTAGCCGAACATCGCTTCCAGCTGCGCATTCACCTGCATGATGTAACCGCGCGAATCAACAATCAGCATACCGTCCGGTGCGGAATGCAAAATGCTGCGGTACCATGCTTCGGTCTGCTGCAACTGCTCCTTGGACATCTCCAACTCAACCGCCTGCTCTTCCAGATCGCGCGCATTCTGCTCCAGATGCCGGTTAAGCTCGGCGATACGCTTAAAGCGCTCTTTCAACTCGGCTTCACTCTTTCTGCGCTCGCTGATGTCTTCCACAATAGACCAGATGTATTGCCCCCCATCCCTACCTGAGACCAACACACCACTCAACTGGATCGGAATGAGCGTGCCATCTTTTTGCCGGTACTCTTTTTCGTAGGGGCCGTAACGTCCCGTCTTGGCCAGCGACTCCAGTTGCTCTGCCTCCTGCGCCTCATATTTCTTGGGCGTCAGCGTCCAGTAGTCCAGCGTCATCAATTCGTCCGTCGGGTAAGCGCAAATCGCGCGGAATGCCTCGTTGAACTCGATATAGCACCCCTGCATATCGGTCAGCGCGATGCCGAGCGGCGAAAGCGCAAACAAGTTGCTAAGTTTTTCCTCGCTGGCACGCAAGGCCAACTCAACCTGTTTGCGCTCGGTGATGTCGCGCGCCATCGAGATGACATGACGAGCACCGTCTATCTCGAAGAATGTACCGGTGATCTCGACGGGGAAGATACGCCCGTCTTTCGTGCGATGCCGCGTTTCAAAACAGGAAGGCTTGCCCAGTTCCGCAGTGGCAAATGCATGCGCCAACATTTCCCGCGTAAAGTCCGGGTCGATATCTGGCGACGACATTTCCAGCAAGTCCTCGCGGCTGTAGCCGAGCGCGCGGCAGGCTGCATCGTTGACGCTGATGAAATATTGCGACTCATCCTGCACATACATGGCGTCGGACGACTGATTGATGGCAAACCCCAGCAACTCCAACTCACGCAGCACCCGCTTGCGCTCGGTGATATCGCGCACCACGGAAAGGCTGAACTTCTTGCCGTCAAGCTCGAAATGGGTGCCGTTCAGTTCCACCGAGAAGATGCGACCATCCTTGGCGCGGTGGCGTGTTTCAAAGCTGACCCGAAGACCGACCGGAGAGTTTCTCATGATCTCCGCTCCCTGCTCGCGCGGCATATCCGGGTCAATATCGGACGGCTCCATGGTCAATAACTCTTTCCGGCTGTAGCCCAGCGCGTGGCAAGCACTATCGTTGACATAATCAAAACGAAGGCTCTCGCCGTTGATCAGATAGATCGCATCGGAAGACACATTGATCGCGTATTCCAGCAATTCGAGCTGGCGCTGCGTTGCGCGGATGGCGGTGATGTCGCGACCGAAGGCGAGGGTGCCGACAATTTCCCCGGCGGCATCGCGCTCCGCCACAACGTAGATGTGACTAAATGTCGTCTCGCCGTTTGGCCCGGGTGCAGCAAGTTCGATCAGTTGCATCTCGTCGCTGGCGATGGCCTTTACGGCAGCCTCGTCGATGGCCGCGAAACGCCCATCCGGCCAGACCTCGCTGGGATGTTTACCCACCACCTCCTCCAGCACAGCGATTCCCAGCAACTTCATCAGGTTGCCATTGAGATAGCGCATGCGCTGCTCGCGGTCGTAGCGGATGATGAAGTCCGGCGAGCTTTCCGCCAAACTACGGAACTCGCACTCGCGCATGGCAAGCCTATCCTCCATGCGTTTGCGTTCGGTGATGTCGTACCAGATCGCCAGCACGCCGCAGGACTTGCCGTCTATGCTGTACTCCGGCACGAAGCGGACTTCAAAACATTCCTGCAGGTCGGACGGCAATTCATCCAGCACGAATTCCAGTTCGCCCGCTTCGCCTGTCGCCAGCACATCTTCCATCTTGCCCCGGTAATGTTCGATCATCGCCGGGGTTGCGGGAACGCCTCCATCACCCGGAACCTTGCCCAGCAATTCCGTCATGCTGCCGTGCAGCATCCGTTCTGCAGCAGGATTGATATAGCGGCGGCGCTGCTCCGCATCATAGCGAATCACCGCCACCGGCAAATTCTCGGCCAATGTACGGAACTCGCGCTCGCCCACGGCGAGCAATTCTTCCATGCGCTTGCGCCCGGTGATGTCCTGCATGAAACCGTGCCAGCTCGTCGACCCGTCCGGCTCGCGCTGCGGCAGGGAATGCAGTTCGATCCAACGCTCGCCCTTGATCCGGTGGTTGATGCGGAATTCGATACGGAAACGCGACAGATTCTTGCGCGATGCTTCCCTCGCATCGACGATGCACTCGATGTCCTCCGCGTGCACCAGCGCGAACAACGGCGACATGCTGCCTGCCACCTCTCCGGATGCCAAATCGAACAACTCATGGATACCCGCGCTGACGAACGGCATGGAAGATTTTCCGTCCGCTGTCATGCTTGCCGTATAGAAGAAACCGGGGGCGCTTTCAAAGAACTGCTGCATGCGCCAGTCGCTTTCCTGTTGCGCCGTCCGCAACCCCAGATTTTCTTCAGACACCGAAATCAGGCTGCAAACCGTGGCATACATTCGGCGCGACAGCACCACCATGACAAAAAAATAACTGAATGAAATCATAGACATAGTGACATTCATATGCTCCCCGAAGGAGAGCAGCCATACCGACAGCGGCAATAAAGTACACGCCAGGAAAACCATGGCGAACGACGGCACGAAGGCCATCGCTACACTGGCGTAGGCGGCAACACCGGCAAGAATAAACATCAATAACACCGTCACCGGATCAAACGGAGTGGAAGGCAAAACGAATATTCCCAGCACCGTCTCCGGATTGAACGGCGTGGAGGGGAAGCCGAACACTGTGCTGCCCCAGCAGAGGCCGCCTGCCACACCGCCAGCGACCAACCCTGTCCGCCATTTATGGAGCTCGGATTCGACACTGCGCGCCGATTTATAACGTCGCGCATAAAATAAAATCAGCGTCTGGATGATCGTCATCGTACCCAACCAAACCAGCAATCTTTGATGCTCGATGATTGGCCACAACGCAACCACGATCAGTGTGGAAAGCAACAACGCAGAGACAGAGGAAAGTTCGATTTTCTCGAAAGCCAGATCGAGCAGTTTTCTTTCAAGCTGCTTGCGTTTATCTTGAGATGCAATTGTCATCATTTTTCCCTGTAACCGAATACCTTTTTGCACTACCTGTGAGAGTGGGCTAGCGGTATTTCCCCGCAAACTGCTCGACCTTGTCGATGTTTCTTATTGTTACGAATCCCGGCCCGGAACTGATGTGACGCTCGCCATACAACGGTATCAGCCCATAATCATCCAATCGTTTCCTGAACTTAGGATTGCTGCGCAGCCGCTTCATGACTTTTTCCGGATCAGTGATTTTCTCACGCCGCATAATGGTCATCACCGCAACCGGGATATAACCTTGCAGATAAGGCTGCTGGTCGATGGCAAATTTCATGCTGCCGTCCCTGATCGCCCTTGCGGCTTCGCCGGACAGATCGAAGGTGGCAAACCAGATTTTGTTTTTCAGGCCCATTTTTTCGAGCACCTTCAACGCCGCCGAAGAGCCGTCCGGCCCCAGCGCCAGCACGGCCTGCGTATCGGGATGAGCGCGCAACCAGACGCTAAGCTTGCTATTCACAGAAGTCGCATCGCTGCCCGCATCCAGTGTGGACGACCTATAATCGGCGATACCCAACGCCTCGGAAAATCCCCGGCAGCGTTCAAACGAAATCGGGCTTTGCGAGAAGGTGTTCACGCATACGAAAGACTTGACGCCGGACGCGCGGGCTCTGACCCCGGCTCCCCGGCCCGCCTCGTACTCGGACTGACCGACATGCATGATCGCTCCCAATCGTTCACTCTGCTGCTGCGTGCCGGAGTTGATCGTAATCAGGGGGATTTTTTTTGCTGCCAGATGCTGTAGTGAGCGCTGCACTTCGAGATTGCCGATGCTGGAAATAATACCGTCGTATTTTTCTGCGGCAGAACGGTCGATCAGCTTGGCCATCTTGCCCATATCGCCATCCGCCGGATGACGGTAATCGACCGTAACGTTGAAATCCTCGCCGGCCTGTTTGATCGCATATCTGACTGTGTCCCACCAGGTATCCGCATCTGACGCATGACTGACCAAGACAAATTTTTCACCGGCAGCAAAAGATGGCGTTACAAGACCCAGAGCGAACACTACTGTCACGGCGAATCGCATGTCGAGCAGCTTGGCTGCGAGTAACTTATGTTTCGCGTTTGTAGCGATTTTATTCACCTGCGTGCTCCCGTTTATCATGGCTGAAAATTTTCTTTGCGACAGCGTGGAGCATCGCAAAAGACAGCATCTTCGGCTGTCAGCAAATCTTGATTTTTTTGTAGGCGAGAAAGATGGAGGTAAGGAAATCCCTACATAAGAGAAGGCGATCAATCGCGGAAAGATTGGTTACCGTGCCCCGGAGCGGCTTTGATGAAACTACTAGCCATCTCGCCAAGATAGCACTACCAACTTATTGGTTATAAACGAAAATTTGTTGCGCCTCACCATTTCCTTCGCGACTGAAGTCGCTCCTACGAAAACCGCTGCACCCCGTGGGAGCAGCTTTCACCTAAAGGGGACGAGAGCCGTAAATACCAGAATCAACTACTCAGCTGTTACCACCCGGTTGCGCCCTTCTGTCTTGGCGCGGTACATCGCGCTATCGGCACGCTGGAACAGCTCGTCATAAGTCTCACCTTTGTGCAACGCGGCAACGCCGATACTTGCCGTCACCGAAATGCCGCACGGATTCAGGCTCTCGATGCGCGCCCGCGTCGCCGCACCGCGCGCCGTCGCTTCGGCCAGGCCGATATTGGGCAGAATGACGACGAACTCTTCGCCGCCGATGCGCGCCAGCAGATCGTCGCTACGGCAAATGCCCTGCAATGCCTTGGCGATCTGTTGCAACACCTCGTCGCCGGTCTTATGTCCATGGGTATCGTTGATTTCCTTGAAATGATCGGCATCGATCACCATCAGAGACAAACTCTGGCCGCTCTCATGCGCTTCGGCGATCAATCTGGGCGATATCTCATTCAAATGGTAACGGTTGTAGAGCGAGGTAAGCGTATCGCGCATGGCGATATCTTTCATCACCTCGTGTTGTGATTCGAGACGGCTCATCAGTTTCTGCATCTTGAGCATGTTGAACACGCGCACTTCCAGCTCTTCCGCCACTACCGGCTTACCCACGAAATCATTCGCGCCGTTGCGCAATATCTCCACCTTGCGCGCGATGTCATCGAATGACGAAATTGCCAGGATAGGCGTGAGCGCTTTTTTACCGAACGATTCGCGTACCGCACGGATCACCGAAAACCCGGTCTGCGCTCCGGCAAGAATGTAGTCCGTCACTACCAGATCAAAACGTTCTCCGGCGGATATCTTCACGATTGCCTCCTCCGCACTCTTGCAATGCTCGATCTGCAAACCCATCCGTTCCAGCACCTGACGATAGAACATCGCTGACGACATACTGTCTTCGACCAGCAGCACTTTCCCGTTAATGCACACTTGATGGCTCGCGGCAAAACGCTCGACGAACAGTTCGAGTTGCGCCAGATGACGTTTGGCGAAACATTCCGTCACTCCCGCCATCAGGGCACGATTGATAACCGACTTGCGCGGTGTGGACGAGAACATTAGCCCGGGCTGATGATGCACCAGCTTGTGCGCCTTGGCCGAAACGAAGAACTCGATACCATCCATATCGCCCAGCTCGAAGGTGAAGCACAACAGATCGATCCGGTTGCCTTTCAGCATCTCCAGAGCCTCTTGTCCGCTACGGGCAACACGCGACTCAAAACCGTATTTACCGAACAGCGTCGATAACGTAAAAGCGACAGTGCGCGAGGGTTCAACGATCAGCACATTCATATTCGATCCAATTATCTACTGTTTCCATAACGCTCTGTATTTCCCGATATATTCTTTCAGCAACGATTCGCTATTGCCCCGTAATTCCACCCAATCCAACGTGATATGGAACTGCTCGGCAGAGAGCACCGATCTCGTCACCACGCCGCGCCCCTCAATAAATTGCACCACATCATCCGGGCTATTCTTGGGCAGCATCAATGCCAGCTCGCAACGATGCCCGGGGGGCAGATTGCGATCCGCCTTCACCACCGCTTTGCGCTTACCCAACATACTCAAACGTCCGTGCACGATCGTGTTACCGCTCAACGGTACGATAGCTGCGCGCCAACTGACGCGAATCTCCTTGTCATCCACCGCCCAATTCCTTTTCCCTCTCCCGTTTCAACGGCGCGAAGAATCGCAGATTGGGTCGAGTCTGAATGTCAGCAAATCTTTATTTTTTTGTAGGCGTACGGTATGGGGGTAAGAAAATCCCCACGAAAAGGAAACAGTACTTTTTCAGCTGGCAATAAATCCCCCTCACTCCCCCTTTTGCAAAGGGGGAGATGGTCAGAGATTGCTAAAAAATTTTGGGTTAAACCCGCGCCATTCCATGCACCGTGAAGAATCCCATCAACTGCTGCAGGTGCTCGGCTTGGGAAGACATGTTGCCTGCCGTTGCGGCGAGCTCTTCGGTGGCACTGGCATTCTGCTGGGTGATTTGATTAAGCTGGTTCATCGCGGTGTTTATCTGCGCGGCTCCTGAACTTTGCTCTTCACTCGCCGCCGCGATTTCTTGCACCAATTCGGATGTTTTGTTTATGGCGGGAACGATCTCACCCAGTAACCTGCCGGCCTGCTCCGCCTTTTCCACGCTGCCACCGGCCAGCTCGCCAATTTCCTGCGCGGCAACCTGCGCACGTTCCGCCAGTTTGCGCACTTCGGCAGCTACCACAGCGAAGCCTTTGCCGTGCTCACCGGCACGCGCGGCCTCAATCGCGGCATTCAATGCCAGCAGATTAGTCTGATACGCGATGTCGTCGATGATGCCGATCTTGCCAGCAATCTGCTTCATGGCGCTCACCGTCTCCTTCACCGCGTCGCCACCTTGTTTGGCCTGCATAGACACCTGCGCAGCCATACCGTCGGTCACTTTGGCGTTCTCAGAATTATGATGAATAGACGCTCCCATCTGCTCCACCGACGCAGAAGTCTCTTCCACCGAAGCAGCTTGTTCGTTGGTCGCCTGCGACATGTTCTGCGAGGTCGCACTGACCTCCTCCGAAGCGCTCGCCAAACCGTCCGCCGTACTACGCACCTCACCGATGGTCTGCGAGAGCTGGGCGATCATCCCCTGCACAGCAAACAACATACTGCTGCGATCCCCGTCACGCGTCTTCACCGCCACAGTCAAATCACCGTTCGCCACTTTGCCCACCACCTCGGCAACGTAAGCTGGCTCGCCGCCCAATTTGCGCAACAGCGTACGCGTGATCCATAAACCAACCAGCACCGCGAACATCAGCGCCACTCCGCTGCCGCCGAGCATGAAGCTCCAGAGCTTGGACACAGCGGAGCTCATAAGCTCTGTGATCTCGATCGCTTCTTTCGACTGTTGCTCACGGAAAGCACCTAGCGATTCATTCAACGCGGCGCTGTCACTATCCAATTTCTCCATCAACACATTTCCAGCATCTTTGCCTTGAATAATGTAGACCTCGGACATTTGTTTACCCTCGGCATAAAACACCTTGAATTTTTCTTCGATGGCGTCGATCTCTGTCAGGGATGCGACATTATCTTCCTCACGATACATCTCCCTGAACTTGTTGGCACCGGATAGAAAACGTTGTGCCGCAGCCTCGGCCTCTTTGTAAGCCTCGCGATCATGGGTAGCAGAGACATCAGTCAGAAACTGCTGCACCTGCGACACGCTCAGCGCCATTTCATCCGCCACCATGACGAACGGCAAGGTCTCATTCTGAATCTGATCCGAGCCTTGTTGCACATCGATCAACTGCATGCCCAGCAACATCATTAAAGCCAGGAATATCGCGATCACACCACCAAAACCACCGCTCAACAGAGTGCTGATTTTAAAATTTCCAAACATATTGTTATCTTTCTGATTATCTAAACGAATTTGGGTTTGTTGTAAGCGACAGACATCGCCCCCGTTTTGGCTTTGCCCTGCCTGACAGCACGCACTTCATCAGGCACATGCTTCTCATGCACCCTGAAGAAACCCATCATCTGCTGCAAGTTGCGTGCCTGGCCACTCATCTCTTCCGCCGTGGCAGCCAACTCTTCCGTGGCACTCGCGTTGTGCTGCGTGGCCTGACTGAGCTGATTCATCGCGGCATTAATCTGTGCCGCCCCCGAGCTTTGCTCCTCACTGGCGGAAGCAATTTCTTGCACGAGCTCACTGGTCTTGTTGATGGCGGGAGCCATTTCGGCCAGCAACTTCCCGGACTGCTCGACCTTGCTTACACTAGCACCAGCCAGCTCGCTTATGTCTTGCGCAGCCACCTGCGAACGCTCTGCTAACTTGCGCACCTCCGCAGCCACCACGGCGAATCCTTTGCCAAACTCTCCCGCACGCGCCGCTTCGATGGCCGCGTTCAGTGCCAGCAGATTAGTTTGATAGGCAATGTCGTCGATAATGCCGACCTTAGCCGCGATCTGTTTCATCGCGGCGACCGTCACTTGCATCGCCTCGCTGCCCTGCCCTGCCTGTGTGGCCGCCGATGCAGCGATACTTTCCGTGATTTTGGCGTTATCACTATTGTGACTGATCGAAGCACCCATCTGCTCCACCGAAGCCGACGTCTCCTCCACCGAAGATGCCTGCTCGGTGGTTGATTGCGCGATGCTTTGTGCGGTTGCCGACACCTCTTGAGAAAAGGCAGTGATCGCCGATGCAGCATGCATCACATCAGCCACGATACTTTCGGCATTCCCCGCCATGGTGACGATGGCATGCATCAAGCGACCGATCTCGTCGCGCATATCCGCCGTCATCTCCAAACGCAGATTGCCTGAGGCAACCATCTGGCAAGAACGCACCGCCTCATCCAGCGGATGCAATATCTTGTAGACCAGCATCCACCACACATAGGCTGTCAGCGCGAAACCGGCGACGATAAATGTCATGCGCGCCTCCGGCACGGCATCGCTGGCGATGCCAAACATGCTTGCCACAAGCAGCGCACAAGCGAACGAGATGCGGGTCTTGATGCTGAGATGAGCCAATGACTGCAACCAGCCGACCACCCCGGTACGCACCACATTGCCTTCTTTTACGGTCAACCCTTGCGCCTTACCTTCGCGGAAGCGGCGATAAAGTGCTTCTGCCGCCTCCACTTGGGCTCGCGACGGTTTGGTGCGTAGCGACATATAGCCGACGATCTTGCCGTCTTTCCAGAACGGATTGGCATTCGCTTCCACCCAATAATAATCGCCGTTCTTGCAACGATTTTTGACCAGACCGCGCCACGGCTTGCCGCTCTGCAACGTCTTCCACAAATCGCCAAACGCCCCCTCGGGCATATCGGGATGGCGTATCAAATTGTGCGGCTTACCCAGCAATTCTTCGGCGCTGTAACCGCTGATCTCCACGAAAGGGCGATTCACATAGGTGATCTGTCCCTTAAGATCGGTCTTGGAAACGATGAACTCACCATCCTTAAGATGCTGCTCAATATTTGTCACCGGCATATTCATGCGCATCGGGATATTCCTTTTATGTATTCGGCCTGCGGCCTTGAACTGTGCCGCCTGTACAGGCGGCTGACTGATAGCCAGCTTATGGGGAGCGCATCTTCGCAAAACATCAATCGAAGCAGTATCAGGAAATCTTGATTGACTTGTAGGAGATGGACGAGGACTAGGGAAATCCCTACAAACACTTGCTGCGATTCCCACACAAAACTTTTTTTCGTGGGTAGACAAAAGAGGCATCAGGAAATCAATGGCCAGTAACCAAACAGAATTTACAAATTGAACTTGCTCCGATCACAGCAAAGTTACAGCTTATGAAATAGATGAACGGTTTAATCATGAGTGAAGTAATCGCACTGATACTAAAATCATTTTTCTAGTCTCTGCACCCGCAGTGCAAAAATAAAAAAGCCCCTTTCGGGGCTTTTTTATTGGGTGAAATCCGAAAAAATATTATCGGTACACAAATTCCTTAAGCCTATCCAGTCCGCGAATTCTTCTTTAGAACTTCACAAGCTCAGCTTCGGCATACGATGCATGTGCAGCAGCAAACTCCGCCACAACGTTTATATACAACATATTGATTTTATTAGATATAATTAGATTCAACCATTGCACCCATGCCCTACAACGCACAACGACGCTCTACTGAGTCCGGCAAGGATATTGTGAAAACCTAAGACGGAATTTCATTAATGAGCTCAGGATGTTTATCCAGTAGCCGGAACAAATTAACCACAGCCGCGACAGGCTTTGCTTTACCGTTCTCGTAACGAGAAAAAGCATTCACCCCTCCCCCTGCAATAACAGCTGCACGCCGTTGAGACAGTTTTAGTTTTTTCCGAATGCGCATAAGCTCAGCCGACTCTTCAGCATCAACCCTCAACCTCAGCTTATCCAATGCCTCGGCATAACGAACACCCTCTTCGCCAGCAAACTCCACTTCACCGCATTCTGAACAATGCCATCCATCCACCGCGCGAACAGTAGCAGATTGGCCACGATATTGAATTTCACAATTTTTCTTGCTGCGAACCATGTCGCCTTTTTCGCAGTTCAGACACAGGTGTTTCATTTCATTTCTCCTTAAACTGGATCACTACGGTTCCATTCTCTCGCAAGGTAACTTTGATATATGCCACCGCCCCAGAATCCAGTGACGCGTGGTATACGTCTTGCCAGATTTTGTGATCATTATTCGTGGTCATACTCTTGAACAAATCTCTTGGCTTGAGACCCAACACTACCAATACCGCCTGTTCATGGGATAGCCCTAACGCGGCAGCTCCATTTAAAGCTGTTGCAGTAAAAGAATTGATGCCTCTCGCTTCAACAGCACGCTGAACATCAACCAAGGCGTAATGTGGCTTCTTTTTTCCATTTGCGAAATATAACCCAATAGGTTATATTTCGCAAATGTTATGAGGCTGACTGTATGAGGCTAAAGACTATCTGAAAGTTGCACAGAGCCTCACAAATTAAGAGCCAGTAACCAAACAGAATTTACAAATTGAACTGGCTCCGATCACAGCAGAGTTACAGCTTATGAAATAGATGAACGGTTTAATCATGGGTGATGTAATCGCACTGATACTAAAATCATTTTTCTAATCTCTGCACCCGCAGTGCAAAAATAAAAAAGCCCCTTTCGGGGCTTTTTTATTGGGTTCCACCCATCTACAACACTGCCGAACGACTCACAACCCCGCTTCGATGCGCACTCCGGCGACCACGGCATCTTTCAATGCGGGATCCATACTCGGGTTGCTGATGTACTGCACGCTCGGCTGCACCGCCAACCAAGGTTGCACTTGCGCACGGTAGGTCAACTCCACCACCGTCTCGGAAGAGTCGGAAGAGTTCAACAGTTGATACTTGCTACTGGCATGGATGTTGGCCACGGCAATACCGACGGCATCGTCATCACGCCCCTCCAACGGGCCCTGATAATTCAGCCCCAAACTACCCGACCAGTCAGCCTGATATAGATCCTTGTTCACCACACCGAAGCGCGCAAACCCGGCGAGTCCCTGTCCGGGATTCCCCTGCTCCGCCATCAGCGTACGTTCCGCGATGATGTACGCCCCTTGGTCGGGACCGTATAATGGCATGCCATTCGCATCAACTATTTCTTCAGCGACGGCTCGCGTGGTGTAGTGCCACAGACCGATAGCAGCCTTGGCGATAGCGCCTTCTGCGCCTTGCGGTGTCAGACCAAACTCGGCCACGGCAAGCGTACCGTCACCTTTATCAAGTCTGATATGAGTACCATTGGCATTGTTCGGATCGCCGGGCACACCGTCGGTCAGCGCCACCTGCACATACAGATCGGCAGCGCTGTACTTCACGCGCACTCCCAATGCCCCCATGGGGAATACAGGAGGACCATTGCGTCCGCTCTGCGCCATCTCGGCAGACATGCCGTAAGGAGGCTGGAGAAACAAACCGGAGGTATCGGTGACATAAAACTCGGAATCAACAGCATACAGTCCAGCCAACAACGAGAGGCTGTCATTCGCCAAATTCTGTTGCAGCCAAGCCTGATAGAACAGGCTGGTGTTGACACCGGTCTCGATGTTGCTCACTCCGGCGAAGCTGCCGGTACGCTCGTTGATGGATAAATCACCGTGCTGCGCATGGTATTGGATGAACGCGCTCGCCCCTTCCAATCCGGCCAGTTTGTTCAAATCCATGCCGACGGCGATCTCGCTGTTCATCAACCAAGCCGAACCTTGCGACACCCCGCCGGAAAAATTGGAAAGCAAATCGCTCTTGTGAGTGAGTTCAACCGTGACACCCTTTTCGCACAAAGTGCTGCGCGTTCCGCCCCAGTCCCCGGTCAAGGCAGATTCCTTCCAGTTCGGGCACTCATCTGCCGCCAAAACAGCCAGCGGCGACATCATCAGTGCCGCCAATACTGCCGATATTTTCTTGATTATCATTACAACTCCTTGATTATTAAAGCAATTTTTAAATTGGCGGCATAAAGCAGCATAAATATAGGGCAATCCAAGATTCGCTGCCCTCGTCTTTGCAAAAACAAGTGCAGCGCTCCAAGTTGCCAATATATCCAAAATATTCACATTGGGGGGATCAAAGTGATCGTGCGTGCCGCCCATCGCAAAAACACCCACCCCATAGGATGGAAGAAACAAAGTTGTAATGTTATGCCCGCGCCATGCCGTGTACTTTGAAAAAACTCATCAGTTGTTGTAGCGTCTCGGCCTGCGAAGACATCTCTTCCGCCGTGGCAGCCAATTCTTCAGTAGCACTCGCATTCTGCTGCGTGATGGTATTGAGTTGATTCATCGCGGTGTTGATCTGAGCGGCACCGGAAGATTGCTCTTCGGAGGCAGCAGTAATCTCTTGCACAAGGTCGGAGGTTTTGTTGATGGCGGGAACCATCTCGTCCAGCAACTTGCCCGCCTCTTCGGCTTTGCTCACCGAGCCGCTGGCGAGTTCGCCGATTTCTTGTGCCGCCACTTGGCTGCGTTCCGCCAGTTTGCGCACTTCGGCAGCAACCACGGCAAAGCCTTTGCCGTGTTCACCGGCACGCGCGGCTTCAATCGCGGCATTCAAGGCCAGCAAATTCGTTTGATAGGCGATGTCATCGATGATGCCAATCTTGCCCGCGATCTGCTTCATCGCTGTAACTGTTTCTTTGACTGCCACCCCACCCTCAGTCGCCTGTTTCGCGGCTTGCGATGCCATACCATCGGTAACTTTGGCGTTCTCGGAGTTTTGATTGATGGAGGCGCCCATTTGCTCGACCGAAGCCGAAGTCTCCTCCACCGAGGCGGCTTGTTCGTTGGTCGCCTGCGACATGCTCTGCGCCGTGGACGACACCTCTTCCGAAGCCGATGCGATATTGGTCGCTGCCGCATTCACCTCACCGATAATCTGCGAGAGTTTACCCACCATGATCTGCATCGCCAACAACAACTGCCCCGTCTCGTCCTTTGATGTCACATCAACATTGACCGTCATATCGCCCTCGGCGATGCGGTTGAGCACTTGCAACGCACTCTGCAACGGACGCGTGATCGACGTCAGTATCCACAACGCGATAACGATCAACGCTACCAGCATGACAATGCCTATCACCAGCGTGCGCGTACTGGTCGCAACACCGCTCTCGTCAAACATCGCATCGGCTTCTTTTGTCTCCTCGTCGAGCGAAGCAGCGATCTTTTCCAGCTCAGCTTCTACGGCACCGATAGCCTCGTCCATCTCCCCGTCGATCTTGCGAATCGCTTCTACATCGGGATTTGGGCTTTCCAAAATCGGCAATTGTTTCTGCTCATACAGATCGATGAATTTATTGAGCTGCGTCTGCGCCTCGGCAGCCAGCTTCTCTTCTTCCGGCGTATCGACGATCTCCGCCACATGCGCCAGCTTCTCCAGACCATTCTTCTTGGCTTCAGCCCAATCCTTGCGACTCTCTTCCAGATTACGGTTGATCACCGTATCGGCCACCACCTGATACATACGTGCACCGACGTTGGCCGCATCTTCCATATAAATCGCGTCCGCCGCACGCTTCGCCCCCTCATCCTGCAATTCACGCAACGTGCCGATACCCTGCATCGAAAGACCGACCAACGCACCGATCGCCACAACGATCAATGCGATGTTAAGTATCAGCTTCTGTTTGATAGTTAAATTCATTACAACTCCCTTGATTTATATAAAAAAACACCATTTCGAATTGATGGGTAGAGCAAAGCGTCACCCATCAATTCGCGTTAAAACTTCACAAACTCCGCTTCATCATGTGAAACATGGGCAAAGGCTAGTTTTGTTACTCTGCCTTTGACGGATTTGGCTGCTGGCTTGGCGCTGGTATGCACGCCGTTGCGTCTTGCTGCTGCGGCAGCCTGCACCGTAAAGAAACTCATCAATTGTTGCAGCGTCTCGGCCTGCGAAGACATCTCTTCTGCCGTGGCAGCCAGCTCTTCCGAGGCACTCGCATTCTGCTGGGTGATCGTATTGAGTTGGTTCATCGCGGTGTTCATCTGCGATGCGCCGGATGACTGCTCTTCGCTTGCAGAGGTAATTTCCTGCACGAGGTCCGAGGTCTTGTTAATCGCGGGAACAATTTCATCGAGCAACTTGCCCGCTTCTTCGGCCTTGCTCACAGAGCCACTCGCCAGTTCGCCGATCTCTTGCGCGGCCACTTGCGAACGCTCTGCCAGCTTGCGCACTTCGGATGCCACCACGGCAAAACCTTTACCGTGCTCACCGGCACGCGCGGCTTCAATCGCGGCATTCAATGCCAGCAAATTAGTCTGGTAGGCAATATCGTCGATGATGCCGATCTTGCCCGCGATCTGCTTCATCGCAGCCACGGTTTCTTTGACCGCCATGCCGCCATCGCTCGCTTGTTTCGCGGCCTGAGAGGCGATGCCTTCGGTGACTTTGGCATTCTCGGAATTTTGGTTGATGGATGCCCCCATTTGCTCAACCGAAGCCGACGTTTCCTCCACCGAGGCGGCTTGTTCGTTGGTCGCTTGACTCATACTCTGCGAGGTGCTCGATACCTCTTCCGAAGCAGAGGCAATAAAAGTCGCCGACGCATTCACTTCGCCGATGATCTGCGACAGCTTATCCGACATCCCTTTGATTGCAAACAACATACTACTCGCATCCCCTTTGAGCGTATTAACCTCCACAGTCAGATCACCCGCAGCGATCCGTCCAATGACTTCCGCCGCATAAGCCGGTTCACCGCCGAGCTGATTCATCACAACACGACTGATCTGCCAAGCAACCAATATAGAAACGAGCGTGGCAACAACAATAATTACCAGCGTAATAGAAATGCTACGACCAGCGGTAAGCTGTGTCGTTTCGGCAGTCGCTTGAGCTTCCTGCTTTTGAAGCTCAAGCAAACCATTCATCTCTTTTGAAATAACCTGAAAACGCTTGTCGGCAGCCTGCATCATGCCCGCACCGGATGCCGGATCGGAGGCAGCCATATCCAGCGCCTGATTCAACGATTTCTTGTACTTGGCCAGTTCGGCAGCCATGGTCTCAAAGACTTTCTGTTCGTCTTCGGTCGTGCCTTCTACCTGAGCAGCGCTGGTCAACAATTCGGCTGCCTTGTCGATGCTGCCATTGATGAGCGCGGTTTCTTTGGCAATGCGCTCCTCATCGAAATTCGCCATCCAGGTGAACAGGCGATACGCCGCCACACTGGTCTGCAATAGTTCCGCCCGGGATTCATTCACCAGACTCATGGTTGCCATTCCCTGATTTGTCAATCTCCCGACCTCAGTTCGGATCGAATGCATCGCCGCATAGGTGGCGATACCGAACACCAACATCAAGACGATGGCAATCACCGGTGCCAGCAGCAAACGCATACGGAATGTGATCTTGTCCAGAAATTTCATATTCTTCCCCTCAAGTAACTCCAGGTGCGGCCTGACGGCCACACCTGAAATCAGATGACAAATTAACGCTTATAGATGCCTGCACAGACGATCACATCTCCGGTCTTCTCGCAGTAAGCGGACTTAGGCAACACCTTCTTTGTCACCGGGTCGGTGAACTTGTAGTCCTGCCAAAATTTGCCCTTGCTCTTGGCCAGCTCGACCCGCTCCTTGACGAACTCCTTGCCGTCCGCATCGGCCATATCGATCAGATCTTTGCCGACCGACTTGGGATTCTGACCATGCGCGATGCACTTGCCGTTCATGTCATACACTACCGGATACAGATCCTTGTTGATCCACTTGGCATCCTTGCCGGTGATTTCCTTGAACGTCGCGTCCTTATTGGCGGAAACCGCCTTAACTGCCTTGGCAACGATAGCCTGAGCATCGGCCTTGTCGGCAAAATCCTCGGCGAAAGACAAAGGCACAGCAAGCGCAAGCGCAAGAGCTAAAACTGATTTTTTCATTTTACGATTCTCCTGAAAATGTACCCTTAAGGTACGGGTTGATTAACAACACGATTCACTTCACAACGGCACTTAATTGCCCGAATACATAATTGCAAATAACCCGCTATTCGACAGTCAGGAAATCTTGATTTATTTGTAGGCAGGTAAGAGGCTTGTAAGGAAATCCCCACGGGGACTTTTTTCGTAGGTGGGAAATGAACCTGTCAGAAAATCTCCGGCGAATTATCACAATACCCGTTCAATTTATTGCAGCTCTTCACGAATTTGCAGGTTGCTTGAACACGCACACAGAGTTTCGGATACGTCAGAATTCATTTTTCTAGTCTCTGCACCCGGAGTACGAAAAATATAAAAGCCCCGTTTGGGGCCTTTATATTGCACACAAAAAAATATATAAAATCAAATTGTTATGCGGCAACCGCGCTGCCAGAACCGATCCCGGTCAAACTCGACATTTCATCCAACGACAACACGTGATCGACATTGAGGATGATGACGAACTTGCCATCCACCTTGCCCATGCCACGGATGAAGTCGGAACGTATCTTTGCGCCGAAGCTCGGTGCGGGCTCGATCTCGGTGGCGGGAATATCCAGCACCTCGTTCACCGCATCCACCATTACACCCACCACTTGCTGCTCGCCTTCATGCTCGACTTCGATGATGACGATACAAGTACGGCGACCCACCGTCGCGGCTTGTTTGCCGAAACGCGCACCGAGGTCGATTACCGGCACCACCGCACCGCGCAGGTTGATGACACCGCGAATAAAACCCGGCATGCGCGGCACTTCGGTGAGGTTGCCGTATTCGATAATTTCCTTGATGCGCAAAATGCCGATGGCGAATATTTCGCTATTCAGCATGAACGTCAGATACTGGCGTTGCTGCTCTTCCTGCGTCGCATCGCCGGTAACGGCGGGTAGCGATTTGTTGATTGTTGCGATTGCGTTCATTGCTCCTCCTTGAAACAAATAATCTATTAATCAGTAGGATGGCGTAAACCTCACCATTTCCTTCGCGGCTCTCGTGCCCTTTAGGGCGAGAGCCGCGAATGCTTCCTTAAAACTTCACAAACTCGGCCTCATCATGTGATGCATGGGCAAAGGCGAGTTTCGTTGCCCCACCCTTTGCAGGCTTAGCGACAGGCTTGCTTGCCGCCGGATGAAAAGCCTGATGCTTTACCGCAACCGCACTACCACCACCCACGCGGAAGAAGCTCATCAATTGCTGTAGCGTTTCAGCTTGCGAAGACATCTCTTCTGCTGTCGCGGCCAACTCTTCCGTTGCACTCGCGTTCTGTTGAGTGATGGTGTTGAGTTGACTCATTGCGGTGTTGATCTGAGATGCACCGGATGATTGCTCTTCACTTGCTGCGGTAATCTCTTGCACCAGGTCGGAAGTTTTACCAATGGCGGGAACCATTTCTTCCAGTAGCTTGCCTGCGTCTTCTGCTTTGCTCACTGAGCCGCTGGCCAGTTCGCCGATTTCCTGCGCGGCCACTTGGCTACGCTCTGCTAGTTTGCGCACTTCAGCAGCCACCACCGCAAAGCCTTTGCCGTGTTCACCGGCGCGGGCAGCTTCAATCGCGGCGTTCAATGCCAGTAAGTTAGTTTGGTAAGCGATGTCGTCGATGATGCCGATCTTGCCAGCGATCTGTTTCATCGCAGTCACAGTTTCTTTCACCGCTTCGCCGCCTTGGGCCGCTTGCTTCGCGGCTTGTGAGGCGATGCCTTCAGTAACTTTGGCGTTCTCGCTGTTCTGGTTAATTGATGCGCCCATCTGTTCAACGGAAGCCGAAGTCTCTTCCACCGAAGCCGCTTGTTCGTTGGTGGCTTGGCTCATGCTCTGCGCGGTGCTCGATACCTCTTCCGAGGCGGAGGCGATGTTGGTCGCCGCTGCATTGACTTCGCCAATGATCTGCGACAGCTTTTCAACCATGCCTCTAATTGCAGCCAGCATACTGCTGTTGTCACCCGGCTTAACTTCTACATTGACGGTCATGTCGCCATTGGCAATTTTGCTCACCACTTCGGCGGCATAAGCAGGCTCGCCACCGAGTTGTGTGGTTAGACTACTCGTGATCATGAAGGCCATTACCATACCAGCCAAAGCTGCTGCAATACCCAAACTAACCATCAACGTGCGCGCCGATGTATAAGCTTCACCCGCCGCAACCCCTTCTTTTTCCATTAAGCCACCTTGAAATTCAGCCATGTCGTGCAACGCTTTGGCATAGGCTGAATTGGTCGGTGCAAAGTCCTTCATTTGAAATTCGATTGCCGCTTTTCTGTCACTATTCGCCAGCGAGATCAGCTCTTCATACTTGGGATCAAGCGCATCGCGTTGTTGCAAGATGGCACTCATCAATTCACGCCCCTTGGGGGTGTTGATTGATTTGTCCAATTTATCCAGAGCCTCTTTAATTTTCGCGCGATTGTTCTGAATGATTTCTCTGTTCTTCTCGATACCGGCCGCGTCATCCAACAGCAGCAGGTTGCGCGTTGATCGGCCATTGTCAAAAGTTTTTGCAATGACCTCATTAACCAGCACCGTTTTCGGATAACGATCATTGACGATTTGATCGGTCGCACTGTTCATGCTCGCCATGTTCGTCATCCCTGCAATCAGAATCACCAACATCAGCAACAATACAACACCGAATCCCATCCCAAGCTTCACTGCTACTTTCATATCCTTAAACATGCTTACCCCCTATAAATTAAATTAATTCCAAAAACGAAGGATTGATGCGCCCCGCCACAATGCCCATCAAATCTACTCAAAACGACACCTTCAGCAGTTGTTCCACAAGTAATACAAATATTTGCAAAATCAACAGCACCGGCAGTACTTTGATGAACGATCTCATTCGGGCCTCTGATATCTATCGGGTAAAGAGATCCAAGAACATCAGCAGCACTTGCACTCCCAGCACCAGCAATAACGTGAGCGCATCTTCTTTGGTATAACGTCCCATCACATACTCCTCACCGAATAAGTTGCAATCGCCCCCACAAAACCACTGCCCCTACAAATTCCGCTGCGCCTGCAAAAGCCAAGCCACACTTACACTATTATCAATATAATCAATTAGTTATGCAAAATATAGCAAGCTAAAAATAATCGCCTGTTGCACCAGCAACATCGGCAGCAGCATCTGAAAAAAGTCGCTGATACACTTATTCATCACTGCCCCGCAGCCGAAACTTCGCGGCTATTGCTAACCTGTTGCATCAAACGCGGCACATCCAGAATCAGCGCCACTTCGCCGCTGCCCATGATGGTGAAGCCGCCGAAACCGCGCGCACTGCCGAACACTTTACCCAGCGGCTTGATGACGGTCTGGTATTCGCCCAGGAGGTTATCCACCACCAGCCCGGCCTTGTGTCCGGCGTATTGCACAACGACGACGTTCTCGCGGCGTCCGGCGTCGCCTTCAACTTCAAACAGATCGCGCAATCTCACGTAAGGCAGCACTTCGCCGCGCAGATTGAGATAGTTGCCTTCCGTCTTTTTGCCTGCGGGCAGTTCGATACATTCGATCACCATGTCCAGCGGCACGACGTAAGCCGAGCTGCCGACACCGACCATGAAGCCGTCGATGATGGCGAGGGTGAGCGGCAGGCGGATGCGCATGGTGCTGCCCTTGCCGATTTCGGATTCGATGTCCACGGTGCCGCGCAGGGCTTGGATATTTCTGCGCACCACGTCCATGCCCACACCGCGACCGGAAAGGTTGCTTACGGTATCGGCGGTGGAGAAACCTGCTTCAAAAATCAGGTTGTAAATTTCTTTGTCGCTGAGTTGCTGATCGGGTTTGACCAAGCCACGCTCGATGGCCTTGGCCAGAATCTTGTCGCGATTAAGGCCGCCACCGTCATCGGTAACTTCGATGACGATGCTGCCGGAGTCGTGATAGGCATTGAGCTTGAGTGTGCCGTGCGCAGGCTTGCCGCGTGCGAGGCGCACCTCGGCTGGCTCGATGCCGTGGTCCATGCTATTGCGCACCAGATGAGTGAGCGGATCGCCGATTTTTTCCACCACCGTCTTGTCGAGCTCGGTCTCGGCTCCGTGTATCTCCAGACGGATGTCTTTGCCGAGGTCGCGGCTCACGTCGCGCACCACGCGCTGGAAGCGGGTGAAGGTGCCACCGATCTGCACCATGCGTAGCGAAAGTGCCGAGTCGCGCACTTCTTCGACCATGCGCGACAGGGTGGCGGTCGCCTCGACCAGCTCGGGCATACCGGCACGCTGAGCGATCAATGTCGTCCCCGCGCCTGCGATGATAAGTTCGCCAACCAGGTTGATGAGTTGGTCGAGCTTTTCAGAGTCAACACGGATAAGGCTGACTTCGTTGCTCTTGGCTTCTTTGTCTTTGGCTTGTTTCTGTTTTTCCAGTGCGGCTTCAACTACCGGAGCCGATACCATGCTTTGCTCGACCAGCACTTCGCCGATGGGGCGCGAGGCGTTGCCACCGCCCGCCTGAATGCGTAATGCGTTGTCCAACTCGGCATCAGTCAGCGTGCCGCAGCTCACGAGGATGTCGCCCAAGCGCAGATTTTCACCATCCATATCGCGGATCAAGCCAAGGTATTCGCTTATTTTGCTGCGCGGCGGAAGGATGCGGATCATGCAGTCTTCGCGCACGAACTCGAACACACCCTCGATCACGGATTTATCAACCTCACTCTTGAATGCGATCTCGAAGCCGAGGTAGCAACTTTCCGGGTCGAGCTCCTTGATTGAGGGGACAGCGTCGGTCAGCGTGACAATGTGCACGATGCGGCCTAGTGTCGCCAGATAGCGGATGAACGAGAGCGGGTCCATGCCGTTGCGGAACACATCTTTGCCAAAACGCAGGGAGATGTGCCAGTTGTCTGTCTCGACTTCGCCGCCGTCGCGCTCAAACTTGTGCTCGAACTCGACGGGAACGCTGGCTTGTTTGGCCTCTTCCTTTATAACCGCCACCGCAGTTTTCACGCCGAGATATTTATTCAACAGAACAATGAGTTCCTGGCTGCGCTGGTTGCTGGCGTTGCCAGGCTCCTCACCGTTGGCGGCGTGATTGACCAACGCGCCCATGTGGTCGCTGGTGTCGAGCAGGAGTGCGGCCAGATCAGCGTCGATGTTCAACTCACCGCTACGCACTTTGTCCAGCACGCTTTCGGCAACATGGGTGAAACTGACGATGTAGTCCAAACCGAACAGACCGGCAGAACCCTTGATGGTGTGCGCGGCACGGAAGATTGCATTGATAATGTCCGGATCATTCGGCTCCTGCTCGATACGCAACAGCGAGGCTTCCATCGATTCCAGCAATTCACGGCTTTCGATGATAAACGTTTTGAGTGCTTCGTCCAGATTCATATTTTTTCCTTAGTTCTTAAACACTTATTACTGCGACCCATTGCCCAGGACGAACAGAGATGTACACGAAAAAATCTATGACGAAGAAAGGGGAGGTCTTCGCCACTGCATAGCACCCAGGATTAGCAATACCCATAGTTGTTTTGGGAGTGATGGGTATCACTACGATCCACCTGTCCTACGCACCGTGCCTGTCGTTCATCCGTGCACATCTCTGTTCATCCGTTACCGGCTAGATGACTTGGTCGTGCCTATAAAAACGCGCTCCCTACAAAACCGCTCTTGCTATACTGCCGATGACATGATGACTTGGTCGCCAAAAAAGCCGCCGAGATCGCACAGGTCGATCATGTCCAGCACGGGTTTGCTGTGGCCGACGTAGCGCAATGTCTTGCCGCGCAGGATGGCTTCCAGCTTGACCGAAACCATGAGCTGCATTCCCGCCGCATCCACTTCGCTCACGTGCGACAAATCTATCTCGACCTCATCGTTTTGTGTGATGAGCGGCATGATTGCCTCGCGCAATTCCTGTGCGACGAAAATCGTCATATCGCCCTCTATCGGCAAGTGAACGACTTCATTTTTTTCTTTCGCCTTACGTGCCATAACTACTCTCCCTTTGGTTTGACTCTCTGATATGCGTTACGGAAGCACCAGCTTCGAAACCGCCGTGAGCATCTGCGCGGGCTGGAACGGCTTGACCACCCAAGCTTTGGCACCTGCCGCCTGACCGGCTTGCTTTTTATCCTCGCCCGCTTCGGTGGTGAGCATGATGACGGGAGTAAATTTATATTCGGGTTTCTTCTTGGCTTCGGAAACAAAGGTGATGCCGTCCATATTGGGCATGTTCACATCGCTGATGATGAGGTGAATTTTTTGTCCGGTGAGCTTGCTCAGCGCGTCTTTGCCATCGCATGCTTCCAGCACGTCGTAACCCGCGCCTTTAAGGGAAATACTCACGACCTGACGCAACGAAGCCGAGTCATCCACTACCATAATTGTTTTAGCCATTTAGTTCTCTCCTAGAAAAAAGTAATTTCGGGTGCTGAATTCGTTGCCGCGCTAACCTTTGAGTTGCCGCCGTGGGCGACATGCTGCTCGGGCATGGTGTAAGTTTTGGATAATTCATTCAGCCACATGCGCGCATCAATAGGGGCGTGAATTTCGCCGTTTGCCAACTCTTGCTCGTAGGTGGCGAGGTGCTTCTCCAGTTTTTCCAGATCGTTGCGCACGTGCATGAGCACCTGGCTGACCCGGTCTTGGAACTGCAGTGAAACGAGCACGTCGCTGATCTCGACGCCGATGACATGGTTTTCCTGACGCAGCACTTCGGCTGAGTTGTCCAAACCGGTCGCGACCTGTTCGAAGCTGCTCAATACTTGCGCGATAACCTGCTCGGAGTTCTTCACCATAATGGCATCTTGCTCGGCAAATTTTTGCGAGGCCTCCAGCGTGGTAGAAATAGCGTTATTCACGGTCTCAACGGTGGCAGTGATCTTTTTGCCGATCTCGGCGGACAATGTTGAGAGCTTGCGTACCTCGTCCGCGACCACCGCGAATCCGCGCCCCACTTCGCCCGCGCGCGCCGCCTCGATGGCGGCATTTAAGGCGAGCAGGTTGGTTTGGCCGGCGATCTTACCCACGTCGGCGGCCATATCCTTGAGCGAGACAGTGAGGTGGGACAGCGATTCCACTTCGTGCAACAGCACTTGCTTGCCGTCCAGCGCCGTCTGCATAGAGCTGATGACGGAGTTCAATTCCTGATTACAACTCTTGAGCAGCTCGGCCAAACCGCCGCCTTCGCTCTCGCCGCTGCCGAGCGAAAGCTTGATGGCTTTTTCCAACCCCTGCGACAGGCTGGCAAAACGGTTCGCCAGATTAATGGTGGACTCTTCGGTATGGGTGCGCGCCATGTCAATCTGGCGGTACCAGACCGGCAGCACTTCGACGCACAGATTGTCGAGGCCGTTGATACACTGGGATTTTTTATGGCACAGATCGGCAGACAGACGCGCATTCTCGGCGGCCACGGCGGCCTGAAGTTCGGCACGATGTTTTTTTGCGACCCACGGAGCGACGACCAGCGCGGTAACCACCAGCAGCGCAGATAAAAGCATAGCGATAGTATCCATACCGCCGACCGTGATCACCGCGATCGCACTGGCGATACCCAACAGATAGATCGGGAGTGTCATCTTGCCGGATGCCGACAAGCCATTCTTGTTATCCGATTCATTTACCATAGCACCTCCCATCGTCAGCTCCATTTATCCACCTCGTTGCTTTTTGAGTGGATGCTATATTCACAAAATATGGTTGGAGATACAGTCAGGAAATCTTGATTTTTGTGTAGGCGCTCAGGCGTGGGGTAAGGAGATTCCTACAAAGAGATGAGCAATAAATAACGCCGAACCCCGTGGGGGTAGCTTTAACCCTAACGGATACGAGGATCGCGAATGCCTTGTTCAACGCACCGGAAAGCGCACTTCGATGGAGGAGTGGTGTTCCAACTCGCTGAACACCCGCATCTCTCCCCCGAATGCGTTCACGCGTTCTTGGATGCCGAAGAAGCTGAGTGACTGTCCTTCGACGAGGTCGCTGGCGTTGGCGTGCCCGTCGTGGCGCAGCGTCAAAACATGGCTACCCGCTTTGCTCTGCCATGAGATGTGTACTCGCGACACGCCGGCGCAACGGGCGATGCTTTCCAGCGCTTCCTGCGCGACTCTGAACACCTGCGTAATCAGTTCGTCGCTGGCCGGTTCGCCTTCTTCTCCCATCTCCAAATCGCACACCATGCTCGTGTGTTTATTGAATTCGGCAACCAGCCATTCCAATGCGGGCGCAATGCCAAGCAACAAGGCGGTGGGGCGAAGATCAGATACGAGGTCACGCACGCATCTGATGGACTTGTCGAGCAAGCCAACTAGCACATTGCCATCCTCGCCCAACGAGGAAATATCTTTGGGAAATTTTCTGCGCATTCCGTATATGCGCATTTTTGCCGCCGCCAACAATTGCCCCAATTCTTCGTGCATTTCCCATGCGATGCGTCGGCGTGTTTGCTCCACCTCGGACTCGCGGTTGACGGCAAGTTCGCGCAATTTTTTCTGCGTTTCGGTGAGTTTCCTTTCGGTTTCTTTCAGCGCGGTCACATCCTGCACCGTACCGTGTGAATGCAGCGCTTTTCCATTGGCGTCGTAATGCGTCTCACCGCATTCACGCACATGCTTGATGCGTCCGTCCGCAAACAACAGGCGATGGTCGATACAGTACGGGATGCGGTTCGCGACGGACTCGGTATATGCGTTATTGACCGCATCGCGATCATCTGGGTGAATGGCATTCAGAAATGCCTCATAGGATGCACCAAACAATGCCTCATTGATCTCGAAGATGCGGAATATCTCGTCCGACCAGGTCAATGTACCACTCTCCAGATTGAGCTCCCAACTCCCCATCTGGCCGATGCGCTGCGCTTCGGCCAGATGCTCATGGCTTGTTCGCAAAGCGTCTTCCACACGCTTACGCCCGCTTACCTCGTGCATGAAGCCGTGCCAGATGACGCTGCCGTCCCGCTCCGCTCGCGGCAATGCACGCGACTCGATCCATAACTCACCCTTATGCGGATGCCGCACGCGAAATTCGATCAACAGCGGAGCCATATACGCTGCCGAAATCGCCACGGCTTGAATAAAGATACTTAGATCATCCGGATGGATCAGCATGCTCATCGGCGAGATGTCTTGCGCAACATCCTGCGGCTGCAGACCGAACAATTCGCCTATACCTGCACTGGCGAAGGGCATGGCGTTGCTGCCGTTTACACCATGCCGGTAGGTATAGAAGAAGCCGGGAGCGCTGGCGGCAAAACCGGACAACTTCTCTTCCAGCCTGACCCGCTCCAGCAACTCCTGTTCATACAACTTGCGCGCGCTCACATCCTGTGCAAAACAAAGAATGTGGCTGATGCCGCTGTCATCCACCATTGGCACAAGGTTGATATCGTAGGTTTCCGGTACAGTCTCCGCCACGAAGCGGAACGTGCTTTCATATCTGACCGGCAGACCCGTCGTTATCGCCCGAACCAGATTCCCCGACAGTTCTTGCAAAATGCGCGGCAATTCCGTATCAGCGGCCTGCGCGGCGATGATCGCGTCAATCGTCTTATTCTTAAGGTATGTCTCCTCCATATCGAAGATGCGCAACGCAGCCGGGTTCAGACTTTCAAAAAGCAGCTTCGCATCCCACGACACCTCGATAACGAAGATGGCATCGGAGGAGTTTTCAAATACCTCTTTGAAACGCTGCCCGTATCTTCCGCCTTTAAGCTGATTCAGACGCTTTGCCAGCGCTTGTTTTGAGAGCCACAGATAGAGCGCAAGACCGCATAATAATACGAGAGCGAAAATGTAAATTTGCATGACCGACCAAATAATAAAGAACGCTACCAAGCACGGATTCCCGCACCATTTAAAAGATAGGTAATTTGACAGCGATAGCCCTATGCTTCTATCAGGCAATCTTGATTTTTTTGTAGGCGTAACGGAGGGCGGTAGGGATATTCTGACATTGGGGGCGATAACCAATGACTTGCCAGCTTGCTGGCTTAGTCAGATGGCTATGTAAAGCCACCCATCAATCTGCAACCGTAATCTAATAACTAATTGATTATAAAGTAGTTTTATATAATCCGGAGAGGGTGCTTTATATAATGAGTCGGGGCAAAGCCGCTCCCACAAAGCGCGGTGATTTTCGTAGGCACAGCTATTCAACCAAAGAGTGATCCGCCGCATAGCGGATTAACTCCGCGTTGCTCTGGAAATTCATCTTTTGCATCAGCCTTGCCTTGTGGGTGCTGACAGTTTTGTTGCTGATGAACAACTCGTTCGCGATGTCGTTAATCCCCATACCCTTGGCGAAGAGTTTCAAAATGTGCAACTCGCGCTCGGAAAGACGCACGTGCGGTTCATCTTCGCCAGATTCGGGCTTTTCGAACATCATCTGCTCGGCGATGAGCGGATCAATGAATCTTCCACCCGCCGCCACTTTGCGTATGGCAAACATCAAAATATCCTGCATGCTGCCCTTGGTAACAAAGCCGCAAGCGCCCGCTTGAAGTACACGCTTGGCAACTTGCAACTCGTTGTGCATGCTGAGGATCAGGATAGGCAGTTTGGGATACTGGATGTGCACGCTACTAATCAGACTGACGCCGCTGATACCGGGCATGGTGAGATCGAGCAGCAACAGATCGAACTGTTTCTCACGCAAGATATCCAGCACCTCCGTCCCTTTGGTGGCCTCCCCCATTACGGCGATGTCCCCCATCAAATCAAACAGTTGTTTTAAACCGTTCCTTACGATGACATGGTCATCGGCGATCAATACTTTAATCATGCTTCCCCCGCTTGGTTGAGAGGGATGCGCACACTGATCTGGGTGCCCTTCCCCGGTTTGCTCTCGATGATGACTGTACCGCCCAACATGAGCGCACGCTCCTTGATGCCGACCAGTCCGTAAGAATCCAGCTTTCTGGTGTCGGTCTCGAATCCCTTGCCGTTATCACACACACTCAGCAGATAGTCATCTCCGTCATTGCCGAAGGTCACATCGACTCTGCTGGCCTTGGCGTGGCGCGAGACATTAGTGAGCGATTCCTGCACGATGCGGAACAACGCCGTGGCATGGCTCTCGTCGATATGGATCTCGTCCTTGCTGACATGCACCTTGCACTGGATACCGGTGTTGGTGCTGAAGCGTCCGGCCAGCCATTCCAGCGCAGAGTTAATCCCCAGATCGAGCGCCGCTGGACGCAATGCCGATGCCACATTGCGTGCCACCGCCAAGGCCCTATCCGTCAATATTTTGGTCTCTTGCAAATGTTCATGCAACGGCGGCAAGCCGGGGACGAATTTATGTTCGAGCACCGAGATATTGAGTTGCAAACCGGTGAGCACCTGCCCCAACTCATCATGCACTTCGCGCGCGATGTATTTGCGCTCTTCTTCGCGTGCAGCTTCGCGGCGTGCCGTCAATCCGCGCAACTGTTCGCGCGACTCTTGCAGTTCGCGTTCGGCTTTTTTGAGTTCCGTGATATCGCGCGAGATGCCAATCAGACGGTGGATACGCCCCGCATAGTAAATCGGGGTAATGGTGGAGTAGTAATGATGCTTCCCGGCAGGCAGATCGAGTTCAATGTTTTCCGTGATGGTTTTTCCGGCTGCCACACAGCGCCGGTATTTTGCGACGATGAGCTTGCCCGCATCCCCGGGGATGGCGTCATCGACAAATTGTCCAATCATGGCTTCGCGCGGGATGCCCGTAGACGCTGCCAATGCCGGATTGATATCAAGATTGCGGAAACGCCCGTCTTCTGTCACTTCCAGCAAATACATGCCTTCGACGGCGTTATCGAATATTTCGCGGTAGCGCTGTTCGCGCTCCGCCAAATCTTCTTCAGCACGCTTGCGTTCGGTGATGTCACGCGCGATAGATAGCACGCTGACGACGATGCCGTCCGGCCCGAATTCCGGCACGATGCGCATGTCCCCCCAGCCCATCTCGCCGTTCGGCTTGCGGAACGGCAGTTCGATTTGACGCTCCTGCCCGAGCTCGAACACCGACTTGAGGGCGGAGGCAAAATCGTCGATGGGTGTGGGAAGCGGCGGTAGCTCGTCGAACGTCCTGCCGACTATCTCTTCGAACGGCAGTTCATACAACGCCTGCGTCGCCGGATTGACGTAGGTGCGACGCAACTGCCTGTCGTAACGGGCGATGGCATCGGGCGAATTCTCCACCACGGCGCGTATCGCTTGCGACTTTTCGTGCAGCCGCCGCTCGGCTTCCTTGCGCTCGGTGATGTTGCGCACCACTGTCAAGTGTAGAATCTCGCCTTCATAGCTAAATAAAGTCGCCCCGATTTCGACGGGAAATATCTCGCCGTTCTTGCGCCGATGTCGCAATTCGATTGCGCCGGGAAAGCGACCCGATGTCTCTGTTTTCGCCATCAGTCTCTGCACCATTTCGCGCGTAACGTTCGGGTCGATATCAAGCAGGGTCATGGACAGCAGTTCTTCGCGGCTATAGCCCAGTTCGCGCACGGCCGCCTCGTTGACATAACGGATGCGCAAGTCGGTATCGATCAGATAGGTGGCATCGAAAGACTGGTCGAGCGCGCGGTTGAGCAAATGTAATTCGCGTTCGTCTCGTTTGCGTTCGGCGATGTCGCGCACCATGGCAAGGTTGAAAGATCTACCCCCATAATTCATGTGGGTAATATTGATCTCCACCGGGATGATGCCGCCATCCTTGTGCCGGTGCTCCGCTTCGATGGTAACTGCCCCAACCTTGCTTATCGCCTGCCAGCTTTCCGCCATCACTTGGCGCGTCCAGCCGGGCGCGATGTCCATGACCGTCATGCCGAGCAGCGCTTCCCGGCTATAGCCGAGCATGCGGCTTGCTTCTTCGTTGACATAGAAAAAACCGCCGTGTTCATCGACGAAATACGCAGCCTCATGCGCATGATCGATAGCGGCCCCCAGCATGGCGAGCTGCTCTTCGGCTCGTTTTATTGCGGTAATGTCGCGACCTATCGCCAACACGCCCGTAACTTGATTGTTCGCGTCGCGTTCGGCGACCAGCAGGATGCTGTGATAGCGCGGCCCGCTACCATCGTCCGGTAGGGTCGCCGCATATTCTCCGGGTAGCCCGGTTTCGATCACCTTCATCATGAGCGCTTGATACGCGACCACATCCTGATTACCTGGAAAGCATTCCGCCGGTGTCCGGCCTGCGACATCCGCCATCGAAATACCGAGCGTCTTTTCGTGCTGCGGATTGGTGTAGAAATAACGGCATTGCCTGTCATGGCGCGTAATCACGTCCGGCGCATTCTCCACCAACGTCCTGAATTCTCGTTCACGCGCCGCCAGTTCCGCCGTACGCTCCGCGACGCGGCGCTCCAGCTCTTCGTTGTGTTCCGCCAATTTCTTTTGCGCGGCGCTCAGCTTGAGGTGGGTGTCCACACGCGCCATGACTTCGTCAATCTGCAACGGCTTGGTGACGTAATCGACCGCCCCCGCCCCGAAGCCCCTGACTTTGTGTTCGGACGAGGCCAGGGCGGTCATGAAGACCACCGGGATGTCGCGCGTGCTTGATTCCTCCTTCAGTCGCCGGCAGGCTTCGAAGCCGTCCATACCCGGCATCATCACGTCGAGCAGAATCAGGTCGGGCTGCACCAGTTGGGCGCGCTGCAACCCCTCTTCACCGTCCTGCGCGATGGCGACGCGATAACCGTGTTCCTCGAACAGGTTGACCACCACGCTCAGATTGCTGGGAGTGTCGTCTACAATCAGGATAGTGGGGATGTAGATGCTGTGTGTCATTTCAAATGCTCTTTCACAAAAGCCAGGATGGCCTTCGACTGGTAGCCATTGGCCATGCGTCTCAAGCGCTCGGCAAATGGCCGGTAGCGCGGGTCGATGCCGATGATGCGCTCAGCAAACGCTGCGATGTCGCGCATATTGCCCTGCAACGCCAGTTGGTGCAATGCCTGCAACTCCTCTTGCGGCGGAGCGATCTGCGCTTCGGCAAGTTCGTTTTCTCCGTCCGGCTCGATAGGCTGTGTGCCGACGGCAGACAGCCTCCAGCCATCCGGCTCGATATTCGCGTCGGGCAGCTCCAGTTCGAAACGGAAGGTGCTGCCCTCGCCGGGGCGGCTTCCGACCACAATGTCACCCCCCATCAGGCGCACCAGTTGCCGGCTGATGGACAGCCCCAGGCCGGTGCCATCAGACCGGTGTTGCGTATCGCTCACTTGTTCGAAGGACTGGAAGATCGCTTCCCGGTCGGATGACTCGATGCCGATGCCGGTGTCCTTGACAGCAAAGGCCAGTCGCGATGGGGTCACACGGCTGACGCTCAGCGTGACCCTGCCACTATCAGTGAACTTGACGGCATTCGACAACAGGTTGAGCAACACCTGGCGCAAGCGCTTATCGTCGCCGCGTATACCTTGCGGCAGGTCGGATGCGAATTCGCAGACGAACTCGAGTTGCTTCTGTTTGGCCCTGAGACCGACGATGCCAGCAACTACGTTCAGGAATCGCGCCAGAGGGATGTCGCCGAGGTCCAGTTCCAATCTGCCGGATTCGATGCGGGCAAGGTCGAGGATGTCCTCGATCAGCGCCAGCAAATGCTCGCCGCTCTGGCGGATCACATCCATGCTCGCATGCTGTTTCTCGTCCAGCTTGCTGTCGCGCCCCAGCATCTGCGCGTAACCGAGAATGCCGTTCAGCGGCGTGCGCAACTCATGGCTCATGTGGGCGATAAATTCGCTGCGCATTTTCGCCAAGCGCTGCGCTTCGGCCAACACCGCCTCGCGCGCGGTTTCGTAATGAATGCGCTCTGTGATGTCGCGTATCACCCCGACCAGCATCTGGCTGCCATCAGCCGACACGAACGGGGTCTTCTTGGTCTGGATGTGATGCGTCACCCCGTCGGAGGAGGTGAAGCATTCTTCGTTCAAGTTGACCTTACCCGAACCGAACACGAGTTCGTCTTTTTCCCAGAACACATCGGCCTGCTCCTTGGGGAAGATGTCGTAGTCAGACTTGCCGATCAGCGCCTCGCGCGACATCCCGGTGAACTTGCAATTGGCATCGTTGAGCAATACCCAGCGATGCTGCCGATCCTTGACGAAGATCGGATCGGGAACCGAGTCGATCACGCTATCGAGGAAGTTGCGCGAATCCCGCAGCTCGATTTCCAACTGTTTGCGCTCGGTGATGTCCTGCATCATGCCCACCGCGCGCAGCAGCGTGCCGTCCGCCCCGCAAACCGTTTCACAACGTTCATGAACATACTTAATGCGTCCGTCCATCATCAGTAACCGGTGTTCGCTCTCGTAGGGCTGACCCGTTTCCACCGAGTCCAGATAGGCACGCGTTATCGCGTCGCGATCATCGGGATGGGTGACATTAAGACAACCCTCGTATGACGCGCCCTCTTTTGCCGGATCGATCTCGTATATGCGGAACAGTTCGTCCGACCAGGTATGAGTGTCGCTCGCAATATCGTACTCCCAACTGCCTACCTGGGCGATGCGCTGCGCCTCGGTGAGCAAGTGTCGGCTTTCGTGCAGGGCGTTTTCCATTACCTTGCGCACGGTGATGTCCTGCGTCGTGCCTAAGGAACACAAAGGCCTGCCGTCGGCGGCATAACTGGTTTCGCAATGCTCGAGGACGTATTTGACCCGTCCATCGGGGAAAATCAGGCGATGTTCAATCTCGTAGGGATTACGTTTTCCCACCGAGTCGGTAAAGGCTCGATGCACCCTATCGCGATCTTCTGGATGAGTCGTATCGAGGAATGCCTCGTAAGTTCCGCCGAATAGAGGCGGGGCAATCTCGAATATCCGGTGAGTTTCGTCCGACCAGATCAATTTATTGGACACATGATCCAGCGCCCAACTGCCAACATGGGCGATACGCTGAGCTTCTTCTAGAGAATGCCGGCTCTGGAGTAATTCCGAAGTGCGCTCCTCCACGCGCTGTTCAAGCCCGATGTTAAGCACGCGTATCTCTTCGCGCGAGCGGCGCAAACGAATGATGAAATAGCCGGTGAGCAACAGCAAAGCGACGCTGCCGCCCAGCACGCTCCACAGCCAGCGTTGCCGTGCATCCTGTTGCGCGGCATGCAGGGTAAGCTCGTTGATCTTGCGCTGTTTGCTCTCAGTTTCGTAGCGCTTGGTCAGTTCGACGATGCGCGCACTGGATTTATCCAATATGGACTTGCTCGCCATTTTTTCCGCTTCGACCGAGAATTTGTAGGCGCGCGGGTAATCGCCCTCCACTGCGGCGATCTCGGACATGCGCCGCGCGCTGCCGCCCAAATAGACCGGCACACCGACCTCTTGAGCTAATGCATAAGCACGCTCGGCATCGGCACGGGCTGCTTTGATGCGGTTCAGACTCTGCAAGTCCCTGCTGCGCGCAGTCAGCGCGAACCACAAGCCGATACGATTCGGATATATTCCATAGTTCGCGATAACCTCATCCAGCAGCGTTAGTGCCTCGGCATAACGCCCCTGCTTGCGTAGATTGTCCGCTATAGCGAATAAACTGAAATTGATACTAAACGGGGTGTGCAATGCGCGGAACATCCCGAGCGCTTCGCGCGCCAACTTTTCTCCGCCTACCGTATCACCGAGACTCTCCAATTGCGTAGCTATTCCTTGCATTGCGTGGGCTTCGAACATCTTCGAACCGGCGGCACGCGCATGTTTGCGCATCGCCTGATAATGCTCAAGCGCCTCCTTGTTGCGCCCGCTTTGCTCGAAAGAGATCGCCATACCCTGATGGGCAAAGGTCAGTGCGTAGGGATTGTTGCCGCGCTTGGCGATCTCCATCGCCTGCATCGCCATGGTGACGGAGCGGTCGAAATCGCCCACCCTGCGGTACATCATCGCCATGCGCAGCATGGCTTCACCCAACAGATCCGGCCTGTCTACGCCTTCGAGCAATTCCACACTGCGGACTGCCGCCGCCATGGAAGCATCTACCCGGGCTTGATTGATGGCATTCAGGGTAATATTGAGTTGAGCCTCGGCTTGTCCGATGCGGTCTCTTCTTGGTGTGGCGATGTTCAACGCTTGCTGGGCATGTTTTGCGACCGCATCAACCCGGGCAGCATAGGTCTCGGCGCGCGCCAGTGCATTGAGAACTCGGGCATGGTCGAACGGAGTTGAGTTTTTCGGCAGCGCGACCAGTAATCGTTGCGCTTCAATGCAGGCTTGCTGCGCATCGTTCTCCGCCAAGTGGCGTGCGGCCGTGACGGCATTGCGCCAATCTTCGAGTGTATCAGCCCGCGCCGCTATTGCCATGCACAGGCTCAATGCCAGAAGTATCAGCCAGTGCGCAAAGTTAAACCGGGTTTGTCCCTTAGAGAGTCGATTTGCTGTGAGATGAGCGATTTTCGCAGGAGATTCGCTGTTAGCTGGATTAAACGATTTCTCTGACATAGTGTGCTCTTAAAACCCGACCGTCATCATGGCACTGAGCTGTCGATCATTGATCCATACGCTTTGCGGTCGCGTTTCGTCACCGTAGTAAGAGCTACGCACGGTGCGCAGCAGATTGGTCGCTTCAAGCGCGAGGGTGATCGTGTCATTCACTTTGTAGCCCAGCGAGGCATCGAGCCAGCCGTAGGCTTTGGTGTAGACGGGCAAGGCACCGACGCCGACGATGTTCGAGATGCCGCTCAGGAATTTGTCGCGCCAGTTATAGGCAATGCGCGCGGAGACGTCGCCCTTCTCATACATACCGACGATGTTGTAGCTGTGCTTGGAAAGATTCTGTAGCGGCACGTTTCGCCCCAATACGCTACTCGGTGTATCGCTCTCGACGTAGGTGTAGTTGGCTTGCATCCCCAGACCTTTCATCCAGCCCGGCAGGAAATCGTAGAACTGCTGGTAGCCGATCTCCGCGCCTTTCACGTTTGCCGCCGTGCTGTTTTGGGGGCGGCTGACCTGGTATGTCTCACCATCGTAGATCTCGGGACTGCTCACGGTAGTGATGAAGCCATCAACCCGTTTAAAGAAACCGGTGAGGTAAACCGAGGTCGTCTCGTTGAAATATCTTTCCACCGCCAAATCATAGTTGTCGGCACGGATCGGTCGGAGTGACGGGTTGCCGGCACTGCCCTGATTTAGCGACGGGGTGACAGTGTTGCGCACCAAACTAATCGAAGGCGAGAGTTTATCGAAGTCCATGCGCGTGATGGTTTTGGAGAGCGCGCTGCGCAGATATAGCCCGTCGCTGACTTTGTAGCGTAGGTTCGCGCTGGGCAGATAGTCTATATATGAACTGAAAAGGTCGATGGGGGCGGTGCCGCTGGCAGAGGGGACGGACTGGGTGCCGGAGACGTTCTCCTGTGTGCGCACCACGCGCAAACCCGCATTGCCATCAAGGCTTGACTCCCCTGTGCCAAAATCCGTCCGCAGATACGCGGCTTGCGTCCCTTCCTGAATGTGCCACACGCTCAAAGGATTGCCCGCCGTCGGCAATGCTGCGGTGATGCCGAACGTGTTGCGCAGTGCGGCTGCATCGCGTGCTCCGGCGATGTCTCCCACGAGGTAATTGCCGATGCTGGTAGAGCCGGGGAAGAAGTTGCCATAGGGGTTGGCTATGGTATAGCCGGACATGCTCGTCGCCGACACGCCGGTCAAGGTGGTATCGCCAAAAATCAAGCCGGGGGCATTATCTGCAGTGCGTCTGGCGACGCGCAGTCCCGCTGAGATGCGCTGAAAGAAACCATGATCGAGCAGTTCCTCGCCGTCGAGCCGGAAAGCCCTCAGGTCGCTATTGAAAGGGCGCACGCGATACATAACGCTCTTGTATTGAAAGTTAGCCGGATCGTTCATATCTGTGCCGGTAACACCGGTAGTGGGAATCGCGGTCGATACATCCTGTGAGAAATTTGCCGCTGTTGTCCCCAGAACAGTGCCGGAGAAAAACAGGTTGTTATAGCTGTCGGTGCGGCTAAGGTCTGCTTTAATTGTGGTGCTGTCGTCTTTCCATATTCCGCCCAGCGCGATCTGTCTGGTCTCATCCAGCGTGTCGCGCGCAAAGCTGAGGATGGAGACGGGGGCGTTAGTCCACGTGATGCTGCGCAGGTCGTTCGTGCCGGGGAATAAGGTCGGGCTGCCTGCGACGAAGGTCGGAGACGTGCTTGCGTTGATTTGGTATGAGTCTTGTATGGTCTTGAATTTGGCATAGCTGCCTTCGGCATACAGTTCCAATGCCGGGCTGGGACGCCATTGCAACACGGCATCAACGGCAGTGCGTTCGCGGTATCCGACACTGGTCGTTTCGGATGTGCCGTTCGGCACGACGATCGTTTGTCCGGAGAGGATGTCGCTACGCGATGTCGGACTGCCCGTGCCTTTCTGGTCTTCGCGCCATGCGCGTTTTTGCACGGCGGCATTCAACAGAAAACCAAACTCGTCGCCACCCTCAGTCTGCCATCTGGTGCTTGCCAACATGGCGAATTGCGGCTCGCTCTTTTTCGCCAAGTCACCATAGATCGCGCGCGCCGAAACGCTAAGTTCTTTATCCGCAAAATCGAAAGGTCGGCGCGTGCGCATATCCACCGTTCCGCCAATTCCGCCTTCGATATGCTCGGCGGAAGAGGTCTTATAAATATCAATGCCCGCCACCATCTCGGAGGGAATATCGGCGAAGTCGATGTTGCGCCCCGTACCTGCCGTAAAAACTTCTCGTCCGTTCAGCTGGGTTTCCATCTGGGTGAGTCCGCGGATTGCAACGCCGGAGCCCTCGCCCCGGTCACGCAGTATCTGCACTCCCGTGACGCGGGACAGCGCATCGGTGACATTGAAATCCGGCAGTTTGTTGATATCGTCCGCAACGATGGCATCGACAATTTCGATCCTCTCACGCTTGATCTCCTGCACAGACACCAGACTCGCGCGCTTGCCGACCACCAGGACTACGGGAAGACTCTGCGATGCGTCGTATGCGGATTCGCCGGATATATCCTGTGTTTGCTCCGCCTCCGCAAACGCCAACGGACTGACCGCCAGTATTCCGCAGAACACTGGCTTAAAAACCATTTCATTCAATCGATACTTCATACAGCTTCCCCTGTATCCGTCGCCAAGCGTAACTTGACCAAGCTGTCTCCCCTGCTCTCAAAGTGACAGGGACTGGTTTTGGTTATGTTCGCTATGTTTTCTGCGCCACTCCATCATGCAGTATCACAAAAATCCCTACACTCCACTATCAGCAATTCTTTAGCGGGTAGGGATTTCCCTACAGAAAAAACGATGCGGACATAAGGAATAAAGCAAACGCTGAACAAGAGGACAAAACTTCGGTCTGCACAGAGTTTTATGTTAGCCAAACAAATTGTACTTTTTTTACACTTTAATTTTGAGTGACGGGAATAAAACTGAGACGCATAAACATGTGGCACTATGAAGGATAGCTAAAGAACAAACGGGGACGGGGGAAAGACCACAAAATCCAAGAAATTTTGCTGTATTGCAAGCGCTGAAATTCCGTGTTTATAAATGGTTATTGAGTTTTTTGTGGAGGCGCGAGCCGGAGTCGAACCGACCTACACGGATTTGCAATCCGGTGCATAACCGCTTTGCTATCGCGCCAAAAAGAATTTGGGAAAGCTGAATGCTTTCCCAATAAATGTGGAGCGGGAAACGAGACTCGAACTCGCGACCTATACCTTGGCAAGGTATCGCTCTACCAACTGAGCTATTCCCGCAAAAAACGAAGTCCGCATTATAGGCATATTCGAATTCATGTCAAGGAAATCGACGCTACTATTTCACTTTTTTTAATTTTTTTTAAATTTTTTTTCAACCTCTTCTCTGTGAGACGCATCAATGTATAATGCGCGCCTGCTGAAATTGATACATTAAGAATTTATTCAGCACTTCCCTGCCCGGGTGGTGAAATAGGTAGACACAACGGACTTAAAATCCGTCGCTTCGGTAAAACGGGCGTACCGGTTCGATTCCGGTTCCGGGCACCAACCTCAAGATGCATAGCAAGAATTATCTACATGCTAAGCAAACTCAATCCAGCTCAACGCGAAGCCATTACTTATCTGGATGGCCCTTTATTGGTACTGGCCGGTGCCGGTAGCGGAAAGACACGCGTCATCGTCCACAAATTGGCATATCTGGTTGAACAATGCGGCTACTCGGCGCGCAATATTGCGGCAATTACTTTTACCAATAAAGCAGCGAATGAAATGCGCGAACGGGTCAGCAAGCTGTTGACCGGCGGGAGCGCCAAAGGCATGACGATCAGTACCTTCCATGCATTGGGCATGCAAATCCTGCGCGAAGAGGCCGGGCTGATCGGTTACAAAAAACAGTTTTCCATTTTTGATACTGCCGACACTGCAAAAATTATCAGCGAATTACTGGGTTCTCCGGACAAGCAGGATATTCGCATTGCACAAAGCATGATGTCCAACTGGAAATCCAATTTTGTTTCGCCGGAGCATGCGCAGAGCTTAGTGGACACCGAGGCAGATCAACGTATCGCTCTGCTTTACTCGCGCTATCAGGAGACTTTGCGCGCGTATCAGGCGGTGGACTTTGACGATTTGATTCGCCTGCCGGTAGATTTATTCAAGGCGCATCCGGAGGCCTTGCAACGCTGGAAACAACGCCTGCGCTACCTGCTGGTGGATGAGTATCAGGACACCAACGATTGCCAGTATCAGATGATGCGCTTGCTTGCCGGTGACCGTGCTGCAGTTACTGCAGTGGGCGATGACGATCAGGCGATTTATGCATGGCGTGGCGCCAATACGGCGAATTTACTGAATTTACAAAAAGATTATCCCAATTTGCGCGTGATAAAACTGGAGCAAAATTACCGCTCTTCCCAGCGCATTTTGCATAGTGCCAATCAGGTCATTAAAAATAATACCAAACTGTTTGAAAAAAAATTGTGGAGTGATCACGGCTTGGGTGATCAGGTGCGCGTGTTCGCTGCCCGTGATGATGACAATGAAGCCGAATCGGTAATATTGCGTTTGCTGGCCCATAAATTTGAACATCGCACGCGCTTTTCCGATTACGCTATTTTGTATCGCAGCAATCATTTATCGCGGGTATTTGAAGAACATTTGCGCGCGCAAAATGTGCCCTACACGGTCAGTGGCGGCACCTCTTTTTTTGAGCGTCCGGAAATCAAGGATTTGGTTGCTTATCTACGCCTGATTGCCAACCCGGACGACGACCCGGCCTTTATTCGCGCCGTTACCACACCGAAACGCGGTGTCGGCAACAGTACGCTGGAAAAGCTCGCAAGTTATGCCGGCAAGCGCAACATGAGCCTGTTTGAAGCCGCCTTTGAGAAGGCGCTGGAAGATGAATTGCCGGATCGCCAACTTGAAGAGTTGCTCACTTTCTGCAACTTCATCAAGCGCATGGAAGTACGCGCGGCGAAGGAGGAATGTTCGACTGTGCTGGGCGATTTAATGAACGCAATTGACTACGAGGTGTGGTTATTCGACAGCCATGAGCCGCGTCAGGCCGAAATAAAATGGTCAAATGTGAGTGACTTTGTAGCCTGGATTAACCGAAAATCGGAAGCAGATGGTAAAACGCTTCTGGCAATGACGCAAACCATCGCTTTGATGAATCTGCTCGAATCACGCGAAAAAGAAGTTGATGCAGTTTCGTTATCCACGCTGCACGCTGCCAAAGGATTGGAGTTCGGTCACGTATATTTGGTCGGTGTTGAAGAAGGCGTACTACCTCATGAACGGAGTGAACTTCCGGAACAAATCGAAGAAGAACGCCGCCTCATGTATGTGGGCATCACCCGCGCGCAACGCTCCTTACAAATCAGTTACTGCATCAGACGCAAGCGCGGCAAGGAATGGGCCGGCTGCGAAGCAAGCCGCTTTATTAAAGAACTTCCCGGGGAAGATATTATCTTTGCGGGAGTCGTCGAGCAGGGGCGCACAACTGAAGTAAGCAAGGAAGAAGGTAAAGCCAAATTAGCCCGATTTAAAGCCATGTTGAAATAAAAAAACGGGCAGAAAAATCTTCTGCCCGTTTTTTAGTAACTGCCAAGTACGCTATAAGCGCCCTCTACCCATTATTTTTTTGCCGCCTCTTTTTCAATTGCTTCAATTCTTTTTTGCGCATCTTTGGAAAGTTTATGGGCTGAATAATCTTTCACTACCTGCTGATACAAGACCTTGGCGCCCTCCTTATCCCCGAGCTTAGATTCTGTTAAATTTGCGTTTAAAAACAACGCATTAGCAGAGTCATCCGAGTTTGGTACGCGCGCAATAATTCGGTCGTTGATTGCAATTGCCTGATTCCAGTTTTTAATGGATTTCTCCGCAAGTTTTTCAGCTTCTTTCAATGCGTTGAGGCCATCCTGACCCTTATCAAAAATATCCGCCAATTTCAGGTAAGAATCAATTGCTTTGGATGGATTATCCATGCGTGATTCATAGACTTTTGCTTGCGCCATCAACGCGCGCAGCACGATCGGATCATCTTTGTATTTGGCAATAATCGCATCATACGTTTTGATAGCGTTGGGATATTGCTTCATATCCTCGTTATACATTGTCGCCAGCGCCTCATAACCCAGCTTGGCTTCATTTGAATCGGGATGGTTATCAATCAAAGTCGCAAAGGATTTTGCTGCCGCGTCATAATTTTTTTGCTTATCGCGCTGAATTGAGGCAATCGAATAATAACTATTGGCACGCAAATAACTGTCCGGATATAAGGCCAATAATTTATTGAAGCGATATAGTGCAACATCACTATCAATCATGACGAATTGATGTGCGATGGCGCTTTCAATCACATCTTCGCTTGAATAATTTTCATTGCGCAGCAAGAAGTTAGAGCACCCGGAAGCAATTGCCGGTGCAAAACTTTCCTCTCTAAATGTGCCTAAAAATTCGAGAAACGTTCCGGCGCGCTGGTCAGTTTCACCACTCAGCGTGGTAATTTTCTTATTTAATTTATCGATTACAGTAGCCTGTTTTTTTAGCTCATCGTCACTGAGTGCTTTCAACTGCTTGTTGGCCACCGCCACAAATGTTGAGTTGGGATACATCACTTTTAACAGCATCCAATCCAGAGCGGCAGCAGGATAATTATTCATGCGCATATGAAGTAAAGCCTGCAGATGCAACACTTCGTCCGTTTCAGGCAGCGTCGAATACTGACCAAACAACTGCTGCGCTTCAGCCAATAATTCCGCATCTATCGGCTTGCTTGCCGAGGAAAAGAAAGAGAATCCACTCTTTGCCGGAGTTGACTCTTTAACACTCTTGCGCAGCATTTCAATTTTCTTGGATAGCAGGGCAGCTTTAGTTTCCTTCAAACTAACTTTAGCCGGAGATACACTTTCTGGCGCACTGGAAACTACTTCCATATTTGATTGCGCATTAACAGCCGCCTCCCCCTCCTCTGCCGCCATTACCGGCGATGACAAAGCTAGCATCACACCCAATACACTTGCATTCAGTTTCATCTTTTATCTCCCCTTTAATTTGTGAACAAACAGACTATTTTTCCTGCTCCCCCATGCCTTACAAATTGCCTTCATACTCTTTACTTTCCTGTCGCTCAAAATATTTCGTAGCGCGACGATACTGGCACTTTCAACATCCAACCCCGACTCTTTCAACAGTCTCAGTGCAACCGTATTATCATTGAAATAACCCAGCGAGTCCTGCAATTCTATCAAAAATTTCGTGTGATGCCGGACACGTCTTTCGCTATAAAGTAAGGCGAACATTTCCAGACAATAACGGTAATTTTTTACCGCAATCCGAAATTTATGAATGCGCGCCGGACTGATGTTTTCAGCAATTATTTTTCCGCGTTGACGCACTTTGCGCCCGGTCTTTGCCAGCATATTATCCGCAAAAATACCCAGCGTTTCGGTGCATTCCCCCTCATCCCAATAGCCTGAATACATCCATGCTCCCAAACGCAGGATCAGCCGTTGAAACTTCCCCGCCTGAAGCGTGGTATTGGCCACCAGGTGGCTAACATTTCGGCGCTCTTCACTTTGCCTGACAATCGCCTTTACCTCTGAACGGGGTGCCCAATGCCTGGGTAACGACGGTAACACCTGACTCACAAACACATCCCACTCGCGCGAATGTCCCAGTACCTTGCCCAATTCACCCGCACTGCTTTTCAATAACTCAAGTTCAGGATCGGCGCGATATTCTGATGCCATTTCCAACACCACCCGAAGTTGACGCAACGCCACGCGCAACTGATGCAAATATTCGTCATGGGTTTGATTTAACGCGCCGGAAACATTGGCCTGCAAGTGCGACAAACACGACCAAATCAAACTCTGCAGCGCCTCCTTAACCGCACTATTTTCCTGCAAGTTAGCATGCTGTGATTTGACAACTGTTTTCTTTATCGGGAGATGCAGTTGGTAACCGTATTCCGCCTTACTGGTAATTTCAATTTGCAGTGGAACAACGTCCATAAGCGCCAAGCCAAGCCGGTACAACTGCAGTGGCGCGCCCTCTTTAAGCTCAAGCTCCAACTCAGAAATAGGGTGAATGGCATCGCCTGCGCGAATTTCACCCGAATCCAAACTTAACTCGATACTTGCCCCCTCAAACTTTACGTTATAAATACTGCGTGAAAAATCCGTGACAAACAGCGGCTGCAAATTCTTGCGTATAACCTGCGCCAAATCAGGCCCCCCCTGGGCTTTCAATGCAGGCCAATCCAGGTGTTCTGTGGCAACCGGGGCCTCCCACTCATTGCGCTGATGCAATCCCGCTTGCACGCCTCCGCCGCCCTTCATGGTTTGCACCCATTGCTTGCCCACGCGCCGCAACCTTAATGCCATACGCTGTCGATGCAAATACAAATCGGGGGTATCAAAATACACGCTGTACAACTTGCGTGTCTGCGCGCGCCCGGATGAGATCGAACGCAAAAATGGATGGCGCTTTAGCTTCCCCATATCAGCTGCTGCAATGCGCAATTTAAGCTCTGATTCAATAGCCATAGGAACCTTATAGAATTACCGCGTCATTAGATAACTCATTGTATTTAATGTAATTATTAGGATAATGCCGGGCTAGAATTACACCCAGGGTACGAATACCAGCAATCACCCCTTCTTCAAACTTTCCCTGGCGAAATAGCGCTTCCATTTCCATACACACAGATTCCAATACTGTCTGCCCGAGCTCGGCAAGTACCCCCCTATCCGCAATAATTTCCACATCGCGATCAGCCAAAAGCAAATAAATTAGCACCCCGTTGTTATGCTCAGTATCCCAAACGTGCAATTGCGAAAATACTTCAATTGCACGCTGCCGGGCGCTCTGTCCGTCCACCAAAGCGCGCAAATCCAAGGCATGCTCAACTGCAAAACGAATTTGTCCGGCATAGGTTTGCTCAACTCCGGCAATAGTGTTCTCAATATTACGCAACGCAGCACGCGAAAAACAACGCTGCACGGCAGCGTGCCCCACGGAAAGATGTTTTATGATTCGCCTGAAATCCATTTACCAGCCCCCGGATGCTCCGCCCCCGCCAAAGCCCCCCCCGCCTCCGCCGAAACCGCCGCCACCCCGCCCGCCCGCACCATGACCTCCCCAGCCACCGCCATAACCGCGCCCGCCCCACCCCATTGGCAGAGCTGAACTGACCACTCCCCTGGCGCTATTTGAACCCAGAGCAAGTGACATAAAAAAGGCCAACACGCCGCCGAGTCCGGCCAAAATTATAGAAGAAAAAAAAGTCCAAAGCAGTGAGCCAATTACGCCACCGACAAGCAAACCGCTGGGAAGCAGGCCAAAAAACTGGCGTAAAATAAGTGTGCCAATAAAAAACACAAACAGCACAGCGCCGAATAATGCGCCCGTCTCTTCATCTGCAGCGCCTGAGTTTTTACCCGAAACCGGCACGGGCAAGGCTTCACCCTCTACTACTTTAATTATTGCCGACACGCCCGCATCCACACCGGCATAAAATTCACCGCGTTTAAAATACGGAGAGATAATGTCGGACACAATACGTTTTGCAGTTGCATCGGGTAGCACGCCTTCCAAGCCATAGCCCACCTCAATGCGTAATTTTCGATCCTGTTTCGCAATGAGCAGCAACACGCCATCATCCACGCCTTTACGCCCCAATTTCCAGGCGTCAACCACGCGAATGGCATACTGCTCGATTGTTTCAGGTTGAGTTGTAGGTAATATCAAAACAGAAATTTGCGCGCCTTGGGCGGCCTCAAATGCGGCCAGTCGGGATTCCAGCGTGCGCACCTGTACCGCATCCAGCGTTCCGGTAAGATCGGTAATCCGTTGATTAAGTATAGGAATATCAACTTCCGCCTGCGCTGCACTGCTTAGCAGCAGTGCCAGCAGCAAAAGCTTCGCCCAAAGCAGTTTCATTTATTTGGCAGGAAGCTGCGGTGGGGCAGCAAAATCTACCGTAGGCGCAGAGGAAATCGATTTTTCATCTTCCACGGTAAAGGAAGGTTTAACTTGATAGCTGAATAACATCGCGGTGATATTGCTCGGGAAAGAACGGGCTAATATGTTATACGCCTGCACGGATTTGATATACCGGTTACGCGCCACCGTAATGCGGTTTTCCGTGCCTTCCAGTTGCGCCTGTAAATCGCGGAAAGTCGCATCGGATTTTAATTGCGGATAGCTTTCTTTTACCATCATCAATTTACTTAACGCTCTGGTCAGTTCCCCCTGCATCGCCTGAAATTTGGCGAAAGCAGCCGCATCATTAATAAGTTCCGGAGTCGCTTGAATGGTTCCCACTTTGGCGCGCGCTTCGGTCACACCGATCAGCACTTCTTTTTCCTGGGCTGCGAAACCTTTTACCGTATTCACTAAATTGGGAATCAAATCGTAGCGCCGCTGATACTGGTTTAGCACTTCCGCCCAATCTGCTTTTACCTGCTCGTCGTTTGCCTGAAAATCATTGTAGCCACAGCCACTCAAGCTCAGTATCAATAAAAAAATCGCCAAAATACGCATGTTAATTCTCCTTCGTTTTTTCGGTACAAGCTGCATCCCAAATGTCCGCATCGGGCTGTTCAGCCAACTGCTTGGCAAATTCAAAAGCTGCCGCCAAATGCTGTTGCGCCTTGGCGCCAATGGGTTCGCCCAATTCATAACTCTCGCCACTGATACATAAAATATATACCGGCGGCGGCGGCACTTTATAAAACTGTTGATACACATTGAGCAACGCTTCAGGCTCCAGAGCATGACTATATAAAACCGGTGCACCATTCGGCGTAGCACGGCTAAAATAAAACGGCGCGTGCGTATTCATGCCGGCATCCACAAATAACACCAACTCGCGCTCATGCATATCCATGGCATGCTCGACTTGCAGTTGAAATTCTTCCAGTAACTCAAACTGCGCTGATAATTTATGCGTTTGCAGCCAGACATCCAATTCACGCAACAATAACGGCCCAAGCGCATCATCGCCTCGCGACTCATTACCGACTGCAAAAATTAATACCTTTTTAATCATAGAGTTATATGTGCTTTGCGTAAAACGAAATTCTGTGATGGCAGATACCGATCACAGAATTTTACTAAAAAAAGAATATTGAATATTTTATGCACAAACTGAGCCGTCACCGGAACGTGACATGGCCGACAAACGTTCACCGCCCTCATTCAGAACTTCCACTTCCAGAGGCATTTTACCTAACGCATGTGTGGCGCAGGAGAGGCACGGGTCAAAAGCACGAATCGCAACTTCGATGTGATTGAGCAAGCCTTCGGTAATTTCATGACCATGCAAATACTGCTGTGCGACGCGGCGTACTGCCTCATTCATCGCCTGATTATTATGCGTGGTTGAAACAATCAAATTGCACATGGTAACAAGATCATTCTCATCCACGCGGTAATGGTGAATGAGCGTGCCGCGCGGTGCTTCAATCACGCCAATGCCCTCGTTTCCACGCGGTCCACTGGTCATTAGCTCACTGCCCATGATGTCATCATCGTGTAGTAAATCTTTAATCATTTCAGCGGCATGCAACATCTCAATCATGCGAGCCCAATGATAGCCCAGCGGGGCATGCATCGGCATCACGCCGCTGTAGGCCATAAATTCACGCCTTTCGACTTCCGCCAAAGGAGTCGAAATAAAGTCACAGTTTTGCACGCGCGACAGCGGCCCCACACGATACCAACCCTTTTCTTTACCCAATGATTTCAGGTAAGGGAACTTCATGTAACTCCAATTTTTTACTTCTTCTTCGATCAAATCGGTGTAGTTCTGATAGTCCACTCCGTCAAAAATAATATGACCATTTTCATCCCGGCCACGCAGACGGCCGTGATACAAATCAAGCCCGCCGTCGAAACCCACCATCGACATATAGTTGGCTCGAAACGCACCAAAACTGTTGTATAGCTCGGGATTCTGATGGTGCAATTCTTTAACCATGTGCACCGCATCGCGGCTCCATGACACCATTTGATAGATATTTTTCAGCAGTTCATCCCGCTCCGCAATGCTCAATGACTTGTTGACGCCACCGGGAACCGAACCGGTGCCGTGCACACGTTTACCCGCAGTATGGCGAATAACTTCCTGACCAAATTTGCGTAACAGCACACCGCGCGTTGCAGTTTCAGGATATTTTTCAGCCACGCCGACAATATTGCGCTTGGCCACATCGCTATCAAAACCAAACAGCAAGTCGGGTGAGCACAGGTGAAAAAAATGCAACGCATGGGATTGCAATATTTGACCGTAGTGCATCAGTCGGCGCATTTTCTCCGCGGTCGGTGTCAACTGTTTGGCGCCAACAATCGCATCCAGCGCTTTACTGGCCGCCAGATGGTGACTGACCGGACAAATTCCGCACAGGCGTTGCACCATAACCGGCACCTCCCAATACGGGCGTCCCTGAATAAATTTCTCAAAACCGCGAAACTCGACAATATGCAAGCGCACTTGGTGCACTTTATTTTTATCGTCGAGCAAAATGGTAACTTTGCCATGTCCTTCAACACGCGATACCGGATCAATGGCAATACGGCGCAAGTTTTCTGGGTGGGCGGCTGTTTCTAGCGAGGGATTCATAACCATTCCTTTAGATGTAACCAGTTGTTTTTAAAGACTTAATCGTAATGAATCAAGCCATGCCCCAATTCCGGTTCGCGGCCCGCGAGTAAATCAGTCAATACTTTCCAAATGGCATCGCCGGAAGGCGGGCAACCGGGAATAAAATAATCCACTTTCACCACCTCATGGATGGGGTGAACTTTGTCCAGCGGTAATGGCAATTCGGGATCATTCGGAATAAAGCCATCCACCATGCCGTGTTGCGCGTGGTAAACCTCTTCCAGAATTAACGGCAGGGACAAATGGTTTCGCTGTGCCGGTAAACCGCCGTTGATCGCGCAGGCACCCATCGCGATTAAAATCTTGCAATTGGCGCGAAACTCGCGCAGCACATGCACATTTTCTGCATTGCATAATCCGCCTTCAATAATTCCAATATCACACGGCCCGCAATGTTTAATATCGGTAATCGGTGAGCGGTCGAATTCAACCAGCTTTAACAACTCCAATATTCGTTCATCAATATCCAGAAAAGACATATGACAACCAAAACATCCGGCCAGAGAGGTGGTTGCCACTTTTAATTTTGGTTTAACGGGAGCGTTCATCTTAAGCTCCTTTCACAGAGGGGTGAGGGGTGGCGCTGATGGGTTGCTCATCGAAGCTGCGTTTGCCGATGGGCACCGCAAAGCCGACGCGCTTCTTGAGTATGACGCCGACCGGACAAACATGTGCGGCTTTATCCGTATCCGCAAAATCAGTATCTGCAAGATTTCCAGATTTCGCATTGACAATCAGGTGACTCTTGATTCCGCGCCCCGACAAAGCAAATACATTTTTGTTATCCACATCGCGGCTTGCCCGCACGCATAAAGAACACAAAATACAGCGATTGAAGTCCAGAAGGTATTCGGGATGCGAGGCGTCCACCGGACGATCCGGGAAGAATTGATCGAAGTGTGGCGACATCATATCCAACTCGTATGCGGTTGCCTGCAATTGGCAATTGCCGCTTTTCTCACAGGACGGGCAGAAGTGATTGCCCTCTACAAACAACATTTGCAGCAAGGTACGCCTTTCGTCGTTTAATTCTTTAATGTCGCTTTCCACCACCATGCCCGCCTGGGGTTGCTGGGTGCAAGACGCGGTATGACGACCATTGGCTTTTACCGTGCACAGTTTGCACGAACCGTGCGGCTTAAACTCCGGGTTAAAGCACAAATGCGGAATGTATTCTCCGGCGGCAATTGCTGCCTGAATGATGGTTTGCCCCTCGCTAAACGGAATACTCTTTCCATCCAGGGTAAATGTTGCCTGTTTATTTTCACTCATGGCTGCTCTCCAAATGTGCTCCCCGATCATCACGCCCTGTCATTTGTCGTGCCTGCGACAACGCATAATCCAAATCAAAAGCCGGAACGAATTCTTTATGGGCCAAACGCTTGTCATAAGCCGGGCGGAATTTTGCAATGGTATGCAACACCGGATTGCACGCCGAATGACCGAGACCGCAGTGGCTGGTTGATTGCAAAATCGCATTGAGTTTTTCAATTTCCGCAAAGTCGTAGGGCGAACCGTGACCGTGCGCCAGTTTGTCCATCATATTGGACAACAACGAAGTTCCAACCCGGCATGGCGTGCAGAATCCGCAGCTTTCATGCGCAAAGAAATGCACAAAATTCCGCGCGACTTCGAACATATCGCGGTTTTCATTGAACACCATGAACGCACCCGCCGTCGGGATATCATCAAAATCAATGCGCCGCCCAAACTCATTGGCACTAACACACACTCCGGCCGGCCCGCTGATCTGCACGGCTTGTGTATCCTTCGCTCCACAATCCTCAAGCACTTGGGCAACTGTCACGCCAAACGGATATTCATAAATGCCGGGGCGGGCACAGTCTCCCGAAACGGAAAGAATTTTCGTTCCACTGGAATTCTGCGTGCCGATATTTGCAAACCAGTCACCGCCGTGCAGCGACACCAGCGTCGACGCTGCAAACGTTTCGACGTTGCTCACCACTGTGGGTTGATTTAAATAGCCGCAGGTCACTGGGAACGGAGGCCGATTTCTGGGCGTGCCGCGCTTGCCTTCCAACGATTCAATCAACGCGGATTCTTCACCGCAAATATAGGCACCGGCACCCAAATGAATCTGAATATCAAAATCAAAATTCGCCTGACCCAAAATATTAATGCCCAGCAAATTTTGCTGGCGACGGCGCTGCAACACCGCCTGCAAATGGTCAACCAGATAGCGGTATTCCCCCCGCAAATACAGATAGCCTTGCTTTGCGCCGATGACGTAAGCGCACTGTGTCATGCCCTCAAAAACCATGTCGGCATAACTGTTCAGCAGCACCCGGTCTTTAAAAGTACCGGGCTCACCTTCGTCGGCATTACACACCACATAGTGCGCCTCCCCCGGCGCATTGCGGCACAGCTCCCACTTCATCCCGGTGGAAAAACCTGCTCCGCCGCGTCCGCGTAATTTTGAGTTTTTAATTTCCTGCAGGGTTGTGTCGGCACCGCGCGCTAGCGCGGCTTTAAGCGCACTGCCGGATTCAAAGCGGCTATCCAACAAAATATCTTTGCGCCGGATATTATCCTCGATCGCAAAAAATTCAGCCGGCCACGCCGACAGTGGCACGTGCTCGCGAATCAATTCGGCAATCGCATTCATCCGCTCCTGACTTAAGCGGTTGATTGCAATATTATTCACCAGCATGGCGGGGCCTTGGTCACACATCCCGGTACAGGATGTGGTGCTAACGCTGACCAAACCGTCTTCGGACATTTTGCCCGGTTCAATCCACAGTTGACTGCATAAACTCTGCAACAGATCCTGATTGCCCAGCATACGATCGGTAATATTGTCCGAAAACAACACGCGATATTCACCGTTGGGTTGGAGATATAGAAAAGAATAAAAACTGGCGACACCTTCAATTTTAGAGCGCGGCAAGTTTAACCGGAGACTTAGGTAATCGATCGCATCGGGATGGAGGTAAGCAAAGTATTCTTGCGCCTCGCGCAAAATTTGCAAAAGGTCATTTGGATTGTGCCGATAACGCACGAGGATGGGATCCAAATATTCAGCGTGGTTGGTATTTATACTTGACATAAAAAGCCTCTCGATAAATGTAACGCGAATATATTTTTCTTATTCGATCCAAATTCTACCCATTGTTAAATTAATTTAACAGTTATTCTTGATGAAATATTTATTACACTCAAAACCTCCCTTAACCTCCCAAAGTATTATCATTGCACCCGGCAGCTCTAATTAATATTTCCCGCAAGAAAGCTAAAGCTCATGATACCCCTGCCCGCCCTACCCGAAAAATTCAGAGTTCCCGGTGACTTTTGGGGAGGCTTGGCATCCATGCTGGTCGCCTTGCCGGCGTCAGTCGCTTTTGGAGTCACGGTATATTCTGCAATCAGTCCGCAATATGCAGTTTTCGGTGCTTTAGCCGGTATTCTGGGCGCTGCGGCACTGGGATTAATTGCCCCCACTTTTGGTGGTACAGATCGACTCATTAGCGCCCCGTGTGCGCCTGCCGCTGCGGTACTATCGGCCTTTGCAATTGAGTTGGTCAATCAGGGTATTGCCCCCGCAAGCATCGTATTGCTGCTCAGCGTTCTGGGAATTTTGACCGGACTCATCCAAATATTAATTGGTTTTTTGGGCGTTGGCCGACTTATTAAATATATTCCTTACACCGTTGTTAGCGGCTATCTAAGCGGCGTGGGACTCATTATTATCGGCAGCCAGATTCCGCACTTTGTAGGGACCTCTTCCGAAATTTCCTGGTGGAGAGCAGCACTCAATCCGGAACTATGGGATTTCCGTAGTGTAGCCGTTGGCGTTGTTACAGTATTAGTCGCACTCCTTATTCCCCGCATCACCAAAGCCATTCCCAGCACCATTTTGGGAATTATTGCCGGCGTGGCGGTGTATTTCACGCTGGCCGAACACGATGCCTCAATGCAGACGCTTACTGATAACAATCTGGTGCTAGGTTCACTGGGGGCATCCAGCGAAGGCTATATCAGTTCAATTGTGAGCCGCTGGTATGACATCGGCGAGTTAAAACTTTCCCAAATTGCAGCACTGTTTGGCAGCGCGTTAACGCTGGCCGCATTACTCTCAATCGACACCTTAAAAACTTGTGTCGTAATCGACCAAATGACCCGCACCCGGCACGATCCCAATCGTGAATTATTTGCCCAAGGCTTGGCAAATATTACCTCATCCTCTATCGGCGGCATTCCCGGTGCGGGCACCATGGGGGCAACCATGGTTAATTTATCCAGCGGCGCTCAAACCCGCATCTCCGGGATCGTGGAAGGCGTTATGGTTTTGGTGGCCGCGCTGGCACTGAATACCTTCATCGCTTGGATTCCCATTGCAACGTTAGCAGGCATCCTGATCGTGATCGGCCTACGCATGATCGATACTAAACCGCTCAGTTTTTTGGAATCGCGCGCCACAGTTGTTGATTTTGCAGTAGTCATTGTCGTCATCGGTTTTGCCTTGACGGTCGGATTGATTGCCGCCTCTGCCGCCGGCGTGGCATTGTCCATTCTGTTGTTTGTACGCGAACAAGTCGGCGGCTCGGTTGTTCGCCACAAAACCTTTGTAAATCAACGATCTTCAACTTGGTATCGGCCTGAAGCCGAAATGCGCTTGATTGCCCAAAAAGGCGACAAAGCTGTCATTTTTGAACTACAGGGCAGTCTATTTTTCGGCACCACTTATGAGCTGTATTCGGTATTGGAAACCGAAGTAAAAACGCGCGATTACATTATTCTTGACCTGCGCCGAGTTCTCTCGGTCGATATTACTGCCGCCCACATGCTCAATCAAGTTCGCGACATGATGCGTGATCGCGGCGTCCCCCTGCTGATGAGCAATGTGCGCGAACACTTGCCCAACGGGCGTAATTTGCTGGAATTTTTCAAACAAACCGGATTGATTGATGCAACAGATTCGGTTCGGGTATTTCAAACGATTGAATCTGCAATTGAATGGGTTGAGGATCGTCTGGTCGGCGATATCGCGCTTCCCGATAGCGAAGAAACACCGCTGCATCTGCATGAAATGGATATCTTTCAAGGCCGCAAAGACACTACTATCGTTGATCTGGAAGCACGCATGCAGCAACGCACTGTCAAAGCAGGTGACTCAGTATATTTAATCGGCGATCAGGATCGGAATCTTTACCTGATCCGGCGCGGCTCAGTGCGCATCATGGCGCCGATTAGCGGTAGCCGGCAATTGCACCATATCGCCACCTTCGGACGTGGTGACTTTTTTGGCGGACTGGCATTTCTGGATGATCGTGCGCGTAGCGACAACGCAATCGCCCACACGGATATTGATTTATTTGTACTGTCTTACGAACAATTTAACCAGCTTGCCGACGACCATAGAAAACTTGCGTTTCTGCTCATCACCTCGATTTCGCGCACCCTTGCGCAACGCCTGCGCCATGCGGATGGCGAAAGAACCTTATTGCATGCGTGAGCCAACAATACGATGGACACCCAAATATTTTTAGTTTTTTATTGCACCAAACAGGCGAAAAGCATAATCTACTCGCCATTATTAAATTAAATTTTTAATCTCTTTGCAACATTCAACCTTCACTATTCGAGCAGCGTACTTTTACTCCAAAAAACACTTTTTCTAATTATCAAGGATGAACATCATGAGCACCCAAGCTAACGTTTTGTCGCCGCAAGAAGTCAAAAATATCGATGCCTATTGGCGTGCATGCAACTACCTCGCTGCAGGGATGATCTATCTGCGCGACAACCCGTTACTCAAAGAGCCACTTAAACACGAACACATAAAAAACCGGCTGCTGGGGCACTGGGGTGCCAGTCCCGGCTTGGCCTTTGCCTATATCCACATGAATCGCCTCATCAATAAATATGATCTGGATGCCATATTTATGGCGGGACCGGGACATGGCGCGCCAGGCGTATTGGGTCCGGTATATTTGGAAGGTCGCTACAGCGAAGTCTATCCAAACAAGGCAGAAAACGAAGACGGCATGCGTCAATTCTTCAAAGAATTTTCTTTCCCCGGCGGTATCGGTAGCCACTGTACGCCCGAGACCCCCGGGTCTATTCACGAAGGCGGCGAACTGGGTTACAGCGTGTCGCACGCGTTTGGTGCGGCGTATGACAATCCTGATTTAATCGTGACGGTAATGGTGGGCGACGGCGAATCTGAAACTGCGCCGCTGGCGACTTCCTGGCACTCGAACAAATTTTTAAACCCGATTCGCGATGGCGCGGTATTACCCATTCTGCATCTCAACGGTTACAAAATTAACAACCCGACCATCCTGTCGCGCATCTCGCACGAAGAGCTGGAAAATCTCTTCAAAGGTTACGGCTGGACGCCCTACTTCGTCGAGGGCAGCGATCCCGCCACCATGCACGAAGCGATGGCTGCCACGATGGAAGCGTGCGTATTGGAAATTCGCCGTGTGCAAAAAGAAGCGCGTGACAGCGGCAAACCAATTCGCCCGCGTTGGCCGATGATTGTGCTGCGCTCACCCAAAGGATGGACCGGCCCGAAAGAAGTCGACGGCAAAAAAGTGGAAGGTTTCTGGCGTTCCCACCAAGTGCCGATTGGCGATGTCAAAACACCTGAGCATTTTGCCAAATTGGAAGAATGGCTAAAAAGCTACAAGACAGCTGAATTGTTTGATGCCAATGGCACGTTGCTGCCCGAACTGAAAGCCCTGGCACCGAAAGGCAATCGCCGTATGAGCGCCAACCATCATGCCAACGGCGGTTTGCTGCGCAAAGCGCTGCACATGCCAAATCCCAAAGATTATGCAATTGAAGTTAAAAATCCCGGCACGACCACGGCAGAAAACACCCGTCCGCTGGGCAAATTTTTGCGCGACATCATGCGCGACAACATGCACAATTTCCGCGTGTTTGGCCCGGATGAAAACAGCTCGAACAAGCTGGACAACGTTTATGAAGTGAGCAAGAAAACCTGGCTTGCCGACTACCTGCCGGAAGATGCGGGCGGCGGCGAGTTATCTCCTGATGGACGCGTGATGGAAATGCTCTCCGAGCACACTCTGGAGGGCTGGCTGGAAGGATACTTACTCACCGGACGCCACGGCTTTTTCTCAACCTATGAGGCCTTCGTTCACGTCATCGACTCGATGTTTAACCAGCATGCAAAATGGCTGGCGATGTCCAAAGATGTGCCTTGGCGCGCTCCAGTTTCTTCGCTGAATTTGCTCATCACCTCTACCGTATGGCGTCAGGATCACAACGGCTTTACCCACCAGGATCCGGGCTTCCTCGATGTCGTGGTGAACAAGAGTCCCGAGGTAACGCGTATCTATTTGCCACCCGATGTAAACTGCCTGCTATCGGTATCCGACCACTGCCTGAAGAGCACCAACTACATCAACGTGATCGTGTGTGACAAACAAAAACACTTGCAATTCTTAGACATGGATGCGGCGATCAAGCATTGCAGCAAAGGCATCGGCATCTGGGATTGGGCGTGCAACGATCAGGGTTCCGAGCCGGATGTGGTCATCGCCAGTGCCGGTGATATCCCCACCAAGGAAGCTTTGGCAGCCGTCGTTCTGCTTCGCGAAAATTTCCCCGACTTGAAGATTCGCTTTATCAACGTGGTGGATCTGTACAAACTCACTCCGGCCAGCGAACACCCGCACGGCCTGTCGGACAAAGATTTTGACAGCCTGTTTACACTGGACAAACCGGTTATGTTCAATTTCCACGGCTACCCCTGGTTGATCCACCGCTTGGCTTATCGCCGCAACAACCACAAAAATTGGCACGTGCGCGGCTACAAAGAAAAGGGCAGCATCAATACCCCGCTGGAATTGGCGATTCAAAATCAGATCGACCGCTTCAGTCTGGTAATCGATGTCATTGACCGCAATCCCAAGCTGCATGTAGCGGGTGCGCATGTCAAAGAAAAGATGCTGAATATGCAGATCGACTGCCGCAATTACGCGTATGAACACGGCATTGATTTGCCCGAGGTCGACAACTGGACTTGGCCGTTTTAAGACAGCGAGGGATAAACCTTAAAGCCTTAATTAAGCCACATAACCAGCCACTTGCCAGCTTGCTGGCTTAGTGGATTGGCTAGTAGTTTCATCAGATGAACACCTTGAAGAGCTTCTTGTGCCCTTGGGTACAGATTTATTTTATCCGTATTCATCCGTGAAAATCTGCGACTAACTGTTTTTTAGGATAAAGGGGAAGGGAATACACATTCCCCTCCCTTTTTTCTGTATCAAAATAAATATCTATGCCTACAATTCTTACCATCAATAGCGGTTCATCCTCCATCAAGGCCAGTTTGTTTGGCGCTGATGGGACACGGCGCAACTTTCGCTACAGCAATCTGCACGATCATCATGAAGCTTTTGACGCATTGATGAGCGAATTATCCGGCGATTTGCCGGACATCGTCGGACACCGCTTTGTGCATGGGGGCGAAATTACCGATGCCGCACGTTTGGTAGACGAAGTGGAACGTGAACGCTTGAATGAAGTGGTTCACCTTGCCCCGCTACACCTACCCGGCAATTTAATGGGACTGGATTTGTGCGGGCAATTCTTTAGAGTTCCGCAGGTTGCCTGCTTCGACACCGCCTTTCATGCCACCCTCCCCGATTTGGCAAAACGGTTACCCATTCCACAGGAGCTGGGACTGCGCCGCTTCGGCTTTCACGGCATTAATTACGCCTACATTGCCTCGCAGCTGCCGGATATTTTAGGCGCTACGGCCTACGGTAAAATCGTGATTGCCCACTTAGGCAGTGGTGCCAGCCTGTGTCTTTTGGAAAATTTAAAATCAGTTGATACCACGATGGGCTTCACACCGGCTGGCGGCATCCCGATGGGGACACGCAGTGGTGATCTTGATCCCGGCGTGATGCTGGAGCTGGCAAAACGCTTTGATACCGCCGAACTCAGTAAACTGGTATTTCATAAAATGGGATTGCTCGCGCTGTCGGATGGTGAAAGCAACGAAATGAGTGATCTTCTGAACAGCACAAGTGACTCGGCAAAATTCGCCGTCAATTACTTCTGCCGCCAGGTACGCGCGGCGATTGGCGGATTTGCCGCCAAATCCGGCGGGATTGATGCCCTAGTATTTACCGGTGGAATTGGCGAACATTCACCGATCGTACGCAATGAAATTTGCGCCCCCTTAAATTTTTTGGGATTCGCGCTGAACGATTCCGCCAACCACCTGGCTTCAGTTAGAATAGAGCACTTGGGCAGCAAGCCCATTCTGGTGATCCCCGCTGACGAGGAAGCCATGATTCAACATTTATGTCGTAGCTTTACTAATTAGATTTCAAAAATTTAAACCCTATTGGGATTCCGCCATGACTAATCCAACAGCCACAGATGAACGTCGCCAACATACCCAAGTGCGGGAAGTATTTGTACGGGCGTGCGAGTTACTTGCCCCGATCGTAGCAGGGAACGATACCATTAAAACCGTCTCCAACTTCGCCATGGCTCATATGGTAGAACAGCACTTCCCCGAGTTATCTCCCGCTGAAATTCATATCGTCATTGCGACTGTAGAGAAATTGCACCGGGAAGAACGATTGCAAGCTATTCTAAAAAAACAGCATTAATTACCCGGGCCGGAACCAAAGAGGTATCTCGCAGATCGGGATTTACCTCGAAGAGGTTCTTGTGCCTTTTAGGGTATCCCGACCTACGAAAAACAAAACGCGAGTCCTTTACTGCTTAATCGACTCAACCGGAATGGTGAGCGTCACTTCATCGCTGACAAACGGTGCATATTTACCCATTTTAAAATCAGAACGTTTTACAACCGTCGTGGCATTCGCACCGCAGGCATCTTTCTTCATCATCGGATGCGGCATACAAAAGAACGAAGTCACAGCCAAAGTCACAGGCTGAGTCACGCCTTTGATCGTCAAATCACCCTGCACGGAAACCAGCTTATCCGCCTCAAATTTAAGCTTGCTGGACTTGAACGTAATGGTCGGAAATTTTTCGGTGGAGAAAAAATCTTCGCCTTGAATATGCTCATTGAATACGGCAGATCCGGTATTCACTGATTTCGCATCAATCACTACATCTACCGAACCGGTTTTTGCAGCGCGATCAATCACGATAGTGCCAGTGGTTTTGTCAAAACGGCTGACCTGAGTTGAATAGCCCATGTGGTTGTATTCAAAGCGCGGCATGGTATGCGAACCTTCGATCATATAAGTTTCCGGCGCGGCAACCGCCACGCTGGAAAGCGATGCGGCGAACGTAAGGGCGACTAATTTTTTCATGGTAAATCTCCTAATAAGTGAATAAAGAAAATAGGGCACCTCTAAAAATTCAATTTTCGAAGCTAGGCAAGGCGCGAGCAAAAAATTAGGACGCAGCATATGCATGATATGTAAGGAGTAATTTTTTGAGAGCAACGCCGCATCGCAAAGTAAATTTAATTTTTAGAGGTGCCCTATAATTATTTGCTGCTAGCTGCGTTGACTACGACATAAAACTTGATTTGCACTTCATTGGCGACCGTGCCGACATCGCTCCACGCCCCTTCACCAATCTTGTAATCCAGGCGCCTGATGGTAAACGCGCCTTCAAACGTGCCGCGCGCACCGGATTGCTGAAACGTCACCGGTGCGACAACATTCTGCGTGATACCCTTAATGGTGAGTTTGCCGCTTGCTTCATAGCGATTTCCGCCCAAACTTTTTATGCCCGTGGCAACAAAATTAGCCGAGGGAAACGCCTTGGTATTAAACCAGAGTTTACCGGCCACCTCCTCGTCGGCTTCGCTTGATCCGGTATCAATACTCGCCAAATCAATGTTAAAACTTGCTCGCGCATTAGCCAGTTTTGCCTGATCGAAGCTCAGTTGCGCGGCAAACTGTTTGAACTTTCCATCCATCGGCACACCCATTTGCTTATAGCCGAAAGTGATAGAACTTTGCGCAGCTTGTACTTGTTTAAATTCAAGCGCGTTGACCTGCGCACTGAACAGCAACATACCTGCCAACACTACATTTTTGTAGTTCATGGGTGTTTTCTCCCCGGTAACATACGATCCAAAATCTGATCCTGGTCGATAAATTTATGTTTAATCACTGCCGCAATATGCATCGCCACCAACGCCAATAGCATAAAGTTTAACCCTTGGTGAGCAATCGTCAATAATTCAGCCAACTCTTTGTTTTTATTAACTAAGTCTGGGAGCGTTAAAATGCCCAACCAGACTGTGGCAAAGCCTTTTGCCGAACTCATCAACCAACCCGATAGCGGTACGGCCAGCAACAAACCGTACAATGCAAGGTGCGTAATATGACTCACCACTTTCTCCCAAACCGGCGTCAATTGCGGCAGGGGCGGAGGCGTATGGGTGATGCGCCATGCAATGCGCACCGCCACTAACATAAACAAAGTCACACCGATCCATTTGTGATAACTATACAGTTGCAGCTTGGTCGGTGACAAAGGTAACTCATGCATGTAGACGCCCAGCGGGAAGGCGACAAAAATTAGCAGCGCCATCAACCAATGCAATGCCATCGCGGTGCGCGTGTAACGTAGAATCGAGTTCATCCCAATCTCCTGTTAGTCAAACTTGCCATTGCGAAAATCATCCAGCGCCTGATGAATTTCCTGCTGAGTATTCATCACAAACGGACCATATTGCACGATGGGTTCGTTCAGCGGCTTGCCGGCCACCAGGATCAATCTGGCCACTTGCTGCGCCGTGATTGTCACACCATCCGCCCCACCCGCAGAGGTTAAAATTCCCATGCGTTGCGAACCAACCTGCGTTTCTCCCACGGCAACCGCACCGCGATAAACATAAATAAATGCATTATGGGTGGCGGGTAATTCGGTGTTAAAAGTCGCTCCCGCAGGCAAATGAATATCCAAATACAGCGGCTCGGTATTTTCGCGCGTCACCACGCCCGCTACCCCGTTGCTGCTTCCCGCAATCACGCGCACCTTCACGTTATCCGCAGTCACATATTCCGGAATACTTGCGCTGGCAAAATCCTGATACCACGGGTCATTCATTTTGCTGTGCGCAGGCAGATTTAACCACAGTTGAAACCCTTCCATCACCCCGTCGGTTTGCTCGGGAATTTCCGAATGCACCACGCCGCGTCCCGCCGTCATCCATTGCACGCCACCGTCGCCCAACAAACCCTCATGACCCGCGCTATCGCGATGCCGCATGCGTCCTGCCAGCATATACGTCACCGTTTCAAAACCGCGATGCGGATGATCCGGAAAACCGGCAATGTAGTCATCCGGATTGTCACTACCAAACGCATCCAACATTAAGAATGGATCAAGGCGGCGTTGCAGCTTGCCGGTTAACACTCGAGTCAACTTTACGCCCGCACCATCGGAGGTGGCAACCCCCTGAATAATTTGTTCAATATTGCGCGATGCCTGCAAATGAGACTGGGAAATAGCGTTCATGATAATTACCTTTCTCAAAATTATTACGATGACGCATCTTAATCATCTCAAAATAATAGATAAAGCCATTTATTCGAGATAGACTATTCCATTATTGGAACAAACTAAGGAGAACTTGATGCAAGCACCCAATATTTCTGCCGACGATTATTTACTGTTTGCCGCCATTGCCGAGCAAGCCAGTTTGGTGCGCGCTGCGGAATTTTTGCGTATGCCAAAGGCGACTGTTTCGCGTCGCCTCGGCAATCTGGAAACGCTGCTGGGACAAAAGCTGCTGCTACGCACCACGCGCCGCCTTACCTTGACGGATTTTGGATTGGAATTTCTGGAGCATTGCCGGCGCATTAGCGAAGAAATATCGGCCACCCAAGATTTTGTAAACAGCAGGGAGTTACAGCCCAAAGGACGCTTACGCGTCTCAATGCCGGGAGATTACGCCAAGTTATATTTCTCGCGCGCAATTGCCACGTTTATTGAAAATTTTCCGGAAATTCAGCTGGATATTGATCTCAGTTCACGCCGCGTCGATTTAATCGGGGAGCATTTTGACCTCGCCATTCGCATGGGAGAGTTGGATAACGATTCTTCCATCGTGGCACGTAAAATTGATGAACAGCAGGTAGGTTTATACGCCAGCCCAATTTATCTGGCGCTGCATACTGCCCCGCTGCATCCGGATGAATTAAAAAACCACGCGGCTGTTCGCTTGCTATCCACGCAGGGCAACGCGCTAGCATGGAAGTTAACGCGTAACAACGAAATTTGGGATGAAGTACCACCGGGACGTTTGGCGCTAAATTCTCCGGATATGATTCAGCAACTCCTATTGGATGGCGCGGGTATTGGCGCCCTGCCCGAAGAATTTGCCCGCGAGGATGTAGTACATAAACACTTGCTACGAATTCTCCCGGACTGGTCGCTACCCTCGGTTCCCGCATGGGCGGTTATGCCTATGCGCCGTTACCTGCCATCTAAAACCCGTGCATTTTTGAAGCATCTGCAACAAAATTTAGAATCGGGAAGCAAAACGCTATTTGCTTGGGAGTGCGCATAACCAATCACTTGCTGCGTTTTTTGCAGCTTATAACCAGTCACTTGCCAACTTGTTGGCTTAGTGAAATGGCTAGAAGAAGTTTCACCGGGGAGATGGCTAATCGTTTTTCAGGCATGACTGCTCGGTTTGAGCGTTGCACTAAGCGCCAGCGGCATCATGCCGCCACACTCCAAATTGGAACGGCCGGCCTTATTTTGGCGGGCGTTTAAAACTTAACGCTTGGCGCAGTTCAGCCCAACGTTGTGCTTGCTCGGGTTCCTGCTTGGCGCGCAGCATCGCTTCTTTAACAAACGCCCAGATTACCGTCAGGAAAAATGCCACCAAGCCGGCCAACAATACAATTAGTGCGCGCTTCGGCTTAATCTTTTTATCGGGCTCCACGGCATGATCCAATACCCTGAATGCAAAGTCTTTTTGCGTCTTCGCCAGCATCGCTTTTTTCTGCTCTTGGGCAATTAAGTCAAATAACGTTTTACGAAAATCCTCAATCTGGGTGCGCATCAATTCCTGATTTAAATATTCCAGATTACCATCGCCGCGCGCGATGGCCTGCTCGCCCAGATACTTATTCAATCTTAAAACCAGTTCATTCGCCCACTCTGCCGCCTGTTTCTTGTCTGTCCATTCAATAGCAAGGGTAATTAACGAAGTTTTTTTATCATTTTCAATAATAATTAAACTTAAAAAAGCGGCAGCTCCATCCCTAAGTCTCGGTTGTTTTTTGGGATCAGGTTCTTTCCAAGCTTTCTTTTCCGCATCCCAGGCCTCTTCAAACAAAATCGGCATTAAATTTGTATCTTCAACAAATTTGACTAAAAACTCGCGCGATTTCAAAATCGCAATATTTTGTTCCGTGCTGCCACCACCGCCCAACGAGACACCGGCCAAAGAAGCCAGCCCGCCCAAGCCACCCAACATGGATGAGGCACCGCCGCCTTTTTCATCGCCCACTGGCGCAAGCAGTACCTCGGCACGATAAATATTTTTAAGGGTTAAAGAATATCCAGCCGCAAGCACCGCCACTAGCAGCGGCACCACTATAATCATTACCTTATGCTTTAACAACGTAATCAATAAGTCCAGCAGATTGATCTCATCTTCCTCAATTTCCGGATGATAATTGACGGGCTGCTGAGGCGATGCAAGTAGCGGCTCAGGCTTGCTTAGCGGATGTTCACTCATTTAACCACCCCAATGTATTTAAGCGTTGCAATCGTGGTGGCAATCTGCATCGTGGCACGCGACCAATCCAATACGGAATCCAGCAGATTGAAATAACTCACGCTAACCGGAACCACGATGGCATCTCCGGGCTGCATAGAGTTACCAAATAGCCAACCCTTCGTTTCGATTTTACCGTTTGCACGCACATAATACATTTCACTCGTATCCGCCATCCGCGTCACGCCGGCATCTTTCAAATACGCGTTGGCACTTTTACCCGGCTCATAAATCAGCGCACTCTGGTTATACACTTCGCCTAGCACCAATACCTCATCCGGACGCTTGGGAATGTACAGCTTATCCCCATCGCGCAACTGGATATCAAAATGACTCTTCTTTAAAGTTTCAATATCTGCCAACTCAATCACCAGTCGGCCGGTCGCCCGAACTGACTTCAATTGATCAAGAATTCGAGAAGCAGCTGCTTCCCCCTCTTGCTTATGTTGCGCTAACGTTGCATCCCGTACCAACGAAGTTTCCTGGCGCTTGGCTAATTCTGCTTCCATGCGGCGCACCATTTCATCCAGTTGTTTTTGCTGCTCAACCCGGATGGACTCGCGAATAAAGATTGCGGCAGGCAAATATGCATCTTTAGTAAAACCGCCGGTGCGGGCAAGCACGTCTGAGAGTCGCTCACCATTTTGGATGGGATAAGCACCTTTATGTTGAACTTCGCCAAGAATAGTCACTTGTTCAGCCTCGTTCCAGCCGGATAAACGTCTAACCGTCAAATTATCATAGGGTTGCAAGACAATATTGGCTTTTTCATCGCCTTTTAGCGCGGCTGATAGATCAACTTCAAAGTGTTCACTCTCGCGTCTCTCACCATTGACCACTTTAAAACGGGTAACTTCGCCTTTGGCTAAGTACGCCCGCTCGGTGACATTTCCTGCTGCAAATAATAAATCTGCAATGCGCATGCCTTGAATGAGCGGAATTTGATTTGATGGTTTATGAACCTCACCAAACACAGACACCACTTCCAAATTAGGCTCATCGTTTATCCGGTTGATATACAGTATGTCATACGGCTCAAGCGGTAAGTTGGCAGCTTCAATTCCCTGCAAGGCAGAGCTTAAATCAACATCGATATTCAGCGAGACGCGCTTTTCGCCATTTTCAATTTTGTAGCGGGTTAATCTGGCTTTTTTCAGAAAAGCAAACTCACTGACATTGCCACCCGCAAAAACCAAATCCGCTATACGCATTCCTTCACTCAACGGAACCGTGCCGGGACGATGCACTTGCCCGCTAATCGTCACCATTTCGTTCAGCTTTGTCTCATACACTGAGTGAATAACGACCCGATCCAAATCTTGCAACAAGAAGTCATCTTCAGGCTGCGAAGCCATGGCACCCGCCAAATTGACCTTATTCAAACTGACCATTTTGGTCAACGGATCAGTACGATATATTTCTGCGGTTCCAAGGTCGGTATCACGCAATATTCCACCGGCGGCCAGAACCAAGTCAGCCAAACGCATATTCCGTTTTAATTCATATTGCCCCGGAGTTTGCACACTCCCGACAATAGTCAATTTGGGCTGCTCGCGAAAATTGGCCCGCTGAAACACATACACGCGATCGCGCGGCTTTAGCGCAACATTCAGCGCTCCTGCCGCTTTACCTTTTTCCATCAACTCACCCAATTTAAAACGCGTCACCACCGGCTCACGGGTATCTTCTGCCTCACTTTCGATAATGCCGTAGTCCATCAATGATTCAGGCAAAAGATCATCGCGGCTTGAAATCAAATCCAAAACTTTCATGCCGGGATTCCACGCTACTTTACCCGGACGTTTAACATTACCCACTAGCAACACTTGGTTGGTTTCATAATCTGTGGCGGTAAATACCTTAATCACATCGCCATTTTTTATCGGTGCCGATAATCCGCTTCCCGATAGGTCGATATTTACCACCTGCTTATCTCCTTTCGGATTAAACCGTTCGATTAAGGCTTTGCTAGTATAAGCATTAGGCAACAGACCTCCGGATAGCTTAAGAATATCTCCCACATTGGTCTCGCCAGCCAACTCATAGATTGCGGGACGCACTACTTCACCTGCAATGGCAACAGTTTTACCAATGGTGGGTACAAACACCACATCACCGGGCAACAAACGCACATCGCGGCTGGTATTTCCTTTTAATAAAAAGTCATACAAATCAATAGTAGTGACTTTACGACCATTGCGCTTAAGTTCAATATTGCGTAACGAACCAATCTTTTTCACACCGCCGGAGGCAAACAGCGCATGCGATAAAGTCGCCAAACCGCTTACGGTATAAGAGCCGGGGCGATAGACATCACCCAATGCAAAAATCCGAATTGAACGCAATTGCCCCATGGTAATGCTGGCCGAAACACCGATCATTCTTTGTTTAATTTGATCCGCAAGCGTGGCTTTAGCTTGGGCAAAACTGAGTCCGGCAAGTGAAATTGGTCCAATTTGCGGGAAAGAAACGGCACCTTCGCGATCCACGGTCAGCGCCAAATTAAGATTATCTTTACCAAACATCTGCACTTTTATTTCATCCCCCGGCCCCAGCACATATTCGGGCGGAACGGGGATATCGGTTGCGGGCGCAAAAGTGCTGGGTTGGCTGGCAAACAATTCATAACCGAACTGCTGCAAGCCCTCTGTACTCACGGTCATCGGCTTGGATTCTCTGGCAAAGGCTTCAAAGCCGCGCCGCACTTCAACATTTTCTGTCGCTTTTCCAGACACTTGCTCAACCGGTACATTGGCCTGAGGTGACGCAACCACCTCTACATTGGACAATTTAGCATCCACCGACGGGGTTTTCATGTCATATTCCAAGCGCCCCATCCCAGTTTCACGCGATTGCATAGCAGGCGGCGGAACGATAACTTTTGCGCCGGCTGGCGTTACTCCTGCGCCGGCTTGCTGCTGTAAAGCGGCACGTTGCTCGGGTGACATTTGTTTAAGTTGCTGCAATTGATCAGGAGATAAATTCTGCAACTGTTGCAGTTGCTCGGGAGTGACCGCAAGAGTGAAATCTGAAAAAATCAGCAAGCAGGATACTGCGAAAATGCGAAGTATTTTATTAACCATTTGATTATATTCACTATTTAAAGATATATTAAATTTCAATTGCGTACTCCATGTAAGCGATCGGGATAGCGGCATCCCGCAAAGTCGCGCATTATACTTGAGGGTGTCTCTCAAAATATAATTTTCAAAGCTAGGTAAGACCCGAACAAAAAATTAGGACGCAGCATATACTTGATATGTAAGGAGTAATTTTTTGTGAGCGACGCAACATAGCGAAGTAAATTCAGTTTTAAAGGCGCGCTTTATCCGCGTTGCCGTGCCGCTTCGAAGAGACACACAGCGGCGGCTGCAGCCACATTTAACGACTCCACTTTCCCCGGCATCGGAATCTTGATTTGCTGTGTCACACAATCCAATAATTGTGCCGACAAACCACTTCCTTCATTGCCCAGCACCAAGCCAATGCTTCCGGCCAAATTGGCTTGATATAGGCTCTCGGGCGCAGTCAATGCGGTCGCAAATAACTTTCCAGAAAACTGCTGTGCAGTCGTCAATAAATCGACATGCTCGTAAATACTCATGACAAACTGTCCGCCCATCCCGGCGCGCAATACCTTGGGCGACCAGACATCCGCGCAGCCAGCCGAAAGATAGGCTGCATCACAACCGGCTGCCGCAGCCGAGCGCAGGATGGAACCCACATTTCCGGGATCTTGCACATCTTCCAGCAGAATACAAAATTGACTTTTCCCGGGGGTAACACGGGGCTGCGGGAGTGCGATCAACGCCAAAATTCCACTTTGCGTTTTTAACTCGCTAAGCTCTTTAAACAGCGTCTGATCTAATTGGGTAATCGGGGTGTTTCCTGATTGCTTAAGCAGCTCCAACACCTCGGGATCATTAAGCCCGGCTGCATTGACCAACAAATGCAATGGCTTAGCTCCGCTTGCCAAATAGGCCGCCAACAAATGTGCGCCATCCAACAAAGTCTGCTGTGCCTGACGCCGCTGTTTAGACGAGCCCGCCAGCTTGGCCAATTCTTTAAAAAACGCATTGTCGCGCGAAGAAATGTGTTTCATCTAAAGGGCACCTCTAAAAATTAAATTTACTTCGCGATGCTGCGTTGTTCACAAAAAATTACTCCTTACATATCATGCATATGCTGCGTCCTAATTTTTTGTTCGCGCCTTGCCTGGCTTCGAAAATTGAATTGTTAGAGACACCCTAAACCCTGTCATGGCGGTATATTTATGCGGCTTGATTTACTTCCAACAAATTGCCCATTTCCGCCAGCGCGGGCAATTCACTCAGCGAGCGCAGATTCAAATCATCCAGCAATTGTTTGGTTGTGGCATACAACGCCGGCTTACCGGGCGTATCGCGCGTGCCGATGCTCTCAATCCAGCCGCGCGACTCCAGCGTTTTCAGCACTTGCGCCGATACCACGACGCCGCGAATTTCTTCGATATCTCCGCGCGTCACCGGCTGGCGATAGGCAATGATCGCCAGGGTTTCCATCACCGCACGCGAATATCTGGGCGGCTTTTGCGGATCGAGTCGCTCGATATAAACCTGCATTTCAGGACGCGCACGGAAACGCCAGCCGCTGGCAACCCGGTTTAATTCAACGCCACTCTCCACATATTTTTCCGCGAGCCGGGCAAGCAACGCTTCTATGCTGCGATTATCCAAAGCGCTGTCGGCGAGCTTGCGCAATTCGGATAAGGACAAAGGTTCAGTGGTGGTCATCAGCGCTGCCTCAAAAATCTTGAGGAGCAGCACATCTCCCTGCACCGCAGCGCTACCGACGGCTACGGCTGGCAGTGCGGGTTCATTCGAGGGTGAGTCGGCTGGTTCGGACATAAATATTTCCCAGTGTTTCAGTTTGCGAAATTTCGACTAACGTTTCCTTGGCCAATTCCAGAATGGCAATGAAAGTAACGACCAATTGCGGAATGCCGCCTTCCTGATCGAATAATTTTTCAAACAGTTCAAATTCACCGTGCGCCAACTGCCTGAGTAAGCGCGTCATTTGTTCGCGTACCGACAGTTCGTCGCGGCGCACTTTATGATGCGCATGCACTTTGGCACGCGTCAGCAACGTCATCCAGGCGATGCGCAACTCTTCCACGCTGACACCCGGCAGGCGTTCGATCACACTACGCTCGATTAACACCTGTACCAATTCAAAATCACGACCGGCTTGCGGCAAGACATTCAGCGCCTGCGCGGCCAGCTTCATCTGCTCATATTCCAACAGGCGCCGCATCAACTCGGCACGCGGATCTTCCACTTCCGCCTCGCCCATCTTGGGCGGACGCGGCAAGAGCATGCGCGATTTAATTTCAATCAGCACCGCCGCCATCAGCAAATATTCTGCCGCCAATTCCAGACGATTGCGCTGCATCAGCTCAATGTACGTCATGTATTGCTTGGTCAGCTGCGCCATCGGAATATCCAGAACATCCAGATTATGTTTGCGGATCAGATACAACAACAAATCCAGCGGCCCCTGAAAAGTCTCCAGCACTAACTCCAGCGCATCCGGCGGAATATACAAATCTGCCGGCATTTCCAGCAACGGCTCGCCGTGGATTAGCGCACGGGGCGTTAATTGAAGTTCAGCTTGACTCATGGCTGGTTAATGCAAGATTTTCATTCAACACAGTCAACACCTGGTGCACACACTCCTCCAGGGATTCACGCCCGGTTGCAACCACCAATTCCGGTTTCAGCGGTGCTTCATAAGGCGATGAAATGCCGGTAAAGTTTGGAATTTCGCCTGCACGGGCTTTTTGATACAGGCCCTTTACGTCGCGCCGCTCGCAAACCTGCAGCGCGCTATCGCAAAAAATCTCAATATAATCATCATATTGCAGCATTGCGCGCACATTATCGCGATCTGCGCGAAACGGCGAAATAAACGCGGTTAACACAACCAGGCCGGCTTCGGCCATTAACTTGGCGACTTCTCCCACGCGCCGGATATTTTCGCTGCGATGTGCTTCTGAAAAGCCCAAATCCTTACACAAACCATGCCGCACATTGTCACCGTCCAGTACAAAGGTACGGCACCCCTGGCGGTGCAAATGCTCCTCCACCGCGTGTGCCAAGGTGGATTTACCCGCGCCCGATAAACCGGTAAACCAGACCACTAGACCGCGATGCCCGTTTTGCGCTTCGCGCCGCGCACGGGTGACGGTGGCATGATGCCAAACAATGTTTTCCGGGGTTGGTTCAGGTTTGATATTGCAACTCAAGAGTAGCTTAGTCCCATCGCCTCGCGCACATCGCGCATCGTTTCAATCGCCAGCTTGCGTGCTTTCTCGCAGCCGTCCGCGATGATATTACGCACCAGCGTCGGGTCGTCCAGATATTGTTGGGCGCGTTCGCGCATCGGCTTTTGCTCCTCCAATACCGCGTTGATCACCGGTTGTTTGCATTCTATGCAACCGATAGCGGCGCTTCTGCAACCTTGTTGCGCCCACTGCCGCGTGTCTTCGCTGGAATAAACTTCATGCAGTTGCCACACCGGGCAGCGTGCGGGATCGCCCGCATCGGTGCGGCGAATCCGCGCCGGATCGGTGGGCATGGTGCGAATTTTCTTGGCGACACTGGCCTCGTCTTCGCGCAGGGTAATCACATTGCCATAAGACTTGGACATCTTGTGCCCGTCCAAACCGGGCATTTTCGACGCTTTGGTGAGCATGGCTTGCGGCTCGGACAAAATCATCTTGCCGCCCCCTTCCAGATAACCAAACAAACGCTCACGGTCACCCAAACTTAAACTCTGTTGTTCATCCAGCAATGACTTGGCGGATTGCAGTGCATCATCGTCACCCTGCTCTTGAAATCGCGTACGTAACTCACTGTATAATTTAGCCTTTTTACTCCCAAGCTTCTTGATGGCGGCCTCGGCTTTTTCTGCAAAGCCAATTTCACGCCCGTAAATATGGTTGAAGCGCCGCGCGATTTCACGCGTAAATTCAATATGCGGAACCTGATCTTCACCCACCGGTACCTGTGTAGCGCGATAGATCAAAATATCCGCGCTTTGCAATAAGGGGTAACCCAAAAATCCATAGGTGCTCAGATCTTTTTCGGAGAGTTTTTCCTGCTGGTCTTTGTAGGTTGGCACGCGTTCCAGCCACCCCAGCGGCGTAATCATTGAGAGCAACAAATGCAGCTCGGCATGCTCGGGGACGCGCGACTGAATAAACAAGGTGGCGCGCGCCGGATCGACCCCCGCCGCCAACCAGTCAATCACCATGTCCCACACGCTTTGTTCGATGACTTGCGGTGAGTCGTAATGAGTGGTTAGCGCATGCCAGTCAGCGACGAAAAACAGGCATTCATATTCCTGCTGCATTTCCACCCAATTTTTTAGCACGCCGTGATAATGCCCGAGGTGCAAACTACCCGTGGGGCGCATTCCAGATAAAACGCGATCAGCAAACATATATTATTTTAAAACCCGAAAATAAAATTAACCAAAGAAATCAATGCCACAACCGGGCCGGTCAGCAACCAACTCAACACCGGCGTGAACGCCAATCCGATCAGAATAAATAAACCGTACGGTTCAACACCCGCCAGTTTAATCGCCGCACGCTGCGGCAATAAACTAATCACGATGCGCCCACCGTCCAGCGGCGGCAAGGGCAAGAGATTCAACACCATTAAAATGACGTTAATTTTTACGCCCAACTGCGCCATTTCCAGCAGCGGCTCGGCAAAGTAACTCCCCGGTGCCTGCCAGGCAATCATCGACCAGAATCCCCAAAACAGCGCCATAAATAAATTGGCAGCCGGACCGGCTAAAGCAACCCACAACATATCCTGCTTGGGACGGCGCAACGCGCCAAAATTAACCGGCACCGGTTTAGCCCAGCCGAACAAAATGCCGCCCAGAAATAATGTCAACAGCGGCAGCAAAATTGTACCCACGGGATCAATGTGACGCAAAGGATTTAAACTGATTCGTCCCTGCTGGTACGCCGTCATATCACCGAAATGCCGCGCCACGTAACCATGCGCTGCTTCGTGCAATGTGATGGCGAACAACACAGGAATCGCAGCGATGGCGATGGTTTGAATCAATGCGTCGAAATTCATAATGTTTCCGGTTATTCCGTAATGCCAAAATGGCTGACTGCGCCCTTACCGCGTCTGACCAATACCGGGATAGAGTCGGTCAAATCCAGCACGGTAGTGGGTTCCAGACCTACCGCTCCGCCTTCAATAATCAGATCCACCCGTTCGGCCAAATGCTCACGAATTTCATCAACATCGGTTAGCGGATAATGCGCGTCGGGCAATATTAACGTTGAGCTTAACAGCGGCTCGTTCAATTCTTCGAGCAGGGCCAAGGCAACCGGATGATCGGGAATACGCAAACCAATGGTACTGCGTTTGGGATGTTGCAAGCGGCGCGGCACTTCCTTGGTTGCATCCAAAATAAAGGTATAACTGCCCGGCGTGTTGTTTTTCAGCAAACGAAAACAGGCATTGTCCACGCGGGCATAATGCGCCAACTCGGACAAATCGCGACACATCAGCGTCAACAGATGTTTATCATTCAAACCGCGCAATTGGCGAATCCGCATCTCCGCGTCTTTATCGCCCAGATGACAGCCCAGCGCATAACCGGAATCAGTCGGGTATACAATCACGGCACCGGTACGCAACAAAGCCGCCGCTTGTTTAATCAAACGCGGCTGCGGATTATCGGGATGAATTACAAAATATTGCGACATAAAAATTCCTTGAAATACTTAACCCTACCACGCCTGCCAAACCGGCTTACATTCCAGCGGCAAATCCGGCAAACGTCCCAAATCTCGGTAACTTTCGCCCGGGCCGTGATAGTCGGAACCACACGAACTGAGCAAGCCAAACTCGGTTGCATAACGCGCGAATTCAGCGTACTGCGCCGGCGTATGACTGCCGGTGACCACTTCAATCCCTTGCCCCCCCAGCGCCTTAAATTCGGCGAGTAATTCACGCAAGGTTGGCTTCCCCATGGCTTTGCGTCCGGCAGTATAACGCCCCGGATGTGCCAGCACCGCAATGCCGCCCGCATCGCGAATCCAATTAATGGCGTCCGCCAAGGTCGCCCACTCATGCGGCACATAACCGGGCTTGCCTTTTACCAGATAGCGTTTGAACACGCTGCCCACATCTTTACAGTGCCCAATTTCCACCAGATAGCGCGCAAAATGCGTGCGGCCAATCATTTCGGGATTTTTTGTGTAACGGTAAGCACCCTCTAATATTCCGCCCAGACCCGATTTCGCCAGAGATTCGGCCATCAACTCGGCCCGGCGCCGGCGCCCGCTCCGGATGCCACGCAAACCTTCAATTAAATCAATATATTGCGGATTGACGTGCAAACCCACCACATGCAGGGTATGTTTGCGCCAAGTGACGGAAATCTCGACCCCGTTAATAAATTCTATGCCGCAATTCGCGGCGGCCTGTGCCGCTTCAGACAAACCATCCACGTCATCATGATCGGTGAGTGCGAGAAACTTCACCCCGCGCTCGGCAGCGCGATTCACTAATTCGGTAGGAGATAATAATCCATCGGATACATTCGAATGGCAGTGCAAATCATAATCAAGCATTAAATATCACCGCCGCCCTTTTTCATGACCTTACCCTCTTCGGCACGTTTACGGCGCACCTCTTTGGGATCGGCAAGTAAAGGCCGGTAAATTTCAACACGATCTTTTTCGCGCAACACCGTGTCAACTTTGCTGAGTTTTCCGTAAATACCAAACTTGCCTTTGACGGGATCAATTTCGGGGTATTTTTCCTGCAAACCGGATAATTTGAGCGCATCGCCCAGTGTCGTTTGCTCCGGCACCTCCAGCTTAAGCAGGGTTTGCTCATGCGGCAATGCATAAACCAGTTCAATTTTAATTTTTTTGTTCATTTAGCAATGTAAACCTTTTCAGCGCGATGGGTAAACGCATCGACAAAACTATTGGCAATGTAATGAAACACCGGCCCGACCAATTGCTCCAGCAATTTGCTGGAAAACTCATAATGCAACTTAAAGCTAATTTTACAGGCTGTGGGCGAAAGCGCCGTGAAATACCAATGTCCATCGAGGTGCTTGAACGGGCCGTCCTGCAGCGTCATAGCGATATGGTGCGGAGCCTCAACCACATTCTCCGTCGTAAAGCTTTGTTTTATTTGATGATAATTTATATGCACAGTGGCATGCACGGTATTTTCACCCACCAGTTCTGAACTGGCACCGCCACACCACGGCAAAAACAGCGGGTAATCGGACACATTATCTACCAACACAAACATCTGTTCCGCGCTGTAGGGAAGTAAAACTGATTTTTCAACTAAAGCCATTGCTTGTCAAAGCCAATAATCCAAAGGCTGGTAGAATATCGTAACGCACAAAAAATTACACCTGCATTTCACGCAAAACTATGAGCATCGTACAAAATAAAAAAGCCTTTCATGACTACTTTATCGAAGAGCGCTATGAAGCGGGTCTGATGCTGGAGGGGTGGGAAGTCAAAGCGATTCGCGCCGGTCGGGCGAATCTTAAAGAGGCTTACGTCATCATCAAAGAAGGCGCGCTGTATCTGTTCGGTTCGCATATCAGCCCGCTGCTGAATGCCTCCTCGCACATTCTTCCCGACCCGGTACGCACCCGCAAACTACTGCTGCACCAGCGCGAAATCGAAAAACTCATCGGCAAAGCGCAACGCGCCGGCTTTACCATTATTCCCCTGGACATGCACTACAAAGGCAGCCACGTTAAACTCAACATTGGTTTGGCAAAAGGCAAGAAAGAACACGACAAACGCGCCAGCGAAAAAGAGCGCGAAGGCAAACGCGAAGTGGCACAGGCGATGAAGCTAGCACGCTAACAGCAAACCGGCAACGGGGGGAAGTCGTTTGCCCCCGCAAAACCGCTTTATTTGGAGTGCAGCGGCACGACGCCGCGAAAACCAAGCACAATGCCAAACCGCGCCGTCATGCCGGCGCACTCCAAAAAAGGGACGTTGTTAGCGCAGGTTTTCGGTTGAACTAAGGCAGTATCCATATTCATCCGTCGCTAACTTTTAAGGTTTTTCTGCCCGATCATAAACTGGATCAAGGAACGTAACTTGGCGGGGCGCACCGGTTTGTGCAACAACTGAATGCCCTGCTCTTTAACCCTTTGCAACACATCGGGCGAAGTGTCGCCGCTGATCAAAATAAATTGCGGTTGCGTATTAAAATTGACTTTAATCCACTCGGCAATTTCAATACCGTCACCATCGGCCAAACGGAAATCACACACTACCAGATCAAACTGTGAGGTTCGATCCAGCGCTTTTACCTCGCCAAGGGATTGCACCGCGCAAACAACACAACCCCATGATTCTAAAATACCTTTTGTGCCGTTCAAAACCAGCTGATTGTCATCAATAACCAGTACTTTCAGGTCGTCAAACAGACTGGGCAAACGTTGCTCAATGTTTTTTTCAGCAGCCACTGTTTGCTCTGACATCTCAACTTTCGGCGACTCGACTTTAACCACATTCACTGCAAAAGTGGATCCTTGCCCGGGTCTGGAATTTAATTCAATCGAATGATTCAGAAGCTTGACGATACGTTCTACAATTGCCAAGCCCAAACCCAGCCCTTTGCTGCGGTCGCGCTCTTTATTGGCCAATTGAATAAATTCACGGAAGATTGATTTTTGCGAGTCCTCAGGAATACCGATACCGCTGTCGCGCACTTCGATGCGAAGTTGATTACCGCGCGTGCGGCACGCAATCAAGATGCGCCCGCCGCTCGGCGTGTAACGAATCGCATTACTTAGCAGATTAATAATTATTCGCTCCAATAATATCGGATCACTATTAACCAAGGTCTTATCGGGTCTCACGCGCAGCGTAATGCTCTTGCGTTGTGCCAACGGCGCATAATCATGCGCAATGCGCTCCAGCATACCCGCCATTGAAAACACCGAGAAATTTGGCGTAACCACGCCCGCATCCAGCTTGGAAATATCCAGCAGCGCGTCCAGCAAGTTGGACAAGGCATCCACCGATTCTTCCACTTTTGCAACAATATGTTGCTGCTCGGGTGTGGTTAACTTTGCATGCAATTCTCCAACAAACAAACCGAGCGCATGCATCGGCTGGCGCAAATCGTGGCTGGCCGAAGCTAAAAAGCGCGTTTTATCGTAATTGGCATTTTCCGCATCTTCTTTTTTCTGGCGCAAAGCCCTGGTCGCCTCTTCAATGCGTGTTTCCAACTTTTCGTTCAATTGCTTTAAACGAATTTCCGCAAGCTTGCGCTCGGAAATATCAATACTGATGCCAATCATATAAACCGGTTTACCCGCCGCATCATATATTGGTTTTTTGAAGGTATGCACCGTCCGGTTTTCACGAATTTCGGCGTTCCAAACGGTTTCTTCAAAATTAATGATGCGCCGATTCTGAAAAACCAGTTGATCATCGTTAATGAATTTTTTCATCTGCTCTGCCGGGAAATATTTTTCGCCTTTGCTTCCTTCGATATTGGCAAACAACACCCCCCACTGCGCTTCACACGCGCTATTCATTAAAATAATACGGCTATCCACATCTTTAATGAATAACGAAACCGGCATCATATTGATAATCTCGTTCAAACGCTCCTGACTGGTGCGCAGCAATTCGGTGCGTTCTTCCAGAATATTTCGATCAAATTGCAATTGCTTGGCCATTTCATTAATCCCATTGGCCAGTTCATTCAGTTCTAAAATATCCGGCGCTGGGGAAACGCGCATATCCAGAGCACCCTCGCCAATACTCCGCGCAACATAATTTAATGCCTTGATTGGATTGACTATATTTTGCGACACCCGCAAAACAAAATACAGTGTCAGCGCGACCAGGAGTAAGGAAATAAACAGACTGACCGCCAACACCTCCCACTTGGCTTTGCTCAAGCGGCTTTTATTCATTTTGATCAGAACATAGCCCAAAATAGTCGAGCGGGGCGGTTCTTCAGCCGCCTCAAAATCAAGTAATTCGACGGTATGGGTAACGATTGCATCGCGCACCCATAAGTCTGAACTTGACTCTGCAACCATCCCGAAATGATTGTAGGATTGCGCCGCCTTGCTTTCCGCGTCGGAAAGCGCTTCGCCTGCATAAACCAGATAGTTACCCGACGCATCCTGGATAGCAATGATCGACACATCTTTTTGTTTTACTGCGGCATCGACATCATCTTGAACCTGAGCGATATTTCCGGAAAACAAGGCGTACTCACCCGCAGCGCCAATTTGTTTTGCCAACAACTCGGCACGCTCTACCATGCTCGACTCCATCGCATTAAAGCGCGAATACAGGAAATAAGTGTCGAGCAAAATAACCGCAAGTAACATGGGCAACAGTGCAATTAATAATGTTTGGCGGCGAATAGTATGCCGGTTCATTTTCCGCCTCCCTCTTCCTTAGCGGACGCCTTCATTTGCCGAATAAGCGTTTCTGTTGTTTTCATTTGAATACCCAGCGAATTTGCAACTTGCTGATTGACCAGCACATCAAATTCGCGGGGATATTGAACAGTCGGCATTTTCCCCGAAGCGGTAAATTGCCGAACCATTTGCAGCGTTTGCCGCGCTATTTGTTGCGGCGAACTATATACGGCACATAAAGCACCGGCTTTTACATAAGACGCAGAGATCCCGAACATGGGCGTTTTGCTGCGATAGGTCTCCAGCAAGACATTGCGTATGGTAGAGGCGTTGTAAACTTGGGCATCAGGGAGTGCCAGTAATACATCACTTTGTTGAACCAGCGTTAGCAAATCGCGATGCAGTGATTCTGGTGAGTGCAGGCGTTGTTCAACCAGTTTTAACTTATTTTCCGCCGCAGCTCTGCGAAAACTGTCTATCTCGGGGGGAAGCCTTGAATACAACACCCCGACTGTGGTTGCTCTGGGCAGCACTGCGGCAACCAAATCCAATTGCCGGCTGGCGGGATGATCCAGAAATATTGCCGAAAAAGGATAAGGGTCTCGCTGCGCGGCACTACTTTCCGACAATTTAGTAAACGCGGCCTTGGACACTAAAACGGAAATGACCGGGGCTTGCCCCTCAAGCGCAAAAGCGGTGGACTTAATCCCCAGCGCGATAATTAAATCAGTATCTTCCAACGAGGTTGCCGTTTGCCTGATAAAAATTGCCGCGTTGTTTTGCTCAACTTCGTTGGCAAATGCCAGCGCATACTCACGATAAACTGCGCCCTCCTCCGCCATCAATAAAGTGATCCGCAACGGGGCAGCCTGAGCTGGATTAATTTGCCAGCTCAACAAAAATACCGCAAGCAGGAATGAATGAAATATTTTCAAAGTTTCAGGATATATCTGAAAGTTGCCAAGGCGTTAAAAATTAAGCGTAGCAGTCAACCAACCGCGCCGCGTGAAAAATATGCTTGCTGACTCTTTGATTGTTCCGTACTTCCAATACTTTGATTCTGTTGCATTTTGCAGAGTAAACGCCACCTCTGCACTGCGCCCGCTGTCAAATCGAAAGATTTTCGCCAAGCGTAAATCCAGGCGACGCATGGTGTCTTCAGGATACTTTTCAACATCCATGACACGCACCGCACCTCTAAAATAATACCCTGCGCTCAATTGCCAACTATCGGCAATCCGTTGTGATAATAAAATGCTAGCATTATGCAGGGGTACCGATTCCGGATATAAGCGCAGATAAAGATCATGGTAATGCGCTTTCACCCGATCCCCATAGGAAGCGTACTCACTCAATGGATCTGGAGTTGAATTAAAGTACTGGGTTGGTATCGAGCCCAAACTGGCCGTTGCCTGCTGATAGGCATAATTAAATATCAAAAAACTAAGCCCTTCATTCCAATGATATTTAACTGTGGTATCGATTCCCTTATATTCGGCAGATAGCAGATTTTTATAGCTATCCGGATAAGGTGGCCCCCCTGTAGAATATTTATCCCACCAGATCATGTCACTTACTTGATCAATATACGCCCGTGCATCCAACGTGATCCCCAATGAGCGAAATTCTCCGATATAACCGAATTCTCGCGATATTATTTTTTCAGGATTAAGCTGTCCCACCGGGGGAGCATATGCTCCTCCGAATATCGTATTATTCGCCTCAATAAAGGCTTCGGTCATCACTGGATTGCGTATGGCCGTGGACACTCCCAGTCGAAAAGTATGCTGGGGAGTTAAGTGATAATTGAGCGCGGCTCGAGGAGAGTTACTTCTATTTCCCATGCCATTATCTTCAAACATCGTGCCAATATTCAGTATCGTATTTGGCGTAATACGCCACTCATCGTGCGCAAACAATTGCCAAGAGCTCAGCGTCTTGCTTTTTCCGGCAAAAAATAAGGGATAGTTGGCATAATCGCGCCTCACTGCCCCCCCCCAGATCAAACGATTACTATCTCCCAATTGGTTAGTATTTTGTAGCTCCAATTCATTTCGCTCGCTGGATACTTCCTGGCTGACAAATCCGCTAGACTTTCCTGCTCTGCAATCATATTTATCAATACACAAATGCGGATCAACTGCACTGTGCACCGTACGTGAGTACGTTATTTTAGTTTCCGCATCCGACCATAAATGCTGCCAACTGACTTGCTGAAAATCACTTTTTGCGGTGCTCTCTCGGAACGGGTCTTGAGCCCGTGGACGATTATCTTCCGCAATACCCAAGCCGTAGGCTCCCTGACTTACGCCGATTTGAACGTCGACACTGTTGGAAAAATCGGGATGGTAATTACTGCGAAAATTAAACAGGCGCGTCGCGTTATGATCATTTAAGACGCGATTATCATAGCCGTTATCCGAGCGATATCCTGCCGAAACGCGATAATCAAATTGTTCTCCGGCACTGCCAAAACGAGCCGAAACATCTTTTACATCCCCGTAATTTACGGAAACACTGCCGCCCTTTTGGCTCACTGCTTCACGGGTCAAAATATTAATCACCCCGTAAAAAGAATTGGCACCATGCGATGAACTGGCCGGGCCGCGCACCACTTCAATGCGTTCAATATCTTCAATTTGCAGCGGAATATCCGCCCAACTAACCAAGCCGAACGGTGGCAAATAGATACTGCGACCATCAATTAAAATTTGCATGCGATGGGAGTATTCATCTTGCGAACCATGAAATGTCACCACCGGACGATTGGCATCCGCAAAGCCGACATACATACCCGGCACCAAACGCATTAAATCCGGCACCGTGCGAAAACCGGAGGCTTTGATCATTTCGCGGTCGATCACCGTCATGGCACTGGGAGATTCCGCAAGCGGCTGGCTCAGGCGAGAAGCCGTAAAAACCACCGGCAACTCTTGAAAATAAAACTCATCACTTCCGATACTTTCATCCGCCCAAGTTGGCGGGGAAAAAAGCAAAAAAACCGACCATAAAGTCGGCTTAATTGCAAATTGCGGGGGAATCGACTTAAACACAATACTCACTCCATCCGATTCGTTCGGGAGGTGAACAATACCTCACAAACGAAGGCCTTAGCAAGCTTAAACGCGGAAGTGTTTAACAGACTCTCCCAGACACTGCGACAATTGTTCCAAGCGCTCAACGGTTGCGGAAACTTCTCTGACCGAGTTGCTATTTTCCTCGGACATTTGCGCGACTTTTTCGACGTTCACCGCAATGTCCCGGCTGGCCAGACTTTGCTCATGTATGGAGTTGGAAATATCTTCCACGCCATGCAGTACACGCAATGCCCCGTCGTTAATTTGCACAATGGCATCTCCCGCCTGTGCCGCAAGAATAGACCCCGATTTAACCATTTCCACAGCCGCCTCAATTTCCCCGACTGCCTCATCGGTACTCTGCGTGATAGCCACGGTCATCGCCGAAATCTCCTGGGTTGAGCGACTGGTTTTTTCCGCCAACTTGCGCACTTCATCCGCCACGACGGCAAAACCTCTGCCCTGTTCACCGGCACGCGCTGCTTCAATCGCGGCATTCAACGCCAGCAAATTAGTTTGATCTGCAATCTCTTGAATTGATTTAACAATATTTTGAATATGCTCGGATTTTTTCCCCAAATCCTCAATCGTCACCGCTGCATTCATCACCGCGTCATTGATCTTATCCATATCGCTCACCACTTGCCGCACCACTTTTTCACCGTCACTGGCCAATGTTTTTGAGGTATCGGAAATCTGACGTACATCGCCGGCATTGTTCGCCACCTGATCAATGCTCACGGTTAATTCTTCAACTGCAGCCGCCATGCTGCTTGCGGACTCAGACTGGGTATGCGTGCTGCGATCCACCTGACTGATCGTGCCCGACAACTGTTTGGCGCGCGCATCGATACTGCCCGACACGGAAACGATCTGATCAACCACCGATCCCAACAACACTTTAGAGGACTGCACGGCACACAGAATTTCTCCCATTTCATCGCGACCGCTAATCTCAACCTCGCCGGTCATATCGCCATTCACCAAATCGGCCAAATGGTTTCTCACTTCCAGCACGCGGCGCGTTACAAAATGTTTGACCACCCAACCGATAAAGAAGAACAACACCACTTGGAAAACAATTTGTCCCGCATTAATAATCATGACGAAACGTTGCAACTCAGCAAAGTCTTTACTCATGTCGATTTCAATATCTGACACGCCCGAAACATCACCTTCCTGAGCCGTATGGCAGGTTAAACAGTCCGTGCCATGAAAATCGCGGGTGAACAAATACGGCGTTACCACACGATAAATTGTCTGATCTCCGCGCTGAATCGTTTCGTAATAGGGTTGCTTGCTGGCAATCACCTGACGCTGGACATCATCGCGTACCTTTTCCTCCGGCAATCCCTCACCAAACTGGCTAACCACCGACTCGGCACGAGCCGTGTGCAATTTGATGATATTTCCCGAACTGGCCAGCTTTTTCAGCAACAATTGGCGTGTCTCGGGCTCGCTGATTTGTCCGGTCACCATGAGCATATTAGAACTGTCGATCACCTGATTGGCGACCGCAGTTGCTCGCTCCCGCACCGTCTGCATTAATAATTTATCAGAATAATCAGACACATAAAATGTGGCAACACCGACCACCAACAGAATCAGCGGCTGCAGTAAGACCTGTAATTTTTTCTGTAGGGTTAGCTTGCCAAACCATTGCGCCAGAGAAAAACGGGTAACCGGTGGATGACCACTGCGGTACAGCGCCTCGGCTGCCGCCACGTCTTCCCGGCTAGGTTTTTTTCGCAAGGATATATAACCAACTACGTGACCTTGGTTGAGAATGGGCGAAACATTTGCTCTCACCCAATAATGATCGCCATTTTTGGAACGGTTTTTTACAATACCACGCCACGGATGACCGGCTTTAACGGTTTCCCACAAGCTTGCAAACGCCCATTCAGGCATATCGGGATGGCGCACAATATTGTGGTTCTTGCCCAAAAGTTCATCGCGGGAAAATCCACTCACCTCGACAAAGGCATCGCTTGCGTAGGTAATAATGCCTTTGGTATCGGTCTTGGTGACAAATACCGCAGACTCCGGATAATTAATTTCGCGTTGTGTGACGGGTAAATTTTTCTTCATCGCTGCCCCCTGTGAACTTCCGATATGCACCAAGTCACACTAACAGACTCATTGCATTACAATTTCTAGTGGGGCAATAATGGCACAGTTTTGCAAAACCCATAAAACAAACAAGCCCACAAAAGTGGGCTTATTCGATAATAAACAACAAAATTGGATCTACTTTACCAGCGTATCAATATTGATTTTGATTCCGCTCTTTCCCGGCTGCAACGGCTGGCTCATGCCCTGCAAATCGCCCAGCTCGGGCATGGCATTACCCGATTTTGAAATGCGGGCAATTACCACCACTTCCTCGAAATTGGATAATTTCATTTGCGGCATCATTGCAGAACTGTCATCCAGGGTAAATTTTACGGGTAAATCTTTAACCTGCATGCGCATAATGGCCAACGGCATTTTCGGACCTTGCGTGGCGCGCGCCAGCACAAACAACGTATCCTCCGGACTTGTTTTGGATTTCAACGCATCACTCAGGGTGACTGTGCCGGAAAGTGTTTCTTTTCCGCCTGCAACCGCTTGAGCAGGTACTGCATCGGGAATAATTTTTTCCGGTGCGGGTGCCCTGCCCCCTTTGGAGCGCGCCAGGAAATCCCGTGCCTGTTGAATACCTCCGCCAATCATTTGCGCATCTTCACTCTCGGGAGGTAACGCCTTCAACAAACGCTCCCAATATTTGATGGCAGCCGGATAATCGCCGCGTTCCATCGCCGCCGATCCCGCTAATGCCAATGATTTTGGATGATTCGGATCGATTGCCAGCGCTTTTTCAATCAACTTGGTGGGCGGGCCGGCCAGTTTTTGGCCATGCACCATCGCCAGCATATCCGCATAGTCCGCCCAAATCCACGCCTCATCGGTGATCGTTTCGGTCAGCTTTTCATAGGTTCTCGCTGCCTCGGCGTAGCGGTCCAGTTCACCATAAGAACGCGCCAGGAGTAATAATGACTCGCCATCGCCGGGATCGTTGGCCACTTTTTCTTCCAGCATTTTTACCGCATCCGGCAGACTCTTGCCACCAAATCCGCCGCTTGCCGCCATACTCGCCTCAGGAGAGAGAGCATTACGATTGCCGATTTCCCAATACAGACCCACGGAAGCCAAGGGCAGCAATACAGCTAACACAATCGCCAAAATTTTATGGGGGTTGCGCGCTACAACCGGGGCGTCTGCCTCCTGCTTAACCTCATCCAACATACGCGACTGCAATTCACGCTTGCCCTGCTCATGCAATTCCGGTGTCAGCAGGCCGTTGCGCAGATCGGCATCCATCTCGGCAATTTGATCGCGGAAAATTTCCAAATTTGCCGTATCGCGCAGCACCGCATTATTTTTTTGCGAACTACGCCACAGCGGCAATACCACAAACAGCAACGCCACCAGGACGAGTACCCCACAGATGATCCAGAATATTGTCATGCTTATTTATCTTTATCGTTATTGAGTAAAGCCGCAGCGCGCTGTTGCGCTTCGGCAGAAAGGTTCACTTCTGGCACAGTTTCCCGGCGTTTGCGCAGCTGCAGGTAGAGTGCGCCCCCAGCCAACAGCAACATAACAAATGGGCCAAACCAAAGTAACAGGGTATATGACTTGACCGGCGGCTCATACAGTACGAAGTCGCCATAACGGGATACCAGATAATCAATGATTTCCTGATCTGTCATGCCCTTGTTCATTTGCTCGCGCACTTCGCGGCGCAAATCTTCCGCCAACTCGGCGTGCGAACTGGCCAATGATTCATTTTGACAAACCAGACAACGCAGCTTTTCCGCCAAGCCGATCATGCGTTTTTCCAACACCGGATCGGCCGCCATGTCTTTGGCTTCTCCGGCATAGGCAAAAACGGGCATCAGACAAACTAATAAAACAAGCAAATACCTCATGGCTTCTTCTCCAATTCTGCCACCAGTGGCAGAATTTTATCGCGCAGGTTCTGCCGGGTAACCGGGCCAATTTGCTTGTATTGAATAACGCCCTGCTTGTCGATCACATAAGTCTCGGGCACACCATATACACCGTAATCAATGCCGACGCGGCCTTCGATGTCCGAAATGCTTAGCACATAAGGGTCACCACCGGCACGCAAGGTCATTAATGCATCAGAAATTTTATCTTTATAATCAAGGCCGTATATTGGTACAATATTTTGCCTTGCGAGCTCCACCAGAATCGGATGCTCTTCTTTGCAGGATACACACCAAGACGCCCAGACATTTAACAGCCACACTTTGCCTTTCATATCGGCGGGCGAAAACTGTTTATTGGGTTCGTGCAATTGCGGCAAGGTAAACGCCGGTGCGGGTTTGCCCACCAGCGGCGACGGGACTTCGCGCGGGTCAAGATTCAACCCGACATACAAAAAACCGGCCAACACAATAAAGACAACAAACGGCCAAATAAAACGCGTCATGCTGTTTTCTCCTGCAATAGTGTTTCAGGTTCAAGATTGGCCGGCTTGGTTTTTTTCGCGTGAATACGATAACGCCGGTCACTGATCGCAAACAGGCCGCCCAGTGCCATCAATACGCAGCCCGCCCAGATCCAATCGACGAAGGGTTTGACGTACACCCGCACCGCCCAGGCACCATTGCTGTCGGGAATCGGCTCGCCCAAAGAAACATACAAATCGCCGAATAAACCGGTATCAATGGCCGCCTCGGTCATGGGCATTCCGGAAGCGTTGTAGTTACGTTTCTCGGGGAACAGTTCACCCACGATACGCTCATTTTTTTTGATCACTACATGCCCGCGCGAGCCAATATAATTGGGCCCCTCGAACTCGGTTGCACCATCAAAACGGAAGGTATAACCGCCCGCTTCAACTGTATCGCCCACTTCCATACGCACATCGCGCTCGGTCTCGTAGCCTTTTACCATTGTTACGCCGATGACGAACACGGCAATACCCAAGTGCGCCAATTGCATGCCGTAATAACTGCGTGATTGGCTCTTCAAGCGCTGCAGCAGACTACCTTCGCTACCGATGCGTTTGCGCAGATCCAAAAAGGCGGTGCTGATGACCCAAAATGCCAGCAAAAATCCCAAGGCAATCAATGGCGTCCAATTACCCAACACCAATGGCAACAACAGTGCGATCACCGCACTAGCGGCCAGCGCCCAGCGCACACGCAGCCAAATATCCGGCACGCTGGCTTGCTTCCAGCGGGCGATAGGCCCCAAACCCATCATGACAATCAACGGTACCATTAACGGCACAAACACGGTATGAAAATACGGTGGGCCGACGGATAATTTGCCAAAGCCCAGCGCGTCCATAAACAATGGATACAAGGTACCCAGAAACACCGACGCTGAGGCAACAGACAATAAAACGTTATTAATCAATAACATAGACTCGCGCGAGATAATGTCAAATTTACCCCCCAAGCCAATTTTAGGTGCACGCCAAGCAAACAATAGCAGGGAAGCGCCAATCGTAATCACCAGGAAGGACAAGATAAATACGCCGCGTTTTGGATCGGTGGCGAAGGCGTGTACCGAAGTTAACACCCCGGAACGCACCAGGAAGGTACCCAACAAACTTAATGAAAAAGCGGCAATCGCCAACAACACCGTCCAGCTTTTAAACGCGCCGCGCTTTTCAGTCACGGCCAAGGAGTGAATCAGGGCGGTGCCCACCAGCCAGGGCATAAAGGATGCATTCTCCACCGGGTCCCAGAACCACCAGCCGCCCCAACCCAATTCGTAATACGCCCACCAACTGCCCAAGGCAATACCCAGGGTCATAAATACCCAAGCCACCGTCGTCCAGGGGCGCGACCAGCGCGCCCAGGTGGCGTCGAGTTGCCCTCCCAACAGGGCGGAAATGGCAAAAGCAAAAGCCACTGAAAACCCCACATAGCCCATATACAACATCGGCGGATGAATTACCAAGCCGGGGTCTTGCAACAGCGGGTTCAGATCGCGACCATCCAGCGCTGCCGGAATTAAGCGATCAAACGGATTCGAGGTAAACAGCATGAACATCAGGAAACCCACCGAGATCAAGCCCATCACACCGATGACGCGCGCCACCATTTCTTCCGGCAGGTGTTTGCTGAAGCTGGCCACCGCGATTGTCCATAACGCCAACAAGAAGGCCCACAACAACAGAGATCCCTCATGACCGCCCCACACGGCGGCAATGCGGTAAATTACCGGCAGTTGTGAATTGGAATGCGAAGCTACATACAGCACCGAGAAATCATTGCTGATGAACGAGGCAGTCAGACAGGCAAAGGCGATGCCGATAAACACAAACTGGCCAAACGCCAAGGGACGCGCCGCACTCATCAAAACGCTATTGCCGCGAGCCGCGCCGAAGATTGGTAGCCCCCCCTGCAACAGGGCAAGGAATAGTGCCACGATTAAGGTAAAGTTACCCAGTTCAGGAATAAGGAGTTGAAAATTCATATTGAGTTCCGGTTTATTTGATAGTGGGGACTGCGGAGGATGCGCTCACGGCAGATTGTGCCTTCGCAGCCTCCTCGATTGCATGCAGGGCTTCTGGAGGCATATAGTTTTCATCGTGCTTGGCCAGCACTTCTTCGGCATAAAATACGTTATCCGCCTGCAATTTTCCCTGAGCGACCACGCCTTTACCCTCTTTGAACAAATCCGGCAGAATACCTTTGTAGATGACCGGCATTTTTTGCGCGGTATCGGTAATACTAAAACGCACCGTTAAACCGTCTTTCTCCCGCGACACACTGCCTTCTTCCACCAAACCGCCGATTCTAAAGCTGCGTCCCTGCGGCGCTTCTTTGTTATAAACCTGAGTGGGCGTGAAATACAGGCTGACATTATTCTTCAATGCATACAACACCAAACCAACGGCGGCTCCAATCAGGGCAATTCCCCCAAAAATAAACATCAATCTTTTTTGACGTGGCTTCATTGCTCTTCTCCCGCATCGCGCATCATGCGCAATTGCTGTAATGTGATTGTTCTTTTATGGCGTACCAAAATAATTTCCAGCAAAAATACCAATAACGCCATGCCGTATGAACCCCATACATAAAAACCATAACCGTTCATGGCAAAAAATTCGGACCAGTTCATGGCTTCTCCTTCACTTCGGCCAACTCGGCAACCCACTGGGTATTGGCTTCGCGCTCCAAAATAATACTGCGCACCCTCACTAGCGTTACCGCGATTACATACAACCAGCAAGCCGCCAACATAATAAACAAGCTTTGCTGCATCGCCACATGCATGCTGCTGCCGGTAAATTTAATCGTCGAGCCCTGATGCAGGGTGTTCCACCACTGCACCGAGTAATAAATAATCGGCACGTTAACCGAACCGACAATCGCCAGCAATGCGCCCGCACGGTCGGCGCGGCGCGGATCTTCAATCGACGCCTGCAGGGCGATAAACCCCAAGTATAAAAATAACAGAATCAATTCAGAGGTTAAGCGCGCATCCCACACCCACCACGCACCCCACATCGGCTTACCCCATAGCGCACCAGTCCACAGCGCGACAAAAGCAAACAGTGCGCCGGTTGGCGCCAAGGCGGTAGCCATCATGGAAGATAAGCGCGTATTAAAAATCAAACCCAGCGCGGCGTAACCGGCCATGATGAGATAAATAAACATGGACAATATGGAAACCGGAACATGGATGAAAATGATCCGGTAGGCTTCACTTTGCACGGCATCAGTCGGCGCGACAAAAAAACCGATATACAAACCCAACGCAAATAAAATCGCGGCAGGAACCGCGAACCAGGGAATCATTTTTCCCGCCAAACCATAAAAGGTGGAGGGTGCTGAATATTTAAACCAATTGATTGCCAAATTTCACTCCATCGAAATACGTAAAGCCTGTGCCGTCACCCAGGGGGTGAAAACCAAGGCCACCAGGGAAAATGCGCCCAACAAAGCCACATGCGGAATAATCGTCATGTCGGCATTTACTGCCTCAACAGCTCCCGTGCCAAAAATCAACACCGGGATGCATAAAGGTAGCACCAACAACGACACCAACACCCCGCCACCGCGCAGCCCCAGCGTTAAAGCTGCACCGATTGCGCCTACCATACTTAAGATCGGCGTTCCCAGCAACAGCACCAAAATCAACACCCATAAAGCTTGTGCCGACATATCAAACTGCAAACCAAGCACCGGCGCAATCAGCACCAGGGGCAAACCGGACAGCATCCAATGTGCCACAATTTTGCCCAATACCAGCATCGACAAGGACTGCGGCACCAACAACATTTGCTCCAGCGTGCCGTCCACATAATCAGCCGAAAACATCCTCCCCAGCGACAACATGGAAGCCAATAAGGCTGAAACCCATACCACTCCGGCGGCCATTTTGCGCAACATGTCAGGCTCCGGCCCCACGCCCAGTGGAAATAAACTCACCACCAGCACGAAAAAAAACAGGGTGGTGAATACATCCGCACGGCGGCGCATGGCCAACAACAAATCACGCCGAACGACCAAAACCAATAAACCCGGGAGCGATAATTTATTCATGACAGACTCAACTGTCTGGTTTCCACACCTTCAACCTGCAAAGGTTGGTGCGTGGTAAAAATTACCATGCCCCCCTTAGAGAGGTGTTCGCCAATAAGTTCCTGCATCAGCCCTACTGCCCCCACATCCAGTGCGGTTAATGGCTCATCCAATATCCACAAACTGGCGTTGCCCAGCAACAATCGGCTTAACGCCACGCGCCGCCGTTGCCCCTGTGACAGCACTTTGACCGGCAAGTGCTCGCGGCGGCGCAATCCCATACGCCGCAAAGCGGCAAGCGCGGTTTGCTCATCGATAGCAATGCCCGCCAGCCCGGCACTGATATGCAGATTTTCCAGCGCATTTAGTTCGTCTTTGATGGCATTCAGGTGGCCGAGATAGATCATCTCGGCAAAAAATTCTTCATCCAATTCTTGTACATTTTGACCGCGCCAACGAATTTCGCCTTCCGTAGGCTGCATAAATCCGCATAAAGTGCGCAGCAACGTGGTTTTTCCGCTGCCATTTTCACCCTGCACTTGCATTAATTCGCCTTCAGCAAGCGAAAAATTCAAGCCGGAAAATAATTGATGATCGCCACGGGCACAGGCAAGATTAATGACTTCCAGCATGAGGCAAAGGGTTCGATTCGAATTGAAAGAGGCGCGGATTATATACGAATGCATTAGCAAGTGCGTTACATCAAATGTACGGTTATAATCGCGCCGCTTTAGTTGTTCGCAACCAATTTGAACCGAGGGATATCATGGGATTTTTAACAAATAAGCGTATTTTAGTGACCGGCATGATTAGCACCCGCTCCATTGCCTATGGCGTGGCTGTGGCAATGCACCGCGAAGGTGCCGAACTGGCTTTCACTTATCAGGGCGAACGTGTGCGTGACCGGGTGTTAAATTTGGCCAAAGAATTCAACAGCGAATTAATTTTTGAATGCGATGTCGGCAAAGATGCCGATATCGACAATCTGTTTGTTAATCTCGGCAAAAGTTGGGATAAATTTGACGGTTTCGTGCACGCCATCGCCTTTGCCCCGGGTGAAGCTTTGGATGGGGAATTTCTGGACGGTTTTAACCGCGAGTCATTCCGCATCGCCCACGACATCAGTGCTTACAGCTTCCCGGCCATGGCCAAAGCCGCGCTACCGTATTTGAACGACAATTCAGCGCTGCTCACCATGAGCTATTTGGGGGCAATTCGCACCATGCCGCATTACAACGTAATGGGCATGGCCAAAGCCAGCCTCGAAGCCAGCGTGCGCTATCTGGCCATGCAACTGGGCCCGCGCGGCATTCGCGCCAACGGCATCTCAGCCGGACCGATCAAGACCTTGGCTGCCGCGGGTATCGGCGATTTCTCCAAGTTGCTGTCCTACAATTCCAAGCATGCGCCGCTAAAACGCAACGTCACCGTTGAAGAAGTCGGCAATGCCGCAGCATTCTTATGCAGCGATTTGGCTAGCGGTATTACCGGTGAAATCACCTATGTGGACGGCGGCTTCAATACCACCGCACTTGGAACCACAGATGCACAGTAAGGTATTGATTATTAAGTGATATTTAAATCATAAAAAACCACTAAATCTAAATTAGTATTCTTCATTAAGCAAAAACGCCGCTTTATCAGCGGCGTTTTTTATTGCTTGAATTTCCAGATTAAAGCGGGAGCTCGATACCCCCCCCTTGACCAAACTTAACGTTTATCTTCGCCAACGAAGGCTTTAACGCTGATACTTGCATTTTCCTTCGCATCGGCCAAAAATGCCTGCAAAAGTTCTTCACCCGTGATTTGGCGAATTTGCTGCATATAACGGTTAAGCTTGTCTGCATCGATTGCAGTTGTTTCTTTGACTGCATCAATACGCGCCAAAGCAAAGCCGTTTTGCGCGGTTTGCACCCCCACATACGCGGGCAATTTAGCGGTATTGGCCTGGAATATCAGCTTGGCCAATTCAATATCCACCACAGCACGTTGCGCACGACTTATAGATTGCACGGGCTGCCAGGCAACATTCACACGTTCACCGTTTTGCAAACGGGTTAACAACTCTTTTCCCTGTTTGGCGACCAACTCCAGCGCTTGCTGACGCTGTAATTTTGCCTGAATAGCGGAGGATACCTCAGCCAAAGGACGCACATTGGCAGGCTGATATTCCACTATCCTAGCCGCCAGTAAAGTATTCGGGGCAACTTCGACAGCCGCCGTATTGCGCTTATTTTTTATTGCATCTTCAGAAAATACTGCTTGCAACACTTTGTCAGTCCACAATCCTGCTGCGGCCTGGCCTTTGCTTAACCAGACACCTTGCTGAACAGAAGCTTTGATCAGCTCGGCTGCCGGCTTCAAACTGTCACTTTGTTCGTAAGCGGCATTGCTAAATTTCTCGGCCAATTCGGCGAACAGGTCGCTGGATTTCTGGGCTTTCAAGCGTTGCTCAATTAAACCGGCAACTTCTGCATAAGCCTGCACTTTGGGTGATTTGATTGCGCTTAAGCGGATGATATGGAAACCAAAATCAGATTGCACCAGGCCGCTGATTTCGCCAACTTTAAGATTAAACACCGCTTCTTCGAACGGTTTAACCATCATGCCGCGACCGAACATGCCCAAGTCACCCCCATTTGCAGCAGAGCCCGGATCTTGGGAAAATTGTTTGGCCAAAGCCGCAAAGTTTGCGGGAGTTTGTTTAACTTTTTTGAGAACTTCTTCTGCCTTGCTTTTTGCCGCTTGTTCGTCACTGTCTGAGGCTTGAGTGGCCACCGAGATCAAAATATGCGCGGCTTGACGCTGTTCCTGGGTAGCGAATTCGGACTGATGCTCATCGTAATATTGCTTAACTTCATCAGACTTAACCTGAACTTGCGATTGCATCGCATCGGCTGACAGCAGCACATATTCAACACGGGCGCGCTCAGTCGTTTTAAATTCACTTTGATTTTTTTGATAATAATCACTGATGGCCGCATCCGTCACTTTAACCTGACTCAAAAACGCATTCACTTCCAGTTTTGCCAAGCCCACCACACGCTGCTGTTCATTCAGGCGAATTAAATTATCCGCAACCTGGCTCGAAGCATAACCATTTTGAGTGTAGGCATTGGTTAATTGACGCGAGCTTAATTCTTGACGCACTTTCGACTCGAACATGGGCGCCGACATATTTTGTGCGCTCAACATTTTTTCATATTGACGCTTATCGAATTTTCCATCGGTTGAAAACGCTTCGATACCGCTGATAATACCGGCCAACTCTTCATCGGTAACGCTCAAACCAACCTTGGCAGCTTCGAATTCGAGAAGACGCTGTGAAACCAGACCTTGCAAAACTGTGTTTTTAAATTCGGGACTTTCCACCATGCTTCGATCAAATGCCGAGCCGGCCATTTCCTGCATTCTCTGCTGCTGTTGACGCAAAGCATTATCAAATTCCTGAGGATGAATTTTTGTTCCATTGACGCTCGCCAATGATTCACCGTCGCCTGATTTCTGATAGGAATCAACCCCCCAAAAAGCAAAGGGCAAAATGATCAAAGCCAACACAAATTGTACTAACCGTTTTTTCTCTTGCACAAAATCAAACATAGCAACCTACCCAATTAAAAAGAACATCTATAATCTATTGATTATAAACATAAAAAAGGCGAACTCTCGTTCACCCCAAGATGAATTTAGCGGATCAAACTTGCCCGACGCAGACCGGGATAATTCAATCCGGTTTAGCCGGCTGGCGATTATAACTGATCACTCCCCTGCCTTGATAACTTGTCGCGCTTTCCCGCAAGCGGAGCACAAAACAGCACACGACTAATGACACGCAACATTCTTTATTTCAGTGTCGGGATATTCTTTTTGTAGCGCAAGGATCTCGGCATAACGCGCGGGTTCCAGATCGTTTATGTGCAACGCAGTGTATTTTAATTTACTGGCACGCTCACCCAACAGCGCCGATCTAACACCCTGTGTTTGTAATTTTGCCAAATATTTTTTTGCCAAATCTTCCGACTTGAACACCCCGAGAGAAATTGCATGCTGCCAAACGCCCGCCTCCTGAATAACAAAATAATCCTGTACCCCGCGTACCTTAAGTTGGGCTATTTTTTTATCCACCTCGGCCCGGGATTTCAAGGGAGGAATATAGATCCAGAATCCGCTGGGATATTCAACCATGCGCTGCTTGACTTTATCGCCCAACTTTAATGCCGCCAAGGCTTTTTCCGCGCGCAAGACATCCACGGCGGAAAAGTCCCCCCAATCCACGCAGGATAATTTCTCATGCAGCACGGTGCTGGCGAGCAGAGATACCATGGCAACCTCGGAACTTGCCACAGGCATTGCCGACACCGGCTCCGCAGCAGAAACCGCATGCAAATCAATTAGCTTAATTTTGTCGGCATGGAGTTGCGCCTGCACCGGCGGATTACTACTATCCACCAGTAGCGCCCCCCCCCACTGCATAATAGAAAAAAATATAATATTCACCAGCACCAGTAAACCCACTATCCACTTCATCATGCGCTTGCCTCTCCAATAATTTGTAAACCCTGCAGCACCAGATCCTCCACCCGCTGTAATGGCAGCCCAAGCGGCGCCTGAATATGCTCAGCCGCCCCGCCGCTTATCACGCATATCGCTTTTTCCTCTGACCCTAGCAGCGCGTACTGATATTGAATTGCACCGATCGTGGCACGCACTACCCCGCTATATATTGCATCTCCGGTATTGCGCGGAAAGTCTTGCAAAGTCCCTGCAACATCGGCCAACTGTGTGGTATTGTTCAGCAAACTTTGCTGCATCAGGGTGATGCCCGGCAAAATTAATCCGCCCAAAAATTCTCCCGCGTCGGAAAGCGTATCAACCGTGGTTGCCGTACCGCAATTAATCACCAGACATCCCCGGCGCACAAGATGCCAAGCGCCAATTAATGCAGCCCAACGGTCGCTCCCCAAGCGCTCCGGGACACTATAAAAATTTCTCACGCCACATTGTTCAACTTGCGCCACAATCAACTCAATATCAGCCGGCCACCTGGCGCAGAGACTGCGCAAACGTTGCTCCATCTCCGCGCCGCATACATTGGAAACAATGATGCGCGCGGGTGCGGATAAGCGGGAAAAATGTAGCGTAAGTTCATCCCATTGCGCATGCTGCACCACGCCCTGCTGCGTCCACACGCCCGCCCGAATGCGCGCCCATTTGATACGGGTATTACCAATATCAATCAGCAGCATTATGCCTCCCGCAAACTTATTTCGCCCGCATTGAATTCTTCAATCCCCTGTTGCGTTTCAATGCGCAGCGCGCCCCCGTCAGTCACTCCGCGCGCAATTCCGGTCACTTGCACACCATCCGGACGCAATATTTTTACCGGACAATTTTGATACTGATGCAGGCTTTCCCATTCGTCACGCAACGGAGCAAAACCATGTTTGCCGAACTGCATTAATAATCCGGCCAACTCCTGCAATAACAGCGCAAACAGTTGATTGCGTTCCGGCACACGGGATAGTACATGCGTCAAATCGCTCACAGGCTGATCAATTTGCCGCATCAACGACAGCGGCAGGCGCAAATTTAGCCCCATGCCAATCACCACAGCACTGGGGCCTAACATATCACCCTGCGCCTCGATTAAAATTCCCGCCAACTTCCCCTGACTCGTTACCACATCATTCGGCCATTTTAATCCCACATCCGTTGCGCCCAATTTTCGCAGGACGCGCACCAGTGCCATGCCTGCCACCAGACTTAAACCCGACAACCCGGACAGACCAAATTGAAAACGCCACAACACTGAAAAAGTCAGCGAGTTTCCCAAGGCCGCATGCCAAACCCGCCCGAAACGACCGCGGCCGGCGGCCTGCCATTCCACCGCCAACACACTACCGCTTGAAGCGCCCGCAGTTGCGCGCTGCAGCAGCAGCGTATTGCTAGAAGGCGTACTTTCCAAAATCTCGATCTTAAGATGATGTTGCTCTGGCAAACACGCTGTTATCCGCTGCGCATCCAGCCATTGGGGGGGATTCATCAGCTGATAGCCACGTCCCCGTACACTGTTTAAAGTTAAGCCGAGTTGTTCAATGCCACGCAGGGCATTACTCACACTGCTACGCGAAACACCCAACTGACGCGCTAATATTTCACCCGAATGAAATTCAGCATCGCTTATTTTTTTGAGCAGTGTAAAGGTAAGCGGCTTGGGCTGCATCATGTCAGTCAAAATTTTCACGCGTGCGGGAATACCCTGTAAAAGCGCCACAGGGGGATTTTAATATCTATCATCACTGCGCCAATTCACTATTGGCTGCCGGATGCTGGTCTAGAAAAGCGATGATTTCCGCCTTGCGCTTAACCGCATCGGCATAGCCCAAATCAATGAGTGCGCGACAATAAGTTTTATCAAATAATAGGTAACTGACCAAGTTCGCACCGCGCCGACGTGAAACACCCACCGCACGCAACAGCAAGCGAATTGTCCAGGGCAAATTTTTGATGTGATGTTCAGCTATTTTTTCCAAGGGCTGACTGGGAGAAATGACCAGCACATCGACATGCCGCAAATTTATTCCGCCGCGCAAGGCTTCGGGAATCAGACTAACCGTACGGTTGATGCGCTGCAACCGCTCCAGATCCACTTCCATGCTATCCAGAAATATACTATCCAGTGCATGTCCGGCAATATGTGCGATAGAAGGATACTCGTCAATTCTGCCGCGTTGCGGCTCATCCACCCCCCCGCTGCCGTGCCCCATGCCCACCACCAGCACGCGATCCGCACCCAAATGTAAAGCGGAACTAATCGGGGCAAGTTGGCGCATTGAGCCATCCCCGAAATGCTCGCGGTGAATATGGACTGCGGGAAAAATAAAGGGAATTGCTGCGGAGGCCAGCAAATGCTGAATTTCAATGCGCGTTGGCACCCCTATGCGTCGCGCCCGGCGCCAAGGCTGAATGCTGTCAACCCCCTGATAAAACGTCACCGAATGCCCCGATCCATAACCCGAGGCTGTGATACTCAAGGCATGCAAAGTACCGTTATCGATACTCTCCTGAATTTTTTCACAGGGTAATGCCTGCTCCAATAATTCCACCAGCGGAGTGTTGTCCAGCAGGGAAATATGATTCAGCCTTTCGATACCGAAACTGCTCAGCAGAAGTCCGGTCACCCAACGTAAACTATTTTGAAAAACCCCGACAAAATCCGAGCGGTACACTTCCGAGACGTGAAAATTTTTCCACACACTCAACAGGGATTTCACCCCTTTGCGAAAGTGCCGTGCATTGATTGCCAGTGTTGCCGCGTTGAGCGCGCCAGCGGATGTGCCGCAAATAATGGCAAAAGGAGAATGTGAGGCGCGCGGCAAAAACTCTGCGATGGCTTTTAACACACCCACTTGGTAGGCGGCGCGTGATCCGCCGCCGGTAAGAATCAGCCCGATTTTTTGTGGCTGCATAGTTATTACTAAATAAACTATTTAGATATTGGGAGAAATCAGCGCATGAACTGCATCCAGCGCGTCTTTGAGGGTTTCTTCGGGAAGATCATTCACAAAACGCGACAGCAAATCGGCTGCTTCGGCTGCCTCTTGCGGCAAATCGTGGGCATTTGTATTTGCCACCAGAACTGCGGCTGCACCCGCCACGTTTAACAAGCGCGTCCGTTCATTCATCAGCATCTCAATTTCACTGCTCAACAACTCGATTTCTTGCTTATTCATTTCCATTTCCATTCTCTAATTGAAACCCACCATCGGGCGCAATACTTGATGTAACATATTGATTATTAAAGGATGCTTAGTGAGTTTTTACACCCACAACAGCCATTGCACTCATATTTACAATACGCCGCACGGTAGCGGTCGGCGTAAGAATATGCACTGATTTATTCGCACCTAATAAAATTGAACCAATCGTAATCCCGTCGCCCGCCGTAATCTTGAGCAGATTGTACGCGATATTTGCCGCATCCAAATTCGGCATCATAAGCAGATTCGCAGCACCCTTTAAACGCGAATTCGGAAAAGTTGAAGTACGCAAAGTTTCTGAAAGTGCAGCATCACCGTGCATCTCCCCTTCCACCTCCAACTCCGGCGCCATGGCTTCCAATAAGTCGCGCGCCTCGGACATCTTGCGTGCCGAAGCATTTTTATGACTGCCGAAGTTTGAATGGGATAACAAGGCCACTTTGGGCGTCAAACCGAAACGCCGCACTTCATCGGCAGCCAGCAACGTCATATCGGCGATTTGTTCCGCCGTGGGATCAAGATTCACATGCGTATCGCAAATAAACAGCGTGTGTCCGGGCAGCAGCAAAATATTCATCGCCGCATAGATGTTTGCGCCGGGACGCCTGCCGATCACTTCGTCGATATAACGCAAGTGGCTCAAAGGTTGCGAAACGGTGCCGCACAACATGGCATCAGCCGAATCCATGCGCACCAGCATCGCGGCAATCAGAGTGTTGCGGCGACGCATCTCGCGTTTGGCGGAATCGGGCGTCACGCCCTGTCGCTGCATGAGACGATGATATTCAGCGCAATAGGCACGATAGCGACTGTCATTTTCCGGATTCACCAGCTCAAAATGCTCACCTGCCCGGATACGCAAACCCAGCTTGGCAATGCGCTGCTCGACTACCGCCGGACGCCCGACCAAAATTGGATACGCAAGACCTTCATCCACCACGGTTTGCACGGCATGCAGCACGCGGGCATCTTCACCCTCGGCATACACCAGACGCTTCGGCTGCTGTTTTGCGACGTCAAACACCGGCTTCATCAGCATATTGGATTGGTAAACAAAATGCGACAACTGCTCATCGTAAGCAGCCATATCGGTGATGGGACGCGTTGCCACACCGCTATCCATCGCGGCCTGTGCCACGGCCGGCGCAATCTTGGTAATCAGACGCGGATCGAACGGTTTCGGTATCAGATAATTTTCACCAAAACTCAAACTCTCCTGACCATACACTGCAGCCACCGCATCCGACTGCTCGGCTTCAGCCAATGCGGCAATCGCATACACTGCGGCACGCTTCATTTCTTCATTAATCGTGGTAGCACCCACATCCAGCGCACCACGGAACATGTAGGGAAAGCACAGTGCATTATTGACTTGATTGGGAAAATCGGAACGCCCTGTTGCCAAAATCGCATCCGGGCGCGCGGCTTTGGCCAACTCCGGCAAAATCTCCGGGTGGGGATTCGCTAGGGCAAAAATCAGAGGGCGCGCGGCCATTTTCACGACCATCTCGGGCTTTAATACGTCCCCCGCCGACAAGCCCAAAAACACATCGGCTCCGCCGATCACCTCGCTCAAAGTGCGTGCCGATGTTGCCACAGCATAGCGCGCTTTGTTATCGTCCATCTCTTCGGTTCGTCCCTGGTACACCACGCCCTTGATATCGGTGACGATGATGTTTTCCATTTTCACGCCCAAGTCCACCAGCATGTCCAGACACGCCAATGCTGCCGCGCCCGCACCCGAAGCGACCAGCTTGATTTCCCCGATGGGCTTGCCAACCACTTTCAAACCGTTTAACAGCGCCGCGCCGACAATAATGGAAGTACCGTGCTGATCGTCGTGGAATACCGGAATATGCATGCGCTCACGCAACTTGCGCTCGATATAAAAACATTCTGGGGCTTTGATATCTTCCAGATTGATGCCGCCAAAAGTCGGCTCCAGCGCCGCGATAATATCGACTAATTTGTCGGGATCGAGCTCGTCAATTTCAATATCAAATACATTGATACCGGCAAATTTCTTGAACAACATGCCCTTGCCTTCCATTACCGGCTTGGACGCCAACGGGCCAATATTTCCCAAACCCAGAACTGCCGTTCCGTTGCTGATGACCGCCACCAGATTACCGCGAGCGGTCAAACTACGCGCCTGAGCCGGATCGCGCACAATTTCCTCGCACGCGGCGGCTACGCCCGGCGTGTATGCTAACGCCAAGTCACCCGGCGTAAGCATCGGCTTGCTTGATTCAACAGAGATTTTTCCTGACGGGGATGTACGGTGATAGTGCAGCGCGGCTTCGCGTAATTGCTTGTCCATTTAATCCTCAATACCTACGTGAATTATTCATAGGCGCATTATAACGCAGCCGGACAAAAGCTTGGTGGCTAGGCGTTTTCTGCAGATGAGCCAGTCTTCCCTGCCAGAATTTCCATCAGTTGTGACTGCGCACATTTCGGGGTGGGACTACGGGTAATTTTCAAGTTCCACCCCCCATCCGCATTCATCTCCCAGGCTTGACAATTATCTTGCAGATAGACCTTTAAGCCTTCATCGATCACACGTTTTTTCAGCTTGGGATCCAACAGCGGGAAACACACTTCGATACGCCGGAAGAAATTGCGATCCATCCAGTCTGCGCTGGACAAATACACATCGTGGGCTAAATTATTACGGAAATAAAAAATGCGCGTGTGCTCAAGAAAGCGCCCGATAATGGAGCGTACCGTAATATTTTCAGACAAACCCGGCACACCGGGACGCAGGGCGCACACACCGCGCACAATCAATTCAATCTTTACGCCGGCATGCGATGCTTCATATAAAGCCGTAATAATTTCCGGCTCCAACAAAGAATTCATCTTGGCAATAATATGGCCGTTCTTACCGGCTTTTGCCAGTTTGGTCTCATTTTGAATGCCACGCAGAACCTGACTGTGCAGCGTAAAAGGCGATTGCCACAAATGAATCAGCTTGCTTGCTTTGCCCAATCCGGTGAGCTGCACAAATACCTGATTCACATCGGAACACATTTCTTCATTACAAGTAAACAGACCAAAATCGGTATAAAGTTTGGCGGTACGCGGATGATAATTACCGGTGGCAAGATGCACATAACGCTTCAACTTGCCCTCTTCACGGCGAATCACCATCAACATTTTTGCGTGAGTCTTGTGCCCCACCACACCGTACACGACATGCGCACCGGCTTGCTCCAGGCGACTCGCCCAATTGATATTCGCTTCTTCGTCGAAACGTGCCAACAACTCCACCACGACCGTGACTTCTTTGCCAGCCTGCGCGGCAGCAATCAGCGCCTCCATAATCTCGGAGTCAACACCGGTGCGATACACGGTTTGCTTGATCGATACCACTTTGGGATCGGCGGCAGCCTGTTGAATAAAATCGATAATCGGACGGAAAGACTGATACGGATGATGCAATAACACATCGCCCTTGCGTATCAACTTGAACATATCCGCGCCTTTTTTCTGCAAGGCAAGCGGCATCCCCGGTACAAATACCGGAAATTTTAGATCCTCTCTTTCAACCTCGTCCGGAATGCGCATCAGGCGCACCAGATTAACCGGTCCATGCACGCGATATAAATCATCCGGCTTCAGATCGAATTGTTGCAGCAAAAATTCAGCCATTTCAGGCGAACAATTGTCCGCAACTTCCAGTCGTACCGCATCGCCAAAATGGCGCTGCGGCAACTCGCCCTGCAAACTGATCCGCAGATTTTTAACTTCTTCTTCATCCACAAATAAATCGCTATTGCGCGTAACCCGGAACTGGTAACACCCCCGCACCTCCATACCGGAAAACAACTCGCCCACATGCGCATGCAAAATGGAAGAAAGAAATACAAAGCCGTACTCGCAACTGGAAATTTCCGCCGGCATTCTGATAGCGCGCGGCAATACCCGTGGTGCCTGAACAATTGCTTTGGCGGAATTTCTGCCGAACGCATCTTTACCGGTTAATTCCACGGCAAAGTTCAAACTCTTATTCAGCACGCGCGGAAAAGGATGGGACGGATCCAAACCAATCGGGGTAAGCACCGGCATGACTTCGCGCAGAAAAAAATCTTTAATCCAGGCGCTTTGTACTTCGTTCCACTGGGTACGCCGCAAAAAACGCACGCCTGCTGTTGCCAAAACAGGAACCAACTCTTTATTGAATATTAAATATTGCTTTTCAATAATCTGGTGTGCCTGATCACGCACGCGCTTCAATATTTGCACTGCATCCATACCATCCGGCCCGGTCCCCAACGCCCCCAACTTGACCTGCTCTTTCAAACCCGCCACGCGAATCTCAAAAAACTCATCCAGATTACTGCTCACAATACACAGATATTTGAGGCGTTCCAAAGGGGGAATATTAGGATTTTCAGCTTGCGCCAGAACGCGACGATTGAACTCCAGCAACGCCAGTTCACGATTCAAGAATTGCTGCGGGGGAAAGTTTTTAAACACGTTGAATACTTACCTTAAACTTAATGGGTTGGCGGAACAAATCCGGGGGGCAACTGCGTGCTAGCGCCGAAGAAATAATTTTCCATCTGTTCGGCAAGATATTTGCGGGCTTTTGCATCAGCAAGATTTAGACGATTTTCATTCACCAGCATGGTCTGAAATTTAATCCACCCCTGCCACGCTTCTTTCGAGACATTCTCATAAATCCGCTGCCCCAAAGGCCCCGGATACGTTGGACGATCCAAGCCTTCCGCTTCGCGACCGAGCTTTACACACTGTACTGTTCTTGCCATTATTTTGGACTCCATATTTGATTGAGATTACACATTGATTATTACGCAGTGATGACACTGAAAGGAGGATCATTTTAACGCTTTCATAAATACTTTAGAACGACGCTGATAGTTATACAGCGCTTTCTTTTCTTCCGGCAACTGCGCCGGATCGACTTCATTAAATCCCCGCTCTACAAACCAGTGGGCGGTACGCGTGGTCAACACAAACAACTTCTTAAAACCCTGCGCCAACGCTTCGGCACTCATGTGTTTTAGCAAAGCATCCCCGTAGCCATGGCAACGGAAATTAGCATTCACCGCCATACATGCCAATTCTGCCGCCTTTGCATTCGGAAAGGGATATAAAGCCGCACAGCCGATAATGCGGTGATCGTGTTCCATCACTACAAAACGTTCTATCTCGCGTTCCAGCAACTCACGCGAGCGGCGCACTAAAATTCCTTCATCTTCAAGGGGTTGTAGTAATTTCAAAATCCCCCCCACATCGTCGATATCCGCATCACGGATCGTATTCAGGGTACTTTCCACAATCATGCTGCCGATACCCGAGTCGGAAAATAACTCCTGCAACAACGCCCCGTCCTGGTGACGACTGATGAGATGCGTGCGCGCCACACCGGCTTCACAGGCGCGCACCGCACAGGGTAAAAATAAACCCACATCATCGGGTAATTTTCGTTTGCCCGACAGTACCGCATTCGCAATCTCGATGGTCAGCTCGCGCAGCAGCTCACCCTGCTTATCCATCACGCCATCGGTGTCCATCAAGAAGATCAATTTATCCGCATCCAGCGCAATCGCGGTGGTGGTTGCCACATCTTCCAGCGTCAAATTAAACACTTCACCGGTCGGCGAGTATCCCAGCGGCGAAAGGAGCACTACTTCATTAAATTCCAAGCGATCTTTTATCGCCGCCACATCCACCTTGCGCACGCAGCCGGTATGCAGCAAATCCACCCCGTTAATCACCCCCATCGGTTGCGCGGTAATGAAATTACCCCCAGCCACCCGGATATCCGCATTGGCCATCGGTGAATTCGCCAACCCCATCGACAACAGCGCTTCCACCTCCAAACGGGTGCGACCGACGGCTTCTTTCACACACTGCATGGTCTGGGCGTCGGTCAGGCGAATCCCCTGATGATAATGATCGGAAATATCATTTTTTGATAAATGCTGCTCAATTTGCGGACGCGCCCCATGTACTAGCACCAGATGCACGCCCAGACTGGCCAGCAAATTAAAATCATGTGTCAACTCGGTAAATTTGCCATCCGCCACCACCTCCCCGCCGAAGGCGACGACAAATGTTTTGCCGCGAAACGCGTTGATATAGGGGGCGGCGGAACGAAACCAGGAGACAAACTCGGCAGGATTTTTAGCTAGGTTTATTATCATGATCGCATAATGAAATATAATTTTTACCGGCTGCGGCACCCCGCATCGCCGGTCTCAGACGCAATAGTATCGGATTCTGCCCCTTTGCAAAAGGAAGATTTGGAGGGATTTGTGACGTCCCGCAGAATCTCCAAAAACGGCTATGCAACGCAAAAAAATTTCGTCAGAAATTATGCACACAGCCGATTTTAAGACCGATAATCTCACCCTGACATTTTATGGAGTTTTGCATGTGCGGAATCTGCGGTGAACTACGTTTTGATCAATCCATAGCCGATATCGAGGCCGTAAAGCGCATGACAAATCGTCTGGCGCGACGCGGGCCGGATCACGAAGGTTTTTACCGGGCAGGAGCAGTGGCTTTCGGCCACCGGCGTTTGGCGATTATTGATTTATCGGCACACGCCGATCAACCGATGCTCGATGAAGCCCTGCAGTTGGCGCTGGTGTTCAACGGCACGATTTACAACTACAAGGAACTGCGCGCCGAGCTGCTGAAGATGGATTATGAGTTCTTCTCCGAAGGCGATAGCGAAGTTATTCTCAAGGCCTATCACGCCTGGGGTGAACATTGCGTGGAACGTTTTTTTGGCATGTTCGCCTTTGCGATTTACGACCTGCGCAGTAACTCATTGTTTATAGGGCGGGATCGCCTTGGCATTAAACCCCTGTACTACTCGCTGGACGGCGCACGTTTGCGCTTTGCCTCAACGCTGCAGGCCCTGTTGGCGGGTGGGGGTATCGATACCTCTCTAGACCCGATTGCACTGCATCACCACTTTACCCTGCATAGCGTCGTGCCCGCACCGCGTACCCTTCTGCAGGGCGTTAAAAAACTTCCCCCCGCGCATAGCATGCTGTTTTCCGCCTCGGGCGACATTACTTTGCGCCGCTATTGGCAACTTGATGCCACGCGCCCGGAGCTGGCATTGAGTGAAGAAAATTGGCTTACCGCCACGCGGATGGTATTGGAGCGTGCGGTGGAACGGCATCGACTGGCCTCCGACGTGCCGGTTGGTATATTACTATCCGGCGGCTTGGATTCAAGTTTACTGGTGGGTTTGCTATCCGACCATGTAGATGATTTAAATACCTTTTCTATTGGATTTGAAGCGGTGGCAGGCGAGCTGGCCGATGAATTTGCCTATTCCGATTTGGTCGCACAACACTTCAAAACGACCCACCATAAATTTGCCGTACCCAATACGGAAGTGCTAAAAACTTTACCCGAAGCAATTGCGCAAATGTCCGAGCCGATGCCCAGCTACGACGTAACCGCTTTTTATATGCTCGGGCAAAAAGTTTCCGAACACGTAAAAGTAGTGCTGGCCGGACAAGGCGCGGATGAAGTGTTTGGCGGCTATTTCTGGTATCCGCTCATGCAGGAAGCCAGCGGATCGGCGCTGGAAAAGTTTTCACAACATTACTTCGACCGTGATCACGCCGAATATTTGGCGATGGTAGCCGATAAATTTGCCGTGTCCGATGTCACTTCAGCGTGGGTAGCGGAACAATTGCAGCTACCCGAAGCGGATGAATTCCTCGATCAAGTGTTGCGCATGGATGTGACAAATTTGATGGTGGATGATCCGGTAAAGCGGGTGGATAACATGACGATGGCCTGGGGCTTGGAAGCGCGCGTACCGTTTTTGGACCATGAACTGGTGGAGTTGGCTGCAAAAATGCCAGCGTCGCTCAAGCTCAAAGAAGGCGGAAAGTTTCCGCTAAAAGCCTTGGCGCGCGGCATTATTCCCGATGCGGTAATTGATCGCCCCAAAGGTTATTTTCCGGTGCCCGCTTTAAAATATGTACGCGGAGAATTTCTGGAAAAAATGCGCGAAATTTTAAATTCGGACGCCTGTATTCAACGCGGTCTGTACCGGCGCGAGTATGTGGAAAAATTACTCGCCGATCCCGAAGCGCATCTCACCCGTATTCAGGGCAGCAAGTTATGGCATTTGGCCCTACTGGAATGGTGGCTGCAAATCAATGTGGATAGCAAAGGGTAAGCTGAAGTCTAGCAGGAAAGTTAATTACGCAAAACACGGCGAAATTTTCAGAATGAGTTGAACTTTCAACTCAATTCCGGCTTGTTGGGGCGCAAATAATTTCGCCCTGCATTCGTCATTTCAAATTTTCATCGTTTTAACATACGCCACCAGTTGGTCGAGCGCGATACTCCAGCCTTCATAAAAACCCATCGCTTCATGTTGCTTGCACGCCGCTTCGTCGCCATGACGCACGCTGGCGATGTAGCGCGTTCCCATGCCGTGATTTTCCAAGATTATGGTCGCGGTGAATTTGAAGTCCACCGTGGAGTCCGTTTGCGCCCCTGCAGCGACCGGACGGAAGCCGGGCAATAGCGCGTTGGTCCAGGTCAATTTTTCATTCTCGACCACTTCAAGGTAGCAGCCGTCGCCCGGAAACTGCTGGCCTTCCGGCGACCGCATCACGGTGCGGAACAGCCCGCCGGGACGCAAGTCAATTTCGCACTCGACCACCTTCCACGGCACCGGACAGAACCACGGCATGAGATGCGCGGGCTGCGTCCACGCTTTCCAGATCAACTCTTTTGGCACATCGACGATACGTTCAAAACCAAGATCGAGTTTAGGGTCTTGCGGATAAGTCGGGCTCATGATCTTTCTCCTTTCGCAGGATGATGAGGTGAATAACGCCTCAGCTTTTGCTGTCGCAATTAAACATCCATTGCACGCCGAAACGGTCGGTCAGACTGCCGTAGTACGCGCCCCAGAACATATCCTGCAGGGGCGCTTCCACCTTGCCGCCCACCGCCAGGGCATCGAACAAACGCAGAGTTTCGGCACGCGTATCGGGTTGCAGGTTGATGTATAGATTGTTGCCCATGTTGACCTTGAAGCCCATGGTCTCCGGCGCATCCGTGCCCATCAGTTCGAACCCGCCCAGGATCGGCAGCGCCACATGCATCACCAGATCGAGATCGGCAGAAAGCAGCGGCGGCTGGTCGGGTTGCGGCGGGATGTCTTTAAAACGCGCGATAGGCGCGGAATAGTCCGTGCCAAAAACCGATTGATAGAAAGTGAAAGCAGCTTCGGTGTTACGCGGAAAATTAAGATAAATGCTAACTTTTGCCATTTCGGGTTCCTCCGATGTGATTGACGCAAGAAAACAAATTGAGGTCTTTATCGCTGGCACTGCCACTAAAGGTTTTTTTCATGGCGGGATCTTTATTGTTAAGGAGTCCAAACATCCCACAAATGAAAGTCGTTGATGGACGCGAAAATTTCCTCCATAGTCTGTACGGCTAAACAGCCAAATTAGTCGAGTGAAATAGGCGCACCGGATACTCCCAAGCGTGCAGTTTATGCTTTTTTTGCGTGGACGGAAAGACTCGAATTAATCGAAAAACGTGGCAACATTGCCATGTTGCATGGCTTTATCAAAAAGTCACAGGCAACACCGCAGACGGATTTAAAATTAGCAAAAGACAGAATGAGGGGTGAATGATGAAGGCAAAAAATATTGGCAGCAATTTCGATGATTTTCTAGCGGAAGAGGCCATGCTGGACGAAGCAACTGCGGTGGCTGTTAAGCGTCTGATCGCCTGGTAAATTGATCAAGAAATGAAAGCTCAGAATCTGACCAAAACATCAGAGGGTGTAAGAAATTTTGTGTAAACGGTCAATTGGCGGGAAACTGCCATAACTTTGAAAGGAGTGAACATGACCGCAACACAAAGAACCCCCTCGCCGGATTTAATTGACCAACTATTGGCTGGCT
>JBAZVN010000005.1:0-195607 GCA_041660815.1 Gallionellaceae bacterium | reverse complement strand
AGCGGAACGCACACAGCAACATATTGGAGGCAGCCATTTTCAACAATTGCGCGGGTGTCAATCCGGCCAGCAGGTCGGCCATTTCTTCGCTGATGCCCAAACGGAAGATGGCGCTGACTTTGTCGTCATTGATCATTTGCTTGGCCAGCATCATGTAGGACAGGTTGGCTTCCTTGATTTCTTCGTGTAGTTGCGCTGCGTTCATGTTCATCTCCTAATTCACAATGTGCGATGTTTTGCGATGACTGCATTCTGAATGCAAACGCGTGTAGGAAAAATTAGACAATGGCTAATTCTTCTGTAGGAAGTTAAACGGGAATTTTTGTAGGAATAAGTCTTACGACTTTAAGGGGAGCATGCTGCCATTATCCGGATTTATTGCCAGACACATGCGCCGAATAGCGGCAGATTCTCTGTTCAATTTGAAAACTTGCTGATTATGCTGTGGTATTAATGTTCTTGCCCAAATTAGCCGGTAAGTTTGCAGAACTTTGTTGAGCAGGTTGTGGAAGCGCATTAATCAAATTCATTGCTGTTTGCACTTCAATGTCCAGCGCTTTCTTCAAGACCGTGGTACTCACTACATCCATATTGGCTTGCACCAGTGACGCACTAGAAGTCGCATTGATATTCATTATGTTTTCTCCTTTTAACGCTTGTCTTTAGATAGCGGCATAACTTTTCTAAACTTTAGGGAGACACTAGAAAAATTCTCAGCAAATTCTAGGCAACTGTTCTCCCGCCAACCAATCCACCACGCGTCGTCCACCTAATTGCGTTGTCATCTGTACAAAACCATGTTGATCCTGCATAACCTCTCCGATGATACTTGCTTCCTTCGCAAGTGGGTGCTCACGCATTGCCTGAAGCAAACGCTCCGCATCTTCCGCCGCACAGATTGCGATTAGTTTACCTTCATTCGCTACATACATTGGATCCAAGCCTAAAATTTCGCAGGCACCTGCCACAGCTTGATTTACCTTGATGGCAGATTCCTGCAGCATCATTCCTACACCGGATTGTTTGGCGATTTCATTCAAGGTTGTTGCCACCCCCCCCCGGGTGGGATCCCGCATTACACGTAGTTTTGCACCACTGTTTAACATCGCATCCACTAAACCATGCAAGGCTGCGCTATCAGACACTATTGGAGAAGAAAAAGACAAACCTTCGCGCTGAGAAAGAATTGCCATTCCATGATCACCTATTGACCCTGACAGTAATATTTTATCTCCCACTTGGGCCAAATTTCCCGAGAGCACTATTCCTTCTCGCATTACACCAATCCCGGTCGTGGAAATAAATACACCATCTCCTTTACCACGCTCGACCACTTTAGTATCGCCTGTCACGATGGGTACACCTGCTTCTCGGGATGCAATGGCCATTGAATCAACAATACGCTGCAATTCAGCCAAAGGAAAACCTTCTTCAAGAATAAATGAGGCGGATAAATATAGTGGTTTTGCCCCCATTACCGCAACATCATTGATCGTTCCATGCACGGACAAACTGCCAATGTCTCCACCTGCAAAAAATAATGGCGAAACAACATGACTATCCGTTGCCATCACTAACCGTCCATTAATTGTTGGTAATAATGCTCCATCATTACCCTGATTCAAAAATTCATTGTTGAAAGCTGAAGCAAAAAGTTCTGAGATAAGCTGCGCCATTGCACGTCCTCCGGAACCATGTGATATTTCTACCCGACCATTTTTTATATCCATAATGTGTAAATTTCTTTTTTTATTCATACTGATACTCCGATTCTCTAAAATTATATTAGTTTTGTTTAATCACTTACAGGTAAAATGGTCTGGTTATAACGAACGTTAATTGCTGTTTGATGTCATACAACGCTTAAGTTATCTCAGAATAACTCAGCCGCCCTATTTCACTAATATTTTTTGTAGCAAATTTACCGCATCAATATGGAATATCCCGAAAAAATAGGCAAATATCAAATAAAACGCGAGTTAGGCCGGGGCGCTATGGGTATTGTCTATGAAGCGTTTGATCCGCTGATTGAGCGCACTGTCGCAATCAAAACCATCCTGAAGTCAAGTATTGAAAAAAGTGAAGTCGAGGAAACTTTTAATCGTTTTCGCCGTGAAGCGCGTGCCGCAGGCCGTCTGTCTCATCCCAAAATTGTCGCCATTTATGAATATGGTGAAGATGAGGAAATGGCTTTTATCGCGATGGAACTGGTTAACGGCAGAGAGTTGAAGGAATTTTTTGATCATGATGAGCGCTTTTCCATCAGTGAAAGTATACGCATTGTTCTGCAACTATTGGATGCTTTAGATTATTCGCATTCCCGTAATGTAATTCACCGTGATATCAAGCCGGCCAATATCCTCATTGCCAAGGATAGACAATTAAAAATTGCAGATTTTGGTATAGCAAAGATCGATTCTTCGAACCTTACTCAAGTAGGTGTTGTGTTAGGCACTCCCACCTATATGTCTCCCGAACAATTTATGGGTCATGAGGTTGATCATCGAACAGATCTCTATGCTACCGGTGTTATTCTTTATCAATTTTTAACCGGGGAGCGCCCTTTTTCAGGAAGTGTGATTTCAATCATGCATCAGGCTGTTAATAAAGAGCCCCCTTTACCCTCCTCTTTTAATCCTGACGTTACCAGTGAACTTGATTCAATTGTGCGCAAAGCCATGTCCAAGCGCAAAGAAGATCGCTTTCAGTCTGCTTCCGATTTTATTCAAGCACTTAAAACTGCTGCACAACCCTCTCCGCTTACTGATGCTTTTCGTCTTGTTCAGCCCCCGCTTCTGAGTACCGAAATAATCTCTTTAACCACACCCGTTACGTTGGATGCTGATAACTCTGTTGATTCAACCGATTCCCGGCGTCTCAATGAAATTGAAGCTTGGCAACTTGTAACCAATAGCCAATCTATAGCAGACTTCGTTCAATATCTATCTGAATTTCCTTCCGGTGAATTTGCCGACTTGGCACGGTTACGTATTCTTTCCTTAAAGAAATTTTCATCTGAACAAAAAGAAGCGGAAAAGCAGGCTCGTCTTAGAAAAGAGGCGATCGCACGTGCCGCACTTCAGGAAAAAAGACGTAAAGAAGTTGAGCAGCAAAAGGCCTTGGAAAAAGCACAACTTCTTGCACAGACACAGGCGGAGGCCGAGACAAAGCGTCAACTCGAACTTGCTAATAAAGCACGATTAGCCCAGCAACTTGCAGAGCTTAGAAGAAAAACAGTTTATTTTAAGTCTTCTTCTGTAAATCCTGATATCGCTAGTGAAGATCGCAGCCGACGCGTAAAGGGCTTAACCGATTCTTTGACAGAACGTGCCAAGAAATTTACTGATATTGTTTCTGAAAGGGAAAGCTCTAGTGAATTGGAACGCAAAATACAGTCTGAAGCCAAACGAGAGTTAGAAGAGAAAGTTCACCGAAAAAAACAAGCCAAGTTGAAATTTCTTGCTGAAAGAAATACCAAGGATGTCGAGATAGATGCATCAGACATAATTGAAACGCTACCGCCAGCCAATATGCCTATTACTGCGAATGTGATAAAACAAAATCAATCGTTGGATGAAGCAAAAGCACTTGATGAAGCTGCTGAGCGTTTCAAACTCAAAATTGATGCAGCTACTGAACAAGCTGAGCAACGAACTAGGTTTTGGTTTAAAGCATTAGGTTTTATGTTTGCTTTGTTAGCCGCTGCAGTTCTATGGATTCTTATTTAATCAATGCATTGATGCAACGCATTGATTATAATGGTTTTTAGTTGTCAAAAAAGCCGCTTTTCATTAACTCCAGGGTCAGCGCCTTGTAATCCGCTGCTCCGGGTGTATGCGGACCAAACGCAAAAATATCCAATCCATGCATTGGACTTGTTGCTAATGCTACGTTTTCACCAATGCGCGTTTGGCAAACTAAACTTCCATAACGTTCTTTTAGTTTGTCATAAATTTCATAAGATAGTTTTCTGCGCGAATCGAAACGCGTGACCACAATTCGACGTTCAAATTTTCGATGCAGTTTTCTTTCCAGAACATTCAAAGCTGCATCTAGACGGTGTACTCCTTGTTGTGACAAGAAGTCTGCTGCGACCGGTATTAATACTCTATCTGCCGCAAGCAAAGCGTTGAGAGTAAGCACTCCCAACATCGGACAGCAATCAATTAAAATGGGTGCGCCGGTTAAAGCTAACTCTTCACCCAAGCCCTGTTTTAATAACTTTGCCGCATTAGGATCGCTGCCGTATAACGCATCTATTTTGGACAACTCAATTGAAGCGGGGATCAATTGCCAACCCGCTGGAGTATCGTGCAGCAAATTAGCCAGCGGTGTTTTTTCTTTGAAAAAAGTCGCCATGTTGCGCTCTTGGGCACGCGCATCCTTCAGGCCGGAAGCTATGCTCAATGACCCCTGCGGATCCATATCCAAGGCGATCGGCTGCTTCTGAGCCATTGCTAGCCCGGCAACGATATTCAAGGTTGAAGTGGTTTTCCCTACTCCGCCTTTTTGATTGAATACGGCGATAACCGCCATGCTATTTCTCCACGTAGTGGGAGTGCCGCTGAGTTAGTAAAAATCGGTAAACCGGGAAATTTCTTCGGTTTATTCGACTGTTACCGACTTCGCCAAGTTTCTTGGCTTATCAACGTCAGTTCCCTTTTGCAATGCTACGTAATATGCCAGCAATTGCAAAGGTATCGTATGAAGAATAGGGCTGAGAAATCCTGCGTGTTCGGGCATTTGCATCACATGCACACCTTCGCTGGAGTGAATTCGGGTTTGAGCATCGGCAAACACATACAATTCACCACCCCGTGCGCGGACTTCCTGCAAATTTGATTTAAGTTTTTCCAACAACGTATCATTGGGCGCAACTGCGACCACTGGCATGTCTTTATCAACCAAAGCTAATGGGCCATGCTTTAATTCACCGGCTGGATAGGCTTCAGCATGGATATAGGATATTTCTTTGAGCTTTAGCGCACCTTCCGACGCAATTGGATAATGTAGTCCGCGCCCTAAAAACAATGCATGATGCTTGTCTGAAAACTGTGCAGCCAACTTGGCAATGGCAGGTTCTAATTTTAATACTGCCAATACGGCACTCGGTAGATGACGTAAATCGTGCAAATGCTGCTGCTCTTGCAGCGGGCTGATTTTACCGCGTAGCTTGGCCAAAACTAAAGTTAGCAAAAATAAAGCGGCTAATTGCGTGGTAAATGCTTTTGTCGAGGCAACTCCAATTTCCGGGCCGGCCCGAGTTAAAAAACGCAGTTTAGATTGACGGATAATTGCACTTTCCGGTACGTTACAAATAGCCAGGGTTTGCAAATGTCCGATAGATTTTGCATGATTCAGGGCGGCCAGAGTATCAGCTGTTTCTCCTGATTGAGAAATTGTGATTATCAAGGTTCTGGGATTGGCAACGCTTACACGGTAACGATATTCACTGGCAATTTCTACTACGCACGGAATGCCTGCTACTTCTTCCAGCCAATAGCGTGCGACCATACCAGCATGGTGGCTCGTTCCACAAGCCAGAATTAAGATGCTATCGATTTGAGAAAATGCACTGGCTGCTTCTGCGCCAAATAATCCGGGTATTAGCGTTTGACTGTTGCAGACTGATTCCAGCGTATCAGCCAATGCTTGAGGTTGCTCGTGAATTTCTTTTTGCATGTAGTGTTGGTATTCTCCCAGCTCTACACTTTCACTATTCAATTCACTTATATTTACGGATCGTTCGACTACAGTTCCCATGCTATCAAAGATGCGATAGTTAGTTAGTCCCAACTCAACCACATCTCCCTCCTCCAAATACACCACTTTTTGCGTAACTTGCAGCAAAGCAGACATATCTGAGGCAATGAAATGTTCGTTTTCACCAACGCCTAATAACAAAGGACTTCCCTTTCGCGCCGCAATTAAGTGATCAGGGTTATCTGCTGCGACAACACCAATTGCATAGGCTCCGACTAACTTCGTCAATGCTTCCTGCGTTGCTTTAAGAAGATTTTTGCTTTTTGCATAAAACGAGTGAACCAAGTGAGCAATTACTTCAGTATCGGTATCCGATGTAAATACATAACCTTGCGAGGTTAGCTTCTGGCGTAACTCCTCATAATTTTCGATAATTCCATTGTGCACTACAGCAATTAAGTCGTGACTCATGTGTGGGTGAGCGTTACGTTCACTGGGAATACCATGTGTTGCCCAGCGGGTATGAGCAATACCCAAATAGCCCTGAGTTTCTGCGCTTTTATTCTTTAAATCAGCAACTCGACCATTGCTACGGACTCTGAGCAATTGACCATCACTCACAACTACCAAACCGGCAGAGTCATATCCACGATATTCCAGACGCAGCAAACCTTCAACTAAAATTGGGACCACATTTCTTTGCGCAACCGCGCCTACAATTCCACACATAGTTCGTTTCCGTTAATAAATTATTTTTTCTTGGTTGGGCGTTGCCAGCTTGGCACACTTATTTGTTTGGAGCGTGACAGGGATAATTCATTTGCCGGCGTATCTCGGGTAATTGTTGATCCTGCACCAATTGTCGCACCTTTTCTTACTGTAACTGGTGCCACTAATTGAGTATCCGAGCCGATAAATGCATCATCTTCAATCGTAGTACGAAATTTATTTGCGCCATCATAATTACAGGTTATGGTTCCTGCCCCTATATTCACCCGGCTTCCGATCGTTGCATCGCCAATATAGCTGAGATGATTGGCTTTGCTATAACTAGCAATATTACTATTTTTAATTTCCACGAAATTACCAACATGTACATCATTTGAAAGTTGGCTACCGGGTCGAATACGCGCAAAGGGACCTATCCGGCAATTGTCACCCAATGTTGCTTGATCAATATGACTGTATGGTGCAATTTCTGTATTTGCTGAAACAAAGGTATTTTTAACAATGGAGTGTGCGCCCACTTTTACTCCTTTACCCAAAGTTACGTTCCCTTCAAAGATACAGCCTACGTCAATTTCGACATCTCGCTCACAATTTAATTGTCCGCGAATATCAATTCTTGCCGGATCAGCCAATGTGACGCCCTGTGCCAGCAATCGCATAGCCAATACACTTTGCCAGGTTCTTTCCAAATTAGCCAATTGAATTTTACTATTGATCCCTTCAACCTCCCATTGATGGGCGGGATGAACAGTTTTAACTGAAACCGAATCTTTGACAGCCAAACTGACAATATCGGTAAGGTAATACTCTCCCTGCACGTTAGCGTTAGTAAGACTCGAAAGCCATTTTTCCAGAAAGTTAGTTTTTGCCAATAACATTCCGGTATTAACTTCTTTAATAAGCCTCTGTTCCGCTGTGGCATCTTTTTCTTCAACAATTTCTTGTACCTCACCTTGTGCATCTCGCAAGATACGACCATAGCCTGATGGATTATCTAACATGATGGTGAGCAAAATCAGGTCACTTTCAACTTCCAGCATCTTTTGCAACGTACTTGTTTGAATTAGTGGTACATCGCCGTACAAAATTAATGTTCTGCTGTCTGGAAGTAGTTTTGGAATTGCCTGTCGTACAGCATGTCCTGTTCCCAATTGGGGTTCCTGCAATACAAAGTGACTATTGGAGTGAGACAAAGCTTTGGGAACAGCTTCACCTCCATGTCCGAAAATTATGATGGTATTATTTGAATGCAGCTCAGATGCAGTATCCAGCACATGTTGGACTAACGATTTACCCGCCAAGTTATGTAAAACCTTGGGGGTGTCGGAGTACATACGCGTACCTTTTCCTGCAGCAAGTATTACGATATTCAGGTTTGTCATTGTGGCCACCAGTTTATTTCGTTGATTATAAACAAAAAAAACGGCATTAGCCGTTTTTTTTGTAGTTAAGTATCAAACTAAATTAATGCGTTGATCCTTTGCGCATCCTGGATATAGCATGTAACTGAGCGATCGCCTCAGACAACTCAGCTTGAGCAGCTGCATAATCAATGTCTGAAATGCGGTTTCTCATTGCTTCTTCAGCTGCACGCTTGGATTCTAGTGCGCGAGCTTCATCCAGATCAGCTCCACGGATTGCCGTATCAGCCAGTATCGTAACAATGTTAGGTTGTACTTCAAGCATTCCACCCGATACATAAATTAAAGTATCTTGCGACTCATTAGGAATCTTAAGTCGCACTGATCCTGGCTTGATGCGAGTTAGCAAAGGGGCATGGTTAGGATAGATGCCCAACTCCCCAGCCTCACCAGGAACAATTACCAGTTCCGCAAGGCCGGAGAATATGGATGCCTCAGCACTCACTACATCTACATGAACTGTCATTGCCATAGTAGCCACCTTTATTGCAGAGTCTTAGCTTTTTCGATGGCTTCTTCAATTCCGCCAACCATATAGAAAGCTTGTTCTGGCAAATGATCGTATTCACCGTTAACAATTCCCTTGAAGCCTTTGATGGTCTCCTTCAGGGTCACGTATTTGCCAGGGCTACCGGTAAATACTTCAGCAACGTGGAATGGTTGGGACAAGAAGCGCTGGATCTTGCGCGCACGAGCAACAGCAAGTTTGTCCTCGGGTGCCAATTCATCCATACCCAAAATAGCAATAATATCGCGCAGTTCTTTGTAACGTTGCAGAGTCTGCTGAACACCACGCGCTACTGAATAATGCTCTTCACCCACAACTAATGGATCAAGTTGACGAGAAGATGAATCAAGCGGATCAACGGCAGGATAAATACCCAAAGAAGCGATATCACGCGACAACACAACTGTTGAATCCAGATGCAAGAAGGTCGTAGCAGGAGAAGGATCAGTTAAGTCATCCGCAGGTACGTAAACAGCTTGAATCGACGTAATCGAACCAACCTTAGTTGAAGTAATACGCTCTTGCAAACGGCCCATTTCTTCAGCCAAAGTAGGTTGGTAACCTACTGCTGACGGCATACGACCCAACAAAGCAGATACTTCAGTTCCTGCCAAAGTGTAACGGTAGATGTTATCAACGAAGAACAGAATGTCACGCCCTTCATCACGGAACTTTTCAGCCATGGTCAAACCGGAAAGCGCAACGCGCAAACGGTTGCCAGGCGGCTCGTTCATCTGACCGAACACCATTGCAACTTTGTCCAGTACATTTGAGTCTTTCATTTCGTGGTAAAAGTCATTACCTTCACGAGTACGCTCACCTACACCGGCAAACACAGACAATCCGCTGTGCTGCTTGGCAATATTGTTGATGAGTTCCATCATGTTAACGGTTTTGCCCACACCGGCACCACCGAATAAGCCAACCTTACCACCCTTGGCAAAAGGACAAACCAAGTCGATAACTTTGATGCCTGTTTCCAGCAAATCAATAGAAGGAGATAGTTCATCAAATTTTGGCGCTTTTTGGTGAATTGAGCGACGCTCATCACATTTAACTTCACCGGCATCGTCAATCGGGCGTCCTAAAACGTCCATAATGCGGCCCAATGTTCCTGAGCCAACTGGCACAGAAATTTGCGATCCTGTATTCAATACAACCATTCCACGACGTAAGCCATCAGAAGAGCCCATGGCGATGGTGCGAACCACTCCATCACCAATTTGCTGCTGAACCTCCAAGGTTAAATCCTTTTCAGCAACAGAACTTGCCTCGTCTTTTACCTTAAGAGCATCATATACTTTAGGCATCTGATCACGGGGAAACTCTACGTCCACCACCGCACCGATACACTGAACAATCTTGCCTTGACTCATTTTAAGATTCCCCACTTTAAATTGATTCTGTACACAGCTGCAAAGCAGCGGTGCTTTAATTTACCGCTGCTGCTCCACCAACAATTTCTGAAATTTCCTTGGTGATCGCTGCCTGACGTGCTTTGTTGTAAATCAGCTTAAGTTCACCAATAACAGTCTTTGCATTATCCGATGCAGCTTTCATCGCAACCATACGTGAACTTTGTTCGGACGCTTGATTTTCTGTAACTGCCGAGTAAACCAAAGACTCTACATAACGCAGCAATAATTCATCTACTACCAACTTAGCATCAGGCTCATAGATGTAATCCCATTGTCCGCCGCGTCTTTCGCTTATAAACTCGCCGGATAATGGCAACAATTGCTCAAATGTCGGCTCTTGTTTCATCGTATTAACAAAATGATTGTAGGAGATATAAATTGCGTCAACTTCACCCGCAACGTAGGCGTCCAACATGGCCTTAACTGCACCAATTAAGTTTTCTACGTGAGGTGTATCGCCCAAACCTGTTAAGTGCGACTGTATTTTTGCGCCAATTCGACTCATAAAGCTGAAACCTTTATTGCCAATTGGCGTAATTCTTAGTCCTGTACCCGTACTATCCCATTCTTTCATGCGATTGGTGACAACTCGTAATACGTTAGTATTTAAACCACCGCACAATCCTTTATCGGATGTGATTACGATAATACCAACGTTTTTAACTGAATCACGCTTAATTAAGTATGGATGCTTGTACTCAGGATTTGCATGAGCCAAGTGTGCAGCAACCTGACGAATTTTTTCAGCATAGGGCCGGGCAGCACGCATACGCTCTTGAGCTCTGCGCATTTTAGCTGCCGCAACCATTTCCATTGCACGCGTAATCTTTCGCGTATTTTCTACGCTTTTGATCTTGGTGCGTATCTCTTTGCTACCAGCCATGATTAGACTCTCGCTTAGTAAACTGCGGTGGACTTAAAGGTTTCAATTGCAGCAGACAGAATTTTTTCATTATCTGCACTTAAATCTTTGCTGGTATTGATCGCATCCATCAAGTCTTTATGCTTTGATTTCAAGTAAGCATGAACTGCCGACTCAAAAGCTAAAGCTTTCTTAACTTCAACATCATCAAAGTAACCTTTGTTGACCGAGAACAATGTAACAGCCATTTCTGCAATAGATAACGGTGCATATTGCAACTGTTTCATTAACTCAGTAACTAAGCGGCCACGCTCCAATTGCTTGCGAGTTACCTCATCCAAATCAGATGCAAATTGTGCAAAAGCTGCCAATTCACGATACTGTGCCAGCGCCAAACGAACACCGCCGCCTAACTTCTTGATTACTTTAGTTTGAGCAGCACCACCCACGCGGGATACTGAAATACCGGCGTTGATAGCAGGACGTACACCTGCGTTAAACAAATCAGTCTCAAGGAAAATCTGACCGTCAGTAATCGAAATTACGTTAGTTGGAACGAAGGCTGAAACGTCGCCGGCTGCAGTTTCAATGATTGGCAATGCTGTCAATGAACCAGTTTTACCCTTAACTTCACCTTTGGTGAAAGCTTCAACGTAATCCGCATTAACGCGAGATGCGCGCTCCAGCAAGCGTGAGTGCAAGTAGAAAACGTCGCCAGGATAAGCTTCACGACCAGGAGGACGACGCAACAACAAGGAAATTTGGCGATATGCCCATGCTTGCTTGGTTAAGTCATCATATACAATCAGCGCATCTTCACCGCGATCACGGAAATATTCACCCATTGTGCAACCAGCATAAGGTGCCAAGAATTGCATTGCAGCCGAATCAGACGCTGTTGCAACAACCACAATGGTATAACCCATTGCACCGTGTTCTTCCAATTTACGTACTACATTAGCAATTGTTGAAGCCTTTTGGCCAATTGCTACATAAACGCAGGTCATGTTTTGACCTTTTTGATTGATGATGGTGTCGATTGCTACAGCTGTTTTACCTGTTTGACGGTCACCGATAATCAATTCACGTTGACCGCGACCAACCGGAACCATTGAGTCAATTGACTTCAAACCGGTTTGTACTGGTTGATCTACTGATTTACGTGCAATAACACCTGGTGCAACTTTTTCAACCTTATCGGTCATCTTGGCGTTAATCGGACCTTTACCATCAATCGGCTGTCCCAGTGCATTAACAACGCGTCCGCGTAATTCTGGACCTACAGGAACTTCCAGAATTTTGCCGGTACATTTAACCGTATCGCCTTCTGAGATATGTTCATATTCACCCAGCACAACTGCACCTACAGAGTCACGCTCTAGGTTCAAAGCTAAACCGTATGTGTTGCCTGGAAATTCCAACATTTCACCCTGCATTACATCTGACAAACCGTGCACACGTACAATACCATCGGTTACGCTAACAACCGTACCTTCGGTGCGCGCTTCGGTCAAAGCCTCAAAGTTTTCAATGCGGCTGCGAATCAAGTTGCTAATTTCAGAAGGGTTGAGCTTCATCTGACTTTTCCTTATTTCGATAAATCGGTGATTAGGCCAATGCTACAGCCAACTCGGATAAACGCGTACGCGCCGAGCCGTCTATTACTTTGTCCCCAGCGCGAATAACAATTCCACCCAACAGCTCTTTATTAGTTTCGCATGTGAGTTTGATTTCGCGTCCCATTTTGACTTTTAACGCCGCCACAACTTTTTGCTTTTGAGTATCATTTAACTCATATGCTGAGGTTACAACAACGTCGATACTTTTCTCTGCTTCCGCACGCAATGCTTCAAACAACACGGATATTTGAGGCAATACCAATAAGCGCTGATTTTCCACCAGAAGCTTAATAAAATTTTGCGCTAACTGGCCCAGCTTTTCTCCAGACAGCATCAACATTAGATTTGCCAACTGCATCGCATCTACTTTAGGGCTGCGAATTACAGCTTGCAAATCGGCATTTTCTACCGCAGAAGCAGCTGCTGATAGCATTTCAGACCAGTTTTTTAATTCACCCAGCTTTTGAGCCTCATCAAAAGCTGCCTGAGCATATGGACGTGCGGCTGTGATTGCTTGAGACATGGCGCTTAGATTTCCGCTACAAGTTTATCAAGCAGGTCATTGTGTGCTTTCGCATCAATTTCACGACCCAGAATTTTTCCAGCACCCGCCAAAGCCACTGCAGATACCTGAGTACGAAGTTGCTCTTTTGCTCTAAACACTTCTTGATCAATTTCCGCCTTGGCGCCCGCAATGATGCGCTCACCTTCGGCTTTAGCATTGGTTTTAGCTTCTTCAACAATTTCACTGGCACGTTTTTCACCGGCGATAATAATTTCAGCAGCTTTTTCCTTTGCCTGATGAATAAGTTCAGCAGAGCGTTTTGCAGCCAACTCCAAATCATGCTTGCCACGTTCAGCAGCGGCCAAACCATCAGCAATGGTTTTGGCACGCTCTTCCATAGCCTGCATCAATGGTGGCCATACAAACTTCATGGTGAACCAGATAAGGATGGCAAAAGTAATTGCCTGTCCTAGCAAGGTTGCGTTGATATTCACGTCATACCCTTTCAGTCAATAACGATGGAGGAATTAACCTTTAACAATCGCGATGAATGGGTTTGCGAACAACAAGTACAACGCAATACCAACACCAATCATGGTTACCGCATCTAACAGACCGGCTACGATAAACATTTTAACTTGCAATGTAGGGATCATTTCTGGTTGACGTGCAGCGCCTTCCAAAAAGCGACCGCCCAACAAACCAAAGCCAATCGCTGTTCCCAACGCGCCCAAACCGATCAAAACTGCTACAGCGATCGATACATTACCCAACAATAGTGCTAGTTCCATGTTTTCTCCTTGGAGGTTTAGTTAATTAATACAAAAAAAGTTAGTGACTTTCATGTGCCATGCTGAGATATACAATAGTCAACATCATGAACACAAAAGCTTGCAACGTGATAATTAAGAGGTGAAATATTGCCCATGGTGCGCCCAATGTCCATTGTAAATACCAGGGCAACAACGCAATCAGAATAAATACCATTTCACCCGCATACATATTGCCGAAGAGACGCAGTGCCAGCGAAATTGGCTTAGCAATATCTTCAACGATGCGGAATAAAATATTTACCGGAATTAATAAAGGAAATTTACCGAATGGAGCAAAAAATACCTCTTTTCCGAAACCAACCACGCCTTTAACTTTAAAGCTATAGAAATAGATCAGGAAAAATACGGACAAAGACATCGCAAACGTAGCGTTCAAGTCTGTCGAGGGCACAATCTTTAAATGACTTATGCCAAACCAGCTAGCAATGAGTGGTAACAAGTCAACTGGAATCACGTCCATTGCATTCATTGCGAAAATCCACACAAAGATCGTCAATGCCAGCGGAGCGATCAACTCACTCTTACCGTGGAAAGTATCTTTAACTTGCGAGTCAACCATACCGACAACCATTTCGATAAAGTTTTGCAACCCGCCAGGAACGCCGGCAGTCGCTTTACGTGTGGCTATCCACATTGTCCCAAAAACGATCAGACCAATTATCAAAGATACAAATAATGTGTCCAAGTGCAATGTCCAAAAACCCTCTCCAACATGAAGATTGGTTAAGTGATGCACTATATAGTCAGTTGTAGATAATCCTTCAGTACTCATAAAGTTTCACACAAAAATTAATGCTGCCCAATAAACCGCCAATGTTGCAATATAGGTTGCAAACAACGGCAACGCGTGCACATCTTTGAACTGCGTAAATATGAAAGAAAATAACAGAATGGTGAATATTAGTTTGTAGGCTTCGGCATTGTAATGTGCTCTTATTACTTTTTTTGCCTCATTACCCTGCGATACACGCATTTTTGTTGCATAAACCAAACTAGTCAAGAAACCAACTGCTCCTCCCGCAAAGGCTGACGCTGCGATCGCCATATCTGCGACGATTACCAGCAACAAGGAAACTGTAAATGTCAGCAAAACCTGAACTAAAATTATTCTGGCTACTGCTTTTTCAATCCCTAAACCTTTGAAGACGCGCATTCTACTCAAGCTCACTTATTCTCGTCAACGATTTATTTAAGCTTGGCAATTAATTCATCCAGATGCAAGTTACTGGAATACTCAATTATGAGTTTTCCGGTCCCTTTTTTTCCGGCCTTAATTTGCACAGTTGTTCCTATCTTCTGGGCTAACTCTTCCTGAAGATTTAACAAATCCCGATCAACTTTTTGGATGTTTTTATGTGCAGGAGGATTTAGCAAACTCTGAACCAGTTTTTCCGCTTCACGTACTGAAAGCTTCTCGGCAATTATTTTGTTGGCTGTGACAATCATCAGAGCTGAATCTAGCGCCAACAAAGAACGCGCATGTCCCATATCCAACTTATTTTCATTCAACAATATTTGAACTGCTTCAGGTAGCTTTAACAAACGCAGCAAATTACTTGCTGCACTACGTGAGCGCCCCACCGCATCAGCTGCAGTTTGATGAGTCATTTCAAATTCATCAATTAAGCGTTGAATACCTGCAGCCTCCTCCAGCGGATTCAGATCTTCGCGCTGAATATTTTCAATAATGGCCATGGTTAGCGCAGCATTATCTGGAACATCTCTTACTAAAACAGGTACTTGCGTTAATCCGGCTAATCTCGCAGCGCGCCAGCGCCGTTCACCTGCAATAATTTCGTATTCACCCCTAGATAATTCTCGCGCCAAAATAGGCTGCATAATTCCCTGAGTTTTAATTGATTCGGCCAACTCATTAAGAGAAATTTCATCCATTTGTGTACGGGGTTGATATTTTCCCGGACGAAGTTGATCTATTTTTAAGTCGCGCAAAGCATCGCTACTTTGATCTTTATTCCCAGATAACAGCGCATCCAAGCCCCGTCCCAGCCCTTTTTGTGATTTTATGGTTGCCATATTTTTCCTTAGTTTGATGCAGACACTAATACTGATGATTTTCCGAGCAGCTCACCGGCCAAAGCCAAATAGGCGAGCGTACCCTTAGAGTTTTTATCGTGTAATAACACAGGAAGTCCGAAACTGGGCGCTTCTGCAAGACGCACATTACGTGGAATCACAGTGCGGTAAACTTTATCTCCGAAATGCTTTTGTAGTTGCTCCGAGACTTGTTGGGCAAGAGTATTGCGCGGATCAAACATGGTTCGCAATAAACCTTCAATTTCCAACTCTGAATTTAAATGTGCCCGAACCTTGCGAATAGTATTCACCAAATCGCTTAATCCTTCCATTGCATAATATTCACATTGCATGGGAATCATCACTGATCGCGCAGCGCACAATCCATTTAAAGTCAATAGGTTAAGTGCTGGCGGACAATCTATTAAAATATAATCATATTCGTCAACAACTAAATCCAAGGCTTGCTTTAAGCGTAATTCACGATTATCCAGATTGACCAATTCAATTTCCGCACCAGCCAATTCACGATTCGACGGTAGCACATCATATTTTCCTGATGAAGCGATTCGCACTTCTCGAACTGTTTTTTCCCCCAACAGTACATCGTAAATGGTAATTTCAAGCTCGGACTTATCTATTCCGCTGCCCATCGTTGCATTACCCTGCGGATCAAGATCTATCAACAAAACCCGCTGTTTGGCTGCGGCAAGGCTTGCCGCCAAATTTACTGTCGTCGTGGTTTTTCCCACGCCGCCTTTTTGATTGGTTATTGCCAATATTTTAGTCATTTGTTTTCTCGTAGTATCACCAAACAACGCGCCGCATCCAGCTTGGGCACTTTTAAAGGAATTACTTTTTCAACTTTAATATGTTCCGGGAGACGCAGTAACTCGGAATCCGGCGTGCCTTTCATAGCCGCCCAGCGCCCGCTTTTTATCAGCAAGTGCTGTGTTAACTCGACAAATTCAGTCGTTTCTGCAAAAGCACGGGAAATAATTCCATCAAATTTTTGCCCAAACTGACAATCTTCAACCCGCCCAGAACACACCTGCACATTGTTTAGTTGCAACTCAATCAGCACTTGCTGTACAAAACTTATTTTCTTGCTGTTACTGTCCAATAATGTAAACGTCCACTCCGGACGGACAATAGCCAAAACAATACCCGGCAAACCCGCCCCGCAGCCTACATCCAGCCAGTTTTTGGGCCACAAATGAGGTAATACAGCCAAACTATCCAAAACATGATGACTAATCATTTGCTCCGGATTGCGTATCGCTGTCAGGTTATAAACCCTGTTCCATTTGCCCAACAACCCAAGATAGTCTAGTAATTTTTGTCTGGCCTCAGGGCTAACATCAATGCCCAATTCCCTGATGCCCGAAATTAAAATCTGTTCAAGCATCATATTGTTACTGGGGAAGAATCAATTAATGTTGCCATCCCCCCGCGCTTTAAATGCACTAGTAACAAAGAAATGGCTGCCGGCGTTATACCGGAAATTCTGGCAGCCTGACCCAATGTTTCAGGACGATGCTTACTTAATTTTTGCTGAACTTCGGTTGATAATCCACTAACCGCGAAATAATCTATAGTTATCGGTAATTTCAACTTTTCGTTTTCTAGCTGACGGCCAATTTCATCGATTTGACGCTGAATATAACCCTGATATTTGGCATGAATTTCTACCTGTTCGGCCACTTCAGTTTCCGGTACGCAACCGCCCACTCCCTCCAGAGTCATCAGATTAATATAGCTTACATCAGGCCTGCGCAACAGCTCGTACAGAGAGTACTCGCGTTCAATATTTTTTCCCAAAACACGTTCAGCTTCAGCTTTGGCCAATATATTCGGATTAACCCATGTTGATTTTAATCTCTCTAATTCCTTGGCAATACTTTCCCGCTTATTTGAAAAGACTCGCCAACGTGCTTCATCCACAACACCCAATTGCCAGCCTATTTCAGTTAAACGCAAATCGGCATTGTCTTCACGCAGTTGCAAACGATATTCTGCCCTACTGGTAAACATTCGGTATGGTTCCAATACCCCCTGCGTTGTTAAATCATCCACCATTACGCCCAAATAGGCCTCATCGCGCCTTGGATGCCAAGACTCTTCTTCTCTGGCATATCGTGCCGCATTAATTCCCGCCAATAATCCTTGCGCCGCCGCTTCCTCGTATCCTGTTGTCCCATTAATCTGGCCGGCAAAAAATAACCCCTGAATTGTCTTTGTTTCCAAAGATGCTTTTAACCCGCGTGGATCAAAATAGTCATATTCAATTGCATAGCCTGGCCGGGTAATATGGGCATTTTCCAACCCCTTGATTGAATGAACTAATGCCAACTGAATATCGAAGGGAAGACTTGTCGATATTCCATTTGGATAGACTTCATGCGTACTCAAGCCCTCGGGTTCCAAAAAGATTTGATGTGAATCTTTTCCCGCGAAGCGCGTAATTTTATCTTCAATAGACGGACAATAGCGCGGCCCTACCCCGGCAATTACACCGGTAAATAACGGGGAGCGATCTAAACCGCCACGGATAATTTCATGTGTCTGTATATTTGTTTGTGTAATCCAACAGGGTAATTGTTGCGGATGTTGCGTTACTTTACCTAAAAACGAAAAAACCGGCACCGGATTATCACCGGGTTGTTCAATCATTCCGGAATAGTTGATCGTTCGACCATCAATTCGTGGTGGTGTACCTGTCTTTAACCGCCCAATTGGTAACCCTAAATTTCTCAAATCGTCAGACAAGGCTAGAGAAGTTGGATCTCCCGCGCGACCTGCCGGATATTTTGCAAGACCTACATGAACTAATCCGGATAAAAATGTACCCGTCGTTAAAATTACACTTTTAGCCATAAAGCGCAACCCTAACTGGGTTTCCACGCCGCTTACTTGCTCACCATTTATTATTAATTTTTCTACCGCCTGCTGAAACAACCAGAGATTAGGCTGATTCTCCAAAAATCCACGAATAGCAGTTTTATATAAAGCTCGGTCAGCCTGAGCGCGAGTTGCCCGCACCGCCGGCCCCTTGGATGAATTCAAAATACGAAATTGTATTCCGGCTACATCAGTTGCGGCAGCCATCGCACCACTCATGGCATCCACTTCTTTAACCAGATGCCCTTTGCCAATTCCGCCAATAGATGGGTTGCACGACATGACTCCCAAAGTTTCAATGTTGTGCGATAGCAGCAGGGTCGTACGCCCCATCCGTGCGCTAGCCAAAGCAGCTTCCGTTCCGGCATGCCCACCTCCGACTACAATAACATCAAATAATTTGGGGAAATTCATTTTTTCTTGCGTCAATAAAAAGGCGCGCATCATACCTCAAAGATAGCTTTTCAATAAAGACGCTGAAAATGTTTCACGTGAAACAACAGCTTGCTTTTATTTACCAATACAGAATCGACTAAAAATTTCTCCCAATAAATCGTCACTGGAAAACTCACCGGTAATTTCGCTTAATGCCAATTGCGACAAGCGTAATTCTTCAGCAAAGAGCTCCGGGCGATGGGCTTCGTGGCGGGCATTATGCAAACTAGCTGCCGCTTTTGATAAGGCCTGCAGATGGCGCTCTCTCGCAAGATAAACACCGGACTCTCCCTGCCAATTGATCAACTTCAGAATATTTTCTCTCAGTAAATCAATACCATCATCCTGTTTAACGGAAAGATATATATAAACCTGATTGTCCTGAATCTCAACACGTGAGTTTTGTTCAACCAAATCTATCTTGTTAATTACAAAAATTCTGGGGATATTGCCGGGAAGAGTTGTTAATAAAGAAGAAGCAAATTGAAAATCCTTTTGTCGTGCATCCAGCAGTAATAACACTGCGTCTGCTTTTTGGATGGCTGCCTTGGTACGATCCATGCCCATTTGCTCCACCAGATCATCTGATTCACGCAGACCTGCGGTATCGATAATGTGTAAAGGAACGCCATCAATGCTAATTTCTTGCCGAATAGCATCTCGCGTTGTTCCTGCTATTTCACTCACCAACGCAATATCATCACCGGACAGCTTATTCAGCAAACTTGACTTTCCAACATTTGGCTCGCCAACTAAAACAATATGTGCACCTTCCCGCAAGATACTGCCCTGCTTGGCTAATTTAAAAATTCGATCCAGTTCAGTTTGAATATGCTTTAACTTTGCGATATTGCTTGAAGCATCTTCAACGTCCAACTCTTCTTCGGGGAAATCTAAAGCAGACTCTACTAACATGCGCAATTCAATTAGCTTTTCAACCAGCTGATGAATAACTTTTGAAAATTCGCCCTGCAAAGAGCGATTAGCGCTGCGTACCGCTTGCTCACTCGTACTATTAATTAAGTCAGCAATACTTTCTGCCTGAATTAGATCAATTTTATTATTCAGAAATGCACGCTGGGTAAACTCTCCCGGCTGGGCTAAACGGACACCCAATGCCAAACAGCGCTGTAATAATAATTTCAGTACCGCAGTTCCCCCGTGCCCCTGAAGTTCAAGTACATCTTCGCCGGTATAAGAGTTGGGTGCGGGAAAATAAAGAGCAATTCCCTGATCAATCGCTGATCCTTCAGCATCCAAAAAAGGGGTAAAGCTTGCATGACGGGGCTGAATTTCTTGCCCCAATAAGGAAATAAAAAATTTGGATAATTCTCGTCCTGAAATTCGGACTACGCCTATGCCCCCGCGACCGGGGGCAGTTGCAATTGCTGCGATATTGTCAAACTTTGATAACACCCTTTTGCTCATTTTCTAATTTGTGGGTTATGTACCATTGTTGTGCAATAGAAAGTACGTTATTCACGATTGAATACAGTACCAATCCGGCGGGGAAAAAGAAAAATACTACGCTGAATACAACAGGCATCCATTGCATTAGTTTAGCTTGTATAGGATCCGGTGGCGTTGGATTTAACCGTCCTTGTATCAACATACTGATTCCCATTATTGCCGGCAAAACATAGTAAGGGTCGGCAACTGATAAGTCGGTAATCCAAGCTATAAAAGGCGCGTGACGCAGTTCAACACTGGCTAAAATTGCCCAATATAAGGCAATAAAAACCGGAATTTGAATCAATACCGGCAAACATCCGCCCAATGGATTAATTTTTTCGGTCTTATATAAATCCATCATGGCGCGATTCAGTTTTTCACGGTCATCGCTATATTGCTGCTTTATCTTTTCCAGCTTCGGGGCAACAACACGCATTTTACCCATCGAACGATAACTTGCTGCTGATAGTGGAAAAAACACCAACTTAATTAAAATGGTCAGCACGATAATAGCCAAGCCCCAATTTTGCACCCAACCTTGAATAAAAGTTAGCAACCAAAATAAAGGCGTCGATAAAATTGTTAACCAACCGTAATCCACAGTTAAGCCTAGACCTGGCGCAATATCATCCAAATTTGCATTTGCCGGGCCAACATACAGCGGCATGCTGATTCCACCTTTAGCTCCCGGAGCTATAATTGCGACAGGTACGATTGCTCCAACAGAAAATTGATTATTACCCAAAGACTTACTATAGTATTCCCGTTGCGTTTTGTCTCCCGGTAACCAGGCAGAAACAAAATAATGCTGCAACATTGCAATCCAGCCGTTATCGGCAATTTTTGGATAACTGGTTTTATTTTTCTCTATGCTGGAAAACTCAATTTTTTGAAACTTTTCCTGATCGGTATAAATAGCCGGACCGGTATAGGTCGGTATCAGCATTGAATGACCTACCGGCTCACTGTTATCCCTAACTAATTGAAAATAAGCTGAAGTTTCAATCGGATTTGTACCGGAATTTTCAATTTCGTAACTTACATCAATCAAATAACTTCCGCGATGAAAGGTAATTACTTTAGTGATAGCATCATTTGCAGATAATCTAACTGACAAAAAATCAGCGTTGTCAGCTAATTTATAGTTATCCGCAGAAGATGTAAATTCGGCTTGATGTGTCGGTAAACCCGGTCCCAAGAGACCTGTTTGTGCCACATAAGTATGATCATCTTTTTGTTGAAGCAGGACAAAAGGTTTGGTTTTATCTTCGGCATCTTTATGTTGCAACAACTCTACGCGCTGAATATCCCCGCCGATCGTATTAATTTCAACCAAAAAATTATCTGTTTGTACCGAAATAATTTTCCCCTGTTTGATAACAGGTTGTTCGGAAACTTTTACACTATTAGTGGCAGTTAATGCGCCTGTTGCAATAGGTGTTGGCGCCGGTAAAGAAGATTGGCTCTGTGAAGTTACTGCAACCGTATTTTGTTGATTTGGATTTTGATATCTTTGCCAGCCGTCCCACAATAAAACAGCAGAAAAAGTAAAAATCAAAAATAAAAACAGTCTCTGGAAATCCATCTTAGTATGTACCTATACGACTTAAATATTATGGAACAGGATCAAAACCACCCTTATTCCAGGGGTTACAACGCAGTAATCTCTTTAATCCCAACCATGTACCTTTAATAAAACCATATTTTTCAAGGGCTTCACTAAAATAATGGGAACACGTTGGGGAAAACCGGCAGGATGGGGGATATAACGGACTAATTAAATATTGATAGCTTTTAATAATTAATAGCAACAGACGCGTCATTTTTTATCATCCGTACTTTTAAAAGCAAATTTTTTAGCGCTTGAATAAACTCCGGGGTTTCTTCTTTACTTAGTTTCCGTTTTACTCTAACGACAATATCTAATCCGGGATTAGCTTCAACTGTCAGACTTTGTCTAAAAACCTCACGAATCAATCGCTTCAATCGATTTCTAGACACTGCCTTTGCTACTACCCGCTTACTAACAATTATTCCGAGCCTATCCAAATTTCTATGATTAATTTGCGAGTGAATAACCAACCACTTATTAACTAATCCTTTAGCATCAAGAACAGATTGAAATTCTGCGGGTTGATGTAACCGTTGAATATAAGAAAAACTATGAGTCACCTTATACCGCTAAACGTGCTCTACCTTTAGCTCTACGTGCGGCAATAACGGCCCTACCACCTTTGGATTTCATTCTTACTAAAAATCCATGGGTGCGTTTTCTTTTGGTTACGGATGGTTGATATGTACGTTTCATAATAATTCCTAAATAGTGCTGTTGAAAAGCGCGCGATTACAATATGTAACACAGTATCTGTCAAGTTTATTTTATACTGTGGATAACTTTTCGATCCCCCTGTAGAATGCTTAAAATGCATTTATTCACTTAATTATTTTATGTCAAAGCAAAATTTGTGGGACAGTTGTCTGGATTATTTTAAAGACAATTTACCAGCCCAACAATTTAATTCATGGATTAAGCCTTTGATTTTTGAATTAAATGATAAAAAATTAATTTTAACTACGCCCAATGGATTTACTTTAAAAGTTATTCAGGAACGTTTTTTGCCAGAAATTTTATCCCGTGCACAAAAACATCTTTCCGGTCCCGTGGAAATTGAATTACGTATTGGAAAAAAGACCAATTTATCTCCCGCGTTAAATATTAATGACATAAAACCCGTCGTAAATGAAACGACCAAAAAAATTCATCGCAGTTCAAACCGGTTAAATCCAGCTTTATTATTTGAAAATTTTGTAACCGGTAAAGCAAACCAACTGGCTCATGCCGCAGCTATTCAAGTCGCTGAAACACCCGGTACTACCTACAATCCGCTATTTATATATGGAGGAGTTGGATTAGGTAAAACCCATTTAATTCAAGCTATTGGGAATCAATTTAAAAGTGAAAATAGCCACGCAAAAATTTGTTATGTGCACGCAACAAATTACATATCTGATGTTGTAAAAGCTTTTCAAACCAAACAATTTGATGAATTCAAGCAATATTATAATTCTTTAGATTTATTGCTGATCGATGATATTCAATTTATTGCCGATAAACCGGGAACACAGCAAGAGTTTTTTTATACCTTAAATTCCCTAATAGATACGCATAAACAAGTCATTATTACCTGCGATACTTTCCCTAAAGAAATTTCAGGAATTGAACCGCGTTTAACTTCACGATTCAGTTGCGGTTTGACTGTAGCTATTGAACCACCAGGTTTAGAAATGCGCGTGGCAATTTTGTTGCAAAAATCGGTCATTTCTAAAAATCCTATTAGTGAAGATGTTGCTTTCTTTATCGCGAAACACGTTAGATCTAATATTAGAGAATTAGAAGGTGCTTTGAATCGAATTGAAGCTTTTGCAAAATTTCATAAAAGACCTATTACTATCGAATTAGCTAAGGAAGCTCTAAAAGATTTACTAGCTGCCCAAAATAAACAGGTTTCCATAGAGAATATCCAAAAAACTGTTGCTGATTTTTATCGCGTTAAGCTTGTCGATTTACTCTCCAAAAAAAGAACCAGAATTATTGCGCGGCCAAGACAAATTGCCATGTGTTTAGCCAGAGAATTAACCCAATTGAGTCTTCCTGAAATAGGTAACGCATTTGGAGGTAGGGATCACACTACTGTTCTGCATGCTTGCAAAACCATAGAAAGCTTAAGAAATACCGATACATCAATTCATAGTGATTTTAATTTACTCAATCAGACTTTGAGAAATTAACTTCAGATACGTATTGATTATTTGTTAACAAATCCACAAAAAAATGAATTTAGAAAATTGATACACAATTTATCCACATGCTCTGATGATGTTAATTCACACCCAATAATATTTGTAACATACTGTATTTAATATAAAATAAAAGTTATACGCAATTTTAACCTGCATTATTATTGTTATTAAGGATATATAAAATGTTTATTGAAAAGATAGATAGAGATTTACTACTTAAACCTTTGCAAACCGTAGTTGGTATTGTTGAAAGGAAACAACCTCTACCCATTTTATCCAATGTATTAATTGAAAAAAACACTTCAGATATTCGGTTTAGTGCCACAGATATGGAAATTCAAATTTCCAGTAAACAAACGATTGAGCATAATGATACGAATCAAGCTATCACTGTATCGGCAAAAAAATTGCAGGAAATTCTCCGGGTACTTCCGGACGGAAGTAAAGTTTCTTTGGATTTACTGGAAAATAAACTGGTTGTTAAGGCCAATAAAAGTAAATTTAGTCTGCAGACATTACCCGCGCAGGATTATCCAGTTGTTTTGAATCAGTTGGATAATGCGACTCAAATTACAATAAAACAAAATCTGTTAAAAAAATTACTCGGTCTTGTTCAATATGCAATGGCACAACAGGATATTCGATATTATTTAAACGGGGTTTTGCTGGTTATTGAAGGACAACAAATTCGATTAATTGCAACCGATGGTCATCGTTTGGCGTTTGTCAGCTCCAAGTTAGATAAAGAATATTCAAAACATGAAGTCATTTTGTCCAGAAAAACAGTTAATGAATTATCCAAATTATTATCGGATTCAGACGAAGAAATCAGTTTTGAGCTGGCAGAAAAGCAAGTTCGTTTTTCTTTTTCAGATGTAGTTTTAACTTCAAAAGTAATCGATGGAAAATTTCCTGATTATGAAAGAGTCATTCCAACCTATACAAACCATCTGGTATTGGATCGGATTACTGTGTTGCAAGCTTTGCAGAGAGCGGCGATTTTATCCAATGAGAAATTCAGGGGAGTGCGTTTTGTCCTGACTGAAAAAAATCTAAGGATAATAAGCAACAATAGCGAACAAGAAGAAGCACAAGAAGATATTGAGAATGATTATCAGGGGCAGGCTCTCGATATCGGCTTTAATGTAAATTATCTAATTGATGGATTAGTGAATACACCGACACAAAATATTACGTTTTCATTCGGCGATCCCAATAGCAGCATATTAATTACAGTAAGCGGAGATGATGAATTTAAATATGTTGTCATGCCGATGAGAATTTAATTTAACCCGATTAAATTAAGTGATGTTTCACGTGAAACAATTAATTTGGAAATAAGCAATGAGCGATAACTACGACGAATCAAGTATTCAACAACTCGAAGGTTTAGAAGCGGTACGTAAACGTCCCGGAATGTATATTGGCGATACTTCTGACGGTACAGGATTACATCACATGGTTTTTGAAGTCGTCGACAATGCAATCGATGAATCATTGGCGGGACATTGCGACGATATTAAAGTGATTATTCATGGCGATAATTCAATTTCTGTCGCGGATAACGGCCGGGGTATTCCGATCGGTATCAAGTTTGATGATAAACACGAACCTAAAAGATCGGCAGCTGAAATCGTGTTAACAGTTTTACACGCGGGCGGAAAATTTAACCAAAACAGTTATAAAGTTTCCGGCGGATTACACGGCGTGGGCGTTAGTTGTGTAAATGGATTGTCTGAATGGTTAAAGCTAACAACCTATCGTGACGGTAAAAAATTTGGAATTGAATTTGAACGCGGCTTTGTTAAAGACCGGTTAACAGAAATTCAAAATGGTGTAGAAGTTTCACCCGTTAAATTTTTAGGCGAAAGTCATAAGCGTGGCACGGAAGTACATTTTCTAGCCGACAAAGAAATATTTGGTAACGTTGAATTTCACTACGACATTTTAGCTAAACGATTACGTGAATTATCCTTTTTAAATAACGGGGTAAAAATTGAATTAATCGATCAGCGTAGTGGAAAAAGTGAAAATTTTGCCTATTCCGGCGGGGTACGCGGTTTTGTCGAGTACATGAACAAAAGTAAAAGCGTTTTGCATCCCAAGCCATTTAGTGCTACCGGGGACAAAGATGGCGTTATTGTGGATGTTGCAATGCAATGGAACGATAGCTATTCGGAAGTCGTGCAATGCTTTACCAATAATATTCCGCAACGCGACGGTGGCACACATTTAACCGGGTTGCGTATGGCTATGACGCGTGTTATCAATAAGTATATTGAAGAACATGAGTTGGCTAAAAAAGCCAAAGTGGATACCGCCGGTGATGACATGCGCGAAGGATTGACCTGCGTGTTATCGGTTAAAGTACCGGAACCAAAATTTTCTTCACAGACCAAAGACAAACTGGTTTCCAGTGAAGTACAACCCGCTGTTCAAGAAATTGTCGGACAAAAATTATCCGATTATTTACAAGAAAATCCGATCGACGCCAAAATCATTTGCAACAAAATTATCGATGCCGCCCGAGCCCGCGACGCGGCACGCAAAGCGCGCGAATTGACACGCCGCAAAGGTATTCTGGACGGCATCGGTTTGCCGGGTAAGTTGGCTGACTGTCAGGAAAAAGACCCTGCCCTTTCCGAACTGTATCTGGTCGAGGGTGACTCCGCCGGAGGCTCCGCCAAGCAGGGACGCGACCGCAAATTCCAGGCGATCTTGCCGCTCAAAGGTAAGATTCTGAACGTGGAAAAAGCCCGTTTTGAGAAATTGATTGCCTCGCAGGAAATCGCCATTCTTATTACCGTGCTGGGCACCGGCATCGGCAAAGAAGAATATAACGCCGACAAATTGCGCTACCACCGCATCATCATCATGACCGACGCGGACGTGGACGGTGCGCACATCCGCACCCTGCTGCTTACTTTCTTCTACCGCCAGATGCCGGAATTGGTCGAGCGCGGCCACATCTACATTGCCCAGCCGCCGCTGTACAAGATCAAGCAAGGCAAAGACGAACGTTATCTTAAAGACGAGCATGAGATGAAAAACTACATGCTCAAATCGGCTTTGAACAATGCCATGATCTATCCGGCACTTGAAGCTACGCCAATTCAGGGCGAAGCGCTGGAGCAAATTGCCAAGCAATATTTCCTCGCGGAAGCCGTAATCGACCGCCTATCACGCTTCATTGCGCCCGAGGCCAGCCATGCTCTGCTCATCCTCCCTACCCTGTCGCTGGACGATGATGCCCAAGCGCAAAATAGCGCAAAACTGCTCGAAGCTGCCTGCGGCGGCATGATTAAAGCGCTGGTTGAAGCCGACGAAAACGGCGAACTGCGTCTGCGTTTGGAAAAGATTTACCACGGCAATTATTCGCTGAGCTATCTGGATAAAGACTTCCTGCAAAGCGGCGACTACGTGCAAATCCGCCAGACAGCCCAAGCGCTGGAAGGCCTGATCACCCCGACTGCCTATGTGGTGCGCGGCGAACAAAGACGCGCTGTGAGCAGCTTCAAACAGGGCGTCGAATGGTTGCTGGAAGAAGCCAAACGCGGCGTCAGCACTCAGCGCTACAAAGGTCTGGGTGAGATGAATCCCGACCAGCTATGGGAAACCACCATGGATGTGAAGAACCGCATTTTGCTGCGCGTACGCATTGAAGACGCCATTGCTGCCGATGATATCTTCACCACATTGATGGGCGATGTGGTTGAACCACGCCGTGCGTTTATCGAGCAGAATGCGCTTGGGGTGAAGAATCTGGATGTGTAAAAGGCAGCGCTTTTTCAGAAATTTTGAGTGCTCAGAGTAAATAGTTAATGCAATTGTTTTGTCTGTTCTCAGGAGTGCTGAATTGAACGAAGCCTTTAAAAAACGGTTTGCCGAACTTGCTGATGCTCATGCTAAGTTTTCCTATAAAGCGGGAGGAATGGTCGCAAAATATTGCCCATCTGGACAATGGGAAGGCTGGGCAACAAGCACAGAAAATTTGATTCGTGCAGTCTATGGTGAAGAGGCCTCTCACTACAAAAATTTCCGCGCGGCCTACTCAGAGTGCCAAGGTTATGAAAGTCATATTTACAAATTAATAGCCATTTTTCGTAGTGCTAAAGAAGATTTTGAAGGTGGGTACGTTTTCAATGTTGAACTTAGAATTTCTGGGGAAGTATTTGGTGATTTTGTAGCACTTGCTCGCCAATCCCTATCAGAAGGACAGAAAGATGTTGCTGCTGTTTTGGCATGCGCCGCGCTTGAAGATGCAGTTAAGCGTCTTGCTAGCACTAGCGGTATTCCCACAGATGGAAAAACTATGGTTGATCTTGTTAATGCCTTGAAGTCAGCAGGTTTAGTATCAGGCGCCCAGAAATCATTGCTCGATGCGATGCCGAGAATACGGAATATGGCAATGCACGCAGAGTGGTCTAAGATAACTGAGCCTGATGTAAGCAGTGTTCTTGGCTATGTTGAGCAACTGTTGTTGTCTAAATTCAGTGGCGTTTAGCGTAGCCGATCTGAACTTCCACGCTTAATTTCCCTGAAACCCAATAAACATAAGGCCTGCAGAGCAGGCCTTATAAAACACGCTACAATCGCACAAAAGAGCTGCGGCAAGGGGTAGGGTTAGCTAGAGTGTAAAAACTAAGCCTTGCTCTTTACAGCCCGCTTTGCCGCCGGTTTCATTGCGGCGGGCTTGGCAGCAACCTCTTTTTTCACGGCTGGCTTGGCGACTTTCTTTGCGGCAGGCTTTTTCACCGCTACTTTGGCAACTTTCGGCTCAGCTTTAGTTTTGGGTTCGGCTTTGGGTTTCGTTTTTGCCTTGGTTGCGGTTTTAGCTTTGGCAGCAGGTTTGCGCGCAGATTTCCCTGTCGGGCCCTTGGCGGCTTTTGCCGCGATCAACTCCAACGCTTCCGCCAAGGTGATATCGTCCGGTGACACACTCTTGGGCAGCGTGGCGTTGATCTTACCATGGCGTGCGTAAGGACCATATCTGCCACTACAAATTTCCACGGGTGATTTATCTTCCGGATGCTCGCCAAGAGTGCGCAATACCGTATTGCCATCGCGAGCCTGGGCAAGAAGCTCAACCGCTCTTTCCATAGCAATATCAAAGATACTATCCGTGCGCGGAATGGATTTAAATTTCCCGTCATGTCCGATATAGGGACCGAAACGACCAATATTTACAATGACCTTTTTCTGGGTTTCAGGATGTAATCCCAAATCACGCGGAAGTGATAACAGCTTGAGTGCATTGGGTAAATCCGCTTGTTCAAGCGGCATTTCTTTGGGCCAGGAAACACGCTTGGGTTTAGTTTTGGCGCCCTCCTCTACCTCGCCCAACTGAACGTAATGACCGTAAGGGCCGCGTAATAACAAAACTTTTTGCTCCGTGTCCGGATACAGGCCAAGCTCCACGCGGGCAGCAGCATCATCTTGGGATTCGCCGCTTAAACTGCGTTTATATTTGCATTCTGGATAGTTGGTGCAGCTAATAAAACTACCGTAACGGCTGAGTTTTTTGGCCAACGGTTTGCCGCATTCCGGACAGATTTCATCAATTAATTCAACCGGGCGCTCGATATTGGTTTTCTCTTTGATGAGACTGGAAAAACCTTTCCAGAAAGCATCCATGACGCCGATCCAGTCGCGTTTTCCTTCCGATACTTCATCCAGTTCATCTTCCAGATTTGCGGTGAAATCGTAGTCGACATAGCGGGTAAAGTGCTCAGTCAGAAACTTGATTACCACACGACCGACATCCGTCGGCATAAAGCGTTTTTTATCCAGCGTCGCGTATTCGCGGGCTTGCAGAGTGGAAATAATCGTGGCGTAAGTAGAGGGCCGGCCAATACCATATTCTTCCAGCGTTTTAACCAGGCTGGCTTCGGAAAAGCGCGGGGGTGGTTGGGTAAAATGCTGCTCACCGTAGAGTTTGTTTACCGGCAGAATGTCGCCCTCTACTAAGGGCGGTAATTTGGCACTGTCTTCCTCTTCAACGTCGTCCACATCTTCCATGTATACGCCGATAAAACCCGGAAAAACCAGGGTTTGACCGGAGGCACGGAGTAAGGTGTCATCACTGCTTAAGCGGATATCAACACTCACGGTATCAAAGCGCGCAGGTGCCATTTGGCAGGCTAGTGTGCGCTTCCAAATCATTTCATAGAGACGCAATTGGTCGATATTCAAATGCTCGCGAACACTCTCCGGTGTCCGTAAAATGGAAGTCGGACGAATGGCTTCATGCGACTCTTGAGCGTTTTTTGTTTTGCTTTTGTATAAAGGCTGTTTGGACGGCAAATATTCGGTGGAAAAATTATCTTGAATATAGCCGCGAATTTCAGCAACCGCTTCATTGGCCAAGGATACCGAGTCCGTACGCATATAGGAAATCAAACCGACTGTTTGGCCGCCAATATCAACCCCCTCATATAAAGACTGGGCGGTACGCATGGTGCGATCCGAGGTCATGCCCAATTTGCGCACCGCTTCCTGTTGCAAAGTTGAGGTCGTAAAAGGCGCGGCAGGATTGCGCTGTTTGCCTTTCTTTTCTACGCGCACCACTTTCGGGGGTAACTTTGCATCATTTAACTTGGCGTAAATGGCATCGTATTCCTGCTGACTACCGATGCTTAATTGCTCCAGTTTTTTTCCCTGAAATTGAAACAATTTTGCGCTAAAAGGAATGGTATTTTTCTGGCTATCCAGATGAACCGACCAATATTCCTGTGTCTTGAATTTTTCAATTTCCAGTTCGCGTTCAACAATTAAACGTAATGCCGGACTTTGCACGCGGCCAGCAGATAAGCCCGGTCGAATTTTGCGCCACAACAACGGGGATAAATTAAAGCCCACCAGATAATCCAAGGCGCGTCGTGCCTGTTGGGCATTGACCAGGGGCATGGCAATTTCACGTGGGTGAGCGACCGCTTCTTTTACCGCACTTTCAGTAATCTCATAAAAAACAACACGTTGCATAAACTTATTTTTGAGTGCGCGCTTACTTTTTAGCAGTTCTGCAATATGCCATGCAATCGCCTCCCCTTCTCTATCCGGGTCGGGTGCCAGCAAGATGCGGTCAGCTTCAGCCGCTGCTTTGGCGATGGCATCCACGTGTTTACTATTGCGGGCAATCGTTTCGTAATTCATCGTATAACCATTTTCGGTATCAACGGCGCCATTTTTGGGAACCAGATCACGAACGTGTCCATACGAAGCGAGAACCTCAAAATCCTTGCCAAGGTATTTTTTAAGCGTTTTGGCTTTAGCGGGAGACTCAACGATAAGAAGATTTTTAGCCATGCTGAACTGAATACCCAAATAAATTTAGTGGAAATGAGCCGAATCCGTCGGCGTGAGTAACTCTTCGATGATCATGGGATCCAAGTCTTCATGTTGGCTCCATAACACCATAAGTGAAATTAATTTAATTCGATCTAGGGAAAGATTTTCCCGTCCCAAAACAAGTGCGCGATCAATAATCATTTCACGCTCAATGGGCGTAATCACTTTGCTTTGCTCCCAAAAAGAGACGAAATGCAATCCTTCGATACTGATTCGCTGTCGTTCAAGCGTGGCAAAACAGCGGATACCACTGTCGTTAATCGTGGCCGGATACTCAAGCTGGGATAATTGCTGCAAACCGGAAAGCCAGGCAATCGCCTGATTGATATCCTCCTCCTCAAAACCCGCCGCGCTTAGTTTAACAGCCAGTTTTTTGGATTCGGGATAGCTGCCGGCATTAAAATAACTTTCAAACAAATACATCAGAATATCAAACATAGGCGGTAAATTACCCTTATTAAACAATGCGTTGGTATAGTCCGCCGGGGAGTGTTGCCACTTGCCCCTGCATTTCAAGTTGCAACAGAATGGCTGATAGTGCGGCTATCGTCAAGCCACTGCGTTGCGCGAGCGTATCTAAATCAATAGCATCGAAGCTTAAATGGTCAAAAATAGCATGTTCAAGCGGGGTGACAATGGCAGCTTTGGTGAAATATTGGGCACCTAATTCTTCGAGAATATCCTGCGCACTTTCTACGAGTTTCGCCCCTTGTTTTATAAGCGCGTGGCATCCCTTGGATTGTGGGGAATGAATTGAACCTGGAATAGCAAAAACTTCACGCCCTTGTTCCAGCGCCATGCGGGCAGTAATAAGTGAGCCACTCTGTAATGACGCTTCAACGACAAGACATCCCATACTCAAGCCGCTGATGATGCGATTACGCCGCGGGAAATTAGCCGGTAAAGGAGGCGTACCCAAGGGAAACTCGGAAATAATCGCGCCATGTTGTGCCAGTTGATGGGCCAGTTCGCGGTTAGACGAGGGATACACTTTATCCAGGCCGGTACCCACAATTGCAATGCTGGAACCTTTTCCGCGCAATCCGCCGATATGGGCAGCGGCATCGACACCATGTGCCATGCCGCTGATAATACACAAACCAGATTCACTCGCAGCCTGTGCAAAGGCCTCGCCATTACGTAAACCTTGCGGGGTTGCATTACGGCTGCCGACAATCGCCAGCGCGGGAACGTTTAGAAGGTCCAGTCTGCCTTTTACAAAGATGACATAAGGCGGATCGGTAATATTGAGCAAAGCCTGGGGATATTCTGAATCGGCGATCGTCAAAATATGGTTAAGGGGATCGTTTAACCACTCATCAAAAACAACTAAATTATCCTGTTCGACTCCTTGCGCAATAGCAGAAGCGATGGGCGCTTTAACAATGCGCGTTAATTCTGAAAGCGGGGCAAGAAACACGGCTTCCGGCGAGCCAAACGCTTGCAGTAAACGCCGCATGGTTTCGTTGCCCAAGCCGGAAATCTGGCTCAGGGTTAGCCATGCTGCAAGCGATGAATCAAGTGACATTATTAAGGTGTGAGCGCGGTGTCCATCAAACGGACAGGCAGGCGTGTTTGTAATACAAGCGCATAGGAAACTTTATTGAAGGTGCGGAATACAAACACCAGGCCATAACGTACATCGGGTAGGGTAATGACGCTGCGATTAAATAACGTCCCGCTTTTAATAACTTCACCTTTTTGATATAGCGCTAATACATGGCCATTTTCCAAGCCATCACGTTTACCGCGATTTAAAGTGATGATGCCGTTTTGACTGGCTTCATCCATGCCCCCGTAAATTGAAATAACTTTGGCTTCAATTTTGCCATCCGGTGCTCTGGGCTCAAAGTGACTGGGGAACACCTCCTGAGTCAGGCTAAAATAATCCCCCTTGCTGATTTCCCTTACCGCTTTGGAGATGCGAAGTTCGCTTATAGTGGCAAATTTTTCAACTTCCGCCTCACCCAAGTAATTGACTTCATGTCCTAAAATTTCATCGGTATCCGGGTCAACCAGGGTTTTACTGGGACGGTAAACTTGCCATTGCGTGCCTTTATCCGACGGTAGATTTTTTACATAAGCAATATCGTTAACACTCAAATATTCGCGCTTTTCGTACGTCCCAATTAAAACCGGAGCCTCGTCAATATTTGACTCTTCAACAACGAGTGGTTTTGCCAAAAAAGGGCCAATGGCACTTAATGGAACAATTGGAATCGTATTTTGCTCACTGGCTATTTCACGTACTCGGGGTGACAGTTTTACAATACGGTTGTTCGGGATGATTTCTGGGTCAGATTGCCGCGGAGGCTCGCCGACTTGCAAGGTGCCGGTGGTTCGATCCAAATAAATGATGTCACCGGGATAGATCCAGTGCGGATCTTTAATGGAATCTTTGTTCAAGCCCCAAATTTGTTGCCATTTCCACGGATCATTAAAAAACGTTGCGGAAATATCCCATAAAGTATCGCCTTTAACCACAACATGATGATCGGGTGCGTTTTCGCGAATGCTTAAGGTATCGGCATAAGTGAGAATGGGCAACAACAGACAAATCAGCGATATAATCTTACGCATGAACAACCCCGGCAAATTTATTAGAATGACGCGCAAACAATGCAAGTCTCGTCTAAATTCTGCATCCAGTTAATTAAATTAGCAAGTTTTTATGGCCCGTCTATCAATAATTCAATATCCCGATGAACGTTTGCACAAAATTGCAAAAAAAGTCGAATCTATAAATGCGGGAACCCGCAAGCTTATCTCGGATATGGCTGATACCATGTATGCTGCGCCGGGAGTAGGTTTGGCGGCAACCCAGGTGGACGTACACCAGCAAGTCATTGTTATCGATATTTCAGAAACACATGATGAGCTGTTGGTGTTGATAAATCCCGAGATACTTGAAGTGTTTGGCGAAAGTAAGTGCGAAGAAGGTTGTTTATCGGTACCGGGTATTTACGATAAAGTACAACGCGCTGAACGGGTAAAAGTTAAGGCATTGAATGCAAAGGGAGAAATATTTACACTGGAGGCTGAAGGTTTACTGGCGGTGTGCATTCAGCATGAAATAGATCATTTGCAGGGTAAAGTGTTTGTCGAGCGATTGTCACATCTCAAGCAAGTGCGCATTCGAAATAAGTTAAAAAAACGCCTGCGTGAAACCTTCTAGTGGAAAACAACTTGAAAATTATTTTTGCGGGTACCCCTCATTTCGCTGAAGCCGCTTTAAAAAGTCTTATTGAACAGGGCTTGGAAGTTGTTGCGGTATTAACTCAGCCTGATCGGCCTGCGGGACGCGGTATGCAATTAAAACCCAGTCCGGTGAAGGAATATGCCCTGCAACACAACTTGGAAGTGTTACAACCTACAACGCTGAAAAAGCCGGAAATTCAACAGCAATTAGCATCCTATCAGGCGGATTTAATGGTGGTCGCCGCCTACGGACTAATTTTACCCAAAGAAGTATTACAAACTCCACGCTTGGGATGTTTGAATATTCATGCCTCATTATTGCCGCGTTGGCGCGGCGCGGCGCCTATACAACGGGCAATTTTGGCGGGAGACTCAGAAACCGGCATCACCATTATGCAAATGGATGCCGGTTTGGATACTGGTGCGATGTTGTTGAAAAAAATCTGTGTAATAGATCGAGCGGACAATGCTTCGACTTTGCATGACAAACTGGCCGTATTGGGCGCAACTTCGATTGTCGAAGCGTTGCAGCTGATGCAGCAAGGAAAATTGTCGGGCGAAGTACAGGATGAACAATACGCCACCTATGCAGCAAAGCTCAGCAAAGAAGAGGCGTTGCTGGATTGGACAAAATCTGCGGAAGAGCTTGGACGTGCAGTGCGGGCGTACAATCCATTTCCGGTTGCCAACACAATGATTAACGCGGTACCGATCAAAATTTGGCAGGCTGGTGTGCTGGCAGAAAGTGGTGGCGTGCCGGGTGAAATACGGCGAATCGAAAAAAATGCGCTGATAGTCGCCTGCGGTCAAGGCGCGCTCAGTTTGGAAATATTACAAAAACCCAACTCTAAAATGCTTCCTACCGCACAATTTTTACAAGGTTTTCACCTGCAAGCGGGCGATCGCTTTAGTACCCAATAATGCATATCGTACAACAGCTCGCTGCGTTGATTATTGGCCAGGTGATGGCCGGAAAAAATTTAAATCAAATTTTAAGTGAGGCCTTGTCGCATCATCCCAACTTAACTCAGCAGGAACGCGGTGCTTTGCAAGATTTATGTTATGGAACGTTGCGCTTTTATGGGCAGCTGTCCGCGATTTTGCAAAAGTTACTGAGCAAGCCAATGCAGGATATGCAGATTCGTCACTTATTGCTGGTTGCGCTATATCAATTGCAATTCAGCAAAGCTGCAAGCTATGCCATTGTGGATCATGCAGTTAATGCCAGTAAATTGATCAATCCTGCAACGGGTGGTTTAGTGAATGCCGTATTGCGCAACTTTATGCGCAGACAGCTAGAGTTGCTTAAATTAGCCAATAGTACGGAGGAAGGTCATTACTCGTATCAGCAATGGTGGATTACTGCGGTAAAAAAACAATATGCCGCGCAAGCCGGAGCCATTCTGGAAGCGGGAAATCGGCATCCCCCCATGACGCTGCGCGTTAACTCACGCTACACAACTCCCACGGAATATTTACAGGAATTAAATGCAGCGGCTATTGATGCGCAACTGATTGAATCCGGAGCAATTATTCTCGATAAACCGGTGGGGGTGGAAAAACTTCCCGGCTTCGCCCGGGGAAAAGTATCCATTCAGGATGCCGGAGCACAATATGCCGCAGGCTTGTTGGAGGTACAGGATGGCATGCGCGTTTTAGATGTTTGTTCTGCGCCCGGAGGAAAAACTGCACACTTATTGGAAATCGCCAATCTTGAACTGGTTGCGGTGGATAAAGATGCGCAACGTTTAGCGCGGGTAGCTGAAAATTTACATCGCTTAAATTTGCAGGCCTCGCTAATTGAGGGCGATGCGGCAACCCCTGAAGACTGGTGGGACGGCAAACAATTTGATCGAATATTGGCCGATGTGCCCTGCTCTGCCTCCGGTGTGGTACGGCGCCATCCCGATATAAAATGGCTGCGCAGACCTTCCGATATTGAAAGCTTTGCTGTGCAGCAACAGCAAATTTTACAGGCGATGTGGCCGTTGTTGGCCAAGGGCGGTAAGTTGTTATATGCAACCTGTTCAATTTTTGAGCGGGAAAATCAGCAAGTCGTTAAAGAGTTTTTAATGCGTCATACCGATGCGCAACAAATAATATTAAACCAGCATGATTTAGTTAACGGGCAGGTACTGCCCAACACTCAGCATGATGGATTTTATTATGCGCTCCTGCAAAAAAATGCCGAAGATAATAGCTAACATATTGTTTTTATTGTGTTTTTTTGCTGGCACGGCGGCTGCCGAAGGTATCTCTGTCCTCAAAGCTGAAACCCGGGTGGTTGATGAAGGCTATGAAATATTGGCCGACTTTAAAATTAATTTGCCTCCTTCGGTCGCGCACGCTCTTATTCACGGGGTTGTACTCAGTTTTGTAAGCGAGTTGAAAATAACCCGCTCACGCTGGTACTGGCTGGATAGCGAAGTTGTGCAAAATGAACAAACCACAAAACTTTCTTATAACGCGCTTACCCGGCAATATCGCATTAGCCGCGGTACGCTATTTCAAGGGTATTCCGATTTGGAAAGTGCCTTGCGGGTATTGGGTCATCAAACTACACCCGCTGCACCGAAAGACGCCTTCAACAATAATAAAGGCTATATAGCAAACTTAATAAAAAGTGAAATTAGCTATACCGCTTTTGCTCAAATGCGTCTGGACACATCCCAACTTCCCAAACCGTTACAGGTCAGTGCATTGACTAATAGCGATTGGAAAATGGAATCTGAACTATTTAGCTGGCCAATAAATACCGAGCTGCTGGATAAAACTTTGGATGCCAAACCATGAAGTACCTCATCATTATTTGCGGAATGATTGGCATTGCCCTGCTGTATTTGCTCTCCAGTGCCAGCGAAAATTCCTCATTGTTTTCACACCACTATTCCAGCCTGTTGGCATTAACCGGGGTTTTGGCGCTGGGGTTGGGCGCGTTAGTCAGTTATCAATTATGGCAATTGCGCATTCAACTAAAGCAGCAGGTATTTGGCGCCAAATTAATGTTGCGCCTTACGCTGTTTTTTTCATTGATTGCCATTTTGCCGGGAATCCTGATGTACGCCGTCTCGGTACAATTTCTCGGCAAAAGTATTGAATCATGGTTTGATATTCGCGTTGAGAAAGCACTGGAAGGCGGGCTTAATTTGGGGCGCAATTCTCTGGAGGCCGGACTGAAAGACTTGGGCAAAAAGGCTAAATTTATTTCGTTAATTCTGGCGGATCAAACTCCAGATCGCTACGGCGCAACATTAAAGCGTTTGGTTGATAAAAATGAAGCGCAGGAAGCGGCTATTTTTAATCCTCTGGGCAAAATGATCGCTTCATCAATTGCCGACAATAAGCCGCCACAAAATTTACCTGATCGAAAAATGATTCAGGAGGCGGGAAAAAATGGAATATATAGTCTGGTGGATGCGTTACCCAGTAATCAGTTAATTTTACGGGTACTCGTGCCAATTAATACCGAACAAAATTCGGGAGGCCGGCGCTTTCTGCAATTTGTTCAGCCGGTATCAATGCAGTTTGCGACTGATGCTGAAACCGTCCAATCCGTATACCGGGATTATCAAGAGTTAACTTTGTCGCGTCTCGGCTTAAAAAGACTGTATGGCATTACGCTGACATTGTCTTTGCTGATCGTATTGCTTAGTGCGGTCTCGGCTGCATTTTTTCTGAGCGGACGTTTAACTTCACCTTTGGCGGCCTTGGCTGAAGGAACACGGGCCGTTGCACAGGGAAATTTTTCGGGAAATTATCCGGTACAAAGTCGCGACGAATTGGGTGCGCTTACCGGATTATTTAATCAAATGACTGCGCAACTGGCGGATGCTAAAAAACTGGGCGAGCAGCAGCAAACACAGGTTGAAAATGCCAAAGGATATTTGGAAAGTATTTTGACGCATCTATCCTCGGGAGTCATTGTGGTGGATGAGCAGTTTAATCTGCGTCTGGTTAATGCCAGTGCCGAACAAATACTCGGTGTACCGTTACGCATGAGGCTCGGCATTACACTTGTCGAATTGGCCGCAGAATATATTTTGGTGAATTCTTTTGTCGAGGCGGTATTGGGTGCTCCTGCCGCAATGAGTGGCAACGAATGGCAAAAACAGATTGAACGGCTTAGCCGGAACGGCCAACAGGTATTATTGCTTAGATGCACGCGGCTTTCGACCGCGATGGAAAAAGGGCTGGTAATTGTGTTCGATGATATTACCCATTTACTGCAAGCCGAACGTCAGGCGGCCTGGGGGGAAGTAGCGCGGCGGCTGGCACATGAAATTAAAAATCCACTTACGCCCATTCAACTTTCTGCCGAGCGTCTGCAACACAAGCTAAACAGTAAACTAGATGAACAGGATGCAAAACTATTGCAGCGCGCCACACAAACCATAGTCAGCCAGGTTGCGGCAATGAAAAATATGGTCAATGATTTTGCCGACTATGCGCGGGCACCCACGCCAAAATTGACATTGTTGAATATGCATCAACTGCTTATTGAAGTAATGGGCTTATACGAGGCCAATACCAGTCCAATTGATGTGCAGCTTGGCGCAAGCCGTATGTGGATCAACGGTGATGCGACCCGCCTGCGTCAGGTGGTTCATAATCTTTTGCAAAATGCGCATGATGCATTGGCACAAACGAAAAAGCCGCAAATTGTCCTATCAACCGCGAGTACGCATAGTGAGTTTCATTTGATGGTAAGTGACAACGGCACTGGAATTCAGGAAGATATTTTTGCGAGAATTTTTGAACCGTATATGACAACTAAAGCTAAAGGTACCGGTTTGGGATTGCCGATTGTAAAAAAAATTATTGAAGAACACGGTGGCAGGATATCGATAGAAAATAATATTTCTGGCGGTACCCGGGTAATTGTCAGTTTGCCATTGGCGTTGGAAATGGAGGTGGCATAGTGTCAAGCAAAGAAATTCTAGTCGTGGATGATGAGGTCGGTATTCGGGAACTGCTTTCGGATATATTATTTGATGAAGGTTATCGCGTGCATATGGCGGAAAATGCGGCACAGGCTCGCGAATTTCGTCTTAGTAGAGCACCCGATTTAGTATTGCTGGATATTTGGATGCCTGAAACAGATGGATTAACGCTGTTAAAAGAATGGTCAGAGCAAAAATTACTGACCATGCCGGTTGTCATGATGTCCGGTCATGGCACGATAGAAACTGCGATGGAAGCAATCCGGGTGGGTGCAATCGATTTTCTGGAAAAACCGATTGCCATGCAACGGCTACTCAAAACAGTAATCAAGGCATTGCAACAAGGTATGCCGGAAATGGTGGAGAAAACTTCCCCTAATAAACAGGATATTGCAAATGACGACGGCTTGGTAATGGTGGGTTTGCCGCTAGATTGGCCTTTGCGCGAGGTGCGCGAGTATTTTGATAACGTATATTTCTCTTACCAGATGCAAAAAGAAAAGGGAAACATAAGCCATTTGGCAGAAAAAATTGGAATTGAACGAACACACTTGTACCGAAAATTAAAACAGTTAGGAATCAAGCCCATTAAGAAGGGCTCGGATAGTTTGGAGCAATAGTCACAATTCTTGTTAACATAGCGTTATTGCTCTAAATAACCCACTGCGGCATAATTGCAGTTCAATTCAGTGTAATAACTTTTATTTCAATATTCGGGATGTTTCTTAGGAGGCTGTAAAATGGCTGTGGCGCGTAATGTAAAACCCCCAAAGTTTAACGATGTAACCGGTGCAATTCGTGCACTTGCGATGGATGCGGTGCAAAAGGCCAACTCTGGCCATCCTGGAGCGCCTATGGGCATGGCGGAAATCGCCGAAGTTCTGTGGAATCACCACCTGCGTCACAATCCAGCCAATCCAAAATGGGCTGACCGCGACCGTTTTGTTCAGTCCAATGGCCACGGCTCAATGCTGATTTATGCATTGCTGCATTTAACCGGCTATGACTTGCCGATGGATGAGCTAAAGCGCTTCCGTCAAATGCATTCTAAGACTCCTGGTCACCCTGAATATGGCTATACCGTTGGCGTTGAAACTACCACTGGCCCTCTGGGACAGGGTATTACCAATGCGGTAGGTATGGCAATGGCTGAAAAATTATTGGCTAATCAGTTCAATAAGCCGGGTCATGAAATCGTGGATCACCGCACCTATGTGTTCATGGGGGACGGTTGCATGATGGAAGGAATTTCACACGAAGCCTGTGCGCTGGCCGGTACTTGGGGCTTGGGCAAACTGACCGCTTTCTGGGATGACAATGATATTTCCATCGATGGTCATGTAGGCGGATGGTTTACGGATGACACGCCAAAACGCTTTGAAGCCTATGGTTGGCATGTGATTGCCAATGTTGAAGGTCATGACTCTGAAGCCATCAACGCAGCGATCGAAGCAGCTAAAGCCGTTACTGATAAGCCAACGCTGATTTGCTGCAAGACCGTTATCGGTGCGGGTTCTCCAAACAAAGAAGGCACGCATGATGTTCACGGCGCAGCCTTGGGCGATGCAGAAATTGCCGCTACCCGCGCGCACATTGGTTGGAATTACCCACCGTTTGAAATTCCCGCACATGTTTACCAAGCATGGGATGCACGCACCAAGGGTGAAGGTCTGGAAAAGTTATGGAACAATAAATTTGCCGAATACAGCAAAGCCTATCCGGAAGAAGCGGCAGAATTTACGCGCCGCATGAACGGTGATTTGCCTGCAAATTGGACAGAGTTTGCAGCCGCAGCTCTGGAGCAAATTAATGCCAAGGGTGAAACGATTGCCACCCGCAAAGCATCGCAAAATGCGATTAATGCACTGCAGCCCGCATTGCCTGAATTCTTGGGCGGCTCTGCTGATTTGACCGGTTCTAACCTGACTAACTGGGTAGGAGCTAAACATGTTTCCGGCACAAAACCAGGCAATTACATCAGCTACGGCGTGCGTGAATTTGGTATGTCGCACATCATGAACGGTATGGCGTTGCACGGTGGCTTGCTGCCTTTCGGTGGTACTTTCCTGATGTTCTCCGAGTATGCGCGCAATGCATTGCGTATGTCGGCTTTGATGAAGCAACGTGTCATTTATGTATTTACCCACGATTCAATCGGTTTGGGCGAAGACGGTCCGACACATCAGCCGGTAGAACAAACCACTACACTGCGCTTTATTCCAAATATGGATACATGGCGTCCTTGTGACACTGTGGAATCTGCAGTGTCCTGGATTTATGCAGTTGAGCGTAAGACTGGCCCTTCTTCCTTGATTTTCAGCCGTCAAAATCTGCAATTCCAAAAGCGTGATGCGGCGCAAATCGCCAATATCCGCAAGGGTGGTTATGTATTATCGGAAGCCGCCAACGGCAAGCCACAAGCGATCATCATCGCGACTGGATCGGAGGTTGATTTGGCCATGAAGGCTCAGGCTACTTTGGCTGCCGAAGGCGTGCAGGTACGTGTGGTTTCCATGCCATCAACCAATGTGTTTGATCGTCAAGACCAAGCTTATCAAGACAGCGTGTTGCTCAAAGGTGTTAAGCGTGTTGCAGTTGAAGCAGGCGTTACCGGCCTTTGGTACAAATATGTCGGTCTCGAAGGCGCAGTTGTCGGTATGGACTGTTTCGGCGAATCTGCACCTGCACCCGAGTTGTTTAAACACTTCGGCTTTACGGTGGAAAATGTAGTTGCTACTGTGAAAAGAGTGCTGGGCTAAAAGTTGTGAAGTAACGTCCGTGCTGCGGGGAGCAGCACGGACGGCGCAAAAAGTTTATTACATTAACGACGGGAGAGAGAAAAATGGCAATTAAAGTAGGTATCAACGGTTTTGGTCGTATTGGTCGTATGGTATTCCGCGCTGCAACTAAGGATTTTCCTGAAATTGAAGTGGTTGCGATTAACGATTTGCTGGAGCCAGACTATTTGGCTTATATGTTGAAATATGATTCTGTGCATGGCCGTTTTAATGGCGATGTAGCGGTTAGCGGTAACAATCTGGTGGTTAATGGCAAGAACATTCGCCTGACAGCTGAGCGTGATCCGGCTAATCTGAAGTGGAACGAAGTGGGTGCTGACATCGTTATCGAATGTACCGGCTTTTTCCTGACCAAAGATACTTGCCAGGCACACATCAATGCCGGCGCCAAGAAAGTGATTCAATCCGCGCCAAGCAAAGACGATACCCCGATGTTTGTATATGGCGTGAACCATGACACATACAAAGGTGAGTCAATTGTTTCCGCAGCATCTTGCACCACCAATGCATTGGCACCTGTTGCCAAAGTATTGAATGATACTTTCGGAATCAAACGCGGCTTGATGACAACCGTGCATGCCGCAACTGCTACGCAAAAAACAGTAGACGGTCCTTCCAACAAAGATTGGCGCGGTGGTCGCGGTATTCTGGAAAATATTATTCCATCCTCAACCGGTGCTGCCAAGGCTGTGGGCGTTGTGATCCCTGAATTGAATAAGAAACTCACCGGTATGGCTTTCCGCGTTCCAACTTCGGATGTTTCTGTAGTGGATTTGACTTGTGAGTTGAACAAGCCAGCCAAGTATGAAGAAATTGTTGCGGCCATGAAGGCGGCTTCCGAAAGCGGCCCGTTGAAGGGTGTATTGGGCTTTACCACAGAAAAAGTTGTTTCAACTGATTTCCGCGGATACACATGTCCTTCCGTATTTGATGCAGAAGCAGGTATTGCACTCGACCCAACTTTTGTTAAGGTTGTAGCGTGGTACGACAACGAATATGGCTACACATGCAACCTGATGCGCATGGTTGGTCATATTGCCAAGTAATACGTTCGACAAAGGGCTGGCCGGGTGCCAGCCCTTTTGCCTTGTATAGATTATTCGTTGTAAAGGAAAATTCATGTCTGTAATTAAAATGACCGATTTGGATCTCAAGGGCAAGCGTGTCCTGATCCGTTCTGATTTAAATGTCCCCGTTAAAGATGGCAAAGTCACTTCTGATGCACGTATCACCGCATCCATGGCAACCATTAATGCCGCTCTGAAAGCCGGCGCAAAGGTGATGGTAACTTCTCATTTGGGCCGCCCTGAAGAAGGTGTTTACTCCGAAGAAAATTCACTTAAGCCAGTGGCGGATGTCATTTCGCAAAAGCTGGGCAAGCCTGTACGTTTGATTAAAGATTGGGTTGACGGTGGCTTTAGTGTTGCCGATGGCGAGCTGGTATTGTTGGAAAACTGCCGCTTTAACAAAGGCGAGAAAAAGTCCAACGATGAAACATCGAAAAAATACGCCGCATTGTGCGATGTGTTTGTAATGGATGCTTTCGGAACGGCACACCGCGCAGAAGCGTCAACACACGGGGTGGCAAAATTTGCACCGGTTGCCGCTGCCGGTATTCTGTTGACCGAAGAACTGGAAGCCTTAACTAAGGCGCTGCTAAATCCGGCACGTCCGATGGTGGCTATCGTGGGCGGCTCTAAAGTTTCCACAAAGCTGACCGTGCTGGAATCACTGTCTGAAAAGTGTGAGCAATTGGTAGTCGGCGGTGGTATCGCCAACACCTTCCTCAAAGCAGCCGGTAAAAAAGTAGGCAAATCTTTGTGTGAAGATGATCTGGTTCCAACCGCGCAAACATTGATGAAAAAAATGACCGCGCGTGGTGCAACGATTCCAATTGCAGTTGACGTGGTTTGCGGCAAAAAATTTGATGCCAACGAAGTTGCAGTGCAAAAATCGGCGGATGATGTTGTAGACGACGATATGATTTTTGACATTGGTCCAAAATCGGCACAAGAACTTGCAGACATCATCATGAAGGCCGGAACAGTCGTTTGGAATGGCCCGGTGGGTGTTTTTGAATTTGATCAATTTGGTGAAGGTACTAAAACAGTCGCAATGGCAATTGCCAATACCAAGGCATTTACCTTGGCTGGAGGTGGCGACACGATTGCTGCAATTCAGAAGTACGATATTTACGACAAAGTGTCATATATTTCGACCGCTGGCGGTGCATTTCTGGAGTTCCTTGAGGGCAAAACATTGCCGGCAGTGGAAATTTTGGAACAGCGCGCTGCCAATAAATAATTATTAGGAAATCATGCTGCGTAGAACGAAAATTGTTGCAACCTTGGGGCCGGCTACCAATGACTCCAAATCTTTAGAAGCTATTATCCGCGCCGGAGTTGATTTGGTGCGGATGAATTTTTCACACGGTTCAGCCCAGGATCACGTTAAACGTGCTGAAATTGTACGTGCTGCGGCAATTGCTGCCGGGCGTACAGTTGGCATACTTGCCGATTTGCAGGGGCCGAAAATTCGTGTGGGAAAATTTGCAGACGGTAAAATTAACTTGGCACCCGGAGATACATTTATTCTGGATGCGGAGTGGAGTCAGCCGGGAAATCAGGAGCGCGTTGGTCTTGATTATAAAGAACTTCCAAATGATGTGATCAAAGGCGATGTGTTATTGCTTAATGATGGCATGTTGGAGTTTGATGTTCTGAGCGTCAAAGGTTCTGAAGTAACGTGTAAAGTAGTGCGCGGCGGGGTGTTATCCAATAACAAGGGGATCAACCGTAAAGGCGGCGGACTAACCGCTCCTGCGTTAACTGAAAAAGATAAAGAAGATATCAAGACAGCGGCTTTAATTCATGCTGACTATCTGGCCGTATCCTTCCCGCGCTCCGCCGATGATATGCACTTGGCACGCCAGCTTATGAAAGAAGCCGGTGGTAAAAGTATGCTCATGGCAAAAATTGAGCGTGCCGAAGCTATTCCAGTGTTGGCTGAAATTATTGAAGCTTCTGATGCCATTATGGTGGCACGCGGTGATTTGTCGGTTGAGGTGGGTGATGCGGCCGTACCCGGTTTGCAAAAGCGCATGATTAAAATGGCGCGCGCACGTAATAAGCTGGTTATTACAGCCACGCAAATGATGGAATCCATGATTAGTAGTCCGATTCCAACTCGCGCAGAAGTTTCCGATGTGGCAAATGCCGTGCTGGATGGTACCGATGCGGTAATGCTTTCAGCAGAAACAGCTGTGGGCGAATATCCAGTTGAGACTATTGAGGCTATGGTGCGTATCTGCACTCAGGCTGAAAAAGAATTGGAAGGAACTGCCACTGCCGATCATTTACTGGAGCGTAGCAAGTTCAGCCGTGTAGACCAGTCTATTGCGATGTCAACCTTGTTTGCCGCATCACATTTTAAAGTTAAAGCAATTGTTGCGCTAACCCAGTCCGGATCAACCGCATTGTGGATGTCGCGCGTTATGGCTGGTGCGCCGATTTTTGCCTTAACGCCTACCAAAGGAACGTTAAGTAAAGTAACTTTGTTCAGCGGCGTACATCCGGTTGAATTTCATCCAAGCTCAAAAGATCCATCGGCAACGCTGATCGAAGCGGAAAACGAGTTGGTGAATCTTGGTCATGTGGAAGACGGCGATCTGATCGTGATGACTATTGGAGAATCAGTAGGCAAGAGCGGACATACTAATACCATGAAAATTGTGCGGGTTGGTGATCACCGCAAAGACTAAAAAGCTTCAGAAATATTAAAGCCGTACTAATTGTAGGAAATTTGTTTAATCAGTGAGGAGAAAAAAATGGCACTCGTATCATTGCGTCAACTACTAGACCACGCTGCAGAGCATAGCTATGGCTTGCCTGCGTTCAACGTTAACAATCTCGAGCAAGTTAAAGCGATTATGGAAGCGGCTGATGAGACCAACAGTCCGGTAATCATGCAAGGCTCCGCAGGTGCACGCAAATATGCAGGCGAACCGTTCCTGCGCCATCTCATTGAGGCCGCAGTTGAAATGTATCCTCACATTCCCGTTGTGATGCACCAGGATCACGGCGCCTCAGAAGGTGTTTGTATCAACGCAATTCGTTCCGGCTTTTCCAGCGTGATGATGGACGGTTCTCTGATGACTGACGGTAAGACTCCATCAACATTCGACTACAACGTAAATGTTACGCGCAATGTAGTGAATATGTCGCATGCGGTAGGTGTTTCGGTAGAAGGTGAGTTGGGTTGTCTGGGTTCTTTGGAATCCGGCCACGGTGAAAAAGAAGATGGTCATGGCGCTGAAGGTGTATTGAGCCACGATCAACTGTTGACCGATCCAAATGAAGCGGCAGAATTTGTGAAGCTGACTCAGGTAGATGCCTTGGCAATCGCCATTGGAACATCTCACGGTGCTTATAAGTTCACTAAGCCGCCCACAGGCGACACTTTGGCGATCAGCCGCATTAAAGAAATTCATGCACGTATTCCTAACACACACTTGGTAATGCACGGCTCTTCATCTGTTCCTCAAGAGTGGTTGAAGATCATCAATGAATTTGGGGGGCAGATGCCACAGACTTACGGCGTACCTGTTGAAGAAATCGTTGAAGGTATCAAGCATGGTGTGCGTAAGGTAAACATTGACACCGACTTGCGTATGGCTTCTACTGGAGCGACACGCCGTTACTTGGCTAACAATCCAAAAGATTTCGATCCGCGCAAGTTTCTGGCTGAAACCACCAAGGCCATGAAGGCAATTTGCAAGGCACGCTATGAAGCTTTCGGAGCCGCTGGCCAGGCAGGAAAAATCAAACCCATCTCACTGGATGCAATGGCAATGCGTTACATCAAGGGTGAGCTGAACGCGATCGTTAAGTAAGCATTCGAAATGCAATAGCTTGATTGTTAAGCTTTAAATAAAAAGGGCCCCGCTAGTAAAAGCGGGGCCCTTTTTATGAGTAGAAAAGACTTAGCGACTCAGGGTCGAAATAAAAATCAACCATGCCAAGCCGATCACCAAAATAATGGCGATAATCATGAGCCAGAAATTACGTTTGCGCTGTTGCACTGCAAAATCCATTAATGCAGTTTCGTAGCGGGAAATAGGATTTTCATTTAAACGTTGATGCAATAAGCGGGGAATTTGCGGAAGTAGTGTTGCATAGCGTGGCGCTTCTTCTTTTAATGATTTCATAAAACCGCGCCATCCTACTTGTTCACTCATCCAGCGCTCCAACCAAGGCTTTGCCGTTTTCCATAGATCAAGATTGGGATCTAATTGGATTCCCAGCCCCTCGATATTTAGCAGTGTTTTTTGTAGCAAAACGAGTTGCGGTTGAATCTCGACACCAAACCTACGCGAAGTTTGGAACAGGCGCAGCAGTACACGGCCAAAAGAAACTTCGCTCAACGGGCGATCAAAAATTGGTTCACAAACCGCGCGAATCGCTGCTTCCAACTCATCAATTCGGGTATGCGCCGGTACCCAACCCGACTCAACGTGAACTTGCGCAACACGTTTGTAATCGCGATTGAAGAAGGCTATAAAATTTTGCGCAAGATAATTTTTGTCGATATCGGTGAGCGTGCCCATAATGCCAAAATCCAGAGCAATGTAACGCCCGTCAGGGGCCACCTGGATATTGCCGGGATGCATGTCCGCATGAAAAAATCCATCGCGGAACACCTGCATATAAAATATTTCCACACCATTGGCGGCAAGCTTGGGGAAGTTGATGTTGGCAGCGCGCAGCGCATCCGTCTGGCTGATAGGAATACCATGCATGCGCTCCATCACAATCACGTTGGTTGCGCACCAATCCCAATACATTTCGGGAATTAACAGTAAATTTGATGAGGCAAAATTGCGTTTAAGCTGGCTGGCACAAGCTGCTTCGCGCATCAGATCCAATTCATCGTGCAGATACTTTTCAAATTCTGCCACGACTAACTTAGGTTTAAGACGTTTGCCGTCAGACCACCAGCGCTCCATTAAATCTGCGCAGACATCGAGAAGTGCCAAATCATGTTCGATCACATGAATAATACCGGGGCGTAATATTTTCACTGCAACTTCGCGACCATCGGGCAAGACCGCAAAATGTACCTGTGCCACCGACGCACTGGCAATCGGTGTTTCATCGAAGCTGGCGAATACTTCAGCGAGCGGTTTTTTGTAAGTGGCTTCTAAAATAGCTATCGCCTGATTCGAAGGAAACGCTGGAACTTGATCCTGCAACTTGGCCAATTCATCAGCAATATCCAAGGGTATCAAATCGCGACGCGTTGAAAGCATTTGCCCAAACTTGACGAAAATCGGGCCCAGACTTTCTAATGCTAGGCGCAAACGCACCGCGCGAGGCGTGGAGAGGTTGCGCGAAAACAGCATTATATTCAATATGTTATGAAGTATTCCGGTGCGCTCATGAGCAAGCAAAAACTCATCCAGACCGAAACGCAATACCACAAATAATATTCTGACTAATCTAAAAAGTTGCATTGCCGGAGATACCCAAGGATGAAATTATTGAACGAGAATGATTGTATCAAGTGCAGCATAAATTCTGGGTCAAATTTATGAGTACAAAAGAAAACGGCGCGAGGATTAGTCGCGCCGTATTGGAAGTACAAAAGATAATTAAGCGAGTTGTTGAATACCGCTCAACAACCAAACTGCTTTATCGTCCTTCAAATTTTTTTGCACGTGCCAAACTTCATCAAAGTTTTCAGCTGCACCATCATTTTCGCGCAACTGACCACTCATGCGCACACTGGCAATTGCAGTGTCGTTTTCATTGGCAACTTCCAACAGGTTGGCACTAATTGAAACAATATCGGTTTTTTGTGCTGTATCGCCACGCTCCGCAAATTGCATGGAAATTTCGGCATACATTTCCGGGGTGGTATATTCACGGATATCACTTAAATCTTTGCGATCATTGGCTGCCTGCAGACGAATGAAGGTAGTTTTTGCGCTGCGCAAAAAAGCATCAACCGGAAAGTCAGCTGGAATATTAGCAGATGCAACAGGAGCAGTATCTAGTCGGGTAACGTTGCCCGAGGTTTGAGCAACCGGTTCGCTGCTGCCGCCATAAGGAGCACCGGCTCCCGCGTATTGCATTGCAGGTTGCTGTTTCTTGCGGAAATAAGCCAGTAACATCATTACCAAAGCACCAATTGCCAAGGCTGCCAAAATACCACCAAGCGCACCACCCAAACCGCCTAAAGCGCCACTGGCAAATAACGCACCCAAGCCGGCGCCAATTGCCAAGCCAGCCAAGGGGCCAAGCCATTTATTACCAGCAGCCGGCGCGGCTGCTGGCGTTGCCGGAGCAGCGGCCGGAGCTTTTTGGGTTTGTTGGGGAGACATGGAGCGCTGTTTACCGATGCTGCTGCCGCCGCCGAAGCGTTTAGCTTCTGCTGTGGTGGAGATTAAGCTCATAAAAGAAAAAAATAGGGTAAAAATAAACAGTAAACGTTTCATGAAAATCCTTAAAGTAATTAAGTGCAAGAACCGCAGATTATAAAGCACGTACCCGATATGGTAGCGGTATTTGGGATTTCAATACCGCGATTGGAAGGTGAAAGCCAGAAAAAGTTCAAAAAATTAGCTATTCAGCAAAACAAACTCAATGACTTCACTCGGGTCTTTTTTGAAGGGATGGCCTAGGCTGATGTTGCCCCTATCGCGCAGTGTTATTTCTTCGCGGTGCAATTCAATTTCAGTTTCATCATTAACGGTCACATAACTTCCATTGGAACTGATATCGATAAATACAAACTTATCCCGCCGACGCTCAATTTTGGCATGAATGCGCGAAGCGCGACGATCTTGCACAACAAAGTCTGCCAGTTCATCCCGTCCAATGGTGAGCGAGGGATGCTGAGCATTCACCAGAATTTTTTTGCCCTGGTGCGTAAGTTGCAAAATGGGTTCGACACTGTTTGGAATAAAAGTATTGCCGACCATCATCGTCATATCATCACTTGCTTGCCAAATCACCTCACTGACGGATATATCTTCTGCTTTGCCTTTAATCGCGGGTGCTTTAAGTGGGCGCGTACTACTGCGCAAAATTGGCGGCAACATGGCAACCGTTGAGCTGGTGCTAATAATCTGTTGTGATTTGGCAATTTCAGACATGCGTGAAGCGACATTCACGGTATCACCAAATACATCACCATCGCTCGGGCTTTCCAACACGGCACCGAAATGAAAACCGATACGAACGGTTACCCGTGTATGTTCAATAGGGGGTTGCGCATTTACCAGCAATTGCATTTCGCAGGCCGCTTGAACGGCGCAAACCGGGTCTGGAAAAACCGCCATAATTTCATCGCCAATTGATTTAACCACGCGTCCCTGATGGGAGACTGTGACTTTGCGTAAAATATCCAGGTACTGATTAATCGCGGCAAAAGCGCGCGTATCGCCCAGAATTTCATAAAGTTGCGTGCTGCCGCTTACATCGGCAAATAGCACTGCTTTGTCGTGTTGTATATTGACTTGCGAAATAGCGTTCACGATGTTTATTCGTTCCGTAACAAGTAAGGCATTATAAAGGCAGTTATGATCGGGAATGAAGCACAAGATGGGATATATAATTGCAACACTTTTCGAGCACCTATGGGTGTTTTTATCCGGGATGCCACTTTCACGCAACCGCAAATTATGACTAAAACATGATGCCATCCATTACAAATTTACCCCAGCATATCTATATATTTGCAACCATATTGGGCATATTGCTGCTCGCGTTTATTTTGTTTTACCTGGTTCCTGCCGCAACAGTTGCATTGCGTTTAACCCGGGTTAATAGAAAACTTAACGCCTTGAACGGAAAGCCGGATGGCAACATCGATCAGGTATTTCTTAAAACGGGTGTGCTGCAGCATTTATGGCGTGAATTTGAAGATACGCTGCATAAACAGGCGGCTGAGGGTCTTCCTCAGGCAATGCGCTTTCGTTCTACCGTCCCGGCAGGCATGATATTTCGTCCGGAAATTTTGGTCGACATACCTTTGCGCGCAGAATTCTTTAAACACCTGCCCGGACTGTTTACCGGTGTGGGCATTATCGGGACGTTTTATGGCTTATTAATCGGGCTGCAAGCTTTTGTGGTTTCAGAAAATCCGGTGATTGTGCGCGCCAGTCTCACCCAGCTTTTGCATGGTGTATCTGAAGCATTTCTGGTTTCAGTAACAGCGATTACCCTGGCCATGTTGGTCACTTTTATAGAAAAATTGGTTGTTACCTGGTTGAACGGGAAAGCCGAAAAGCTGGTGCAATTGTTGGATGGTTTATTTGAAAGCGGCGCGGGTGAGGAGTATCTGGCACGTTTGGTGCGCGCTTCGGAAGCTGCTTCGGAAAAAACCTCGGGCCTTGTAAAAGGTGAGTTAAAACAAATGCTTGGCGAATTGTTCGAAAGGCAGATCAGCGCAAGCAACTCAAGTACGGCTGTATTAGGGGATCGTATCGCCGCCAGTATTGAAGAAAGCATGAAAGTGCCATTAACTGAGATGGCAAAATCACTTAAAAATGTAAATAGCAGCCAAGAGACGGCGGTTCACACTTTATTAAGCAGCGTGCTGGAAAATTTTAGTCGTCAAATGAAAGATATGTTTGGCGGACAAGTTAACGGTATCAATAATCTGCAACAGGAAACAATATCTGCACTACAGGCGGCAGTTGTCACACTTGAAAAAATGGCGGCGGATGTGGGCAGTGCAGGACAGCGCAATAGCGCTGCCATGGCAGAACAATTGGCGGAATCGATTGCTGCAGCTGAAGCGCGACAACGCATCATGAACGATAAGCTCGGAGAGTTTGTTGAGCAAATGCGCCTTACCACGATGCAAACGCAGGGCGATGCGCAAGAAAAGTTGCAGAGTGTATTGAATGAATTGTCGGAACGTATGGGCGTGGTGATACACGGGTTAACCGAGCAAGTGCGCTCTGCATCGGAAGTTACGCAGAAAAATCAGCAAGGCCTTGCGACCCAAAGCCAAAATATTGTCGGTCAATTTGGCGAACAAGTTACCTCGGTCGTTGACGGGGTAAATAAAGCGGTTGCCGAGATGAAAACAGTAGTGACAGTCATGCGCAGTATGAGCAGTGAATCAATGACTAAACTAAATAATGGTGCGGATACCTTGTATTTGGCAGCCAAAGATTTTGCCAAAGCCGGCCAGGGTGTTTCAAGTACACTGGATAAATCGGCACTGGTAGCGGGACAACTTACCCAGGCTGCCGGAGCGGTGGCTTCGGCAGCAACCGGATTGGGGGGCATGCTGGCGGATTATCAGGCAGCACGGGATTCGATGATCGAAATGGTGGGATCGTTACAATTATTGGTAGAAAATGTGCGGCGCGATGCCTCGATGTCTGGCGAAGTAATTTCCAGAATAGAAGCCGCCACGGAAAAATTAGTCAGCGCACAAAAAGAAGCGGACAGTTATTTAAGCCGGGTTTCCGAAGTTATCAGCGTGGCTCATGAATCGTTTAGCGACGGCTTGACCAAGGCGGTAGGCGAGGCTAATCGCGAGTTCCACCAGGCGTTATCCGACTCGGTGAAATTATTGCGCGAAGGTATTCAAGAATTGGAAAGCACGCTGGATTCCGTAACCGGTGTTTAGTTGATTATTATGGTAAAAATACCTTAATAATCAACTGGTTGGTAGCGCAGGCTTATGCTTTTTCGAGTGAACGCACAAATCAGTTTGGCAGTCGGCACTCATTGGCGCGAAGCAGCGGCGGAAGTAACTGGTAATTGACGGCGCTTGGGGCGTCCAGATTACACTTGGTTTCCTTCATTTTTAAAACTACCAAATCAATTTCGTTCAGGGTTTCCTGCAGCTTTACGGTGAGTTCCTGGCGGTCTTTAGCAGACAGCGCAACCTTATTGGGCTGTTCGAAATTAAGCTCTGTGTAATAAACCACATAAGCATTAAAAAGATCTTTCAGGTCAAACGCACGCAGATAATCTTTGGCGATGAAATATTGACTGTTTGCCATTTTAGTTACCTTTTAAATATGTTTGGAGTGCAATCAGTTTACTGACTCCGGGCCGCATTCAAGCCTTAAATACCGCCAGTTTTATCCGTCATTTTGCGGTATTAATTTTTTTGCTCAATAGTCGCCATCATCAATATTGCTCAACATATAGCTTGGTAGAGAGTCATCACAATCAGACTCATTTTCTTCCCAGCAAGAATCATCATTTAATGCTTTGGCGGTCAGTCGTGCGGGAACAAAATCTTCCGGATTAATGGAATATAAGAAAGTACCGAAGGCTGGTGTGCGATGTTGGCTTTGCGATTTCATGTTTATCTCCCGAGGATTAATATAATGTCGTTTTCGACAGTTGCATTTTGCGCGGGAGTAAGGGGGATGAAAATAAGACGATGGCTATTCTTTTTGTAGGAAAAAAACCTAAGCGACAAACAAGTCAGGCAGAATCACATTATCGGTATTTGTATCAAGTGCGATGCGCTGAAATGAACGGTTTTTTTGCGGATTATCAGGCGATTCAATATAAATAAATTGGATTTTGACTGGATGGGACAAAGATTTTGGGTCGGCATTTGCTGCATTAAGCTGAATATATTCAGTGAGTAAAGCTTTTTATGATAAGAACGGTTGAGAGTTTTGATGAAAATTAGTCACCACACAGTTGTCTTTGTTTGCCTAACTGCATTATGTCGAAGCGGCATAGCGGTAGATTTATCCAACAATTTCATGGAAGCCAATGAGCAGATATATTTTGAAGAATTGCCGATTGTATTAAGCGCATCCTTGCTGGCTCAACCTGTTTCAGAAGCGCCCAATGCGATGACAGTAATTGATCGCAAGATGATTACCGCCTCAGGATTTCGCACAATTGCTGATTTATTCAAACTGGTGCCCGGCATGTATGTCAGCTATTACAAGGGTAGTCAACCCATTGTTTCCTATCATGGCACGACGGATCAGTATGCGCGCCGCATGCAAGTCATGATTGACGGACGGAGTATTTATCTTCCTCCCGTCAGTACGGTAGACTGGGCAAATTTGCCGATTACCTTGGACGATATTGAGCGCATCGAAATTATTCGCGGTCCGGCAGCAGCTTCACATGGCGCTAATTCAATGCAGGGTGTAATCAGCATCATTACACGGGATGCGGGAGGCTTGGATGGCAAGAGCGTCAAAGTTACGCGTGGCAACGGCGGCATAAATGATGTTGCCTTACGCTTTGGCAGCATTGGAGAGGTGTTTGATTATCGTATGACACTGGCATATTCGGCTGATAATGGTTATGAAAATCTTTCAGTGCCACCGCACAATATTTCGCTCACCCAGCCCGGTGCACCCACGTTATTAAACAATAACTACGATAGCAATGCGGCGAGATTGATGAATTTCCGCGGCAGCTATCATCCCAATGGCGCGGATAGTTTTGATATTCAATTTGGCTTAAATTACGATGTGCAGGGCGTGGGTTTTGTGGATAAAAATCCAACCTCAACAAATCCAAACAGTACCAATGGGAATATGCCACATGATTTATTTTCTGAATCGGGTTTTGCACAGTTGGGGTGGATTCACCAACTCGGAGAAGAGTCTGAAATCAATATGCGCTTTTATCACATTCAGCAAAATCGCAATGAAGCACTCCCGGTATATATTGGAGGAACGTACTATCCGGGCCCCGTCACTCAGTCAATAAAAACCACTCGCAACGAAATATCCGTGCAGCACACATTACGTACGACACAAACTAACCGTTTGGTTTATGGTTCTGCTCTGCGCCAGGACAGCATTGAGGGAAGCAGTGATATCACGCCATTGGCGTTAAAATTTTCTACTTCTGAAAAAATGCATGAGTGGCGCATTTTTGCCCATGATGAATGGACTGTTCATTCAAAATTACTGCTCAACATGGGCGGTTTACTTGAAAATGATCGCATGGATCACCAGAATTTTTCACCGCGCTTTGTAATGAATTTCCACGCGACACCCGAGCACACCTTTCGGGTCGGCACTTCAATCGCCTATCGAACCCCCGCGTTGGTAGAAGAAAAATTTCCGGCGATTCAACCGGGTGATTTGATTATTCCCGGTGCTGCAACATCGTCACCGAATTTAAAACCTGAGCGCATCGAATCACGCGCCATTGGTTATTTGGGAGAGTTTCGGCAATGGGGAACCTCAGTAGATCTACGCGTCTATCGCGATTTAGTAAGCGGTGTTATTTATACAGACAGGGTAAAACAAGTGTTTACCAACGGATTGGATGCCGAATATCGGGGGCTTGAGGCAACGCTCAAATATTCCCCCAGTGAGCGCAGCGATTTCATTCTGAATTATGCGCGGGCTTGGGCAAAAAGTAATAGTACTTCCTTGGCGCCCAATCTTGTATCCAATGATCCCGTCAATACCGATATCGTGTCAGCCAGCCTCCCGCGCAATAGTGCAAGCATGCTGTATGCGCAACGCAGGGAGAGCGGTTTTTCATGGAGTGTCGGCTATTATTTCCAGGATGCTTTGCAACCTTTTGATCGGGGCTATATCGACCACCAATTTTCCCAGCGCCGATTGGATATGCGAATTGCACAATCATTCCGCGAGATACTTGGCAGCAACGGTGAGGTGGCACTGGTTGTACAAAATTTGTTTAACCGCGATAACACCGAATATGTTGCCAACAATGTGCTGGATCGGCGCGGCTATGCCACCCTAACCTTGGATTGGTAGTCGAAGTAAGTTAAATATCAATATATTCAACAAGTTGCCCGCTTGCCGAGCGTAGCCTTGCACATAATAGTCGGGCGATTAAACTCAACAAACGTACTCCGAGTACCGGTCTTTCATCAATACATTGGCGAAAACCTTCGCGGCTCATGAGTAAAAAAGTTGCCTCAGTTTCCGCAATGATGCTGGCCGAATAAGGGAAGTTATCGATGATGGATATTTCACCAAAAATCCGCCCCGGCGGAATGATGGTTAACAATTTGTTTTCTTTGTTGTGGTCTTCTTTGTAGACACAGACTCGCCCTTCGATCAGTACGCACAGATAGCTGTTGTGATCTCCTTCGCGAAAAATAGTGGCATCTTCATTAACGTGATACGCCTTCATGTGATTGGCAAGAAATTTTAGATCTGCGGTATCAAAACTCTCAAAACCTTTGGCATTCATTAGCATGGACAAGATCGTATCTTGGAAAGTCTGACCGTCACCCAACAACTCCATCTCGTCGGGTAAGGGGGTAGAAGAAAGTCGCATATTTTTCATGATGGATGAACCCGGATAATTCTGTGGTGAAAATTGAGTATTATTCTTAAGAGAAAAAGTGTAAGTGCCAAGTTTAACCCGAAAATCACATTTATCCCTGCTCATTCACATGCACGCTGATCGGGCCTTATCCCGATGTTTTAGGTGGGGCAGTCGACAATTTGTCAGGATGAATTCCGACTACCTAGCCCTGGATTTAACGGCTCGTCACTCGCTGGTGAAATATTTGGATTTATCAAATGATCCTCACTAAATAACATTATAAATACAGTTGGTTGTGCGTGGTATTGCAAAAATAATCCAATTTACTCGTATAAACAATAAGCTATGTCGTACCAGAGGACCTGTGCTGCGGTATTACGCAACAACGCGTCACTTTTGCCGGCTTGAATAGACGAAAAATATACCCGCAATAGCAGCGTTTTCATCAGTATAATCGCCGTTCCAGTCGCCCTAAAAGTTGTTTATAAACAGTGTACTTTTTTAAAAATCCCCTGCCCCGGCAAGCCGGTGAAATAAGCAAGTCAACTGCTTACCTTCTGATTTTTTCTTTCTTAAGTATTTTATATACTTCAAACGCTTGGGCTTTAACAGCAAGCGCAGAAATATTGACGAGTGATGAACGTAAATGGCTTATCCAAAATCAGTCACGCTTAGTTCTGGCAGTGGAAACCGGCTATGCACCCTTCGTGTTTATCGATGAGCAGGATCAACCCGGCGGTTTAGCGCATGACTATATGCGTCTTATCGAGGCAAAGCTGGGGGTACATTTTAAGCAGCAGCGCTTTGCAACATTAGAAGAAATATTTCAGGCGGTACGTAGCGATAAAGTTCATATTGTTAATGCGGTAACCTCTACTCCCGCCAGGGCAAAATTTCTCCAAATGACCGCACCGTTTGTTTCCGTGCCAAATGTCATTATTCAAAGAAAAGACAACGATGAACAGATTTCAGAGCAACAACTTGCAGGTTTAAAAGTTGCCTTGGTGAAAAGTTATGCCATTACCGAATATCTGGAAAATCAAAATCTAGTGTCGGCGCCGGATCTGGTTTCCGATGATCTTAGCGCATTACTCAATGTTTCTTTTTCCCGCTCGGATGCGGCAGTTATTGATCTTGCAACCGCGTCGTATTTAATCTCGAAAAAGGGAATTACCAATTTAAATGTGGCGGGTGAAGTTGCCTATGATGTTCGATTGTCAATTGGCACGCCGAAGAGCGAACCCGTGTTACAGCGTATTCTCGAAAAAGGGCTTGCGGCAATCACCGATGCAGAGCGTCAGGAGATTAAGGGCCGCTGGATCAGTGCGGCGCAACACCAGAGTATTTATAAAGATCGGGAGTTTTGGATTACGCTGGGCAGTGTGCTGGCAGTTGTGTTAGTGATATTTATTATTTTTATAATTTGGAATCGCACACTGCACCGCCAGATAGTGCTGCGCAAAAAAATAGCCGATGAATTACGTCTGGAGCGAGATCAAAATCAGCGCTATCTGGATACGACATTGGCGCTGATGGTTGAATTGGATCGTGAGGGAAAAATCATCATGATCAATCATTCGGCCAGTAAGTTATTGGGTTACGCAGAAAATGAGTTGTTGGGGGAAAATTGGTTTACGGTTTGCCTGCCGCAACCTCACGGTATGGCCGTTATCTACCCTATGTTTTGTAAACTATTGGAGGGTGATAGTTTTTCTACTGACGAATTTGAAAATTTAATTCAATGCCGGGATGGCAGTCAACGCATGATTGCCTGGCGCAATACATTGATTACCGATGATGCCGGTAAGGTGCTGGGAATATTAAGTTCCGGTGCGGATATCACCGAGCGTACAGAACATCAAAAACAGCTGGAACATATTGCCCATTACGATGCGTTAACCGGCCTGCCTAATCGAGTCATGCTGGCAGATCGCTTACACCAGGGGATGATTCAAGCTCAGCGGCGCGGACAAAGATTGGCTGTGGCTTATCTGGATTTGGATGGTTTTAAAATCGTTAACGATAATTACGGGCATGATGTTGGCGACCAACTGCTGATGGTGGTCGCTACGCACATGAAGCAGGCGCTACGCGAAGGTGATACGTTAGCGCGTATTGGCGGAGACGAATTTGTCGCGGTGTTATTGGATTTAAACGATATTGAATCCAGCGTGCCGATGCTAAACCGGCTTCTCGCTGCTGCGGCACAAGAGGTCGAGATAGAGGGGCGCGCACTGCAAGTTTCAGCCAGTCTCGGCGTTACTTTTTATCCTCAAAATGAAAGTGTGGATGCCGATCAATTGCTGCGCCAGGCAGATCAGGCGATGTATCAAGCCAAGTTGGCCGGTAAAAACCGCTACCACGTTTTTGATTCCGCCCAGGACAGCATTATTCGCGGACATCATGAAAGTTTGGAGCGTATTCGTCGTGCATTAATCGAGCGGGAATTTGTGCTGCATTATCAACCCAAGGTCAATATGCGCAGCGGTACCGTGATCGGTGCCGAAGCGTTAATTCGTTGGCAACATCCACAACGCGGCTTGCTGGCGCCGGGGGTATTTTTGCCGGTTATCGAGGATCATCCACTGGCAGTGGAAATCGGCGAATGGGTTATTGACACCGCGTTATCTCAGCTGGAAATTTGGCATAGCGCCGGACTGGAAATTTCGATCAGCATAAATGTGGGCGCGTTTCAATTGCAGCATCCAAATTTTGTAGAAAGCTTGCGTGTCATTCTTGCGGCGCATCCCAAAGTTAACGCCAGTTATCTTGAAATTGAGGTACTGGAAACCAGTGCGTTGGAGGATATTACACAGGTGACGAAAGTGATGGATGCTTGCCGCGAGATCGGGATTAGTTTTGCACTGGACGATTTTGGAACCGGGTATTCATCGCTTACCTATTTAAAACGTTTGCCGGTTTCATTGCTAAAAATCGATCAAAGTTTTGTGAGTGATATGCTGGAAAACCCTGAAGATCTGGCGATTTTGGAGGGAGTAATCGGTCTTGCCGCAGCGTTCCGACGCGAGGTTATTGCGGAAGGTGTGGAAACAATCGCCAGCGGAGAAATGCTTCTGTTATTGGGTTGCGAGCTTGCACAGGGTTTTGGTATCGCACGCCCTATGCCGGGGAGCGAGATGCTGGCCTGGACGTTAGCCTGGCATCCGGATGTTACTTGGGCGGAAAATCAGTCTATCAGTCGTGATGATTTGCCCCTGCTGTTTGCGGGTGTAGAGCACCGCGCCTGGATTTCAGGCATAGAAGCTTTTCTAAAGGGTAAACGAGAAACCTCACCGCCAATAAATCCACATCAGTGTCGTTTCGGTCAATGGCTAGATTCCGGTGGCCTTGCCCGTCATGGCGGGCAAGATGCAGTTAGTAGTATTAAAGCGTTACACGAGCAAATTCATGCGCATGCCAAAAATATGCTTCATTTACAATCGGTTAATAGGGGTGTCGAGGCGCTTGCGGGGCTGGATGAGCTGTATAGACAGCAGGATAATCTACTCGTGCAATTGAATAAATTGGTGCGTAGAGAAGTTGACTAACACCTTGGAAAATTCGTTCAGTGCAGGTCAAAGCTGGCCGAAAACTTTTTCAGATAAGGCCTCATCAGTAGATCTTCTTTAATGACATGGTTGATTAACCAGTCGTGCAAAAATTGGGTGAAATGCGTAGTTACTTCCGCCGACCATTCTTGCCCTAGCGTGTTAATTTCAGCTTTAACTTGATCCAGCTGTTTGATTAACTCTTCGTGGGAGATATGCAGAATTGAAGCGCGATCATATCCCGCAGCAATGGCAATTTTTTCTTCCCGGTCAAAGTGCACCAGAGAGTAACGGGAAAGATCATCAAGCAACTTTTTCAATTCTTCCCGGTTTTTTGCTTTTAAATTAACCTGTATTTGATTGATCAGTTCAATCAAATACTTATGGTCGGCATCAATGACATTGTTACCAACGCTCAGTTGTTCGCGCCATTCCAGTTTCATAAAAGCCCCCTAAGAATTCAGGAAATTATTGTAGCAAAGAATGGCCGGGAAATACGTTTGTTGGAGGAATAATTTATATGGATTTCTGCACGTTACGGTAAAATGACAGGTAGACGAAATGTAAGAATCAGGGGAGTATAAATTGACGCAACTGCATAAAAAAACTCTGCTCATCGTGGATGACAGCCGAGTGTCACGCATGATGATTCGGGCATTTGTACTGGCACAACATCCCAATTGGATCATCATTGAAGCCGCCAGTGGTAACGAAGCGTTGGAAATTGTCGAGCGCGATACCCCCAATTACTGCACCATGGATATTAATATGCCGGGGATTATCGGCACAGATGCTGCGGCGCAGATTCTTGAAAAATATCCCAGTATTCGGGTCGCTATTTTTTCCGCCAATATTCAGGAAAGTCATCAAACCCGTGCTGCAGAATTGGGTGCATGTTTTGTAGCCAAGCCGGTCACCGCTAAAACCGTGGCTCAAGCAGTAAATTTTTTCGAGAGCCAAGCATGAGTTTCTTATCCGAATTACATCTGGACGCGTTAACGGAGGTTTTTAATATTGGTGCCGGTCGTGCGGCGTTAAGTTTGAGCGAGATTGTCGGTGATGAAGTTAAATTATCCGTCCCGCGTATTCAGTTTTATCAATCTTCGGAAATAACCGCGGAAGCCCTGTCGCTTAACAGCCCGCGTTTGGGGGCAGTTAACCAACATTTCAGCGGGCCGTTCGATGCGGACGCCATGTTGTTGTTTACCGAAGAACGCGCGCTTGAAATTGTGCGTGACATGATGGGGTCACAATTGAGCATCGAAGAATTAGCCGAGTTTGAGCATGAGGCGATGTGTGAATTGGGCAATATTATTTTGAATGCCTGCCTGTCTTCCATGGCAGATATTCTAAATATTACATTGCACAGCTCCTTGCCAACCTATGCGGTAAATTCATCGGATATTATTTTGCAGCAGATGGTTGCCGCTGCGAATCAGCCGGTTATGTTGGCATTACATATCGATTTGGCTATCGTAAGGCGCCACTCCGAAGGTTACCTGGTATTTTTATTGAGCTCTTCGTCGCTGGAAGAACTGCTCACGCATATTGATCGTTTTATTTCCGGAATTGGAACATGAGCCTTCAATTAAAACCCGCCGAGGGACTTTGGGATAAGTTGTGGGATACCATCAACTCGGGTCTTATTCTGATTGACGATGCGGGGAAAGTGGTGCTGTGGAATAGTTGGGTGGCAAAGCATAGCGGGATTCCGGCAGGTTTTGCGCTGGGACACACTTTGGAGTCGCTCTTTCCGAATGGATTAAGTGCTTCATTTAAAACAGCCATTGCAAATGCCCTTAATTACCGGCTGCCCATCATCTTATCCAATGCCTTGCACCGCTCTCCCCTGCCCCTTTATCCGGTGCCCCTCACGCAGAATAGTCAGGCCCGGATTGAACAATCCATTTCACTCACCCCGATTGTTGAAGACGCAACCCGCTATTGCCTGATTCAGATTGCCGATACCAGCATCTCAATCAAGCGTGAGCGGGTATTACATTTGCAATCCGAGCGCCTCAGCAAAGACGCTTCCACGGATGGTTTGACAGGCTTGTTTAATCGGCGGTTTTTTGATGAGCGCTATAGGGCTGAATTTGCCCGTGCGCAGCGTCAAAATTTGCCCCTATCGCTGATTATGGCGGATGTGGATTACTTTAAGCGCTATAACGACACCTACGGTCATACTGCGGGCGATAAAGTATTAATTGCGGTGGCTAATTCGCTCAAGTCACAAGCTAACCGTGCAACGGATATTGTGGCGCGTTATGGCGGTGAAGAATTCATCATTATCCTGCCAGGATGCGATGCGAGTGGCGGGGAAGTCATCGCGGAAAAATTTCGCGCTGCCATTGCGGGATTAAATATTGCCCATGAAAAATCTGATACCGCCGGTTACATTACCATCAGCATAGGTGTTGCATCATTTCAGCCCGGAGCAACTTGCTTACCGGGAAATTTTTTAGAGAAAGCCGATCAGGCGCTATATCAGGCCAAGGCATCAGGCCGCAATTGTGTGAAGCTTCTGGCAATTTAGCTTTCACAATGCTGTAAAAATCAATTAGTTATTGAGGTATGGCGTGCACCTCGTTGAGTTCTTCAGCCATTGTACGCAAAATAAGAATAAACATGAGGGGTAGTCATGACAGCACTGCACGACACAATTGATATCCTAAAAACATCAGTTTTATTTCAGGGTGTTTCTCCCGAACTAATTAAACATGCGCTGAATAACTCGGTACAAATTGCGTTAACGCAAGGCCAAAAATTATTAAGCCGTGAAACGGTTAATCAGCAGGTATTTATTGTGATGTCGGGACGACTCAGCGTAAATCTGGATGATGCGGGTCATAAAATTATCGAGTTAATCGGGCGGGGAGATTGCATTGGAGAAATGTCACTGTTTAATGAAAGGTATGCCTCGGTAGTGGTGGTGGCCGCAACGGACTGCATGCTATTGGTCATTGAGCCGGATACGGTTTGGTCACTCATCCATAAATCACACGAAATTGCCCATAACATGCTGCAAATTTTAAGCCGGCGGATTCATGTTAGCGATCAGGTAATTGCCCAAAACATAGAGCATCAGCAGGGTTATCAGGGCTTAAATTTGGTGGATAGTTTAACCGGGCTGTATAACCGGAATTGGTTGCAAAAAGAGTTGGGTCGTTACTTAACGCGCAGCAAACAGGACAATAAAAAAAGTTGTCTGATGTTGCTGGAAATTGACGGATATGAAAAGTATGTAAGGGATTTTGGGGAAATAGGCGGAGAGCAGGCTATTAGAAAGGTTGCGTCAACAGTCCTGGATTGCATTCGCCCGGAGGATCAGGCCGGGCGAAATTATGGTGCTCAACTTGTTGTACATTTGCCTAATGTGCTGTCACTGGATGAGGCCTGCGTGGTGGCAAATCGCCTGATTAATTCAATGGCAAATGCCACGATTGTGTTACCCACAGGTGATTGCCTACCTTCGGTTACGCTATCCGTCGGGGTGAGTTTGGCCGTAAATAATAATGCAGCGGAATTATTTCTCGAAGCTGAAAGTGCATTAAGAAATGCACAAACAAAGGGTGGAAATTGTGTGGGGATAAATTGATTCAATTCTGCATATAACAGATATCGGTATGCATTTTTCAGTCTGCAAGAAGATTTTGAAAAGGGTTATCAGGCGCTTTATTAGGCCAAAGTATCAGGTCGCAATTACGCTGTTTGAGCGTTAAGTTTTAAGCTTTGCGGTTATTAATCATCGGGAAACTCTATTAGTTTGTGCCGAATAGCATAATGAATTAATTCCGCGCTACTGCTCATTTTCATTTTCTGTAAAATTCTGGTTTTATGAGTACTGACAGTCTTAACGCTTAACGACAAATCATCAGCGATACCACCGATAGGTTTACCGGCAACAATCAAAATAAATATTTGGTGCTCGCGATCTGAAAGAAGTGAATGGTGGGTGTCATCATGCTTGTCACTCAACTCAAGCGCCAGACGTTCTGCCACCTCCGCACTGATATACATCCCCCCGCCGGCCACTTTGCGTATTGCTGAAACCAGCAGGTCAGGAGCACTTTCTTTGGTTAAATATCCCTGTGCTCCTGCCTTCAGCGCTCTGACAGCATATTGTTTTTCTTTGTGCATGCTGAGCACTAAAATGGCCAATTTTGGATTTTCGTTTCTCACCTGCTTGATTAATTCAATGCCGCTTCTGCCGGGCATAGACATATCCGTCAACAAGACGTCAAATGTGTGATTCCGCAGTTGTTTGATTGTTTCCAAACCATTAGCGGCCTCACCGGCCACGCTGAAATCAGGAACTTCGGAGAGTAGCTGCTTTAAACCCTCACGCACAATAATGTGATCATCGGCAATCAATATTCGAATCATTGCAGCGCTCCTGAAATGTGAGGGGGAGATAGTGGAATTACAGCTTGCACGGTAGTGCCCTCACCCGGAATGCTGGATAGGTCAAATATTCCACCCAAACTATGGGCGCGTTCACGCATACCGATAACGCCATACGAGTTTGGTTTTTGCACATTGTGCGTTTCAATTCCTTGGCCGTCATCGGATACCAGCAACAACAGATTTCCGTCTTTGCAGGTGATAGAAATCATTACCCGATTTGCATGCGCATGCCGGGCAATATTGGTTAGGCTTTCTTGCACAATCCGAAATGCGGCAGTTGCTACGGCATCGTTCAAATTGTCATCCCACTGTGATGCGCATTCCCAGCTACAAGGATGTTTACACTGAGCCTTACCCAGCGCCAGTTGCACATTAATAGTTGTGCGTTCGGTAAAATCTTCACTCAACCATTCGACTGCGGCTGCCAGCCCCAAATCATCCAGCATGACGGGACGCAAATCCGCAGCGGTTCTGCGCATGGCATCCATGGTTTCGTTGATAAGTTTGGTCAGAGAGTTTGATTTACGTTCTACCGCGGGCTCATGAGCGGGCAACTGGTTGATCAGCCAGTTAGCATCAAGTTTAATGCCGGTCAGCATTTGTCCCAGTTCATCGTGCAACTCGCGCGCGATTCTTGATCGCTCTTCTTCGCGGACGGATTGCAAATATGCGGATAACTCGCGTAACTGTTTGCGTGATTCGCGCAATTCCTGTTCAGCCTGTTTGCGCTGGCTAATATCCTGAAAGGCGGTAACGGAAGCTACTGCCTTACCATCTTGCATAATGGCAGAGGCGACAAAAGAGACGGGCATGAGTGTACCGTTTTTGCGCACAAAAATTTCATCATCCGAGCGATATACACCGCCGGATTCCATGACGTGATAAGCGCCACAATCCTTTTCAGGCAAGGGGGTGCCATCCGGTTTTTGTGGATGAATTGTGTTGTGCACGTTGCGTCCGGAAAGTTCCTGTTTTTTCCAGCCTAATAAGCGTTCTGCCTCCGGGTTCATAAAAACAATATGACCGAACTCATTCAGCACATAAATACCTTCACCCACCGTGGCGGTAATTTCGCGCAGTAGTTTTTCATTGGCGCGAAGTGCTTCCTGGGCTTGACGATGTTCACGGCGCAGGGTTGCATCACGTAATTCGCGTTCGATAACCAGAGGAAGTCGACCCAGCTTGTCTTTCATAACAAAATCACTGGCTCCTTCTTTCATCAGGGTTACTGCGCTTTCTTCCCCGATGCAGCCGGAAACGATGATGAACGGAACATCCGTATCCATTTCGCGCAACACCGCCAAGGCTGAACGTGTATTAAATTTTGGCAGATTAAAATCAGAAATCACCACATCCCAATTTGCGGATTGCAGGGCAATGCGCATTTCAGTTTCGGATTCAACTCTGGTATGAGCGATTTCAAAACCACTCTCACTTAATTCGAAGATTGTTAGATCCGCATCGTCCGGAGAATCTTCAACCAGCAAAACCCGCAGTGCGCTCTGTGCCAAATTCATTTTTGTAATGCATCAGCCGTTTGGTTTAACACCAGCCAGTACAAGCCGAGTTGGCGTACTGCCTCAACGAACTGGGAGTAATCTACCGGTTTTTGAATATAGCTACTGGCACCCAGCGAGTAACTGTTCACCAGATCTTGCTCTTCTCTACTGGAAGTCAGGACAACCACAGGGAGCAACTTGGTTCTAGCGTCGTTACGCACAATTCGCAACACATCCAAGCCATCCACTTTGGGGAGTTTCAAGTCGAGTAAAATTACCTGCGGCGTTTCATTGATATCACGATCAATATATTGTCCGGTGGCAAACAGGTAGTCTAGTGCTTCCTGTCCATCCCGCACGATAACCAATTTATTGGCAAGCCGACATTCTTCAAAAGCCAGTCGCGTCAATTCTTCATCGTCCGGATTATCTTCGACTAACAACACCACTTTATTATTCATTCTATTCCTTCAATTTCCTCTGTTTCACGCATTCTCTGCGGCAACGAAAAGTAAAACGTTGCCCCTTCTCCAACTTTTCCTTCAGCCCAAACTTTACCATGATGGCGGTGAATAATTCGCTGTACAGTGGCGAGTCCGATACCTGTCCCTTCAAATTCATTGGTGCCATGCAGTCGCTGAAATGCACCAAATAATTTGTTCGCGTATTCCATATTAAATCCGTCGCCATTATCGCGCACAAAAAAAGCAGGCTCGCCGTCGTGGTTGCATAAGCCGAATTCAATGAGGGAATGGTTTTTTTTACTGCTGAATTTGTAGGCATTTCCCAGCAAATTATTCAGCACAACAGACATTAACCCGGGATCGGCATAAGCAAATAAACCGGGCTGTAGAATGAAATTAACCTGTCGGGCGGCGTTTGTTTTACGCAATTCTTCCGCTACCGTTTCGGCAATCGCGCTGATATTTACCTGCTCGCGTTTAAGTGAGCTGCGTGTCACCCGTGAGAGTTGTAATAAGTCGTCGATTAACAAGCCCATGCGCTGACTGGCACGGCGCACCCGTTGCAAATAATCTGTGCCGGTGGCATCCAAATGTGATTGATATTTATTCAATAAAATTTGACTAAAACCGTCGATACTGCGCAGCGGCGCACGTAAATCATGGGAAACCGAATAACTGAATGCCTCAAGTTCGTGATTCGCAATTTTCAACTCATGAGTGCGTTCGAGCACGCGTCTTTCCAGTTCAAGGTTAAGTTGCTTCAGTTCACTTTCCGCATGCTCGCGGCGTTGTTTCTCGGCAAATGCTTCCAGTGCAAACGAGATATCGGCACTTAGTTCCAGCATTAATTCAACGATATCTGAAGAAAAAAATCGCCCGTCCTCCGCATAAACGTTGACTGCACCGACCACGCTCCCGTGCTCAAAAATTGGAAACGCAGCTGAAGAATGATAACCGCGTTGTATTGCTGCTTCGCGCCACTGAAGCATCCTCGGGTCGGTTTGAATATCCTGTGAAATAACATGGGAGCCCGTGCGAATTGCTGTAGCAGTCGGCCCATTCCGGGTACTTTCATTATCCAGCCGAATATGCAATTTTTCCAGATAGCCGTCTTCGAAGCCTGCATGAGCAACCGGGATAACTTCATGTTCACGCTTGTCCAACATTCCGATCCACGCCAGTCTAAATAGTCCCGATGCAACCGCCGAGCGGCAGATCATTGAAAAAAGTTCAACCCTATTATCGGCACGAACAATGGTTTCATTAACCTGGCTCAGCAAGCGATACAGCCGGCCAATCCAGCGCAATTCTGCCTGGGCTCTAACCAGTGCGGTCACATCAAAAGCGATACCCAGTACACCAACGATTTGTCCCTGTTCATCTTTTAAAGGTTTAACCGAATTATGAAAACTGACACCGTTTGACGCAAAATTGAATTCACCCTCTTTGCCAAGCAATGCTTGCTGCGCAGCGGCCATAATTGGATTCGCCATGTCATTGGTTTGCAGATATTCGTTTAAGCGCATCCCCACAATTTGGCCGGGAATCAGGTTGAGCGCAGCCAGGCCCATACCCTGACTAGAGGTAAAGCGCAGTCCGGAATCCAGGGTCCACAAAATAGCAGGAGTTTGGTTGAGCAGGGCCTGCAAATGCTGCTCACTAATTTTATATGCTTGAGCCATGTCTTTGGCGAGGTGAGCTGCGTGCTTGCGCGAACGTTCCTGAACGCGGGCAATAAAAAATAGTAATAGACTGATAAGAATGCCCATAAGCAAAATAGTCGTGGGCGCCTTTTTGGCTATGGCCGCATCAAAAGCCGCTAAAGACTCTGCTACGACTGTCCATTGACGTCCGCCAACAAAAATTGAAGTTTGATGGAAAAAGCTGGACGGGTTGCTATGATTTGATTGATCGTTCAGTGAACTTTCAAACATGAGTGAACTGGGCAACTGAGCTTCGCCATCATAAATGTGAATATCCATGTCGGGAATTTTTCTTCCTACAATTCCCGACATCAGATCATGCATGCGAAACGGGATATAGACATACCCCAATAGCGCTATTTGCCGCTCCTGTTGATTGCGATGGGGCAGTTGATTGTCATACACCGGCAAATACATGAGAAAGCCGGGTTGAGCTGCAATGTCGGTTTCCTGCACTAGGGTTACTTTGCCGGATATGGTCAATTCTCCGGTATCCCGGGCGCGCTCCATTGCACTGCGGCGCGTCGGTTCGGAAAACATGTCATAGCCAAATGCGCGCAAATTACGACCGGAAGAAGGCTCAAGATAGACAATAGGAGTGTATTCAGTCCGGTGTTGTGCCGGTGAAATGGCATAGTCCGGAAATCCTTCAGCGCGAATTTGTCCGGTAAATTGCTTTATTTCAGCTGCTACAACATGCTGGGCAAATCCCACACCCTGAATGCCGGTCAAATGCTGATCGATTTTGAGGTTTGTTACATAGTCGTGCCATTCAGTGCGTGAAACATCTTTCGATGAGGCAAACAGTGCCGCCCCGCCGCGTAAGACAAATTCACTGGCTTGTATGCGTTGTAAAATTTGCGTTAAAACATCACCACTGCGTGCGTTAAATTGGGCTTGTGCCGCTTCCCGCGCATGCGTGTTGGCAATATACCAGCCGCCCAAAGTTACGGAAAAAGATACCAGCAATACCAGCCATGCAACCCACGCACCGGGAATGCCAAATTTTTCAAACAGAGACGGCGCGTTACTTTTTGCAAAGTAACTATCTATTAATTCATTCGACATGTTGATGGTCTTTTTTAAGACGCTTCCTAAGTGGGTGTATACGGGAGCGAATGTTAATAATCGATTGTGGCGCCACTGAGTTTTTGCATTACATAAGCTTGGTGTGTAACGCAGTGAAACTATTGCATAGATTCTTCAGTATTTCAATATTTGATGCTGCATTTAATTAAGCTGCTTCAGCATAACATTCCGGATTGATTTCATAATGTTGCTGCATGAGTAAGGCAAGTTCCCGGCTAGGCATGGGCTTTCCAAAAAAATATCCCTGCATCTCATTGCATCCATTAAGTTGTAAAAAATCGGATTGCTCCCGGGTTTCCACTCCCTCGGCAATAACTTTTAAACTCAGGCTGTTAGCCAATGCAAGAATCGCTCGAATAATGCCGTCATCGGGTGCGCCTGCATGGTAATCGCGCACAAAGGATTGATCAATTTTTAGTTTGTCTATCGGGAAACGCTTAAGGTAGCTGAGAGATGAATATCCGGTGCCAAAATCATCTATTGATATTTGAATACCCAGTGCACGTAATTCTTCCAATGTGGCAATCACGGTTTCCTCGTTGTGCACCGCGATATTTTCAGTAATTTCCAACTCTAAATACTTGGGGGACAGACCGGTTTTTTTCAGCGCATTTCGAACAGAATGCACCAATCCGGACTGTTGAAATTGTATGGCCGATAAATTTACGGCCACCCGGATGGGTGATAATCCGGCAGCTTGCCATTGCTTGTTTTGCGCGCATGCGGTCTGCAAAATCCATTCACCAACAGGCACGATTAATCCGGTGTCTTCCAGTATGGGAACAAAATCCGCCGGAGAAATCATGCCCAATTCAGGATGATGCCAACGTATCAGCGCCTCAACCCCGATCATTTGGTTACTCAGCATGTCAAATTGCGGCTGGTAATACAATATAAATTCGTTTTGTCTTAAAGCACGATGCAGCGCGCTTTCCAGGCTCATGCGTACTTTTCCAGGCCTGATTAACTCGGCTTTGTATATTTGATAGCCACGCCCGCCGATTTCTTTTGCGCAATACAAGGCTGATTCGACATTTTCCAGAATATCTTCCGGCGAGTGTCCGTCTTTCGGATAAAAACTGACGCCCACGCTGGCAGTAACAAAAAGTTCGTTGACGTTAATAATAAATGCGTTATCCAGGCAAGCATGAATGGCAGCAGCAATTTTTCCGGCTTGTTGTTCATTTTCCAAATATGGCACCACCGCGACAAATCGGTCGGCACCATAACGTGCCACAAAATCATCTGTCCCAAATACTTTGCACAGACGCTCAGCCATATCAAGCAGCACTTTATTGCCGGCCTGAATACCCAGTGAATTGGTAATGTTGCGGAAACGATTCAAGTCAATTAGAAACACAGCGAAGCGATCATTGTGTTCCTGATCCTCAATTTTTTCCGCCAGATGTTTGAATAAATGCTCGCGGTTGGGTAGGCCGGTTAAACGATCAAAATGTGCGACCCGATAAAGAATATCTTTTGTAAGGTGGAGATCGGATCGCAATGCGACTTCCTGAAGTTCGCGTTTAATCACTGCTACCAATTTGGGCAAATTATCTTTGCCGATAAAATCCCGCGCGCCATTCCACATTGACGCCACCCCGATTTCCTCCGGAATCGTTCCGGAAACAATAATAAAGGGCAGCTTATTATGCGTTTGCTGAACGATTTTTAATGCGGCTACAGAGTTCAAGGTGGGTAAATTGTGATCGCAAATAATCACATCCCAAACATTATGCTGTAGTGAATGTTCCAGTGCTTTGGCTGTTTCGATACGTTTACATTTGGGCATAAATCCGCCCAATAATAATTCGTTGCAAATCAGCTCGAAGTCATCTTCCGAATCTTCAATGATCAGAGCCCGCAACATATTGGTGGATGCATCCATGATTTTTCTCCCTGACTTATTAACTAAATCCGGCAATAGCAGCTGGGATGGCGGTGAGTGGCAAGATTTTATTAACTGCCCCGCGCTTTACGGCTTCCCTGGGCATACCGTAAACCACACAAGATTGTTCATCCTGTGCGATGGTAAACGCACCCTCACCATGCATTTCCAATAATCCGGATGCACCGTCATCGCCCATGCCAGTCATAATAATTCCCAGCGCATTTTTTGCCGCACATTTGGCGACAGAACGAAACAATACATCCACCGATGGACGGTGACGGCTTACCGGTGGACCATCTACGATATCAACGTGATATTGCGCACCGTTGCGTTTTAACAGCATATGTCGGCCACCCGGAGCAATCAGAGCCAGTCCGGGCAATACCCGATCACCGCCCTTGGCTTCGCGCACTTCAATTCGGCACAGACTGTTAAGACGCGCTGCAAAGGCACCGGTAAATTTTTCCGGCATATGTTGCACGATGACAATACCCGGACATACCTGTGGCAGTGCGGTGAGCACTGTCTCCAGAGCTTGTGTGCCCCCGGTAGAGGTGCCAATTGCCACCACGCGGTCGGTTGTTTCAGCCATAGCATGGGTAGCCGCAGACAGAATCGCATCGGCAGATAGTTTAGGCGGGGGGACAGATAGTGTTTTTGTCGGAATCAATTTGCGGGCATTGGCATGTGCTGCCGCCTTGATGGTGCTGAGTAAATCATCCGACGAATCCTCCAGAAAGCGTTTCAGCCCCATTTTTGGTTTGGTGATGATGCTGAAGGCTCCCGATTCAAGCGCCTGCATGGTTGTTGTCGCGCCTTTTTCGGTCAGCGTAGAGCAGATCACAACAGGGGTTGGGCGCTCAGCCATAATTTTTTTTAGAAAAGTAATGCCATCCATGCGCGGCATTTCAACATCCAGCACAATCACATCGGGCCAGTGTGTGCGCATGCGCTCCATCGCAAATACCGGATCGGAAACTGCAGCGATTAATTCGATAGCTGAATCATTTGCCAGTGCGCCAGATAATACTTGGCGAACTACGGCAGAATCATCGACGATTAATACTTTTATTGGGTGCATAACAACTCACTTTTTTTATTGCGGATTAGCGGCGGTTGGTGGCGTACCCAAACATGTCCGCTCCAGATGTCAAAAAATATATTGCGATGCCCGTTGCCGCCCAAGTGTTCGGCGCACGATGAAAAGCCATGCCGCTTTATTAAACTGCGCGCTACTTCAATATTTTTTTCGCCTACATTTGCATCTTGAGTCGTTGGTTTGCCAGAAAACATATGCCCGCCACCAAATAATTTAACCTGATATTCATGGGCCTGAGTGCCGCTATTTTTTATCTCATAACTCATTGATTCTATTGCATCATCCGCATAGCGCCCATCTGGGCGGCCAGATGATTTTAGTGCCTGTGTAGGTAGCATGTAGTGACACATTCCGCCTACCAGCAAATCAGGGTGCCACATTACTACCGCCACACACGAACCCAACAGCGTGCGAATACGTGTGTCATGTCCGCCGAAATAAACTTCACCCGGCTGCAAAAAAATCTCAATGGTATGGGGCGGTTTTTGCATGAAATTGATTATTCAGGTTTGCGATACACGGCGGGCATTACCAGCCTGACTTCTTCGGTTACGCCATTCAGACTTTCGGAGTGGCCAACTAAAAAATACCCCCCGGGGCGTAACAGAGGCAGTAGTCGTGCTACCACTTTTCGCTTGGTATCCTGATCGAAATAAATCATCACATTGCGTAAAAAAATCACATCAAACTCACCCAGTTTGGCCGGTATCTCAGTCAAGTTGTGCAACACAAAACTAACCCGGTCACGCAAGGCCGGTTCAATTAACATGGTGCCGTCATGTTCCCCCACTCCTTTCAGGCAATAGCGATTCAAATAGGCTTTGGGAATTTCCGGAATACGCGCTGCAGGATAAAGGCCATTACGTGCTTTATCCAAAATTTGTGTGCTGATATCCGATGCCACGATTTCCCAAGGTTCGCTGCCCAACATTTCATCCAGCATCATTGCAATGCTGTAAGGCTCTTCACCGCTGGAACATGCCGCACTCCAGATGCGCAAGCTTCGCCCTGGCTTACGCGTGGGAATAATTCGTTGGCGCAAAAAATCAAAATGTTTCGGCTCGCGAAAAAAATGGGTTTCATTGGTGGTCAGTGAATCCACGGCCACCTGCAATTCTTCTTTGCCTTGCGGTGAAGTAATCAGGCGAAAATAGTCGCTATAGTTGGAAAAGCTATGATGTCTCAGTCGTTTTGCCAAACGACTGGTGATCAGTTGTTTTTTCGCCGGAGACATACTGATGCCTGCAATACGAAAAATTAAATCGCGAAATTGTGCGAACTCCTGATCCTGTAACACAGCATTAAAGATGGGCGAATTATCGCTATGTCTTTGAGTTGCCAGCGTACTGGCCATACTGTTTTGCATGTTTTTTCCCATTCGTAATTTGAATATTGTTCAATTAATTAGCCCGTTCGGATCAGGCAAGTTTTTGATGGCATCATCATGCGGGGTACGGCAATATTTAAATATCAGCTAACCTTTAATCTTCGTCTAGGAAACTGCTTCGATTTCAGTTAGGACAATTCCTACGCGGGGTTGAATTGGCCTGAATTTCAATTGCCTCAATTAATTGACGGGCCTCGAGACTTAACGAGGTCACTTTAAAATCAAGACGAATACCCGCTGAAGTAAATACTGCCTGCCCAACTTCGGCTTGCATAGCTGCCATAGTTGGTCCCTGTTTTTCGTGCAACGCGGGAATAACAATATGTAAATTACAGTGCATTCCTCCCGGTAAAACCTGTTCTCCGCGCAATACGGCATGCTGCTTTGAAATATTGAGTGCTCTGGTCATATATTGCTTGCCATCATGTGTTTCTATCCATACTCGCCAGTTGCGCATTTTGAAAAGTCTCGTTTTAGTTGTCAGGTATTTTTAATGCTTGGAAATTGAAGCCGGTGAAAATGTCCACCACTTCCACCATCCACACCAGTTTCCCGGACATTTCAGGTCAAAAATAAAGCAGGGCTGTCCTTGCTTCACCCCGGATTTTGCTAAAAGTTCCTCATTTTTATTCAATGATTTCATGCTGATAACTCCTTATTAATGCTCCGGGAAGGTGCTGGGTACATTTCTCGTGCCCGCGTTCAGTACTACGCTTTAGCCAAATTACCTACTACAGCTACACCTCCGTCCACCTTAAAGAAGCTCATTAGTTTTTGCAGTTGCGTTGCCTGACTGCTCATTTCTTCGGCGGTTGCAGCCAGCTCTTCGCTGCTGGACGCGTTCTGCTGGGTGACCTGATTGAGTTGGTTCATCGCGGTGTTAACCTGGCCGACACCGACGGATTGCTCATCCGAGGCGGCGGTAATTTCCTGAACCAGATCGGAAGTTTTGTTGATCGCCGGCACCATTTCGTCCAGCAGTTTGCCTGCATCTTCCGCCTTGCTCACGCTTCCGCTCGCCAATTTGCCGATTTCCTGAGCGGCGACCTGCGAACGCTCGGCCAGCTTGCGCACTTCGGCGGCGACCACGGCGAAGCCCTTGCCGTGCTCCCCGGCGCGCGCCGCTTCGATGGCCGCGTTCAAGGCCAGCAGGTTCGTTTGATAGGCGATGTCGTCGATGATGCCGATTTTGCCGGCGATCTGTTTCATCGCGGCGACGGTCTGCTTGACCGCCTCGCCGCCTTCGACGGCTTGTTTGGAAGCCTGGGTGGCCATGCCATCGGTAACTCTTGCGTTTTCGGTGTTATGGTTGATTGAGGCGCTCATCTGCTCAACCGAGGCGGAGGTCTGTTCCACGCTCGCCGCTTGCTCGCTGGCAGCCTGGCTCATGCTCTGTGCCGTGGCATTCACCTGTTCGGAGGCGCTAGACAATGAATCGGCCGTGCCTCGCACTTCGCTGATGATCTGCGAGAGTTTTTCCACCATGCCTCTGGTCGCAGCGAGCATGCTGGTGGTATCGCCGGGCTGAACCGAAATTTGCAGTGTCATATCCCCGTCGGCGATCTTTGACACCACTTCGGCCGCATAAGCCGGCTCGCCGCCGAGTTGCTTCATGATGCCAGCCGTCGCCCGCCACGAGAGCGTAAAGGCGATGGCCGCACCGGCGATGACTAGGAATAGCGCGACCATGATCGTCGTCGTCGCACTCCGGTGCGCACTCAAGAGCATATCGTCAGCTTCCTTCTGCTTTTTTTCCACCAGACTATCCAGCTGCTCGGCGATAGTCTGATAGCCCTTGTTGGCCGATTGCATCATGCCCGAGCCCAGCGAAATGTCGGATGCGGCCATTTCGATGGCCTGAAGGATGTTCTTGCGGTATTTCAAAAGTGCCGCCCCGATGGTTTCAGCCGCATTTTTGTCCGCTTCCGTCACTGCATCGCCTTCAGTCAGCATATTCAGGTGCTTTTCAGCCGCATCTATATCGGCAGCGATGGCATCCGCTTCCTTGTGGATGCGGGCCTCGTCGTAATTGGCCATCCATGAGAATAGCCGGTATGTCGCGACATTGGCCTCCAGCAAATGATTCCGTCCATCGTTGGCGACGGTCAAGCTGCGCATGCTTTGATTAGCCAGATAGTCCAGATCGTTTTGTATCGTCTTGATACCCGCATAACTGACCGCACCGAGGATCAACATCAGCACGATCGCAACAATCGAAGGCAACAGAACTTTCAGCCGGATTCCCATTTTTATCACTCCTTCCAAATTATTTCAGATGCGCGACTCAGGTCGCGCGTGGATGTCGGGCTTTGCGTGTGTTGTTGGGGCGTTAGCCTCTTACAGCCACGGCGTTCTCCTTGCGGGTGCAGCCCGACACGGTGGGCTGTGCCCACCCTACGATTACAGCGAGTGTTAGCGCTTGTATACCCCGGCACACACGATGACGCCCGAGGACTTCTCGCAATAGGCTGACTTTGGCAGAATTTTCTTGGTCACCGGATCGGTAAACTTGTAGTCTTGCCAGAACTTGCCCTTGCTTTGGGCGAGCTCGACGCGCTCCTTGATAAACTCCTTACCGTCGGCATCGGCCAGTTCGATCAGATCCTTGCCCACCTGTTTTTCGTTCTGGCCGTGGGCCAGGCATTTGCCGTTCATGTCGTAGACAACAGGATAGAGATCCAGAAGTACCCACTTTTTGTTCTTGCCGGTGATTTCCTTGAACGTGCCATCCCGGTTGGCGGCAACCGCCTTGGCGGCCTTGGTGACCATGGACTCCGCATCATTGCGGTCGGCATAATCGTCCGCAGCGAACGAGGACAGGGGAAGGGCGATAGCAACGGCGAGGGCAAATACGGTCTTTTTCATTTTTAATTCTCCTTAATTAACGTGGTTTTAATGCACCCTGGGGTGCGGGTTGCTTGCTGCATTTCTCTTCATAAAACAGTTCATGAAGTCTGGACTCCAGCCACCCTGAAGAATCCCATCAGATTCTGCAACTGCGTGGCCTGGCTGCTCATTTCCTCTGCGGTCGCGGCCAGCTGTTCGCTGCTTGATGCATTCTGCTGGGTGACCCGATTGAGCTGATTCATTGCGGTATTGATCTGGCCGACACCTGTCGATTGCTGTTCCGAAACGGAGGTGATTTCTTGCACCAGATTGGAGGTCTTGTTGATCGCCGGTACCATTTCGTCCAGCAGCTTGCCTGCAGTCTCTGCTTTGCTCACGCTGCCGCTCGTCAACTCGCTGATCTCCTGCGCAGCGACCTGCGAACGCTCTGCCAGCTTGCGCACTGCGGCGGCGACCACGGCGAAACCCTTGCCGTGTTCCCCGGCGCGTGCCGCTTCGATGGCTGCGTTTAACGCCAGCAGGTTGGTCTGGTAGGCAATGTCGTCGATGATGGCTATCTTGCCGGCGATCTGTTTCATCGCGGCGACGGTCTGCTTGACCGCTGCGCCGCCTTCGATGGCTTGTTTGGAGGCTTGGGCAGCCATGTCGTCGGTGACCTTGGCGTTTCCGGTGTTTTGCTTAATCGAGGCGCTCATCTGCTCGACCGAGGCAGAGGTCTGTTCAACGCTCGCCGCCTGTTCGGAAGCCGCCTGACTCAGGGACAAAGCGGTTGATGACACTTGGGTAGACGACGAAGCAAGCGCGGCGGCGTTATTGCGTACATCTGCGACGATGCTCGCGACATTGCCTGACATTGTGTGTATCGCGTGCATTAAACGACCGGTTTCGCTGCGCCAGTCCGATACACCGTGCGAACGCAAGTCGCCTGACGCGACCATCTGACATGAACGCACCACTTTATCCAACGGACGCAATGTTTTGTAGACCAGTAGCCACCATACGAATCCCGTCACCGCACATCCCAGGCTAAGCAAGGTGCGACGAATATGCTGATCGGTTTCTGCTTCTAAACCAAACATGATCGCGACCAGCAACACACAGGCCGCGGATATGCGTGCTCTGATGCTCAAGTCGAGTATCCGACCCAGCCAACCCGACAGGCCGCTGCGAACCACCGCGCCCTCCTTCACTGTCAGCCCGAGCGTTGTGCCTGAGCTGAACTGGCGATAGAGAGTTTCAGCTTCATCTACCTGTGCGCGCAATGGTTTGGTTCGCAATGACATATAGCCGACGATGCGATCGCCTTCCCAGATCGGATTGACGTTGGCTTCAACCCAATAATGATCCCCGTTCTTGCAGCGATTCTTGACAATGCCGCGCCACGACTTGCCGGCTTGCAGGGTGCGCCACAAGTCGGCATAAGCGGCTGGCGGCATCTCCGGATGGCGTACGAGGTTGTGCGGCTGGCCCAGCAATTCAGCTTCGGAGAATCCGCTGATCTCCAGAAACGGACTGTTCACATAGGTGATCTGGCCCTTGAGGTTGGTTTTCGAAACAATATATTCGCCATCCGCCAGATGTCGCTCTATATTGGTCACGGGTAAATTTGTGCGCACTTCGCTGTTCTCCTGATCGTTCACGTCGCATGTCAAAACTTGACGAAGCCGCCGCCAGCCAGCGCCAGCTTGGGTGCTAAGTTCTTCGGTGCCGGATTCCTGGCGGCCGCCTTATGCACCGCTGGCGCGACACCTGTCGCAGCTTCCACCTTGAAAAAGCCCATCAGGTTCTGCAGTTGCGTGGCTTGGCTGCTCATTTCTTCTGCGGTCGCGGCGAGTTCTTCGCTGCTCGATGCGTTCTGCTGGGTAATCTGGTTGAGCTGATTCATCGCGGTGTTGACCTGACTGACTCCGGCGGATTGCTCTTCCGAGGCGGCGGCGATTTCCTGCACCAGGTCGGAAGTCTTGTTGATCGCCGGTACCATTTCGTCCAGCAACTTGCCGGCTGTCTCGGCCTTCTCGACCGAGCCTCCGGCGAGTTCGCCGATTTCCTGCGCAGCAACCTGCGAACGTTCGGCCAGCTTGCGCACTTCGGCGGCGACCACGGCGAAGCCCTTGCCGTGTTCTCCGGCGCGCGCAGCTTCGATGGCCGCATTTAAGGCCAGCAGGTTGGTTTGATAGGCAATATCGTCGATGATGCCGATTTTGCCGGCGATGCTCTTCATCGCAACCACGGTTTCCTTCACCGCCAGACCGCCTTCGTTGGCCTGTCTGGAGGCAGACTCCGCCATGCTGTTGGTGACCCGCGCGTTCTCCGCGTTCTGGTTGATAGATGCGCTCATCTGTTCGATCGAGGCGCCGGTCTCTTCCACGCTGGCGGCCTGCTCGCTAGTGGCCTGACTCATGCCTTGCGCGGTCGCTGAAACTTCTTCCGAGGCGCTGGACAACGCGTCAGCCGAGCCCCGCACCTCGCCTATCACCTGCGACAATTTTTCGGCCATCGCCCGCATTGCGGCCAGCAACTGTCCGGTCTCGTCATTGCTCGTCACGGTTATCTTCAGTGTCAGATCGCCTTCGGCCAGCGCGTTGGCAATACCCACCGCCTGGTTCAACGGGCGTGTGATGCTGATCTGTATCCAGTATGAGAATCCAGCCAGCAGCACCAGCAACACACCGCCTATTGCCAAGCCCTGGGTGATCGTCCTGTCGCCTGCGATGTCGAACAGCTCGTCGGCCTCCTTGGCCTCGGCCTGCAACGACTTCATATATTTCTGCATAGACTCGGACAATTTCGCGGCCTGCTCGTCCAGCAGAGCGTCGACCTCCCTGATCTGCGACTCGTTGCCGTTTTCCTTGAGCACCGGCAACATGCGACTCTCGAACAGGCCGATGAATACCTGCAATGCATGGTCAGCATCCGCAGCCCATTGCTTTTCTTCTCCGGTGTCCGCCTTTGCCTGTATCTGTTTGACGATGTCCAGGCTCTCCTGTTTTGCCGCATCCCAGTCTGTCCGGGTTTCATCCAGATTGCGGTTGATGACCGCATCGGCGACGATCTGGTACATCGAAGCGCCGATGGCCGCGCCGTCCTTGGCCAGCATGGCGTCGACCGCGCGCTGGTTGCCCTCATCCTGCAACTCGGCCAGCCGGCTCATGCCGATGGTCGAAACGGTGATCAGCAAACCGATTCCGGCCAGTGCCGCGATCATGTTGAATAACAGTCTTGCTTTGATAGTGAGATTCATTCTTTGCTCCTTAAATTAGTTATGCTTGTTTGTTGCATTTGAATTCGCCATCCTGCTATTTGCCGCAATTAAAGGAAGGCAACCGTCGGTTACTATTACCTGTCCTGCACCCCGGCCAGTGAAGCCATCTCGTCCACTGACAGCACCTTATTCACATCGAGGATGATGACGAACCTGTCGTTAATTTTGCCCATGCCGTCGATAAAATCAGCGCGAATATCGGCTCCAAATGAAGGCGCGGGTTCAATTTCACTGGGAGATATTTCCAGCACTTCGTTCACGGCATCCACCATGACGCCGACCACGTGCGTTTCATCATCGTTGGCTACTTCGATTATGACAATGCAGGTGCGCCGGGTAATATTGGTGGTACGTTTTCCAAAGCGTGCACCGAGGTCAACCACCGGCACTACCGCTCCCCTGAGATTAATTACACCGCGAATAAAATCCGGCATACGGGGTATTTCGGTGAGGTTTCCATATTCGATAATTTCTTTAATGGCCAGAATGCCCATCGCATAAATTTCACCGCCCAGCATAAAAGTGAGATATTGCTGCTGATCCTGTTGTGTGGCGATATTGGCTGCGACAAACTGTGCTTTAGTTATTTGCGTCACTGCGTTCATGTTTATTCCTTTCCGGTTCGCATCATTTCGAAAGTAGGTCGGTAGATTTCCGATCTATATTTATTTAGAATTTGACGAAGCCGCCCCCCGCTGCAGCCAGCGCTAATTTGGGTACAGAACGCACCGGTGTTGATTTACTGGTGATTGTTTTGTGAGCTACAGACACCGCAGCAGCAGGCATGGAGGTCACCATTCCGTCCACCTTAAAGAAGCTCATCAGGTTTTGCAGTTGCGTTGCCTGACTGCTCATTTCTTCCGCGGTTGCGGCCAGCTCTTCACTGCTGGAAGCGTTTTGTTGGGTGACCTGATTGAGTTGATTCATTGCGGTGTTAACCTGACTGACGCCGGCAGACTGCTCTTCGGAGGCAGCGGTAATTTCTTGCACCAGATCGGAAGTTTTATTGATGGCCGGAACCATTTCGTCCAGCAGCTTGCCCGCGGTTTCGGCCTTTTCAACCGAGCCTCCGGCGAGTTCGCCGATCTCTTGAGCAGCAACTTGCGAACGCTCCGCCAGTTTGCGTACCTCGGCAGCGACCACGGCGAAGCCTTTGCCATGCTCACCGGCACGCGCCGCTTCGATGGCCGCATTCAGTGCCAGCAAGTTGGTTTGGTAAGCGATGTCGTCGATAATGCCGATCTTGCCGGCGATTTGCTTCATCGCGGCAACGGTCTGCTTGACCGCCTCGCCGCCTTCCACGGCCTGCTTGGAAGCTTGAGTGGCCATGCCGTCGGTGACTTTGGCATTTTCGGTGTTCTGGTTGATAGAAGCGGACATCTGTTCGACCGAAGCGGAAGTCTCTTCCACGCTCGCCGCCTGTTCGGATGTCGCCTGGCTCATGCTCTGCGCCGTGGCGCTGACCTCTTCCGAAGCGCTGGACAGTGCATCTGCCGCACCGCGCACTTCGCCAATAATGCCGGACAGTTTCTCGGTCATGCCGCGGATGGCGAACAGCATGCTGCTCGTATCATGGGCTCCGGTCTGTACCTGTACCGTCAGATCGCCTTCTGCCACACGCTTCACCACATCCGCAACGTAGGCAGGCTCGCCACCCAGTTGCGCAAGGATGCTGCGCATGATCCAGATGCCCAGCAGCGACAGCGCAACCAGCATGATTCCCGCGCCGCCCAGCATCATGGTTTTGGAATTGCTAACCGATTGCTCACCTGCGACTATAGCCTCGTCGCTTACCCGCACATTCAGATTGACGATCTTGCCCAGAGTTGCTTCAGCTTTGGCGAACAGCGGTCTGGCGGCGAGGACTTGCTTATGGTACGAGGCGAAAAGCTCCTTTTGCCGGTTTGGATCGGTGTTATTGCCCATCGCGGCGATTTCCTGCAAGGTTTCCATGTTGGAGGCCTTCCACTCATCCCATTCCTTGACGAATTGGCCCCACAACACCGCTTCTTCAGGAGTTTGCGGCAGAGGTTCATAAATCTTCCAGCCTTTATCGATGCGTTGCCATATTTCGGCGTCTTCCTTGATCACGGCGACGAACTGCTCCTGTGCCGAATAGTCGTTCTCGTATTGCGCGACCTTACGGATGTTGGAACGCAATGCCGTTTGTCCCTCATTGACAATTTCCAGTCCCAGAATCGACGGTAGGCGAACCTTGCCGATTTCGTTTACCGAAGCCGCGGTGTTGACCAGCCCTATCCACCCGATTGCTCCCACGATCAGTAGCGCCAACAGCGCGACGCCCAATAAACCAAAAAGCTTTGCCTTTAATGTCAAGTTATTCATGATGTCCCTTTCAAAAAATTCCACTGCGAATAAATCCCGTTATGTGGCGAGAAATTCGCCTCCAATTTGTTTCTCATCTCTTTGCCGAACCCGGCACAATTTCTAACTACGAATGCATTTCTGCCCGCAAACTCAAACTTCGCAAAGAGTCGGTGTTCTGCCCGGCGTGATCTTTTTCCAGCACCATCTGCCCCATCAAACCTTGTACGTCGAGAATCAGTGCTACTTCACCGCTGCCGAGTATGGTGAATCCGCCGATACCGCTAACTTGGTTAAACACTTTACCGAGCGGTTTAATAACGGTCTGAAATTCACCGAGAAGCCGATCTACTACCAGTCCGACTTTGTGTTCGCCATACCTGACCACCACTACGTTTTCACGACGTGCCGGTTCACCTTCCACCTCGAAATGTTCGCGTAGTCGCAGGTAGGGCAAGACTTCACCGCGCAGGTTGAGATATCGACCATCCCCACCGGCGTTTTCCCATGCGGCGCGTTCAATGCATTCCACCACCATGTCGAGTGGCACAACGTAGACAGCCGAACCCACCCCAACCAGAAAGCCATCGATAATAGCCAGCGTGAGTGGAAGACGAATACGCACCGTCGTGCCTTTGCCGGCTTCGCTATCCAGGGTTACCGTGCCGCGCAAAGCAGTAATGTTGCGTTTGACTACATCCATGCCGACACCGCGTCCCGACAGATTGCTGACGGCATCCGCAGTGGAAAAACCGGGCTCGAAAATCAGATTGTAGATTTCACGATCACTCAAGTTTTCCCCCTCATTTACCAGGCCGCGTTCAATGGCTTTGCTGAGGATGCGTTCTTTATTCAGGCCGCCACCGTTATCTGAAACTTCAATCACGATACTGCCGGCATCATGGTAAGCATTTAGTTTTAAAGTACCTTTGGCGGGTTTGCCGCGAGTAATCCGCACTTCTGCAGATTCAATGCCGTGATCCATGGAATTGCGCACGAGATGGGTGAGCGGATCGCCAATTTTTTCCACAACGGTTTTATCCAGCTCGGTTTCTGCACCGCTGATGACGAGCTCAATATCTTTGCCAAGCTCTTTACTGACATCGCGTACCACCCGTTGAAAGCGATTGAAGGTGGCACCAATCTGTACCATGCGCAACGTAAGTGCGGAGTCGCGGACTTCTTCAACTAATCTGGATAATGTGGTGGTCGCTTCGAGTAAGTCGGTATCACCGGTACGTTGGGCGAAAAGATTGGTACTGGCACCGGCGATAATAAGTTCGCCAACTAAATTGATGAGTTGATCCAGCTTGTCGGCATCAACCCGAATCAGATTGGCTTCGCTGGTTTTATGCTCTTTAATCTGCTTCTGCTTATCCAATGCGGCTTCCATAACAGGCGGCTGCACCAGATGTGAATCGACCAGAACTTCCCCGAGCGGGCGCTGAGTGTCTTTACTTTCTGCCTGTTGCAAGCCAAGAGCGGTGTTTAGTTCAGCCTGTGTGAGCGTGCCGCAGCGGATGAGCATTTCACCTACCCGTAAATTTTCTTCCGGCAATTCGGAAATGAGCTTCAAGTAATCATTAATTTTGCTGCGCGGTGGCAGGATACGAATCATGCAATCTTCACGTACAAATTCGAATACGTTTTCGATCGTCGTCTTGTCGGCATCGCTTTTGAATCCAATCTCAAAGCCGAGGTAGCAGCTTTCAGGATTCATTTCTTGTGCGCAAGGAATCTTGTTGAGCAAGGTGACGATGTGCCGAATTTCGCCTACGGTATTCAGATAGCGGATAAAAGAAAGAGGGTCCATCCCGTTGCGCAGTACATCACTGCCAAAACGCAGTGAAATATGCCAAAGATCGGTTGCCACTTCGTCTCCCGATAGCTCGCGGCTACAGGGCTGATCATTTTCAGCGACTAAAGCCACCTTGCCAGGACTTGCAGTTGGGTTAGTCAGATAAGTTTGTAATGCCGCCACGACTGATTTGTCTTTTTCTAGCAACGCGGGTGTTGGCTCGCCACCACCGCTAGCAAGATGTTCGATTAATTCCGCAATGTGATCGCAACTGCTCAGTAACACGGCAACCAAATCACTATTGATAAGCAATTCCGCATTCCGCACGCGATCCAGCACGCTTTCTGCCACATGGGTAAATGCAACGATATAGTCCAGTCCAAACAAACCTGCCGAACCTTTGATAGTGTGTGCCGTACGAAAAATGGCATTGATCATTTCTTCGTCCTGCGGAGATTGCTCAATGCATAACAACGCATTTTCCATGCTCACTAGCAGTTCGCGACTTTCCGCAATAAATGTTTGCAATACTTCATCGATATTCATGATTGCCCTTTCAGTTTTGCGCGGAAGGGAGGACGACAGGGTCGCCGAACACACCAACCAGGTTACATAAATCCAACATTTCCAATACCGCCTGGCTATGCATGACAAATTGCACAGGAACATTTCTTGCGGAAGTTTCCTGCTTAACCAGGGCCAACAGTTGCAAGCCGGCAGCATCGATTTCGTTTACATGCGCCAAATTCATCTCGATCTCTTCGCACTTTGTCAGCGCTGCAACCAAATCATCTTTGGCCTGCGCGGCGGAATAAATATTCAGTTCGCCATCAATACTGATACGGCAGACATTGCCTAAATTTTCGATATGCATATCCATGGTCCAGCCTCCGATTCGCCTTAGGGCATAATTAATTTGGATACTGCTGAAAGCATCTGTGCGGGCTGGAATGGTTTAACAACCCATGCCTTGGCTCCGGCACTTTGACCCGCGGCTTTTTTGTTCTCGCCGGCTTCGGTGGTCAGCATGATGATGGGCGTAAATTTATAGTTAGCCAGCTTCTTTGCTTCCTGTACGAAAGTAATTCCATCCATGTTGGGCATGTTCACGTCGCTGATAATCAGATGAATTTTTTCCCCGTTAAGTTTGCTCAGCGCATCTTTTCCGTCGCAGGCTTCGATCACGTCGTATCCCGCCCCTTTCAGCGCTATGCCAACTACTTGGCGCAATGTCGCCGAGTCGTCTACTACAAGAATTGTTTTGGCCATTTTGATCTCCTAAAAAAAAGTAATTTCTGCTTTGGGGGCGGCGGCAAGTGCTTTGCTGCCGTGATTTCTATGCTCTTCAACAGTGGCGTAAGAGCGTTCAATGGATTCCATCAAATCATTTGCGGCAACCGGTTCCAGCTTGCCGTTGCGATGAAATTCAAAATGACTTCTTTCAAAATAGCCGGGCAGACTGCTGATGTTGTCCCGCACATGACTCAGGATTTGACTGACCCGATCCTGAAATTGCAGATGCACCAGAGATTCGGCCACTTCATTTTTGATGCCGTCACTTTCATTGCGCAATATCCCGCTGGATTCGGAAAGGCCGTTAGTAATGCTGCGAAAATTGCTAAGTACATTGCTGATGGCCATTTCCGAGTTGGCGATTGATTCCGCTTCATTGGCGGTGGCGTGCTGCGATGCTTTGACTGCCATGTTGATAGCAGAGCTGATGAGTTTTACTTTTTCCCGAATTCGGGTACCGGTATCTTTGGAAAGTGTTGAGAGTTTGCGCACCTCATCTGCCACGACAGCAAAACCGCGTCCCACATCTCCAGCTCGCGCTGCCTCGATTGCGGCATTCAGCGCCAGTAGATTGGTTTGGTCTGCAATGGCAGCAACATCCGTAGCCATTTTCTCCAACTCAACAATGAAGCTTAAGAGGCCTTGAATTTCTGCCAGCATGGTTTCTTTTTGGCGCATGACTTCACGCAAAGAACTGACTACCCCTCCCAGATCTGCTTCACTGCGGGCGAAAATACTTACCAGGCCACCGTCGATTCCTTCGGATGCCGCTTCTGATGCTTTTAGTGCCGCATCGAGTTTGCTTACAATGCCGGAGAAACGTTCCATTAAATCCACGATGGCACTTTCCATTTGGCTGCGCCCGGTTTCAACCTGTCGCACCCACACCGGCAACACGTCGCTGCCTAAAGTTTGTAAGCCATGCAGATAATTTGTTGCCTCCGAATTGAAGGTTGCTCTTGCCTCAGTCAGGGTTGCATGTATTAAATTCTTGGACGCTGCAGTATGGTGTTTGACGAGCATGGCGGCAGCACCAATCCCGGAAAGCAATAGTAGGGAAATTATGCCCGCTGTTTGCCACGAAACATTGCCCTGAATTGCGATGCCGGCTATGCCCAACACGGTTGGAATAGCCGGGTATATCCAATATGTTCTTAAATTGTTCGTCATGTTTTGTCCCGTCTGTTGGATATTTAGCTGTTTCTGACCTCATGATTTCATCCGTGTATTGCGGGATATCACCGGGTCAATATGTCTTGCTTGAAACCCTAAAATGTAATCAGCTCATCAGTGTTGCGATGCGCTTTTCAGTGGTTAGAATCTTGAAGGGTTACCGACAAAATAAATATCAGCCGATATTTAAAGTTCGGATAGGAATCGGTGTTGGAATGGTGTAGGAATGTTCCTACAGAGGGGGATTTGAGAGGGGTAAGACGCGGTAAGCTATTTAAGGATGCTTAAAAACTTCATTGTAATCAGTATATTATGTGGCGCTCTGGCTGTCTGTTGCTTGAACAGGCAGCCAAACACGGAAGCTGGTCCCTTTGCCCGCTGCGCTTCGCACATCAATTTTTCCATGATGTCTGGCCACGATGCTGTATGAAACCGACAGTCCCAAACCGTTACCTTTACCAAAAGCCATGGTTGTAAAAAACGGGTCAAAAATTAGCGGAATATCTTCTGCCGGAATACCGACACCGGTATCGTGAATTTCAATCCAAACACCATTATTTTCCTGCCCGGTGCGCAGGGTTATTGTGCCGTGCTGTTTGATTGCCTGAGCCGCATTTAATAGCAGGTTCATAAATACTTGATTAAGTTGTGCGGGCAGGCAATAAATTTTGGGCAGCGGCTGGTACTCTTTGATTAACTCGCATTTATTTTTAAGTTCATTCCATACCAGATTTAGGGCGGAATCCAAGCCGGGAATGATATCGGCCCACACCCATTCATCATCCGTACTGGAATGTGCGAAATTTTTCAGGTCGAGCACAATATTTTTTACCCTTTCCAAGCCTTGCAGGGTCTCGGCGATGAGTGCCTTGGCATCTTCGCGAATGTATCCGACATTAATTTTATGGCTGATTTGTTCCAGCTCGGCAAGCAACTGACGGTCTATGCCACGTTGTACTTCGGGTGCGGAATATATATCCAGTAACCTGAATATATCGGCTAAATATTGCTCCAGCGTGCCTACGTTTGATTTTATAAAACCCAAAGGGTTGTTGATTTCATGGGCGACACCTGAAGCGAGTACGCCAATGGCGGCCATTTTTTGTGATTGAAACAATTGGTCGTGCGCCCGTTTAAGTTGCTCGTTCATTTCGGCCAGTTGCGAATTAATCTGGGCGACGTAGACATATTGCGCAACGACCTGAGCCTCATTATTTTTGATTTCAGTGATATCGCGCACGGTGGCTTGCAGGAATACTTCGTTGTCTACTTCCATGCGTGTCAGGAGCACATCGGAGGGAAATTTTTGACCGTCCAGCCGTTGGTGCTCCCATTCAAACTGGTGGGAGCCGGTGTGCAATGCGATGGAAATCATCTCCTGGGCTTTGACTAATGTTGCGCTTCCGTCCGGCTGAAATTCCGGGGAAATGTTCCAATATCCAAGACTGGTGAATTCATTCAGAGTAGCAACGCCAAACAATTGCAACGTGGCTTTATTTGCCAGCGTAAATTGCCAGGTCGGTGGCGCCAGCAGCATCAGGGCATCATGTGCATTTTCAAATACCAGATGCAGTATTTTTTCAGTCCGATTGCGTTCGTGAGTGTGTCGCACAATGTCTCCGTTCTTCGCATGCCGGGATGCAATTAGATTTTCGATTTCGTAACTTTTTGTTTATATTGGATATTTACAAGAAAAGGAAATTTGTTTATTAGAAAATGCCTACTACCGGTTGTTGTGCGCGCAATTTGATCGCCGCAACAATTTCCTGTGCCTGTTCCTGTTCAATACCCAGGACAGACCAATCTTCGCTGGTGATGTCACAGGGTTCATTTTTTAACATGTCAAACGGGGGGGATATTTTTTCAGCCAACTTTGCCATAACGATGAGAGGTCGTTGAGCAATGTCCCGCAGTAAATGCTCGGAATGATGATAGCGCAATACGGCAATAATCGAGGCTGACAAATTCCAGTGTTCGGCCAACAACGCACCCAGCTCACAATGACCTATTTCCAGCAACTCGGTTTCTAGTTGAATAATAGAGGTAACGCTATCTGCTTTGATTCGTGCGGCATTAAATTGATTGCTTAGTTGCGGGTCAATATAGTCAAGAACCAGAAAACCGATATCGTGCAAAAATCCGGCAAGATAAATTTCTTCATCTGCAGGCCGGATAGCTTTGGGCATAAATTTAGCTAGCTCATCCATGGCCAAGGCGATTGCCATGCTGTGTTGCCAAAGTTGGTTAACATCCAGCAGACTGGCGCGGTTATGCTTCATGGAGGATATCATCGCAAAACTTAGCGCTACCATTTTGATACGATTCATCCCCAATACGCTCACCGCATCACCAACCGTCATAATTTTTTTCGAGGCACCAAACACGGGTGAATTCGCCAAACCAATAACTTTGGCTGATATCGCCGGGTCTTGTTTGACGAGCAAAAGTAAATGATCATTACCTTCGTCCGTGGATAATTTTATCGCCAAAATTTCGTGGGCAATTTTGGGTAAGGCGGGTAAAGATTCGAGCAGCTCAATGGAGTGGCGCAAGGTGTAATGTTCCTGCATACGGCTGGCTTCCCCGTTGTGAATCCATCGATCGCCTAGAATGCGTATTGTTTCAAGAAGTTGATGAACATCCATGGGTTTGGTGAAGTAATCCGCCGCACCCGAATCGCGCGATGCAAACACATCTTTTTCAGCACTCGAGGTGGAAAGAATGACCACCGGAATGTCACGCAACGCGTCATCCTGTTTGACAATGGAGAGAAATTCCAAGCCGTTCATGCGCGGCATATTCAGGTCGAGCAATATTAAGTCGGGAAGCGGAGCCTGCTCATAAGCGGGCGCCTGTTTTCTTAAATATGCCAGTGCATCGAAACCGTCTATCGCATGATGCAGTTCAGCTTGAATTTCATTTTTCTGCAATGCCCATTTGACCAGGCCCGCATCGGCATGTTCGTCTTCAACCAGCAGAATGATAAAAGGTTGCTGCAGATTATTCATACGGTCTTTCATTGAGAAACATGTTTTGAATCTTGCCGTAACGGGATTGCAAAATAAAATCGGCTGCCCTGCCCTTCCCCGTCAGATTCAGCCCAAATGCGCCCTTTGTGATGCTCAACAATTTTGCGCGACAGCGCCAAGCCAATGCCGGTACCTTCATAGGCTTGGCGCGTTTGCAGGCGTTGAAATACTTTAAACAGGCGTTTAATCTGATCCGGAATGATGCCTACCCCGTTATCGGCAATGCACACCTGCCATTCGTTACCGAGTACCTTGCTGGTGATTATAATTTCAGGTGTGCGATCCGCGATGCGATATTTAACGGCATTGCCGATTAAATTTTGCAGCAGACGCAGGATTTCATCTTGTCCGGCAAGAATGCGCGGAAAATTTCCGTCAATTTTTATCTCTGCCCGGGCTTCTGTAATGACCGGCTGTAAAAATTTTAAAGCTTCATCCAATATGTCACGACTTTCAATCCATTTAGCCGGCTCACCTTTTCTGCCAATCCGCGAATATTCAAGCAGGGCAACCAGCATATGGTCGATGCGTTTTGCACCCTCTACGGCAAAGTTGAAGTAACTGTGTTGTTCTTCATTTAGTTTATCAGCCAGCCCCATTTCAATCAGCTGCAAATAGCTGGCAATCATGCGTAAGGGTTGGCGCATATCGTGCGAAACCGCAAAACTAAATTGCTCCAATTCGATATTGGAACGCAGCAATTCGTCCTCATAATCTTTGCTCAGCGTAATATCCTCAGCCACCCCGAGATATCCAGATAACCCATTGTTTTCATTAATTATTTTTGTGACTGATAAATTGATGACAAGGGATTTTCCATCCTGCCGCAGCCAGGTCCATTCTGTTGAATCCTGTACATGCGTAGCAGATTGCTGCCATAAAAATTCCATCGTGTTGCTCAGGGATGTCCCGGTATATTTCTGTCGTTCGGCTCTTGCGGATAATTCTTGCGGTAAATGAAATTGGGTAAAGGTCATTTGCTTAATAACCTGTGCTGCAGAATAGCCCAGCATGCGTTCTGCTCCGGAATTGAAAAGGGTAATATTCCCCTGTGTATCGGTGGCAATAATGGCAACACTGGTTGCGGCGTTTAACACGCTGCGCAGGGATGCTTCCGTACTTTGCAATTGCCGGGTACGCTCTACAACCTGATTCTCCAGTTGTGTTTCGCCTTCGCGAATTTTGCCAACCATATTTTGAAAAGCTTTGGTCAGGGAGCCAAGTTCACCGCTTTGGTATGCGGGGATTTTGAGATGCATATCTCCGGTTAATGCAATTTCGCGGGTGATATTGGTGAGTTTGGTCAGCGGTTCAATCAGGTTTAGTGCGGCATGTCTTACCCAGTAAGCCACGCCGATAACCAATAATAAAATGCCCAGAAAATAACTGAGCAAGAGCGGTAATAGGGCTCCTTCAAAATAGGACAAATTGCGCCAGATAACAATTTCAAGCCGGGTAAATGGGCTATACAGCGCGTTACTAAATACAGATTTTCGGGCAAAAGCCAGGTCGGAGGCGGTGATATCGGGACGGCCGACGAGAACAAGGTTTTCAGCATTATTCACCAGCGCGATACTTTTTAAATCCAGATCGCTTAACAGGGGCAGGAACAAATCATGCAGATCCAATTGGGTAACGACAATGCCTTCCACCGTGCCGGTGTAAGCGAAGATAACCCCCCGATAAATGACCCAGGAGAGGTGGCCATCGGGCTGTTTGATCAATTCACGCGCCACTATTCCGTCTTTGAGAACTTGCTTAAACAGGGGTGAACTGGCGCGGCAATCCGACATTCCGGCAGTACGCGTTGCCGCCAGGCGCATTCCGTTAATATCACACAAGGCAATGCCATTGGCAGCGGGAATAGGCAGAGTGAAGTTTTTCAGAAAAGGATCGACAAAGCTGTTCCGTCCGGCGGTATCCATAATTGCGGTGGTGAAAATCGGGCTCTTTGCCAAGTCCGCCGAGGTCGTTTCGGTTATGTTAATGACCCGTTCAATACGGTCCGCCGAGCGACCGGCTTTTTCCTGAAGTTGCGTGTGCAGGGAAATGTTCTGGGTCCAAAAAAGCACGCTTAAAGAAATAAGGGCGATCAATAAGGCGCTGCCAATGGCAATCACCGATGCTTGCAAGGTGATTGAATTGGCAAGGCTGTGCTGTTGCCATTGATGTAGGGCTTTAAGAATTGGGCGCATAAAATCTATCAGGGTTTAAAGTTGCCTAGCGGTTCAATCGCACCATCTTCCGCATAGCGTGCCATAAAGACTTCCGAGATAGTCAGTGCGTCATGATCTTTTGCACTAAAAGGTTTATTCAGATTGCGTACAAGTCCCTGATACGCGCCCAGTTTTTCCAATGCATTGCGGATACGCTCACGATCGGTACTTTTGGCCTGTCGGATAGCCATTGCCAATAAATGTACCAAGTCGTAAGCGTGCGCAACTCCCACTGGCGACACTACCTTGCGCGGGTCATCGCTGCCAGTAACGATTTTTAAACCGGCTAATACCTGTTTTGCTTTTGAATTAGTTTTGCCGATGAAGGTGTAGGTTTGCACGATCGATAAGTCTACCTTTGCTAAATCTTCTCCGGATTGGGCAAAAAAATCACCCCCAGAAAGTCCCCAGTGCGCCACGACCGGGAGATGCTCTGCCTGGGGAAGTGCGGCTATCTCTTTGATTAAAATTACACCTTCCTTTTCATTGGCAACCAAAATGATTGCTTGTGCTCCTGCGCTGCGCAATACCTGATATTGCTCCAATAAACTTTGATCACCCCAGTTATACCATTGGGATGAAACGATTTTTTGCCTTGTATCTTGGATTGCTGCCTGTTCTGCAGCCCTTAAGCTACTGCGTCCCCACGCAGTGTTGGGTAGCAAAATGCCCACATTGAGTGCGCCGATTTTCTGCGCATGCCGCATCATCACTTGCAAGGCCCAGGAATCGCGCAGGGAGAGACGAAATACGTAATTGGGCGTGGTGGATATCTCTGTGATTTTATCGGCTGCCGCCCAAGGGTCGAGCAAGGGTAATTTGAGTAGTTGAATTTCCGGCAAAATTTCGATTACTGCCGGGCTATATTTGCCGCACATTACCGCCACGAAATTGCTATCGGCGGCGATTTCCCGAATGTTGTTTAAAGACCGTGCAGGAAGTGCGCGGTTGTCAAAATTAACCAATTCTAACTTTCGACCGAGTAAACCGCCCGAAGCATTGATTTCGTTGACCGCAACCTGAGCTCCGTTATAAACCGCCTGGGCAGAAGTACTGCCGGGAATACCAAATTCCGCATCAATCGCAATTTTGATATTGGGAGGAGTGGAACCGGCGGCGAATGCAGAAATAGTTAAGCTAAGAAGACTGAATATAAACAACTTGGTGGCCAGCATTTTGCTAAATTTCATTGCGGCACTCTCCAAAAGAATGGCAGGTTATAGGTTCATGGAATACTTTCGTAGCATTTTACCCGTTGCCGGGCAATAAACTTTGAAATCAGAACAGAAATTTTGAGGCGGAATAAAACATGATCTATTCATAAATGTTTTATATTCCCCGTAGAAATTTGGCGTAACATTATCGACGTTAATTTAAATAACCCAGGAGACGCCATCATGACAGTATCCCGCCGTGACTTTCTTAAACAAAGTGTACTTGCTACCGCAGCAACAGTGACAACCAGTATTTCGGTCAGTGAAGTTGCTGAAGCTGCCACAAAAGGTGCCGAAGCGGGCTGGCGCTGGGATCGTGGTGTGTGTCGATTCTGCGGTGTGGGATGCGGTATTCAAATTGCCACCGAGAAAGGCAAAATTGTTGCGACCAAAGCGGATGTGGATGCCCCGGTAAATCGCGGACTGAACTGCATCAAAGGCTATTTCAACGGCAAGATTCCCTACGGCAAGGATCGTTTAACGAAACCATTGCTGCGCATGAAAAATGGGCAATTTGATAAGCAGGGTGAATTCGTTGAGGTTTCCTGGGAGCGCGCTTTTGACGAAATGGAAAAACAATTTAAGCGTACCTATAAAGAATTGGGGCCAACCGGTGTGGGCTTCTTTGCCTCGGGGCAGCACACGGTGCAGGAAGGTTATGCCGCCGTTAAATTGTTTAAAGCCGGATTTCGCAGTAACAATTTAGATCCGAATGCGCGTCACTGTATGGCTTCGGCTGTGGCCGGATTTATGCAGACGTTCGGCATAGATGAGCCGTCGGGTAATTATGACGATATCGAGCATACCGACACTATGGTGTTGTGGGGCGCCAATATGGCGGAAATGCATCCGGTGTTATGGACGCGCATTACAGATAGGCGCATGAATAATCCTCAGGTGCGCGTGGTTAATCTGACCACGATCAGCAATATGTCTTCCAATATTGCTGATCTGGAAATCATCTTCAAACCGCAGACGGATCTGGCCATCATGAATTATCTGGCACGCGAGATTGTGACGCGCGATGCGGTGAATTGGGATTTTGTAAATAAGCATTGCGCGTTTGCGGCGGGGCCAACCGACATAGGCTATGGCATGCGTGGCTCGGATAAATACGATTATCCCGCCGAAAAAGATGTGAATGGCAAAGAGTTGACCATGCAATTGGGGGCGGCAGAAGCCATTGCCCAAGGCAAGCTGGCGGGCACAACCGTGCCGCAGAAAAATCGTGCGACGCCCGACAATCACTGGTTAATTACTTTTGAAGATTTTAAAAAGGGTGTTGAGCCTTACACCTTGGATTTTGTAGCCGAATTGGCCAAAGGCGATGCAGAAGAATCTCTGGAGAGATTCAAAGAAAAACTTAAGCAACTTGCTGATTTATATATAGAAAAATATCGCAAGGTGGTGAGCTTCTGGACCATGGGCTTTAACCAGCATCAGCGCGGCACTTGGGTAAACGAACAGGCGTACACAATCCATTTGTTGCTGGGTAAACAGGCAATGCCCGGCAATGGGGCGTTCTCACTCACAGGCCAGCCTTCCGCCTGCGGCACGGCACGCGAAGTGGGTACCTTCTCGCACCGCTTGCCGGCTGACATGGTGGTGAATAATCCTAATCACCGTGCCGCTGCTGAAAAGATTTGGAAGTTGCCCGCTAAAACCCTAAATCCCAAAGTCGGCAGTCATTTCACCAAGATTATGCGCGACCTCGAAGACGGCCAGATTAAATGGGCGTGGGTGCAGGTGTGCAATCCGTTCCAGGATACTGCCAATGCCAATCACTGGATTAAAGCCGCGCGCGAAATGGATAACTTCATCATTGTGTCGGATGTGTATCCCGGCATATCCACCAAAGTGGCAGATTTGGTGTTACCGGCGGCTATCATTTTTGAAAAATGGGGCGGTTATGGTAATGCCGAGCGCCGTACACAATTGTGGCGTGAACAGGTGGCGCCACCCGGACAAGCGCGTGCCGATATCTGGCAGATCATGGAATTTTCCAAGCGCTTTAAACTTAAGGAAGTATGGGGAGAGCAAAAGATTCCCGGTTTAAAAGAGGAAGGTTTTGCTGACGGCAAGCTGCCCGATGTATTGACCGGATCGAGTTATGCGCCGGATGCAACATTATACGAGGTGTTGTTTGCCACGGCGGACAATCGCAAGTTTAAATGGCCGGATAAAATCGCCAAAAGTCATGATAACCATGTGGCAAAGCTGCTCGGTGATAACTGGTTCCCGGAAAAAGCATTGTTTGAAGAATATGCGCAATTTGGCCGCGGTCATGCGCACGATCTGGCTGATTTTGATGTGTATTTCCGCGATGATGTGCGCGGCTTGAAGTGGCCGGTGGTGAATGGTAAAGAAACGCATTGGCGCTTTAATGAAACCTATGATCCGTATGTGAAAAAAGGCAGCGGTTTTGACTTTTATGGCTCGGCATTTAAAGCGTTGCCCAGCGGCAATTTGGAGGGCATCACCAAAACTGAAAAAACCAATATTTCGGGTAAAGCCAAGATATTTTTCCGTCCTTATGCGGAGCCGGTAGAGCAACCGGATCAAAATTATGATCTGTGGTTATCCACGGGGCGAGTGTTGGAACATTGGCATTCCGGCACTATGACGCGGCGCGTGCGAGAACTGCATTGGGCAGTTCCTGCGGCATTGATTTATATGCATCCGGAAGATGCCAAAACACGCGGATTGAAACAGGATGATGCGGCGTGGATCGAATCGCGGCGCGGCAAAATTCAGGCAACCGTGGAAACCAAAGGACGTAACCGCCCGCCCAAAGGCATGGTGTTTGTACCGTGGTTCGATGAGGGAGTGTTCATCAACAAAGTCACGCTGGATTCAACCTGTCCGATTTCCAAGCAAACCGATTTTAAAAAATGCGCGGTCAAAATTTACAAGGCCTGATCTGAATCGTCCAGTCATAGGGAGAAATATTATGCACAACCAGTATGTGGCAAAGGTAGCGAGATTCGTGGCAGCTTGTATAGTGATGGTGGCAGGAACAGGTGTTGTTTTTGCCGGTGCAACAATTCAAAGCAATGATATGGGCTTGAGCAAAGGCAGTGTATTTGATACGCCGGTTCCCAAGGTGTATCACTACAACACGACCCCGCCGGGAGAAAGCAAAGTGTTACCCCGCGCGTATTTGAATGCCCCCCCGCAGGTTTCGCATGATGTCAGCGATTTTCTGCCGATAACCGCGCAAACCAATATGTGTGTTGCGTGTCATAACCAGCCCGCGCTGTGGGGTAAAAAACTCAAGAAAAACGACCCAACGCCAATCCCTCCCAGTCATTACACCGACCTGCGCAATGCTCCGGGAAAAGTGACCGAAAATTTGACTAGTGCACGTTATAACTGCAACCAGTGTCATGTGCCGCAAACTGATGCACCAGCCTTGGTGGAGAATACCTTTGCGAGTAAAAAGGCACGTTAAATAAGTTGTGATATCGGAGTTAATAATGGCAAACCGGATGCCGGTAATTTTTGTTGCGCATGGCGCCCCCGATGCTTTTTTAAAGGCGCCGGACACTTTGGCTGTCTGGCGTGAAATCGGCGCGATGCTGCCGCATCCCAAAGGCATTTTGGTGATATCGGCACATTGGGAAGCGCCACGGCCTTGCGTCAGCTTGGCCGGGTCACCACAAACGATTCATGATTTTTCCGGCTTCTCGCCAGAGCTGTATGACATGAAATATTCTGCGCCGGGAGCACCGTTACTCGCGCAGCGGGTTGCGTCATTATTAAATGCTGCCGGAATCGCCACAGATCGGCATCCTGATCGGGGTTTGGATCATGGGGCGTGGGTGCCGCTTTCGGTTATGTTTCCACATGCCGATATTCCGGTCACACAACTTTCACTGACATTAGATAAAAACGCGGCCTATCATTTTGCAATCGGAAAATTACTGGCAGCGTTGCGTGATGAAGATATTTTAATTTTGGCTTCGGGTGCTATCACGCATAACTTCACTTGGTTGAATTGGCGCGCAAATGACGATCAAATACCCTATCCACAGGCATACGCTTTTAACGCATGGGTGGCAGAGAAACTTGCCGTAAATGATGTTGCAGCTATGCTTGACTATCGACTGGCCCCGCATGGTGCGGAAGCGCATCCTACCGAGGAGCATTTCATGCCATTGTTGCTGGCCATGGGCGCGGCGAACGGGGATACACCAGTACGCTTCCAACCCCGTTTTAACTATGGAGCGTTATCTATGGATGCATATTTGTGGCGCTGAAAACGCGTGTTTTAGTTTGGCGAAATTGTTAAAATGCCACACGTAATTGCAATAACCATATGATTTATTGAACTATTTTTGCGTGCGCAGGACGAAAAGTTTTACACTGAGCAGGATCGGTTTCCAGATAAGCGCCTTCAATTAAATCAATGCAGTAGGGCACGGCAGGAAACACGGCATTTAGACAATCATCAATCGCTGAAGGTTTTCCGGGCAAATTAATGATCAGACTTTTACCGCGAATACCGGCAGTCTGGCGTGACAAAATTGCGGTAGGAACAAATTTCAAAGAAGCACTGCGCATGAGCTCGCCAAATCCCGGGAGTATTTTTTCACACACGGCCTCGGTCGCCTCCGGCGTAACGTCACGCAGTGCGGGGCCGGTGCCGCCGGTGGTCACGATCAGGCTGCACCCCACAATATCGCTCAGTTCGATCAGGGTCGCTTCAATTAGCGATTGTTCGTCTGGAATTACGCGCGCAACAGCTTCCCAAGGGCTGGTTAATACGCGTGAAAACCAGGCGTGCATGGCGGGCCCGCCCTTGTCTTCATATTCACCACGACTGGCGCGATCTGAAATGGTGAGAATGCCGATTTTCGCTGAACTCATTTAATACTTTCTAATTTAGATAAAACCCGGAAAGGCTCAACTGTTGCTTTTTACCCAGCGTACAATTCCGCCGGTATCCATCGCGCCGGACTGGCGTGCAATCTCATGGCCCTTGTGGAAAATCGCCAAGGTTGGGATGCTGCGGATGTTAAAGCGTGCGCCGAGGTTTTGCGCTTCTTCGGTGTTAACTTTAACCAGGCGATAGTTAGGCTCCAATTGCCGAGCGGCTTCGCTAAACGCCGGTGCCATCATGCGACAAGGACCGCACCAGGGCGCCCAAAAATCAACCACCAATGGAATTTCAGATTGGGCAAAATATTTGTCAAAGCGCGCTTCATTCAGCTCCAGCGGATGACCGGAAAATAAGGGCTGATGGCATTTGCCGCAGTTACCGGATTCATGGAGTTTTTCTTTGGGTAAACGGTTGGTTGCATCACAATGCGGGCAGATAATATGAATCATACAAATCTCCTAATTTAGGGTGCTTCAAAAATTAAGTTTTACGGCCAACAAAATCGATCAGTGCAGACATGCCGTTGTGTCCAACACCTTCACGGATAACAGCATCATGTTCACACAGATGCAAAACATCCAGTTCGGAAAAAGCGCCGCGCAGAATCTCTTCCGTATATAAATTTTCTATCTGTGACGGACCGCCGGTTTTGAATTCAAGCTGGCGCGGGGTATAGCCTTGTAGTAATAACAGTCCGCTCGGTTTAAGGCAACGCTGCATTTGTTCAAATAAAAAATCACGTTGCGCACCGCTGACAAATTGCACAAAAATTCCGACAACGATATCAAAACGGTTTTCACCCCAGTTCCACTGCAATAAATCTGCCTGCTCAAAATCAATTGAAACCCTACGTTGGCGGGCAAGCTTTTGCGCTTTAAGCTGCGCAACATTTGAATAATCCAGAGAGCGTACCTGCAAACCCTGTTCCGCAAGCCATACGCCATTACGTCCTTCCCCGTCGGCGACAGCCAAACAGCTCTGGCCGGATGCCAATAACCCACTTTGGGAAACCAGAAAATCATTCGCTTGGGTTCCGTAAAAATATTCATCGATCGCGTAGCGCTCGTCCCATAATTTTTTCATGTGAGGGTTCTTTATCTAAAAATTTATTCAAATTGCCTACGGAATTGTATTCAGTTGGTCCGAGTGCTATATTAGCACATCCTAATTTTCCAATGTTTTCCAAAGGTCAATTGACCTGATAGCTAAAGCGTACCTCAACGAAAAAAACAAGGAATTAAATCATGCAATTTGAAGCCAGCGCAGCACAGGTTAAGCAAGCCACTCTACCGCATAACCTGATGATTGTTATGCTATTTGCATTCAACCTATTGATGGTGCCTGCCGTTATTTCCCTGCACATGGGGATGCTGGGATTGCTCTTGCCATTGTTCAGTTCAAGCGCGACTATTTATTTTATATATAGGCGAGGTAAAAATATTAACAATGAATTTGTCGCGGCGCACTGGCAATTGGCAGTTAAAAACGGCAGGTGGTTGCTGCTTGGTTATGCCATTTCAGCGGTACTTATTTTACTTGCATGGTTGATTAGCTTAACTGCCCACGAACCCAGCATGAAGCAAATATTATGGACGGCTCTAACCCGTATTGGATTGTTGCCAACACTTATTGCGGTGATGGTTACCGCCGTGATGGAAGCCAGTGCAATTAGCCAGGCCACGAAGCGCGAGGCTCCCAACTCTTCAATAAATAAAAAGCACCCCTAAACAATGTATTTAGAGATGCCTGAATCCACTAAAGAAGGTACGGGTGCAAAATATTACCTGGGCATATCCGCTAATCCACCGGCATTAATAACATCCATAAAACCCGCAGCTTTTAGCATGCGTGCGGCCATAGCACTGCGCGCGCCGGAAGCACAATACACAATGATTCCTTTGTCCTTGGGGCCAATTTCGTCGATGCGGGCATGCAAGGTATCCAAAGGAATATTGGTGGCTTTGGCATGATGGCCGTCGTTGAATTCAGCTTTGGAGCGTACGTCTACTACCGTGACTCCGGATTGAATTTTTGCCGATAAATCGATTGAATTGCTTGGCTTGCTCATTAATGAATTAAAAAATCCCATTTTTATATCTCCTGTTTTCTAGTTTAAAACCATTTAATTGCAGAATAACCACCTGCAATGTTGTATACGTTGCTGAAGCCGTTTGCCACTAAAACACGCAGCACAATATGCCCCAACGCTCCATCTTTACTTAATAAATACAATTGGATATCGCGCGGAATCTCGGTTAATCGATCACGAATTTCATCGGCAGGAATAGCTAAAACGCCATCCACCGGTTCGCGCGATTGTTCGCCGAGTGTACGCACATCCAGCAACATGCCCGCGCCGGACTGCAACGCTTCGATGGTTTCCTGTGGCGTTTTGAGCGGGCTAAATCCGCTGAGATGATTTAACCCGACAAAAGCCGCCATATTAACCGGGTCATGCGCGCTGGAATAGGGCGGAGCATAAGCCAAATCCAATTCGGCCAAATCCGCCAATGTCATTTTTCCATGCAAGGCGGTCGCCAACACATCGATGCGTTTGTCGGCACCGTTTTTGCCAAAAGCCTGGGCACCGAGCAACTGTCCATCCTGCATTTGATACACCAGCTTTAAGGTCAGCGGGGTTGCGCCCGGATAATAAGATGCATGGTGGTATTTGCTGATAAACGCTGTACCCACATTCAATCCGGCGTCACGTGCGGTTTTTTCGGATAAGCCGGTAACCGCTGCAGTTTGATCAAATACTTTCACCACTGAAGTTCCCAGTGCACCGTGGTAGGCAGTATTGCCGCCAAGCATATTTTCAGCCACAATCCGCCCCTGTTTGTTTGCCGGGCCGGCCAATGGAATGCGTACTTTTTTGTTGAGAATGCGGTGCGTAATTTCCACCATGTCGCCCGCAGCATAGATATCTTTATCCGAGGTGCATAGAAATTCATCCACCACCAGACCGCCGGAAGCGCCAATGTTTAAGCCGGCTTGTTTAGCCAAACCAAGTTCGGGACGCACGCCGATGGAGAGCAACACCATATCAGCAGAAATTATCCGGCCATCAGTAAGCGCAAGTGAATTTTTTTCAATCGTAGCAACACCGACTCCGGTGATAACCTGAACACCTTTAGTCTCAAGTTCGCCACGAATCATTGCGCCAAATTCGGGATCCATCTGTGCCATCACCTGATCGGCAAGTTCCACCAGCGTAACTTGCAAACCGCGCGCATGCAGCGCTTCTGCCATTTCAAGTCCGATGAAACCACCCCCGGCAATAACTGCGTGCTTGGGTGAGTGTATTTCAAGGTATTCGTGAATCCGATCCATATCGGGAATCGTCCACAATTTGAAAACGTGGCTTTGTTCGACACCGGGTAAAGCGGGAATAAACGGAGTGCCACCCTGTGCCATTAAAAGTTTGTCGTAAGCGTATTCAATTTCTCCCTGCGGGCCGCGCGCCAATACTACTTTGCGGCTGCGATCAATGGACAGCACCTCGGTTTCAAGGTGTACATCTACCCGATAACGACTTTGAAAACCTTCCGGGGTTTGCAACAACAAGGAAGAACGTTTTTCGATGTCACGACTGATGAAATACGGAAGTCCGCAATTGGCAAAGCTCACATAGGGGCCGCGGTCGAGCAGGGTTATCGTGGCATGTTCATCAAGCCGGCGTATTTTGGCCGCCGCTGTGGCACCTGCTGCTACGCCGCCGATAATCAATATATTTTTCGCACTCATTCGCTATATTCCGTTACTCCAATGGGCAGGCATTATATATTAGAGTTTTCTAATATTCAATAATAATATATAAGCTTAAGTCGATGCAGTTGCTCACGTTTTCGAGACGGAGTAACATTCGCGACCTTTCGCTGGAAAATTAACTACCTGAGGTGGCATTAGCCGCCTTTTTTGCCGTAAAGAAATAGAAGGAATATCGTGAGCCATTCTTCGTTGCAAAAAAATATTCAAGTGCCTGTCCAATACGAGCTGCCGGAACAACAAGGTTTATATGATCCGCGTCATGAGCATGATGCGTGCGGTGTCGGTTTTGTGGCACATATCAAAGGAAACAAGAGTCATGACATCGTGAGTCAGGGCTTGCAGATTCTGAAAAATCTTACTCACCGCGGTGCCGTGGGCGCAGATCCTCTGGAAGGGGATGGCGCGGGAATATTGCTGCAGATTCCCGATCAATTTCTGCGCGATGAAATGAACTGGGGCGAAATTTCGTTACCGGCAGTTGGTGATTACGGTGTGGGTATGGTGTTTTTGCCGCGTGATGTTGAAGCGCGTGCCGCCTGCGAGCGTACCATAGCAGAAAAAATTAAAGCCGAAGGCCAGCAACTGATCGGTTGGCGCAATGTACCGGTCAATGGTGGCGGACTGGGCGAAAGCGTAAAAGCGGTTGAACCGGTCGTGCGTCAGGTATTTATCGGACGAGGCGCAAAGACACCGGATCAGGATAGCTTCGAGCGCAAGCTATTTGTGATTCGCAAAACGGTTGAACATGCGGTGCGCGACTTGCCGAACAATCGGGGAAGTGGCTTTTACGTGCCTTCATTGTCGTCCCGTACGATTGTTTATAAAGGCATGCTACTGGCCGATCAGGTTGGTCAATACTTCCTGGATTTGCAAGACACCCGTGTCGTGAGCGCTCTCGCGTTGGTTCACCAGCGTTTTTCCACCAATACCTTCCCAACCTGGGATCGCGCTCATCCGTTCCGTATGATTGCGCACAACGGTGAAATTAATACCCTGCGTGGCAACGTAAATTGGATGGCTGCGCGTCACGCGGCAATGTCCTCAAAATTCCTCGGCAAAGATTTGGAAAAGCTGTGGCCTTTAATTGTGGACAACCAGTCCGATTCGGCGTGTTTCGATAACGCATTGGAATTGCTGGTGGCCGGTGGATATACCCTGCCGCACGCCATGATGATGTTGATCCCGGAAGCTTGGGCTGGCAATCCTTTGATGGATGAAGAACGCCGCGCATTCTATGAATATCATGCCGCTTTAATGGAGCCATGGGATGGACCCGCCGCCGTGGCTTTTACCGATGGCCGCATGATCGGTGCAACACTGGATCGTAATGGTTTACGTCCGGCACGATATCTCATCACTGAAGATGACTTGGTATTGATGGCCTCTGAAATGGGCGTACTGCCTATCCCGCAACACAAGATTGTGAAGAAGTGGCGTTTGCAGCCGGGCAAGATGTTTTTGATCGATATGCAGGCCGGACGCATCGTGGACGACGCAGAATTAAAAACACAATTGGCAACGGCTAAACCGTACCGCAAATGGATTGAAAAGTCGCGTTACTTCCTGGCTGATTTGCCGGAAGTGAAGAACAGCAAAAAGGCGGATGCAAATGCTTCGCTATTGGATGCCCAGCAAGCTTTTGGCTATACGCAGGAGGATGTTAAATTCCTGATTGCGCCTATGGCGGCGGCGGGTGAAGAGGCCACCGGCTCGATGGGAACCGATACGGCGCTTCCTGTATTATCCAATAAAAACAAGGTGTTATATAACTACTTCCAGCAGTTATTCGCACAGGTGACGAATCCGCCAATCGACCCGATTCGCGAAGAAATCGTTATGTCTTTGACCACTTTTATTGGCCCCAAGCCCAATTTGTTGGGCATTGACGAGACTAATCCTCCGTTGCGTTTGGAGGCCCATCAGCCGGTACTGTCCAACGAAGATATTGCTAAATTGCGCAATATCGACAAGTCTACCCAAGCACAATTCAAAGCTTTGGTGCTGGACATTACTTACCCGGCCAAGCAGGGCGCAAAAGGCTGTGCTGCCGCCTTGCAGGCATTGCGCAAAGCTGCGGTTAAATCGGTTGCCGATGGTTTCAATATTTTAATTTTGTCCGACCGTACTGTTTCGTCCGAGCGTGTGGCTATTCCAGCGCTATTGGCAACTTCCGGTGTGCATCATCATTTGGTGCGCGCCGGTCTGCGTACCAGCACCGGCTTGGTGGTAGATACCGGTTCTGCACGCGAAACGCACCACATTGCACTGTTGGCCGGTTACGGTGCGGAAGCGGTTTGTCCCTGGTTGGCGTTCGACACTATTTCCTCGATTGCAGATCAATTGCCCGGAGGAATTGATGCCTATGAAGCTAAAAAACGCTTCATCAAAGGACTCAACAAAGGTTTGCTAAAAGTCATGTCCAAGATGGGTATTTCAACGTACCAATCTTATTGCGGCGCGCAAATTTTTGAAGCAATCGGCTTGAACGCTGAATTTGTCGGCGAGTATTTCTCCGGCACAGCCACGCAGATCGAGGGCATTGGATTGAGTGAAGTTGCCGAGGAAGCCGTGCGTATGCACACTGCGGCATTTGGCAATGATCCTGTCTTGGCCAACATGCTGGATGCCGGTGGTGAGTATGCATTCCGCACCCGGGGTGAAGAGCACATGTGGACGCCGGATTCCATTGCCAAGCTGCAAAATGCCACGCGTTCCAATAATTTCAACACCTATAAAGAGTATGCCAAGCTGATTAATGATCAGGCGCAAAAACTCAAAACTTTGCGCGGCTTGTTTGAAATTAAACCGGCAGGCGCGGCTGTACCCTTGGCAGAAGTTGAATCCGCCAAAGAAATTGTGAAACGTTTTGTTACCGGTGCGATGTCGTTGGGCTCTATTTCGACGGAAGCGCATACCACCCTGGCGATTGCCATGAATCGTATTGGCGGAAAATCCAATACCGGTGAAGGTGGCGAAGATGCCAACCGTTTCCGCGTGTTAAAAGCGGGCGAAAAACTCTCCGAAATCATCGGTAAAAAACGTATCGAAAAAGATTTGGTGATGCTGGAAGGCGACTCTCTGCGTTCACGCATTAAACAGGTAGCTTCGGGACGTTTCGGCGTGACTGCAGAATATTTGAGCAGTGCCGATCAAATTCAAATCAAGATGGCACAAGGTGCGAAGCCCGGCGAAGGCGGTCAATTGCCCGGCGGCAAAGTATCTGAATATATTGCCAAATTACGCTTCTCGGTACCTGGTGTCGGCTTGATTTCTCCGCCTCCGCATCACGACATTTATTCCATCGAAGATTTGGCGCAGCTGATTCACGATTTGAAAAACTCAAATCCAAGCGCATCCATTTCGGTCAAGCTGGTATCGGAAGTGGGCGTGGGAACTGTGGCCGCAGGCGTATCCAAAGCCAAAGCGGATCACATCGTCATTTCAGGTTTTGACGGCGGCACCGGCGCCTCACCGCTGTCTTCCATCAAGCATGCCGGTACCCCCTGGGAATTGGGTTTGGCTGAAGCCCAGCAAACCTTGGTGCTCAACAAGCTGCGCGGTCGCGTGGGTTTGCAGGTCGATGGCCAGTTAAAAACCGGTCGTGACGTACTGATCGGCGCGTTGTTGGGCGCGGATGAATTTGGTTTTGCTACTGCTCCTCTGGTGGTCGAGGGCTGCATCATGATGCGCAAGTGTCATTTGAATACGTGCCCGGTGGGTGTGGCCACGCAAGATCCGGCACTGCGCAAGAAATTTACCGGTCAACCCGAGCATGTTGTGAACTACTTCTTCTTCCTCGCGGAAGAAGTCCGCGAGTTGATGGCGCAAATGGGGATACGCAAATTTGACGATTTGATCGGACGCAGCGATCTGCTGGACGTGAAAAAGAGCATTGCCCATTGGAAATCGCAAGGTTTGGATTTCTCCAAGATATTCCATCAGCCACAGGTCGGTGCGAATGTTTCACAGCGTCACACCGAAGAGCAGGATCACGGTTTGGCGGCAGCGTTGGACAATCAACTGATTCAACAAGCGCAAGCCGCCTTGGACAACAAACAGCCGGTGCATATCGAAACGCGTATTGGCAACGCCAATCGCACGGCGGGCACCATGTTGTCGCACGAAGTGGCCAAGCGTTACGGTCAGGCTGGTTTGCCGGCTGACACTATCAACGTGAAATTGCACGGCACGGCAGGTCAAAGCTTTGGCGCATTTCTGGCGCACGGCATCAGCTTTGAGCTGATCGGCGAAGGCAATGATTACGTCGGCAAAGGCTTGTGCGGCGGACGTATCGTGGTGAAGCCCACCGACGATTGCAAGATCGTGGCGGAGGACAACATTATTGTCGGCAATACCGTGCTGTACGGCGCAACTTCCGGCGAGTGTTATTTCCGCGGGGTGGCCGGTGAACGTTTTGCCGTGCGCAACTCTGGCGCGGTTGCGGTCGTGGAAGGCTTGGGCGATCACGGTTGCGAATATATGACCGGCGGGATGGTGGTCGTGCTGGGACAAACCGGGCGCAATTTTGCCGCAGGAATGTCGGGCGGCGTGGCCTACGTGCTTGACGAAGACGGTACCTTTGGCAAACGCTGCAATATGTCGATGGTTGCCTTGGAAGCCATTCCGCAAGAAGCGGCTTCCAGTGAAACCGGTGAGGTGGAATCTCACGGGCGCGTACATTTAAATCATTTGGGCAAAGCGGATGAAGCGGCATTGCGCGGCAAAATCGAACGGCATCTGCGTTACACCGGTAGCGCGCGCGCCCAGCAAATTTTGGATAACTGGAGTCGGTATTTACCCAAATTCGTGAAGGTGATGCCAACCGAATATAAGCGCGCTTTGCTTGAAATTGCCGCGCAACAAAAGGAGGCCGCATAATGGGCAAGCCAACAGGATTTATGGAATTTGCGCGTTTGAACGAAGGTTATGCGCCAGTCGAACAACGTTTAAAAGGCTATCAGGAATTTGTGGCGCATTTGTCTGACACCGATGCCAAGCAGCAAGCTGCGCGTTGTATGGATTGCGGTATTCCGTTCTGCAATAACGGCTGTCCGGTCAACAATATTATTCCCGACTGGAATGATCTGGTGTATCGCGGCAACTGGCAGCAAGCCTTGGAAGTTCTGCATTCCACCAATAATTTCCCCGAAGTCACCGGGCGTATTTGCCCCGCACCCTGCGAAGCCGCGTGTACGCTGAATATCAATAATGATGCGGTTGGAATCAAGTCGATCGAGCATGCGATTATCGACAAGGGCGGCGAAAATGGCTGGGTTGTTGCACAGCCGGCAGCCAAGAAAACCGGTAAAAAAGTAGCTGTTGTCGGTTCCGGCCCTGCAGGGTTGGCGGCCGCACAACAATTGGCGCGCGCCGGACATGCTGTGACGGTTTTTGAAAAAAATAGCCGCATCGGTGGCCTGATGCGCTACGGCATCCCTGATTTTAAATTGGACAAACGCCTGATTGATTGGCGCATGGCGCAATTGACCGCAGAAGGGGTTAAATTTCAAACCAATGTATTCGTCGGTAAAGAATTGCCGGGTAAAGGCATTGCCAACGATGCAACTAAAGTAGTCAGTCCGCAGCAACTGCAAAAAGATTTTGATGCGGTAATTATCGCGGGCGGTTCCGAGCAGCCACGCGATTTACCGGTGCCGGGACGCGAGTTAAAAGGCGTGCATTACGCGCTGGAATTTTTAATTCCGCAAAATAAAGAAGTAGCGGGTGATGCCAAAAATCAGATCAATGTGAAAGGCAAGCATGTTCTGGTTATCGGCGGCGGTGATACCGGTTCGGATTGTGTCGGTACATCCAACCGTCACGGTGCCGCAATGGTGACGCAGATTGAAGTGATGCCGCGCGCACCGGATCAGGAAAATAAATCGTTAACTTGGCCGTATTGGCCAATGAAGTTGCGCACCTCCAGTTCGCACGACGAAGGTTGCGTGCGCGACTGGGCGATTGCCACCAAAGAATTTGTCGGTGACAAGGGAGTGCTCAAATCCGTCAAGGCCGTGCGCGTCGAATTTAAAGACGGCAAGATGACTGAGATCGCCGGAACTGAATTTGAAATCAAAGCGGATTTTGTATTTTTGGCAATGGGCTTCACCAATCCGCTGGCGCAAGTGCTGGATGCTTTCGGGGTGGAAAAAGATGCGCGCGGTAACGCAAAAGCCAATACTGAAGGTGCGGATTGCTATCAAACCAACGTCAAGAAAGTATTTGCAGCGGGTGACATGCGGCGCGGCCAATCTTTGGTGGTATGGGCAATTCGCGAAGGTCGTCAGGCAGCACGGGCGGTGGATGAATATTTGATGGGCAGCAGTGTGTTGCCCCGTTAAATAAAATAAATTTTAAATAGGCTGATAATGAACTTTAATGTAAAAAACGATACTTTCCTGCGTGCTTTATTGCGTGAGTCAACCGAATATACGCCCGTGTGGATGATGCGCCAGGCGGGCCGTTATTTGCCGGAATACTGTGCAACACGCAAGCGCGCCGGCAGTTTTTTGGAATTATGCAAAAGCCCTGACATGGCAACGGAAGTCACGTTGCAGCCCCTGGATCGTTTTCCTTTGGACGCGGCAATTTTATTTTCAGATATTCTCACCGTACCGGATGCGATGGGCTTGGGCTTGTATTTTGCCGAAGGTGAAGGCCCAAAATTTGAACGGCCTTTGCGCGATGAAGCAGCAATCAAAGCTCTGCGTGTGCCGGATATCGGCAGCGATTTGAAATATGTGACCGATGCGGTATCGCAGATTCGCAAAGCGCTGGATGGCCGTGTGCCGCTGATCGGTTTTTCCGGCAGTCCCTGGACTTTGTCTTGTTATATGGTAGAGGGCGGCGGCAGCGACGATTACGCCAAAGTTAAAACCCTGATGTACAAAGAGCCCAAGCTGATGCATCACATTTTGGAGGTCACCGCCCAGTCGGTAATCGCTTACTTGAATGCGCAAATTGAAGCGGGTGCACAAGCGGTGATGATTTTTGATTCCTGGGGTGGAGCACTGTCACACGCGGCCTACCATGAATTTTCGCTGCCCTATATGCAGCGCATTGTGGCCGGACTCATCAAAGAAAAAGACGGTGTGCGCATCCCGTCTATTGTCTTCACCAAGGGCGGCGGCTTGTGGATTGAGAGCATTGCCGATATCGGCTGTGATGCAGTGGGATTGGATTGGACAATGGACATTGGTGTGGCACGCCAGAAGGTGGGGCACAAGGTTGCGCTGCAGGGCAATATTGATCCGACTGTGTTATTTGCCACTCCGGAAGTGATTCACAATGAAGTTGAAAAAGTGCTTTCCAGTTATGGCTACGGCAGCGGCCATGTGTTTAATTTGGGACACGGTATTTCGCAATTTACCAACCCGGATAATGCAGCCGCACTGGTGCAAGCCGTGCATGAGTTAAGCAAAAAATATCATTAATACTGCTTGACAGCGCTGCGGTTATGCACATTGCAGCAAGCAGAATAAAGGCCACAGTGAACATTTCTGTGGCCTTTATTGTTTTTAAGTAACTACTTGATTATAAAAGAATTTAATGTGCGTCTGAATTTTGTGCAACACCAAAAACTGTATATATCATTAGTAGTTAGCTAATTTATTCAATTTTATACACATAGTTATCCACAGAAATTGTGGATAAGAAAAAACTTCATATCCATCAAGATGCTTGGCGAAGATTCGTAGAATTTACCGGAGAGATATTCAATAACATGCCCATCATTCGCGTTGCGCTGGATGTGCCCTTGTCAACACTTTTTGACTATTTTATCGGTGCTAATTTATCGGTCGAAGTCGGCCAGCGCGTGCTCGTGCCATTCGGGCGAAAACAGATGATAGGCGTCGTGATGGAGTTGGCAGAAACTTCGGAATTGGCTGCCGAACGTGTTAAGCCGGTGCAAGAAGTGATGCATGATATGTCGCCTTTGCCTTCCGAATTAATAACACTGTTGCGCTTCTGCAGTGACTATTATCAATATCCATTGGGCATGACAATCATGTCTGCGCTACCGGCGCGGTTGCGCGCGCAACAACCGCTCGTCATTAAACAAGATCTGTATTACAGATTAAGTAAGCCGGGGCAAGAAGTAGATCTGGAAAAACTACCCAAGCGTGGTGCGGTTAAATTGCGCATGCTGCAAAGTTTGAAAAATGCCCCGATGAGTAGCGCGCAGTTGCGCGCACTTTCCGCGAGTGCCCCGGCAGTGTTAAAGGCATTGTTGGAGGCAGGATGGGTGGAGTGTTGCGAAGTGGGCGCTCCTGTACCCGCCGAACATACGTTTAATGAAGTTCATACTCCAACTTTTGCGCAACAGCAGGTAATTGACGAGATGACACATTCCGAGGGTTACCGCTGTTTTTTACTGCACGGCATCACCGGAAGTGGCAAGACCGAAGTTTATGTGCAACTCATGCATCATACGTTGCTCCGCGGCCAGCAAGTATTGCTGCTGGTACCGGAAATCAATCTCACTCCGCAGTTGGAAAACTACTTTCGCAGCCGCTTTCCAGACGTTGAGTTGGTAAGTTTGCACAGTGGGTTGAATGATGGTGAACGCGCGAGAAACTGGTTGCGCTCACAATCAGGTCAAGCGCGGATTGTGTTGGGCACACGTCTTTCCGTGTTTACCCCGCTACCGCAACTCGGGCTTATTCTGGTTGATGAAGAGCATGATTCCTCCTATAAACAACAGGATGGATTGCGATATTCTGCCCGCGATGTGGCGATTTTCCGTGCCAATCAACGTAAAGTGCCAATCGTATTAGGCTCGGCAACCCCCTCACTGGAAAGTTATTACAACGCACAAACCGGGCGCTACCAGATGCTTAAACTAACGCAGCGCGCTTCGGCAGAGGCGCGTTTACCGCAATTGCATTGCCTGAATATCAGCCGCATTCCTTTGAAGGATGGCATTAGTCCGGCGATGTTGGCCGCACTGGAATTGCGTCTGCATCGCAAAGAACAGAGTTTGATATTTATCAATCGGCGCGGCTATGCTCCGGTCTTGATGTGCGGCGCGTGCGGCTGGGTTTCCGGCTGCAAAAAATGTGCGGGGAAACTGGTACTGCATTTGCAAGAGCGTATTTTGCGTTGTCATCATTGCGGGCATCAGGAACGTGTACCGCGCGCCTGTCCGGAATGTGGCAATACTGATTTGCAGCCGGTGGGTATCGGCACGCAGCGCATTGAAGAAGCCTTGCAGGCGCACTTCCCGGAAGCGCGAATTATGCGGGTGGATCGGGATAGTACGCGCAACAAAAATGCCTGGAGTGCGATGCGCAAACAGATTCAGGATGACGCGGTTGATATCATGGTGGGCACGCAAATTTTGGCCAAGGGACACGATTTTCCGAACCTGACGTTAGTCGGCGTACTCAACCCGGACGGAGCTTTATACAGCGCAGATTTTCGCGCTTCGGAAAAATTATTCGCACAACTGGCACAGGTTGCGGGACGCGCCGGACGTGCTGAAAAACCCGGCGAAGTTCTGATGCAAACCTTTTTTCCGGATCATCCAATATTTCGTGCCTTGCGTGCACACGACTATGATGCCTGGGCACAAATATTGTTATCCGAGCGCAGGCAAGCCGGTTTTCCACCCTTTGTATTTCAGGTCCTATTGCGCGCCGAAGGATTAAATGACAGCGAGGTTTACAGTTTTTTAAAGCGGGGCCGCGAGGCTGCGATGGCGCTATCCATGCCGGTGGAAATATACGGGGTGGTGGCCGCTTCCATGCCGAAACGTGCAAACCATATTCGCGCGCAATTGCTGGTGCAAAGCGAAACTCGCAAAGAGCTGCAGCAATTTTTACGTGCCTGGCGGCCTTTGCTTGAACAGCTTCCGGCAACCAAGCTGCGCTGGTCACTGGATATCGACCCGATCGAATTTTGAGATTTTTTCAAAAATCCCACAACTCTACGTTTTTCACGCTCGCAAATATGGAATGCAGCGGCACGACGCTGCGGGGGCTTGGCGCGTCATTAAAACCGCGTAGTCAAGCCTGATACAACTATTTGCCAATCGACTAAGGCTGTCAAATGGCGACAGCCAAGTCGCTGGTTATGCGCACGCCAAATAGCTTGCAGGAAAAATATCGGGGAAGGTGTGCTGAAGCTTCTAACAGATAGAAAATTTTGATGTATTAGTATGACGTTAATTGGAAAGGTATAATGTGCGGGTTAATTTTAAGGAACTCAGAAATGATTAAAGATATTCAACGTTTTTCTTTACACGATTTAACTTTGCCGGTTAGAACATTGTTTACCGGATATTTGTTGGCGGTTGGTCTGGGTCTGTTAATGGCAGGCACGCAAATTATGCTGACGCACGGCATGGCCGACGGAAAAATTGGCTTGTCGGTGGATGACATTGTGTACAGCTATTACGGTAATCGTGAAGGCGAAAATTCATCGAAACTGGTTTCAAAGCTGTATGGATCGATGAAAGACAATGCCCCACCGGAAGTGCGTTTGGCCATGATTAAATGGGCACAAGCTGGAGCGCCGGAAGCCGAGTGGGAAGCAACCATTAAGCCGCAAGTTGAGCAATTCTGTTCACCCTGTCATGCCAACATTCCCGGCCTGGCAAATGTAACTGAAAAAGAAGTAATGTATGAAATGACGAAACAAGACGAGGGAATCTCGATTGCACGGCTAACCCGTGTGTCACACATTCACATGTTTGGTATTTCGTTTATCTTTTTCTTTGTGGGTTGGATTTTTACGTATGCCAGTGGCTTCACCTCACGCGTAAAAGCTGTCATTATTTTCACGCCCTTTGCGTTTTTAATTGTGGATATTATTGCGTGGTGGTTGACTAAATATAATCCGAACTTTGCCTGGTTTGTGATTATTGGCGGATTTGGTTATAGCATCGCTGCAACGATCATGATTTTTTCTTCACTCTATCAAATGTGGATTTCGCCCAAACGTAAAATCAGGTCGAGTCATCACACTGAGTAAAACTGAAAATGCAAGACAATCAAGCAATCCTTGACAGCATCGCCGCCCTATTGGGCGGCGATGCTGTTTTGACCGGAACCGCCGCGGCGCCTTTTTTTAATGATTGGCGTGGAAGGTATGCGGGCGCGGGTATCGCTGCAGTATTTCCCGGGAATGTGGAGCAAGTCAGTGCGGTGGTAAAGCTGTGTGTCGCACATAAAATAGCCATTGTTCCACAGGGTGGCAATACCAGTTTGTGCGGAGCCTCGGTGCCGTTGAATGATGCAAGCAGGCAAATAGTAATCAATCTGTCGCGCATGAATCGCCTGCGCGGTATGGATGCAACTAATTACACCTTGACGGTCGAAGCGGGCTGCAAATTGGCGGCGATCTATGAGATTACTGAAGCGGCAGACCGTTTGTTTCCGTTGGGGTTAACTGCCATTGCGCCACACTGCGAGATTGGCGGAAATATTTCCACCAATGCCGGCGGAATTGGCGTGTTGCGTTACGGAAGTATGCGCGATCTGGTATTGGGCTTGGAAGTGGTTTTGCCGGACGGGGAAATTTGGCAGGGCTTGCGCAGTTTGCGCAAAGACAATACCGGTTACGACTTAAAACATTTATTCATTGGAGCGGAAGGTACGCTGGGCATTATTACCGCGGCGGTGCTAAAACTATTTCCGCGTCCCAAGTCGGTTGTGACGGCGTGCATTGCGCTACGCGATCCGGCGGCGGCGGTGGCATTGTTGGCGCATCTGCGTGCCACATGCGGCGACAAAATCAGCGGTTTTGAAATTATTTCGCGCTCCTGCTTGGATTTGGTATTTAAAAACATTGCCGATACTCGGGAGCCGTTCACCACCCGATACGAATGGATTGTCATTACCCAACTGGCGGATGTGCTCGACATTCCACTGGATGGCGCATTGCGCGACGCATTGCTTGCATTTGGCAACGGGGTGTTGGAATTCGACCTCAGCAGTGATAAACAGCATGCCGAGCGCTGGTGGAAGTTGCGTAAAAATATTAGCGATGCGCAAAAGATCGAAGGCATCAGTATCAAGCACGATATTTCAGTACCGGTCAGTCAGGTCGCCGAGTTTATTACGCAAGCGAGCAACCGTCTAATTAGTGTATTTCCGGGGATTCGTATCGTGGCTTTCGGACATTTGGGTGATGGCAATATTCATTACAATATCTCCCTGCTGGACGCGTCGAAGAATAATGCATTTATCGGGCAGCACGAGCAGGCAGTCAATCATCTGGTGTATGAAGTGGTCGCTGAACTGCACGGCAGCATCAGTGCCGAACACGGTTTGGGACAGCTTAAACGCGAGGAAATTACCCGCTATAAAAGTGCATTAGAATTACAGCTGATGCGCAACATCAAGCACGCGCTTGATCCGCACGGGCTGATGAATCCCGGAAAAGTTATCTAGGAGGCCGCAAATGGCAGCTCAACCCGAAATTACCAATATGGCTTTGTTCTGCGATTTTGAGAACGTGGCACTCGGCGTGCGCGATGCAAAATACGCGCAATTCGACATTAAAAAAGTGCTGGAACGCCTGCTGCTGAAGGGCAGTATCGTGGTTAAAAAGGCCTATTGTGACTGGGACCGTTACAAAGAATTTAAAGCGACGATGCATGAGGCGGCATTTGAGTTGATTGAAATTCCGCATGTGCGCCAATCGGGAAAAAATTCCGCCGACATTCGCATGGTGGTGGATGCTCTGGATCTTTGCTACACCAAAGCTCATGTGGATACCTTTGTGATTATCAGCGGGGACTCGGATTTTTCACCGCTGGTTTCCAAGCTGCGCGAAAACAATAAATACGTCATCGGCATTGGTGTCAAAGATTCGACCTCGGATCTGCTTAGCGGGAATTGCGACGAGTTTATTTTTTATGATGATCTGGTGCGCAAAGCAGAGCCCAAGAAGAAACCGCAGGCTAAAAAAACCAGCAGTAAAACCGTTGCAGTAAAACCGGGCGAAATTAAAACTGACGATGATAAGCGTCAGGAAGCAATTGATTTTTTAGTTGAAACAGTGGATGCGTTGATTTCAGAACGCGGCTCGGACGAGAAGATATGGGGTTCAATGGTGAAGCCCACCATGCAACGCCGCAAGCCCGGATTTTCCGAGGCCGCATTTGGTTTCCGTTCGTTTAAAGAGTTAATGGAAGAAGCGCAAAAGCGTAGTTTGGTGGTTTTACAAAAAGACGAAAAGTCCGGCCAATACAGCATTCGGCTGCCCGCAGGGTATTGATGTAACAAATTGATTATAAAGCAATTTAATGAGTAAGTGCGCTATTTGTTAAATACCAGCGTGCCTGATTGATGCCCCACTTTTCAAAAGACTCGTGGCCGATGATTTTATCGTTTGAAGTAGATAGATCCACAACAAACGGATCAATTTCTGATTTTTGCTTGCAACTGTAAATCACCAGCACGATCGGTTGCAATAAGCGGTTCGATACAACTTCACGAACAATTCCCAATTTTCCGCTTGCCAAATGTACCAGTGATCCCGCCGGATAAATTCCCACTCCTTTGATAAATGCTTCTACTAATCGGGAATTGAATTGCGTGCCACTCAGTTCAAATAGGCGCCGTAAAGCAGCGGTGGGCGGGGTAGGTTTGCTATAGGCGCGCAACGAACAAATGGCATCATAGGAATCAATAATTGACATCATCTGGCCATAAATACTGATCTCATCCGCCTTTAATCCCCGGGGATAGCCCGTGCCGTCGAAGCGTTCATGATGTTGCGCAACCGACTCAAATGCAATTTCGCTGATTCCCCTAATTTCATGCAAAATCTCGGCAGAATAATCGACATGTTTTTTAATCAGGGTAAATTCCGTGTCGTCCAATTTTTCCGGTTTATGCAAAATTTTCCCCGGGATTTTTGCATTGCCCAGATCATGCAGAAATCCACCGATACACAACTCAGAAATTTCAGATTGCGAAAAATTTAAAACTTGTCCGAAAGAAACGGCTAAAGCTGCTGCGGACACGGAATGTTGGAAATGGTATTCCTCACGGGTTTTAAGTTGGGTTAACGGCAATAACGCGGAAGGATAGCGGGTCATTGAAGCAACGATATCGTCAATTATCGGCAGACATAGCTGTAAATCAATTTTTTCATCGTGACGTACTTTAATCATCAAGTCGTGCATCAGTTGATTGGCATTCTCATAGAGCTGAGTGGCATGTTCAAACTCCTCGGCGGGAGAACGTTCAGTTAATTCCTCAGAAATCGGGAGTGTCGGCTGCGCAAGAAACGCATCAACCTCCTGGGAAATTTTGTCTATATACGGAGAATTTTCCGGTGCGGTATCGATCCCAGAGTTGATGTCGATAGTAATTTCGGTAATGCCGGATTCAAGAAGTTTGGCTAAATCACTTGGCTCGTTCAATAAAAAGGAGTGCTGAGCAAAGGGATGTTCCGGCCAAACTTTATCTAGGTCAGTGGGATACATGCCTAGTTTGAGCTGTCCCACATAGATTTTCTTGATCATTACTTTCCTTCCAAAAAGGAAAATGCGCTGTTAACGCTGCCAGAAACGCGGTGTAAATAAAATCAATACGGTAAAGATTTCAAGACGGCCAATCAACATGGCAAAAGTGCATACCCAGGTTTGAAAATCTGTCAGACTGGAATAGTTTCCAGCCGGTCCCACGGCACCCAATCCGGGTCCTGCGTTGTTGATACACGCGATGATGGCAGAGAATGCAGTGATGAAATCCATTCCGCTAATCAGCAAAACAAATGTCAGGCTGGCAACCGTCATGAAATAGAGAAAGATAAAACCCAGAACCGAGAAAACTATATTGTTGGCGACTACGTGTCCGCCAATTTTCATCGGATTGACTGCGGAGGGATGGAGCAGCTTGAGAAATTCCCGTCCGGCCTGTTTGAAAAGTACCAGTGTGCGAATCATCTTGATGCCACCACCGGTGGAGCCCGAACTGGCGGAGATACAGCTCAGGAAAAGCATCCACATTGGCGCGAAGATGGGCCACTGGTTAAAGTCCACGCTGGCAAAACCGCAGTCTGTCGCGATAGAAACGAGGTTGAAACTGGCATGGCGCAGCGCCGTCAAGAAATTTGAATAGGTTCCCTGCCACCATAAAAAGAAAGCGATACCAAAACAACTGGCGACAATTAAGCTGACAGTTGCAACACCTTCCGTGTCTTGCCAATACACCTGCAAGGTTTTTCCGCGCAGCGCGAGAAAGTGCGTGGCGAAATTCATTGCCGCCAACAGCATAAAGACGATTAGTATGAATTCGATGAGTGGAGAATTAAAAAAACCGACACTCGCATCGTGTGTGGAAAAACCACCCAACCCCATCGTCGCAAACGAATGGCAAATAGCGTCCAACCAGCTCATTCCAGCAAGCTTAAGCAATACGATGCATGCCAGTGTGATCATGCAATAAACTAACCATAGATTCCGTGCCGTTTCAGTGATGCGCGGGGTAAGCGCCGAATCTTTCATTGGGCCAGGAGTTTCTGCTTTAAATAATTGGCGCCCCCCGATACCCAACAGGGGCAGAATCGCGACCGCCAACACAATGATTCCCATACCGCCCAACCAGTTTAGTTCGTGACGCCAAAGGTTAAGGGAAGGTGACATCGTATCCAGTCCCACCAAAACCGTAGCACCGGTAGTTGACATACCTGACATTGTTTCAAAATAGGCGTTGGTGAAAGACAGGTTGTCCAGTCCAAGCAATAGCGGTAATGTGGCAAAAGCGGGCATCGCAGTCCACATTCCAACCACGAGCAGATAACCATGTCTGATAGACAGCTCGCCTCTATGTTGTCGGGTCAGCAGCCACATGAGCAGACCGGCAGCGAATGTCCATATCATGGCGAGTAAAAAATCCAAAAGTATCGTAGTTTCGGAATAGATCAGCGCACAGATGACTGGCATGATGTAAGCGGCGCTGAACACCACCAGCAGCAAACCCAATGCTCGAATAACAGTGAGGGCGCGTTCCATTTAGAAAAAACCGAGACTGACTTGGAACAATTTTTCAACATTGCGAATCATTTTTTTATTGATCACGAAAACAATCACATGATCTTCCGCTTCAATTAAACGTTCATGATGTCCCATGATCACTTGTCCCTCGCGCAAAATTGCACCGATCGTTGCGCCTTTCGGCAAGTCAATTTCATCAATGCGACGCCCCACCACGCGTGAAGATTGGCGATCTCCGTGGGCAATCAATTCCAGTACTTCTGCTGCGCCACGCCGCAGCGAGTGAACTGCCGCTACGTCTCCCTGGCGCACATAAGCCAACAGTGAACCGATCGTGACATGCGCCGGTGAAAGTGCGATATCAATTTTCCCGCCCTGCACCAGCCCGACATAGGCGCTGCGGTTAATCAGGGAAATCACCTTGCGCGCACCGGATTTTTTGGCCAGCAGCGAAGACATAATGTTATTTTCGTCATCGTTGGTGAGCGCGCAAAATACGTCCACGTCTCCCACATGCTCGGCCTCAAGCAAATTTTCGTCAGTACAATCACCGTGTAATATCAGCGTATTTTCCAATTCACCGGCTAATTTTTCACATACTTTTTTGTTGAATTCGATCAGTTTGACTTGATAGTCATTTTCCAGAGACATCGCCAAACGTCGGCCTATATTGCCGCCCCCGACAATCATAATGCGGTGGGCAGGTTTATCCATGCGCCGCAATTCTTTTAAAACAATGCGAATGTTTTCCGTTGCGGCAATAAAGAAAACTTCATCGCCCGCCTCAATGACGGTGTTGCCTTCGGGAATAATGGGGCGATCCTGGCGAAAAATTGCCGCAACCCGGGTTTCAATTTGCGGCATGTGGGTGCGCAAATATTTAAGTTCGTGGCCCACCAGCGGGCCGCCTTCAAAAGCTTTTACCGCAACCAGAGAAACGCGACCGCTGGCAAATTCAATAACCTGCAGTGCCTCGGGAAATTCAATCAGCTTGCGAATGTAGTCGGTCAGAATTTGCTCGGGGCAAATTGAAAAGTCCACGCAGAAATTTTCAGCGGAGAAAATTTCCTGATGCGCCAGATAATCCGAGGAGCGAATACGCGCAATGCGGGTTGGCGTGTTGAACATACTGGCGGCTATTTTGCATGCCACCATGTTGACTTCATCACTTTGGGTAACGGCCAACAACATGTCCGCATCGGCAATTCCCGCCTGCTTTAATACGGATGGATGCGAGGCGTTACCCATCAGCGTGCGAATATCCAGACGGTTTTGCAGGACATGCAATTTAGCGGCGTCGGTATCAACCACGGTGATGTCATTGGCTTCGCTCACCAGGTTTTCAGCGACTGTTGAACCCACTTGTCCCGCACCTAAAATCAGAATTTTCACATTGTTCTCCCGTTGGCGCTATTGATGCGCTCTTAACCAGTTTTTCCAGTTTTCAAACAGTGTGGGATCAAGCGAGGCAATCACCGAGCGCTGCCAAATTTCGCTTTGATTAAAATCGTCGTTTTCCAGACTGCAAGCCGATCCACCGGCTTCAATCAAAATAAGCGACCCGGCTGCATAATCCCAAAGTTTTTGCCCGCCATGCAGATAAGCATCATAGCGACCCATGGCGGTGTAACACCAGTCCAGCGTGCTGGCGCCAAAGTTGCGCTGCGAACAAAACGGTTTATGAAGTGCCAATTCTGACATTAACGGATTGGGAAGACGTTTGGTATCGACGCAGACCAGCGCATCGGATAAGTTTTGTGTGACATTACGCCCGATTAATTTTGCGCCGTTCAGAAAGGCTCCGCGCTCGGTTTCAGCGGCAAAAGTCTCATTGGCTACAGGGTCGTACACCACGCCTAAAACGCTGCGCCCCTTGCGAATTAGCGCCACGGAAACGGCAAAATAAGGCAGGCCGCGCACAAAATTGGATGTGCCATCAATCGGATCAATACACCAGACGTCTTTATCTCCGCCTGCCCAGCGCAACAGATGTTCTGAATCGCTCATTTCCTCGCCGATAACCGGCACATTAACAATCGCTTGAAGTTTTCGGGTGAGTGCTTCCTGGGCTGCCAAATCGGCGTCGGTGCATAAACTGCCGTCATCTTTTTGATGCAGCGTTACTTTCATATAGCGCGGCATAATTTCCTCTGCCGCCACTAATTTGACTGCGGCAATGACGGCCTTGAGCAGGGCACTTTGTCCGGTGCCGCGCGTCATGGTGTTTCTTTCCATTTGATGGAACACCCCATGCTGGCAATTTGTTCGCGCGGACCTTGTCCGGTTTTGGCGACTTGCAGCATGGCATTGAATAAATCGCGTGGGGCATCGGGAACCGCTTCTTTGCGCGAGGCATCCATGCGGCCTCGATATTGCAGCTCAAGATTGGCATTAAAGCCGAAGAAATCTGGGGTACACACAGCGTCATAATCTTTGGCGATTTGCTGGGTTTCATCCCAAACATAGGGGAACGGATACGCGTATTGTTGCGCAACGAGACGCATATTATCGAACGAGTCTTCCGCATATTCGGCGGGATCGTTCGACATGATGGCAATACTGTTAATTCCGTGCAGCTGTAGCTCTTTGGCATCGCGAATAATGCGTTCGCGAATCGATTTGACGTAAGGGCAGTGATTGCAAATAAACATCACCAGCAAACCGTTTTTACCGGTTGAATTTTCCAGAGTATAGCGTTTGCCATCAACTCCCAATAAGTCAAAGGAACGGGCTTTCCAGCCAAAATCACACAAAGGCGGTTGTAAACTGACCATTTAAAACGCTCCAAAATCACATTTAGGGCGCCTCTAAAAATTTAATTTTCTGATGAAACTACTAGCCATCTCACTGGTGAAACTACTAGCCATTCCACTAAGGCAGCAAGCTGCCAAGTGGCTGGTTATAAGCTGCAAAAAACGCAGCAAGTGATTGGTTAGAAGCTAGGCAAGGCGCGAACAAAAAATTAGGACGCAGCATATGAATGATATGTAAGGAGTAATTTTTTGTGAGTAACACAGCATCGCGAAGTAAATTTAATTTTTAGAGGTGCCCTTTATTTTTCGTGGCGTTATATTATCACGCCTAAGCCTACATTCAGAAACTCAGCCATGACTGCACCCCGCTTCTACTGCCCGCCCCCGTTACCGTTAACCACCAATTTTGAACTTCCTGCTGCCGCTGCGCATCATGCCAGCCGAGTATTGCGTTTGCGTTTTGGCGATGCGCTACAAATATTTGACGGAACCGGTAATGCGCTGGATGCGACCATTAATGAAATTAAAGGCAAACGCGTGGTTTTGGGAAATTTGCAAACCTGCATGACACAGCACGAACCTAAATTGCATATCGTTTTGGCACAGGCAATGTGTAGCAGTGACAAGATGGACTTGGTCGTGCAAAAAGCCACCGAGCTGGGCGCCGCTGAAGTGATTCCGGTGCAAACAGAGCGCAGTGTTGCAAGAATTAGTGGTCTGCGCGCGGAAAAGCGCACTCTGCACTGGAAGAGTATTGCAATTTCCGCATGCGAACAAAGCGGCCGCAACGATTTACCAGTGATCCATGCGCCGCGTGATTTGAAAGAATGGTTATTGGAAATGCGTAATGCCCCCGGAATGAAGTATATTTTTCTGCCGGGGGGCGCTACGCAACTGCAAGCTCAGGCAAAACCAACTCCTCAAGTGCCGGTAACTTTGGTTATCGGGCCGGAAGGTGGATTTAGTGCAGATGAGGCAACGATGGCTTTACAAATGGGCTTTATTCCAATTTTGCTGGGGCCGCGTATTTTGCGCACCGAAACCGCCGCGATTGCCGGAATAGCGGCTTTGCAAACCTTATGGGGCGATTTTAATTAATAATTTATTAAAATAATTCAATATGTTAGCGAGGGTGACTTATGAAGCTTAAAATGCGCTTCTTATTGCTGATGATATTAATCTTCATCGGTTTTATGTTGATCACTTGGTTTTTATCCGAGCGCCTGATGAATAAAATGAATCAGGAATGGAGCGAACAATTTGCCGAACGGCAAGTGATGTTTGATAAATATCGTACCTTGGCGCCGTTGATTCGTGAAATTGCACTTGCCCGGCAAATGGCCACCGAACCGGCAATCATCGACATGGCATTACATGAGAATGACCCGGAAATGCGCCGGCGAGGAATCGCGGCCATGGAAAAATACCGATTCAACTTTCGTGACCATAGCTATTTTGCCGCATTTGCCCAGAGTGGCAATTATTACTATAACGATGCAAAAGATCAGTATGCGGGCAAACAATTGCGTTACGTTTTATCTCCCACCGCAGCAAAAGACCGCTGGTTTTATGCCACGCTGGTAGACGGAAAGGAATATCAAGTCAATATTGATCCGGACGTACATCTGAATGTCACCAAAGCCTGGATTAATGTGCTGATCAGAAATGGTAACGAGACGCTGGGTATTATCGGTACCGGAATTGATCTCACAGATCTGATCAATGAGACGGTTAAAATTACCCAGCCCGGTATTGATAATCTGTTTATCGATAGCAGCATGGCAATTCAGCTGAATAGCGATCCCAAGCTGATTGATTATATGACCATCGCCAAAGATGTCGGACAGCGCATCAAAGTTGATGTTTTGTTTAAAAATCAATCGGATGTAGATCATCTCAGGCAAGTCATGATTGAATTGCAGCGCTCCCCGGCAGACAGTGCCACTCTTAAAGTGGACTATATGGGTAGCAAGCATTTGCTCGGCGTCGCTTATTTACCCGAACTGGGCTGGTTTGATTTAACCCTGATGGACGATCACAGCTTAAATTTGTTTGATGATCTACTGTTAGGCCCGGCGATATTTGGTTTGGCTTTACTGCTGGTGTTAATCACGGTGGGTTGGGCGTTGCGCAGTTGGATATTGATTCCGATCGCCAAATTACGCGCTTCAACCGATAAAATTAGCAGAGGTGATTTTGAAGTTGATCCGCCTATTCCCGGCGAAGGTGAGATTGCCCACTTGTCGCAGTCCTTCGAGAAAATGGCCAGATTTGTGATTGAAAGCAATCGCGAGCTGGAAGAAAAAGTTCGTGAGCGTACTGAAGAGTTGCAGCGTATATCGGAGATTGATCCGTTGACCGGACTATTAAATCGTCGCGGTATGTTGGAGCGTTTTGAGAGTGAAATTGCCCGCCAGTCCCGTCAGGGCGGATCGATGGGTATACTTTTGCTGGATCTGGATCACTTCAAGCAAATTAATGATACCTATGGTCATGCCGCAGGGGATTTGGCGCTATGTGAAGTGGCTAAAGTGTTACAGGAGAGCAAGCGTGTTTATGATCATGTAGCACGTTGGGGCGGCGAGGAGTTTTTAGTTTTGTTGCCGGACTGTATGCAAGTCGATTTATTGAAAATTGCCGAGCGTATTCGTGAAGGGATTGCTGAACTGAAAATTCAGGCGGGTGGCAACATCTGCAATTTTACCGTGAGTATTGGCGCCCATCATCCAACCAGCCCGCAGACATTGGATACCATGCTGCAAAAAGTCGACAGCGCGTTGTACGCAGCAAAAAATGATGGACGTAATTGCGTGCGCATCTCGGAATAGTTTATTTTCAATTATTAGCGCAGGACAATACCTTGCATCGGATGTGTTGCTAGCCGCCGGATTTTGGGCTTGCATTTTATATTCGGCAATATTGCATCTTTTAAACAAATAGCATACATTGCACTCAAATGAGCAGGATATTTGTTTGTGTTCACGAACCCGCCGCGAGGCGGGTTCGTCTATTGGAGAATCTAACATTATGTTATTAAAAAGCTTTGTTGCCGCCCCGCATCGCGTTATGTTTTTTGGCGGTGCCGTACAAACCATACTGGTCATGCTGTGGTGGCTGTTTGAATTATCCACCCGCTACCTGTGGCCGCAATACACAGTTGCATGGCCACTATTTCCCACCGCTATCCATAGCTGGTTGCTGCTCTTCGGCATGTTGCCTTTCTTTTTCTTTGGATTTTTAATGACTACTTTCCCGCGCTGGATGGCAGGGAATGAAATTCCGGCGGCGCGCTTTGTACCGGCCTTTGCTTTCATGTTCACAGGCGTGATTCTGTTTTACGTCGGACTCTTGTTAGGAAAAGCATTGCTGATACTCGCGGACATCAGTTTGCTGTCGGGTTGGGCAATCGGTCTGTATGCTTTGATGCGCGTATTGCTGGATACACGTCCCGGCGATAAACGCCATACCGTTGTGCTGTTTAGCGCTTTCTCCATCGGTTGGATTGCCTTGGCGTGCTTCCTGCTGTGGCAATTGACTGATAGCCACGCATTGTTACAGTTTTCCTTGCGTGCGGCATTATGGGGTTTTGTGTTGCCCGTTTTCGCCACCGTTGGCCATCGCATGATTCCCTTTTTTACCAGTAGTGCACTGCAACAACACGATGTGCCGCGCCCATTCTGGCCGTGGTGGACAATCCTTGCAGCGAGTCTGATGCATGGTGTACTGGAATTTTTTAATCTCCAGGCTTGGCTGTGGTTGGTAGATATTCCGTTGGCAATAAGTGCGCTCACGCTAACCTATCTTTGGGGCTTGCGGAGCAGCATGCGCAATCCGCTTTTGGCCGTACTGCATGTGGGTTATGCCTGGTTGGGTATTTCCATGCTGCTGTTCGCCGCACAGAGTCTATGGTTGTTGCTACAAGGTAGTTACATCTGGGGACTGGCCCCCTTGCATGCGTTGACACTGGGTTGTTATGCCACGATTATTATCGGCATGGGAACACGCGTCACCCTCGGTCATTCGGGACTCCCGTTTGTGATCGATACCCGGGTTAAGATGATGTTCGTTGGCATGCAAGCAGTGGCGCTGGTGCGAATTGTTTCCGACTTGTTGCCTGCCGGAAACGGTCATGGTTATCTGTTGGCGGTGCTGGGATGGCTTATTTGCTTTGCCGCGTGGGCATGGCGGTATCTCCCCGCGTTTTGGCGGCCGCGCGCAGATGGGCAGCCGGGATAAAATGTCACCGGCCTGAGTTAATAATGCGGAGGTCTTTCATTCTGCGGGGGGCTATTATCATTCCGGCCTTCCGTCAGCGATTGAATGTGATTGGCAAGCGTCATACAGACGGTTTCAAGTTGCTGAAGCTTTTTTTGTTGCTGGTAAACAATCTTATTCAGCTCTTCTATCAGATCTTCTTGAAAAGAAATTTTTGTTTCGATGTTAATTAGACGTTCTTCGATCATGGGGGGTGTTTAAAAATTGGGTGAAAAAAAGCCTATTCGGCTTCGGCAGCGATTGGTGCCGCCTCGGCATACAACGCTTCGAGTTGATCCTCGCTTAGGTCTAAAATTTGTAGGCAGACCGCTCCCAGTTTCCCCCATTCCTGAGTCATACTCAACCCTAATTGCTGCTGCAGAATATGTTCCGCCAGTTGCCCTGTCGCAATGAGTCTGCGGCTTAGCATCGGCAGACCGGAGTTTACAGACTCCAGCGCAAACAGATCGTGATGATTGCGGATGGCGAGACATATCTCCTCAGGCAGCCACCAGTTCTGCGCCAGGATGCAACCTATCATGGCGTGATTGGTCGGCAACCCGGCTTCTTCAATTTCCGTAAAGCTGCGCACTACTTCTTGATTGGCAGTAATAAGCAATGCCTCGTAGTCGGGGAAGCGGCCCAGCAAAACCGGAATACCGCAGTCACGGAATAAGCCGAAGGTGTAAGCATCTTCGGCGCGGAGACCTTTGATTTCGAAGTGCTGCGCCAACCAACCGGAAAGGCGGGCAATGCGCGCCGATGAGTCCCAAAAACGTTCCAGATTCGGCACATGCGGAAAAGTATTGCGCAGGATAATGCCCGCTACTGCACGGCTGGCCGCGTTTAAGCCCAGTACGGCGAACGCTTCATTCACCGAGCGCACACGTTGGCGCATGCCAAAATACGGAGAATTGGCCGTTTTAATCAGCCCAGCCGATAAGCCGACATCGGTTCCGATGATACTGGCTAGACGATTAAAATCAGGCTCATCCTTGCGTGCCTCGATCATAAAGCGGTCCAAAATGACCGGACAGGGAGGAATGCCAACGTCAATAATAGACTTTTCGAATAAGTTGTCGACTTCAGTTGGGGGAGAATCTTTCAGGGTATCGTTCATTTTGTGTTCCTTGATTGCAACCAGGGAAGAAGATTAATTTCCGGCATCGGTCTGGCGTAAAAAAAACCTTGAATAGCATCAACGCCCGCGTCCAGCAACGCATCAATTTCTTCCTGTCTTTCACAGCCTTCGGCCACAATGGTCATGCCTAATTCATGCCCCAGCTGGGTCATTGCCCTGACCACCGCCAGCGCGCGTTTGTCTTCCGGCAACACGGTGATAAATGCTCGGTCAAGCTTGAGTTTTTTGGCCGGAATATCCTTTAGATTCGCCAGACAAGAATAGCCGGTGCCGAAATCGTCAATTGCCAAACTCACGCCGGTGGCGATTACATTCCTCAAATTTTTCTGAACGATATCTGACACATCCATAAACAAGGATTCAGTGAGTTCCAGTTCGATTAGTTCCGGCCTGGCGTTCGAGCAAATCAGTGCCGCGTGTAATGCTTTGGTGAATTGGGGAGAGACTAACTGCGCACGTGAAACGTTAATCGCAACCTTGGTTTGATAACCCGCGCTCTCCAAAGAACGTGCCTGCATCGCGCCTTGCAGCAGACACCATTCCCCGAGACGGATGATCAATCCGGTTTTTTCCGCAACCGGAATGAACTTGCCGGGCGAGATATTCTCGCCATTGACGGAACAGCGCATCAGAGCTTCAATCGCCTCAATATGTCCGTCTGCGTGGATGATGGGTTGGTAGTGCAGACTTAGTCCGCCCGTTTCAAGTGCGGTATGCAGTTGATTTTCTATCGCCAGCTCTTCGCGCGCCAGTGTAATGCCGAGACGCCCGGGGATTGGCTCGTCTCCGGAACATACGATACTATTGCCTCCCTTGCTTTTGGCCGCCAGCATGGCGCGCTCAGCGCGTTCCAGTAAGGTGAGAGAGTCATCACGGGACTCGCGGACAGCGACACCGATACTGACCGTGGGACGCAAAGTTAAACTGCCAAGTGTAATCGGTTCTTCAGCTGTTCTAGCTAGCTCACCCGCCAGTTGTTGAGCATGAGCCAGATCGCATTTGGGAACGAGAAATACGAATTCGTCGCCGCCCATACGGGAGAGCTCCGCCCTCCCGCTTACCCGATTACGAAAGCGCAGCGCGAGTTCTTTGAGAACTTCATCGCCACCCAAATGACCGAACGATCCATTGATTTGCTTGAAACGATCAAGATTAATCCAGAGCATGGACAGAGGTTCGCCGCTATCCATTGCATCGGCGGTAAGCATCACTGCAGCGTGCAAGCAGCCAAATCGATCTAAAAATCCGGTAAGAGGATCTATGTTATTCATGTTGTCAAACAAGGAGCGCTGTTATTGAGCGCGGGGAGCTCAGGATAAACCAAAAGGATAGGAAATCCAACCGTTCCCGACCCAAGCATCTTTTCCGCTGATGAGGGATTTAGAAAATTGCTTAGCCCTGCGAATTACAATAAACTGCGCGGTCAAAAAATTGCTCAGGCAACGAGCTGAATTGGTTTTATTAATGAAAACTCAGCCTCCCGGTACATGACAGAATTTAAGTCTAACAATTTTAACGATCCCATGAAAACACCCGAACTCCTTCTTCCCGCCGGCACCCTCGACAAAATGCGCACTGCTTTCGCCTTTGGCGCGGACGCGGTGTATGCCGGACAGCCGCGTTATAGCCTGCGCGCGCGCAACAACGAATTTCAACTGGAAGAGCTGGAGATTGGCATTCAGGAAGCGCATGCACTGGGTAAAAAATTGTTCGTTGCCAGCAATTTGATGCCGCACAACGCGAAAGTAAAGACTTACATGGCGGACATGGAGCCCGTTATTGCCATGCAGCCGGATGCCTTAATTATGGCTGACCCCGGTTTGATCGCGATGGTGCGCGAGCGCTGGCCGGAAATGGATGTGCATTTATCGGTGCAGGCCAACACCGTTAATTATGCGGCGGTAAAATTCTGGAAATCACTGGGGCTAACCCGCGTGATTTTGTCGCGTGAATTATCTTTGGATGAAATCGAAGAAATTCGCCAGCAGTGTCCGGATATTGAGCTGGAAGTATTCATTCACGGCGCGCTGTGCATTGCCTATTCAGGCCGTTGTTTATTATCGGGTTATTTTAATCACCGCGATGCGAACCAAGGCACTTGCACCAACTCCTGTCGCTGGGATTATAAGGTGGATAGCGCCGAAGAAAATGGTACGGGCGAAATTCAAAAAATAGATTTCGATTTTGATAAAGCGTTGAGCGAAAGTCCGCTGTCCGATTGCGGTGCGCAACCGCGCCACCCCGCTGCGGATAAAGTTTATGTGATTTCGCGGCATGATCATCCCGGCGAACTGATGCCGGTGCTGGAAGACGAGCATGGCACTTACATCATGAACTCCAAAGATTTGCGTGCGGTAGAGCACGTGGAGCGCTTGGTGAAGATCGGCATCGACTCGTTGAAGGTGGAAGGGCGTACCAAGTCCATTTACTATGTGGCGCGCACCGCGCAAGTCTATCGCCAAGCTATTGATGATGCGATGCAAGGCCGGCCTTTTAATTTGGAATTATTGGGCGCGTTGGATGCCTTGGCGAACCGCGGTTATACCGACGGTTTCTACGAACGCCATCACACCCATGAGCAGCAAAATTATATGCGCGGTCACTCGGAAAGTTTCCGCCAGCAATACGTCGGCGACATTGTGGCCTGCGCAAACGGCATGGCGGAGATTGATGTGAAGAATAAATTTCAAGTGGGCGATAAACTGGAAATCATTCATCCTGCCGGTAATCAAATTATCGAATTAAAACAGATGCGCGGACTTAAAGGGGAAGTGCTTAGTGTTGCTCCCGGCAGCGGCCACCGAGTGCTGATTCCGTTGCAGGGTGAATTGACCAAGGGCATGTTGGCTCGGTTTGTGTAAGATAAATTAAACCCGGATAGTCTTTGGGATACATTTAACTGTGGGAGCGGCTTCAGCCGCGAACGGGCTTTCGCGGCTGAAGCCGCTCCGACAAAAGCAAAGGTTCTGAATCTAATGGGCTATCCGGGATAAATCCAAAACAATTCCCGCAAACACTGCCGCACCAAACCAAGTGTTATGCATAAACGCTTTAAAGCAGGTTTCGCGGCTGCGATTTTTGATGAGGAAATAGTGGTAAATCACAATTCCTGCTGCTGCGATTAACCCGGCAAAGTAGAGTCCGCCTAATCCGGCTAATATTCCCACCCAAGCAAGCAGCGCCAGCGCCAGCACATAGCAAATCATCACGGCCAGCACATCGTATTTCCCAAAAAATAAGGCTGAAGAATGAATGCCCAGATGAATGTCGTCGTCCCGGTCCACCATCGCGTATTCGGTATCGTAAGCAACGCACCAAAAAATATTGGCTAATAATAAGATCCAGGCAAGTGGCGGCACCGCGCCTTGAATGGCGGCAAATGCCATGGGAATTCCGAAGCCAAAAGCAATCCCCAGATAGGCTTGGGGAATCGCCAGAAAACGTTTGGTAAACGGATAACTGCCCGCCAAAATCACGGCGGGAATGGAGAGTAGCAGGGTTAACTTATTCAAGGGCAGAATCATTAAAAATGCGAGCAGCGTTAACCCAAAAGCCAGCCACAAAGCTTCTTTGCTCGTGACCTTGCCGCTGGTCAAAGGACGCTCCCGGGTGCGTTTGACATGTTTGTCGATATCGCGATCCGCGTAATCATTTATCACGCATCCGGCGGAGCGCATCAGCACGGTGCCTATGGTGAAAATAAACAAGATAAGCCAGGAAGGATGACCGTTACTTGCCAACCAAATAGCCCATAGGGTAGGCCAGAGTAACAGCAAAATACCGATGGGGCGATGCAAGCGGGCGAGTTGAAAGTAAATATGTAACTTATTGTTTATATTCATATTTCTAAAAATTTAATTTGCTCTAAAACCACTGATGAAGGCATAACAGGCACGCGCATCTTCTGCCAGTTCGGCAAAGCTTAAAGTGCGTTTGCGCCATGCACTAAAATCCGGTTCCCCGGCCATCAATGACAGATCCTGAAAGCCCATGCCCCAATCCAGAAAAATGCGGCGTTGCTCGTTCCCTTGCGCAACAATTTGTATATTGTGGTGCAGCGGATCGTGCTTCACTTTTTCCATTAACCCCAGCACATCTTCACGCCGTCCTTCCAGCAACTGCATATAGTAGCCATCCTGATACAGCAAGCATCCGGTCAGTCCTTGCGCCTGATTATTTTTGCGCGAAATTTCGACAATCTGTTTAAGGTGTTGCTCGTCTATTTTTCCGCAGGCCTGACTGATATACAGCAGGAAAAACAGCGCGTGCGCATCATGCTGCTTGTTGCTGGCTAATTCCACTGCAAAAGTGTTAATAAAAGTTTGCCGGTCGAGCGGGCGATAAAACAGATAACCTTGAATGTAGTCGCAGCCATGGCTGCGCAGCTCCAACAGTTGGGTTTCGCTCTCCACTCCTTCGGCTACCAACTTCATGCCCAGGGCTCTCCCGAGTCCAATCACGGCACGAACTACCGTGCGACTTTCGGCATTATTTTCGATGCCATCGATAAATGCTTTATCAATTTTCAGAACGCTCACCGGCATGCGCGTCAATTGCGCCAGTGAAGAATATCCGGTGCCAAAATCATCGACTGCGACACGCAAACCGAGGCTGTCCAGTTGACGCAAAACACGCAGATTGGTATCGACATCCGCCATCAGCGATGTCTCGGTAATTTCGATCAAAATGCGGGTGGGATCAGCCCCGGTTTCGCGCAAAATGGTGGCAAACTCGTCGGCCAGATTGGTTTCGCTTAATTGCCGGGTAGATACATTAATGGAAATATAGGAAGGGGCACGTTCGCCCCAGGTTTTGCGCCAATCAACCTCTGCCTCACAGCCGCGTCTGAACACCCAGGCACCAATGGCAATAATCGAGCCGGTAGCTTCAGCAATCGGAATAAACACCGCAGGGGAAATTTCTCCAGTGGGCGGATGCCAGCGCAGCAGCATTTCGGCACCCGCAATCCGCCCCGTTTCTGCGGAAACGATGGGCTGAAGACGTGTCGATAATTCATTGTTTTGAATTGCACTGCGCAAGCCTTGGATGACTGCCAAGCGTTGCTGAGCCTGATCTTGCAAATTGCTGCTGAAAAATTGCCAGCCATCGCGTCCTTTTTGTTTGACGGCATACATGGCGGTGTCGGCAGAGCGCAATAAATCATCAGCCGAATGAGTACTGCCGTGACCGATGGCAATGCCGATACTGGCGGTGACAAACAACGAGGTTTGATTGAAGACGATCGGTTTACGCAAGCCATTGTTGATGCGTTCCGCGATGACAGAAACCGTGTCCGGTTGTTCCAGTTGTTCGCACAATACGACGAATTCATCCCCGCCCAAACGGGCAACTGTATCGCCGGGGCGCACCAGTTCCATGAGTTGTGTCGAGACTGATTTAAGCAGCGCATCTCCCGCTTCGTGTCCGTAGGTATCGTTAACCAACTTGAAGCCGTCCAGATCAACAAACAGCAACGCTACACTTAAGCCGTTGCGCAGTGAACGATCCAGTGCATTGGTAAGTCGTTCGCGAATCAGGGCGCGGTTGGGCAAGCCGGTCAAAGTGTCGTGCGTGGCGCGTCGCGTCAATTCCTCTTCTGCTTTTTTACGGTCGGTCACATCGCGCATGCTGACCACCAGCATCCATTCATCACCGTTGCGCACTTTGGCAATGGACGCTTCCAGCGGGAAAAAAGTGCCATCCTTGCGATAACCGGTGATTTCGCTGCGCTCACCCATGCGCCGTTCAGTCACTTCACCTTCAACAAAGCCGCGTACCAAATCCACATGCCGTTGCCGAAAATGCGGCGGCAAGAGTTGATGTACCGGCATCCCTAGGAACTCTTCTTTGCTATAGCCGAATAGCAAATTGGCACTGCGGTTGGATTCAATAATAATACCCTTGGCATCCATGGCTAATATGGCCATATCTGCCAAAGTGAGAATCTGTTGCGCGGTCCCGACTTTACGCATGGCATCGCTCACTTCCGCCGCCAAACGCGCAATTACCTGAGGCGTCATGGGCGACTCATGCAATTTGGCGCCCTGCGCCTGCTCCCGATAGCGGTCCGGAATGACCGGTGCCACGCGTCCGAAATTTTCGATAATGGTAAAGGTACCATCAGCATTGCAGCGCGATAAATAGGAATTTACTTGGGCATGATGGGTGTCCTCATCCATTGCCACTTTACCCTGGGGAGCAAACAGGCGCACTTGCTCCAGCGCTTGAACCAGCGCTTCTGCCTCAGTGGTTCCGGCGGCCTCCACGGCTTTGGCAAAAGCATGCACACACAAATAAGTACCCTCGCCAAAATTGGACTGTATCCCGTTGCCTTGTGGCCAGATTCCGCTTATCCCGGGAAGATTGCCAAGTCTTTGAATAAATTGCTTATTTTCGGCGGTATCCACCGACATAAAATAGGTATTGCTGGAATAAAAGCCTTCGCGTACTTCGGCGGATAAGCGACTCACCATCACTTCGTCGTAATGTCCCATCACCACTGCCATGCGTTTCTTCAAGCCCATTTCAGTGAAACGTGTGAGCAGGGTAATTTGATCCGAGCCGGCAAAATAGGGCACAAACACATCAGCGCCGGAGCGCGCTACTTTTTCCAATAAATGATCAATTTCTGCAGAACTGGCGCCGATCGGCAGATACTCTTCACCGACAATATCGCCCCCCAGATTTTTCAGCGAGCGTTTGGCGGCATCAATCGAGCCGCGCGGCCATTCATAATTGTTACCGGCGAAAAACATTTTGAGGCCGAAATGCGCGCCCATGTAGGGAATCATTTTGTCGATTTGCTGATTGGGCAACGCGGCAAAATGGAAAAAATAGCGACCGGAAATACTGCCTTCGTAGAACGAAAAATTTAACAGGGGAATGCGCAGGGGTTCGGCAACCTGGGTGGCTACCGCAATGCGTGAATTGGACAGAAGATTACCGATGAGAGCAACACTATGATGCTGTTCGATCAGTCGAAAAGCCGCCGGTACAGCCGTATCCGGCAGGCTGCCGTCATCTTCGATAATAAGTTCCAGCGGGCGTCCCAATATTCCGCCGCGCTCATTAATTTCATCGCAGGCGATACGTGCGGCATTGCAAATTTCGGCACCATATAGATCAACCAACCCGGTTAGGGGAGGCATCAAGCCTAGGCGAATCGGTTCAGCTGAAAAAAGGTTGCTCATAGTAATCGCTTATTAAACATATAGTTATGCGGGCGTCTGGAGGTTGTGAATCATGTTTGTCTAAGTTGCTTTATTCTGTAACTCGTAGCGCACAAACGCTTCGCCAATTTGTTTAATTAGCGCTTCATTTTCCCAGGGTTTGGTGATGAACTGGTAGATTTCACCCTGATTAATCGCTTCTTGCAGGGTGCCCACTTCGGTATAGCCGCTGAGAATCATCCGCACTACATCGGGATACATGGTTTTCACACGGCGCAACAGTTCGACACCGCTCATACCGGACATGCGGTGATCGGAAAGTATCACGTTAATCTTGTTTTGCGCCATCACTTCCAAAGCTTGTTCAGCATTCGGGGCGGTAAAAACAGCATATCCTTCGCGCCGCAAAATACGCTTTAGCGAGCGCAGCACATTTTCTTCATCGTCTACCAGCAATAATGCTTTGCCGGCCTGAAATTCCGTGAGGGTATTTTCACGATTCAACAGGGCCAAAAATTCTGTTGCTGGAACCGGACGACTGAATAAATATCCCTGCATCTCTTTGCAATGCACAGAACGCAGGTAACCTAACTGTGCTTCGGTTTCCACCCCTTCGGCGATAGTGGTCATGCCCAGGGTTCTGCCCAACACAATAATCGCCTGAACAATCGCCGCATCATTGGGATCTTGGGTAATGTTGCTCACAAAAGATTGGTCGATTTTGAGCTTATCCACGGGGAACTGCTTCAAGTAGGACAAGCTGGAATACCCGGTTCCAAAATCATCGATGGACAGGTGCAAGCCCATGTCTTTGAACTGCTGCATGATTGCAATGGTATCGCCCACATTCTGCATAATGGCGCTTTCGGTAAACTCCAATTCCAGATATTGTGCAGCCAGACCGGAATCCCGCAGCGCATTTTTTACCGTGTCGATCAGGCTGGATTGATGCAACTGCATGGGCGAAAGATTCACCGCCACAATCAACTCAGTAGATATTTCCTTATGCCATTGCTGCATTTGCCGGCAAGCTTCGCGGATGGCCCATTCACCCATTGGAACAATTAAACCGGTTTCCTCGGCCACTGAAATAAACTCTCCGGGGGGGATAAGCCCCAGTTCGGGATGCTGGATACGGATTAACGCTTCTGCGCCGATAATGTGTCCGGTAATGATATCTACCTGTGGCTGGTAATACAGCACCAGCTGATTTTGTTCGATAGCCTCGCGTAATTTTGAACTCATGGTCAGCAGTTTTAGGGCGCGCTCGTTCATACTCGAAGAATAAAATCGGAAACCATTGCGGCTGCCGGATTGCTTGGCATCGATCAGCGCGGAATCGGCGTTTTTCATCAGGATGGCGGCTGTATCACCATCCACCGGATATACTGCAACTCCCATGCGCGCGGATAGTTGTATTTGCTGGTCGCCCAGTTTAAAAGGCTTATAAACTTGCTGTGAAATATGTTCGGCGATGCGATTGATTTCTTCGCTGGTGTTTAAATCCGGCAGCATGATCACAAAAGTGTCCGCCGACAAACGCGATATGCTTGCCAGATTGGAAACTGCTACCGACAGACGTTCTGCCGTGGCGGTCAAGATTTGATCCCCGCCAAGATGGCCGTAAATATCATTTACCGTATGGAAGTGATCCAGATTGAGAAAGATCAAGCCGATGTAACGTTTATGTTGCTGTGCATGCACGATGGAATTACTCAGGCGATCTTCCAGTAAGGCGCGATTCGGCAGGCCGGTAAGTTGGTCGTAATGGGCAAGCCGGTCAATTTGCGAGGCACTGGCGATTTTATCTGCGACATCTTGTTTTGCCTGGGTTATATCCTGAACTGCGCCCTGTAATAGCAAAATTTTTCCGTTGCTATCCCGTACCGCCTGACCGATTGAGCGTACCCAAATTCGCCGCTTGCTGGCAGTGATGACCTCAAGTTCTTCGTCGAACCCAATTCCTTCATTCAGCAGCTGGCCAATGGCAGTTTTAATGGTATTCAGAGACTCCGGGGCATAAAAATGGAGTGCTTGATCCGGCGTGACCAGCGTATCCAGCGGGATTTCGTGAATCTCATAAACTTCATTTGACCAAGTCATTTGCATGCTGGGAACATCCACCGCCCAGCCGCCCATTTGCACCAATTTTCCGGCTATTTCCAGCATCATTTCGCTGCGCTGTAACTTATCCAGGGTATTTTTGCGCTGCGCTTCAAGCGAAAAATTGTGCAGCCCGAAAGCAACATCGTCACTGAGTTGCTTAAGTAATTCAATGATTTCATTGTCAAAATAATCTTCCACATCGGAGAATACCACCAAGACCCCGGTAAAATCCGAAGTTTTTATCGGCAAGGTAATCGTTGAGCGTAGCCCGTGCTGTTTGGCAGGCTCATGCCAGAGCTCGGTCATCGGGTCGTTAATAAAATTCTTGATGACGATCACCCGGTTTTCACGAATTGCGGTACCGCTGGGTCCGCGACCTTCAGGTAGGTTGGCATCGCTGCTCAGTACCAGATTTTTAATGTAATCCGTGGCAGCGCCTTTGTAAGCGATGGGAATAATTTGATGTGCGGCATTTTCGCTGGCGATATAAGCCAGTTTGAAGCCCTCCACTTGCAAAATCACCTCACAGGTTTTTTCCAGAAAAGCTTGCTTGTCCCGCTCGTGAACGATCGCTGCATTACTCTTGCTTAACACAGCATACAAACTGGTTTTAAGAATTAAAGAGCGGGTTTGCTGCCTGACCATTTGCTCGAAGGAGCGCTGTAAGCGGTTTAATTCCAGATGGGTGCGAATGCGTGCCCGCACCTCGTCGATATCAAACGGCTTGGTAATGTAATCCGCCGCGCCAATCGAAAAGCCGCGTACTTTTTCCACTGCACTATCTACCACGCTAAGGAAAATTATCGGAATTTGATTGCCAATTTCAGTGGCTTTGATGCGCCGGCACACTTCATAGCCATCCATTTCCGGCATCACAATATCCAGCAAGATCAAATCCGGCGGGGTCGTGCCCAGTACCATTTCAATGGCCTTGGCGCCGGTATTGGCCACCTGGATACGATATTCGTCGGAAAGCACACTCATCAGCTCATGGATGTTTTCCGGCATATCATCCACCAGCAGAATGCTTGGATGCAGTGCCGGCGTGCCATTTCCGTTAACGGGCGCAGAAATAAGTTTTCTGCGGTAGCGACGCAATTCAAGTTGCGTTAATACGCGTAAATTGAGCAATTCGGCATTGATCGGCTTGGTGATGTAGTCCGCAGCACCCATGGTTAACCCTTTGGCTTCATCAGCAGATTCGTCTAAAGCGGTGACAAAAATAACTGGAATATCCGCCGTGCCTGGCTCGGATTTAAGTCTGCGCAATACTTCATAGCCGTCCAAGCCGGGCATTTTAATATCAAGCAAAATCAGATCGGGCTGTGGTGCGCGCGAGGCCAGCTCCAGCGCTTTTTCACCATTGGTGGCGGCAACGATGACATAGTTACCGCGCAATATATTCATCATGGCATGCAGGTTTTCACTTACATCGTCAACAATGAGGATTTTGGGAGTGGCGTAATTTGCTTCAATCATTATTCATCCCCCGCACTAATTCGTTCCCGCAATGCCTTGATGCGGGTGAGCGCTTCGTCAATTTCAAACTGATCAATCCTGCGGGCGATTTCAGCAATGGCCGTTTGATCATCGCGATCAACCACACCGGCGCGCAATTCTGTCAAAGGCATTTCTGCCGCGCCCAAATCTGTCTCCAATAATGCGGATAAGGCATCCAGCTTGGCCTGCAATTCCTCGCGTCCCAAAACAATGGCACTGCTCGGTGCAGGATTAAGCGCTGCGCCAAGTCCGTCAATATCGCGCATAACAAATTGTAAACATTCGCGAAATTTTTCAAATTGCGTAGTGGTTGGCGATTGGTTTTGTTTTAATGTTTTGTCCAAGTCGGAGGTGCACGCATACAACTCATTTGCCCCCAAATTGCCGCTTACACCTTTTAAGGCATGGCAATACGCTTCACCTGCCGTCAAGCCTTGTTGCGTAATAGTACGCTGCAGTTCATCCGCTGCTGTTGCGTAGTGTTCGCGGAAACGCCGTAATTGCTTGCGGTAGGCCTCGGTTTTGCTGCCGATACGTCGAATGCCTTGAATCGCATCAATTTTGCGCAAGGCAAGCAAATCGGCGGGGTGATCGGAAGCTGATATTTGCTGCTGTGTTACATCGCGTGTGATCTGCAGGTTTGCGGGTAACCATCTGGTTAACGCTGCTTCGAGCCTCTCCGGCGCCACCGGCTTGGTCAGGTGATCGTTCATGCCTGCTTGCTGACTTTTATCCGCATCTTGTTGCATCGCCAGTGCGGTCATGGCGATAATGGGCAGGGTGGCAAAACGTTCTGCACCGGGTTGTTGAGCAAGTGCGCGGATGCGCCGTGCGGCTTCCAAGCCATCCATTACCGGCATCTGAATATCCATTAAAACAGCATGATAGTCGTGCTGTTGCACTTTTTTCAGCGCCTCTGCGCCATCTGCAGCTTCATCCACTTGAATATTCATACTGCGCAGTAATTCACCGGCATATTCGCGATTGATTTCATTGTCTTCAACAAGCAAGAGATGCGCACCTGAAAAATTAGTATGCTTAATACCTGACAACATGTCTTGTTGAGCTTTGCCGGTGTTCAAAATGTGCCCGCGTCCCAAAACCGTCAGAATAGTGTCAAGCAACGTGGAGGGTGAAACCGGTTTAACCAGGAAACCATTGACGTCAACCTGGTCGGCTAATTTAATGACATCTTCGCTACCGTAACCGGTGATCATAATAATCTTGGGCTGTTGCAATGTAGTATCGGCATGCAAGCGGCGAATGACTTCGTCGCCATTCATCCCGGGCATGCGCCAGTCCATCAGCACCAGATCAAAAGGGGGTAAATGTGATTTTTGCAGTAATTCAAGCGCCGCCGCACCGTTTGCGGCAATGCTGACATCGAGTCGTAAAAAACACAGCATTTCGGAAAAAATATCGCGCGCCACTGCATTATCGTCCACGATTAGCACATGAATATCCTGTAGCAGCGGCCCGGCTTGATCCAGTAGCGCGCGGCGGTGTGTTTGGGCTTGTTCGGAAATTTTAAGCTGCACGGTGCAGCAAAAGGTACTGCCTTTACCCGGTTGAGAGTCCTCGATCCAGATGCGTCCGCCCATCAATTCCACCAGCGATTTGCTGATCGCCAGCCCCAGTCCGGTTCCGCCGAAACGCCGCGTGGTGGATTGATCCGCCTGGGTAAATTTGTGGAAAAGTTTGTGTTGGATTTCCTCGCTCATTCCGATTCCGGTATCGCGTACGGAAATTTGCAGGGTAAATTCATTTTTCCGTTTGGTCAGACTGCGGAACGCTAATTCCACTTCGCCGCTTTCGGTGTATTTAATGGCGTTGCTGCACAGATTGAGCAGTACTTGGCCGAGGCGCAACGGATCACCAATCAGCGTAACGGGAATGTTCGAGTCGTAACGAATGAGAAACTCAATTCCTTTGTGTTCCGCCTGCAGGCCGATTGAATCGGTGAGCTGTTCCAGTACACTTTCGAGGCCGAATTCAACCGCTTCGATTTCAAGCTTGCCGGCTTCAATTTTGGATATATCCAGAATGTCGTTGATGATGCAGAGCAGGGCTTGTGCACCACCGCGTGCCTTACTGAGATAGTTGTGCAGGGCGGGAGATAGGTCTTGTTTCAGCGCCAAATACAGCATGCCGAGAATGGCATTCATCGGGGTGCGAATTTCGTGGCTCATATTGGCGAGAAACTGGCTTTTGGATTGATTGGCGGTTTCCGCTTCATCTTTGGCCGCTTGCAATTCAGCGGTGCGTTCGGCGACCAGACGTTCCAGATTTTCGCGTTCGTTCTGCAATTCCCGGGTGCGCTGCGCGACCTGCCAGCGCAACAGAAAGCTGATACTTAGCAGCAACAACACGACCACCCCGCCGCCGCCCAAAGACCAGAGCGCCCAAACCGGCAATAGCACTTCCTGCGGTGCGGCCATGGCACGATGCAAGGCTGCAAAATAGATTGAATCAGAATCGTTGCGCCAGTCCGTTAAATGGGCGTCAATACGTTCCAGCAAGTCGGCATGACGTCCTTTGGCTGCGGCAAAATATAAGTTAGACGGTAAAAAAACAATCGGGGATTCCTGCAGTTTATATTTGTTGCCGTTGTGTGCCGCAAAAAAATTATTTGTGACCACAGCGTCTGCTTCGCCGGTGACTACTGCGGCGTAGGCGTGGTCGAGAGAAGAAACTGCTACCGGTAAATAGGGGTAATTTCCGCTTTGCATCAGTTGTGCAAAAAAGGCTTGTTGAATCCCTCCCTGTAACAATGCGATGCGTTTGCCGGCCAAGTCGGCAAGAGATTGAACTTTTAGTTGTGGATCGCTATAGATTTGCGACCAGCCGCTAGCGGCAGAAACTCTATTAAAGTCATATAATTGCGCTCTTTCGCTGGAGAAGGCCACATCCGGCATCAGATCAAGGTTGCCTTGTGCGAGTCGCGCCAGACAGTCTTCCCACGCACACGCAGAATAGTGTAGTTGCCAACCTTCGCGATGCGCTATTTCGTTGAGCAGTTCGACAAATAATCCTGCCGGCCGTCCATTCGTCCCGGTAAAAATCTTTGGCGCATTTTCATACAGGCCGATGTTAAGTACGCGCGGCGGGGCCTTGTGATTAGCGTCATACCCTTGCCAAATCGCAGTAGTCATCCCGGTCAGGACGATTAGCAGTGTTGCTATGTGTATAAACTTTAAGCGCTTCATGCCAAAAATTTGCAGAGTTTGGAAGACCGGACGGTATATTCTCACATTCAATATCGCCCTGTAATGAAATGACAAAAATTTGCGTCGATTAGCGCTGCAGGGTAGAGTTTCTAGCCAAATATTTTGATAATTTTTAGTGATATCCAAATGGCAATTTATGCGGTAGGTGATATTCAAGGCTGTTTTATCGAATTTCAGTTGTTACTGGAAAAAATTAAATTTGATGCGCAGCACGATAAATTGTGGCTAGTGGGCGATCTGGTTAATCGCGGACCGGGATCGCTGGCGGTGTTGCGCCTGGTAAAGTCACTCGGTGAGAGCGCCATCACTGTGCTGGGAAATCATGATTTGCACCTGCTGGCCGTCGCGCAGGGCATTGGTAAGCTGCATCCCAGCGATACGCTGGATGAAATATTAGCCGCGCCGGATCGCGAAGAATTGCTGGATTGGCTGCGCCGGCAGCGTTTGCTGCATGCCGAAGATAGCTACGTTTTGGTGCATGCCGGCCTGCTGCCACAATGGAGTGTCAAACAAGCCGTGCGGCTGGCCGGTGAAGTCGAAAAACAGTTGCGCGGCAAAGACTACCCGGCTTTTTTTGAGCATATGTACGGCAATATGCCGAATCAGTGGGGCGATGATCTGGGCGGATATAAACGTCTGCGCGTTATCACCAATGCGTTCACGCGCATGCGTATTTGCTCCCCGCAGGGTGAGATGGAGTTCAAGTTTAAAGGCGAGGTGGAAAAGATTCCGCCGGGCTATGTGCCGTGGTTTGAGGTGCCCAAACACAAGTACAAGAAAGCCACAATTATCTGCGGCCACTGGTCGGCGCTGGGACTAATCGTTACCCCGCAGTTGATTACGTTGGATACCGGATGTTTGTGGGGTGGGCCGCTGACCGCAATCCGCCTAGAAGACCGTCGGATATTCCAGGTGGCGTGTCAAACGCCGGTGGCAAAAGATTGGGAGTAAATTTTGGAGTATCCTGAAAAATTTCAAATTTTCCAAGCTAGACAAGGCGCGAACAAAAAATTAGGCCGCAACATATGTATGATATGTAAGGCGTAATTTTTTGTGAGCAACGCAATTTCGCGACGAAAATTTAAATTTTAGCCGCTGTTGCGCATCCCGGCAGCAATGCCATTGATCGTAAGATGAATTGCACGCTTGACCTTTTCATCATTATCTCCGGCGCGGTGGCGCTGCAGTAATGCTACTTGCAGGTGGTTCAAGGGATCAATGTACGGTGTGCGCGTAGTCAAGCTGCGTGCCAAAGTCGGGTTGTCTTCCAGTAATGACGAGGCTCCGGTGATTTTAAATAACATCTCCACGGTAAGTTGCCATTCGGCTTCAATCGCGCTAAATATTTTGTCGCGCAATGCTTCGTCTGGTACTAGTTCGGCATAACGTGAAGCGATGCCCATATCGGTTTTGGATAACACCATATCCATATTGGAAAGTAGCCCGCGGAAGAACGCCCATTTTTTATTCATCGTTTGTAACTGGGCAACACCGGTCGCACCTTCGCGCGCAATAAACTGCTGCACCGCGCTGCCAAAACCAAACCAGCCGGGCAGCAAAGTGCGATTTAAACCCCAGCTGAATACCCAGGGAATCGCGCGCAGATCTTCAATATTGTCGGTTGCTTTGCGCGAGGAAGGGCGGCTGCCGATGTTAAGTTCGGCAATTTCGCGAATCGGTGTAGCCGAGAAAAAGAACTCGGTAAAGCCGGGAGTTTCGTAAACCAGTTTACGATACGCATTAAACGCGTCGATACTCAGTGCTTCCATTATGCGATGAAATTCCGGCATGGTGGAATCGTCGCCGTGATGATGGAGCAGGGTGGCTTCCAGGGTGGCCGCAATTAAAATTTCCAAATTGCGCCGGCCAATTTCCGGATCGGAATATTTGCTGGAAATAACTTCGCCCTGTTCGGTGATGCGGATCTGGGCATTTACGCTGCCGGGTGGTTGCGCCAGAATTGCCTGATAGCTCGGGCCGCCACCGCGACCGACCGTACCGCCGCGACCATGGAAAAGACGCAATTCAACTCCATGTTTATTAAAGACTTTTACGAGCTCCACTTCGGCTTTATACAATTCCCAATTGGCTGTGAGATAGCCGCCGTCCTTGTTGCTGTCCGAATATCCCAGCATGACTTCCTGGGTATTGTCACGGCTTTGCAATAGTTCGCGATACAAGGGAATCGAGAATAATTCATCCATAATCGGGCCGCAACCCTGTAAGTCACCGATGGTTTCAAACAGCGGAATAATATTCAAGTGCAGCTGCTTGTTGCCCTCGATTTTAAGCAGGCCGGTCTGTTGCACCATCAGTGCCACTTCCAATAAATCGCTCACCGCATCAGCTTTTGAGATGATGTAGTTGGGCAACGCGGCACGCCCGAAGCGTTGATGAATTTCTGCAGCGGCGAGCATTAAATTCAATTCACTTTGTACTTGCTCGGAGTATGTCGAGAAATCAAGCGCGAGTTGTTTGTCGGCCTGCAATGCGGCAAGCAGTACTTTACGGCGCGCAGTTTCGTCCAGTTCAGCGTAGACAATTCCGCTCGGGGCTAATAATTCCGCCACGACCTGCTGATGAATGGCGCTGTGTTGCCGCATATCAATCGGTGCCAAGTGAAAGCCGAATACTTCTGCCGCGCGGCGCAATTCCGCCATACGGCCGCGAGCCAGATAAGTTGCGCCATGATGTTGCAACGATTGAATGACGGTATCCAAGTCGGCAATAAATTCAGCAGAATTGGCATAAGGGCGAATGGATTTGCTGACCGGATGCAAATGACCGACGTGATGACCTAAATTTTCGGTGGTGGCGACCAGGCGCGAGTAAATTTCGATGAGCACGCGGCGATAGGGTTCGTCTTCACGGCTAACGGCTTTATCTGATGAATGCTCGGAGAGTTCGCTCAGCTCGGGACTGACATCAACCAAACGCGAAGACAGACTGAGGCGGGAACTGAGTAGTTCTGTTTCAGCGAGATAATATTCCAGCGCGGTGGCGGAATGGCGTTGCGCGGCATCGAGCATGACTTTGTGTGTGACAAATGGATTGCCATCGCGATCCCCGCCAATCCAGCTGCCCACGCGCAAAAATGGCGGTAAATTAATCGGCTGCCCGAAACGTGCCTCAATTTGCTTTTCCAATCCGCCATATAATTTTGGAATTTCTTTGAGGAAAGTATAGTCGTAGAAACTCAGGCCGTTTTTAACTTCGTCCTGCACGGTTAATTTGGTGGTGCGCAACATGCGCGTGTGCCACAAAATAAGGATAAAACGCCGCAGGGCTATTTCGTTATCCTCCAATTCCTCCGGCGTCATATCCATGCGGTCGCGTTCGGCCAGCAGACTGGAAATGATGAGCTGACAATTCAGAATACTTTTGCGTTGAACTTCGGTGGGATGGGCGGTTAACACCGGTGAAATAATCGCCTTGTCAAAAAACGCCTGAAGCGTGGCGAAATCCACATTTTTATCCTTAACGCGATCCAAGGCGCACTGCACACTGCCTTGCTGTGGCGGTGAACCGGCTTTCAAGTGCGCGCGGCGGCGCCGGTTGTGATGCAAATCTTCTGCAATATTAGATAGTTGCGAGAAATAACTGAAAGCGCGTACCACTGCCAGCGTTTGGTCGGGCGATAAGTTGTCGAGCATGGCTTCCAGTTGATCACTGTCATGATCATCCTGCGTTTTGCGAAAACGTACTGCCGCGCGGCGTACATTTTCGATTATGTCAAAGTTTTCTGCACCTTCCTGTTCACGCAGGGTGTCGCCCAGAATTCGTCCGAGTAAACGGATATCTTCGCGTAGCGGAACATCTTTACTTGAAAGGTCGGCAGGGGTAGTAAGCAGGTTCATAATGTTTTTCTTCAACATAAGGTCAAAATATTTAATTCAGGATATTCAATTCAGGCAGTTAGCCTGAAGAAGGCAAGCAGTTCGTGGCCATGTTAGAATGCGCCGCAAAAATTTAACAAAATAATCTATCAGGAAAAGCAATGAATCAGGACTCTCAAACTACAGCCGTACCGAAAAAACTCGTCATCGCATCGCGCGAAAGCGCTTTGGCAATGTGGCAGGCAGAACATATCCGAGACCGACTGCGCGCATTATATCCACAAACCGATGTCAGTATATTGGGCATGACAACCCAGGGCGACCAGATTCTGGACGTTACCCTGTCAAAAATCGGCGGTAAAGGCCTGTTCGTCAAAGAGCTGGAGACTGCCTTGGAAAATGGCAGCGCGGATATTGCGGTACATTCATTAAAGGATGTGCCGATGCATTTGCCGGAAGGTTTTGTGTTGGCCTGCATCGGCAAACGCGAAGATCCGCGCGATGCATTTGTCTCCAATAAATTTGAAAATTTGGCGTCTTTGCCCGCAGGGAGCGTGGTGGGCACGTCAAGCTTGCGCCGCGAAAGTCAGTTGCGCGCACGTTTTCCCCATTTGGACATTCAACCGTTGCGCGGCAATGTGCAAACCCGTTTGCGCAAATTGGATGAAGGGCAATATGCAGCCATTATTCTGGCCGCAGCCGGTTTAAAACGACTCGGATTGGGGGCACGCATTCGCGCTGAAATTTCCAGCGAAGAAAGTTTGCCCGCTGTGGGGCAGGGCGCACTGGGCATTGAAATTCGTGCCAATCGTGCGGATTTGGAAGCATTGCTGCGACCGCTGCATGATGCGGAAACGGCCGCCTGTGTATTTGCCGAGCGAGCTATGAGCCGCGCTTTGGCAGGCAGTTGCCAGGTTCCATTGGGCGGATTTGCCGAAGTGCAGGGTAATACGCTACGCATGCGCGGTTTTGTTGCCAGCCCGGATGGAAAAAAGATGTTGCGTGCAGAACAAATCGGCACTATTGAAGCACCGGAAGCGCTGGGAAATGCGCTTGCAGAAGACTTGCTTAAACAGGGTGCGGGTGAAATTCTTTCATCACTAACTATTTGATTTAAAAGACAAATGCAGTGTGACGCGCAGGATAAACCGCTGGCCGGATTAAATATTGTCGTCACGCGTCCGCGCGCGCAGGCAGGGCAGTTGCAGCAAGATATCGAGCAGCTTGGAGGCAAGGTGATTTTGTTTCCCTTACTGGAAATTGCGCCCGCCACCGATGAGCACGCTTTACAGAAGGTGACTGGGCGTCTGGCCGAATTTAATCTGGCTATTTTTATCAGCCCCAACGCGGTTCGTTACGGCCTGAAGGCAATCGGTGCGTTGAGTAATATTCCGGCAACTTTGCAAATTGCCAGCGTGGGACAAAGTAGCGCGCAAGCATTGCGCGAGGCGGGCATCAAACAGGTTATTGTGCCGCAGGGTAAAAGTGACAGCGAAGCGTTATTGGCGCTGCCCGAGTTGCAAAATGTGCAAGGTTGGAAGATCGCAATTTTTCGCGGCGACGGGGGGCGTGAATTGTTGGGCGATACGCTTAAAGCGCGCGGTGCACGGGTGGAATATGTCAGCTGTTATCAGCGCAGCAAAGCGCGGCAAGATTTGACGGTGCTACTTGCGCAGCCGGTCGATGCAATCACTGTTAGCAGCAGTGAAGCTTTGCAGCATCTTTGGGAAATGCTGGGCAAACAAAACACCATGCAACTTGCCGATACGGCGATTTTTGTACCGCATGCCCGAATTGCGGAAAATGCCCGAAACATGGGTTGGAAGCAGGTTTTTTTAACCCCGGAGGGCGATGCGGGTGTGGTTGCCGGTTTGGTATCATGGACGAAACCCAAAAGTATTGGAATGCAGGTATGAATGATCAAAAGCCAGAAAATTCTCAAGCGACGCAGGACGATGCGGGGTTAAATACGGGTACTTTTCGTGCCATGTTGAAGAGCCCTCATCAGCCCGCTGTCGGCAATATCATTTCCAAAATGAGTATTACCCAATTGACGCTGGCACTGTTAGTGGTGGTTTTTCTATGGCAATGGTTTGATGCGCACTCCCAGATTAATCAGGTACAGCAAGAAGTCGCTAAACGCCTGTCGGAAATGGATGGCAGCAATAAAGCCAACCAAACGCTGGTCACGCAGAATCAGGAAGTGGTGCGTGAATTGGGCGGAAAATTGAGTGTGCTGGAAAGCAAGTTTGCCGAATCGCAAAATCAGCGCGCTGCACTGGATGCGTTGTATCAGGAAATGTCGAGCAGCCGAGATCAAACTGCACTTGCCGAAGTGGAGCAAATGCTGATGATTGCCGCGCAGCAATTACAACTCTCGGCCAATATAAAAGCTGCTCTGATTGCAATGCAACATGCTGATGATCGCCTAAAACGCCTGGATCGCCCCACCTTAACTAATTTAAGAAAGACCATTAATCAGGATATCGATAAATTGCGCACCTTGCCTCTGATTGATATCACCGGTATCAATATGCGCATCGATGGCTTGGTGGTTGCAATCGATACTTTGCCTTTATCCCAAAATATTCGCCCGGAAGTTCGGGACGCTTTAGCCATTCCGGTGCCGGATGAAGGTGTCTGGAAGAAATTCTGGCGCGAATTGTGGCAAGAGGCCAAACATTTGGTGCGTATTGAAAATACCCAAAAGCGCGAGCTACCGTTGCTGTCGCCCACGCAGTCATTTTTCCTGAAAGAGAATTTAAAAATCCGCTTGTTGTCGGCGCGCCTCGCGTTGTTGTCACATGATGAAGCCAGCTATAAACATGATTTGAAAACTGCCCAGGAGTGGACCAAATTATATTTTGACACGCAGTCAAAAGAGGGGGCGCTGGTATTGGCATCATTGCAAAAACTGGCAGCGTCCAATATTAATATTGAGCTTCCGGATATCGGCGGAAGTCTTGAGGCTGTGCGTAACTATAGAATTTCACACGAGAAAGTGGCGCGATGAAATTTCTTGTCTGGTTACTGGCAATTTTTTCAGCGGCGATTGCGGTAACGTTGCTCTCGCACAATACCGGCTACGTGCAATTTGTTATTCCGCCCTACCGTGTTGAATTGTCCCTGACTTTATTTGTTTTATCTTGTCTTGCGCTATTTGTCTTCGGTTATAGCGTGGTACGTTTGCTGGCAGCTGCGCTACGCTTGCCGGAATATGTGCGGAATTTCCGCCGGGAACGCGCGCATGAAAAAGGACGTGCTGCGATGATGGATGCGTTCACAGCCTTCTTCGAAGGTCGCTATGCCGCAGCTGAAAAAGCGGCGGTGCACTCTATGGAGCTGGGAGAAAAATCCGGTTTGAATTCCATCATCGCCGCCCGCGCGGCGCATGAGCAGCATGAATTTGACAAGCGAGACGCGTATCTGGCCGATGCCGAGGGGAAAAGCGTGGGTGAAGCAACCATGCGCCTGATGGCCAAAACTGAATTTCTACTGGATGAGAAAAACCCCGCGTCCGCGTTGAATTCTCTCAAAGAATTAAACAAGTCGGGCGGCAGCAAGCACGTGGGTGCGTTAACGCTGGAGTTAAAGGCGCAACAGCAATCGCGTAACTGGGATGCCGTGTTGGAGGTTGCCGCACAACTGGAAAAACGTCGTGCGATTGATGCCACGCTTGCCTTGCAACTTCGCCAGCAAGCCTGGCTGGAAAAATTGCGCGATCCAATGAATGATGCCGATACCCTGCGTAGTATCTGGAGAAATGTGCCAGGTGAATTAAAACGACTATCCAAAATTACCGCGGCTGCGGCCAAGGCGTATATCAGATTGCATGAACCCAACAGTGCCGGAAAAGTGCTGGTGGAAAGTTTAAATGCGCAATGGGATAGCGACCTGGTTACCTTGTATGGCGATTGTCATACCGATGATGTTGTGACGCAGATTAACCAGGCGGAACGCTGGTTAAAAGTGCATCAGGATGATGCGGGACTGTTGCTGGCGCTGGGTAAACTTTGTTTAAAGCAGGAATTATGGGGCAAGGCGCAAAATTATCTGGATGCCAGCATCAGCTTGGCACCCAGTCGTGCGGCCTACAGCGCCTTGGGCCAGCTGGCGGAAAAGTTGGATAAAAAAGATGTAGCGTTTAATTATTATCATCTGGCAATGACGCTAGAGTAAGCCCATGAAGCTCACTAATGATAGCTATGTCATCCTGATGGGAACCGATAATTTCACTGAACGCTATTATCGAGACAAGGCCGGTTGGCTAAAAATTAGTGCGCGCGGGCGAACATTTCGCATGACGGCAGAACAGGTACTTAACCATCTTTTACCTGCACTTGCCGGCCTCAAGCCCAATTTAACTCTAAAGGTGGAGCATCACGAGCCACCCGCAGCAGAGCCCGCAAATTTCTCCAATTAAACAGCGGCTTTCGGTACAAAGGTAAACGCATCCGAGAAAAATTCTTCGTTGGGCAAGCCGCATTTTTCGGTGATTTCGCGATGCGCGGTTTCAACCACTACCGGTGCGCCACAGGCATAAACCTGGTAACCCGATAAATCGGTATAGTCTTCCAGCACAGCTTGGTGTACAAATCCGCTGCGACCCGGCCATGCCTCGTCAGATACCACCGGGGTGAATTTGACGCCCTGCGCTTCCCAGCTTTTGGCTAGTTCCAGCATATACAGATCAGCCTGTTTGCGCACGCCCCAATACAAATGCATGGGACGCTTGATGCCGATATGCAGAGCGTGTTCGATAATGGCTTTGGTCGGCGCAAAGCCGGTGCCGCTGGCGATGAAAATGATGGGTTTGTTGGAATCCTCGCGCAGGAAGAAAGTGCCGAGCGGCCCTTTAATGCGCATGATGTCGCGTTCTTTCATTTCGTTGAAAACATGCTGTGTGAAAGTGCCACCGGCAATATTGCGCACATGCAACTGTAAAAATTCATCATCATGCGGCGCATTTGCCAGAGAAAAACTGCGCGGCTTGCCGTCTTTTTGCAGAATATCAATATATTGCCCGGCCATAAATTTAAGGTGTTCATTGGCCGGCAACTTCAACGATAGCACCATGACATCCTCGGCCACTTTTTCCATCTTCTGCACACGGCAAGGCAGAGTTTTTACTTGAATATCGCTACCGATGGTTACTTCATGGCTTTCGATAACCAGATCGGACTTGGGCTTTGCACAGCAGAACAAAGCCAATCCGCCGGCCTTTTCGGCATCGCTTAAGGCGTAATTTTGAACATTCCCATAATCTACCGCTCCTTCTAAAATTTTACCTTTGCATACGCCACAGGCGCCATTCCGGCAGCTGTAAGGGAGAGTGAAGCCGTGTGCAATGGCGGCCTCAAGAATGGTTTCACCCGCACCTGTTTTGAAGCTGTGATTGCTGGGTTTTATAGTCGTTTTGAAGGTCATGATTGGTTATTGAATTCGCGAAACCGCAATTTTAACGCATAATTAAGCCATGAAAAAAATTCTAATTATCGGATGCGGAGATATTGCCAACCGGGTAATCGGATTGTTACACGGGCGTTTTCAGCTTTTTGGTCTGGTACGCAACCCGATACGAAGGGCTGAATTGCGCAAGCAGGGCGTTATTCCGCTTGACGGGGATTTGGATGATCGAAATTCACTTGAACGCATCGCGGGGATTGCGGACACGGTTTTACATTTTGCTCCGCCGGCCAATCTTGGAGAGCAAGATCCGCGCACGCGAAATTTGCTCGCCGCACTTTCTCAGGGGCAGTTTCCCCGGCAAATAATCTACATCAGCACCAGCGGGGTATATGGCGATTGCGCCGGTGATCGGGTGAGCGAAACTTGCCCGGCTAATCCGCAATCAGCCAGGGCGCGCCGCCGCATTGCGGCAGAAACTCTTATCCGGCACTGGGCCGCAAGAAATCGGGTCAAAGCCAGCATTTTGCGCGTGCCGGGAATTTATGCTGCCGGGCGTTTGCCGCGCGAAAGAATCCTTGCGGGGATGCCGGCTATCAGCGCGGATCAGGACAGTTATACCAATCATATTCACGCGGATGATCTGGCGCGCTGTGTGGTGGCGGCAATGCGACTCGGCAAGCCCAATCGTCTATATCATGCCAGTGACGATAGCGAAATGAAAATGGGCGAATATTTTGATGTGGTGGCCGATAAGTTTCACTTGCCCAGAGTACCGCGTATGTTGCGACAAGAAGTTGAATGTACAGTTTCGCCGCTTATGTGGTCATTTATGAATGAATCGCGCCGTCTTACCAATCGGCGTATGAAACAAGAGTTAAAGGTGAAGCTTCGCTATCCGACAGTGCAAGATGCCCTGACTTCCATGGACGTAGACCAGGCTGCGAGTACTTGAATTTTCTGGATAAAGACTTGATATACTGCGTGCCTTGAAATTTCTGGTTAGTGGCGGGAAGCAAGATCGGTGCAGCGGGTGGTCAAAAGGAAACAACACATTAAATAATGGAAAATTTAACTCACTATAAAATTCAAGTGACCGTGCGGGTGAGGTATCTCCCCGAGCAATCTGCCGAGGCAGAAAATCGTTTCGTATTTGCCTATACCATCACCCTCAACAATCAGGGTGAAATGTCCGTAAAATTAATCAGTCGTCACTGGGTCATCACCGATTCCAATCAACATATTCAGGAAGTAAAGGGAAAAGGTGTAGTCGGGGAACAACCTACCATCAATCCCGGTCAGAGCTTCGAGTACACCAGTGGAACTGTTTTAGCTACTCAAGTCGGCACCATGTCGGGCAGTTATTTAATGGCATTGGAGGACGGCTCAGAATTTAAAGTGGCCATTCCGCAGTTTGTGTTAAGCATTCCCCGCGTTCTGCACTAAGGCATAACTAATTGATTATTTAGGATAATATTAGTAATTGCTGTGTAAAGTAGTGACTGCAGGCCTATTTGAATTAATAAGGATTTAAATGAAGTTGAATAAACCAAAGCTAGTTGTTGGAATTGCAGCCATTTTTTTGGTGGGTTGCCAAACTCCCGTTAAAACGAATCCACCGGCAAATGTTGCACAGACGCCCGCTCCATCCAGTCCGGTAGTATCACAACCGGCACAAGTATCAGGACCTCCGGTATGCGTTTCCGCGCCAACTGTCAGTGAAAAACCGGTGGTGGCTGCTCCTACCTATATGCCCAGCAAATGGGAGATGCTGCCGAATTGGTCCACGCAGGATTTGACTCCGTCTTGGCTCGCGCTTCGGCAAAGTTGCCGGGCAGTAAAAAATAGACCGGTGTGGCAATCTATTTGCAGCATGGCCGAGCAAGTTAATTTGAAAGATTCCGCTGCGCAACATGTATTTTTTGAGACTTGGTTTGCCCCCTATCAGGTGTTTAATGCAGATGGAAGCGAGCAGGGTTTGATTACCGGATATTACGAACCTTTGCTTAAAGGCAGTCGCCAGAAAAGCGATAAATATCGTTATCCAATTTATGGCGTACCGGAAGACTTGCTGGAAGTAGATTTAAGCGAAGTGTATCCGCAACTTAAAGGCATGCGTTTGCGCGGCAAGTTACAGGGGAGGAAGTTAGTTCCTTATTACAATCGTGCGGAAATCGATGCCGGGATGAATAATTTTAAAGGCCGTGAATTGCTTTGGGCGGAAAATGCGGTAGATTTGTTTTTTCTGCAAATCCAGGGCTCCGGACGGATTGAATTGGAAGACGGATCGCAGGTTAAAATCGGTTATGCCGATCAAAACGGACATCCGTACATTTCGATTGGTAAAAAACTAATCGAGATGGGCGAACTAAAGCCGGAAGAAACTTCAATGCAGGGCATTAAAAACTGGGCTGACAAAAACCCGGATCGCTTGGCTACACTGCTCGGGCAAAATCCCAGTTTTGTATTTTTCCGCGAATTACCCAATACACTTCCGGCACCGCTTGGCGCATTGGGCGTACCGCTGACCAATGAATATAGTATTGCGGTTGATCCGCGCACCATTCCGCTGGGCACACCGGTATTTTTATCAACTACACAGCCGAATAGCAGCGAGCCGCTGAATCGTTTGATGCACGCGCAAGATACCGGTGGTGCGATTAAAGGAGCGGTGCGTGCGGATTTTTTTTGGGGATTCGGTGAGTTGGCAGGAGCCCAGGCGGGACGCATGAAGCAGGCGGGTCGTCTATGGGTGCTGTTTCCCAAGGGTGCGGAACCAGCGTTGAATTGATCATTGTGTTGAGTGTGGAATTTTTGATGGGAAAAAATACAGCTGAGCAGGCAGATAATTCAAAAATACGAATCGATAAATGGCTATGGGCGGCACGTTTCTACAAAACACGCGCTCTGGCGGTTGAGGCGATTGAATGCGGAAAAGCGCTGGTCAATGAGTTACGCGTTAAGCCCGCTAAAACAGTGGGTGCCGGTGATATTTTGGCATTGCGTTTAGGCCCGTATATTTTTGAAGTGGAGATTTTGGCGGTTTCCGATAAGCGCGGCCCGGCTCCCCAGGCACAAAAACTTTATCGTGAAACCGAGGCCGGTCGCATCAAGCGCGAAGCGCTCGCGTTAGAATTAAAAGCGCTACCGAAACCTTCCGATATGAAAGGTCGGCCAACCAAGCGAGACCGGCGTGAAATTGAACGCTTTAAAGTTGGCGCGTGGTGATAGAAAAAGCTTAGCCACAGATGAGCACGGATTTGCACAGATTAAAAGCGCACAACCCGAAATAATTTTAAGTGAAATTAAATGTTGAAAATCTACAATACCCTAGCCCGCGATAAGCAGGAATTCATTCCCATCGAAACCAACAAAGTACGCATGTATGTGTGCGGTATGACAGTTTATGACTTTTGTCATTTGGGGCACGCCCGGGTCATGGTTATTTTTGACATGGTGTATCGCTGGTTGAAGGCGTTGGGATTTGAGGTGACTTACGTGCGTAATATCACCGACATCGACGATAAGATCATTCGCCGTGCATCTGAAAATAATGAATCAATTCATGATCTTACGCAGAGGTTTATCGATGCAATGCATGCCGATGCTGATGCGCTGGGGGTGCAGAGACCGGATCATGAACCGCGCGCCACCGAATATGTTCCACAGATGCTGGAGATGATTGCGCAGCTGGAAAAAAATGGCTTGGCCTATCAGGCTGACGATGGCGATGTGAATTATGCGGTGCGCAAATTTGCGGGATACGGCAAGCTCTCCGGTAAATCCCTGGAAGATTTGCGCGCCGGGGAACGTGTTGATGTTGCCGAACATAAACACGATCCGCTGGATTTTGTACTGTGGAAATCAGCAAAAGATAACGAGGCTGAAGAGGTAAAGTGGGATTCAAAGTGGGGCAAAGGCCGTCCCGGTTGGCATATCGAATGTTCGGCAATGGGCTCCGAGTTGTTGGGTAAACATTTTGATATTCATGGCGGCGGCGCCGACTTGCAATTTCCGCATCATGAAAATGAAATCGCGCAAAGCGAAGGCGCGCATCAGTGCCAATATGTAAATTATTGGATGCATAACGGCTTTGTGCGCGTGGACAATGAAAAAATGTCCAAGAGTCTGGGCAACTTTTTCACCATCCGCGAAGTACTGAAAAAATATGATGCGGAAGTCGTGCGTTTTTTTATTCTGCGGGCTCATTACCGCAGTCCTTTGAACTACTCGGATGCGCATTTGGACGATGCCAAGGGGGCTCTAACCCGTCTTTATACGGCGTTAAAACATATTCCTGCTGATGCCAATTTCGAACCGCTGGATTGGCAGAATACGGAAGCCGTACGTTTCCGCGCTGCATTGAACGATGACTTCAATACGCCGGAGGCCATGGCGGTGCTGTTTGATCTGGCCAACGAAGCGAACCGGGGAGCAGATCACTCGGTACTGGCGGCGATAAAGCTTAAACAGTTGGCGGGGATATTGGGATTATTGCAACGCGACCCGCAAGAATTTTTGCAAGCCGGCGCAGGAGAGAGTGAGTTGAACGCTGCCTCTATTGAAGTACAAATTGCCGAGCGTATCACTGCTAAAAAAGCCAAAAATTTTGCCGAAGCGGATCGCATTCGCAAAGAATTACTGGAGCAGGGCATTGTTTTGGAAGATACGCCGCAGGGAACAACTTGGCGGCGCAATTGAGAAACTAATAATTGCAGCCCCATAAAATTATTCGTAATATATTGCATGTTTAAAGTAAGCTCTTGTATTAGCAATTCATTTTCTTTCCCGTTTCGGAAGTAGCTTAAGCAGAAAAGATGGATTTATTATGTTTCATAATCAGGGGCGAAAACTTGCTATGCCCGTTAGGATTAAGAAGAAAATGAAAAAAATATTTATAAGACTGGCGTGGGTATTTTTAGCGCTGGCATTCAGCAGAAATCTCATCGCACAACAACTTACCCCGCTGGCACATCAACCGCGTGCCGCACTGATATCGGCTGAAGTACTAAGCCGATATCACTACAAAAAGAATCTTCTGGATGACGCTACTTCTGCAAAAATTTTCGAAAATTATTGGAAATCGCTGGATGGCGAGAAAGTTTTTTTTCTGCAGGCCGACATAGATAGATTTAGAGGTGCTCAAACCAAATTGGACGATGCGATTCGCAATGAGAATTTGACAATTCCTTTTGCAATTTACAATTTATATCAACAACGCATTGCCGAACGCATTAACTATTCGCGTTCCCTATTGGAAAAGGGCTTTTCTTTCGAGGTGAAAGAAGCCCATGAATTTTCACGCAAAAAAGCTTCTTGGGCGAATACGCCCGAGGAATTAAACGAGTTGTGGCGTAAGCGGGTAAAGAATGACTGGCTGCGGCTTAAGTTGGCAGGGAAAGACGACAAGAGCATTGTTGTAACACTGAACAAACGTTTCGATAATATTCTTAAAAGTGTTTCCAAAGTAAATAGCGATGACGTATTCCAGTATTTTATGAATGCGTATGTGATGACAATAGATCCGCACACCAATTATTTGGGTAAGCGTGCAGCGGAAGATTTTGATATTTCCATGCGTTTATCTCTGTTCGGTATTGGTGCGGTGCTGCAGGACAAAGATGAATACACCACAATTCGCGAGCTCATCGCGGGCGGCCCTGCCGCATTGTCCGGCAAGCTGAAAGTGGGGGATCGCATTGTGGGTGTCGGGCAGGTTGAAAATGCGCCGGTGACTGATGTAATGGGTTGGAGAATTGATGATGCAGTTGCGTTAATCCGGGGGGCAGAAAATAGCGTGGTGGTGTTGGACATCCTACCCGCAGAAGCCGGGCCGGATGGCGCACACAAACTTATTTCATTGATTAGAAAGAAAATAAGTCTGGATAAGCAGGCCGCCAAAAAATCTATTATCGAGGTGAAAGACAATAATTTAACGCGGCGTATCGGCGTGATATCTCTGCCCGGTTTTTATCAGGATTTTGCCGCACGCCAAAAAGGCGATAAAGAGTTTAAAAGTGCCACGCGCGATGTGGCACGGCTGCTGGAAGAGCTAAAGGCGGCCAAGGTGGCAGGCGTACTGATTGATCTGCGCAACAATGGCGGTGGCGCATTAAGTGAAGCAATTGAGCTGACAGGGTTGTTTATCGACAAAGGTCCGGTGGTGCAGCAACGCAATGCCAAAGGCGCGGTTTCAGTCGAAAGCGACATCCACCCCGGCGTGGTGTGGGATGGTCCACTGGGCGTGTTGATCAATCGCGGTTCCGCTTCTGCTTCGGAAATTTTTGCTGCCGCGATTCAGGATTACGCGCGCGGAATTGTGATTGGTGAAACTAGCTATGGCAAGGGGACTGTTCAATCGGTGATTAGTCTTGACCAGCTGATGAACAAAAATAGTGCGGAATTGGGCGACCTAAAAATGACCATTGCCCAGTTTTTTCGCATCAACGGGGGTACCACGCAACTGCGCGGCGTCTCGCCGGATATCGGTCTGCCTTCTTTGAATGATGAGGTTGATTTTGGCGAATCCAGTTTTGAAAATGCGTTGCCCTGGGCGCAAATCCAGCCGGCTCAATATAGGCCTTCAGCCTATCTATCGGGTGTTTTGCCGGTGTTGAAATCAAATCATGAAGCGCGTATTGCGAACAATAAAGAGTTTCAATATTTGCGCGAGGATATCGCCGAATTCAGCCGGCAGCGCAAACAGAATCAAATTTCTCTGAATGAAGCCGAACGTCGCAAAGAACGTGAGATTCAGGAAGCACGGATCAAAGCGCGGGAAAAAGAAAAGGCGGGTAATTTCAAAATTGAAAATTCGGCTGAAAATAATGAGACTCAGCAAGATGATGGCTTGCAATCCAATGAGCGTAATTTAGATACCGATTTGGCGCTGGAAAAAGCCAGGACGAATGCCAAAGATATCTATCTCGATGAAGCAGCGCACATCCTTAGCGATGCGGTTGGCTTGGAGCAAGTCTCTGGAAATGTGACGGCGAGTTCGCTGAATATTCAGGTACGCAACTAACGCCAAACCTAGCCAACCTCGCAACCCAGTTATTCCCTTTCCCGCCCCTGATGGAACTATTAGCCATTCCATTAAGCCAACACGCGCTTACAAAACCGTTATTGCACGCTTATGCCGTTCTGCAGCAATACCTCCACCAGATGGTTTTGGTTCATCGTGTCCGCGTACGTCGCGGTGTATTTACTGTAGCCTGTGCCTGATGCCCCCGTAGCATCGAAAGTATTCGCGGTGCCTTGCAAGGCAAATTGATTGGTGTTAACCCCCATGTTGACAAAGTCAGTTGTGGTGCCGTTGATCACCAGAGTAGGTGCACCGGTAATTGCATCAATCAATCCGCTGTCCATCGCAAACAGATCCTTGGCGGACAAGGTGACAGTATTTCGCGCCGTATCCGTGGTCAGATCAATTACCTCGAACCCCTTGATTTTGTGGCCAACGCCATTGGTAGCAGAGACCAGATTGATATCTTTGTAAGTGGACGAGAGTTGCAACGTGTCTAAGGTTCCCGCGCCGCCATCCAACAGGAGGAAACCGCTGCTCCCGGTGGCCGGGGTGGATTGCAGGATGACCGTATCGTTCCCCGCCCCCGCAAACACGACGGCGTTGCTATTGTTTTGCACGGTGAAGGTATCGGCAAAGCCAGTCGTTGAAACATCTTGATAGAGCGTGTTGTCTTGATTTACCGTGATTGCAGCCCCAGTGGAATCAATGACGCTTGCCGTCTTGAGCAGATTAAACGAATTGATATAGGCCGAGCTTGAATTGCCGTTGGCATCCACCATGGCGGCTTGCACCTGGATCGAACCATTGGCCAGCAGCGAGGTGTCGAACAGCCAATCTCCGGTAGTGGGGTCATAGCTTGCGGCTTGCCCACCCACGGTGACGCTGGTCGCTACATCGCCCACTGATAGCGGTGCAATTTTGAAATGCGTTGCACTGGAAACTTCCGCCGCAGTAATGACTGCATCCTGCCCAACAGTGACTGACTTAACGTTTGCTACGCGTTCAAAGTTCAGCGTCGCCGTCGCCCCCGTGGTTTGCACATCGGTGGTCACGGTGATTGTTACTGCGCCATCGGCAAACGCCGCACTGGGGACAAACTCGTATTTTCCTGTGCTAGCATTTTTGGTGGCAGTCACCGTGGCAGTACCTTGGCTGACTGTCACCGTCGAAATGGTCTCGCCTGCCGGTGCAAGCACATTCAGGGCAACTCCATATTTTCCTAACGCAGAAATCCAAGTGGTTGAGGTGGTTTCTGTTGAGTTGATAATCGCATCTCCGCCCACATCCACTGCCACCGTCCCCGCAGCCAGGGTTGAAGCACTCTTGGTCAAATTAAAATACTGCGAATTATTGTTGCTATTACCCGCAGCATCGCTGCTGTTGATCGTCAGGGTCAATTTTCCATCTATAAATTGGGTGGCATCGAATACCCATTTGCCGCGCGCCCAATCGTAGCTGGCAGCCATGTTTAGTGACCATCCGTTTACATTGACTCCCCCGACAGAAATCGACTGCACGACATCGTTACTCCCCAGCATCGCAATATCCAGAGCAGTGGTAGTGGAAAGTTCGTTCGCCGAGATGATGCCGTCACCGCCCACTTGCACCGTGTTTGCGCCAATCACCCGATCCAGCAGCATTGCTTGGGTTGTGGTGCCGTTGTTAGTGGTCACTACACTGACTGTGATCTCTCCATCCGCTAATGCGGTGGGGTTGAACTCCCATTTGCCAGTGTTCGTATTTTTGGTGGCCTGAATGGGGGTGGCAATCGTCTGGCCAGTGACTTTATCCAGCCCACTCACGCTGACCGAGGTCACGGTATCGCCGGTAGGCACGGTCACATTCAGCGCGACACCAATTGCCGTGGCATTGACTTCGACCTTATTTATCGCCACATTGCCGCCCACATCGACGGTCACCGCCGTAGTTGTGGCGACACTTCCCTTGGTCAGGGTAAAGCTCGGGTAAGCGATATTCCCTGCCGTATCCGATACCGTGGTGTTCACCGTCAATACGCCGTCCGCAAACTGGGTGGCATCAAACCCCCAGTTGCCGGATAGCGCATCCTTGTAGGCAGTGACACTGGAGTTGTAGTTTGCGTTGGCCAGCTTGCCAGAAACAGAGACTTGGCTGAACGCTTCACCCGCCTGTAAGCCGGTAAAGCTGATCGGTGTCGCGGTGCTGAGTTCGCCGGCCTGAATTACTGCATCTGTACCCACTTGGGCTGCGATGATGCTGGGAGCCAGCGTGTCCTTGGTTAGGGTATAGTTGGCGGCAAAAACGCCAGTTGCGGTTTTCACTGTCACGGTGATCTCGCCTTCTTGCAGGGTGCTGGTCGCCAAAGAATACAACCCCGTTGTAGCATTGAGGGTCGTCGCGGTCAGCGGGGTTATTAATACGCCATCCGTCACCGTCACACTGGTTACGACCTCTCCATTCGGGGCTACGACCAACAAAGTGACGTTGGTTTGCTCTCCGCTGGTGATGTACGAATCGGCTTTGGCGCCCACACCCGCCACCACCAGCAGACCACTGGCGGAGGTATTTTTGGTCAGGGTGGAAACACTACTGCCCGAGTTGCCTGCCGCATCTATCACCGAAGTGGTCATGGAAATCTGGCCGTCCTTGAATTGGGTTGCATCAAACGACCATTGACCGGTGATCGGATCATAGACTGCATTCGTACTCCGCCCTCCTCCCACTAAGGCAATAGCGGTCACTGCTTCCCCGGTGGCAAGCGCCGACAACACCAGCGGGGTCGCCGCCAAGGTTTCCGTGCTGGAAATGATCGTGTCATTCCCCACCGAGACCGTCGGCGCAGTCACGACCGTATCCAGCCGGACATTGGCAGTTTTGGTTGATTCCGAGACGCCGTTTTTGACTACGACGCTCACCGTTAAGTCACCTTCTGCGAAGGCCGAGGTGACGAACGAATATTTTCCGTTAACCAAGGTCGCCGTGACTGGGGTGGCAATGGTGGCACTGGTGGCCTTGTCGATCCCGGATACCGTCACGCCGGTGATGCTGTCGCCTTGCCCAACCTGAATATTGAGACCCGCCTTGTTAGCCGAAATTTCGGCTGAGCCAATCAGGGCATCGCCAGCCACATCCACCAACAGCGTACCTGCCGGTAAAGCGCTGGTCGAGCTTCCCCCGCCGGTCGCAGTTTGTTTGGTCAGGGTGAGATATTTCGTCCCACCAGAGTTACCGGCCAAATCGGTGATGTTGTAAATCGTCGCACTCAGTGAGCCATCGCGGAACTGACTGGCATTAAAGGTCCAATTGCTATTGGCATCCTTGGTTCCGTAGTCATAAGTGTAGGAACCGGACTGGGTATAGCCGCCAATCTGAATGCTACCAACAATATCCCCCGCCACCATGCCAGTAAAAGTCAATGGTGTAGCTGCTGAGGTTTCGGTTGCATCGATGATGCCGTCGGTGCCGACCTGTACACCAGTGATGGTCGGGGCAAGCGTATCGCGCGTCAGAACGACATCCGTTCCAGCCGTGTTGGTCGTGACATGCACCGTTACTGCGCCATCAGTAAAACCCGCATTGCTGTAGGTCCACAATCCGCTTGAAGTGTTCAAGGTCGCCGTTACCGGAGTCAGCGTGCCGTTGCTCACCGTCACTCCGGTAATAGTTTCGCCGATTGGCACCACAACTTCGAACCCGGTTGAATTTTCATTGGCTTTGATATAAGTATCGCCACCAACCGTCACCAGCGCACCGCTGGTTAAGCTGTTCTTCGTCAGATCATAGGTTCGGCTGGCGCTGTTGCCGGCCGCATCGATTTCTTGTAAAGAAATAGAGAGCTTTGTGTTTGCAAACTCCGTGGCATCAAATACCCACTGGTTTTGAGCATTTTGAGTGACCTGCTTCGAGATTGTGGCACCTTGCGCATTTTTACCACTCACAGAGAAATTGCTCACCGTATCTGCCAACGGACTGCTGAAGTTCAGCACCGTGGCAGTGGATGTCTCAGTCGCATCAATCACGGTATCTATGCCGACTTTCAGCGTGCCAGAATAACCAGCTACCCGATCCAGCGTGATTGAAGAAGTCAGGCTGGTATTGGCGGTGTTGGTAACGGTCACAGTTAGCGTGCCATCCACAAGAGCCCGGCTGTTGAACTCATACTGTCCGGTGCTGGAATTGAGTTTGGCCACTTCGGTGAGAGTACCTCCTCCCACGGCGTTGCCACTCACGGTCACCCTCGCAATCGTCTCGCCGGCGGGTAGTTGCACATTCAGTTTGGCGAGATGCGTTGCGCTGTACAAGCCGCCGTTAAAGCCGGATTCGGTGGTATTCAGATACGCATCGCCCCCCGATTTCACCAGTACCGTGCCCTCGGCCAAGGTATTTTTCACCAGCTTGAAGGTGTTGCTTGCCCCAGGCTGATATGCGTTTTGCTGATAGTTGCCTGCCAGATCAGCCGACCCCACTGTTACAGTCAGCACGCCATCGGCAAATTGGGTGGCATCAAACTGCCATTTGCCGGTTTCCCAGTTGTATTTGGCGTTGGCATTCATCGAATTGCCGGTCAAGTTCGTTCCATTGATCTGCACGGTTTGAGCCATGTCGCCCACTGTAGCGGCAGTCAGGTCTATTACTGTGGCGGTGGAAACTTCTGCAGAGGAAATAATGGTATCACCGCCCACCAAGGCCGATTTCATGCCCACCCCGCGATCCAGGGTCAGGGTGCCGGTATGTGCAACGGGTGTCGTACCATTAAGCGTGTTCACCGTCACGCTCAGATCGCCGTTGGCAAAATTCATGGTTTCAAAGTCATATTTGCCGGTGGCTGAATTCAACATAGCGGATATCGACAGTGCATTATTTGCCGCATCTTTGCCGACCACCAACACACTCTTTACGGTTTCTCCCGTGGGCACATTAATGCTGATGCCTGCAATCTGGGTGACTGCCGGGGTTGGCCAAGCCGAATTCACTTCCTTGGCGGTAATCCAGCTATCGCCGCCCACGGTGACCAAGGCCGTGCCGTTGCCACCGCTGCCGCTTTTTTGCAAGTTAAAGGTACTGAATCCACTGTTGCCCGCAGCATCCGGTTGGGTCGTTACTTCCACGCTCAAGGAGCCATCCGCAAAATAGTTAGAATAGAACTGCCATTTCTTGCTGTAGGTATCGTAAGAAGCCGAGGTTGAATAGGTTCCTCCGGAAGTGTAGGTTCCTCTCACCATGATATTGGAGATTTGCGCGCCGATTGCGGTACTGATGTCCATCAACGCATAGCCTGATGCTGACTCGCTAGCATCAATTATTGCATCGCCACCCACGGTCACACTGGTCGCCACGCCACCCACCCGATCCAGAGTGAGTTGATTGGTTGATCCGCTCGTGTTGACATTGGTTTTTACTATAACATCCAAAATTCCATCAGAAAACTCTTTTGAATCAAATGCATAATTATGATTGGTCGAGTTCAGGTTCGCCGTCTTGGTCACGGCCTTGCCTTGCGCATCCTTGCCGGTCACGGTCACGTCGCTAATGGTTTCGCCTTGCGGCACAACCACTTCCATCCAGGTGGACAATCCGACTTCAGTTGCGTTGATAAAGCTATCCGCTCCCACATTCACTGCAGACTGCCCTGCTGCCAGAGTGTTTTTTTGCAGGGTGAACGTCTGGTAGCGGGTGTTGCCCGCCGCATCTTGCAGAGTGGCCTGTCCGGCAATCGTGCCTTCAGTCAATTGCGTGGCATCGAATAACCATTGGCCATTTGTCCAGTCTGGCTGAACCTGGACTGAATTATTGCCCTGACTTAGCGTGACCGAGCCGATGGTGTCGTTCGGATTCATGGTATGGAGCAATAGGCTGGCCGAGGTGGCGTCCTCTGCAGCGCTAATGACCGCATCGTTACCCACCAACACGCTGGAAAGCGCGGATGGGGTGCGATCCAAAGTCAGACTGAAATTTTGGCCGGTTGGCTGGTTCACCGTGGTGACCTTTGCCGTGATCACTCCATCCAGGAATAATCGGGAGTCGAATTCATATTGGTTCGTCGCGGTATTCTTGATGGCGGCTACCGTAAGCTGTCCAGCGAGACTGTTGCCGGTAACTGTAACCCCAAGCACCAAGTCGCCATTGGGCACCGTTAAGGTCAAAGGAACTTTTTTGCCTGAATTGCTGGTTCCCGGAGTCGCTTCGGCATAACTAAAGAACGCATCGCCGCCAATGTTGACTGAGAGCGGAATGACCGCTGGGGTAGTCGTGCCGCCGCTGGTTGCCCCGCCCGTGGATTTGGTCAGAGTAAAGGTTGGGTTGCTCGTATTGCCAAAAGCATCTCTAGCAGAAACATAGGCGGTCAACGCACCATCCCCAAAAAAGCCCGAATCGAATGCCCAACTGCCGGTGGTGGCATCCTTGGTGGCATATTTATAGCTGTAATTGCTATTTATGACATAGACTTGGCTAATCGTGTCACCCGAACTCAAGCCTGTAAAGATCAGGGGTGTTGCTGTGCCAGTTTCTGTGGCGTCGATGATGGTGTCAGTCCCCACTTGCAACGCCGTGATCTGCGGTGCCAAACGATCCAATGTGAACTGGGTTGGCGTTCCGGTCGGGTTTGCGCTGGTTTTCACCGTCACCATGAGCGTGCCATCGGCAAAGCCAACCGCATCAAATCCATATTTTCCGGTTTGCGAATTGAGTGTTGCTGTAGTTTGTTTGGCTACGCCTTGGGCATCCAGCCCGGCAACGGTCACTGCAGTAATACTATCCCCCACCGCACTTAGCACATTCAAGTGGGTGTTGAGGGTGCCGGGAGCATTGCTGGATTCGCTGGCATTTATCACGAGATCGCCCCCGACATCTACGCTGGTTTGGCCGCTGGCTAGGGTATTTTTCAGCAACAAGACACTCTGACTGCTGGTGTTGCCTGCGGCATCGAGCAATTGCACCGTGGCAGTGATCTGACCATCGGCAAACTCTGTGGCATTGAACAACCAGTTGCCGTTGGCATCTTTCTGTATCGTGCGGTTGATGGTTGAGCCAGCATTCTGTCCTGTGCCAGCGCCGTTGAGGGAAAGGTAGCTCACCGAATCACCCCCATTAGGTAGGACGAGATTGAGTAGCACCGTCGTAGTCGCCTCGGTCGCATCGATTAAATTATCTGTGTTAACTTGAAGCGTGCCCATCACTGGTGCTATGCGATCCAAGGTAAGCGTTTGCGTGAACGGCGTGATTGCGTTGGCTGAGTTTACGGTCACCGTCAGCGCACCATCGAGGAACTCTGCCGTGGCGAAATCATACTGTCCGGCGGTAGTGGTGGCCTTTGCAGACACACTGACGGAGCCATTTTTGCCGGTGCCGCTGATCGTTACCGAAGACACTGTATCGCCGCTTGGCGTTTGTACCGTGAGCTTGGCTTTTTGCGCAAAACTTGGCCCGGCGGTGGTCGAATTAACTCCAGCTTCGCTGTTGTTAATGAAAAGATTTCCCCCCGCAGACACGGCGAATGATCCTGTAACAGTCCCTGTTCCACTGGGCGTACCCTTGGTCAAAGTGAAATAAGTTGAACTGGATTGGTTGCCTAGAGGGTCGTTGGCATTGACGGAAACGCGCAGATCGCCATCGGCAAATTTGCTGCTGTCGAAGGTCCAATTACCCTGAAGGTCTTGGGTGGCATACCCATAAATCATGTTGTTGCTGGTGGCGGACATGCCATAAATGTTGCCCACCAGACCCGCATCGTTGGCACCTGCCACGGTGAGGGTGATTGGGGTGGCCGTGCCAACTTCTGTGCTATCGATGACCGTATCGGCACCCACTTTGGCCGAGGTAACTTGGGCAACCCGATCCAGGCTCAGGGTTGTCGTTTTGCCGCTTGGGTTGTTCGTGCTGACGACGGTCACGGTAAGGTCACCATCGGCAAATGCCGCAACATCAATCTGAAACTCTCCCGGTACTGAATTGGGCATGGCGGTCTGGGTCAGCAGCGTAGCGCTAGTGTCTTGACCGGAAACCGTAACCGACTGCACGGTGTCTCCCGGCGTGGTTAACACGACAATTTTTGCAAGTTGCCCGTTGTTGGTGATTTCCCCTAGGGCAATCGCCGCATCTCCCCTTGCTGTCACGCTGACGGCTCCTGCTGTCGTCAACGCATTCTTGGTTAAAATGGAAGTACTGTAGCTTGCATTGCCGTTGGCATCGTTGGCATAGAGTTGAACCTCAATGGGGCCATCGGCAAACTGGTTGGCATTAAAGCTGTAATTGCCATTGGCATCCTTAATGGCTCCGCGAGAAATCTGCACGCCTGTGTTTGAATAGCCCATGAGATTAACCGAGTAATAGCTTTCGCCATTCGCCAGAGTAGGGAGAGTCAGCGGCGTGTTTTCAGCAATTTCGCTCCCGGTAATCAGCGTATCGGTGCCCACCAATCCCCCCGCATTTAGATTCGGACCCATGCGATCCAGCGTCAGACTAAGATCCACGCCGGAGGGTTTATTATTGAGGGTAACAACATGCACGTTCAAATTGCCATCACGGAAGGCATAGCTGTCGAATTCCCATTTGCCTGTAGAAGTATTTTGAGCGGCAGAAACGGTGACATTGCCTTGGCCCTGAAAGCCCGCCCCGGTGACGGTGACAGCGGTGACGGCATCGGCGGAGTCGCCGAGGGTAAACGACAGCGGCGTTTTGCTACTGCTTCCGCTGATGACTTCATTTCTATTGGCCACGGCATCTGTGCCCACCAACAAAGTCACCGGTGGCAGCGGAGTGCTGTCTTTAGTTAAGCTCAAGCTGCTGCTGCCGGCATTGCCAGCGGCATCGCTGCTGGTAATGACCGCCGTAATTGTGCCGTCGGCAAACTGGGTGGCGTCGAATGTCCAGCGACCTTGACTATCCTTGACCGCAGCAACATTGCTGATGTTGCCGCCACTCAGGGTGATGCCGGTAACCGTATCGGCTGTATTTTGCAGGGTAATATTCAACACCGTTGTGGCGGAAATTTCGTTGACCTTGATAATCGCATCTTGCCCCACATTCAATGCGGTGGCGGTGGGAAGCGTTGTATCCCGCACAAATTGAATGGTCGTGGGGGCGGATTCATAGCCGTTGGCATCCACCTGAATCACGCTGACCGTATTGCTACCCTCGACGGGGACGTAAGTTGTCGAAGAAGCGCTGCCGTTGACACTGTATTGCAAGGTGTTACCAGTAGCTGGCGTTACAGTTAGAGCACTGTCATTGGTCAGACTATCCGCAGTGTTCGTGCCGGTATCGTTAGTCAGATTAACCGTTGGAGCGGCGGGAGCAGCAACCAAGGTGTAGGTGAAGGGGGCGGATTGGAGGGAAACATTCCCAGCTGCATCGGTCTGCCGCACAATCACGGTGTGCTGGCCGATTCCCGGCACATAGTTGGTGGTCCAGTTTGCGCCGTTATCGAGGCTGTATTCCAGTGTTGTCCCCATTTCCCGATTGGCAATTGCGAGTTCCCCTGCGCTAGTCTGCTTATCCGTCGTGTTCGTACCATTGTCCACCATCAGACTGATGGTGGGGGTGGCCGGGACAATTGTATCCAGAGTGAAATTAAAGAGCGTGCTCGCGCTGATATTTCCAGCCGTGTCGGTCTGCCGTACTTTGATCGAATTTGCGCCGGATTGGGTGGTGAAGCTAGGGTTCCAGTTGATACCGTTGTCGATGCTGTACTCGATGGTGGCCCCTGACTCGCCGGACACACTTATCAGTCCATTTTGACTGATATGATCGGTTGCACTCGCGCCCGTGTCTTGTTGCAAAACTACCACTGGCGAGGCGACTTGGCTGTCGTATTTAAAATTGAAAGTGCTGGTTGGCGAGATCGTGCCTTGTGCATTTATTTGCCTAACCATGACTGCGTTGTCACCTTGAGTCGGGGTGAATACGGTGGACCACGTTGAGCCGCCATTTGTGCTGTATTGCACCGTCGCGCCGGTGAGAACGCCTCCCAGCGTGAATGCCGCATTGCTGGTCAAAGCATCGGTCGCGCTGGCACCGGTGTCGCTCGTCAGAGCAATGCTGGGCGCGACGAAGTTGGTCTTGGTCAGATTGAAATTATTCTGGCTATTGGTATTGCCTGCGGCATCTACCGTAGCCACCGTGGCGGTGATCGCCGTATCGGCGAACAGGGTGGCATCGAACGTCCATTTGCCGGTCGTCACATTCAGGGTGGCCGCCACATTGTTCAGCGGTTGTGCATTGAGATCCGTGCCGCTCAAGGTAACACTGGACACGCTATCATTTGCATTCGCCAGCACAATAGTCAGCGGCGTAGTCGTGCTGACTTCGTCGATGGTGACGATAGTGTCGGTGCCGGAACGCACGCTATTGGCGGTCGGTGCCTGCGTGTCGAGGGTGAACTGAAAGGTCGTCGGTGCGGAGGGGAAGCCGTTGGCATCGAGTTGCCGCACTTGCACCGTGTTTTGTCCTTCAACCGCTGTAAAACTGGTAGCCCAGCTTGTGCCGCCATTCACGCTGTACTGCACCGTTGCGCCGGTCACCTGCCCGGTCACGCTTAGCGTGCCGATATTGCTGAGGTTGTCGGTAGCGCTACTGCCACTATCGGCGGTCAAAGCGACCGTTGGCGCGGCCGGGGGCGCCATCACCGTGAAAGTAAACATTTGCGCAGCGGCGGACTGGTTACCGGCTACGTCAGTCTGACGGATCAGCACATTGTTGGTGCCAGTCACAGCGGTGAAACTGTTGCTCCAGTTTTGGCCGTTATCAATGCTGTATTCGACCAGTGCGCCATTTTCGGCGCCGCTGACCGTCAACCGGCCATCGGTCGTCACCTTGTCGGTGGTGTTGGTGCCGTTATCTACGGTCAGCTCAAGCGTGGGGGCTGCTGCTGCTGTATCCAAGACAAAGTCGAACCTCTGGCTTTGACTAATATTGCCCGCCAGATCGGTCTGACGTACCCACACCGTATTGCTTCCCGCTTGAGCAGTAAAACTGGTTGACCAAGAACTAAAGTTGGTGCTGTATTCCACCAAGCTGGTGGCTTCTGCGCCAATATTCAGCGTGCCGATATTGCTGATGTTATCTGTCGCACTAGCAGAATCAGTCGTTAGCGCCACGGTAGGTAAACCAGATGCGACCGAATCCAAAGTGAAGTTGACCTGCGCAACCGCGCTGGGATTGCCGTTGATATCGGTATAACGGATGTGGGCGATATTCGCCCCCTGTTGTGGATTGAAGCTGCTGCTCCAGGTTTGCCCGCCATCAAGACTGTACTCTACGGTGTAGCCGTAAGATTGAAGGGTAAGGCCAGCATCACTGGTGACACCATCGGTATTGTTTACACCCGTGTCGTTGGTCAGGGATGCGGCGGGGGCTTGCGGCGCAGCCACCAAGGCAAAGGAAAATTGGGTTGCGGGCGAAGCATTGCCAGCCGCATCTACCTGCCGCACCTGCACCAGATTCAAGCCAGGTGTCGCGCTGAGTGAAGCAGACCAAGTCTGGCCACCATTCACACTGTATTCCACCGATGCACCGGTTTCCAGTCCGGTCGCGGTGAGTGTGCCGTCAGTCGTAATTTTGTCGGTCGTATTCAGGCCAGTGTCGTTCTTCAGTGTTACGCCTAGCGTTGATGGCGCAACGTCATCGAAAGTGAAATTGAAAGTCGTGGGCGGGCTGATATTGCCAGCCAAGTCGGTCTGCTTGATCTGCACAGTGTTTGCGCCAGTTTGCGCCGTAAAGTTCGAGCTCCAGGTGCTGCCGCCATCGGTACTGTACTCGATGCTCGCCCCCGTTTCGGCAGTGACTTGTAGCGTGCTCATCTTACTAATGCGATCGGTCGCGCTGATGCCGGTGTCACTGCCTAAACCGACCACAGGAGCGTTGGCAGCGGTGTCGAGGGTAAAGTTAAAAGCCACGGCGTTGGAGGGGTAGCCCGTGGCATCCACCTGCCGAACCAAAACCGAATTTGCACCTTCAACGGCGCTGAAAGTTGAGCCCCAAGTCTGGCCGCCATTCACGCTGTATTCCACCGAATGATTGGTTAAACTGACCACATTAAGCGTTCCAGTTGCGCTGATGTTGTCGGTGCTTATCCCAGAATCACTTGTCAAGGCCACGCTGGGTGCCGCAGGGGCGGCAACCAGAGTAAACGTCAGTGGTGTGGCAGCGGAAACATTGCCCGCCACATCCATTTGCCGCACATAAACGGTGTTGTTACCGATAGCGGGATTGAAGCTATTGCTCCAATTGAGGGTATCCGTGCTGTATTGCAGGCCGGCACCAGTTTCGATGCCGGTGACATTTAGGGTGCCATCGGAAGTGGTAAGGTCGGTTTGATTGGGGCCAGTGTCGCGGAGCAGTGCTACAGTGGGTGCGACGGGCGCGGCGGTATCCAGTGTAAACGACAGCGTTGTGGCGGTGCTGGTATTCCCGGCTATGTCGGTCTGGCGCACTTGTACCGTATTTACCCCTTCCAGTGCGGTAAACGAGGGTGCCCAAGTTTGGCCGTTATTCACGCTGTACTCGAAAGTCGCGCCGGTTTCACCTTGCGCGGTGATCGCACCATTGTTGCTGATGTTATCGGTGCTATTTGTTCCATTGTCACTACTCAAGCTTACGCTCGGGGCTTTGGCGCTTGTGTCAAAGGTGAAGGTGACGGGGGTGGCTGTAGATGTATAGCCTGTCGCGTTATCAATCTGCTTAACCAGCACGCTATTGTTGCCAGGCAGTGCGCTAAAGGTGGTCGTCCAGGTTTGACCGGCATCTACACTGTATTCGACGGAATGATTGGCCAGACTGACCACTTTGAGAGTTCCAATTGCGCTGATTTTGTCGGTGTTGCTGGTTCCGGTATCGCTGGTGAGCGTTACCGTGGGAGCGGCGGGCGCTTGCACCAAAATAAAGGTGAGTGAGGTAGCAGGCGAGAAATTGCCGGCCCCATCGACTTGCCGCACTTGCACATCATTGTTGCCTACGACAGGATTGAAGGTCGCGCTCCAGGTAGTGCCATTGTTCACGCTGTATTCGAGCGAAGCACCGGCTTCGATGCCGGTTACATTCAGCCTGCCATCAGTAGTGGCGAGATTAGTTGTATTGTTACCGTTATCGTTGAGCAAGGTCACGGTGGGCGCAGTGGGTGCGGCCTTATCCAAGGTAAATGTGATGGGCGCGGAAAGGGAGGGGAAGCCAGAACCTGCATTAGATTCACGCACTTCGAGGGTTTGCAAACCATCCGTAAGCGTCGGGAACGTGCTAGACCAAGTTTTACCGCCATCTGCGCTGTATTCCAGCGCGGCACCGGTATGGAAGGGTTTCACACTCAGCGTAGCCGAATTGGTGAGTCGATCCGTCGCGCTGTTGCCGCTATCGTTCGCCAAAGCGACGGCGGGTGCCGCCGTTGTGCTCTGCAAATTAAAGGTAAAGGCCAGCGAGGCGGGCGAGGCATTGCCCGCCGCATCGATTTGCCGCACGTAGATGGCATTACTTTGGCCGGCTACCGGATTGAAGGTTGAAGACCAATTGGTCGTGCCATCCGAACTGTATTCAACCCTAGCCCCTGCCTCGATCATCGGTGCGAGACGACCATCCGTGGTAATGCCATCGGTGGTATTGGTGCCGTTATCATTGAGTAAGGCCACGGTGGGCGCAGTGGGTGCAGCCGTATCCAATGTGAAGGTGAGTGTGGTGGCGGTGCTTTGATTTCCCGCTATGTCTGTTTGCCGCACTTGCACCATATTTACCCCTTCCACTGCGGTAAACGAGGTTGCCCATGTCTGTGCGTTATCCACGCTGTACTCGAAGCTGGCACCGGTTTCACCTTGCGCATTCAACGTACCTGTCGAACTGATCCGGTCAGTGTTGCTGCTGCCAGTGTCACTGCTCAGTGAAACACCCGGTGCATTGGCCACGGTATCGTGGGTGAAAACCAGAGGGGTCGAAGCACTGACATTGCCTGCCACATCGGTCTGCCGAACCAGCACATTGTTCACGCCTTGCTGTGCAGTAAAATTTTGCGACCAGGAACTGCCGCCATTAGTGCTGTATTCGACCAATGCACCAGTTTCTGTGCCGGTGACGGCGAGTGTTCCGACATTGCTGATATTGTCGCTTGCCGAACTGCCTCTGTCGGTGGTCAGCGCGACAGTTGGCGCAATCACGACCGTATCAAACGTAAAAATCACATTCGTGCTCGGGCTGACTTCGCCTGAGTAACTCTTCTGCCTGACCAGCACCGTGTTGCTGCCCTGCTGCGGGGTGAATACCGGACTCCAGTTTGTACCACTGTCGATGCTGTATTCGGCGACGGCACCGGTTTCCAACCCTGTGGCAGTCAGAAATCCATTGCTGGTGATGCCATCGGTGCTACTACTGCCGGTGTCCTGGCTCAAAACCACTGCGGGTGCCGCCGGTGGATTGACCAGTACGAAACCAAATGAAGACGACACAGCTGAAATATTGCCAGCCACATCGGTTTGTCGTACTTGAACCACATTCAGTCCAGCTTGCGGGACAAAGGTGTCAGTCCAGGCTGAGCCTCCATTTACAGTGTATTGAAGTGTGGCTCCCGGCTCCTGAACAATCGCCAGTGCGCCGTCACTCGTTACGTTATCGCTTGCACTTAACCCCGTATCGTTTTTCAAGCCAACCACGGGGGGCTTAACTAATGTGTCCAAGGTGAAGCTTAAGCTACTGATCACACTTATATTTCCTGCAGTATCTGTCTGGCGAACTTGCAGGCTATTCGGCCCTTCCAGCGCAGTAAAGCTGGTCGTCCAGACATTTCCGCCATCCGTGCTGTATTCGATCAGCGCCCCCGCTTCAGTGGCGGGAGAGCTGATGTTGCCGACCTTGGTGATGCTGTCCCCTGCGGTTGCCGAATCCGTAAGCAGTTGCACGGCGGGAGTAACCGGGGCTTGAGCGTCTTTGGTCAAGTTTAAGGTTTGCAGCACGGAGTTGCCCGCCGCATCCATCACTGAAATATTGACGGTCAGAGCACCATCGGCAAATCCCGTAGCGTCAAAAGTCCAGTTGCCGTTGGCATCTTGAGTGGCCTGAACATTCTTGGCGGTATTGTTGGTATCTTTACCGTCAATGCTTATGGTTTGAAGGGCCTCGCCCTGAGCTAAACCGGTAAGGGTAAGTGCTGTATTGGCGCTGCTTTCGGCAGCGGAAATCCACAGATCGCTGCCAACTGCAGCCGTGATCACGCTGGTGGGGGCGATGGTGTCGAGTAGGAAGTTGATGGTGGTTGCAGTTGTGCTGGCATTGCCGGCCTGATCGGTGCTGGTGGTAGTGGAGTTGACAGAGATTGTACCGTCACCCAAGGTGGTGAGGTCATTTGCAGAAAGTGCCACAGGCACAGGGCTTGCGCCATTGCCAGTGACAGTTTTGGTGACGCTGTTGGCACCATTGCTGAACACCACGTTAACACTCATACCTGCTTCGGCCGTTACGCTGATTGCGCCGGCTTGCGCCTCGGTGGCCGTGGCCTTATCAGCATTGGCGATTATGGCGAATACGGGAGCACTCGGCGCAATGGTATCCAGCACAAAGCTGGTTGCAGTGGCGGCGGCTCCAATATTGCCCGCTACATCGGTGGCGGTGGCGTTAACGGAAATCGTACCTTCACCCAGACTAGTAAGATCAGTGACCGTAAGTGTGACCGCCACAGGGCTTGCGCCATTGCCAGTGACCGTTTTGGTGACGTTGTTTGATCCGTTGCTAAACACCACGGTGACGCTGCTACCGGCTTCGGCCGTTACGCTCACGGCACCGGCTTGCGCCTCGGCGGCGGTAGCGTTGTCGGCATTGGCAATTACAGCCAATCCCGGGATGTTTGGCGCGACAGTGTCTTTGACGATGGAGCCAATGTGACTACCCGTATTTCCAGCAACATCCGCAACATTGGCCATGATGGGCAGCGAACCTTCCACAGCATTGCTCAAATCTAGCGTGCCCGCAAAAGCGTTATTGGTGACGGTTGCTGTAGTCGCAATCCCAGCGACGCTCAGGTTGATGACCTGTCCATTCTCCACTCCGCTGGTGGTGCCGGTAAATGCCGTTGTGGCCAAGGTGTCCACAGCATTGATGAGGCCGGCAGAAACACTTACATCAGTAATCGTGGGTGCCACCGTATCCAGCACAAAACTGGTTGAAGTCGCAACGGCGCTGGAATTTCCTGCCAAGTCTTTAGCGGTTGCAGTGACGGAGACCGTGCCATCACCCAAATTTTCGATCTCGGTTTGAGTTAAATGTACGTTTTGAGCCGCCCCGGTGGCGAGCAGAGCCTTGGTTAACGTATTGTTTCCATTGACAAATGTGACGGTAATCGTGCTGGCTTTTTCTGCGCTCACCGTGACTGCACCGGCCTGTACTTCAATGGCGGTTGCTTGGTTAGCACCGGTTGCCAAGGTTAAAGCTGGCGCATCCGGGGCAATAGTGTCGGCACTGCTGGCTTGGATCTGGGTGGTGAGTTCCCCTTGGGCAACTTTCTGCACGACTTCAATATTCGCCAGATTTGAATTTGCCGTGTTGGCAATGGATTGAATGGTTTTATTGGCAGCAGCAATGGCGCCGGATGCATTTTGTGCATTGGTATCAAATTTGTTGTTATCGATGCCGGTGATGTTGGTTTTAGCGTTTTGAATGACGTTTTGCACTGTGGTGTTGTCAGTCATGTCCACAACGGCACTGCTCGAATTTGCAGCGGCATCACTTGCAACGGTATTGATTTTATTCGCCAGACTATCAAACACCGCTTGTGCAGCATCCTCTTTAAAAGTACCCGAGACCGTCCCCGTTGTCGCGCCGCTGGCAGCAGCGACGCCATTGGTCACCAGCGAGGCGACTTGAATGGCGGCAGCTTGCAATTTGAGGGCGTTGGTATCGCCATTATTTGCTGCAGCAATGGGATCAACCGTGGTGATGTCGATCGTGCCGGAAATTTCAAAGGCAGCATTGACCTTATTTTTTGCTTTGGATACTTTTATCGGCCTGCTATCAGAAGACGCATCTTTGCTGGCAATATCATGTACCAGTGTCGTCAAGGGCGTGATTACGGTGGAACCTTCCGGTGCTTTTAATACTGAGTTGAAAGCCAGTTGTGTGGACTCGTCGATCCCGCCCGTCACCAGAATGGCGTGTTTGATATCGGAAGGCGAAACCTTGAAGTCGAATTTTCCACCATCCTGCGTTATGCCCAGATATTTATCCTGTACATCCAGTTTGTTATTGTCATTAATATCGAGATAAACCTTAGCGCCCTTTAGATAGCCATCCATCGCGGTGCCACTCAAGGTAACTTCGTTTGCTGGGACAACGGCTGCACTGTCTTTCTTCTTGGCGGCTAACGCCACACCTACACCAACGCCAGCCAATGTCAGGCCGCTTAATGCCCATCCCCAGCCGAACCACCCGCTTTCGACTGTTTCAACTACTGGTGCTGCCTGTTGGAAGGCGAGGGAGTCTGTCGACGTACTAGTTACGGACGGTACGGTTCCGGCATTCGCCGGTGGGGCATCATTTTGCGTATCGAGATCAGAGAGCGCGATCAGACTATTCAGCGGTGTTTCGTTTGAGAATTCTTCGTTAGCATGAATAATCGCGTCGTTGTTCTGAACCCGTTCTTCCTTGAGGGTTTCTGTAAGCAGGGCGCTGTCGGTTTGTGCTTGAGCGGCATCGGGGGGGGTGTTGAGAAGTTTTTTTGCTTTTACTTCAAAATTTTTATTACGTGTTTTCATTTTTTAAATTCCTTTAGTAAAAGTAAAAAATTAAAATTCGGCTCACCCAGGCAGTCCGAGATTATCAGTTTTGTTTCAATACCCCCTCCAAGATTCAGATATTCCGCTTCCCGGCAAAAATACCCCCATCGGCTTTGCGCCTTTTATTTGGTCGCGCATTGTTAACAGGTTTCTTGGTTTATGCAACGTTTTTTATGGCACGTTTTTATTTTGCATTTGTCGTGATTGCCAATTAAATAGCCAATAAAAACAATAAGTTATATGCATGCAAATCGGGGTGGGCGCGATTTTGCGCCGTAACCCGACATTTTTGATCGTTGTGGGGATTGCGGAATCGTTATTGTACTGACTTGGCTCTCAGCACCAACAACTCGGCCGCAGCATTAAGGTTTTGGATTGCGGCAGTCTTGTATGCGCTTTCATTCATGGTCGCATCGTATTCGGTGATACTAATGGATGACCCTCTGCCGCCTTGTGCACTGCTGAGTGCACCTAGCACATTTAATACACCAGTAGTCACCTTGGTGCCGACACTCGTCACATCGACGACGCTTGTAGCGATGTTGTCATTTGCAATCATGGGTTCTTTCAAGAAAACCTGACCCGTTGCGGTTGGAACATAGATGTCGCCGGAATTTGTGTATTCAGGTAAAAATTCGATTTTAGATGCTTGGGCAGCGATGTTGATGTTCATCTCACTTTTTACCGATGCCGAAATCGAGTTGAAACCAGAACTGGAAGATCCTTCGATTAAAGCAAAACCAACGACAAAGCGCGGTTTAATAATCGCCGCTTCGAAATCGTGCATGATAGCCCCTTCAAAATTGGCAGCTGCTTGCCCCTTAAATGCATCACCCACCTGGCTTATACTTTCAAAAAACCCCATTTTTTTGTCACTTCCGCTGCCACTGGTGGAAAAGTAGAGTGGCATTGATCTGGCCGTGAAAAGTAAAGACTTTCCGTCTTTTTCCAAGAGACCTGCCTCGTCAAGATGAGGCGTTTTTTTGCCGTACTTGGCGATGAGCGCTTTAAAATTTGTATTTTTTTCCAACGCGGACTGCGGAACAACCTCGTATCCTGAGGACTTTAGATTAGCAACCATTTTGTCATAGAGTTGATTCGTAATTTCCCGCATAGTCTGTTCGCTCACCCCCTTCAAATTATAGGAAACGCTGGTGCTGACGCTGCTTCCACTTTGCCAATCGCTCTTGCTTGACCCTCCCGAAGTTTTGACAAGAAATTCAACATAGAAGTTGGGGATAACGACCTTTTTGGCTTTGGCTACGTATTTGGAACTTTGTGAATCGGTATATCTCTCCATATAGGCTTTTTTGTCAGAGGAGAATCCCTTTGGATCAAAGTATTTTGGTCCTGAAGCGCACCCGTTCAAAAGTAACGCAATAAAAAGCCCTGCCAAAATTTTTCCAAGATGAAATTGCATTTTAGTTTCTCCCTTAATTAATAAATATTTCGGTTATGAATATAACGACATGAAGACTTACGATTTGGCGTCATTCTCGTTGACACTTTACAGTCAAAAAATTTGAGCACCGCAACTATTGATCAAATTTATCAATTTAAAAAGCAGAAAGACCGACTGCAATTTTATAGATTAATACAATTTAAACAATATGTTACCAGACTTGTCGATAACCAAAAAGTCATCTCCTTTTTGCACAATAGCAACACCGTCACTAAAGCCCCGACTATCGTCATACTGTTTTAAAATCCCCTCCGACGTGAGATCAACTGCAACCTCGCGTCCAGTTTTGTCGATGTAAATCGTTTTATCATCAATTTCAATTCTGGCGACACCCTCAGAAAATGCTTCGAGGCCATACTCAGAAGTGAATTGGGGTTTAATAGCGAACTTTCCTTTGGTATCAATATATCCCCATTTATCATCCACTTTAACCGCTGCGAGACCTTCGGAGAAGTCACTCGCCTTGCTATAGATTGGCTTGATAACAACTTTAGCCTTGTTATTGACATATCCCCATTTATCGCCAACCTGAACAGCTAATAATCCATCGGCAAAAACATAACCAATCCCGTCGTAAATTGGCTTTACAACGACCTTGCCTGTTTGAATATCTTTGTAACCATATTTTTCATTCGCCCCCTGAAAACTACCCACGGCCTGACCAGATTTATTGATGAGATATTCAACGTCATTTGCCTTAACTTCGGCTATTCCGTGATCGTTAAAATCCCAAGCACTTTCAAATTTGGGCTTTATTACCCATTCTCCTTTTTTATTGATAAATCCAAACCTGAAAGTGCCATCTTCATCCTTATTTTTAGAGGCGATATGCATCCCCATCACCGATAAACCCTGATGAAATCCAACCCGATTTATTTCATGCGTTAATCCTGCAAACTCTGGATTAGGCTTGATGACCACTTTCCCGGTGCGATCAATAAAACCAATTTCCTGATTAATGTATACAGGCGCCAATCCTTCACTAAAATCCCGGGCATCGTCGTATTGATACGGAATCACCAGCTTGCCGGTTTTATCTTTAAAGCCCCATTTACCGTGACTGGGCGCATCACCGCCACCACCCACTTCATGCTCAATATCTTCGACCGCAAGTAACCCTTCAGAAAAACGATCATGCCCCAAGGGATCACTATGCCAAGCCATAGCATTCATTGACACCGTTGTGGAGGCTAGGCATATCAAGCCTAATAAAGTAATTTTTTTAATATGGCTATTCATTTTCTCTTCCTTTTGATGTTTATGAAAAACTCAATAAATTCAGCATATTAAAATAGTTCCGTAGGGTGCATTTTATGCATCAGGGTGAGCGAAGCGCACCCTGCCGGAAATCGTTATTACGCAAAATGCTCAATTCGCCGCTTGAGTAAAACGGTGAAACTAATCTTACGGCGATGTGTACACCGAGCCCTTCCCACCCACTGCAACAAAGGTTCCATTGCCGTATGTAATACTGGTCAAAGGCGTGCCTGAGGCGATGTTTTCGATCCAAGTTTTCCCGTCGGCAGAAGTAGAAATATATCCGTGATTATCCGTCGCACTACTGGTAGATGAGTATCGACTCCCCACAGTTACGAATAAGCCATCACCAAACGCAATATCACTTCCCTTAGGTGTTGCACTACCAGTTGTTGTGGTACCTACATTCCAGGTTGCAGCGTTGCTTGAGGTAATAAATGAGCCTGTGCCGTAGGAAGTTAATGCAATGTATTGTGCATTACCAAAAACAACTCCTCTTAGCCCAGACATTGAAGAGGCTGAAACTGTAGCTAAACTCCAATTCAATCCGTCGATAGAGGAGTAGATAAGCGCCTTATTATTAGTAGAGTTAAGTGCTTGACCGACTGTGATAAATTTACCTTCTGAAAAAACGATGCTCTGTAATGGATAGCCTGCCGCCAACTGTGTATTGGCAGTAGTCGTGTTGTGCGTCCAATTCACTCCGTCAGTAGAGGTACTAATTTTTCCGCCAACCGCCACATACATTCCATTGCCATAAGCTACATCATTTACGGCATTTGTCGCTATTGATGAATTATTTGTCGCTGTCCATGTAATACCATCGCTTGAAGTAGCAATATATTGCGTGGATGCACCCCCATTAATTGCCAAAAACTGAGAGCCTGTCCAAATAATTCCCCCGTTCCATATTGTTCGTCCAGTCAGTCCGGTAATTGTTGCTCTTGTCCATGTCTTTCCATCAGTTGAGTAAACAATTTGTCCGTCTTGATTCCCCGTGGCTAAATCAGAAACTGTTCGTGTGGCGACGAATTTTCCATTCCCAAAAATAACTTTATTAAAATAATTAATGCCACTTTCGCCGGAAGTATATTTTGTCCAGGTTGCAGCATCCGTTGACAGAAATATTTCGGTGCCCTGCGCCACGATATATCGGCCATTGTTATAACTGACGACAGGCTCAAAAGTAACAGGTCTGGCAACGGTACTGATAGCCGATGCAGTATAGGTTTTGGATGTCCAAGTCACCCCATCTGCAGAAGTAATCATGGTGGGGAGGTTTGTGGTTCTAGCAATACCTGTCGCAATATATTGTGTTCCCGCCCAAGTCACACTATTTAATCCGCCGGTATAGCTTGTCGTAAATCCTCCGGGAAGGGAGCCTACTGACCAAGTAATTCCATCGGTAGACGTTAAGACAACCGAGGCAATAGTATTACTTTCGCCAACCACTACACATGAAGAACTGGAACAGGCAATGCTTTTTAATCCTGTTGTTAAACTTGAAGTACGTTGCGTCCAAGTGTTACCGTCAGGCGAGGTAAATATATTTTTACCCGTATTTGTCGCGGCACAACCATTTGAACAACTATTGCCGATTGCAATAAATTGACTTCCCGACCACGTGACACCCATGAGACCTGATCCATTGAGAACTGATCTTAACGACCAGCTAACCCCGTCTGTTGAAGTTAAAGCAATCGGGCTACCAATATTCGAATATCCAACGGCCACATAGGTTCCCCCCCCATAAGTAACGCCATTCAGTTTAATTGCTTCATTGGGGTAGCCAATACCAGCTGATACACCGCTAGATGGAATTCCTGAATTTCGTTTTGTCCAAGATATACCATCATTTGAAGTCAGAATCACTCCCGTAGAAACGGTAATTGCGGGTGTGGTTGTCCAACGAATTCCATCCCCCCCCACAGCCACAAACTGGGTGCCCGACCAAGTAACACCCCGCAAGTTTTCCATTGTTCCAGAATCTCTTAACGTCCAAGTAGTCCCATCAGATGAGGTTTTAATTAAGCCACCATCCCCGACACCTACATAAAGCGTTGGCGATGCAGCTATCGCTGCGATGCCTCCGTTATTTGCTTGCGGTGTCCAATAGCGTGCTGTGGTGACCGGGGAAGTTGTGGTGGTTGTGGATGACGTTGTTGTCGTTGATGGAGTAGTCGTAGTTGCACTCCCGGCGCTAGATGCCCCCCCCAGACTAACCGTTACGGTTGTACCGGCGGGACATGCCGCTGCTGTGCTAAAAGTATACGTTCCGATACCCTGTTGTAGCGTCCCGCCTCCGCTGAGAATACCCGCTTGAGCACAGGTAAAGTCAGCGGGAAGGTTGGTATAACAGGCCTTTACGATAGATGATCCCATGTACGACATATCAGCCACGCATACTTTTCCGTTGCTAGACCCCGTACCCGCAGTGATGGTGATCGGGAACTGCAGCACAAGCGCCGCATCGGTACTAGTTTGGGCTGAAGTAGCTGCCGTGGTAATGCTCGTGCCATTGGCAAAAGCCACTTTAATTGCAGAGGCATAGTTAGCCATCGCTTCAGAATAGGCCTGCATGATTTCGGTTTGAGTCGGCTGCTGATTTTGTTTTTGTGCAAGCAGCTTGGTCTGCGCTAACTGGGCATTATTACCCGCTGTAGAAACAAGATCGGATAATTTAACGCTGGTTAATGCGGGTGCGGTAATTTGTGCATTTATGGTGGTTCGAGTTGCTGATGGCACTCCGGATGCTGTGCTTAGCGCAGCCTTAAACGCATTGACAACTGCTTGCACGCTACTTGCGGGTGCTGCGCCGGCAATGCCATTAAGGTTGTCACGCAAACGATGTGCGACGGTCAAGGCATTTTCATTTGTACCGGTGCCAGCCATATTGGCCAAGCCTGCCAGAGCAACTGCATATTTTTCAGCCTCGGTCGTACTTCCTAAACTTTGAACCGCCGAGACAGAATCGATCAGTTTTGGAGGCAAGAGTAAATTATTGATACCAAAAGATTGTTCTACTGCCGTATTTGCGCCAACAGCGGAAGCTGCCGACAAATTGCTTGGCAACACTCCCGAAGCTGTTGCCAAAGAACCAACCGCAATTTCAGTAAGGGCAGTGACGCCAACTTGACTAACGGCGGTATGGTCAGGCACCAAAGCACGGATTCCAACGCTAGAAATGCCGCTGATCGCAACGTCAATACCTAATTTCTCATCGAAATAAAAATCGCCATTTATTCCGGCCTCAACCAACAAAGGGGCTGCTGAATTTGTCAAAACGGCTATCGAAGCGACACCGCTGGCATTGGTTGTTCCCGCGCCAATTTCCGTGCCGTTTTTATCTTTAATACGAACTCTGGAGCCTTCTTTAAACCTTCCCAATGAAGGGCTGATGCTCAGCTGAGTCATGCTTACGCCCGCACCGGCAGAGCCTCCCGAACTCCCTCCCCCTCCCCCGCAACCTGCAAGAATTAACGTGGCGATGGCGGTGAGGCCAACTCCAATTTCACTAGTTTTGCGTAGCACGGGGGCGAGTTGCATAATGTGGTTTTCCCTTTACAATTAATTGAGTGGGTTGGCAGATTAATTAAAATGGCGCGAACTCTAACGCGCTTTTGACAACTTTGTCTATCCCCTACTTTAGGGGGGAGTAATGCATCAAATCCATCACGTTACCCCCGGCGGTTCACAATATCCCGCAATCGCGGGGGTAGCTTTCTTTGGCGAATTTGATAAAGTTGCCTCCCCATCAAATTTCCCTTGAAATCAATGCATCCCTTGTTATTCAGACCGACTTATCTGTTGAGTACGCTATGGCTGCTTTGTTTGCTTATTGGTGTGGGCACGGCTGTGCTTGCTTTGCAGCAACCTTGGTTGGGCTTGCGCTTGGCAGTTGACGGGGAAAAAGTACGGGTAACAGAGGATGTAACGCAACGAATTGCGTCGGGAGCGGAGCTGCATCGTATCGAAGGTGCAACAGGCAAGGCAATGGATCTGCTCGCGAGCGATATGATCGAGAACGTCGACAACTTCACCAGCTATGCCCCCAAAGATGAATTTTTAGCAAGACAGTCTGCACTGAGTGCGATGTTGAATTCGGGCAATGTAGGCATCGTTTGGATTGATAGCAAGGGAAGCGAACACACAACTTTGATCACGCCACGGCAGCGCCCGTTGGCCAGTTTGTCGGTAATATTTTGGTTTCAGATAGTCGTAGTCAGCGCGGCATTCATGATTGCCGGTTGGGTATTTTTAATGCGCCCGCAAGATTGGGGCGCGCGCATGTTCGCGCTTACCGGATTATCGCTATTAATGGGGGGAGTGACCGGTGCATTAATGAGCGAACGGGCGCTGGCTTTAGACAGCACATGGTTTGGCGCGCTGGATAATGCTAATGCGCTGTCGGCCCATGCATTCGGCGGCACCATTGTTGCACTGCTTTTGATGTACCCGCGCCAACTGCTCGCACCGCGTACCCTGTTATGGATACCCGCGTTATGTTTGCCGGGATGGTTGGCTTATATCTTTCACTTACTGCCAACCCCCACTGAACCATTGGTTGCGATTGCTATTCTGGTTTTTCTGGCCTTTATCTGCGGCGCTGTGCAGTGGCGATATACGCGCGGCCTACCTCTGGAACGCGCCGCGCTGCGCTGGTTTTTGCTATCCGTCTTACTGGCTGCTTCTGCATTCACGCTGACCAATGTCCTGCCCGTCATGTTCGATAAGCCTGCGTTATTGCCCGTCGGATATTCCATCGGCTTCTTCCTCATTATGTATCTCGGTATCTCGCTGGGATTACGCCGTTATCGTTTATTCGATATGAACGAATGGGCGTATCGAATATTTCTGTGGGTGGCGGGTGCTACTGCAGTGATTGGACTGGATATTGTGCTGGTGTATTTAGGACTCACCGAAGCCACCTCTTTCGGCACCAGCCTGCTGGTGTGCGGCTGGCTGTATTTTCCGTTTCGGCAATGGTTGTGGCAACGCATCTTGAACAAACACATGCCCCAATTGGAAAATTTGTTGCCGGAACTTTCCTCAATCGCTTTTGCGGCAACACAAGAGCAGAAAACGCGCTGGGAAGTTTTACTCAGGGATATTTTCGATCCGTTGGAGTTATTGCCGGCAGGGACTGGCGCTCAGGGAGGCGTGCAAAATGACGGATTGGCAATGATCGTGATGGGATGCAAGCAACTCCCGGCCTATGAACTGCGTTACGCGGGGCGCGGAACAAGACTGTATTCAACACGCGATGCCGAGTTTGCGGCATCGTTGAGCCATTTTTTGGAACAGATTATGAGCGGGCGTACCAGCTACGAACTCGGCGTGGCTCAGGAGAGGTTGCGCATCGGACGCGACCTGCACGATAACATCGGTGCCCGTTTGTTGAAATTGATACACCATTTGCGCGGCACACCGAATGCAGAGGTGGCGCGCGATGCGATGAAAGACCTGCGCACCTCTATTGCGGCATTGGATGCGCAACCTGTGCCGCTGCTTAATGCGTTGGCAGATTGGCGCGCGGAAGCCAATTCGCGTTGCGAAGCGGCAGAATGTAAATTGCAATGGAATCAATATGTTATGCAAGAAAGCATTGAGTTTGCCCCGCGTCACAAAGCCATGCTGGAATCGGTATTACGCGAAATTATTACCAACGCGCTAAAACATGCCGCACCTAGACACATTAATGTATCCATCTCCACTGACGCCTCATTTCTGCATGCGAGTGTAGAAAACGACGGCGATTTTGGCGATCCACTCAAATGGAAAGACGGCTATGGTCTGCGAAACATTCGGGGACGTTTGGATGAATTGGGCGGGAAGTTGTCAATTTTTTTCGATGAAAAAATAGTTAAATTATCGTTAACGGTACCCCTGACATGAAGATCGCCCTGATTTTGGAGGACATGCCTGAATCGCAAGAGATGTTGCGCGAGGTGGCACAAAAAGCTTTTCCCGGTATTCGGGTTCGTTGCGTTGCCGATATCTCCAGCGCCCTGCAACTGATCAACCAATTTCAATTCGACTTGGCGCTGATTGATTTATCGTTGCCGGATGGAAATGGCACGACGGTAATTGAAGCGATGGCCGGACGATTTCCCGATTGCATTATCGTTGTCGCCACGATTTTCGACGACGATGGCCATTTATTCCCGGCCTTACGCGCGGGCGCACAGGGATATTTACTCAAAGATCAGCCTCCGGAACAATTGATCAACCAACTGCGCGGTATCAGCGAAGGCCATCCTCCGCTTTCCCCTTCTGTGGCGCGTCGTTTGCTGGATCATTTTCGCGTGGAACACGAAACGTCTCGTGCCGAAACTTCTGAAAATACTTTGCTCACCCCACGTGAACGCGAAGTGTTGGTAGAACTCACGCGGGGGATTAGTGCCACCGATATCGGCTTGAAGTTGGGAATTTCCCGCTTTACCGTGAGCGACCATGTGAAAAATATTTACCGTAAGTTAAATATTACTTCACGCGCCGAAGCAGCCCTGCAGGCCAAACACATGGGGCTGGTTTAATTCCAGATCGGGCAACAAGATATATTTTTTAGTGTTGCACGCCCATTGAAAGATAACGAACGGGTTGAGCGCTGAATATACTGCCCTCGTCGGTGGTAGAATGCGCGACTTTATTTTTTAGGCAATATCATGCTTTCTACCGCAAATATCACCATGCAGTTCGGCGCCAAGCCGTTGTTTGAGAACGTTTCCGTCAAATTTGGCGATGGCAATCGTTATGGTTTAATCGGCGCCAACGGCTGCGGCAAATCCACTTTTATGAAAATTCTGGGACGCGATCTGGAGCAAACCTCGGGCGAGGTAATGCTGGACAGGACAGAGCGTCTGGGTAAATTGCGTCAGGATCAGTTCGCTTTTGAAGACAAGCGCGTGCTGGATGTGGTGATGATGGGGCACGGTGAAATGTGGGAGGTGATGTCCGAGCGGGATGCGATTTACGCCAACCCGGATGCCACGGAGGAAGACTACATGCGCGCCGCCGATCTGGAGGCCACCTTTGCCGAGTACGATGGCTACACTGCTGAAGCGCGTGCCGGTGAATTATTGAACGGTGTGGGCATTGCACAAGAGCTGCATCAGGGTTTGATGAGCGCGGTGGCACCGGGTTTTAAATTGCGGGTTTTGTTGGCGCAGGCATTGTTTTCAGATCCGGATATTTTGCTGCTGGACGAGCCGACCAACAACCTGGATATCAACACCATCCGCTGGGTGGAAGATACGCTCAACGCACGTAACTGCACCATGGTCATCATTTCCCACGACCGGCACTTTTTGAATAGCGTGTGTACCCACATGGCCGATTTGGATTACGGAAAAATTACCGTGTATCCCGGCAACTACGACGAGTACATGATGGCGTCCACACAGGCGCGCGAGCAGCAGTCTTCAGACAACGTCAAGGCCAAGGAAAAAGTCGCTGAATTAAAAGCTTTCGTGGCACGTTTTTCTGCCAATGCATCCAAGGCTAAACAGGCTACTTCGCGTGCGCGCCAGATCGACAAAATCAAGATTGAAGATATCAAACCGTCCAGTCGTCAATATCCGTTTATCCGTTTTGAATATGATGAGCGCGAGAAGCTGCACCGTGTTGCGGTGGAAGTTCAGCAGATGGCCAAGGGCTTCGATAAGATGCTGTTTTCAAACGTTAATTTTAGAATCGATGCGGGTGAAAAAGTGGCCATTATCGGCCCGAACGGGATCGGTAAAACATCGCTGTTGCGCTGTTTGGCCGGTGATCTGACACCCGATGTGGGTACGATAAAGTGGGCGGATAAAGCCAAGCTCGGTTACTACGCGCAGGATCACGCGCATGAATTTGCCGAAGACAAAGTAATGATGGATTGGATGACAGACTGCCGTGGCCCGAATGATGATGACCAGGTGGTGCGCGGCACCTTGGGACGTTTGCTGTTCTCCGGTGATGACGTTAAAAAACGCGTGAAGGTTCTGTCCGGTGGCGAAAAAGGCCGCATGATGTTTGGTAAGCTGATGCTGGCACGCCCCAATGTATTGTTGATGGATGAACCCACCAACCACATGGACATGGAATCCATTGAGGCACTCAATACCGCGTTGCTGGAATTTAAAGGCACATTGATTTTCGTCAGTCATGACCGCGAATTTGTGTCTTCGTTGGCCACGCGCATTATTGAAATTTCCGCCAAAGGCGTGAACGATTACCACGGCACCTATGAAGAGTTTTTGCGCGACCAGATGGTGGATTGATTAGTTTTGTAGGAAAAACAAGGCGGGGGGAATTGAAGTCGTGGTGAATAACAGCGAAAAGCAAATCCCCCTCTTAAAAGTTCAGGGCGCAATCGGGGTGTTTGATTCCGGCGTCGGCGGGTTATCGGTGTTGCAGCATATCCGTCAACGTCTGCCCGATGAACGTCTCATTTACGTAGCCGATTCGGCGCACGTTCCCTACGGTGATAAAACACCCGACTACATCGAGCAGCGCTCGCATACCCTCACACGTTTTTTAATCAAACAAGGTGCAGATGCCATTGTGATTGCGTGCAACACCGCCACGGCTGCCGCTGCTGCCAGTTTGCGCCAGCAATTTACGCTTCCCATTATCGGTATGGAGCCCGCGGTTAAACCGGCAGTCGCCGCAACGGCAAGCAAAGTGGTGGGTGTATTGGCCACCATCGGTACGCTGGAAAGTGCACGTTTTGCCGCGCTGCTGGAACGCTATGCGGGAGAGGTGAAAATCGTTACCCAGGGTTGTCCCGGCCTGGTTGAGCAGGTGGAAAAAGGTGAACTTAATAGTGCGGCAACGCGCCAGTTAATTGAGCGCTACACCGCTCCTTTGTTGGCGCAAGGTGCCGATACCCTTATCTTGGGCTGCACGCACTACCCGTTTCTCGCACCCCTCATTCACGACGTAGTGGGGAAACATATTACCCTGGTGGATACCGGCGACGCAGTGGCGCGGCAGGTGCAGCGCCGACTTCAGGACGAGTTGCCCGACCGGAAATCGGGTGATGCTTCGGTACACTTTTTTACCAGTGGTGATGCGGTTTCTGCTTCAGCCATTATGTCGCTGCTTTGGGATGAGACAATGCAAGTTCAAAGCCTGCCCATCGAATTTTCATAACGCAATGTTTGTAAAGAGTTATTTATGCCTAATTTGCGCCACTATACCTTAACGATTTCCTGCCCTGATCGTGCCGGAATTATTGCCGCCGTAAGCGGTTTTATTGCCCAGCATGGTGGCTTTATTGTGGAGGCGAGTTATCACACCGAGCAGGAAGCGCAGCGATTTTTTATGCGCCAGGAAATTCGTGCAGACTCTTTGCCTTTCGCTGCGGAGGAACTAAAGCGCCGCTTCGCACCGTTGGCAAAAGAGTTTGACATGACTTGGCAGCTCTCCGATTCCGCTATCAAAAAACGTTTGGTTATTCTGGTCAGCAAACAGGATCATTGTCTCGACGATTTGCTGCATCGTTGGCGCAGCGGTGAGTTGCTGGTGGATATTCCCTGCGTGATTTCCAATCATGCCGATTTGCGCAGTTATGTGGAGTGGCATGGCATTCCCTTCATTCACATCGACATGCAAGACAAGCTGGTAGCCTTTGCAAAGATTGCCGATTTATTTGAAGAATATCGGGGCGACAGCATGGTGCTGGCGCGCTTCATGCAGATTCTGCCTGCAATGATATGCGAGCGTTTTCCGGGACGCATTATCAATATTCATCACAGTTTTTTGCCGTCGTTCGTCGGTGCCAAGCCCTATCACCAAGCCTATCAGCGCGGCGTTAAACTCATCGGTGCCACCTGTCATTACGTCACCGAAGAACTGGATGCCGGCCCGATCATTGAACAAGATACGGTGCGCATCGACCACGGAGATACCGTGGAGGATCTGGTGCGCTACGGCCGCGATATCGAAAAAACCGTGCTGTCGCGCGGCCTGCGTTACCACGTGGAGGACCGAGTATTAGTTTGCGGAAATAAGACGATTGTGTTTCGCTGAGTGCAGGTTAGAACGAGGTATTCACCCATCTTGAAAGATGGTGAAAAGACCCCGACTTTTTACCCGCTTCACGCTTGAAGCATCATACAGAAATCTGTATGATGCATTTTATGAAAACCACTCTCGACATTAACGATTCGCTGCTGGCTACGGCCAAAGCAATGGCAGCGCAGCAACAGACAACCCTCACCCGATTAATTGAGGAAGGGTTGCAACTTCGGCTGCGTTCTTCGCGCGTTACACCCAAAACAAAAAAACTAAAGATTCCGGTATTTAAAGGGCGCGGCGGATTAGTTGAGGGAGTAGATCCACTCAGCAACAAAGCGATGCTGGAAGCCGCCGATGACGCCTGATGTCAATATTTTGGTGGCGGCGTCGCGCAGCGATCATTCTCACCATAAGGCAGCATTTGCTTGTCTTGAGCATGCAGTGCAGGAGTGTGCCGATGGCGCAAGTTTGAAGCTCATGCCGATGGTAGTCGCCAGTTTTTTGCGACTGGTCACTCATCCGAAAATTTTTGTGCATCCCACGCCCGTGGCAGACGCAATTGGTTTTATTGACGCATTGTTGACCGTGCCGGGTGTGGAAATGCCCGCGCTTGGAGTGGAGTGGCCAATGTTGCGCCAATTGTGTATTGCGAAAAAATTAGCCGCAAACGATATTCCGGATGCGTGGTTGGCAGCGGCAGTGATGCAGTTCGGTGAACACTTGGTGACATTCGACACCGACTTTAAAAAGCTGCTGAGTCGGACACAAGTGACCGTACTTGTGTCCGATTAGAAACTTCCAAATTAAACTATTAAGTGGCTGATAAAATTCTACTTCTTAGTTTTTAAAGCTAAAAACTGCCGGGCTTTTTCTATGGCCTTCTCTACCTGTTGCGGTGCAGTACCGCCGGTATGATTGCGTGCCGCCAGTGAACCTTCCAGCGTGAGCACCGCATAAATATCATCGCCAATCAGCGCGGAAAATTGTTGCAATTCGGTCAGTTTAAGTTCGCTTAAATCACAACCACGCCCCACTGCAAAACGCACGGCCAAGGCAACGGCTTCATGCGCATCACGGAACGGCAGGCCTTTTTTCACCAGATAATCCGCCAAGTCAGTTGCCGTGGCATAGCCCTGTAACGCGGCACTGCGCATTGCTTCCGGCTTCACCGTAATCCCGCCCATCATGTCCGCGTAAATGCGCAGCGTTTGCGTCAAGGTATCCACGGTGTCAAATAGCGGTTCTTTGTCTTCCTGATTATCTTTGTTATAGGCGAGTGGCTGGCCTTTCATCAAAGTCAGCAAAGAAACCAAATTGCCGTTGACCCGGCCGGTTTTTCCGCGCACTAATTCCGGCACATCCGGATTCTTTTTCTGCGGCATGATGCTGGAGCCGGTGCAGAAGCGATCCGCAATATCAATAAAGCCAAAACGCGGACTCATCCACAAAATTAACTCTTCGGACAAGCGCGATAAATGCGTCATGATCAATGCGCCGGCTGCACAAAATTCAATCGCAAAATCGCGGTCGGACACGGCATCCAATGAATTTTGGCAGACACCGTCAAAATTTAACAACTCTGCAACATACTCACGTTTGATTGGATAGCTGGTGCCCGCCAGTGCAGCCGCCCCCAGCGGCAGTTGATTGACGCGTTTGCGGCAATCGACCAGACGCTGTGCATCGCGCTGCAACATTTCAAAATACGCCATCAGGTGGTGCGCAAAACTCACCGGCTGAGCCACTTGCAAATGGGTAAAACCCGGCATGATGGTGTGCGTGTGCTGAGACGCCAAATTGAGCAGGGCCGTTTGCATGCTATGCACCAATTCGACCAATTCATCGATCGCATGGCGCAGGTATAAACGCACATCGGTTGCAACCTGATCATTGCGCGAGCGTCCGGTGTGCAGGCGCTTGCCCGCATCGCCCACCAACGCGGTCAAACGCTTTTCAATATTTAAATGCACGTCTTCCAGATCGAGCTGCCAAACAAATTCTCCGGCTAGAATTTCATTTTCAATCTGCGCCAAACCGCGCTGAATATCAGTTAAATCCAGAGCGCTGATAATGTTGCAGGCTGCCAGCATTTGCGCATGCGCCAAGGAACCCTGTATATCAAATACCGCCAAGCGTTTATCAAAATCCACCGAAGCGGTAAAACGCTTCACCAGCTCTGCCACTGGTTCGTTAAATCTACCCGACCAGGCTTGTTTGTCTTGCGTCGTCATCGTGTCTTGTCCAGAATGTTAGGAATTTAGAGAGTTGCCAATGATCGGAATGAGGAATTTTCATGCCAAAGACGCGAAGTATAAATCAAAACAATCCGGGCGATACGCTCCCCAATTTCCGCAATCTCGGGGTTGTCTTGAGAATTATAATATTAATCAATGTATTGGCGCTATTAGCGGGGATTTTTCAGGCGAATTCCTGGTCCGACGTTGGTGAATTTTTGATGCAGGGTTCGGCCTACTTGCAACCCGTACTCTTGATGAGTTTGTTGCTGTTAAATATTGGCAACGCACAATTGGCACGCTTACCTTATTGGCAAGGTGTGGCGGGCGTTTTAGGGATCGTCATGTTTTGTGCCATAGCGATTGCATATCTGGGAAGCGATTTGTTATTTTCCAACGTCGCACCGGCGAGCTTGAATCTCTTTAAACAACTTGCGCTTAGTGTCGCACTGACAACGTTGTTGCTCGGCTATTTTCGGATGCGCTCTTTGTCACTTTCTCCCGCTTTGGCTGAAGCCCGTTTGCAGGCATTACAGGCCCGGATTCGCCCGCATTTTTTGTTTAACAGTATTAACGCGGTGCTTGGAATTGTACGCAGCGACCCCAAGCGTGCCGAAACGGCGCTGGAAGATATGGCGGATTTATTTCGCATGGCGATGAGCAACAATAGCGAACTCCTTCCCTTGCTTCATGAAATTGAACTAACACGCCAATATTTAGCGTTGGAACAATTACGCATGGGAGAGCGTCTCAAAGTAACCTGGCAAATTGCAGAGATGCCTGCGGATGCGCTTATTCCCCCTTTTATTTTGCAGCCTTTGTTGGAAAATGCGGTGTATCACGGCATCGAGCCGCGCTCCGATGGTGGCGAAATTATCATTAATATATACTTTAAAAACAAAGAGTTATATATGGTCGTCAGCAATCCCAGATCTCCCGAAAAAGATTTTGCTACAGGAAATAAAATTGCCCTTGCCAATATTCGTGAAAGACTCGCTTTGCAATTCGATGCGGAAGCCAGCTATAACGTCGAAGCTGATGCACACTATTATCGTGTACATATTGTGATCCCATATATCAAGGAGGAAACCCGATGAGTCTTGTTGAACTTCCCTTGGCGGTATTTATCGTGGATGACGAACCGCCGGCGCGCAATCGCATTAAAGACTTGCTGATTGACTGCGCAGAACAGCTCCCCCTAATGCTGGTCGGCGAGGCCGGTAACGGCGTTGAGGCACTGGATAAATTATCCGAAGTGCACGCCGATGTGGTGCTGGTGGATATTCGTATGCCGCAGATGGATGGCATTGAACTGGCGCAACATTTAAATAAACTGCACAAGCCGCCAGTCGTAATTTTTACCACGGCTTATGACAGCTATGCCATTAAAGCCTTTGAGCTGCACGCTATCGACTATCTGCTGAAGCCGATTCGTTTGGGGCGTTTATTCGAAGCACTCAGTCGTGCACGTGCCGCCACGCCGGTGCGCAGCGAAGTTTTACAGGAGTTAACGCCCGAGCCGAGAAAAAATCTGGCGATTCATGAGCGAGGGAAAATCATTTTGGTGCCAATTGAAAATGTCCTGTTTCTGCGTGCCGAATTAAAATACATCACGGTACGCACGCTGGCACACGAGCATTTAATTGAAGAATCACTGATTGCGCTAGAAAAGGAATTTGCGCTGCGTTTCGTCCGCATTCACCGCAATTGTCTGGTCGCCAAAGAAGAGATCATTGGCTTTGAAAAAATTGCGGAAAATGACACGAGCGAAGCACACTGGGCGGTGAGGCTAAGAGGCTTGAGCGAGTTGTTGCCGATCAGTCGCCGTCAGCAGTCGATCGTGAAGGAATTCGGTTAAGGCCTCTCAAAAATAGACTAAGGGGTGCCTCTAAAAGTTCAATTTTCGAAGCTAGGCAAGGCGCGAACTAAAAATTAGGACGCAGCATATGCATGATATGTAAGGAGTAATTTTTTGTGAGCAACGAAGCATCGCGAAGTAAATTTAATTTTTAGAGGTGCCCTAATTTTCAAGCAGCCACGATGCCAAAGCGCCAGCCTCAAAGCGTAATTTTGCCAGTGCCAATTGTTCGTCAATTTCACTGCTCACTGCGCTCACCAGCGTGGAGATATGTTCGTTCTCCGCCGTTAAAACTTCCAGCAAACTGCGCCTGCCCAAGGTTTCCCATTGGGCATAATAATCATCACGCACCTGCGCGGTATTTTCCGCCAAAATGCGCAAACTTTCGACGCGCTCATGTTGGTTTTGATAGTCAGTCCAAGCGCTGTTCAACTTGTATTCGATATCCAAGACAGTTTGTTGATATCTTTCACGGGCGGCATTGGCGCGTTCCAATACAGCGGCCTCTTGGGACATTCCGGAAAAACCCTGAAATACATTCCACTTCATCATGACAAACATTTGCCCCGGATCGGCGTATCCGAATACATCCGTTCCGGATAATTTTGAAGCTTGTAATTCCACCACCGGCCAGTAGTTACCGCGACGAATTGCTGTTGCAGAATCATCCAGTGCAGCGCGTTCGGCTTCAATCCCCAGCAAATTTTGCTGGGACTTTTGAGCAATTTCCATACCTGCTTGCGGCTGTAACTGTGCGATCACGGGAATGACATTATTCCTTGTTTTATTGAGGTTTTCAGCGCCAATTAATTTAACCATCTGTACTTCAAGTTCGTGCAATTTAGTCTCGGCGGCAGCGCGATTTTCTTTAGCCTGCAACAGCCGCGACATAGCCTGGGTTAATTCACTGCGCCGCCCTGCCATCACCTGCACGATGTCCTGAATCTTTTTGACCAGCTCGGACAGGTGTTGCACATGCTGCCCGTGTAACTCTGCCAAGCGTCGAAATTTCAAAATCTGTAAATACACCGAAGTCGTGTCAAAAATAGTTTGCTCGCGGGTTTGCAGATATTTCGCATGAGCCGCTTCCGCAAAAAAATCTTTGGAAGAAATTTGTTTGCCGGTTTTTCCGCCGTCAAACAGGTTGTAAGTCAGCGTTACGCCCACTCGCCCCGGCGGATCAGTAGCGTAAGGATTGGTGCCAAACATTTTGGCTTTGCTGGTGGCCGTAATATCCACGCGCGGCCAACGCCCGCCACTGGCATCTTTGCTATCCATTTGCGCGGCATGCCAGGCTGCTTCCGCATCGCGCAATAGCGGACTGCGCTGCACGGCCAGACCGGCCATTTCTTTTAGTAATCGATTGGCCGTTAGTGCGGCCGGAAGAGAATGTAATTCGGCTGGTTGCAGCGACTGAGTAGCAACAGGCGAAACACCTGACTGTGCCGGAGTATTGCTTGTATTCATGGGAAGCTGGAACGTCTCCGCATGCAGCGGGGGTGTCATGCACCATAAAAATATTGCGCCCAGCATGCCAACTGCTTTAACGCTCACGGAATGCCTCGCGCGCCTTGAAAACCGGCTTGAGTAAATATTCCAGAATGGTTTTTGTGCCGGTTTTTATTTGTACGCTGGCCGTCATGCCGGGGATGATGGCAAACTCTTTGCCGCCGCGATTTAAGCTGGCCGAACTGGTGCGCACAATCACTTTGTAATACACATCGCTGAGACCCGCGCGCGCTGCACTGGGGCGCTCCTCACGCAAGGTATCCGGACTGATATGTTCCAGCGTGCCATTCAATCCGCCGTAAATTGAATAATCGTAAGCGGAAATTTTAACGGTGGCATCCAATCCCGGGCGCAAAAACGCTACATCTTTGGGAGAAATTTTGGCTTCGATGAGCAACTGATCATCAAACGGCACAATTTCCATAATGTCTGTGGCTGCCGGTATGACTCCGCCGATAGTGGTGACTTTAATATTCTTCACCGTTCCTTTTACCGGGGTTCTCACCAGCGTGCGCTTCATCGTATCTTGACGTCCAATGGCATTCTCGCGCGCTTGTGCCAATTCGCTTTCAACCCGGCTAAGCTCTTGATTAGCTTCGGCAATAAATTTGTTTTTGCGTTCGGTAATCTGCAGGCGAATTTCGTTGGCCTGACGTTTTGATTTGATTAATTCCAGATCGGAAATTAGCCCTTTGGCAACCAAGGGCGTGGTCATTTCAACTTCTCTATCAATTAACGCCAAGCTGCGTTCCAAGCCGGTAACACTTTGTTCCAAAGCACGCTGCCTTGAATTAAACGACTCGCGCTCATTGCGCACAATGTCGGGATGCGCATTAACCTCGGGTGGAAATACCAAATCGCGCCCGTACACTTCCGCGCGCAAACGCGTTACGCTGCCCAGCAGCGCCACCATTTTGTTATAACTTTCCTGATACGAGGCCGTGGCGCGGGTGGCATCGATTTTCAGCAATACTTGCCCCTTTTCTACTATCTGTCCTTCTTTCACATTTAACTCGGCGAGGATGCCGCCTTCCAGATTTTGAATAATCTGCTCGCCGCTGATGGGAATTACTTTACCTTCACCCTCGGTGATTTCTTCCACTTCGGCATAGGCTGCCCACACCAGACCGCACACCACAATCAATGCGATCAGATACAGCGCCCACACCACTTTGGGGGCGGATTGATGCAACATCGCCGCATGCAAATCGCGCATGTATTCAATATCGTTTGAATTTACGTTTTGCGGTTTTGTTTTTTGCGAATTTTTTGTCATTTTATTTTTTAAGCAGGCACCGACAGTTGTCCGGCATTTAACGCCGCGATGACTTTATCGCGCGGCCCGTCCACAATCAATTTACCGTTGTCCAGCACCATGACACGATTTACCAGCGCCAATAACGACATGCGATGGGTGGCGATCACCAGCGTGCGCCCCGCCATTTCCTGCTGCATTTGTGCCATGAACAACGCCTCGGTTTGGCCGTCCATCGCGCTGGTGGGTTCATCCATCAATACCACGGGATTTTTCGCCAGCAGACAGCGCGCTAGCGCCACCAATTGTTTTTGTCCGCCGGATAATCCCGCACCGCCTTCGCCGATTTGCATTTCGTAACCGAGCGGATGGCGCGCTGCCAGCATTTCCAGACCGGTCATTTTGGCAACTGATAAAAATTGCTCGGGGCTGGAATAGGGGGCGGCCATCATGATATTTTCACGCAGCGTGCCGTAAAACAACGTGCAGTCTTGTGTGACCAAGCCAATGTTGTGATGCACATCCGCCGGATCGATCTGGCGCAGGTCAATATTGTCGGCATACACACTGCCTTGTGTGGGCAAATACAACCCGCTTAAGACGCGCAACAGGGTGGATTTACCGCTGCCGATTCTGCCCAAAATCGCGATGCGGTCACCGGCTTGAATGGTCAAATTTAAGTCACTTAGTGCGGGTAATTTTTGATGCGGGTAGGTAAACGCCATATTCTCCAGGCGCAAGCCGCCTTCAAAGCGCGTGCGTGGCAGATAGGTTTGTTTGCTATCGCGATCGGTGGGCTGTTTCATCAGGCCGTTCAATACATCCAGCGAAGCCTTGGCGTGCTGGTAGCGCACCGCCAACCCCACCACCTGTCCCAAGGGCGAGACCGCGCGGCCGGCCAAAATCACCGCACCGATCAAAGCGCCCATGGAAAGATGGCCTTCACCGATCATGTAGGTGCCCCACACCACGATGATCACTGTATCCAATTGCTGCACGTAACTCACCAGATTGGTTGCCCACGCTGTAAGCAAGCGCGACTTCATCGAACTGACTGCCGACAAGGCACTGAAATCTTCCCAACGTTTCTGCATCCAGCCTTGGCTGTTGGTGGCTTTAAGCGTTTCCATGCCTTCGATCGACTCGATGAGTAAACCATGTTTGAGCGACGACTCGCGCATGTTTTCTTTCATGTAGCGCGCCAGCGGTTTTTGAATAAGCCAGCCGATCAAAATTACCAGCGGAATCACGATTGCCGGAACCAAAGCCAGTTGTCCGCCTATCATGGCGATGACCGCAAGAAATAAAAATACAAAAGGCAAATCGGTGAGTGCCGCGACGGTGGCCGAGGTGGCAAATTCACGCAGGGATTCGAATTCGCGCAACTGGCTGGCGAATGCACCGGAAGAAGCCGGTTTGGCTTCCAAACGAATATCCATGGTTTGGCGGAACAGCATCGCGCCCAATACCAAGTCGGCTTTTTTGCCGGCCACATCCACCAGATAGCTGCGCAATTGACGACCGGCAAACTCGAAAGTCATCGCCAAAGCTGTACCCAAAGCTAACGCCCACAGGGTAACGTAGGCCTGATTTGGCACCACGCGGTCGTAGACGTTCATGGTGAAAAATGTCCCGGCGAGTGTCAGCACGTTGACCAGAATTGCGGCGGCGATGACGTTGGTGTAATAGCTGCGGTATTGCCATAGCGTACCCCAAAACCAACTGACCGGATGCGTCGCCAAATGAATGCCGGCACGTTCATCACGGCGCACGGGCGGCTTAACGAGAATGCAATAACATGTTGATTTAATTGATAATTCTTCGATAGTCATGCGTACCGGCAGCATCACTTCGGCATCCTCGGCAACCAGAACTTCCAATGTTTCCGCATCAATCCGGCGCTGCCAAACGCAGGCGCGCTGATCATGCAATATCACAATTACCGGCAATAAATAATCCGGTATTTCGTGCAGATCACGCTGCACCAGCGTTGCCAAAAAACCCGCGTCAGCGGCGGCATCCAGTACCACTTGCGGGGTTGCGCCCAACTGTCCGGCGGGCAATCCCTGACGCCAGGACGCGAGAGTGCGTTCATCGCCATGAAATTTGGCGACATACGCCAGACATTCCAGAAGGTCGTCACGCGGGGGGACAAAATTGACACCGCTAATATCAGGTGCGGGTTGGTCAGAGATCGCTGCACTTGCTTGCATCAAGAATCTATCCAAAAAATGAGTTGCACAAATTACACGGAATTGCCGGTAGTTCCACAGA
>JBAZVN010000004.1:0-196074 GCA_041660815.1 Gallionellaceae bacterium | reverse complement strand
GTTTAGCCACGGGGCAATCCGTCGCGGCCAACATTACCGCGGCTCCGCTTACCGCAACTATCACTGCGCCCAATAAAGTCTATGACGGTACGACTACCGCTACCCCAACCTTTACCGTTACCGCAGGCCTCGTCGGTACTGAAACCGTCACCGCTACCGGCACCGCTACTTTTAACTCCAAAGATGTGCTCTCCGCGAATCTGGTCACGGCCAATTCCAATGTCCTGGCCGACGGCAGCAATGGCGGTTTAGCCGGCAACTATAGTTTAGCCACGGGGCAATCCGTCGCGGCCAACATTACCGCGGCTCCGCTTAGTGTTACAGCAAATGAAGTTACCAAAACCTATGACGGAACCACTTTGGCTGCTGGCACTGCAACCATTGGTTCCATTGCTGGTATCGGTGATTCGATGCTTGACGCTGGCATCCAGACATTCATCGATAAAAATTTTGGTATCGGCAATAAAACTGTCCGTGCCTCAGGAGTTACCATTCAAGATTCCGGAAACGTTGATGTCACAAACAACTACACGATTACCTTCATCGACAATACGACCAGTACAATCAACAAAGCGCTCTTGAATGTCACAGCAAGTGCAGCCATCAAAACATATGACGGCACGCTTTCAGCTCCCGGTATTGCATCCATCGATGTTATCGCCGGTGCCGGTGCAGGCGAATCGGTACTTAACGCGGGCTCTCAGACTTTCCTTGATAGAAATTTCGGTATTGCGAATAAAACCGTACGTGCTTCCGGCGTTTCGATTCAAGATTCTGGAAATGCAGACGTCTCAGGAAATTACACGATTGCATATATAGACAATACAGCCGGAACGATCAACAAAGCGATCGTCACTCTAACCGCACCTATCGTCACCAAAACCTACGACGGCACGCTTACTTACACAACCACAGCAACCGATCTAACTGCCTTGTCCAGCCCTCTTATCACTGGTGATTCTGTCGCAGCTGCCACCCTAAGCTTTACCGACAAAAACGCGGGCGCGGGGAACAAAAGCATCACGCTGGACGAAGCTACAATCAACGATGGAAATAACGGGGCAAATTACAACGTTACACTTGCCGGCAACAGTTCCAGCACCATCACTCCCGCTTCATTAACTGCCTCTGTTGCCGCCCCCGGAAAGGTCTATGACGGAACAACCACGGCGACACCCACTCTCACCATTACATCCGGGCTCATTGGTACTGAAACAATAACCGCCAACGGCACAGCAACCTTCAATTCTAAAGACGTGGCGACCGCCAATCTGGTCACCGTCAATTCGACCACTTTAGCAGATGGCATAAATGGAGGACTCGCAAGCAATTACACCTTGCCGAGCGGGCAAACAGTTTTCGCATCAATTACTCCCGCCCCACTCACGATTAGTGCTAACGATTTTACTAAAACGTATGATGGCATCCCCTTCAGTGGCGGCAATGGTGTGACATATAACACTTTGGTCAATGGCGAAACCGCTGCCGTTTTGGGGGGAAGTTTGACTTATAACGGTACTTCACAGGGGGCAGTCAACAGTTCTTCTGTTCCGGGACAATACATGATCATGCCTGGCGGCTTAACTTCCAGCAATTACGCAATTAGCTTTGTGGAAGGTCAGCTATTTATTCAGCGTGCAATCCTTTCAGTTAACTTGACCGGACAACGTGCCTATGACGGCACGACCAATGTTGATGCGGGAATTTTTACGTTATCCGGCCTAATTCTTGGTGAAAGTCTCACACTCAATGGTATAGGCACGATTGCCGATAAAAATGTCGGGAACAATAAAACAGTTAGCTTTGGAACACTGGCGCTTGCCGATAGCCCAACCGGTTTAGCTTTAAATTACACGCTAAGTGGCGGCACTCAGACTGTGGATATTACCCCTGCTCCGCTCACCCTCAGTGCAACCGGAATCAATAAAGAATACGACGGTTTGGTAAATGCGGCGGTGACGTTGGCTGACAATCGTGTAACGGGTGATGTATTAACGATCGGCACTGGAACAGCCACATTTACGGATAAAAATGTGGGGACAGCTAAAACTATAAATGTTAACGGACTCACAATAAGCGGCACAGATGCGGGCAATTACACATTCAATTCAAGCACGGCGACAACAGCAGACATTACCCCTAAATCGCTCACTGTAAGCGGCATTACTGCAGCCAACAAGGTATATGACGCCACTAGTACAGCGACCATCAATGTTGCAGGAGTAACCTATGCGGGCCTGATAAGTGGCGACGTTGTAACGTTAAACAGCACCGGCACTTTCTCCGACAAGAATGTGGCCAACGCCAAAATAGTTTCTCTGGTAAACAATTACACCGGCGCAGATGTGGGCAATTATTCAATCACGGAACAAACATCTACCACTGCCGATATCACGGCCAAGATACTCAATATAACCGCCAACGGAATCGATAAAGTTTACGATGGCTTAGACGATGCGGCTGTCACCTATGTGGATGACCGTGTTGCGGGGGATATTATTTCCATCACCGGCAGCGCATTCTTCTCTGATAAAAACGTCGGTATTGCCAAGACAGTAACCGTCTCCGGCATTTCACTTTCCGGCACCGACTTTATAAATTATTCTTTTAATACAAACATATCAACAACAGCAAACATTACAGCAAAAGCACTAACTGCCACTTTAGCCGTGCCCGATAAAGTTTACGATGGCACCACCGATGCAACGCCGACACTCACCATTAACAGCGGTTTAGTGGGCATAGAAACAATCATTGCCTCGGGTACGGCAACTTTTAACTCACCCGATGTTACCACAGCAAATCTGGTTACCCTCGATACCGTCTCTTTGGCCGATGGTAGCAACGGCGGGCTGTCCGGCAATTACACCCTGAGTACCGGACAAACGATTACAGCGCACATTACCCCGGCAGCACTTACCGCCAGCGTTTCCGCACCGGATAAGGTTTATGACGGAAGCGATAGCGCAACATCGACCTTGACTATCACGGGCGGATTGATTGGAACTGAAACCGTCACTGTTACAGGAACCGCCACCTTTAACAGCAAAGATGTATTCGCAGCAAACCTGGTTACGGTGAATAGCACGTTAATCGAGGACGGTCTGAATAATGGCTTGGCCAGCAACTACAGCTTGGCTCCGGGGCAAACCACCTCGGCCAATATCACCCCGGCCACCTTGTCTATTACCGCAACCGGCATCGACAAAACCTTTGATGGCCTGACTAATGCCTCAGTGAATTTTGCAGATGACCGCAAGCCGAACGATGTATTTACAATTTCAGGAAATGCCCAGTTTACCGATCCCTATGCGGGTGAAAATAAGACGGTAAATGTCAGCAGTATTGCACTACAAGGTGCGGATGCAGGAAATTACACATTCAATAATGCCACCAGTACAATGGCCAATATTATTTTTGTTGACTTCCCCGTTACGACCATTTCATTACCCAATGTTCAAGCAATCGCAGTAGGGCAAGCGCAAAATATGATACAAATACCGGCAGTCGACATCCCCCGAATTGAGCTCAACAAATCAGTCATTTTAGTTGATAGTGCACTCAATTTACCTTCTAATATGTTGCACATTGAAACTAATGTTACTCAACGCTCCGATGAACAAAATAATACTGATGAAACAGCCAAGCCGGTTAAATCCAGCAGATTTCAGTTTGATTAATATTTCATGATAATCAATAAGTTACATGTCGCAGCTGGTTTGACCGCCCTGGCATTGATATCAAACCCGGGACGCGCTGCGGAATCAGTTCGCCCGCCCATTGAATCCGGCCAAGCCATCCGGGAGTTACAAAAACAACCCAATTTTGATCCGATTAAATCCATTGCTCCCCTGCAGAGCCCGGACGCTCCCATTCCGGCTCCGCTCAAAACTGAAGATCTACGCTTCGACGTAACAGATATTCGTATTACCGGAAACCGGTCATTTCCCACTAGTGATCTAAAAGAAATCATTGACAGCTTAATTGGCGGAAAACACTCGTTTAGAGAGCTTCAAGCGGGTGCAGATCAAATTACTGCCTGGTATCGTGAACGCGGATTTATTGTGGCACGCGCCTACCTACCCGAGCAGGATATTATTGAAGGAGTGGTCAACATCAGAGTGATGGAAGGTCAAATCGGCAAATACACGCTCAACAATCAATCGCGAATTTCTGATGATTTGGTAAAAGGGTTTTTGCTTGATATCCGACCCGATACACCTTTACGGATATTTCCACTTAACCGGTCTTTATTACTGCTAAACGAAACGCCCGGCGTCGGTCTGGCACGTGCATCGCTGCAACCGGGGAAAAGTGTGGGAACTTCAGATATCGCTTTCGAGCTTACCCCGGGTGATGCCTATTACGGAAATTTCGATCTGGATAATCATGGCAATTACTACTCGGGGCAATATCGTGCAGGTGGCACGCTGTCCTTTAATAGCCCATTTGAAATGGGTGAACAATTCAGTCTGCGCGCATTGTTGAGCAATGAAAGCATGCTGTTTGCACGTCTGGGTTATCAAATGCCCCTTGGGGGAGAAGGTTTGAAAATGGGCGGAACTTACTCCTATACACAATACAAATTAGGTGGAGATTATGCAAAATTTATGGCGCATGGTTCGGCCAATAATCTCAGTCTATACACCAGCTACCCGTTTATCCGCAGTCAAACTAGCAACTTAACTGCCAGCCTAACTTGGGAGGGTAAATGGCTGGATGATTTGTCCGATTTACCCACCGAACCGTCATATGTGAACACGGCCAATGATATTGCCAAAAATTTCTATTCACAAAAAAATATTCAGCTGATTAACGTTGGCGCCACTGGAAATGAGCGCGATTCGCTTTTCAGCGGCGGGTTAAATTCCTTTGATGCAGCACTGGCCATTGGATCGCTCAGTATGGACATAGCGACCGCCAATAATTTCACGGCTCTCCAAAATGGGACATTCATCAAACTAAACTACAGCGTGAATCGCCTACAACGACTAAGCGATGCTTCGATGCTCTTCGCCGCATTATCCGGACAATGGGGCAACACCAATCTAAATTCTTCGGAAAAATTTTCTTTGGGAGGAGCCAACGGGGTGCGCGCCTATCCGCAGGGCGAAGGAAGCGGCGACTCGGGCTGGATGATGACCTTGGAAGCGCGCCAAAATATTTTTGAAATGATGACAGCGTTGGTATTTTTTGACATGGGTACAGTAACACTAATCAAAACCCCCGTTGCCGCCGGTAGTAATACGCGGGATATTTCGGGTTTAGGGCTGGGGCTGAATGCCGAATATTGGGGAGTGCAACTCAAGTCTTCAATTGCTTGGAGTACCAGCGGTGGTTCGGCGCTTTCCGAACCAGCGTCCGGCAACAACACCCCCAGAATCTGGCTACAGTTAAGCGGGCAATTTTGAGCTCGGTTAGTGTAATTGGCGCCGGCCCAGCGGGATTGATGGCGGCAGAGACCTTGTCGCACAACGGAATACATGTGGATGTGTATGACGCAATGCCGAGCATGGGACGTAAATTTCTCATGGCAGGCAAAGGCGGAATGAATATTACCCATGCAGAACCCTATGCTTATTTCCTGTCGCGCTATGGTACGCACCGCCCCAAACTCGAACCATTCCTCAACGCCTTTACTCCCGATGATCTACGCAGATGGATTGCCACTCTGGGCATAGAAACTTTTGTCGGCTCCTCCGGCCGCGTTTTTCCCGGCGACATGAAGGCAGCCCCTTTACTGCGCGCCTGGTTACATCGACTGCGTGAGTCCGGTGTGCAGTTTCATTCACGACATTGTTGGCAAGGTTGGCAGGCAGACGGTTCCTTAAGCTTCACTTCTCCACTTGGAGAAAAAAACCAGCCGACTGACGCCGTGATTCTGGCACTGGGTGGCGGCAGTTGGCCGCAACTAGGCTCTAATGGGGCATGGATACCGCTGCTGGCACAGCGCGGCGTCGATCTCGCATCGCTGCGTCCGGCTAACTGCGGTTTTGAAATTGAGTGGAGCGCTCACTTTCGCGAACGATTTGTCGGGCAGCCGCTTAAATCCATCGCGGCCACCTTTGAGGAAAATCGCAAGTTGGGCGAATGCATGATCACAGCTCACGGCATTGAAGGCGGGGTAATATACACACACTCCGCCGCAATACGTGACACTATTGAGAAGAACGGCAGTGCAACGCTTTTCCTTGATCTCATCCCCGACTGGACAGAACAACGCGTGCGTGACGCAGTACATCATCCGCGCGGTTCGCGTTCACTCAGCAGTCATTTACAAAGCCGCTTGGGACTGCACGGTGTCAAAGCAAATTTACTTCGCGAAATATTGGGAACACAGGGATTTAATGACCCGGCATTACTCTCTCATACCATCAAAGCAGTACCTCTCAAACTCATTGCGGCACGACCTTTAAGTGAGGCGATCAGCAGTGCAGGAGGCGTAAAATTTTCTGAGCTTAATGAACAGTTAATGCTGAAAAAAATTGCGGGGGTATTTTGCTGCGGAGAAATGCTGGATTGGGAAGCACCTACGGGGGGCTATTTATTGAGCGCCTGTTTTGCCACAGGCAGGGCGGCGGGGCAAGGCGCAATCGATTGGTTAAAGGGTACCTCTAAAATCGTAGAGACGTATGGAATACGCCCCCACGAAAAGTATTAATGCACCATCTTTGTCAATTCCGGTTCGTTACTTTTTTCAGCGCTCAAACGCGGGGCAATTCGATCCAAGAGTTTACGCATATTGGCTAATGAAGCCAGATGTAAAAAGGCCAACCCCAACGCGCCACTGCGGAATAAAGCGGGTAATTTATCATCTGGAATTTGCCTGAACTTTGCTTCGTCGATCAAATAAAAATCATTGAGTTGAAAAGTTTCACCGCTAGCAGTATCAAAACGCGCGCCCTGCTGCACAAACAAATCCAGCTCTTCAAATTGCTTAGTAATCAATTCGGTACGCGCAAAATCCTGCTGCACACTTTGCAAGAATTTTAAAATTTCATTCATGCGCGGCTCCAGTTGACCTTCCGCATTGAATAGCGCATCTCCCTGAGTAGCGCTGAGCGCCGAGCATTCCTCATCGATACACACAGTCAATTGATCGGGTTCTGCACCCTGAGCCATCACAAAAGGATAGCGGCGCACAAACGCGGGAATGTACGCCGCGTCCCACTGCCCCTCGTCATCCACAAATAAATTCTCGGCTTCGCGCACACCCAGCAAGGCGGCAGGACGAAATTGCTGGTCCTGACCGCGAATAAATACGATGGGATATTCACGCCCCGCTTCGGCAAACTCGATCCCGGCTAGCAACACCGCCGTGGTATCGGCTGCAAAACTAAAATCGACTTTACTTCCATCGATTTTTAAATTGCGATGGGCTTCAGAATTAAGTGCGACTACTTTTTTATAAAACGCAAAATTGCTCATTTATTATTTTTCCTTCATTCGTAGTTAAATTATCGCAGCTAAATTCTCAATGACTCTGATTGCGCATAAAATCCGCAACCTTATACAACGCTAGTTTTAACTCCTCCCGTAATCCCGCATCTTCAACAACATCCTGCATCGCCTGAATCATACACAGCATCCATTGATCCCGCTCCACCTCGCCTATTGCAAACGATAAATGGCGCTGACGCAATCTGGGATGTCCAAATTTTTCCACAAATAACTGCGGCCCCCCCAGCCAACCGGATAAAAACATGAACAGTTTATTCTCCGCGTTCTCCAAGTTTATATGATGCATTTGACGAATGCGATGCGCCTCTGGCAGCTCGTCCATGTGCTGATAAAAACGTTTTACCAGCTCTCTAATTTTTGGCTCCCCCCCGATACGCTGGTAGTGTGTGTTATTTGGCATTGATTACATAAAATTAAATTAAAAGAATGGGGCTAAGTTGAGGGTAAAGCGGAATCAATAAACCCCTTTTTGATTTAGAAATACACCGTACTTGCGATCCTCATCAAAAATATGTCGAACCATCCAGCGATCCATAAAACTTAAAAATTCGGCTCGGTCCGGAATATTCCCATTAAATATATTTCCTTTATATTCAATTAATTGACCAATCAGCCCAGTATGCATTTTACTATGCTGCTGCACTCGCGGATAGTGATAAAGCTGCATTAATTTTTCTTCGGCGGCAAAATGATAACGCGTGTAATCCACCAATGCTTCAAACGCATTTGAGAGGGATCCGATATCTGATCCGCCCATCAGGTGCAGCAGAATTGTATCGGCAATCTCAAATAATTTTTTGTGATGCCCATCCATACGTGCCACATGAATTGCAAAAGAATCTTGCCAGATAAACGTGGCCTCCTCTCCATCGCCACGCACAACACGCGCCGCCCGCTGCTGGTGCTCTTCAAATATTTTCCAGCGCAAAATGGGCACATTCTCCATCAAATTTCCGGGTATCTGAACCACCTGCGTATCTTCCATTGCACGCAATAGAAACAAACCGGGCACATTTAGAATCGCTCCTTCCTCCCCGAAAAAATCACGCGCACCTAACACCTCCAATATTTTAGTGCCTATCGCGCGCTCCACTCGCCCGGAACTGATGACGTTAATCTTCAACACATCCTCACCTTCGATCACTTCACCCGGCTTGAAACTGCGTTGCACTGCACCGTCGACAATCCTTCTAAGCACCGTAACGGGCAAACCGTCAAACAAGTTGGTAGACTCCAGAAATGCCAGCAAATCCGCGGTATGACGCATGTGTTCAAGCAATCCGTTGCGACCGATAACCTCCGCATAAAGTTTAATAGGCAGGCGCAACAGACGAACAAAAGAAGAAGCGCGGAAAGTAAAACGTGATGGCCGGTTATCCAACATGGCGCCAACACCGATCAATGATCCGGCAGACAGATTGCCAAACATGTTGTCACTGGTACGAATTTTTTCCACTAAACCACTCAGCAACAACAGCACCGCACCCGGCGTTTCGCCTTCTTTAAGAATAATTGCCCCCGGATTAATTTCTGAAATCGGGTGGTTAATCAGCATACGTAAATCATGCAATGCTACGCCGGGTAAATTGGATTCCAGAAAAGTAAACGCATGACGGCGGAAACCTTCAGACTCCCCTTCGATTAAAACATCAATAGTGCCAAATGCAGAGTTAGAACCAATTTCCTTTTCCTCTGCTGTCAAATCGCTGGCTCGGTGCGCCAACAAAATACGCGCTGAAGTATCCTCTTTAAAATCTTTTGCCTCGCCGTGAATCATCCCGCCGCCAATATCTATCTTTTTTAAATCAACTGGTTGCAAATAGTCATCACGAACTCGATCAAACATGGCTTGAGTGATACCCGGTGTTTCTGCTTGATCGGTAATCATTCCCTTAAGGATCTTTAACGAAACGATATCCGCGAAATGCGCATAAGAACGATAGCCACTCCCCCACAAGGTACGAAATATAAAGATATTGGTTTCGACCGGGTGGGGTGAAAAAATCGGTTTTACTTCAAGCCCCTTTATGTCATTCCAGACATCAAATTCGAGATCTTTCACATCAAAGTAATCCGTGAAGCGCTCTTCTTCCACCCCCAATAACGCCGCCAGTTTTTTTTCCACCGAAGCACGCACCAGCGGCGTTGCATAATATTGAATGCGGCGTCCGGCGCGCATCAAGGCGGTGAGGCCGGCAAAGTGATCGTCATGCGCATGCGTATGAAAAATACCATCAACCTGATCAACGCCGATGCCAAGTGCCGCCATCGTATTCACCACATGCGGCCCGGCATCGATCAGATATATATTTCCCTGAAACGTGATAATGCTGGACATGCAAGGACGATTAACATCCCAGCCATCGCCTTCGCCCGAATGAATAACCGCAAAGTATTCCGGTGAAAACTGCCGGTAACCCAATGGGTAAGCGCATTCATACGAAGTGCCGGAAGGCAGATTAATATCCACCGTGACCGCCTCACCACAATAAGAAAATTCAAAAACATTGGGACGGATGCGCCGCAAACTCACGCCATGTGCTATCTCCACAGCGTTGTCCTGAATAATGCGCGAGTCGAGAAAAGCGCAAGTGGGATAAATATGACCAAAAGCAAACTTGAGCTTCATGCGCATCATCTCGTTTGCCTGCTGCTCCGACATCCCAGCTTGCATCATTTCCTCGCGCGACACCAAACCGTAATTTCCCCGGTAGATGTAACGCATCTGCGCCTGAACTTGATCCGCCGACCCCATCAGTAGCGGCTTGCGTCCGGTATTACTGGGATGGCCTGGGATAATCAAGCCTTGTTTGTAAAGCATTTGCAACACGGGAAATTCGGCGAGATTGGAAAATTCGCCGTTTTGCAGTAATACGTCAGAAAGCAGAATGGCGTTGGGGCCGGTTTCGCAGGCAACACCTTTGACCTCTTGCGATAAAATAAGCCCGCGCTTACTTAAATGTTTAACTGCATCCGCAGGGCATCCACACAAAACGCGCAAATCTGCTTCGGGAATTTCCACCCATTGAATACCGCGCGCCACCTCTATCTTGTGAATTTTCATGTCACTCCCATTCGCAGCCAACAAATTATTATGATAAAAAAAACCGCGTACTCAATTCTTCCAGCCCCACACTCTGCAACACCGCATTCAGTCGTTCCGCCGCCCGCTGGCGCGGTAAATTTTTATAGTGCGCAATAATAAGTTCATTCTTCATGGAATGTTCCCACCCCACCAACTCAGTCACGGTGACTTGATATCCATGCGCCTCCAACTGCAGGCAACGCAACACATTGGTGATGTGACTGCCGAATTCTCGCGTGTGAATAGGATGGCGCCACAATTCAGTCAGCGCATCTTTGGCCAGTTGTTTGCCCTTGTTTTTTCGCAAGGTAGCGGCCACTTCAGCCTGACAACACGGCACCAGCACGATGACTTGCGCCTGCTTGCTCAACGCAAAACGAATCGCATCGTCGGTCGCTGTGTCGCAGGCATGCAAGGCTGTTACCACCTCCACTTGCGCGGGTAATTGTTCTGCCACGATTGATTCAGCCACCGACAAATTCAAGAAAGACATTCCTTTAAAATCAAGAAGTTGCGATAACTCCCGCGAATATTTCACCAATTCATCGCGGGTCTCAATGCCATAAATATGCGAAGCATCATTCAGTGATTTAAAGAACAGATCATACAAAATGAAACCCAGATAGGACTTGCCCGCGCCGTGATCCACCAGGGTCAGTGCGCCGCGCGCTTCGCGCACCTGCTGCAACAAAGGTTCGATAAATTGATACAAGTGATAGACCTGCTTCAACTTGCGCCGCGAATCCTGATTCATCTTGCCATCACGCGTCAAAATATGCAGCGCTTTAAGCAACTCAATGGATTGGCCGGGACGAATTTCGGGATAAGGTGGTGGAGATGTGTTTTTCAATTTAATTTTGAATGGAGGTTTTTTATAAGCGCAACCTTAACCTTTATTGCGCACTCTTGGCAATGGTGCAAGTGCATCAATTATCTCGGCGTGAAGCGGTGCCAACTGACCGCAAATTTGCGCCGCCAAGACTTCTGCGGACAAGCCGGCACTCAACAAACCGCGCGTGCCGTGGGCGAGACTACAATACAAACCGTCTTGTACTTTCCCCACCAACGGCATTGACCCGGGCGCCGAACAGCGCGTTGCGGCTCTGCCGCTTAATTCTTTAGTACTACTTTCTCCACGAATGGCTTGAAATAAAGCCGGAGAGTAGGTGGAAAGTTTGGCCAGATTCTCATTATGATCAATGCTGCGCACTTCAATAGACTCATCATTAAACGCATGCGTGGCACCGATCACGTGCACACCTGCCGCTGCCGGTGCGCAATAACCCTCACCACAAACCACAATCAGTAACTCTTCACTGGCTGCGGTTGATGCCGGTTCAGTAATTTGACCGCGTACCGGCATAAGCGGAAATCGCGCAAACTGCGCTAGTTTTTTTGCTGAATAGGCGTTACACACCAGCACCACCTCGGCCTCGGTCGACCATACCTCTCCGTTCTCCTTGAACCCGCTAACGCTCCATCCCGATTCGATTTTTTCTAAACGATCTACATCATGCCCCAAACGGGTAACGATGTGCTTATCACTGATCATCTTTTCACACCACTTGGACGGCACAACCCAGCCGCCGGAGGGAAACCACAATCCGCCGAATTTCATGGGTATTCCGGCGAGTTGCGATGCTTGCTCAGCATCGACAAATTGCATAAACTGCCCGGGCCAGGATTGCCGGGCAAGATTTGCCATGCGTTTAACTTCAGCCGCATTACAAGCCAATTGCAGCAAGCCACATTCAGCACGATTAATGCCGTCAACCGGCAGCACGTCATCCAACAGCGCCAGCGCATGGCGATAGGCAGCAAGCACAAAATGTTGCAATGCCTGATTGGCAGCGGTAAAGCGTGCGTACAAAATACCGCGCGGATTACCCGATGCGCCACCAGCCAAAGTTTCAGCGCGATCCACCAGCGTAACACTGATACCGCGTTGCGCCAGCGCGTGGGCAGCCGCACAACCGGCTATACCGGCACCGATAATGAGTGCCGTACTCGGAGTAGTTTTTTTGCCAATCGGGTGATCGATACTCATCTGCGGGGATTTCAAAAATTTTGCGCAGTTTAACAGGGCATGCTTTTAAAAAAACACATCCTCTGCTACATTTGTGCAATGAAAAAATTATCTTTAGATCGTATCCTGCAATCTCAGGGATTTGGCGCACGCAAGTGGTGTCGCGAGTTGATTGAATCGGGCAAAGTCAGCATTAACGGAGAAGTGGTTGGGGACTACCGCAGCGAGTTTGATCCGGCTAACTTGACCTTTCAAGTGTATGACGAAATCTGGCTATTTCGCGAACATGTTTATCTGGCTGTTAATAAGCCCGCTGATTATGAATGTTCACGCAAACCCAGCCATCATCCCGGCGTACTCAGTCTGTTACCCGAGCAATTCTTGCATCGCGATGTACAACCAGTAGGACGTCTGGATCACGACACCACCGGCTTATTGCTAATGTCGGATGACGGCGCATTTATACATGCGCAATCTTCTCCCAAAAGCCATATTCCAAAAGTTTATGTGGCCACCACTGCCGAACCGGTAAGTGACGCGCTGATTCAAAAATTGTTGGGCGGAGTAAAGTTGCACGACGAACCAGCACCTCTGGCGGCACTGATATGCAACAAACTGGGCGAAAATCAATTGGAGATTGTGTTGGAACAGGGAAAATATCATCAGGTAAAGCGCATGCTAGCCGCCGCTGGAAATCATTGTGCCAGCCTTAACCGATCACAGATCGGACAACTTACACTTGCCGCCTTGGGTTTAACGGAAGGCGAATGGTGCTACTTGGATGCAACGCAAATGGTAATGCTGAGCGCATCCAAGGGTGAATAAACCGGAATTTATTCCGATTTTTCCGTTGCAGGCTGGGCAGCTTTTTTCTTGCTACCGATCCTGCTTTCTTTGCCTGACATTAAATTATGGATATTAGTTTTATGCCTCCAAATCAACAAGATGGACATAATAGCCGTAGCCAAAACCAATTCGGGACGCAGATGAAACAGCATTGCATAAATCGGCGCGGCAACCGCCGCCAGCAATGCCGACAGCGATGAATATCTAAACAGCACCGCCACCAATAGCCAGGTTCCCAGCACGGCCAAGCCCATCCACACATTTAAAGCCAGCAACACGCCCAATGCAGTTGCCACCCCCTTACCCCCCTGAAACTTGAGAAATATCGGGAACACATGCCCCAGAAATACCGCCAGCGCAACCAGAGCCACCAATAACAGCCCCTGCCCGTCATGCGGTGCAAATTTGATGGCTAAAAATACCGCCAGCCAGCCTTTGGCTGCATCGCCCAATAAGGTTAGCGCGGCTGCGGCTTTTTTACCACTGCGCAACACATTGGTTGCACCGGGATTGCCGGAGCCATAGGAACGCGGATCTGCCAAACCAAATGCTTTACTCATTAATACCGCAAAAGAAACCGAGCCCAATAGATAGGCAAGCACAACAAATACTAGGGTCATCATGTGGAATACCTTAAAATACAAACCGCGAATTTTACCCGAATGCCTTCACATTAACCAAACCGCACCTAAAACTTTATGGATATTATCTTTCTACGCGAACTCAAAATAGACACACTTATCGGTGTATATGAATGGGAAAAACGCGTCCCCCAACCTCTGCAAATCGACTTGGAAATTGCCTTACCGGATAGTCGCGCCTGTGCGACCGACAACATCGACGACGCGCTGAATTACGCCGACATCGTGCGGCGCATTCAAAGCGAATTGACCAGCCGCCACTTCAATTTGCTTGAAGCGTTGGCCGAACATATCGCACAAATTTTGATGGTGGAATTTAAAACACCCTGGGTCAAAGTCAGTGTTGCCAAGCTGCAAGCTATACGCGGCAGCAAGATGGTGGGAATTTGCATCCAACGCGGCATCGCGAAGTAAATATAATCCCTAAAAATTTAATTTACGAAGTCAGGCAAGGCGCGATCAAAAAATTAGGACGCAGCATCGCGAAGTAAATTAATTTTTAGCACCCTGTATTTGAATATCACGTGCGGCTAATGCCTGAATCGAAGCCGTCTTTAACTGGTAAATATTCCATGCCTGACGTCGCACATCCGCTCGCAGCTCATAATTACTCCAATGCAACTGCAACACGTTTTGCACCTCGGCTTCATTAATGGCTTGAGATAACAAAGTTTTGTTCGGATCATTGCTGATCAAAATACGTGCGGCATCAGGAATAATCTGGCGCATCTGACGAAGCAACTGGATACCATCCATGTCCTGCAAGGTTTGTGCGGCGATAATCAAATCGCAGCGGTTACTCTCCATATGTTGCAAAACATCCCGTCCTGTGCGGAATACTTCTACTACACACGCAAACTTTTCCGATTCAGCAGAGTGATGCAATTCTTGCTGCATCGCACCGTAAAGCGTGGATTGACCGCTTTCCTCTGTCAATCCACGCGACATAATTGCCTGCAGGTGCATGTCACTTTCGGCCAGTACAATTCTATATGGCGTCTGCTCTCGTGATACAGCTGCGCGCGTGCCGGGTGATGCATTTGCCGAAGAACGACTATTTAATATGGCTGCACGATACGCCAAGGCCTGCTGAATACTGGAAAGCAATTCAGCCTTTTCCCACGGCTTGGCGAGAAATCGATAGATATGCGTTTCATTGATGGTGCGAATTAACGCGTCAATATCCGCTTCACCGCTGAGCACAATTCGCGAAGCATCCGGCTGCAACTCACCGAATTTTTTCAGGAACTCAATACCGTTCATTTCCGGCATTTTATAATCCGCCACCACCAAATCAAATTGCTCATGGCGGCAATGCTCTAATGCCATCAACGGATTATCAAACGTTTCGATTTCAAAGTACTCTCTCAATTCGCGGCGCAGCGCATTAAGAACGTTTTGTTCATCATCTACCAGCAGCACTTTGCTCATGATATTCCCCAGGGATTTAATCTAACTACAAAGAATTTATTCAGGTTAGTAGTATATCGCTTCCATGATAAATTTCGCGGTTTGAATGACGAATTAGATGGCGTATTCCGAAAATTTCGAATTCGGTAAAATGAAAATTTTAGGCGTAACCTGCTAGGGAATATAGCCCGGAATTTTTGACACATCGACCTCATCAATTTGCGACAGGTCGATATACTGGCGGGCATAGGTCAGATACACTTTTTCACGAATAAAAATATCAAACAGCTCCGGATCAATGTGCCCGCCCTCTTTAAGCTTACCCAATATCGTCAAGGACTCGGTCAGTGTTTTACCGTCTTTATAGGGGCGATCTTTGGCAGTAAGCGCCTCGAAGATATCGGCTATTCCCATGATGCGCGCCTGAATCGACATTTGCTCGCGTTTCAACCCGCGCGGATATCCTTTTCCATCCATGCGCTCATGGTGTCCCCCCGCGTACTCCGGCACATTTTTTAAATGTTTTGGCCAGGGTAACGATTCCAGCATTTTGATAGTCACCACGATATGGTGATTGATAATTTCACGCTCTTCAGCCGTTAACGTTCCGGCGCGAATGGTCAAATTATCCACTTCATCCTTGCTCAGGAAACTGGCCTCTACCCCAGCTTCATTGCGCCACACATATTTTGCAATATTAAGAACCCGCTCCAAATCTGCATCGCCCATTCTTTCCGACCCCAGATTGCATTGGCGTAAAAAATTCCGGTCGTCATCCAGCTTCTTAATTAATTCTACCGCCGCCTGTCGGGCTTGATTTATCAACTCCGGATCTCCGCCCGCATCCAACTGCGCACGCAGAGCGGCAATTTCTGCATCGCGCTTAAGTACTTCAAAGCGAGTATCCACCAGATGAATCCGGTCAAAAATGGTTTGCAGTTTGGTCGCTTTATCCACCACATGCACCGGTGTTGTAATTTTTCCACAATCGTGCAGGAGCGCGGCAATTTTTAGTTCGTATTTTTCTTTATCGGACAGCTCAAAACCGTGCATCTCCGATTCGCCCGAGGCACGACTCACCGCTTCAGCCAACATCATGGTGAGCGCAGGTACACGGGCACAGTGACCACCGGTGTAGGGAGATTTATCGTCGATTGCCGTATTTATCAGGCTAATGAAAGACTCGAAGAGGCTTTCCAGTTGTTCTATCAGACGCCGGTTACTCAGGGCAATTGCAGCCTGAGAAGCAAGTGATTCCAAGAGGTGCTGATCATCTTTGGTGAAAGCTACAACTTCTTTGGTGACGGGATCCAGGGCATTGATAAGCTGCAAAACGCCGATGATTTCGTGTTCATGGTTGCGCATGGGGACCGCCAAAAACGAACGAGAACGGTAACCGGTTTTAGCATCAAAATTTTTCGTTCCGGAGAAATCAAACCCCTGCGCCACGTAGGCATCTTCAATATTGATTGTTTCACCGCGTAGCGCGGAATAGGAAACCACCATGGCCAGGTTTGGTTCGCCTTGGACATACATCTGAATGGGATAAAAAGGGATACGTTCACCTGTAGTGCCGCCCAATTGAATATTAAGTGAATCGTTGCGCAATATTTCAAAAGTTAATACCTGAAGATCCGTATCAACCAGGTAAAGCGTTCCGGCATCGGCATTGGTAATTTTTTTTGCCGCGAGCAGGATATTTTCCAGCAACTTGCTAATGTTCTTTTCACTGGAAAGCGCCACGCCAATTTCATTCAAATCACTCAGTCGCGAAGGCAATAACGTTCCCGATAGCGGTTCTTCGTTTATTACTGATGTGCCGGTATATATTGGGGTGTTTTCAATCATGGATAAATTCTCAAAATTATTTTATACAAACCGAACGAACCTGATGAATATCGGTAATCCCCAAGAGCACTTTCTCGATGCCATCCTGCTTCAGTGTGCGCATTCCATCTTCCAGTGCAATTGCAAATAATTCCGCAACTCGAGAATGCCCCTGAATTCCCTTTTTCATTTCGTCCGTGCCAATTAACAATTCATGCAAGCCTACCCGCCCCCGATAACCTGTACCGGAACACTTATCGCATCCCACATGCTCATACAAAGTAATCTGGCCTTTTTCATCTCCAAACAATTTGACCCATTCGGCATACAACGCTTTATAGGCAGCATTTGCATCTTTTTTCCATGTTTCAGTCGTCAGCAACTCGGCGGCATATTCAGCCAGTAAGGCTTTAATTTCTTCGGGCGTGGCGGTATGCGGTTTTTTGCAGTCTTTACATAAACGCTTGGCCAGGCGTTGCGCCAAAATTCCCAGCAAAGCGTCGGCAAAATTAAACGGATCCATTCCCATATCCAACAAGCGACTGATGGATTCAGGGGCACTATTGGTGTGCAAGGTGGCGAACACCAGGTGACCGGTAAGAGACGCCTCGATACCGGTTGACACAGTTTCTTTATCGCGCATTTCACCCACCATGATCACATCCGGGTCGGCACGTAAAAAAGCGCGCATCACCGTCGCAAAGTCCAGGCCTGCTTTCTTATTAATTTGAACCTGGCGCAAGCCTTTCTGGGTAATTTCAACCGGGTCTTCCGCAGTCCAAATCTTGGTTTCGGGATTATTGATATATTTTAAAATTGAATGCAGCGTGGTGGTTTTACCCGAACCGGTTGGTCCGCACACGAAAAACAACCCATAAGGCTTGCTGACGGTCGTTTTAACCAACTCCAGATTGCGCACCGAAAAGCCCATATTATCCAGAGGAATCGGCTCTCCAGAGGCCAAAATACGCATCACCACGTCTTCCACGCCCCCCTGCGAAGGAATGGTCGCCACACGCAACTCTATATCCAATGGGCCGAATTTCTTGAATTTAATTTTGCCATCCTGAGGCCGGCGTTTTTCGGAAATATCCAGATCACACATGATCTTCAGGCGGGTAATCAGGGCATTGCGGTACGTGGCAGGCACCTCAATGTAGTTGAGCAATGATCCGTCTTTGCGCAAACGAATGCCCGTCTTTCCTTTGCCTGGCATTGGCTCGATATGAATATCCGAGGCGCCCATTTTGTAGGCATCTACAATGATTTTATTCACCAGTTTAACAAGTTCATTATCCGCCGCCGCACTAACATCTTCCTGGCTAACTGCGCCGGATTCTTCATCCTCATCCCCGCCCAAGGAGGTGAGCAGATCATCCATCGAGCCCATATCTTCCATATTGCCGGTGACATCTGCAGCGCCACTACTGCCGTAGAAAAGATCCAGCGTGGCTTTAAATTCCCGCTGCGGACAGACTCTGAAAAGTAGTTTGTGCTTCGGGAAAATATTATTAACAACGCGCGAAGCTTGAATGCGTTCCGGGTCGGTGGTTAAAATAATCAAGCCATCTGGCGTATCATCAATAGGAACCCAAAAACTGCTCTCCACATATTCACGCCGCAGATTTTTAAGCAGATCAGCCGGCTTAATCCGGTCCGCACGATAGGCCTCATACGGCACCCCAAAAAAACTGGACAGAGCCTTGCCCAGTGCTGCGGGCTTTACCTGAAACTCGTCAATTAAGACATCTTCTACATCAACCCCTTTGCGGCGTGCTGTACGGGTAGCGAGCTCAAACTCGGCGGACGACATAACCGCATCCGAAACCAAATAGTCATATTTAGTCTTAACGATTCCCGCTTGTTGTTGGCGCTGACGTAACGCTACTGCCAGCGTTTCCGCAAGTTCGCGAGCCCCTTCTTCCAGCATTTCGGGAAAGGAGTTTCCCGATTTGTTGTTGATGATTTGCATCACCCCAATCAGCTCGGCGTTGCTCGCCTCCATGATTGGCGCAACCAGCATTTGTTTGGTGCGGTATCCGGTGCGTTTATCAACATCCGGCAAAAAGCGCAACGAGGCACTAAACGAGGCCAACTCACGCTCGTCATACACATCAGCAATGTTCAAGAGTTTTTTATTAAAGGCAGCGAAACCCGCAATACTTTGCTCGGCAATCGGCAGCTTGAGATCTTTAAAAGAATTCAAACCGGTTTTAACCTTTGAAACAAGTGAGGCTTTATCTTCACCCACCACGTAAATTGTTATCCGGTCGGCATTAAAAAGATTGCAGATATCCTTGCTCACATCCAACATGATTTCATCAATGTTGTTGGTGGCGTGAATCTTATTGGTGACTTGATTGAGGCTCTTGGTGAACTCTAACTGAGCACCCATGTCACTTACATTGTTTTGCACCGGACTGCTCATTTCTGTTTCATCTTTTCATTCATTTATACTGGGAGCTGGGTATAGACCACAGTCCATTTTCCAGAACATCAACCTTATACCCGGCTTGTGCCAGGATAAAGGCGGCAGCGGCACTACGGCGTCCGCTTTGGCAGTAAACAATATAGTGAGCCTCTTTATTCAAAGCACCTACCGCATGGCGTATGTCATTGAGAGGGACGTTGATTGCATTGGGCAATTTATCATAACGATATTCGGGAGGGTGGCGGACATCCAGCCATATCGCGCCCTTCTCCACTTCTTTCAACGCATTCTCATAACTGATTTTATGCAATAAGGGCTCTTGCATGAGCTCCAAAAAATCCTGCTTTTTTAAACGCAATAACACGCCGTTACTCTGCATTGTCACGGTTGCATTGCGCTTGGAATCTGACACCAATGCCTCCTCACCAAACACGTCACCGGCTTTAAGATCGGCCAACACCATTTGGCTCCCCCCCACCATGCGCGTGACTCTGGCGCGTCCTGTTTCGATCAGATAATAATAATCACCCTCATCTCCCTCGCGAATGATGATGTCTTTATCCCACACTGCAATGACATCAATGCGCTTCAGCAGGACACCGATATTCGCCGAGGGTAGATGTGCGAACGGCCCCGTGCTCAACTTCTCGGCACTGAACATACCCGAACTCAGCAAGCATCTTACGGCCTCGTCAGCCCCCTCTTTCACCACTGATAACTCACTATCTTCATGGTAGGAAAACTGATCCCAGGTCACCAGTAAGTCCAGCAACAAATCATCAATACTCAATAAATGCACGGGGGTCAGAGCCCTGGCAGATTTAATTTTCGGCTGTCTTTTACCGATGGGATGGCGCGCCCATTCTGAATTCTCGCGAATTATTACGGTATTGCCATCACAATAAACAACTTCCAGATCACCTTTAATCAAATATACCGACTTCCCCTGTAACGAAATAGAAGCTACAGGATCTTGCCCCTGTTCAAACTTCTCCAGATGGCAATATTCCAGCAGCTCCCGTAAGCGCGAAGGGCTAAATGTTGAAATTGGCTCCAACGCAGCAAGCACCCTGATGTCTAAAATATCATGCATAGTTTTTAAAATTCCCTCTAGTCCTAGAATTCAAACTCTTGCCCATTTTGTAGCATGCGCAACGTAAAGCGCCCTCCGCATTGACTGATTTCCTGCATGGTCAATTCAACTTCACCGGGCTTTAAATGCGTGATATATATTTCCGGCTGCTGCCGAAGCGTTGCAATATCTTTAGCCAGTAAATTCGGACAATAGTGCTTTGATTTCTCTGCCAGCGCCTGTTCGGTATTGGAAAAAGCCGTTTCCACCAGCAGATACTGCAAATTATCAATACGATTAATTTCTTGCCATAACGCGGCACAAGTCGTCGTATCACCGCTAAACACCAGACTGGCAGAGCCGCTGTCCAGCCAGAAGCCAATCGCAGGAACGCTATGGTTAACCGGCAACGGAGTGATTTTACGCCCCCCCAAATTGAGTGTTTCGCCCAATTCCAACGCCTCAAAGCGCAGACAGGGCTCGTTTACCGTGGGGATCACACTAAAATCCGGCCATATTTTCCAATTGAAAATATGTTGCTTGAGAATCCCGATAACATCGGCAGTGGCATGCACAATCAAAGGCTTGCTGCGCATCATGCCGACGCTGTCCACCATTAGTGGGATACTCGCAATATGATCAAGATGGGAGTGCGTAACAAACACATGATCAATCACCGCCATTTCAGCCAAGCTTAAATCACCAACACCGGTTCCTGCATCAATCAATACATCATGATCGAGCAGCATGGACGTGGTGCGCAAGTTTCCGCCAATGCCACCGCTACACCCGAGAACTCTTAGTTTCATTGATAAACCATCCCTGGCCGATTATTTTCGGGAAGAATTGCCACCCAAATTACTTGGTTTTAAACACAAATACGCCATCCCAATCACTGCCCAGCGGATTTTCGCGGAAGTAGCTGATGCGCTCTGCATAAACATGGTACAACTTGGCTTGCGGCGACATTTTTTGTAACTCCAACAATTGTGCTTCAGCTGCATCCCAATCCTGCCTGCGATACAACTGCAAGACTTGTTCAAACAGCTTCATCTCCTCCTGTACTCCGGATGCCAATTGCCCGACCAGCCCCATCGGCTCAAAAATGGCGACCGGCTTGTCCTTACCCTTAACGCGCACCAAGTCCAGTTCGCGGTATACAAATTCCGGGGCGGCCTGCATGGTGTTTTCGCCAACCACAATTCCTGCACCGTACTCTTTGGTAATTCCTTCCAGACGCGAGGCCAGATTAACCGCATCCCCCATTACGGTGTAGGCAACACGCACTTCAGATCCCATGTTGCCTACGCTGACACGTCCGGTATTCAACCCCACCCCGATATTGATGGGCGGCCAACCGCGCTCTTTAAAATGCGGCTGCAACTCGGCGAGCGTTTTAAGCATTTCCAGACCCGCCATAATGCCGTGATAAGCATGTCGCTCATCGGGAAGCGGCGCTCCCCAAAAAGCCATGATGCAATCGCCCATATATTTATCGATTGTGCCGCGGTGCTTATAGACCACGCGCGACAACGGTGTTAAAAACTCATTCATCAGCAAAGAAAGTTCTTTAGAATCAAGTCCCTCCGAAATTGTAGTGAAGCCACGCACATCCGAAAACAGGATTGTCATTTCGCGGCTATCACCTTCCATTGACACCTGTTCTGGGCGCTCGCTTAATTCCCCAACCACTTCCTTGGGAACATATTGTCCGAACAAATTGGTAATCTGACGTTTGGTGCGTGATTCAACAAAATAGCCATACGACATGTTCAAGGCAAATAACGCAAAGATCATCATCAAGCCACCGGCTACCGGCAGAGCGATATTACCGTACTGCCACACGGCACCATTAATCACAACGGTTGCCAGCACCACACCCAAAGTGACTAGCGTGGTCTTAACCGGGCTCACCAGCGGGAGTAAAAAACTTAACGCCAGCCCCACCACCAGTAATATAACCACCTCCACGCCCATGACAAAAGGCGGACTTGATTTAATCGACTGATTGAGAATTCCGCTGATCATATTGGCGTGAATTTCCACCCCCGGATATACCTCGCCCACCGGTGTAGCCCGCATATCCATCAAGCCCGGAGCTGAAGTCCCCACCAGAATAATTTTGCCCTGCAGTTCTTCCACTGGAGTTCGCTCATGCAACACATCCGACATGGAAACATATTTAAAGGTATTGCGACCGCCCCGATAGGGCACCAAAGCGCTTACATCACTATCCACCGGAATCTGTATTTGATCCAAACCGATCCACTCCAGTCCTGCGTAATCCGCGTTGTCACTCTCATTGGCAAAGCCGGCAATCAACGGCGGAGAGCCAAAAATAGAGCGCACCACCGCCATCGATAGTGATTCGTAATATGCCCCTTCATACTCGACAATCAGGGGCACACGGCGCACTACGCCGTCCGAATCAACAATCGGATTGAAGTGACCAGCCGAAGCGGCACTGGCTTGCAGTTCCGGCAAGTTTCCACCGTAGCCTTTCCATTTGGTAAAGGTGATAGGACGACCGTCAAAACTATTGGGTTCAAAAACCGGCTCCGGCAATGCCCCGGAGATATTTTTTGTCCCGGTAAAGTAATACCCCAGTACAGTATTTCTCTGTTGCAAACGCTTGGCAAACAAACTGTCATACTCAAGCTGGGGTTTAATTTTGGCTAATTCGGACTGAAATTGGGGGATATTCTTAAGTTGTTTTTTTCCCAGCTCCTGCAGCACCCCCAATCCCGAACTAATATCTTTTTCAGCAAAAACCACGTCGAAACCGACTACCGCAATTTCATACTTATCAAATAACTTGTCCATCAACAGGGCGAGTTTGTCGCGCCCCCAGGGCCAGCGCCCGTCTTCTTTCAGGCTCTTCTCATCAATATCCAGGATGATGATGCTTTCATCAGGAGTATCGGGCAATGTAAGTTGCAAGCGCGTATCGTATAACTTTGCTTCCATCAGATTAACGAAATCAAGCTGATAGACTTTGGCAGCGTGCCCCACAAACAACAAGACAAATACCAGGCCAATCGCAATCAGAAGTGCATGTTTTTTCATTCAATCCTCGCCATTTTGATGAAAACAAAAAATAGAAAACCCTGGTTTAGCTTTATGCTTTGAAATAAAACTCCATTTTCACTCCTGCTAATTCGATAATATCGTGGTCTTTTAATTGGCGCGGATGCTCTCCGGTAGACTCGGAATTAACCAAAGGAAACTGAACACCTTCCACATGGGTAATAAAGTAGCCATTGGGACGCCTCGCCAACACCGCAACCTGCACGCCCGGCTTACCCAGTGTGGTCAAGCTTTTTACCAGATCAAGTTCCCTACCCGCATTGGGGCCGTTCAAAATTTGCACCGCAGCAGACGGCTGAGCCGGAGTAGCCGCAGGAGGTGGGGTTACAGGCGCTACCACAGGAGATGTCGGTGTTGGACTTGTCACTTTAACCATACCGGCAGCAACAAATTTTCCGGTTGCATCGGCGGCTGATACAGCAGGTTGCGGGCGTGAAGACTCGCCTCCCTCGGCATTGACCGAAGCTGCCTGAGGTTTCACTGGACGGCTAAGCACCATGGTCTTTTCAAAATCTGCCGAGGTAATTTGGGCGGGAGAATCATTCAGATATTTAAGTTTATATTTGCCTATCTCGATCAGATCATTGTTTTGCAAAAAATGTTTTTTTGTGACGTTGCCATTCACCATCAAACCGTTGGTACTATCCAAATCTTCCAGAAACGAATCGTTGAGAATCGTGATGATGGCCGCATGCTCGCTGCTGATAGCCAGATTATCTATCACAATATCGTTATGCGGCTTTCGGCCAATTGTGGTGCGCTCTTTGTTTAGGACATGCTCTTTCAACACCACACCGTCCATGCTGAGTATTAGTTTTGCCGGCATATCAAAAATCCCTTAAATAAGTTCTTCAGCTACAAGTTAGTTTTTAAACCATCCCAGCAGCTTGGCGATCCAACCGTTTTGCGCCGCGAATTTTCCGTTCACTTTCACCAAAATCACCGAAACATTATCGCGACCGCCATTGTCATTGGCCAACTGTATCAACTGTTGGGCTGCCAAAGGCAAATTTGCTTTTAACATTTGCAAAGTATCGGCTATTTCTTCGTCAACCACCATGTCATTCAGACCGTCGGAACACAGCAAATAAATATCCCCGACCTGTACATCGTGAACATGCAATTCAGTATCCACTTCCGCATCGATACCCACTGCGCGGGTGACCAGATTTTTATTTTTTGAAGTACGCGCATCCGCTTTGCTGATGATGCCGTTATCAATCTGCTCCTGCAACAATGAATGATCTTTGGTAATCGATTCAAACTGTTCACCGCGCAAACGGTACATGCGCGAATCCCCCACATGTGCCACCGCTACCCGATTATCGTAAAACAAACCCGCCACAATCGTGGTGCCCATGCCGGAATACTGGGGCTGACTTTCCGCCGCATAAAATATAGATGAATTGGCTTTTTGCACATTGTCGCGCAACAGCACCACGCCGGTATCCTCACCGCAAAAAGGATCTTTTTCCTCTGGCCTGGCATTGAGAAGGAGATGTTTAATCTCGGTCGAAATAACTGAAACTGCAATTCCGCTGGCCACTTCGCCCGCGTTATATCCGCCCATTCCGTCGGCTAAAACCACCAAACCGGAAGGCGCGTCAAAAGCGACGCTATCTTCATTATGTGACCGGATCATCCCGGGATGGGTCTGGCTGACTATTTCAAGTGCGTCTTGTATGTTCACATTACCCCCCGCCGCTTCACGTTAATGTTGCCAGGCATTGGCGAATTGCTTGTGCCATTTCCTGACCGGTCTGATATCGTTCTTCAGTCTTTTTCGCCAACGCTTTGTTAATAATCGAGACTACGCAAGGCGGTACATCAGGACTGATTCCGAGAATATCCGCATGCGGCTCATTGGCAATACGGAACATGAGTTGCGCCATCGAGTCCCCTTCAAAGGGAAGCTTACCACAAGCCATCTGGTACAAACTTACCCCCAAAGAAAACAAGTCGGACTGCCCTTCGATTTTAGTACCGGCCAGTTGCTCGGGGGACATATAAGATGGCGTGCCCAATACCATGCCGGTTTTGGTTTTTGAAGAATCAGTGATACGCGCAATACCGAAGTCAGTGACTTTAACTGTATCACTTTCCATGTCGTACATAATGTTGGCGGGCTTGATATCGCGGTGCACAACATGCAGTGAATGGGCATAACCCAAGGCGTCCGCCACACGCGCAACGATACTCAGCACCTTGGGAAGCGGCAATAAATTATCGCGCTTGGTGTAAGGCACCAGATCTTTGCCTTTCAAAAATTCCATCGCAATATAAGCCAGATCATGCTCTTCGCCGGCATCGTACATTGTGACAATATTAGGGTGATTCAAACGTCCGGCAGTTTCAGCTTCCCTGAAGAAACGCGCCTTCACATCTTCCAACTCGTCGGCATCAAACTCCTGCGACAAGTTCATGGTCTTAATCGCAACTACGCGGCTGATTTTGGGGTCTTTACCGAGATACACCACGCCCATTGCGCCTTTGCCCAGCTCTTTTTCAATTTCGTAACGCCCCAGCATCGGTTTGGACATGCCCGCCTTATCCAACACCATCGTACTGGCATTACTTCTGCCCGACGCACCACCCAGCATGACCGTTTCAGACATGGAACGCGCCTGATCCAGGCGCTGTTCCAAATCACGAAACTTGGGGTTGTATTCGGACATGTATTTAAACACCGACTCGGCTTTGTTAAATTGCCTCTTACGCTCAAAATCCAACCCCAGGTTGTACAACACATCCATCAGGCTATCGTCAATCTGCACTTTACGGAACTTGTCAAACGCCATATCCAACTGCCCCTGCCCCTGAAAAGCCAAACCCAGCATACGGTTGCTTTCTGCAGAATCTGCATCCGATTTAATTTTGCCTTTTTCTGTTACCAGGAAACGTTTTGTGGTGAGCAATAAATGTCCCACCAGCAACAAGGCGGCGGGCAACATCAACTGCAGCCAAAGCGTTTGCGCCGTCATTAAAACGAAATGACTCCCCAGTAAGGCGGCAAATAACACCACGGTAATCACGGCAGCGATACCGGCACTCAAGCGTGGCAACACAATAATCAGGTACAAAGCGATAGTTAGAAATATGCCTTTTTCAGCCCAAAACGCCCAGCTTGGCACGACAAAAAAGTCCTGCTTTAAAATACTCGAAACGGTATGTGCCAAGGTTAATACCGGCGCCATGCCCGCTGAAATTGGCGTGACCTGCAATGCGCCCACCCCGCCGGCGGTCGCACCGATCAATACAATCTTATCGCGATATTTCTCGGCGGGAATTTTGCCGGTCAACACATCGTAAAAAGAATCCACTTGAAAGGCCGGCCTACCTTCCTGATCCTTGTAAAAGTAAGTTTGCATGCGCGACAGCGGGTCGGTGGCGATAAATAAATTGCCCAGTTTAACGCTCTGCCCCAACACGACTTGAATATCACCCGGCTCCAGATTTAAGCTTTTAGCCGCAATCATCAGAGACAGGGAAGGATAAAACTGATCAAAGTAACTCAACACCAGCGGCTCGGTACGAATCGCACCATCCACATCGGGATTAACATTCAGGTGGCCGATGCCGACCGACAAAGAGCCCAGCACAGGAATCGGTACTTGCGCACCATTGCTTAACAGCGGAGAAGCGCCCGCCAAACCCGGCTTAATATTGAGTAATGCATTACTCAACACATAATCCGGCAAAGGATTGTCGGGCTTACCCTGCGGCTCTCCCAGTTCAAATATCATTCCCAACAACACTGAGTTGGCCTTGGCAATACTTTCCGCCAACTTCATGTCGTTATCCAGATGCAGCAACGCCTCCTGAACAATCGCGTTTAACTGCTCCCACTCCGGCGGACTGCTCTCCCTAAGCGGCGAAATCTGAAGTAACTCATTGATTTTATTAATATATTCAAGACCAGAGTCAAGCTGCGGCTCGGAGAACAATGCCGTATGACCAATCACCTTGGCGTTGCCACTGGCCACAATATCCAGCAGCATGGCTTGAATTTCACGCGGCCAAGGCCAACGCCCCAAGTTGGCGATACTTTGATCATCAATCGCAATGACGGAAATTTTGTCGCTGGGGGTACGTGAGGAAGCCATCACGCCGACGTCGTAAGCCTTACGCTCCAGACTTTGAATCAAATCCGAATTGGCAAGCAACAGAAACACCAAGGCCACCAACAGCCCGACAAACCAATCCGCCTTAAAGAAAGTCACTCTTTTAATATTTGCCATGACAACCCTTTTATTTTGCGACCCAGTTAGAGACTAAAATTATTTTACTAATAGTACGGGGGTTTTAGCCAATTGCACTACTTTGCCGGCTACCGAACCGAGCAACAGCGTCGCCAAAGAAGCTTCACCGTGCGCGCTCATCATAATCAACTCTATTTTGTGCTCTTGTGCGTAAAGCACGATGGCTTCAGCCGGCGTGCCAACGCTGATATGAAAGGTGTAGGCAATTCCCGCCTCGTCCATTTTTACACGAGCCTGCGCCAATGCCGCAGCGCCCTGTTCGCGATAATACTCATTAATTGTTTCCTGATTAATGAATAACTTTACATTGCCGGTCGCAATTTTCCACTGCACATTAATCAGGAAAATTTCGGGTGCCACTTTTAATGCGGCCGCATAGGCAATGCCATACTCTACTGCACGAACTGCATTCACTGAACCGTCAACTGGAATCAATATTTTCATCGTATCACCCTCAATTGGATTTATCGTGAGAATGCGCCGCAACCTGCTCATCCACCAAATCAAGTACTTTGGCAGTCGCAAGTTTGCGCGCAGCCAACCATTTTCCCAAAACCACTACCAATACTGCACAGCTCAACGGAATCAACCAATGCAAGGCATGTTGCGCTTCCACCAGCGGTTTAAATAAGGCTTCGGTTACCAGCATTTCTCCCGCCACATAGCCCAACAGCGCACCGCCGCCAAAAATAATGATCGGAAAGCGGTCGATCAATTTCAACACCAATTGACTGCTCCAAGCGATCATCGGAATGCTGATCAACAAACCAAACACCAGCAACCAAACATTACCATTCGCTACGGCCGCCACCCCCAACACGTTATCCAGGCTCATCACAAAGTCGGCCACAATAATCGTCTTTATGGCGCCCCACAGTTGCGTCTCCGCTTTGATATTTCCCTCAGCATGTTCGTCGTCCGGGAGCAATAATTTAATCCCAATCCAAATTAACAAAAATGCGCCGACGAGTTTGAGATAAGGCAATGCCAACAAACTCACCGCAAAGAAAGTCAGCACAATGCGCAAACCGATTGCGCCGCCCACCCCGTACAAAATGCCTTTTCTACGCTGCGCCTCGGGCAGGTTACGGCACGCCAGCGCAATCACCACCGCGTTATCGCCCGACAGCAGCAAGTCAATCAAGATTATTTTAAATACATCCACCCAAAACTGGGGAGCGCTAAGCATTTCAATCATTTATAAATTCCTAAAAATAATGGGAAGGGATAAGGGGGAAGGATAAACCCGCGCTTCGCCCTCGTCATTTCGTTTCAACCCTTCAAAATCTGCTGCATCACACGCCCCATTTCGGCCGGGTTACGCGTGATATGAATACCGCATTCTTCCATCACAGCCAACTTCTCATTGGCACCGCCCTGCCCCCCGGAAATAATTGCGCCGGCGTGTCCCATCCGTTTGCCTTCGGGCGCGGTGACACCGGCGATAAAGCCCACCACAGGTTTCTGCATATGATCTTTGATCCAGCGCGCGCATTCCTCCTCATCGCTGCCGCCGATTTCCCCCACCATCACCACCGCGTCCGTCTCGGGATCGTCGTTAAACAGACGCATCACGTCGATATGTTTTAGACCGTTGATCGGGTCTCCGCCGATGCCCACACACGAAGACTGACCGTAACCCAAGGCGCTGAGTTGGCCAACCGCTTCATAGGTCAGGGTTCCGGAACGCGACACCACACCGATGCGGCCTTTTTTGTGAATGTGACCGGGCATGATGCCGATTTTAATTTCATCGGGCGTAATCAAACCTGGGCAATTCGGGCCGATGAGCCGAGTTTTGCTGTTCTGCATTTTGTAGCGCGTTCTTAACATATCGTGCACGGGAATGCCTTCGGTGATACAAATCACCAATTCCATTTCAGCTTCTACCGCCTCATCAATCGCTGCAGCCGCACCGGAAGGCGGCACATAAATGACCGATACCGTTGCGCCGGTTGCCGCTTTCGCATCGCGCACACTGGCAAAGACCGGAATACCCTCGAAGTCTTCTCCGGCTTTTTTCGGGTTAACCCCGGCCACAAAACAATTCGCCCCGTTGGCATATTGCTTGCAGTGAAAAGTATGAAATTGGCCAACCTTGCCGGTCATGCCCTGGGTAATCACTCTGGAATTTTTATTGATCAGAATAGACATGCTGTTAACCTTTCGCCGCTGCAACTACTTTTTGCGCCGCATCCGCCATGTCGCTTGCGGAAATAATCGGCAAACCCGAATCAGCCAATATTTGCTTACCCAGTTCGACATTGGTTCCTTCCAGACGCACCACCAGAGGCACCTTGAGATCAACCTCGCGAGCCGCCGCAACCACACCTTCGGCGATTACATCGCACTTCATAATTCCGCCGAATATATTCACCAGAATCGCTCTAAGCTGTTGATTTTTAAGCATTAATTTAAATGCTTCGGTAACCTTCTCTTTATTGGCTCCGCCGCCCACATCAAGGAAGTTAGCGGGATTGCCACCGTACAATTTGATGATGTCCATGGTCGCCATCGCCAACCCGGCACCGTTCACCAGACAGCCGATATCACCATCCAATTGAATGTAGCTCAAATCAAATTTCGAGGCTTCAATCTCTGCCGGATCCTCTTCGTCCAAATCGCGCAGCGCGACAATTTCCGGATGACGGTACAGGGCATTCGAGTCAAAATTAAACTTCGCATCCAGAGCAATGACGCGATTATCAACCGTCAGAACCAGCGGATTAATCTCGGCCAGCATCGCATCTTTTGCCACAAAGGCGCGATACAAACCTTGCAGCACTTGCGCCGCTTCGGCGTTAGCCGCATCGGGAATGCCGATAGCGCGTGCCACTTGCGCCGCTTCTGCAGTGGTTAGCCCGGTGAGTGGATCGATGCGCACGGTATGAATTTTTTCGGGCGCATGCTTGGCAACCTCCTCAATCTCCATCCCGCCTTCGCTGGACGCCAGTAGTGCCACCCGCTGCGAAACGCGATCCACCACCATGCCGACATACACCTCTTTGGCAATGGCCGCGCCCTCCTCGATCAACAAACGACGCACCTCCTGCCCCGCAGCGCCGGTTTGATGGGTGACGAGATGCATACCCAAAATCTGTCCGGCAAACTCGCGTACCTCCTCCGGCGATTTGGCCACCTTTACACCACCGCCTTTGCCGCGTCCGCCTGCATGAATTTGCGCCTTCACCACCCAGACTTTGCCACCCAACTGTTGCGCCGCAGCGACCGCTTCGGCAACACTAAAGCACGCTATCCCGCGCGGTGTCGGCACGCCAAATTCACGAAGAATTTCTTTACTCTGGTATTCATGTATTTTCATGGTGCGCTCTTGGTAGGTTAGGCGATTGACAATCTATCGGACACGTAATTATTCGCCGTTCTTTTCCTGCATACATAACTGCAAATTATTTTGCCAACTACCGGCATTTAGTCCGAAAGTTTTCAGCAATTTATCGTTGGACAACACTGAATTCATAGGGCGTGCGGCGGGTGTCGGATATTCGCTGGACGGAATTCCGATCAGGCGCGGCGGAATAGGCAGGTCCGCCAAACGAATAATTTCAGCGGCAAAGCCATGCCAGGAAACACTACCGGATGAAGTCAAATGGTAAGTGCCCGTTGCTTTTTCGACCGCGTCTTTGGCTGCATTGGGCGCATACAATTGCGCCAGAATTTGCGCGGTAATTTCGCCCAACGAACGACACCAGGTTGGAGCGCCGATCTGGTCATCCACAATGCGCAACTCGCTGCGCTCTTTGGCCAGGCGACACATAGTCAGCAAAAAGTTTTTGCCGCGCGCCCCATACACCCAACTGGTGCGCAAAATCAGATGCTTTCCGCCGACCGCACGAATCGCTTCCTCTCCGGCCAACTTGGTTTTACCGTAAGCACCCAAGGGGTTCGGCGCGTCATCTTCCACATAGCTTCCCGCTTTGCTGCCATCAAAAATGTAATCGGTAGAGTAATGCACCAGTAAGACATTGAGCTTTTTTGCCTCCTCTGCAAACACTCCGGGAGCAATTCCGTTAATCGCCATCACCAGATCCGCTTCCGATTCAGCCTTGTCCACTGCGGTATGTGCGGCGGGATTGACGATGATGTCCGGTTGAATTTCGCGCACCTTGCGCCGTATCGCCTCTGCATCCGCCAGATCCAGATCGGCCATATCCAAGGCAATCACTTGTCCCAACGAGGCTAAAGTACGCTGCAACTCCCAGCCGACCTGACCGTTTTTACCCGTCAATAATATTTTCTTCATTCAAACACCTCTGCATTGCATAATGGAATGCCAACTTTATCCTTAGCCGACAATATCGGCTCAGCGCCCTTCAATTGCCAGTCAATCCCCAGCGCGGGATCATTCCACTGGATCGCACGCTCATGTTCTGGTGCGTAGTAATCTGTTGTTTTATATAAAAATTCAGCAACCTCGCTGAGTACCACAAAACCGTGGGCAAATCCCGGCGGTATCCAAAGCATGCGCTTGTTTTCTGCTGATAATTTAACGCTTACCGACTGCCCGAAGGTCGGCGAGCTTTTACGAATATCCACCACCACATCCAACACTTCGCCAAGCGTCGCGCGCACCAACTTTCCCTGCGCCTGCTGAATCTGATAATGCAGGCCGCGCAACACATGACACGCCGACTTGGAATGGTTGTCCTGCACAAATTCAACGTTAATGCCGGTTAATTCGGCAAAGCGTTTTTTATTAAAACTCTCGTAGAAAAAACCTCTGTCATCGCCAAACACTTTAGGTTCAATGATCAGGACATCGGGGATGTTAGTGGCGATCACGTTCATTTAAAATGCCTTATCTTTCAAGATATTAATCAGGTATTTTCCGTAGGCATTTTTCAACATCGGCTGTGCCAGTTTTTCAACTTGCTCTGCGCTGATATAACCTTTGCGATAAGCGATTTCTTCCGGACAGGCGATCTTTAATCCTTGACGTTTTTCCAGCGTCTGCACAAAAGAACCCGCTTCCAACAGAGATTCATGGGTACCGGTATCCAGCCAGGCATAGCCGCGCCCCATCACTTGCACGTCCAAGTCGCCGCGCTCCAAATACACTTGATTGACAGTAGTGATTTCCAACTCGCCGCGCGCCGACGGCTTGATACTCTTGGCGATTTCCACCACGTCGTTGTCGTAGAAATACAGTCCGGTAACCGCGTAGTTGGACTTGGGTTGCAAGGGCTTTTCTTCAATACTCAAGGCACGCCCGTTTGCGCCGAAGTCCACCACGCCGTAACGCTCCGGATCGAGCACGTGATAGGCGAACACGGTACCGCCTGTAGGCTTGGAGACTGCCGCATTGAGCAATTTGTCAAAGCCGTGTCCGTAAAAAATGTTGTCGCCCAGCACCAGTGAGCAGCCGTCGTTGCCGACGAAAGATTCGCCGATGATAAAGGCTTGCGCCAAACCGTCCGGAGAAGGTTGCACCGCGTAGGAAAAGTTCATACCCCATTTCGCGCCGTCGCCCAGCAATTGCTGAAACAGCGGGGTGTCTTGCGGGGTGGAGATGATTAACACATCACGGATGCCCGCCAGCATCAGGGTGGTGAGCGGATGGTAAATCATCGGTTTGTCGTATACCGGCAACAGCTGCTTGGAAATCGCCTGGGTGACGGGATATAAACGCGTGCCGGAACCGCCGGCTAAAATAATGCCCTTCATGCTGCGCTCCTGTTTGCGTAGTTTTGGCTTACCCATTTCTGATAATCTCCACTTGCAACACCTTGAATCCATTCAGTATTATTTAGATACCATTCAACGGTTTTGCGCAGGCCGCTGGCGAAGGTTTCCTGCGGCTTCCAACCTAAGTCGCGGGCAATCTTGCTGGCATCAATCGCGTAACGCCGGTCATGGCCGGGACGATCTTGTACGTAGGTAATCAGTTGTGCATGCGGCGCGTTGTGCGGGCGTAATTCGTCGAGAATCGCGCAGATGCTTTGCACGACTTCCAAGTTGGTCTTCTCATTCCAGCCGCCGATATTGTAGGTCTCGCCCAACCGGCCCTTTTGCAAGACCAGGCGCAACGCCCGGGCATGGTCGTCGACATACAGCCAGTCGCGGATGTTGTCACCTTTGCCGTAAATCGGCAGCGGCTTGCCGTTCACCGCGTTCAAAATCACCAGCGGGATAAGCTTTTCCGGAAAATGATACGGACCGTAATTATTCGAGCAGTTGGTGGTGACCACCGGGAAGTGATAGGTGTGATGCCAGGCGCGCACCAGATGGTCGCTGGAGGCTTTGCTCGCTGAATAAGGTGAATTCGGCTCATAGGCGGTTTCTTCGGTGAAGAAGCCCGTCTCGCCCAAGCTGCCATACACTTCGTCGGTGGAAATATGATGGAAGCGGAAGACGGCTTTACGCGAATCGTCCAGCGTATTCCAATAGCTGCGCGCCGCTTCCAGCAGGGTATAGGTGCCCACGATATTGGTTTGAATAAACGCTGCCGGCCCGGTAATCGAGCGATCCACATGCGATTCCGCCGCCAAGTGCATCACCGCATCCGGCTGGTGCTCGCGAAACACCCGTGCTACTTCGGCGGCATCGCAAATATCCACTTGTTCAAAACGGTAACGGGGATTGTCGGATACCGAGGTTAATGATTGCAGGTTACCGGCATAGGTTAACTTGTCGACATTGATTACCGTGTCCTGAGTTTCATTGATAAATTGGCGGACGACTGCGGATCCGATGAAACCGGCTCCGCCGGTGACGAGAATTGTTGACATAATCAAAGAAAGCGATAAATTGTAAAGATGCGAATTCTACAACAAGGCACTGCCTGCGCGGCAGTGGTATTTAATGCAAGCTGAACACTCATCATCAAGCAAGCGTTAATCCGTCTTAATCTCCAACAAACGCTGAATCACCGCTCCTGCCAGCATAAAACCAAACAACGGCGGCATATAACTGATCGTGCCATTCACCGCACGCGGGCGCCCTCTACCGGTGGGCTCGGGAGGCAACGGTGCGCTCGGATATTCATCCGAAAAAACCGTCAGCACGCCCGCATAGACCTCTTCGTTGCGCAATCTTTTACGCATCTCTCTGGCCAGCGGACACATATCTGTTTTACTGATATCGGCAATTTTAATTCGCGTGGGATCACGCCGGTTTCCCGCCCCCATGCTGGACGCAACCCTGAGCCCGCGCTTATAACTTTCCACCACCAGCGCCACTTTGCAGGACAGCGAATCGATGCAATCGATCACGTAATCCGCATCAGCCGGTACCAGCTCATTGACATTCTCGATACCCAGAAAATCGTACAGTACGGTGACCCGACATTGCGGATTAATATCCGCAATGCGCGCGCGCATCAAATCCGCTTTGGATTGCCCGACTGTGGAAAGCAAAGCAGGCAATTGACGATTAATATTGCTCACCACTACCTTGTCGTGATCCAGCAAAGTGATGCGCCCCACACCTGCACGCGCCATCGCTTCCGCACAATATGAACCGACGCCGCCCAAGCCTGCAATAAAAACATGTTTACAATCAAGCAGCTGCAACCCATCATCGCCGAGTAAGATGTGGGTGCGGGTAAACTGGGGAAGAGTAGAATTTTGCATATCGCAATTATAAAGCCAACACGCGCTTTGCATTGGCCGTTGTGGCATACGCCACATCCTGCAAAGAAATGCCGCGCAAATCTGCCAGAGTTTGCGCGATGCGCACCAAATATTGCGGCTTATTGGGCTCGCCCCGGGGCAAAAAATCAGGCGGAATATCCGGCGCGTCCGTCTCTAAAACAATGCTGTCCAGCGGCAAACTTTTCGCAAGTGCGCGTAATTTAGTCGCGCGCGGATAGGTCATTGCGCCGCCGAAACCCAGCTTAAAGCCCAGCCTGATAAATTCATCCGCCTGTTGACGGCTACCGTTAAACGCATGGGCAATACCACCGCACACTTTATATTGGCGCAAGCATTTCAAAATGATGTCTGATGCGCGACGAATGTGTAACAACACCGGCAGATTAAATTCACCGGCCAATTTCAATTGCTCGGTAAAAAAAAATTCCTGGCGCGGCCGATCGTATTCAGCCATAAAAAAATCCAGCCCGATTTCACCCAGCGCAACCACTTGCTGCCGGTTAATGTAGTCACGCAAAACGAACAGATCCTGCGGCGCTGCCGCATCCACATACAGGGGATGAATGCCGAAGGCGGGTACGCAATTGGGATGCTGCTGACACAGCGCAGCCACCGCAGCAAAGTTAGAGCGGGCTATCGCCGGCACCACAATACGGTTTACCCCGACTGCTTGGGCTTCTAAAATTAATCCGGCTTGTGAATTTCCGAATTCACTTGCATCAAGATGGCAATGGGTATCAATGAACATGATTTGAGGGCATCTCTAAAAATTAAATTTACTTCGCGATGCTGTGTTGCTCACAAAAAATTACTCCTTACATATCCTGTATATGCTGCGTCCTAATTTTTTGCTCGCGCCTTGCCTAGCTTTGAAAATTGAATTTTTAGAGACGCCCTTGAATGTTTTTTAGTGAAGCCAGCGCAGAGCAACAAACATATTTCCCGCGAGTTTCCTCTCGGATGGAGTTCGCGGGAAATATTGTTTTTTGATAATAATACAGGCGGTTACAATCAGGCAATCATTCCCGCCGCAACCGTATTATTGGTCGCCTCGTCGATCACGATAAAGCTGCCCGTCGCCCGGTCTATTTCATAGCTGTCGAACACCAACGGCTGCTGAACCTTGATAGCGACGCGCGCGATGTCGTTCATGTTCAACTTTTCCACTTCGTGCGGCTCCAGCGTATTCACATCCACACGGTAGAACAATCTCGAAAACAAACACTTAGCCGTGCGCGTAGTGTGCTTAACCAAATACTTGCGACTCTTGTCCAGCGGGGTTTCCGACAGCCAGCACAACATCGCCTCGAACTCCTTTTCAACCCTGGGCGGAAGATGATCTGTCTTGACGATCATATCGCCGCGCGAAATGTCGATCTCGTCCGTCAGCGTGACAGTCACAGACTGCGGCGCAAACGCGGTTTGCAGTTTGCCGTCATAGGTGACAATCTCTTTAACCTTAGTGGTACGACCTGAGGGCAGCACGGTAACCTCGTCGCCCACCGACACCTCACCCGCCTCGATACGTCCCATGAAACCACGGAAGTCGTGATACTCCTCGGTTTGCGGGCGGCATACCCACTGCACGGGGAAACGGAAATCGCTGGTGTTCACATCGTGGTCGATTTCGACTTTTTCCAGCAACTCCAGCAGCGCCGGGCCTTGATACCAATCAAGTTTATCCCCACGATCCACCACCATGTCGCCGTTCAGTGCGGACATCGGGATGCAAGTCACATCGTGTAACTCAAGCTGTGAGGCGAATTTTTTATACTCGGTCACGATCTCGTCGAAGCGCGCCTGCGAGTAATCCACCATATCCATCTTGTTCACGGCCAGCACGATGTGCGGCACACCGACTAGACTGGCGAGATAGGTGTGGCGGCGCGTTTGGGTGAGTACGCCTTTGCGGGCATCGGCCAAAATCACCACCAGATTGGCCGTCGAAGCCGCAGTCACCATGTTGCGTGTGTATTGCTCATGCCCCGGCGTATCGCCGATGATGAACTTGCGTTTGGGCGTGGCGAAATAGCGGTAGGCCACGTCGATGGTGATGCCCTGCTCACGCTCGGCTTGCAGACCGTCGGTGAGCAAAGACAAATCGACTGCGGCCATGCCGCGCTTTTCACTGGTCTTGGAGATGGCCGAAAACTGATCCTCGAAAATGGATTTCGAGTCGTGCAGCAGGCGCCCGATCAAAGTGCTCTTGCCGTCGTCCACCGAACCGGCGGTGATAAAACGAAGTAGTTGTGTAGTGTTGCTCATTTAGAAATATCCTTCTTTTTTTCTCAGTTCCATCGACGCTTCCGAAGTCTGATCGTCCATGCGCGTTGCGCCGCGTTCGGTAATGCGCGTCGTTGCAGTTTCCGCAATGATTTCATCAACATTACGTGCCGTGGACTCAACCGGCGCGGTACAGGTCATGTCGCCCACGGTACGAAAACGCACGGTCGCCACTTCCACCCTTTCGCCCGGCTTCGGCTGCACCAGATGCGACACCGGAATCACGTTGTTGCCGCGCCGGATCACTTCGCGCTCGTGCGCAAAATAGATGTTCGGAATATGCAACTTCTCGCGCCCGATGTATTCCCAAATGTCCATTTCCGTCCAGTTGCTGATCGGGAATACGCGGATGTTCTCGCCGCTGTGAACTCGCGTGTTGTAGGTATCCCACAATTCGGGGCGCTGGTTCTTCGGATCCCATTGGCCGAACTCGTCGCGAAAGGAGAAGATACGCTCCTTGGCGCGCGCTTTTTCTTCATCGCGGCGTGCACCGCCCATGCAGGCGTCGAAGCCGAACTCGGCGATGGTCTCCAGCAGCGTCACCGACTGGAACGGATTGCGCGGCTTATCCAAATCTTTGATAACGATGGTGCCGCGCTTGATCGAATCTTCCAGCGAACGCACGATGAGGCGCTCACCCAAGTCTTTCGCCAGCTTGTCGCGGCACGCAATCACTTCCGGGAAGTTATGCTCGGTGTCGATATGCACCAGCGGAAAGGGAAATTTCGCCGGGCGAAATGCTTTCTCAGCCAAACGCAACATGACAATGGAATCCTTGCCGCCGGAAAACAGCAGCGCCGGATTTTTGCACTCGGCAGCGACCTCGCGCATGATGTGGATGGATTCGCTTTCGAGGGCGTCCAAATGGGTGAAAGTGTGTTTGCTCATCATTTTTCTTTCATTCTAAAACTTGTTTTGTTGCAACCGTAGGTCGGGTTAACGCAGCGTAACCCGACGTTGCTATAACGTAGTAACGCTCTGCGTCGGGTTACGCTACGCTAACCCGACCTACGAAAATCATTTTGCTGCGGTAAATTTTAGTGCAGAGGCCTTGCCCACATGCAGTCCGCATTCCTTATTCTGCGGGTCTTCCCACCACCATCTACCCGCTCGAATATCCTCGCCCGGTGTGATGGCCCGCGTACACGGCGCACAACCTATGCTCGGGTAAAACTGGTCATGCAGAGCATTAAAAGGAACGTCATTGGCCTTGATGTATTCCCACACCTCGGCATTCGTCCACTCCAGCAGCGGATTGAATTTCTGTATACCGTTGTCGGCATCGAATGCAGAAGCCTGCAAACTGTCGCGCGTCACAGCCTGCTCGCGGCGCATGCCGGTAATCCATGCTTTGGTGCCGACCAGCGCGCGGCGCAATGGCTCAACTTTCCTCACATGACAGCATGCCTTGCGGCTCTCCACGCTTGCATAAAAACCGTTTACACCATGCTGGGCAACATAAAGCTCCACCGCAGCCGCATCGGGAAAGTAGACAATCAACGGCACTCTATATTTATCACGCACTTTTTGCATCAGATCATAGGTTTCCTGCGGCAAACGTCCGGTATCCAGACTGAACATATCAATGTTTGGCTCGTTTGCAGAAGAAAAATTCCTGGCAATCAGGTCGGTCAGCACCATGTCTTCCGCGCCCAAACTGTTGGCAAAAGTCGCCGGGGCGAAGTCGCGTGCGGCCTGCTGCAACAGGGCTAAGGTCTGTTCAATTTTTTGCTGCAAATTGCTCATGCTGCATTTCCTCTGTTAACGCGGCGATACAAAGGTTCATCCGTATCCGCCGATGCCTGATAACTCAGGGAAAAATCCGCGAAACCCGCCATTGCATCCGCTGCATCCTTATCCGCGCGCAGCGCAAAGGTATCGAAGCCCACGCGTTTTAAATAAAACAACTGGTCGCGCAGTACGTCGCCCATCGCGCGCAATTCGCCGCGAAAGCCCAGTTGCTTGCGCAACCGGTAGGCCAATGTGTAGCCGCGGCCATCGGTGTATTTGTGAAAATCCACGCCGATCACCGGGAAGCGGTGGATGTCGTCCGGGATATCTTCGGCGCGCTCGAAACTGGCCAGCCACAATCCCAACTCCTTGCGCCCCTGCAAAGCCTCGTGCTGGCAATTCCACACGGGCAACGGCACGATGACCTTGCCGGCAGGAACGGTGACGCGGTCGGCAGCCTCCCCTTCATGGAGGCGCAACACCGTCCACTCGTCAGTTACCAAAGCATTATTTTTAATCAGCATCAAAACCTCGGCGAATAGTAAGGTGTGTCATAAGACATGCCATGTTTGATTAAATCGTAATCGGGCAGCAACAGTTTTTCATCTTCCGGCACCGGCGTCGCATACACATATTCCACAAACGGGTCGGGGCCAGTACGACGCACGGTGTCGATGAATCGTTCGCCAGCCTGACGCTCGAGCACATACACTTGCAGCAGGCGCGCAATCACTTCGGGAATCTGTGCAAACGAGAACGAGCGCCCGATGATCTTGCCGATATTCGCGGGGCTACCCTTGGAGCCGCCGATGGACACCTGATACCACTCCTCGCCCGACTTATCCACGCCCAGAATACCAATATGACCGACGTGATGGTGACCACAGGCATTCACGCAACCGGACATATTCAGGTCAATCTCACCGATATCCTGCAAGTAGTCGATATCGTCGAAGCGCTCATCCACCGCCTTGGCCAACGTGATGGAACGCGCATTGGCCAGCGTGCAAAAATCGCCGCCGGGGCAGCAGATAATGTCGGTCAGCAGACCGATATTCGGCGTGGCAAAACCGTTAATTTTGGCCGCTTTCCAAAGTGCAATGAGATCGGATTGCTTAACATCGGCCAGCACCAAATTCTGCATATGCGTGATGCGCAATTCGCCGAAACTGTATTTGTCGGCCAAGTCGGCTGCCGCATCCATTTGCTCCGCCGTCGCATCGCCCGGCGCAGCTCCCGCCCGTTTCAGGGATAACTCCACCGCCGCATAACCGGAAACCTTATGCGACTTAACGTTGCGCTTGAGCCAGTTGGCAAAGGCTTTGTTGTCGCGCTGCAAAGCAACGACGGCAGCGTCCGTTGACGGCAATGGCGTATAGTCCGGCGCAGTGAAACATGCCGCAACGCGTTCCAGTTCCGCCTGCGTAATTGTGCCGGGGCCGTCTTTGCTCAGCGTCCACTCTGCCTCCACCTGACGGCGAAATTCTTCTATGCCGATGGCCTTCACCAGTATCTTGATACGCGCCTTGTACAGATTGTCGCGCCGACCGAATTCGTTATAAACCCGCACGATAGACTCGGCATAAGTGAGCAGATGTTGCCAGGGTACGAACGCGCTAATCTCGGAACCGATAACCGGGGTGCGCCCCAGACCGCCGCCCACCAGCACACGGAAACCGATCTCGCCCTGCGCATTCTTCACCACCTGCAAACCCACATCGTTGATCTCAATCGCGGCGCGGTCTTGTACTGCCCCCGTGATCGAAAATTTAAACTTGCGCGGCAGATAGGCAAATTCGGGATGAAAAGTGCTCCACTGGCGCAATATCTCGGCATACGGACGCGGGTCGACAACTTCATCCTGCGCCACTCCGGCAAACTCGTCGCTGGTGGTATTGCGGATGCAATTACCGGAAGTCTGGTTGGCGTGCATTTCCACCTGAGCCAGATCGGCCAAAATGTCCGGCGTATCCTGCAACTTGAGCCAGTTAAACTGGATGTTCTGGCGCGTGGTGAAGTGGCCGTAGCCCCGGTCGTACTTGCGCGCGATATGCGCAAACATGCGCATTTGCTGTGCACTCACCATGCCGTAAGGCGCGGCAAGACGCATCATGTAAGCGTGAATCTGCATGTACACGCCGTTCTGCAAACGCAGCACGCGGAACTCGTCTTCTTTCAGCTCGCCGGATAAGCGTCGCCGCACCTGATCGCGGAACTGCGCAACACGCTCGGTGGCAATCTGGTGATCGAATTGATCGTAGCGATACATTATTATTCCTCTGAAGAATAGCTTTTGGATACGGGCAGCAGCAGCGCGGCATCCAGCGGAAACTTCGCGCCGTAAGCGAGAATATGCGCCACATCGGAATCTTCATCGTGGCGCAACGCCAAGCCGATGTAGGCGTGCTCGCCTTCCTGCCCGACCACCACGCCCACACGGCCGCCGCAGCCGTTGAACCAGCTCACTTGCTTGGGCGTATTTGGATTGTTTGCACTCATTTTCACCTCGATTGCGTTTTCTGGGATTATTCGGCCAAAATTTTTCGGCACTCACTCAACGGGGCGCATTCTAGCGGAGGATATATATACTATTAAATACTTTATTGTTAGAATTATATAACCCAATAGCATAAAGAAAATAATGAACCTTCAACAATTACGCTACCTAAACGAAATCGTACGGCGCAATCTGAATATTTCAGATGCAGCCGCGGCTTTGTATACCTCGCAGCCCGGCATTAGCAAGCAAATTAAGCTGCTCGAAGAGGAGTTGGGGATTGAAATTTTTATTCGCAACGGAAAACGCATTGTTGCGCTCACCGAACCGGGTAAAAATATTCTTGAAATAGCGCAACGTATCCTGCATGAATCTGAAAACCTAAAACAAGTTGGCCAGGAATTTCAGGCACAAGATACTGGCACGCTCATCCTTGCCGCCACGCATACGCAGGCGCGCTATGCACTGCCGCCGGTGGTAAAACAATTCATCAAGCGCTATCCCAAAGTAAAGCTGGGATTACATCAGGGCAACCCCACGCAAATCGCCGAGCAAGTTTTAAATCGCGAGGCGGATGTGGGCATCGCGACTGAAAGCATCATGCTGTATGAAGGATTGGTCACCCTCCCCTGCTATGACTGGCATCACTGTGTGTTGGTACCGCCCAAACATCCCCTGTTAACTATTAAAAAACTAACACTGGACAGTCTCGCCGAATATCCCCTAATCACCTATGACCACGCCTTTAGTGGCCGCAGTAAAATTGACGAGGCTTTCACTGCGGCTAATATTGAACCCAATATTGCACTCACCGCCATCGACGCGGACGTGATCAAAACTTATATCGAATTGGGGTTGGGGGTGGGCATTCTGGCCGAGCTGGCCTTTATCCCGGAGCGCGATCGTCATTTGCGCAAGATCGAAGCCTCACATTTATTCAAATCCAACACAACGCGCATTGCTGTTCGCAAAAATGAATATCTTCGGGGTTATACTTACGACTTTATCGAGTTATTCGCACCTCATTTAAGCCGAAAGATCGTGACGAAAGCGATGCAAACACCCCTTTAAGGTAATGATTCATGAATGAAACTATTCGCACCCAACATCGCCACCGCAGCATTCGCAATTTTACCAATCAAGCGGTTAGCGATGAAATGTTGAACGCTATTATCGAATCTGCTCACTGCGCGCCTACCTCGATGAACGCTCAGGAAATTTCACTGGTGGTAGTACGGGATACCGGGCGCAAAGCCAGGATCGCCGAACTGGCAGGCAATCAAGCCTGGATTTCTCAGGCCCCTGTTTTTATTGCTATTATCATCGATTTCCACAAAACAGATATTGGCCTGCGCAAAGCCGGAATGACGCAGACAGCCCACGAAAGCATGGAAGGATTCGGCGTGGCTGCCGTGGATGCGGGCATTGCGCTTGCGACCATGATTACCGCCGCAGAGTCGCAAGGTTTGGGTATCGTTCCCATTGGCGGCATTCGGCGCAATCCACAGGCTTTAATTGAGTTGCTGGAATTACCGCCATTAACGTTCCCCTTGGTTGGTCTGTGCATCGGCCACATCGCCAAAGATGTGGCACAAAAACCGCGTATGGATATTGCCACTTTTCGCCATAACGAACGCTATGACGCCAGCGGCTATGCGGCTGCCATCGACACCTACGATGCAACGCTGATGAATTATTGGCAGCAGACTAACCGCCCCGATGGCACGCCCTGGTCGGCGAATCTTGCCCCGCTACAGGGCGTGTATTTCCCGCACGTCAGATCGGTAGCCGCTATGCAAGGCTTGCTCAATGACAAGTGATTTTCAGGTAACATTATCAGCGCACCCATCAAAGTAATATTTTTTAACCGGAGTAAATGTATGCCAGATCCAAATTTGAAGTTTTTAGTGGTTGACGACTTTTCCACCATGCGCAGAATTATACGCAACCTATTGAAAGAATTAGGTTTTTCAAATATAACCGAAGCCGAAGACGGCGTTGATGCGCTGAATAAATTGCGCAGCGAAGGCAACTTCGAGTTTGTCGTTTCGGATTGGAATATGCCCAACATGACCGGAATTGAATTGCTGCGCAACATTCGCAAAGATGCCGCGCTCAAACATTTGCCGGTATTGATGGTCACCGCCGAAGCCAAGCGCGAAAACATTATCGAAGCGGCGCAAGCCGGCGCCAGTGGCTATGTTGTAAAACCGTTTACCGCTGCCACACTCGATGAAAAACTAAAGAAAATTTTCCAAACTCTCAATATGTAAGTGAGGCCCAGAATGAGCGAAACTACCGATACGCCAACTCCACGCAAAAAACGCAGCAAGATAGCCGATGTCCGGGTCGAGAAAATAGGTTTGGCCACGGCCCGGTTGCACAAGATTCTGAAGGAACTCGGTCATACCCGCCGACTGGAAAAATCAGCCTCCACCATGCCGGATGCCCGCGAGCGCCTGTCATTTATTGACAAGTCCATGCACGAAGCTTCGGAAAAAACCATTAGTGCTGTGGAAACCTCGCTGCCGCTGGTTAAAAAAACGCGCGATACCTGTGCCAAGCTGTCCATGCGTTTGGCCGATGGTAACTTTACCCAGCATCCAAAGCTGATCGATGAAACCATTTCGAAACTCGGCGAAATCGCCATGGCGGAAGAAAGCATTCATCACAATCTGATGCAGATCATGGAAGCGCAGGAATTTCGCGATGTCGCCGGGCAGATGGTCAATAAAATTGTGGATGCTGCGGTCGAGATAGAAAGTATCCTGCTGGATATTCTCAAGGAATACGCGCCCGATGCAAAAGATTCTCTGATCAGCACCGAAGGATTGACTTCCGGCCCCTCGCACAAAGCCAAAGACAGCGTGACCGGCCAGGACGAAGTGGATGATCTGCTGGCCTCACTTGGGCTTTAATCACTAATAATCAATACATTACAATATTACAATTAAAACCAAAATAATCGTAGGTTGGGTTAGCGGGGGTATCGCGGAGCGTGTGTTGTTGGGGCTTTAGCCCCTTTCAGCCACGGCCTACTCCTTGCGGGTGTAACCCAACAGCCATTTAATCATGTTGGGTTACGGCGCAAAAAACGCGCCCAACCCAACCTACCTTCAAGCTACATTTTTGCGACTTTTATTTAGAAATTTGCATGTTGCGGGACTATATTGACAGCATGCGATAGGCAGAATCCAAGCGCTCGGCAAAAGTTTCGCTCTGAATATTACTGCAATGCACCATGATGACCGTCCAGTCGCGCCGGTCAAAACCAATGAGTTCGTTGAATACAAGTTCCTCGCCCGGCGTAGCGGCATTGCTGTTGCGTTTGATGCCCATGCTATCCAGCGTCATCGGTGTCTGATTCAAGCGCAAATAGTTCTCCGGCTTGAGCATGACCTCCGCAAAATCTTCCACATAATTGCTCAAATCAAGTGAGTCGGCGGTAGCGGGTAAACTGGCCAGAAGGTTGGACAGCTTGGCTTCCAAAGCGGGACGCTCCAGTTCATTAGCTCCCCGCAAACTATCACGCAACGCATCCAATTCTTGCCGTTGTGCTTGCAAATTTTGTTTACGCTCCGCAATCTTTTGGGCCACCTTATCGACCAGGCTATCGAAAAAACTCCATGCCATTAGCTGTCTTGCCAGCTCTTCACTGGGCGCCGGATTTTCAATGGTATGGCTGATGAAATACACCACTTGTTGCGGCACATCCTGCTGAATAACCTGACCGGCCAATTCCATTCCCAAGATGGTTTTTTCGCGACGCCGCATGCCCATCAATGCGAAAATTTCTTCGCCGGAATAGGATTTACGCAAATACTCCTGCAACTCCAAACTGGTCTTAAATGCCTCGGAGACGTTTTCTTTGGAAGGAAAAATCGCATGCACATACGCATCCCGGGCGTAGGAATCCAAATTAACCGACACCGGGCCGGGGACGCTTTGCGCCAGGCTGCGGGCATACTCCAGCGCATTAATAACCGGCTTACGATAAGCCTCCGGATATCCCTTTGCCTGTTTAAGCAAGGGCTCAACCCGGGAAACAGCCCGCTCGATGGCGGGCAATAACTCAACCGAATCCAATTTTTGATTCGCGGCAAACAAACGCCCGAACAGTCCCATTTTTATTCCTTTTCTACCCTGCTGCGTTTCGGCACTTTAAATTTAAGTACCATAATAATTTAATTTTTAATGAAACCTAAAATACTGCTTAACACCTCGTCTGACGCCGACCACATAAATGAATGCCCCATCTCCAAAATAATCAACTGTGATTTTGGAATATTTTGTGCAAGATAATGTCCATGCTCCAGCGGAAAACATACATCATATTTCCCGTGAATAATCAGCGCGGGCACTTTAATTTTCTTTATTGATTCAAGACGTTCTGATGAGTGTGCAACAGCTAACGCATGATTAAAAGCGGAGCTTGGATTGGCTGCACGTGCGGCACTCAAACTCAGGGTTTTGGCAAGCTGCTCGCGGGGGAACGCTACATTTCCGCCGTAGGTAACCGCCCAACCCTGCAGCATATTTTCTTCCATTTCAGCCGCATTATTGGGCGGGTTGGCGACGGTATTGCGCAGGTAAGCAAGCAGTTTTTCGCCGGGATCAGGCAAGCTGAATTTTTCGTGCGCCTGCCCCATGGTGGCCGCCATATAAGGACGCTGGTCGGCAGTCGTTGAGATTAATATCAGGCGCTCCACCACATCGGGATAGTCAACCGCCATGAGCTGCGCGACATACCCGCCCATGGAGAGTCCGACAATGATCGCCTTGCTCACCCCGTGTCCGTGCAGCACGGCAACAGCATCCCGGGTGAGATCATTCAAATCGTAGGGGTGTTTTTGAAAATCCAGAGTTGATGACTTTCCGGTATCCCGGTGGTCATAGCGAATCACATAGTGACCGGCTTTGGCCAACTCCCCGCAAAACTCGTCCGGCCAAAATATCCCCTGATTCATGGCGCCCATAATCAGCAAAATAGGCGGATCTGTCGGCTTGCCAAAAGCCTCGCTCCAGAGTGTCAAGCCGTCTTTAAGGGTAATTAATTTTTCCATGCGTTGCTCTCCGGAAAATGCCTGAATGCTGACTAAACTCAATATCACAATCAGCAAAAATTTGAATATTCTCATAACCACAGCCCCTTTGACATAGCGCCTGCAAGAATAGCAAATTTGCCAATCTCTTGCCGGCGGCGCTCCTAATCTTTCGAATAGAAGCTAAAGATCATTCCTATTTTCCCGATAGGGCATTGACAATCTGTGTGATGCTTCGGGAAGCTATCTTGAATTAAGATAAGGGCAGCAATAATCAGGTCGCTGTCAAAAAATAATCATTACTAAGAGGTTAAATTTTGCCATGTTAAATAATATGAATCTGCGCGTTAAGCTTGTCTTGCTTTCCGGATTGGGGCTGATCATGCTGTTGGCGGTTTCCACCACCGGCATATTGGGCATTCAAAGTGGCATTAGCGGTGTACAAGAAATAGGCCGCAACCGTCTCCCTGCCGTGCTTTCTCTGCAGAAGCTTCAGGAGTTACAAATAGCAATAAAATCAAGCACTTATGAGGTTGCCTTGTGGGAGACCGACAATGAAGCGCAGGACATGTTCAAAGAAATCGCCAAAGACAAAAATAAACTTTGGAAAAGTGTCGATGAGACCTGGAAGACCTATGAGAGCATTTCAAAATCCAGCGAGGAAGCCGCGCTCTGGAAATCCTTTGCCGCCGAGTGGCAGGTCTGGCGCAAAACCGACGATGAGATGATTAAACTGATCGACCAACTTGGCGCCAATTCAGATCCCGCCATGCAAAAAACGCTCTACCAGAAATATTTTCAACTTGGCGGACAACAGCGCAGATCGTACATGCAAGCCGAAAAGCTGCTAACTCAAGTCGTTGAATTCAACGCTAACAATGTAGAGAGCGTCACGCAGAGTGCCGAATCAGTCACCCAGTTTGCACAGAAGATGATGATTGGTGGCACTCTCATTTCGATCATTTTGACGATCGCGCTGGCCGGCACGATTACCACCAGTATCTTGCACCAAATGGGCGGCGAACCCGCCGTAGCGATGGAGATTACCCGGCGAATTTCCGGCGGGGATTTGACGGTTCCCATCAAAATCGCGCATGGCGACGAAAACAGCCTGCTGGGCTCGCTGGCGTCAATGCAAAATAATTTGCGCGAGCTAATTCGCGGCGTGCTGCGCAGTGCCGATGAATTGACGCACAGTGCCCAAACGCTGGCCAATGATGTGGTCAGTGTTGCGCACAATGGCCAGGAAGAACGCTCAGCCGCCAACGAAACGGCCAATGAAGTGCAAAGTATTTCCAGTCATGTAAGTCAAATGGGTGACTCGGCCGAAACAGCGCGGCAACTCTCCGAGCGCGCGGGAAGCCTGTCCAGCTCTGGTCAAGCCGTGATCAATTCGGCAGCGGGGGAAATGCAATTGGTCTCGGAAACGGTAGTGCGTTCTTCAGAATTAATCCAGTCCTTGGGGAATCAATCCACGCAAATTTCCAGCATCGTCGGCGTCATTCGAAAAATTGCCGACCAAACCAATTTACTTGCGCTCAATGCCGCTATTGAAGCAGCACGTGCCGGTGAGCAGGGACGCGGCTTTGCCGTGGTAGCGGATGAAGTCCGTAAATTGGCAGAGCGTACCAGCACCTCGACGGAAGAAATCACCCAGATGGTCAGCACCATTCAAAATGGCGTTCAAGAGGCGGTCACCAGCATGCAGGGAGTGAGTATGCAAGTGGTCGACGGCGTCAAACTGGTTCAGGAATCGGCTGCCTCCATGCAGGATATTCATTCCGGTGCGCGTGATGCCAGCAGTGCGGTCAATGACATCACGATTTCGCTGCAGGAAGGCAGCCGCAGCCTGCAAGCCATTGACGAACGGATGCGCAACATTGTGGCGATGGTCAATAATAATAGTGAAGCAGTCGATGGCATGGCCGGCTCGGCAAAACGTATCGACGAACTGGCAGGTCAACTGGTAAAATCGGTGCGTTTGTTCAAGATTTAACTTAACCGAGGGGGTACCAGTGAAAATAACAGGAACGTATCTAAAGCGAGCCTGCCGCACGCTTTGCGCAGCTACATTGCTGTGCGCGGGCATGGCTCAAGCAGACGTGGTCGTGGTGGTTGGCACAAAAAATTCAACAGCCAGTCTAAGTAAAGAGCAGGCATCCGATATCTTTCTCGGCAAGGCCACCAATCTCACCCCGCTGGATCAACCCGAATCCAGTCCGCTGCGTGATGATTTTTACTCCAAAGTCACCGGAAAATCGGCTGCGCAAGCCAAGTCTTATTGGTCAAAACTATCTTTCACCGGCAAAGGCACGCCGCCCAAAGAGGCGCAGAGTAGCGCCGACATCAAAAAACAAGTCGCCGAAAATCCAAATCTTATTGGCTACATCGAAAAATCTGCGGTTGACGCCAGCGTCAAAGTTGTTTTTAGCGCACCCTAATTTCAGCCAACTGACATGACAAAATTTATTGGAGATAACGTGAAGATCAAAAAACTAATGCAAGTTTCGGCCACGGCGGGAATGTTAACCCTCACCTCAATCGGCTCAGCCGCTGAATTGGGCGGCGTTGAATTTTCCGGTTCCGGCTTTATGACCATCGGCGTCGGTACCATGCTCAGCGGCACGAAAAAAATCGTCAGCGATTACAACTGCCCCTGCTTTGTTGCGGACTATGCCCAAGGCGCTGTTTACGACAACCGCAGCGCACCGCAATTTGGCCCCGACTCAAAACTCGGCTTGCAGGGCACCGCGTCCTATGACAACCGCCGCTACTCAATAACCGCTCAGGCCGTGTCACGCGGCGCACAAGACGGCAGAGTGAATCTGGAATGGCTGTATGCCAGCTACAAAATCAACAACAACTTCACCCTGCAAGGCGGACGTAAACGTTTGCCCATGTTCTACTATTCTGATACTCAGGATATCGGCGTAGCCTTGCCTTGGACACATTTGCCGCCACAACTGTACGGCTGGGAAGCAGTTAATTACAACGGCCTTAACCTTGCCTATCAGGGTCAATGGGGCGACTGGTCTGCTTCCTCAAATCTGTTGGCGGGCAATGAGACCAGAGAAGAAAGCGGCTACTGGAAAATTTATCAGGGTCGAAAAAATCGGACCGATGTTAAATGGAGCAACATCTTTGGTGCAGATCTAAGTTTATCCAATGATTGGCTGGAAACCCGCGTTGTTTACATTCAATCGGATACCCAAACAAAAATTGTTAACGGCACTTGGGATGCTGCTACTTTAACCTACGACACTAGCGCGATCGAAACAGAATTTACTCCAAAGGGTAAGCAGCAAATTTACGGTCTTACCGTCAATATGGATTACAACAACTGGTTGGTACGTAGCGAGATTATCCAAATCAACCATCCTGGCGGTGAATTCCGTGATACCGCCCAGATTCTCGGCTCCGGCTACCGGTTCGGAAAATGGCAGCCGATGGTGACTTACGCCCGCTATCAATCGGTCGTTGCCGGTGTAGGTGATCCTTTAGGCCAAGAAGGGCATGCCACTGTTTCGCTCACCCTGCGCTACGACCTGACCACTTCCAGTGTCCTCAAAGCCCAGCTTGACAACCAGCGTGACCATGGAGGACCAACTTGGGAGCCAAACTATGGCAATTCTCAGTTGTTGACGTTCACTTACGATACGGTGTTTTAAGCTTTAGAAATATTCACCAGCCAGAAATGGTGCACAAAAAAAGGCGACTGCAAAGTCGCCTTTTTTTGTTGCTACATCCAATCGCGCAAAATTACATTCACCCACCGTAGGGGCGTATTGCCATACGCCCCTACCCAAACTCTCCCAATGTTTGATGAAACATCTGAGGTATAACCTTCAAATCAACTTAATCTACAACAACGGTACAATCAATAGCGCTACAATATTTATGATTTTAATCAATGGGTTAACTGCAGGCCCCGCCGTATCCTTGTAGGGATCGCCGACGGTATCTCCGGTCACGGCGGCTTTATGCGCGTCCGATCCTTTGCCTCCGAAATGGCCGTCTTCGATATACTTCTTGGCGTTGTCCCAGGCGCCGCCGCCGGTAGTCATGGAAATAGCAACGAAGATACCGGTGACAATCGTACCGACCAATACCCCGCCCAAAGCTTGCGCCCCCAAAATGAGCCCGACCACAACGGGTACGGCAACGGGAAGCAACGAAGGCAGCAGCATTTCCTTGATCGCGGCCTTGGTCAGCATATCCACACACGTCCCGTATTCAGGCTTGCCCGTGCCTTGCATGATGCCGGGGATTTCTTTGAATTGACGACGCACTTCAACGACGACCGTTCCGGCCGCACGCCCTACCGCTTCCATGCCCATCGCGGCAAATAGATACGGCACCATGCCGCCGATGAACAGGCCGATGATCACCATGTGGTTGGACAAATCAAACGAAGTCGTCATATGCAACTTGGCATCCAAGGCATGCGTGTAGTCGGCAAACAATACCAGCGCCGCCAGACCGGCTGAACCGATGGCATAGCCCTTGGTAATCGCCTTGGTGGTATTGCCCACCGCATCCAGCGGGTCGGTAATATTGCGAATTTCTTCCGGCAACCCGGACATCTCGGCAATGCCGCCCGCATTGTCGGTAATCGGGCCAAAGGCATCCAGTGCCACAATGATGCCGGTCATGGACAACATCGAGGTTGCTGCAATCGCAATCCCGTACAAACCGGCCAAATCATAAGCCGTGTAGATACTGGCGCATACCACCAGCACCGGTGCGGCGGTGGACTTCATCGACACGCCCAAACCGGCGATGATATTGGTGCCGTGCCCGGTGGTGGAGGCTTCGGCGATATGCCGCACCGGTGCATATTCGGTGGCCGTGTAATACTCGGTGATCACCACCATCGCGGCAGTCAGGATCAAACCGATCACAGCAGAGCCATACAGCGCGTTAACGCTGTAAGTGCCGTTATCGCCCATCAACCAACTGGTAATGGGATAAAACGCGACCAAGGCCAGACCGCCCGCGACAGCTAAGCCCCGATACAAGGCATTCATAATTTTGCCGCCGTCTCGGGCGGTGACGAAAAAGCTGCCCACGATGGAAGCGATGATGGAAAAGCCTCCCAACGCCAGCGGATAAATCACCGCATTTTCACCGGCTTGGGTCATCAGCATTGCACCCAGCAACATGGTGGCAATAATCGTAACCGCATAGGTCTCGAACAAGTCTGCCGCCATACCGGCGCAGTCGCCGACGTTATCCCCCACATTATCGGCAATCACAGCGGGATTGCGCGGATCATCTTCGGGAATACCCGCTTCAATTTTGCCCACCAAATCCGCACCGACGTCCGCACCTTTGGTAAAAATACCGCCCCCCAGTCGCGCAAAAATTGATATCAGCGAGCCGCCGAAACCCAAACCAATCAAAGGCTCAAGAATCTCATAGGTTGAAGCGCCTGCAACCGCACTTGAGGCAAGGTAGGCGTAATAACCCGCCACGCCAAGCAAACCCAGCCCCACCACCAACATGCCGGTGATCGCGCCGCCTTTGAATGCCACATTCAGCGCGGCATTCAAGCCATTATGGGCAGCTTGCGCAGTGCGCACATTGGCACGCACCGACACATTCATGCCGATGTAACCGGCCGCACCGGAGAGCAGCGCACCGATCAGAAAACCAATGGCCGTTTTCCAGGCGAGTGCAAAGCCAATCGCCAGAAACAATACCGCGCCCACTATTCCGATGGTGGTGTATTGGCGATTCAAATAGGCTGTTGCACCTTCCTGAATCGCCGCTGCGATACTGCGCATCTTGTCGTTGCCGGTCGGCAGCGCAACGATCCAACGGATGGATAACACGCCGTACGCAATGGCGATAAAAGCACAGAGTAAGGTAAAGATTAATCCTGCTGACATGGTGTTCTCCCCGATAGTAGTTAGCGACAAATAAACACGGATTTACCCGAGTAAAACGACTACAGGGGCCCTACAACCTTCCGGGCTTTCCCCTGCTCTTCTGCGGCGGATTAGAGTTTAAATTCACCCAGTTTTTTAGCCACGGCCACATTTTTCAATTGCACGTACTGCGGTAAACCATTCTTAAAAGTTGGATAGTCTTCGCCTTTAATCAGCGGCGACAAATACGCACGGCATTTTTCGGTAATCCCGAAACCATCCTTGGTGATAAAACTGCGCGGCATCATTTTTTCCACGTTGGCAACCTTGCTGAGTTGCGCCACGCCGATCTTCCATTTGTACGGCTTGTCGGAAATGCGATCCACGGTAGGCATCACCGCATTTTTGCCCTGCAGGGCCAGCTCAACGGCAGCCTGACCCAGCGCATAAGCCTGATCAACATCGGTCTTGGAAGCGATGTGGCGCGCGGCGCGTTGCAAATAGTCGGCAACCGCCCAATGGAATTTGTAGCCCAATGCTTCTTTAACCATGTTGGCGATTACCGGTGCCGCACCACCCAACTGGGCATGGCCGAACGCATCGCGCACGCCCTGATCGGACAAGAATTTACCGTCTTCACCGTGCACACCTTCGGAAACAACGATTGAACAATAGCCGTGCTTCTTCACCATCGCATCCACCTTGGCCAAAAACTTGGCTTTATTGAAAGCGATTTCCGGAAACAAAATCACAATCGGCAATTCGCATTTCTCATCGGAGGCCAAACCGCCGGCTGCCGCAATCCATCCCGCATGACGCCCCATCACTTCCATGACAAACACCTTGGTGGATGTCTTGCACATGGACGCCACGTCAAAGCTGGCTTCGCGCATCGACACCGCCACATATTTGGCAACCGATCCAAAACCGGGACAGCAATCGGTAATCGGCAAATCATTATCCACCGTTTTAGGCACATGAATAGCCTGCAGCGGATAGCCCATTTTTTCGGAAAGTTGCGATACTTTCAAACAGGTATCGGCGGAATCTCCGCCGCCGTTATAGAAGAAATAACCGATGTTGTGCGCTTTGAATACTTCGATCAGGCGCTCGTATTGCAGCTTGTTTTCTTCCAGGCCTTTGAGCTTGAAACGGCACGAGCCAAATGCGCCCGATGGCGTATAGCGCAGCGCGGCAATGTCTTTGGCAGTTTCTTTGGAGGTATCGATCAGGTCTTCAGTCAACGCCCCGATGATGCCGTTGCGCCCCGCATAAACTTTCCCGATGATGTCTTTGTGTTTGCGCGCAGTCTCGATGACGCCGGAGGCTGAAGCATTGATGACAGCAGTCACGCCGCCGGATTGAGCATAAAACGCATTCTTCTTGGCCATATAAAACTCCCTTGTAAAAGATGAATCGAAAAGTTACGGGGTGATGATATAGACGGCATATTACGCGAATTATATGAACGAAATAAATCTGTATCAATGTTGCGACAAAAAAACATTTTTCAGAATATGTTACGCACCCGATTCAGCGTTATATTGCGCAACTTAGTCAGGTTTAAAGCAGATTTATTTTTTATTGGAATTTTGGATCAACACCATGCAAAACCCGTCACAGTGGAATCGCGACGAACTACTCGACTCGCCATTTTTTGAACCGCTCTATCCGGTCTTGCGCCAGCTTGATCAGCACGCCTTCCCAACCCGGCACACACTGAATACATTGCTTGCCGGGTATGGAAATATCACAACCTTAAGCGACAAACCGCTGCACTTTGTTGCACAGGCAACTGGCAAACTGGCATTCGAGGCGCAATACGAACCACGCTGTTTTTTAACGGGTGAAGTACAAACGCGCGACGATAATCTGCACGATTTATTTAATGCACTGGTATGGCTAACTTTTCCGCACAGCAAAGCCGCCATCAACGCCCTGCATTATCGGGCGCTTACCCATCCGGACTTACCCTTGCAAACTCAGCGCGGCAAGGTACGCGACCACGCAACTTTACTGGATGAATCCGGCGTCATCGTTGCCTATGCAGACCCGCATTTAAAAGAATTATTGTGCGACTTTAAATGGAAAGAATTGTTCTGGACACAGCGCGAACAACTAAAAAAATCGATGGGCTTTTATATTTTCGGCCACGGCTTGTATGAAAAAGCCATGCACCCCTATATCGGATTTACCGGACAAGGTTTGTGCATAAAAGTTGAAAATGAATTTTTTACCTGGCCGCTGGAAAAACGCCTAGCGCATGTGGATGCCAAGGTTGCAGAATACCTTGACGCCACAAATAAAATCGTATTAAATCAATGCATTACACCAGTACCACTATTGGGCATTCCAGGCTGGGATAACGCCAACCGGAAGGAAGCGTATTACGAAAATCAACACTACTTCCGGCCGGGCAGAAATAAAAGCTCACTTTACTGACTTGAACTAACTCCGGTAACTGGCGTTAATCTTGACGTAATCGTAAGAAAAATCGCAGGTCCACAACGTGGCATTCACCGCACCGCGATTGAGCAGCACACGGATGGCAATGTCGCTTTGCTGCATCACGCGCTGACCGTCCGCTTCCTGATAACTCAGCGCACGCCCGCCATTCTCGGCCACCAAAACGTCATCCAGATACAGCCGCAACGTTTCCACATTCAGATCATTGACACCGGCATAGCCGATCGCGGCGAGAATGCGTCCGAGGTTGGGATCGGAAGCGAAGAAAGCCGTTTTCACCAAGGGCGAATGGGCAATCGCGTAGCCGATTTTTTTGCATTCGGCTTCGTCTTTTCCGCCTTCAATTTGAATGGTGATGAATTTGGTTGCGCCTTCCCCGTCACGCACAATCGCCTGCGCCAACGCGGTGGCCACCTCGGTAATTACCGCCTGCATCTGTGCGCGATTGGACGCATCAATATTCACGCCGCTCTTGCCGGTGGCAATCAGCATCAGCGCATCGTTGGTGGAGGTATCGCCGTCCACCGTAATGCAATTAAACGAACGGTTCGCGGCCTCGCTGACCATTTGCTGCAACAGAGGCTGGGCAATCGCCGCATCGGTCGCGATGTAACCCAGCATGGTGGCCATGTTGGGATGAATCATGCCGGAACCTTTGGACATACCGGTGACGGTGATGGTCTTTCCGCCAATTTGCACCTGACGCGATACCGCCTTGGCGACGATATCCGTGGTCATGATCGCATTTGCGGCATTAAACCAGTTATCCGAATTCAGATTGGAAATCGCCTGCGGCATTCCTGCGATAATTTTGTCAACCGGCAACGGCTCCATAATCACCCCGGTGGAAAACGGCAGGACTTGCTCTGCCGCGCAGCCCAGCAATTTCGCCAGTTCCGCACAGGTAATTTTGGCGGCATTTAACCCCTGCTCACCGGTACCCGCGTTGGCGTTACCCGTGTTGACCAGCAACGCACGAATGGCTTTGCCCGCCACCAAATGTTGCTGCGCAACAATGACCGGTGCGGCACAAAACCGATTCGTGGTAAACACGCCCGCAACCGTGGCGCCGTCATCCAATTTGATGATCAGCAGGTCTTTGCGCTCAGGGCGTTTAATATTGGCTTCAGCGGTGCCCAATAAAATGCCGCTGACTGGCAACAGTTCAGCGGCGTTGGGCGATGTCAAATTAACCGGCATCTAAATCTCCTAGTAACGTCCGTGGGTGCGATGAATATAGTTGTTCATTTCAACCGATTGCATATTCATGCGCCGCACAATTCCATGGGTGTGACGCACAATGCCGCGCATCACGTAGTACACAATGGCGGGTTGCGTGTTGAGCAGAGATTCAAAACGTGAACGCTCCAACACCAGCACTTTGCTGTCTGTTTTAGCCACCACCGTGGCACTAATTTGCATCACATTGCCGCCCACAAAACCGATGATTCCGGCCAGATCGCCGGTTTGCAGCAAATGCAAAGTCATATTTTCGCCGCCGGTTGAAGCGGTTGCCTCAACATCACCCGAGCCTAAAATCAGCAAAGCATCTTTCATCGGCGTGTCGCCCGGCGCCAAAATATTTTCGCCGGCTTTGTATTCTCGCACCGTAATTAAACTGGCCAGCAGATCAATTTCTGAATCGCGCAATTCTTCGGACAAAGTTGAATTACGCAAAGCATTAATAACTAATTCGTCAGTTACCATTTTTAAGCCTCCAGTATAACTCATTGATTAAATTAACTTAATTTTCCATGACACTGTTTGTATTTCTTTCCCGACCCGCACGGACAAGGATCATTGCGCCCCACTTTTTCCGCGTTACGCACAAAAGGTTTATGTTCGCCTTCTTCCTGCTCGCCCGCTCCCAGCGCTTCTTCGTAGTCGGCGTGATGATACTTTACATTTTCCGGCGCGTGGGGCACTTCAACTGCTTCAACTTCTGCATCGCTGCGAATCTGCACTGTCATCAGCGTTTGTGTCACATCAAGCTTGATCCCGTCCAGCATATTCGAAAACAGTTCGAATGCTTCGCGCTTATATTCCTGCTTGGGATTTTTCTGCGCATAGCCGCGCAAATGAATGCCCTGACGCAAATGGTCCAAGGCCGCCAAATGTTCGCGCCAATGGGTATCCAGGCTGCTCAACATCACAATGCGTTCATAACCGTGCATCACATCGCCGCTCACGGTATCTACTTTGGCCTGATATTGTTGCTGCGCCGCTTCCGCCACGCGCAAAACGACACCGTGCCCGTCCAGCGTGCGATCCTGCTCCAACCATTCGGCGATTGGTAAAGTTAGCTGATATTCGGTCGCCAGGGCTTTCTCCAGACCGGCCGCATCCCACTGCTCTTCCATGCTGCCGTGGGGAATATGTACTGCCACCACGTCGGATAAAACACCCTCGCGCATCGCGCTAATTGTCTCGGAAATATCTTCACTTTCCAGCAACTCATTGCGCTGCTGATAGATGACTTTGCGCTGATCGTTGGCCACATCGTCGTATTCCAGAATCTGTTTGCGCATATCAAAGTTGCGCGCTTCCACCTTACGCTGCGCGTTTTCAATGGCACGGGTAACCCACACATGCTCGATCGCCTCGCCTTCCGGCAATTTGAATTTATTCATAATTGCGGAGACGCGATCCGAAGCAAAAATGCGCAACAACGGGTCTTCCAAAGATAAATAAAAGCGGCTGGAACCCGGATCGCCCTGACGTCCTGCTCGGCCGCGCAACTGGTTATCCACGCGGCGCGATTCGTGACGCTCGGTACCGATGATGTGCAAACCGCCGCTGGCGACCACCTGCTGGTGGATCGGCTGCCACTCACTGCGCAATTGCGCAACGCGCTGCTCGCGCGATTCGGCACTTAAACTCTCGTCCATGCGCACCAATTCAATCGGCTTTTCCACATTGCCGCCCAGCACAATGTCAGTTCCGCGACCCGCCATATTGGTGGCAATGGTGATCATTTTCGGGCTACCCGCCTGTGCGATAATTTCCGCTTCACGCTCATGTTGTTTGGCATTCAACACCTGATGCGGCAATTTTTCTTTGTCCAGCAACTGGGACAACAGTTCGGAAGTTTCAATCGAGGTGGTACCCACCAATACCGGCTGACCGCGCTCATAACAATCGCGCACGTCGGCGATGACTGCCGTATATTTTTCAGCCGTGGAGAGGTAAACCTTGTCCATTAAATCCTTGCGCACCGTGGGACGATGCGGCGGAATAATGACCGTTTCCAAATTGTAAATAGACTGAAACTCGTAAGCTTCGGTGTCCGCTGTTCCGGTCATGCCCGACAGCTTGTTATACATGCGGAAATAATTCTGAAAGGTGATGGACGCAAGTGTTTGATTCTCTTTATTAATCTGAACACCCTCTTTCGCCTCTACCGCCTGATGCAAGCCGTCCGACCAGCGCCGTCCGGACATTAGCCGTCCGGTGAATTCATCCACAATCACCACTTCACCGTTTTGCACAACATAGTGCTGATCGCGATGATACAAAGCGTGCGCGCGCAACGCGGCATACAAGTGATGAATCAAAGTGATGTTGGCGGGGTCGTACAAGCTACCGCCGGCGGGTAACAATCCGGCCTGGGCCAACAATTGCTCGGCATGTTCGTGACCGCTTTCACTCAATAAAATCTGGTGATTTTTTTCGTCCACATTGAAATCGCCCGCACCTTCTTCGTCCTGCTGGCGCACCAGATTCGGCACGATTTTATTCATGCTCAAATACACATCCAGATTATCCTCGGCCTGGCCGGAAATAATCAGCGGCGTACGCGCTTCATCGATCAAAATCGAGTCCACTTCGTCGACGATGGAGAAATTCAGGCCGCGCTGAAAACGTTCACCGGCCTGCCCCGCCATGTTGTCGCGCAGATAATCAAAACCAAATTCGTTGTTGGTTCCGTAGGTGATATCCGCCGCGTAGGCCGCCTGCTTATCGCCGTGATCCATGTTGGATAAAATCACGCCCACCGACAAACCAAGGAAACGGTACAGGCGTCCCATCCACTCGGCATCGCGCGCCGCGAGGTAATCGTTCACGGTCACCACATGCACGCCTTTGCCGGACAGGGCATTCAAATAAGCGGGCAAGGTCGCCATCAGGGTCTTACCTTCACCGGTGCGCATTTCGGCAATTTTTCCGTAATGCAAAACCATCCCGCCCACCAGTTGCACATCAAAATGACGCATTTGCAAAGCACGGCGTCCAGCCTCGCGCACCACGGCAAATGCCTCTGGTAGCAAGACATCCAGTGTTTCACCGTTTTGCACGCGTTGTTTAAACTGCGCGGTTTTTGCTTTTAAGGCTTCATCAGACAGCGTCTCAATGCCGGCTTCCAGGGCATTGATGGCTTCCACGTTACGGCGGTATTGTTTAAGCAGGCGATCATTACGGCTACCAAATACACTCTTCAACAATTTTGCAATCATGTTTTTACTTTACGCTTTCACTACACACTAATTCGATAAAAAAGGGTGGGATAAACTACCCCGCCCTCGAAAACTAATTTTTTAATACAGCTCTTAACCAGCCGAACTCTGCAAAAAACGCACCGGATTTTGCGCCATGCCCTTGAATCTCACTTCAAAATGCAAATGATTCCCGGTGGAACGACCGGTGCTGCCCACTCTGGCAATTTCCTGACCGCGCCGCACCACCATCCCCACTTTAGCCAGCAGCTTGGAAGCATGCGCGTAGCGGGTGATAATTTCGTTACCGTGATCAATCTCAATCATATTTCCATACTGCGGATGCAGGTCAGCATAAACCACCACGCCACCGGCAGAAGCATAGATGGGCGTGCCAGCCGGCACCATAAAATCTACCCCTTCGTGCATCGCATTTCTGCCGGTAAACGGATCGATACGCCAGCCAAAGTTGGACGAGTACCACCCCTCAACAATTGGCGCGCCGGAAGGCAATAAACCTTTATTCAAACTGTCTTGCATCAGCATGGTTTCCAGCGCCAATAATTTATCATTACGGTCGCTCAGCAGCGTGGTGAGGCTGGCAATTTGCTGATTCATATTTAACAACGAAATATCCACCTGCTGCGCTTCCGGCAAATACGGGCCGCCCTGCGCGGGAGCTTGATCGAAGGAAAACTCTTGGGGCTTCATGCCGGTCATTTTGGCCAAACGCGCACCCAGCGTATCCAAACGCTGCAACTGCGCCTGCATCTGCCCCAGACGCTTTGCCATCATGTCCATGTTTTCATGCAGTAAAACCTGCTGTTTTTGCTGCGCATCCAGCGAACCGCTGGCCAACCACGCGCGCAGCTCATTACTGATGCTGCCCGGCTGCAAGCGCACGATCGCATATTGCGCCGCCAACACGGCAGACACGAACAGCAGTACACCCAAACTCAGGAGTAGCAACAAATGCGTCCCCGTCAGCGTTACGCTACGAGTTTTTGCCAAACGATTGGAAACTAGAATAAGATTCATACCCGTCCCTATCAATAATTATCTTTACATCCGTGCCGCATCGCCTGAATGCCTTTCTATCCGCCAGCAACGAACTCAGCCAGCTTACCCAAAAAGCCGGACAACTTATTACGCTGCAACAGCTGGTTGATCAGGTCATTCCAAAATCATTAAAGCGCAGTTGCCGGGTGCTTTATTTCAAGCAAAACACACTCACTTTAGCCGCAGATAATGGCGCGGTTGCCGCCAAATTGCGCCAAATGACCGGAGAATTGGCGACCCACCTGCGTGAGAAAGGGTGCGAGGTTACTGGAATTCAGGTGCAGGTGCAAGTAAACGCCCCCGCCTATGTGCCGCCACCCACCGCTAGAACCCTGAGTAATACAGCAAAAAGCCAACTCTCCGAGCTGGCCGAATCGCTGGCGGATTCCCCGCTAAAAGCAGCGCTGGCACGTATGGCGAGTCGGCGGAAATAGTTGCCCGGAAGGAAGCCGTCGTATCGTGCCGCGCAGTTTCACAACAAGTGCTACTTGCCATGCAACGCGCTAAATTCAGAGTGTTTTAGCGTTACTTATACTTCCCAAGTCCCAACTTTTCCCAGCCCGCATGCCCCAGTTTTTGCATGGTTTCGATATTTTTCTCGTAGATCATTTCTGCTTCGGGAAAAGCGGCGACGGCCTCGTCAATGCTGGCTTCGCGCAGCAGATGCAAAGTAGGATATGGCGAACGATTGGTGTAGTTGGTGATGTCGTCAAATTCAGTATCGGCGAACTGATACAGCGGATGCATGCTTGCCACTTGCAATTCTCCGGCCAAATCGACGTCTTCCAAGGCCGCATCTACCACCTCTAAAAAGTCATTGTAATCAAGAAAGTCAGTCAATACATTGGGATGAATCAACAGCGTGGTTTGAATGGCCTCAGGGCTGGCTTCGGCCAGCACCTCGAATTCAGCCAGCACTTCGCGCAGCAGCTCTTCCGGCGCGGTAGCGGCACTGACCACATAGCGAATTTGTTTTTTAACGTGAACTGCTTTAGCGAACGGACAAAGGTTAAGGCCGATCACCGCGCGCTCCAACCAGAGCTGGGTGGCGGCAATTACTTCTTCTGAATTGATGGTAGTGGTCATTTAGGTATGTTTCCTTAGGTTAAAAAAAGGGCGCGAATAACGCGCCCTTATCATTAACGCCCCCGTCCGCCGGAGCGATGCAACACCGGCGCAGCGCCGCGACCGGCGCCACTGGGCTTACCGCCCGGCGCTCCAGTTCTTGGGCCACCGCCGGTTTTGGCTTGCCCGCCACTGGTACGCGGTGCCGATTGGCCGCGACCTTGACGCTGTCCACCACCAGCGCCTCGATTTGAACCGTTCAAAATTGGCTCGGCTTTGATGCGCGGATCAGGCTCGAAGCCGGGGATTTGCACCACGGGAATTTCGCGTTTAATCAAACGCTCAATGTCATGCAACAATTTATGTTCATCGATACACACCAGCGAACTCGCTTCACCTTCGCTGCCCGCGCGTCCGGTACGACCGATACGGTGGACATAATCTTCCGCCACATTCGGCAATTCAAAATTAACCACGTGCGGCAGTTCGGCAATATCAATGCCTCGTGCCGCGATGTCGGTGGCGCACAGCACTTGCAGCTTGCCGGTTTTAAATTCCGCCAACGCCCGGGTGCGCGCAGCCTGACTCTTGTTGCCGTGAATCGCCATGGCGGGAATGCCCTCTTTAATCAGGTACTCGGAAAGATTATTCGCGCCGTGTTTGGTACGCGTAAACACCAGCACCTGAAACCAGTTGTGTTCCTTAATGAGTTGCGAAAGCAAAGCGCGCTTGCGCTCACGATCCACCGGATAAACACGCTGCTCGATCAACTCGGCAGTCTGGTTGCGCCGCGCCACTTCGATCAGAGCGGGATTATTCAGCAGTCCATCGGCGAGCAATTTAATTTCTTCCGAAAAGGTTGCGGAGAACAGCAGGTTTTGGCGTTGCTTGGGCAAGATCGCCAGAATCTTTTTGATGTCGCGAATAAAGCCCATATCCAACATCCGGTCGGCCTCATCCAGCACCAAAATTTCCACATGGGATAAATCGACAGTCTTTTGCTGCAAGTGGTCCAACAAGCGTCCCGGTGTGGCCACCAGAATATCAACGCGCCCGTTTAACTGTTTTATTTGAGGATTTATATTAACGCCGCCGAACATCATCATCGATCTGAGTGGCAAATATTTACCGTACTCGCGCACACTTTCTTCCACTTGAGCGGCAAGTTCACGCGTCGGAGTGAGCACCAAGGCGCGGATAAACGCTTTTCCTGCAACCGGTTTAGCCATCAAACGATGCAATAAGGGCAGGGTAAAACCGGCAGTTTTACCGGTACCTGTTTGCGCGCCGCCCAGCAAATCGCTGCCTTTTAAAATAACCGGAATAGCTTGCGCCTGAATCGGGGTGGGTTCGGTATAACCGCGCTCGGTAACAGCGCGGACGATTTCTGCGGACAAGCCGAGAGCATTAAAGGACATATTAACTTTCTTGAATTTACATCGGCCTGCCGCCCGGTAGGGGCGCCAGTCTTAGGCTGATAGAGGAAAAACAAACCGGATTCGGTAGCGTGCGATTAAGACTGAAGCAATCACAGCGCGGCGCATTGTAACAGAGCAATCAGGATTGTATTTTAGAAAACTTTGCAGAGAGTTCAAGTCTCGGCTTACCGGGATAACTACAACGCATTGATTAATAGGGAATTATTAATCAATGCTTCAAAAGTATATAGGCCGATATCTAGTTACTTCAGCACAAGAACTATACCTTAAGACATATTGCCTAATCACGCATAATTGTGCATCATCCATCAAACACAAAAACGAACTACACAATACAGGCTCACTAAACAATGCACGCAGAATTATCCGACGACATCACCTCTCAGGCCTTGAATGGCATTACCATACCGCCCTGTCCCGCCTCACTGACATCAATCTTGCGTGAAGCAAAACGCCCTCATTCCGATTACGCCAGTCTGGCACATTTGATCAGCCGTGATGCCGGGGTTGTGGGCCCGCTACTGAAACTAGCCAACTCGCCCTTCATCGGTTTAAGGGGGAAAGTAACTTCGGTATTTCAGGCGATCAGCGTTCTGGGGCTGCAAAATACGATAAATCTGGTACAAAATATTTCGTTGCGCCAGAGCATTGGCGACAATCAAAATTTTGAGAAATTTTGGGAACGCTCCAGTTTGGCCGCAACCATCGCCGAAAAAATCTCCACGCGTTTTCCCGCCATTTCCAAAGATGACGCGTACATTACCGCGCTGTTCCATGACTGCGCCATTCCTGTGCTGATAATGAAATTTCCAAACTATCGCGAAACAGTAATGTCGCAAAGCAAACTCGGCAAACTGATCTGCGATATCGAAAATGAGTTTTTCTCAACTTCCCACACGGTAGTTGGCAGCATGTTGACGCGCAGCTGGATGCTAAATCCTATTATCAGCAAAGCCATTTTGTACCATCACGACGCAACAATACTTTCTACAAAAGACGATCAGGTTGGCCAGGATGCGCTCAACTTAATCGCCATCGTACATATAGCGGAATGTATTGCGGATGAATATTTTAATGCGCCAATGAAAGAATGGCTTGAGGTGGAGCACGATGTGCTCAAACACCTTGACCTAACCCATCAGGAATTTCTCGAACTTAAAGGGGATATTCTGGCGTTTTTGAACGGCGAATAATTTCTACTAAATAATTTCTACTTCGCTCCATCATGATTTTAGCCAACCTCTCTCAAGCCGAACGTTATGTCAAGCTGCATCCGCTATTCGCGCATGCGTTTGACTATATACGCAATACCGATCTATATGCCCTCGCGCCGGGGCGTTACCCCGTTGCGGGCGACGATTTGATCGCCATCGTCGAACACGTTACGGGACGCACCCGCGAAATAGCCAAGTTAGAAGCTCACCGGCGCTATATTGATATTCAATTAGTACTGGAAGGAGTTGACGAAATGGGCTGGAAGCCGCTGCAGGATTGTTACAATCCAGTGAGTGAACACAGTGAAGATAAAGACATTCGATTTTTCCATGACGCCCCGGCCGCCTGGATTCCCGTGCCGCCCGATGCATTCTGCATTTTTTTCCCCGAAGACGCACACGCGCCGCTGGTAAGCAGCGGACCGATACGCAAAGTGATCTTTAAAGTGGCAGTTAATCCGACAATGTAAGGCGCCTCTAAAAATTTAACTTTCTGAAGTGCCTTTAGTCGAACGCGACATCTCCCTCTTCAACCTGCGCGCCCAACTGGATATTTTTAAAATCAAACAAATTCCCATCGAGCAGGTGTGAGGGTTTGACGTTTTGCATTGCGGTAAAAATGGTCTGGCTGCGCCCGGGATATTGACGCTCCCACGCAGTCAACATTTCTTTAATATTCTGACGCTGCAGATTCTCCTGAGAACCGCACAAATTACACGGAATAATGGGAAATTCCATGCCGCGCGCGTAACGGGCAATGTCTTTTTCGGCGCAATACGCCAACGGACGAATGACGATATGATCCCCCTTATCGGTGACCAACTTGGGCGGCATCGCCTTCAGTTTTCCGCCAAAAAACATGTTTAAAAACAAGGTCTCAATCATATCATCGCGGTGATGCCCCAAGGCGATTTTGTTCGCCCCCAGCTGCCCTGCCACTTTGTAAATAATGCCGCGCCGCAAACGCGAACACAGAGAACAGGTGGTCTTGCCTTCGGGAATTTTCGCTTTGACGATGGAATAGGTATCCTGCTCCTCGATGTGAAAATCCACCCCGACTTTCTTTAAATAATTGGGCAAAACATCCCCGGGAAAACCCGGCTGCTTCTGATCCAGATTCATCGCCACCACTTTAAAGTCGATAGGCGCGCGCTTACGCAACGTCAGCAGAATATCGAGCAGCGTATAAGAATCTTTACCGCCGGAAAGGCAGACCATTACCGTATCGCCGTCTTCAATCATATTGAAATCGCCGATGGCTTTACCCACCTGATGTTCCAAGCGGCCTTTGAGACGGTTAAAGTTGGTGGATTGATGCTCGAAATGAATAGGTTGAATTATGTCGTTCATAAACTTTATAGATTAATACTGCGTCCGCCATCGACTGAAATAATTTGACCGGTGATATACGGTGCATCGGCAATTAAAAATTGCACGGTACGCGCGATATCATCCGGCTCGCCTTCGCGCTTTAACAGGGTGTGCGCCACAATTTTACTGCGGCGTTCTTCACTCTGCCATTCCTCGCCCTCCGGCCAGCTGATCACGCCGGGAGCAACGGCATTCACCCGCACCTGAGGCGCCAATTCCTGCGCCAAGCCTTTGGTGAGCGCGACCAAACCGGCTTTTGCCGCGCTATACAGAAGATGCCCATACATCGGACGCTCAGCATGAATATCCGCAATATTTACAATGCTGCCTTGTCGCTTGCGCAACTCATCTGCAGCCGCCTGCGCCAAAAACAACGGTGCTTTCAAATTCGTGCCGATCAAATCCAGCCATTGCTGCTCGTTCACTGCGGAAAGAGGAGTGGCATAAAAACTCGACGCATTGTTGATCAACGCATCCAAACCGCCGAAGTGTTGCACCACCTCCGAAACCAGCGTTTTTAACGCCGCCGTATCCAGCAAATCCGCTTGAAAAGTATGGGTCGAATTGGGACGCAGCTGATTCAACTCGGCAGATAACGCAAGTGCATCATACAAAGAGCTTCGATAATGAATAGCGACGCTTGCCCCGGCCGCATGCAAACGCCTGACAATCGCCGCGCCTACCCGTTTTGCCCCGCCAGTGACCAATACCACTTTACCTTGCATCACACTCTCCACTACACTTCCGCAATCCGTTAATTATACCCGACCATGAGCACTTCATTACCACTCCCCTCACCCGAAGCTCTCGCGCACAGCGCCCGCTTGTGTGAATTAATTCAACAGGACATCATCCTGCAAGGCGGCTGGATTCCTTTTTCACGCTTTATGGAACTGGCTCTCTACGCACCCGGCTTGGGCTATTACACCGCCGGGGCACATAAACTGGGCGAAGCCGGCGACTTCATTACCGCACCGGAATTATCCAGTCTGTTTGGCCGTACTTTGGCCAAACAACTGACAGAAATCATGCAATCCTCTACCCCGCATATTTTGGAATTGGGCGCGGGCAGTGGCAAATTGGCGGTCGATATTCTGGGCGAATTGGAAAAACTTGAGGCCGTACCGGAAAGCTATTCGATACTGGAAGTCAGCGCCGATTTGCGCGAGCGCCAACAACAATTAATTCGTGAAAAAATTCCGCATCTTGCTTCCCGCGTGTTCTGGCTGGATGTTTTGCCGGAAAAAATTTCCGGAGCGGTGATCGGCAACGAAGTGCTGGACGCGCTGCCGGTACATTTGCTCTCTTGGGAAAACGGCAGCATCCTCGAACGCGGCGTGTGCAACAAAGACACTAGATTTAGCTGGCAGGACAAGCCTCTGCAAAATCCTGCACTGTCGGACATCGCCCGACAGCTCGACGTTCCCGACAGCTATCTCAGTGAAATTTCACCCGAAGTGCGCGGCCTAATTAGCAGCATTTGCGAACGTATGGAACTTGGCGCTATGCTGTTCATTGATTACGGTTTCGGCGCTCGCGAGTATTACCATGCGCAACGCAATCGCGGCACGTTAATGTGCCATTATCGTCACCACGCCCACGACGATCCCTTTTATTTACCGGGACTACAGGACATCACCGCGCACGTGGATTTCACCGCCGTAGCAGAGGCGGCGATCGATCACGGCGCGCATTTCCTCGGCTACACCTCACAAGCAAATTTTTTAATTAACAATAAAATCATAGAGTTACTTAAAACAATTTCGCCAAACGACATCAATACTTACGCCCCGCTTTCCGCGCAACTGCAGAAACTCACCAGCCCCGCCGAGATGGGCGAACTGTTTAAAGTAATTGCACTTGGGAAAGGCTTGGACGTGCCGTTATCCGGATTTTTACGCGGGGATTTGTCACGCTTATTATAAAAATAGCGTTGAAAAATAGCTGCACGCAAACACACTTCGCGCTACCATTTCAACTCCACATTTCCAACCGATAAGGAGAGCGACATGAGCGATTTTTCCGATGAAGGAATCAAACAGGCCGCCAGTGCGGCCGTATCCGAAGGCGACAACATTCGCGAGCAGGTTCGCGACCTGACGCTCAGCGCCATCAAGCAACGCCGCATGGAAGCCGGCGAAGTACAAAATGTTATAAAAGCACTGACTGAAGGCATCAGTCTGGGGCTGGACAAGCGCGCGCACGATTCCAAACAGGCGCTAACTCAGGCTTTTTCCGGACTGGATGCGGCACTCATGAAATCTGCCGAAGCAACCCACCTGGCCCTGCAGCAACTCACTGAACACAGCAGTGATTTCACCAAACAGGATCTAAAAGCTGCCCTAGACAATCTGAAAAAAGTCGAACAGGATTTTCTAACGACGGTTAGCGATGTTTCCAGCAAAAGTTCAGCGCACATCAAGGCTGAAATTGATGAGTTGCTCACCCATGCCCGTCGTACCGGCACCGATACCGGGCGCCAGGTATCCGCAACGCTGGCTGCATTCTCGCAACAGGTTCACGGAGTGGCGCACGACACGCAAGCGGCGGGTTCCGGCGCGGTGCATAAACTAAGTACGCGCTTTACCCAGCTTGCTGCGGGAATTCTGGAAGGGGTCGCCCAGGCCTTGCGCGACAAGAAGTAAGGCGATGCTGCTCGAAACGGTCAGCGCCATGCGCGATTTGCCGCGCCTGCACGAAATTACTTCCGTGATGATGCGCCACGGCTTTGGCGATGCAATGCGTCGTCTGGGGGTAATTTCACTACTGGAGCGCGCCGGACAAATTCTGCATTTGCCGCAATCCGAGTCAGAGCATGTGGTGTTGGAAACCCCGCAACGTATCCGACTGGCCTTCGAAGAACTCGGCCCCACCTTCATCAAGTTAAGCCAACTGCTGGCTACGCGGGTGGATGTGTTTCCACCGGACTGGATTGCGGAATTTGAAAAACTGCAGGATAGCGCTCCGCCGGTTCCCTTTGAACAACTTTTACCCCAGTTGGAAGCCGCACTCGGTCAGTCACCGTTTGAGTTATTCCGCGATTTGCAAACCGAGCCCTGCGGCTCGGCTTCCATCGCGCAGGTACATCGCGCAACGCTGCTCGACGGCACCGAAGTCGTGCTTAAAATATGCCGTCCCGGTATTCGCCCCAAGATCGAAGCCGACCTGCGTATTCTCAAACACATCGCAGGGTTAATCGAGTCTGAAATACCCGAAGCACGGCGCTATCAGCCGGTTCAAATCGTCAACGAATTTGGCCGCTCTCTGCGTCGCGAACTCGATCTGGCGCTGGAGGCACGTGCCCAGGAACGCTTCCGCGAAAACTTCAGCCGTGATCGCAATATTGTCATTCCACGCATCTACTGGGAATGGACAAGCCCGCAATTAAATGTGCAGCAATACATCAACGGCATTGCCGGCAATGATCTGGCCGCCATCGATGCCGCCGGATTGGATCGCAAATTATTGGCGACGCGCGGTGCGGATGCCGTGCTAAAAATGATTTTAGTTGACGGCTATTTTCATGCCGACCCGCATCCGGGCAACGTGTTTTACCTGACCGATAATCGTCTGGCACTGCTCGATTTTGGCATGGTAGGCAGGCTCTCCGAACAGCGCCGCAATCAGATTGTGAATTTACTCATGTCGCTTGCCCAGCATGATGAGCGTGGCATGCTGGAAGTACTGTTGGAATGGACCGAGGATGGCGACATCGATGAAGCTTTACTGTACCGCGATGTGAGTGAACTGGCTTCTGATTACGAGTTTCGTGCGCTTAAGGATATTCGGTTAACCGATTTGTTTGGCGAGGTCACCGCCATCATGCGCGCCCACCTGATCGTGCTCCCTGCCGATCTAACCCTGCTGTTTAAAACCCTGATCACACTTGAAGGTCTGGGCTTAAAACTTGATCCCGATTTTCACATTACCGATCATCTTGAGCCATTCCTCAAACGTGTTATCCGGCAGCGTTTCAACCCGGCCAATCTATTCAAACGCGGCAGCCACGCGCTGCAGGACACCTTAAATCTGCTGAGCGGCTTACCCAAAGATGCCGCCCGCCTTCTCAAGGAAGCCCGTCGTGGCCGCCTAAAAATCGACTTGGATATCAAACGCCTCGATCACTTTGGTCACCAGATTGATCACAGCACCAACCGCCTGACGATCGGCCTGCTCACCGCCGCGCTTATTGTCGGCTCGTCGATTGTGATGACGGTACAGGGCGGACCAACACTTTTCGGCCTGCCTTTATTCGGCCTGCTCGGCTTCATGATTGCGTTCTTCAATAGCCTCTGGATCGTGCTGTCCATCTGGCGCGCCGACAAAGAGTAAAGGGCACCTTTAAAAATTTAATTTACTTCGCGATGTTGCGTTGCTCACAAAAAATTACTCCTTACATATCATGCATATGCTGCGTCCTAATTTTTTGTTCGCGCCTTGCCTAGCTTCTAACCAATCACTTGCTGCGTTTTTTGCAGCTTAGTGAGATGGCTAGTTGTTTCATCAGAAAATTAATTTTTTAAAGGCACCATAAACTTTTTTTGACTACCTCGACTGCCGCAATTCGTGCTTCGTGCACTTTGTCGGCAATCAGATTTTTGTCGGCACAGGCTCTGGCGATCTCGCCGGCATTCACTGCCCGCGCAGCATGGGCACAGAGCAATAAGTAAGGCGCCTGCGCATAATCATCCATTTCGTGTCCGGTACGGCCATGCGCATCGGATTCACAGGCCTGCAAAATCTGCGTAAAGCGTTCGGGCTTGCGCCACAAATCACAGCTATCAAATAGTTTAACAATGGTTGCGGCACGCAACTCTTTGGCGCGGTGAATATTGCTGTGATGCTTTGCCACCTGCAGGGCTAAATCCCGACTTTCACTTGGCACCCGCAGCCGTTCGCATAGCCCTTTTAATAAATCCACACTACGCAATTCATGCCCGACATGACGCGGCAGCATTTCTACCGGCGTAGTCGCTTTGCCCAAATCGTGCCCCAGCGCGGCAAAACGAACTTCCAGCGGGAAATCCCGCTGTGCGGTGTCATCCAGCACCAGCATGGTATGAATACCGCAATCAATTTCAGGATGATATTGTGCCGGTTGCGGCACCCCGAATAAGGCATCAACTTCAGGTAATATTTTTTGCAGAGCGCCGCAAGCACGTAGCGTGGTAAAGAAACGCGAGGGGTATTTTTCCATCAAGCCGCGCGACAATTCTTGCCATACTCGCTCCGCCACCAGCGCGTCCACTTCGCCGTTATTTACCATTGCCCGCATGAGCGCCAGCGTTTCCGGTGCAATGGAAAAACCGAAGCGCGCCACGAAACGCGCAGCGCGCAAGATACGCACCGGGTCTTCGGCGAATGCATCACTCACATGCCGCAAAATCCCATTCTGCAAATCAGCCTGCCCGCCATAGGGATCAATCAAATTATCTGCTTCATCTTGCGCAATGGCATTGATGGTGAAATCGCGGCGCAGCAAATCCTGCTCCAGCGTCACCTCGGGTGAAGCATACACAGTAAAGCCTTTGTATCCTTGCGCCACCTTGCGCTCGGTGCGTGCCAGCGCATATTCTTCATGCGTCCCGGGATGCAAAAAAACCGGAAAATCACTACCCACCGCTTTGAAACCTTGCGCCTCCATCTGTTCAGGCGTACTGCCCACTACCACCCAGTCGTGGTCTTGCACGGGCAGCCCCAGTAAGCGGTCGCGCACCGCACCGCCGACACAGTATATTTTTGCTCCAGGTGTTTTCAAGATACGCCCGAAAAAAATAAATATCAATAAAATCAATAAGTTACATCAATCCCTATCCGTCCGCCAGATTACTTTTCATCGGGGATCGGCTGTTGATTCACTGCATTTTTTGCCGCAATCACACCGAGACGCTGCTTTAATGGAATGGCAGTCTGCCCGAACAACTTGGCGTAAAACACGGTATTACTCATCACTTTTTTAACATAATCGCGCGTTTCATCAAACGGAATCGTTTCCGCATAAATGGCTCCTTCCAAAGGAATATCCCCGCGCCAACGCCGTGCCCGGGTGGGGCCGGCGTTATATGCGGCAGAGGCCATCACAGCGCTATTATCGAACGAAGAGAGCACGTTTTTCATATAAAAAGTGCCGAGCTTTAAGTTCACTTCCGTCTCGTGTAGCAGGGCTCTGCGATAATCACGCATGCCCATTTTACGCGCTACCCATTGCGCGGTAGCCGGCATGATTTGCATCAATCCGGCGGCGCCGACATTGGATTTTGCATGGGTTGCAAAGCGACTTTCCTGACGCATCAGACCGTAAACCCAGGCTTCCTCCAGGCCGTGCTCCAGCAATCGCTCATGCAAACTATCCCGGTAGGGCGCGGGGAATCGCAGACTAAAATCATGCAAATTGACAGTGCGGTCTGCCGCATGAATCGAGCGGTCATACATGGCATTCCGGCTGGCCAATTCAGCGGCAATCAACAGTTTTTTATCGTCAAACTGACGCAGCGTCCAAGACCATTCTTTAGAGGCCTCAACGCGCAACTCCATGCGGTACAACAGAAAAGTTCGCTGTATGCCTGGAAGTTTCTGAATTGCATTCAGTTCGGCCTTGCTCGGCTGATAACGGGCGGAAAGGATATTTGGTACGTTTACCGCGTTTAACTCTTCCGCCGCGAGTTGCCCGTAGAAATTATATTCACGACTCAAATCGGTGAATATTGCCTCTGCCATCACCGGGCGTTTTAGTTTGCTCAAAGCCCGCGCTTTCCAATAGCGCCACACACTTTCCTGCTGTTGCCTGGCAGACATCGCGGCGATACTGTCCCACACTTCATGCCAGTTTTGTGCGCGCAACGCAGCGCGCGCGCGCCAAGCCAATTGCACTTCACTCAACGGGGCACCGTCAGCATGTTTAAACCACTGCAGGGCGAGCGGATGATGCGATATGGCCGCCTGGTAACCCAGCCAACTATAAAAATATTGTTGCTCGTCCTCGGGGAAGTTATCAGCAATCGCATCCCATTCAATCTCCGCCAAATCGGGCAATTGCTTGGCCAAACGCAACAAGGCAAAAAGTGCCACGATACGATGTGCTTCACTTGAGTAGTTCAAATTAACCTTACCCAGAAAACGTTCCGGATCTGCCGCAGCCTGCTGCAACGCCTTTACCGGAAAAGCATTTTTATCTTCCAATTTTTCCGTTAGTTGCTGCGCAAAAGTGACATTTCCCGACTCCAGGGCCAGACGAATTCGGGCCAAAATATCGCGTTGGGTAATAATATTTCGTTCAATCGCCGCATCAAACAAAGGGGCACAACTTTCTGCCTGCCCGGTTGGGGTAAACCACCTGCCGAGCACTTCGCGCAACGCCCCCCCCTCGTCGGATAGACGGCGCATTTGCAAGGCATAACATATAAGCTCCCCATCCCGGTTGATTGAACGCGGATACTCTTCGGCGAACTCTTTCCAGCGTTGCCGCTTGGCCAAATACTTTAACCACTCACTGCGAAACTGATCAATAACCGGCGTTTCATCTGTTCGAGACAGATATTTTCGGATTGCCGAAGTATCAGGATTATCCCAATGCAAGCGCAATTTGTAATAAGTCAGATAAGGTTCCAGCGGGGAATTTTTCATGCGCTCAATAGCACGATCAAGCTTGACTGAATCACCTTTGCGAAATGCCTCACGTGCAGCGAGGAAATCATCCTCCTGATCGGCCAACACAGTAACGGGGAAAAACAACATTAAAAACAATACGAACTTCATCGGAGGCACATAGATATTCAACTGTTGGCAAGAATACCATAGACACTATTACAGCAACATAATCACACCCGACTATCTTTCTTTCATTTGCCCCAAACAACATATAGAAAAGTGTATTCACGAATATCGTTATCCAGTGCAAAAACCCCCAAGTCAGCATCTACCACCCGCTTTGAAGATTGGTTTGTAGCAAACCCTACAACTCCCTTCCATCAGCTTATTTAGCACAAAGCAGTAGGCCAATTGATTAATATGATTACCTTTTAAATCAATTAGTTACATAATCTACGCGTATTGGCACATGACTTGCAAGCTAAACAAGCACAAACATTAAACGATAGGAGCAAAACATGATCAATATGACCCCGAGCGCAATATCCGCAGTTGAGAGATTTATCAAAGGTACAGATGCGCCTGTGGCTGGTCTGCGTATCGCAATATCAGGCGGCGGCTGTTCCGGCTTTCAGTACGGCATGACGCTGGAAGAAGCCCAAAACGAAGACGATACCGTACTGGAGTACGGTGCGGTTAAGTTACTGGTCGATCCGTTATCCGCTCCGCTACTCGAAGGCGTGACCGTCGATTTCGTCGACAGTCTTAACGGCAGCGGCTTCAAATTCGAAAACCCGAACGCCAGCGCCAGCTGTGCGTGCGGTTCCTCTTTCTCGGCATAAGGAGCGCGTCATGTGGGATTACTCAGACAAAGTTAAAGAGCACTTTTTTCAACCTCGTAACGCCGGTGTGCTGGAAGGCGCGAACGGCGTGGGCGATGTCGGCTCGATCAGTTGCGGCGACGCATTGCGCCTGATGCTCAAGGTGGAACCGGATACCGACATCATCCTCGACGCGCATTTCCAAACTTTCGGCTGCGGCTCGGCCATCGCGTCCTCTTCCGCGCTCACCGAAATGATCAAGGGCAAAACGTTGGATGAGGCGCTGAAGGTGAGCAATCAGGACATCGCCGATTACCTCGACGGCCTGCCGCCGGAAAAAATGCACTGCTCGGTGATGGGGCGCGAGGCGTTGCAAGCCGCCGTCGCCAACTATCGCGGCGAAGTGTGGAGCGACGATCACGAAGAAGGCGCGCTGGTGTGCAAATGTTTCGCCATCGACGCCGTGCTGATCGAAGACACCATCCGCGCCAACAACCTGTCGTCGGTACAGGACGTGACCAACTACACCAAAGCGGGCGGCGGCTGCTCCTCGTGCCACGAAGGCATCGAAGAGATTCTGGTGAAGGTGATGAGCGAACGCGGCGAGTCGTTCAAGCCCGGCGCGGTATCGAAAGAGGAAGCACCGTCGGGCGGCATGACCAATCTGCAACGCATCCGCAAAATTGAAGCCGTACTGGAGTCCGTGCGCCCGCAACTCAAGCGCGACGGCGGCGACATCGAGCTGGTGGATGTGGACGGCAAAACCATCTACGTCAACATGACCGGCGCATGTGCCGGTTGCCAGATGGAAGCGCTCACGTTGCAAGGCATTCAACAGAAACTGATGGAAGAGTTGAAAGAGTTCATCAAGATCGTGCCGACCAAGGTCAGTTCGCTGTCTAGGGCAATGAAGGGTTGATGTAGGTCGGGTTAGGCGTAGCCGTAACCCGACATGAGCAAGTTGAAAGAGTTGTCGGGTTACGGCTACGCCTAACCCGACCTACGAAAAAAGGACACAAAATGACCGGCATCTATTTCGATAACAACGCAACCACACGGGTCGATCCCGCCGTCGTGGAAACCATGCTGCCTTACTTTACCGAGCAGTTCGGCAACCCATCGTCGATGCACAGCTTCGGCAACAAAGTTGGCCTCGCCATCAAGAAAGCGCGCATGCAAGTACAGGAGCTACTTGGCGCGGAACACGATTCCGAAATTATCTTCACTTCCTGCGGCACCGAGTCGGATTCCACCGCACTCATCTCCGCGCTGAAGGCACAGCCGGAACGCAAGGAGATCATCACCACCACCGTCGAGCATCCGGCTATTCTCACGCTGTGTACCCATCTGGAAAAAGAGGGCTACAAAGTGCATCTGCTCAAAGTGGATAGCAAAGGTCGCCTTGATTTGGACGAATACAAAAAATTGCTCACCGATCAGGTCGCCGTCGTGTCGGTGATGTGGGCCAACAACGAGACCGGCACTTTTTTCCCGGTGGTCGAGATGGCCGAGCTGGCACATGCCGCCGGTGCGATGTTTCACACCGACGCGGTGCAGGCCGTCGGCAAAGTTCCGTTGAATCTGAAAGACACCAAGATCGACATGCTGTCCGTGTCCGGCCACAAACTGCACGCGCCCAAAGGCATCGGTGTGCTGTACCTGAAGCGCGGCACACGCTTCCGTCCGCTGCTGCGCGGTGGTCATCAGGAGCGCGGTCGTCGTGCCGGTACCGAGAACACCACCTCCATTGTCGGGTTGGGCAAAGCCGCCGAAATGGCGATGGAAGCGATGGCCTTCGAGAACACTGAAGTCGCGCGTCTGCGCAACAAACTGGAAGCCGCAATTCTGGCCAAAGTGCCGCGCTCGTTCGTTACCGGCAACCCGGACAATCGTCTGCCCAACACCAGCAATATCGCGTTCGAGTTTATCGAAGGTGAGGCGATTTTGTTGATGCTGAATAAATTCGGCATCGCTGCTTCGAGCGGTTCCGCATGCACTTCCGGTTCGCTGGAGCCGAGTCATGTGATGCGCGCGATGGGCATTCCCTACACTGCCGCACACGGCACGGTGCGCTTCTCGCTGTCGCGCTACAGTACCGAAGCGGAAGTGGATCGCGTGATCGCGGTCGTGCCGGAAATCATCGCGCAACTGCGCAAGTTGTCGCCGTACTGGGAAGGCGACGGCCCTGCGGCTGAACCGGAAAAAGCGTTCGCGCCGACTTACGCCTAAGGCCATAGCCATGTCCCGCACCATCATCATCGACGACACCACCCTGCGCGACGGCGAACAGACCGCCGGGGTGGCGTTCACGCTGGATGAGAAGCTGGACATCGCACGCCAGCTTGATGCGCTTGGCGTGCCGGAGTTGGAGGTGGGCATTCCGGCGATGGGGCACGAAGAGCGCGAGAGCATCAACGCCGTTGCGGCGCTGGGTCTGAATGCAAAGCTCATCGTATGGAGCCGCATGTGTGTGGAAGACCTCGGCCTGTGCGAGCAACTCGACGTACACATGGTTGACCTGTCCATTCCTGTCTCGGACATTCACCTTGCCAAGAAACTCAAACGCGACCGCGACTGGGTGATCGAAACAATATACGACGTGGTGATGCGCGCCCACGACTGCGGGCTGGATGTGATCGTCGGCTGCGAAGACGCCTCGCGTGCCGATCCCGATTTCATGTTGCGCGTGCTCGAAGCCGCGCAGATGTGCGGCGCGCGGCGCATCCGCTATGCCGACACGCTCGGCGTGATGGAACCGTTCGGCGTGCATAAGGCGATTTCTGCTTTGCGCAGCGCATCGGATTTGGAGATCGAGATGCACGCGCACGACGATCTCGGCCTCGCCACAGCCAACAGCCTCGCCGCTGCGGTGGCCGGAGCAACGCATATCAACACCACGGTAAACGGTCTGGGCGAACGCGCGGGCAATGCGCCGCTGGAAGAAGTCGCGCTCGGACTGAAGAAACTCTACAGCATGGATACCGGTATCGACCTGACGCATTTCACCGAATTGTCGAAACTGGTTGCTGCCGCATCTGGGCGTCCCGTGCATTGGCAGAAGAGCGTGGTGGGCGAAGGCGTGTTCACACATGAGGCAGGCATCCACGTCGATGGTCTACTCAAAGACCCGGACAATTATCAAGGCTTCGACCCGGTTGAAGTTGGCCGTCATCACAAAATGGTGGTCGGCAAACATTCCGGCGCGCACGGCATCATCGCCGCTTACGCCACGATGGGACTCAACCTGAGCCAAGCCGAAGCGCGCGCGCTGTTGCCGGACATCCGCACCTTTGCCGAACGCGCCAAGCGCTCGCCCGCGGATCAGGAACTGCTGTTCCTCTATCAACGCTACATCGGGCGCCAGCCCGGTGCGGCGCACTAGGAGGCATCATGGAAGAAGTAATGACTGCCGATAACGTCATAACCAAACCGGAGCAGCCCTCGCTGCTGCACTTGCTGCGCGAAGACGTAAGCTGCGTGTTTCAGCGCGATCCCGCCGCGCGTTCACGCTTTGAAGTGCTGACCACTTATCCCGGCGTGCATGCCATCCTGCTGCAACGTATCGCGCATCGCCTGTGGAAATTCGGCCTGCGCTATCCGGCGCGCCTGCTCGCGTGGTTCGCACGTCTGCTCACCAATATCGACATTCACCCCGGTGCCACCATCGGTCGGCGTTTTTTCATCGATCATGGTGCAGGCGTGGTAATCGGTGAAACATCCGAAATCGGCGACGACGTGACGCTGTATCACGGCGTCACCCTCGGCGGAACTACATGGAACAAAGGCAAACGTCATCCTACGTTGTGCGACGGCGTGGTGGTCGGTGCGGGCGCAAAGATATTGGGTGCTATCACGCTCGGCGAACATGTGCGCGTCGGCGCAAATTCGGTAGTGGTCAAAGACGTGCCCGCGCACCGCACCGTCATCGGTATTCCCGGCAAAATCGTACTGCGCACCGAAGAAGCAAATGCCGACAACATCTACGGCATCAACCTCGATCACCATTTGATCCCCGACCCGGTAGGTCGCGCCATCGCCTGCCTGATGGAGCGCATCGAAGTGCTGGAAGGACAACTGCGCAAGCAGGGTGAACCTGTGGACGGACAATGCCGCACCTGCGAAGCGGACGATCTGTGCGGCACGGAAGTGGCGCGCATCATCAGGAAAAATTAACATGGATCTGCTCGATTTCGAACAAGCCGAGATGTATTTTGACGAACCGATCACAGCGGAGGTCGAGCATTTGATCGCGATGGCCGCGGCGAATTATGGCAGCGACGACGGCGAGATGATGCTGCTGCGCGCGAACTTTATCGCCCCGCAACATCTCGCGGTGCTGGTCGCACTGTACCGTTACTACTTTTACCAGCACCGTTTGGAAGATGCGCTGCTGGTGGCGGAAAGCACCCTGGCCGTGGTCGGCAGACGGCTGGGGTTTCCCGATACCTGGCTGCATTTACGCGAGGCCAATGTCGGCGAGGGAGTGATGCTCTCGATGGGTTTGGTGCGCTTCTACCTGATGCTGCTCAAGGCAACCGGATACGTCAATTTGCGTCTCGGCAACTTCGATACCGGGCAGGCGATGCTGGAAAAATTAGTGGAACTGGACAGCCACGACCGCATGGGCGGCAGAGCATTACTGGAAGTGCTGCACCAATCGATGATCAATGAAAAAAACCCGAAAGGAAATACAAAATGGACGAACTGACACTGGACGAAGCACTGGACGACTTGGTTTCCGCCGAAGATTTTCTCGACTACTTCGGTATCGAATACGACGCCCCGGTGGTGCATGTGAACCGTTTGCATATCCTGCAACGCTTCCACAACTACCTCGGCAAAGTGACATTGCCGGAAGCGGAAGCTGCGCGCCGTGAAATGTACGTTACTGCATTACAGCAGGCCTATCAGGATTTTGTAAAATCCGATGCGCTCACCGAAAAAGTGTTCAAGGTGTTCCACATGCACGAACCGCAAACCAAGTTCGTGCCGCTCAACTCAATCACTGTGAACAAAAGAGATGCTGCCTAAATACGAATTCGGCGACGAAGTGCGCATCATCCGCAACGTGCGCAACGATGGTACTTATCCGGGCGTGCCTACCGGTACATTGCTCATCCGGCGCGGCACGACCGGTTTCGTGACCAATGTCGGCACCTTTCTGCAAGACCAGCTGATTTACACCGTAAACTTTCTCGAACAGAACAAAATCGTCGGCTTCCGCGAAGAAGAACTCATCAGCATCGACGAGCCCTGGATACCCAGCAAATTCGAAAGCCGCGAAAAGGTACGCAGCAAGATCACGCTCACGGTGCGCGGCGAAGTGCGCGTCACACCGGGAATGGAAGGCGAGATACTGAAAGTGTTTCGCGACGAAAATGACGGCGTGCAATATCACGTGATCTTTCACGACCAGGTATTACAAGTACCCGAGGCTTCTCTGGAAGCAACACGTGTCTATGACGACGAGGAGAAAAGCGATGCCACAACTCATTGAATCCAGCGTGGCCTATCTCGCACTCAAGGCCGCGCAAAAACTCTACAGCAAAGCGACCGCCGCCTTGCAGCCCGACGAGCTAGAGCGCGTGCAAAAAATGGCGCAACAGCAACACAAACTCGAAGCATGCGTGCTGGCCACACCCGAAGCACGCGATGCGATGGTGCCGCCCTCCACCGTTGAGATCGCCATGCAGGAGATCCGGGGACGCTATCAAAGCGAAGAAGAATTCGTTGGCGACCTGGCGCGCAACGGATTGGACGAGGCGAGCTTTACCACCGCGCTGGAACGGGAGATGAAAGTCGAGGCTATTTTAGAAAAAGTCGGCACCCGGGCGGAAAAAATCAGCAGCATAGATGTGGAGCTGTATTACCAATATCACCCCGAAAAGTTTCGTCGTCCCGAAACCCGGCTGGCACGCCACATCCTAATTACCATCAATGAAACCATCGCCGACAACACCCGCGAGGCAGCACATAAACGCATCGAAACGCTCGCCACGCGGCTGAAAAAAGAACCACAACGTTTTGAAGAGCAAGCCCTAAAACATTCCGAATGCCCCACCGCGCTGGACGGCGGAAAGCTGGGCGACCTGCCGCGCGGCAAACTTTTCCCGGAATTGGACAAAGTGTTGTTCGAATTGAAGGCCGGAGAAGTGAGCGGCGTGCTGGAATCCGAACTCGGCTTCCACATCTTGCGCTGCGACGCGATCACCGACGCAAGCGTATTGAGCCTAGAGCAAGCTAAACCGCACATCCGTAAACTGATGGAACAGAAGCGTAAGCGGGTGTCTCAGCAGGCATGGTTGAAGGGGTTATTGGAGGGGAAGTAGAGAATGTGCGACTGAAAACGACCCGAAGCGGTAAGTTGTGACTTTGTAACGCAGACATTCAACGTATCAAACCGGTGCAGCTTTTCTGCGTCCGGCGCCGAAGGAGCGATGTTGATTGACTTATTAGCTCTCAACACCCAATAGCTCCCGAAATTCTTTTGCAATGCTGCCAATGATATCCCTCGCTTGCGAGCGAATATTAGGAATATTTTTATTTATTTTTTGTATTATCTCTTCGAACTCTTGATCTCTAGCATTACCAATTTCAATAGCCACATTAAAATGAATATTGTGGAGCCGATTTATAGAGTCCTCTAAGTCCTTGGGCAGGAAGATTGCCACCCTTTGAAAATAGTTATAAAAATCATGGTATTCATCGATGAATTTATCTGCGCTATTTTTAAGCCCCTCTTTATCTTCCATTTCAGGGTCGTAAGTAAAATTACTAGCCACTACAGAAAACTCAGTTAGTTTGATATAAAGGTCTTCGAGAACTTTTATTCTCCGATCCTCTAGGGTCGTCAGTTTAATTCTAACTTTCTCATTTTCTAACTCTAATGATGATTTTAAAAGGGCAATGTCTTTTTCAGCTTCTGCCCTTAAGGTCTGTTTAAATACCTCTATATCTTTAGAGAGAAGGTGAGTAATTATCGAACGAATAAGCCACGCAACAGCGGCAATAAATATGGTAGCACCGCCTAAGAATTGGATTACTTCCTTCAAAATTTACTCCCTCACATTTTTTGTCTGTCTGCATATGCATAATAGTATGAAAAGGCGCGCTAATGGACGATAGCAACACTAAGCAATTATAGATATTGCATTTTGGGCATTGCGCGCAAGTTACGCCGCCAACGGCATCATCCGCTCCAGTTGATCCTTGATCGAGGCACGCGCTTCGCGTAATTCATATTCGTCCTGTAATCCCATCCAAAATTGCACTGAAGTGCCGAATACTTTGGCAAGTCTCAGCGCAGTATCCGCTGTGATGCCGCGTTTACCCAATACAATTTCATTGATGCGGCGTGGTGGTACGCCGATTGAGATTGCCAGTCTGGTTTGGCTGATTGCCATAGGCATCAGAAACTCTTCAAGGAGTATTTCGCCGGGGTGAATGTTTTGTAATTTATTCATGCCTATCTCCTTAATGATAGTCAATAATTTCAACGGCATCTGGGCCGTTTTTCGTCCACACGAAACAGATGCGCCACTGGTCGTTGATGCGAATACTGTGCTGTCCTTTTTTATCATTCTTCAACGCTTCTAGCCGATTGGCTGGCGGAATTTTCAAATCGTTGAGAGTCTGCGCTTTGTCCAGCATGAACAATTTGCGCAAAGCGATTTGTTGAATGTCACGAGGCAACTTAAGCGACACTTCCGCTCGCCAAATTTTTTCAGTTTCCTTAGATGTAAAGCCGATGATCATACGCGAGCATAACGCATGTCGTTATACGATGCAAACTTAGGGAAATTTATGATGCGAATTTCAAAGCCAATATTTCAATGCCCAATTACCGCATTGAAGATGGTTGCGAGCTTGCCCATACTCAGACACGCAATCGCACAAAACGCTCATAATATTATGAATAATAGGTATTTTATGCATTCCATTGGCTGTATTGGCGGAGTTGCGGGTGGATATGGCGAATGGCCTGATGAGGTACAGGCGGGAATTGCGGCGGGGGGGTAGAGCTACGTACTTAACAAACTCCGTTCACTCTGAGATGCTGGCTCATACCGGTGATCTTTACTCCTCGCCGACAAACCAAGTCATTGTAACTAGTCGTACAAACACAAAATATTTGTACGATTAGCTACAGCCTCGCCGCCCCACTTTGTCGGAAATAATTAATGCAAATCAAGTTGAATATTGGACTGCTCACGGTCTTGTCGGCTCTATAAAAATAAATTTATCCAGCAAATCCACGACATTAACGGGGGCATGCGATAGATATATAGATATCTGCAATAACTATATAGATACATGCAGAAAATATCTATATATCAAGACAATAAGCTTATTTTCGACATTAATATCACTGGCACTATTTTTGCACTCCCATACAGATTAGATTCAATTATCCGGGGGGAAATATGGGCGCATACGAGGGAATTGATGTCGATCAGGACATTGTCGAACTGATTCGCATGATGGGCAAAGCTGAGGAATACCGCGAACGATTGCAATCTTTGCAGTCGGTGTGGGATAGCCTGACTTTGCTGGGTCATCTTTCCGGCACGGCCACGGATATGTCCGATACGCGCACTGCGTTCCAGCAATTGACTGCAAGTCTGCTGAATCAGCTCGGGCGCGAGACCCTGAAAAAAACCACGCTGGCAATGAAGTCCAAAGCGCAAGTGGCGGTGGACATCATGGTGCGCAACCTGTTCGAGCGCACTGCCGACATCGGTTTTCTGGCGATGGACGACGACGTGCGCGAATATCTGGGCAAGTTCGCACCGCTAAAATCCCGGTTAGTCGGTGAAGAACCCCGCCTTGAGCTGGAGCGCTACGATGCCAACCTGCTGGCGCGCTTCAAAGAATACGAGCAAAAGTATTCCGTGTACGCCAATATTATGCTGCTCGATACCGAAGGCAACGTGTTGCTACAGCTGGATGAGCACAAGCCGGTGCGACACTCCAAAGATGCACTGATCGCCGCATCGCTCACTTCCGCGCAAGCGTATGTCGAGACTTTCCGCCATAGCGATCTGGCGCCGAGCCAAAGCAATAGTCTGATCTATTCCTATCGGGTCACCGACGCAGAAGGCAAAACCAACCTGGGTGTGCTGTGTCTAAGCTTCCGTTTCGCCAACGAGGCGGAGCGAATATTTGCCAATCTGGTCGAGGCGGAAGATTGGAGCGTGGTCACGCTGCTCGACCAGCACGGCATGGTCATCGCCAGCAGCGATGCATTTCATGTTCCGGTCGGAGCAACAGTCAAATTTCTAACGAATCGCGAGTGGTGCGTGACGCGCTTCGCCGGTCGCCAATATCTGTCGGTGACGCGCGCCACGCAGGGCTATCAGGGCTATATGGGGCCGGGCTGGTACGGACATGTCATGATGCCGCTGGATCATGCCTTCGATCATGGGGATGGACGTTTTCTGGAAGCGGCGATTCCGGAAAATGCACTGAGTGCGGTCATGAGCAACCCGCGATTATTCAGCGATGCGTTGCGCGATATTCCCTGTCATGCGGCCAAAATCCAGCGCGCGTTAAACCGCTCGGTGTGGAACGGCAATGTCAGCCAGAAGTGCGACAACAAAGCGTTGAATCCAGCATTCTCCAAAATCCTCCTGTGGGAGATCAGCAATACCGGGCTAAAAACGCAGGATGTGTTCGACCAGTCGATCACCAACCTGCACCAAACCGTGGTTTCGAGCATCCTGCAAGACAGCCAGTTTCAGGCGGCGCTGGCGATCGACATCATGGATCGCAATCTGTATGAACGCGCGAACGATGTGCGCTGGTGGGCACTTTCATCGGTGTTCCGCCGTGCGTTATCGAGCTCGCCGCCGGATGCCGCCGCACTGCGCGATGTCACCAAGACTCTGGTGCATATCAACGGGCTTTACACCGTGTACGACAATCTGGTGATATTCGACCGTAGCGCTAAAGTATTGGCGGTATCCAATCCGAAATATCAGGATATCTGCGGTCAGGTGCTGAATGAGGAATGGGTACGCCGCGCTTTATCGCTGGGAAACAACCAAAGTTATGCGGTGTCGGATTTCGTGCCCAGCCCTTTGTATCAGGATAAACATTCCTACATCTATGCCGCTGCCATACGCGACCAGTCGGCAACGCAAAACATCGTCGGCGGTATCGGCATCGTGTTCGATTCCGCCCCGCAGTTTGCGGCCATGCTCAACGATGCACTGCCGCACAACGAAAGCGGCGCTGTGCCCGCCGGTTGTTTCGGCGTATTCACGGATCGCGAGCGCCGCATCATCGCATCGACCCAGAGTAACTTGACTCCCGGCATGCAGCTGGGGTTGGAAGAGACTTATTTCCGCCTCGGTAAAGGCGAGCGCAAATCCGGGATCGCCGAATTCAACGGGCATTACTACGCTGTAGGCGCCTGCATGTCCAAAGGTTACCGGGAATACAAAGACAATAACGACGCCTATCACAATGAGGTCATCGCGCTGATATTCGCTCCATTGGGCGAATGCCGCCAGGATGAGCGCAGAGGGATGACATCGGGCGCCCGCTCGCGTCTGAAAGGGGCGGAGATCAAAGCTGCCGGCAGCGAGTGCATGGAAATTGCCACGTTTTATGTGGATAGTCACTGGCTTGGCATCCCCTCGAATCACGTGGTCGAATCGATTGATACCCATGGGTTGACGCGCGTTCCGGGTGCGGGAGAAAACATGCTCGGCTACATTATGTTTCATGACAAGCTAATTTCCGTAATCGGGCTATGGGGAATGCTGGGTAAAGAAGATAAACGACGCAGCAGTGCCGAACCCCAGATTATCGTATTACGTATGGGCGACAATAACGATAGCTTAATCGGAATTATGGTGGACGAACTTGGCGAGATTCCGGAGATCCCATTGGAACGTATCGAGAAAGTGTCCCCTATGCTGGTAGCCGGAAATACCCTGGCAGAAAGCTTGGTTAAACCCGGCGAGGGAAAAAGCTCGCGCGAAATGATTGTGGTGCTTTCAGCGGAACGCTTACGCAATAAATTCATGCCTGTCAGCGCGTGAGTAATATTCAATCTTGAGTTCTGCCTGCTTGAACGACGAGTATCGTGCTTTGCACTGATCTGTAGCATCACGCTCTAAAATTGGGCAACAAATTATTAAGCACTCTCGGTTGAGTTTGCAACTCATTGATTTTATTGTTTTATTTTGTCTGGCTTGATTTGTGCTTTTAATAAACAGCAAAAGCTTCTAACTCAATCCAGCCAAGGTTCGCCATGAAGATCGCTTATAACGAAATGTATACCGCTGATGGTTCGGTGCGCGAAAATTATCGCAGTTACCGGGAGTGGTTACGTGCTTCACCCGATGCCGTCATTGCCCGAAAGCGTGAAGAGGCTGAAATTGCATTTCATCGTGTAGGGATTACGTTCGCCGTGTATGGCGAAGATGCGGGCAAAGAGCGACTCATTCCCTTCGACATCATTCCGCGCATTATTGCGGCGCAGGAATGGCAGCGCATGGCAGATGGTTTGCGGCAACGCGTCAAAGCGTTGAATGCGTTTTTACATGATATTTATCACGACCAGGAAATCCTGCAAGCCGGTCGAATTCCCGCCGGAAAAATTTTCAATAACTCCCAATTTCGCAAGGAAATGATCGGCGTTAATGTGCCGGAACGCATCTATTCGCATATTTCAGGTATTGATTTGGTGCGCGCGGGTGAAGGTGAGTATTACGTACTGGAAGACAACTTGCGCACCCCCTCCGGGGTGTCGTACATGCTGGAAGATCGCAAGATGATGATGCGACTTTTTCCGGACTTATTTACCCGACAGGCCATTGCGCCGGTGGAACATTACCCTGATTTGCTGCTGAATAACTTGCGCTCGGTCGCACCCTCAGGCGTAACCAATCCGAATGTAGTGGTGTTAACGCCGGGACAATACAACAGCGCCTATTTTGAGCACGCATTTTTAGCCCAACAAATGGGCATCGAGCTGGTGGATGGAAACGATTTATTTGTGCGCAATGCAACCGTCTATATGCGCACCACACAAGGCCCGCTACGCGTGGATGTCATTTACCGGCGCATCGATGATGACTATCTGGACCCGCAGGCTTTCCGTAAAGATTCAATGCTGGGCGTGCCCGGGCTCTTTTCCGCCTATCAGGCAGGCAATGTCACACTGGCTAACGCTGTCGGGACAGGGATTGCCGACGATAAAGCAATTTATGTTCACGTTCCGGAAATGATCCGTTTTTATTGCGGCGAGGAACCCATTTTATCCAATGTGCCCACCTGGGAATTAAGCAAACCCGATGATTTTAAATATGTAATGGAACATTTGCCGGAATTGGTGGTAAAGGAAGTGCATGGTTCCGGCGGCTACGGCATGCTGGTCGGCCCCACCTCCAGTAAAGCTGAAATTGAGGAATTTCGCGCCAAAATTACCGCCGCACCGGAAGGCTATATTGCGCAGCCCACTTTGTCCCTGTCCACCTGCCCCACTTACGTGGAAAGCGGCGTGGCACCCAGACATATCGACTTGCGGCCCTACGTACTTTCCGGCAAAGAAATCAGCATGGTGCCGGGCGGACTCACACGTGTGGCGCTGAAAGAAGGTTCACTGGTTGTCAACTCCTCCCAGGGCGGGGGCACTAAAGATACTTGGGTATTGGAAAACTAATTATGGGCGCCTCTAAAAATTCAATTTTCGAAGCCAGGCAAGGCGCGAGGAAAAAATTGGGACGCAGCATCTGCATAATATGTAAGGAGAAATTTTTTGTGAGCAACGCAGCATCGCGAAGTAAATTTAATTTTTAGAGGTGCCCTTATGCTTTCATCGACCGCAGATCACCTGTACTGGATGGCGCGCAGCATGGAGCGTGCCGAAAATACCGCGCGTATGCTGGATGTGACTTATCGTATGTCACTGCTCAAACAGGCCGTCTCCGATCCCCATCACGAGTGGCGCGCGATGCTGTCCATCAGCGGCCTGCATGAAGACTTTGAGGCGCGTTATGCCGTGCCGAATGCGTCTAATGTATTGCGATTTATGGCTCTGGATGAAAAAAATCCCGGCAGTATTTACAACAGCATTTTTAATGCGCGCGAAAATGCCCGTGCGGTGCGCGGGTCGATTACGTCTGAAATGTGGGAGGCGTTGAATTTTACCTGGCTGGAAATGCGCCGTATTTTTTCCGAAGGCATTCCGGATGACGGCGTATCGCGTTTCTTTGAATGGGTAAAAGAACGCTCGCATCTTTCCCGTGGAATAACCCACGGCACTCTGCTGCGCGATGATACTTTTCGATTTTTACGTCTGGGAACTTTTTTTGAACGTGCGGACAATACTGCGCGAATACTGGATGTTAAATATCATATTTTGTTACCCACCCCCGACGATGTCGGCGGCGCGGCGGACTACTACCAGTGGAGCGCCCTGCTGCGCTCGGTGTCGGCGTTTGAATCGTATCGCAAAGTATATCGCGACCAGATTACCCCCAAACGCGTTGCCGAATTATTACTCTTGCGACCGGACATGGCGCGCTCTTTAATTACCTGTTTAAATGAGGTTAATCGCTTGCTGCAGGAAATTGACGGGCCGCGCTCCGCTGAATTACTCAGACGTTGCGGTCAACTGCATGGCAAGATCCGCTATGGCAGCATAGACGATATTTTCGAATATGGATTACACGAATATTTATCCGACTTTCTCGAACAAATTTCCAATCTGGGGGATTTGATTAACAAAACATATTTCTGGTCGACTGATGAGTGATGCTTTATTGTGCGCGAATGCGCCCTTGTGCCCTCACTCAACTCCATCCGGAAGAAAGCCAACATGACTTACTGCGTTGCAACAATGATTGATGCCGGTATTGTTTTTGCGTCTGATTCACGCACCAATGCCGGCGTGGACAATATCTCCACATTTCGCAAAATGCGCATCTTTGAAAATCAGGGAGACCGGACTTTAGTTATTGTAAATTCCGGGAATTTAGCCATCACCCAAGCCACTTTAAATTATTTGGATCAGGCAGTTCGGCGCAACCTCCTCCCGAATTTAATGAGCGTGACTTCAATGTATGAGGTGGCGGAATTAATCGGACTGGCGTTGCGTGAAATTCGCCGACGCGATGCAGCTTCGTTGCAGGAAAATCATGTTGATTTCAGTGCCAATTTTATTGTGGGCGGGCAAATTTCCGGAGAAAATCAACGTTTGTTTATGGTGTATTCGGAAGGTAACTTTATCGAGGCAACCTCCGAAACACCGTATTTTCAAATTGGCGAGGTGAAATACGGCAAGCCGATTATTGACCGGGTTATCAGTGCCGATACCTGTATGGATGATGCGATTAAATGTGTGCTGGTATCGTTTGATTCCACCATGCGTTCCAATCTTTCGGTCGGCATGCCGATTGATTTGGCCTGGTACCGGCGGGACTCATTGTTGCCCAGCCGCACTTACCGCTTTATTGAACAAGATAATTACATGATGAGTTTGCGCAAAAGTTGGAATGAAGGCGTGCGCAAAGCCTTTGCCCAATTGCCTAATTTTGAATGGTAATTGCTACCCCCTTCTCCCATTGGCGGTAGAAGGAACAAAAACGAGTCGTTGTAGGGGGCATTTTTGCACCCTACGTTTTTCCTGAAAGGCTCTAATGACCATCCGTGTCGCGCTCAATCATCAAACAACTTACACCTTTGATCGCTCAATTAAAGTGTGGCCGCATGAAATCCGCCTGCGCCCGGCCGCACATTGCCGCACCCCGATTCTCGCTTACTCGCTCAGCGTTGAACCTGACAAACATTTTTTAAATTGGCAGCAGGACCCTTTTGGAAATTGGGTGGCGCGTCTGGTATTTCCCGAGCCCGCCAAAGAATTAAAAATTACCGTTGATCTGGTTGCGGACATGACGGTGATTAATCCGTTTGATTTTTTCATGGATGAATATGCGGAGAATTTTCCTTTTGCCTATCCGGAAACGTTGCAGCGTGAATTGGGGCCGTATCTTGAAGCGGACAGTCTGACTCCGTTGCTGGCAAATTGGATTACCGGGACTAAAAGCGAATTACTGGGCAGCAAGCTGCGCACCATCGACATGCTGGTCGGCATTAACCAGCGTGTAAAAAATACGGTCGGATATATCGTGCGACTTGAGGCTGGCGTGCAAACTCCCGAGCAAACGCTGGAGCTCCAGCGCGGCTCGTGCCGCGACTCGGCATGGCTGCTGGTACAGGCATTGCGGCATTTGGGTCTGGCTGCACGATTTGCTTCGGGATATTTAATTCAACTTAAGGCTGATATTAAAGCGCTTGACGGCCCTTCCGGCACCGAGCATGACTTTACCGATTTGCATGCCTGGACCGAGGTCTATATTCCCGGCGCCGGTTGGATCGGTCTCGATCCAACCTCGGGTTTGTTGGCCGGTGAAGGACATATTCCCCTGGCCTGCACCGCATTACCCTCATCGGCTGCTCCGGTTATCGGCGCCACCGATGTTTGTGAAACTCAATTCGATTTTTCCATGCTCGTCACCCGGATTCATGAAGACCCGCGCGTTACGCAGCCATACACCCAGACTCAATGGCAGTCGATACTCGATTTGGGTTTTCAGGTGGATGAAGAGCTGAAACAACAGGATGTGCGGCTCACCATGGGCGGCGAGCCGACCTTTGTATCGATTGACGATATGGACGGTGAAGAATGGAATTACACCGCGTTGTCCTGCAAAAAAAGTGAACTTGCCAATGAATTACTCACCCGTTTGCAAGGTCATTTTGCACCGGGTGCCTTGCTGCATTTTGGTCAGGGCAAATGGTATCCCGGTGAGCCCTTACCGCGCTGGGCCTATGGCTGTTACTGGCGCACCGATGGCAAGCCGCTGTGGAACAATCGGCAACTTTTGGCGACCGCAGCAAATGAAGGAAAACAGCTTGCACAAGATTCCCTGGTCTTCATCAATCGCCTTGCCGCCGAATTGGGACTGGATAAAAAATTCGTCATCCCGGCTTTCGAAGATGTGGCCCACGTCATTAACGAAGAACTGCGCTGGCCGGACAATTTTGATCCGCACCATGCCGATTTAACAAAGACCGATGAGCGCCGTCGCTTGGCGCAGTTAATCGAGCGGGGCTTAGGCGAGGCGGCGGGATACGTGTTGCCCTTAAAAGCGTTGCCATCCACCTCCAAAAAACCTGTGGAAAGTGCCGGCTTTCGTTCCAGTGCGTGGCCGTTGCGCCGCGAACATTTGTATTTAATTTCCGGCGATTCACCTTTGGGCTTGCGTCTCCCCCTGGCCTCTTTGCCCTGGGTTTCACCCGACAAAAAAGAAGAAGAATTTGCGCGCGATCCGTTTAGCGCAACCGAAGCCTTGACGGATACCCTCACTAGCAAGGAAAAAATACAATCGCCCAAAGCTAGTTACGATCCACACGAAATTATTCACACCGCCCTGTGTGTGGAAGTGCGTAGCGGTGTGTTGTGCGTATTTCTGCCGCCGGTGCCCCTGCTGGAAGATTTTATTTACCTGATTAAGCGCATCGAGGCTGTCGCACAAGCCTTAAATATTCCAATTAAATTAGAAGGTTACACACCACCAGCCGACCCGCGCCTGAAAGAATTCCGCATCACCCCCGATCCCGGCGTGATTGAGGTGAATATCCATCCTTCAGGCAGTTGGGCGCAGTTGGTAGAAAACACGCAAACGCTGTACGAGGCAGCGCGTCTAACCCGGCTTGGCACAGAAAAATTTATGCTGGATGGTCGCCATACCGGTACTGGAGGCGGCAATCATGTCACGCTGGGTGCGGCAACCCCTGCCGATTCGCCCTGCTTACGCCGCCCCGATGTGTTGGTCAGCATCATTACCTATTGGCAACATCATCCCGCGCTCTCGTATTTATTTTCCGGCATGTTTATCGGGCCCACGAGTCAGGCGCCGCGCGTGGATGAAGCGCGCCATGAAAGTTTGTATGAACTGGAAATCGCCTTTCAGCAATTAAATAAAAATCTAAAAGCAGGCGAAGAAAACCAGCAACCCTGGTTGGTCGATCGTCTGTTGCGCAATTTACTGGTAGATCTGTCCGGCAATACGCACCGCGCGGAGTTCTGTATCGACAAATTATATTCACCGGATAGCGCCACAGGACGCTTGGGCTTGCTTGAGTTCCGTGGTTTTGAAATGCCACCGCACGCGGAAATGTCGCTTTTGCAGATGCTACTGTTGCGTACCCTGGTTGCGCGTTTCTGGAAAACCCCCTATTCCGGCAATCTTAATCGCTGGGGAACCGAGTTACATGATCGCTACATGTTGCCGCACTTTGTGGCGCAAGACCTGCGCGACGTGGTGTTGGATTTACAGCGCGCCGGTTATGCCTTTGAATTTGACTGGTTTGCCCCTTTTCTGGAATTCCGATTTCCGCGCTTTGGTACTGTCGTTTATCACGGTATCGAAATTGAACTGCGTCAAGCGATTGAACCGTGGCACGTGCTCGGCGAGGAAGTCAGTGCCGGCGGCACAGCCCGCTATGTGGATTCCTCGCTTGAGCGCATGCAGGTCAAAGTTCGTCATATGAACGACAATCGCCACATTCTCACCTGCAATGGCCGTCCTGTTCCGCTTACCGCGACCGGCACGCGCGGCGAATATGTTGCGGGCGTGCGCTATCGTGCGTGGGCACCGCCTTCCGGTTTGCATCCCACCATCGGCGTGCAAGCCCCGCTGGTATTCGATTTGGTGGACAGCTGGAACGGGCGCTCTATCGGCGGCTGTACCTATCATGTAGCCCATCCCGGCGGGCGCAATTACGACGCGTTTCCGGTCAACGCCAACGAGGCAGAAGCACGCCGCGTGGCACGCTTTTGGAATCATGGACATACGCCCGGTCAGATACACATTCGACGTGAAGGACGCAATCCAGATTATCCGTTCACTCTGGATTTGCGACGCGCTCCGGAACCTCTGCTAGAAGGTGCTAATGGAATTGCGAGTGAAATTATTGAAGAACAACAACAGGCACAGCAGTAAAGGGCACCTCTAAAAATTCAATTTTCAAAGCTAGGCAAGGCGCGAGCTAAAAATTAGGACGCAGCATATACATGATATGTAAGGAGTAATTTTTTGTGAGCAACGCAGCATCGCGAAGTAAATTTAATTTTTAGAGGAGCCCTAAAAAATAGCCGGTATGTTTGGGGCAGACTTACTTGGCTTCGCCAATAGGCTTAAATGCTGAAATTGAAAAAAGGGATTTAGCCTGACTTTCACATAAGCGTCGAATTGAGTCATCCAGCGTAACCCGCCATCGCTCGGGTATTGCTTCCAATCCGTACAAAGCGCCCGCCAGCATTCCCGCAATTGCGCCGGTTGTATCAGCATCCCCGCCGCGATTAACGACGTCAATTAAACAGTCCTCAAAATTATCGGTGTCGAAAAAACTTTGAAATACCGCCTGCACTGTATCCACGATATAGCCGCTGGGATTGCTGCTCTGGCGTACCGCGCGAAATTTAAAGACAGGATATTTTGCGACTAACGGATGCGCGTACGTGTGCAATAGATAATTTTTATCAAAGCCACGCAATGCGTCTTGCACCATGAAAATCAGGGTTTCGCAGGCGGCATCTGAGAGGTCGCAATGGTGGGTGACGTGAGCTTGGGCGCGGCAAGCAATCCGTACTGCTTTTGCCGGTTGACCGAAGGTGGCAAGTGCCACAGGCAACACGCGCATCGCCGCCCCGTTGCCTGCATCATGATCAGAATACGGTGCTTCCGGATTTCCGGACTTACGAAATAGAATCAAATTACGCCGCACCGTGTTGCCGATATCGACGGGCTTGGCCCGCATCCAGGCATCAAAAGCTTGGGCTGCTGCAAATGCATCAACGCCGCTCTGTGCCAGAATGGAATTTCCCAGGGCAAGTGACATAGTGGTGTCATCGGTAACCTGCCCGGGTTTAAGGTGTAACCACCCTCCCCCGCACAGTGTTTTGTGTTCGCCATACTGCGCTGCGATTTCACGCGGCGTCATAAATTCAACAGTTGAGCCCAGTGCATCACCGATGGCAAGGCCAAGGTAGGCGGCGATAGCGTGGTCGGTGTTGGTCACTCCTCCGGCCCGAAACACTTTAGATAGTCCACGCAATACTCACACGAGGGCGCACGGCAGGCATTAATTCCTTCGCGCTCGCACAGTTGTTTATATAGAAATTTTTTCCATTTCATATCGTGTTCATTTCTTGCCGCAAGTGCGGGGAAATTTTGCGTCATCAGCTGGCTGAGATAGGTGCGCGAGCGCAATCCCAAATCCTGCCAAAGGTGATCACTTGCCAGACAGGCGACGCTTACAATCTCCGCCAACCAGCGTTCAGACTCACACTTTCCGGCTCGATTTTCGAGCAACAAATCACGTACATCTTCGCGCTCTGAGGTACGTGCACTAGTTTCATTTTCTTCAATATAAACAGATAGTTGCATTGATGAAAAATGGCGACTCAGCAAACCGGAGAATTCATCGCTTGTTAGGCCCAGACCGGGAGGTAAAGATCCTTCACCTCCCTGTTGGGCGGAAATCATTTGCGCAAATAATTCATCATTCGGCAACCCGATAGCGTGCGCCATCAACTCGGTATATAAACTGCCGGGTTGTGTTGGAATTCGTTGTCGAAGCATCGTATCGGGTTGCATGATGTCAGCTTATTTGCTGGGATACTCGATCAAAATATCTTCATCGCGCAATACCATCTGGCAGGCCAGTCTCCATTCGGTCGTGACAACATCATTCACTTTCATTGCCTCGATTTGTGCTGCCGTAATTTTCCCTTCCTGCTTGAGCACCGTAATTTCACGGTCAGTCAACGGGCCGCCCATCGGTCCCTTATTGGACAAATTGGTGACCTTAACCAGGCAGGTAGAACATTCACCGTTCTCGCAGCCAAAGTCGATTGGAATATGGTTTTCCTTCGCCAGTGCGAGTACGGTTTTAGTTAGACTTCCTGCAACGGCATAAACCGTTTTGTCCTTGTGTAGCGGGCTTGAAAATGTGATGTTAGGCATTGCAATTGCTCCTTTTGTTGTGGTTAAAAAATATTAAAAAAATTACGCTTTGACGACGATGTCGCCACCCAATACTTGTGCCTGACAGGCAAGACGGTCACTGCGTCCCGCCATGTTCTCCTGCAACACCTTGTCTTCCAGCACCGAGCGCTCGCTCATGTTTTCCATACCGGAGACGATCTTCATGATGCAAGTGCCGCATTCCCCTTCGCGGCAACCGTAGGTGATGCTGGCACCGACCTTCTCCGAGATTTCGATGAGGCGCGTTCCTGCGGGAACACTGATCGTGACCCCGAGTTTTTCAAATGTGACGTTGGCTTTAGGCATGTGATTGCTCCTGTGCGAGTAGTTCAGACATGGAAATGACGCGACGATCGATGCTGCCGGTCAGGTGTTGGGCGAGTTGCTTGCCGAGGTCGCGGCATTTGCCGAGTTCTTCATCGGTGGGGATGAGCCGTGCGCGCACGCCTTTGATCGGCACACGTAGCTTGAGTCCGCGCAAACGGTCTTCGATCATGTTGATCGCTTCGCCGCTCCAGCCGTAAGAGCCGAACGCCGCACCGAGTTTGTCGCGCACTTTGATGACGGCCAGCGACGACAACACATCCCACACCGGCTTCACCGCGTCGCCGTTGATGGTGGGCGAACCGAAAGCGAGGCCGTCGGCCTCCTCGATCAAATCCACAAACGGCAGATCGCCTCCGGCCTGCAAGTCGTATAAAGAAACGCGCACGCCGGGAATGGTTTCCGCGCCCTCGGCCACGGCTTGCGCCATGCGTGCCGTATTGCCATAGGCCGAGATGTAAAACACCAGCAACGATTTATTGTTTGCGCCCACTTCGTTGTGCAGCAATGGCGAAGCGAGTTGCCGGTAGCGCTGCACATAACTGCGCGGTGTATCGCGCAAGATAGGGCCGTGCGCCGGGGCGATGAGTGTCAGGGGCAGCGGTTCAAGCAAGGCCAGCGCATCCAGCACATGCTCGCGGAAGGGCCGCATGATGTGCTGATAATAATATTCAAATGAGAAACGGAAGTCGCCGACCTGATCGTTGAACAGGCGTGCATCGCAGAAATGGCAGCCGAACACATCGCCGCTGAACAGAATGTTTTGTTCCTCGACCAGCGTGCACTGCGTATCCGGCCAGTGCAGAAACGGCGTGCTGAAAAATCGCAGCGTGCGTCCGCCCAAATCGACCGTGTCGCCCGTCTGCACGATAGTGAAATCGAGTTCGGTGCTTTTGACTAGCGCCTTCAACATCAACTGCGCTTTGGCCGAGATATACAGTTTGGCCTGCGGCGCACGGCGCATCAGCTCGGGCAACGCGCCGCTGTGATCCGGCTCCAGATGGTTCAGCACGATGGTGGTAATTTCATCGTAGCGCGCGACTTGTTCGAGTCGGCGAAAAAATTCGTCGGCATGCGACAGCTTCACCGTATCGATGATGGCCACACCGTTTGCGCCGCGCACACAGTACGAGTTATAGGTCGTGCCGTTGGCAGTCTTGAGGATGATGTCGAATTCGCGCAAACCGGGATCAAGCGCGCCGATCCAGTGCGTGTCCGCAGCGATTTCGACGGCATCCGGCGTGGCTCTCATGCAACAGACTCCGGTGCGGGACACGGCTCGGAACGGTGACAAATCGGACAAGGCTCTTCTTTGGGTTGACTGTCGTTGAGGCCGATCCACGCATCCACTGCTTTGGCATCGAAGCCAACGCGCAACACGCTATCCACTTCCATCAGCGGGCGGCGGATCAACAGCGGTTCATTGAGCATCATGTTTAGCGCCGTCTCGGAATCGAAAGCACCGGGGTCAATTTCGCCTGATTTAACTTTGGGTGCGGCAGGATTGAACCATTGTGCGACCGGCATCTCACCAAAAAAAGCGCGCAGCCGTTCCACAGTCCATTTTTCGACAAGCAGATTTTTTGCCAGCACGCTGTGACCGGATGCGGCCAACCACACCTTTTGTTTGGTGTTATTGCCACAGCCGGGCTTCTCGTAAAAGATCACCGTAGCCATTATGCCGCCAGCTTTTGCAAAGGGATGTTGGTGAGCGAGCCGGGCGGGTTTAGCGGCACGCCGTCCTCGTTTAGGATAGCGCCTTCGATGGGGCAGATGGTGGCGCATTGCGGATCTTCAAAATCGCCCGCGCACTCCGTGCATTTATCCACATCAATCATGAAATGCGGCTTCGCTTCATAGATCGCCTTGCTCGGGCACAGCGGTTGGCAAGCCCAACAATTGGTGCAGGATTCGATAATTTCTAGTGTCATGATCTATTCCTTGTTAAATAGGTAGGTCGGGTTAGCGCAGCGTAACCCGACATGAGCAAGTTGAAAGAGTTGTCGGGTTACGGCTATGCCTAACCCGACCTACGCCACCTTTTTCTGCTCAACAACTTTTACTGCCAACTTGCCCGCCACGCGCATTTCTTCGTACACCGCAAGGATCGCGTCCTCGATGGGCTCCATCGCATGTTCGCCATTGGGCTGAATACCCGCTGCTTCCAGCGGCCCCCAGGGCTCGTAACCTACCTTGCTGCACAGCACAACTTCGCAGCCGGATAGCACGCGCAGTGTTACATCCAATGCGCTCTCGCCGTCGCCGCAGGTGTCGCCCCCTTCGCAATACGGGGTGGTCTTGCGGTGGCCGATAAATCGCACGCCGTCGGACGAAGCTTCATAAACAAGGAATTCGCTGGCATGTCCGAAATGTTCGTTGATCACGCCGCTGCCTTTAGTGGCAACCGCCATCAACACCGGGCGCGTCACTTCTTTCTTCTGGATGCTCTGAATGCTGACCAGTTGCACCTTGGATTCCTTGGCAAGGCGTTTACTCTCCAGCTCTTCGTTGATAGCGGCATGCACTTCGGCGCGCATCTTCATCGCTTCTGGGTAGTCGATCTCCATCAGTTCAACCTTGTCCATGGTGAACTCCGCACCGCGGTCTTCACCAAGCAAACCCACCGCATCGGCGCGACACTGGCGGCAATGGCGCATCATGTTCATGTCACCCTCGCAGGCATCCTGCAAGGCTTGCAGCTCTTCGTTGGTCGGACCGCGCTGGCCGGTGAGGCCGTAGTAAGTACCGTGCTCCGCTTCGGAAATCAGCGGCATCACGTTGTGCAGAAACGCGCCTTTAGCCTTGACGATCTTGGACACTTCTTCCAGATGTTTGTCGTTCACGCCGGGGATCATCACCGAATTCACTTTCACCAGGATGCCCTTGGCGACCAGCATCTCCAAGCCCTTCTGTTGTTGCGCGATGAGTATCTCAGCCGCTTCACGTCCCTTAATGCGCTTGTTCTTCCAGAAGATCCACGGATAGATCTGCGCACCCACGTCGGGATCGACGCAGTTGATGGTGATCGTTACGTGGTCGATGTTGTACTTGGACAATTCTTCCACTTGCTCCGGCAGCGACAGGCCGTTGGTCGATACGCACAGCTTGATATCCGGGGCCTGCTCGGACAGCATGCGGAACGTCTCGAAAGTGCGCTCCGGGTTGGCCAAAGGATCACCGGGGCCGGCGATGCCGAGCACCGTCATTTGCGGAATGGTCGCCGCAACGGCCAGTACCTTTTTCACCGCCTGCACCGGATGGTGCAACTCGGATACCACGCCGGGGCGCGATTCGTTGGCACAGTCGTATTTGCGGTTGCAGTAATTGCACTGAATGTTGCACGCCGGAGCCACCGCCACATGCATACGCGCAAAGTAGTGATGCGCCTCTTCGGAATAGCAGGGATGGTTGAACACCTTCTGGCGAATATGCTCCGGCAGGTGGTTCATCTGGTCGTCGGTACTACCGCATGATCCGGCGGAACAGCCTCCAGCGGGAGCTTCAGTTACTGGGTTATTTAAGACGGGTAGTTGCACGATCTGTCCTCCGTTATGGTCTGGCTAGGTATGAGCAAACTGCATGCCTGAGACAGGCAATTTTATAACTCATTGATTATTAAGTAATATTATTTCATTGGCGAAATATCTGTTGTAAATGGCACATGACACGCATCAAGGCTTGTGACGAAGGCTACAAAATCGTGGAATACGCCAGTTGCGCGGGGAAGGTAGAGCAAAGTTTCGGGCATTCTTCATGGGGTGGCACTGTATTTGCATCACATATATCCCATGAAACATCATCTCGATTGGTCGTCTTACGAAACCGCCGGGCAAGGCGATGCCTATGCGGGCATCCCCAGCTCCGGCGGAGATTTCGCCAAAGCTGTCGCAGTGTGCATCGGCGACAAACAATGTCAGCGCAAACCGAAAGGTGTGATGTGTCCCAGCTTCCGCGTCACCGACAATGTGGCACATTCACCGGGCGGCAGAGTGACCGTGCTCAAAGCCGCGCTGAACGGAGAACTCGGGGACGATGCTTTTGCCGGGGCAAGATTGGCGGCCGCGCTGGAGCTCTGCGTCGGCTGCAAAGGCTGCAAACGCGAGTGTGCCAACCAAGTGGACATGGCGGCCATCAAGATCGAATATCAGGCGCAACGCAATGAAAGACTGGGCGTGTCGCGGCGAGACAGAGCGGTGGCGGGTTTGCCGAAGTGGTTGCGCTATCGCCTTGCATTGCGCGGCTTATTGCGCCTGCGTAACCGCATGCCGTGGCTGGCGAAATTGGGTGAAATATTTTTCGGGCTTTCCGCAAAACGTCAGCTACCCGAACCCGCCGAAACGCCATACAGCGACGTTATTTCAAACCATTCGTGCCGGATAGGCGCAACGCACAGTATTGAGAGTAGCGACAGGGATGTCATCCTGTTCGTCGATACCTTCGCGCGGCACTTTGAGCCGGAGATCGCAGAAGCCGCGCATCAAGTGCTCAGCGCCGCAGGCTACCGCGTCACTACTTTGCAAGCAGCACCGGACGATGCAGAACCGGGCCGCGCATTGTGTTGTGGCCGCACCTATCTGTCATTGGGGCAAGTGGAGGAAGCGCGGCGCGAAGCACGCCGATTGCAGGCGGCACTGCGCCCGGCTCTTGCTGCAGGCATACCCGTCGTCGGATTGGAACCTTCGTGCATTCTTTCGCTGCGCGACGATCACCTGAAGCTCGGGTTGGGAGAAGAAGCGCTGGCACTGTCCAAGCAGGTCTATCTGTTTGAGGAATTTATCGCCAAAGAACACGACCGCAAGCGCCTCGACCTCGAACTAAAACCGCTGCCGCCCGGCAAGACGCTGGTGCATGGACACTGCCACCAGAAGGCCGTTGGCGCAATGAAGTCTTTGCGCAAAGTGCTGCGCATGATCCCCGAGTTTGAATTCGAATTCATCGAGGCGAGTTGCTGCGGCATGGCTGGCAGTTTCGGGGTGGAAGCCGAACACGCGGATATCTCCATGCAAATGGCCGAACTCGATCTGCTGCCAGCGCTGCGCGCCGCGCCCGGCGCCAGCATTCTCGCCAACGGATTCTCCTGCCGACACCAGATAAAAGAAGGGGCGGACAGGCAATCGTTTCATGTGGCCTTGTTGTTGCGCGACGCGCTTAACGCAGAGGGCGTGAAATGTTGACCGGGGCAATGCTGGGGCTGATGCGCCAGCTCGGGCTGGACATCATCACGCTGACCGAAGAGATCGATGAGAACGAGTTCTTCGCCAGCCGCTTAACCCGGATCGAGACCTTAAAATTATTGAACAGCATGACGCTGACCATCGCTGACCTTCCCGCCGGGGTGCGGGAGCGTATGCCGGAAATCGACTGGATGGCGTGGGAAGCTTTAGCCAATGCGCTGCCCAACCCGTCCCGACATCCCTTGCAGATTTGGCTCGCCGTTAAAGAACTGACTCCGCTGACTTTGCAGCATTTGAATGACTACAAGCGCAGCCAGCCACAGTTATTTTCTATTGTGCCGTGATTATTGGTTTCTGTTCTGCTCTGAAACGGGTAGAGCTGTATCCAGTGCAAGGGTGGTTTAGAACGATTGCCAGTTAACGGATATTTATCAAGTTCCGTAATGTGAGCCGACTGTTGATTGAAGATGTAATGTGGAAGGTCTACAACTCGGCCTTATGGAGCGCTCCACATAAGGCCGAGAAGCTATCAGTCTACCTATTGGCAATCATCAGTCGAATCTGATGCTTGCAGTTGAGTCAGCCTACAGTCTTCCACTCATTTGGTAATTCAATCGAACGCAGATTGAGGCATTTCAACTGTCGATTGCCGTCAAACTCAACAGCGTAATTGCGCGATACTCTGGCGCGCGACAGAACGGTGATCTCGACTTGGCAACTATGTAGTGGCGGACTTATCGACGCTAAACCCCTTGAACGATAAGCATCTTTCCGAAGGATTGCAGCCCCACGACTTCTTGCAACATCAAATCGCTCTTCTCGAACAATCGCTGCCATTCAATTAGCGTTCTTTCTCGCCCCTTGGTGCCCATGAACATCTGCATATCGAATGATGCGCTTGCCGCATCGGAACCAGTTTCAGGCATGATGATTTCCATCAGCGCAATGGTCGCCCCAGTTCCGGCGCTGGCGCGGGCTAGATTACGCAATGCGAGAATGCAGGCGTCGTCGTCAAAGCCGTGCAGCACGGCGCTCAGCAGATAGATGTCCTTGTTGCTTTTCGCCGACGGGATGGATTTGAAAACATCTCCCGCCTGAAAACTCATGCGCTTCAGCAACGCCGGATCTTCTCGCCCTTCCCAATAACTTGCGGCACGTTGAATGATTTGTGCACGATCAACCACGAGGGAATGAAGATGTTTATGCCGTTTCAAGATGGCGATGGACTTGCTTCCTTTCGAGCCCCCGATATCGATGATTCGGTCAAAGCGTGTCCAATCGAAATCGGTCGCAAAGCTGTCACCCGAAAGGGCCTCTACACTGTCCATCGCATTCGAGAAAAGATGGTCGAATTCGGCATGCTCGTCCATATAGGGAAACAGCTCCTGCCCGTGGGTCAGCCCGAAAGGAACACCGCCCTCTTTCACTGCTCTCTCCAACTGCTCATACCAAGGGCGACACATTTCCGGTGAGTTGTGCATCAGGATCATGCTGCGCACGTTCTGCGGATGATCATCACGCAAGTAATGGGAAAGTTTATTGTTGCCAAAAACACGCGGTGACACTTCCGCGAATATGCCCATCGCAACCAAAAATCTGAGTAGGCGATAAGTTGCATCCGGTTGCGTATGAATGTGTGTGGCAAGTTCCTCCACGGATAGCTTTGTGTCCGCAAGCATCGTCGCAATATTCAACCGTGCAGCAACATACAGCGCGCGTGATTGCCAGAACGCTGAGCCGATCTGCATTAGCCGAAATGGCGCTGGAGTGACCTTGTTGGGTATGTTCTGCAACCATGCAGCGAATCTTGTTAGTTTGCCAAAACGTTTCACAGCCCCTAGATTTCTTTGCAATGTCATGGTCGGAGTTCCTGCTGTTGTTTAGTTGAAGTCATTCCCGCCTCAATGAGCTGGCAATTAAAATCAGCCAGCTTATCCAGAAAGGCATCGTCCATCGTTCTTCCTAGCTGCTCTTCGAAGATATCCTTTAGCAGCATAGGCGTCATCGCGAGGCTAACGAATGCCATCCGAACAATTTCGGGATCGATTGCTGCATCGATTTTCCCGCTAGATTTAAGTTCTTCAACTTTCTGAGCGCCGCGTATTCGTCCGCGTTCGAGTAGTTGCAATACGAAGCGGCGCCCAGGTCCTTGATTAAGCGCGAGAACTTTAAAGATGAGTTTGGGAAACTCCGGATGCTTATTCATCGTGCGGTAATAGAGACGCATTAATTCGGCGAACCCTCCGACTTCGGACAATATGCGCCCGTCCAACACATCCAGCAGCGGCTTGAGTGTCTCGCGAATCATCTCTTCGTAAAGCCCTTCCTTGTTGCCGAAGTAGTAGCGGATCATGGAAACGTTAGCCCCGGCTTTTTCAGCAATAAGTCGAGTTGTAACATTGTGGTATTCATCGGACAGGAAGCATTCCAGCGCAGCTTTGAGCAGGCGCGCATAAACAGGGTCTTCCTGCGGCAGGGCAATATTGTTCACCATCTTCTCCTACGTCGTGCGATGAAAGAATGTTAGCACCGGCTAGAAATCATCATTACAAATTTCGCCAATCAAAACCCGATGTTTGATTGGTCTTTGATGTGATGAGATTTCTATTGCTGCGATAATCTCCCAACTACTTCAGCAGAGTGAAAGCGAGACGCGATGCAAAACGTGAGCAACAAAAGCATGCAAGCATTGAGATTCACACAGTTCGGCGCAGACAATGGACGAATTGTGATCTATTTTCATGGTGCGCCAGGAGCGCCTGAAGAATGCAGTATTTTTGAGCAGCATGCGAAGGATTGCGGCCTGAAGATCATTTGTTTTGATAGATTTGCTTTGTCCCCATCAGTCACCGGTGATGCGTATTACCGACTTTTGGCCGAGGAAATATCAAAGTTTGCTGATGGAAAAAAAGTCGATGTTATTGGATTTTCAATCGGGGCATTTATTGCATTGCAGACTTGCCGCTATCTGACGAACGAAGTCGAGAACCTGCATTTGATCTCTGCCGCCGCACCGTTGGAGGCCGGTGATTATCTTAAGGCGATGGCTGGCGCACAAGTATTCAAGTTGGCGAAATCATTTCCTACTTTATTTATCTTGCTGTCTTACTGGCAAGGGGTTCTTGCGTTGCTTTTCCCCAAGGCATTATTTCGTTTGTTGTTCGCCAGCGCCGAAGGTGAAGACAAAATTTTGGCAGAGAATCGTGAATTTCAATCCAATATTTCCAGTGTATTAAAATCTTGCTTTACGGGGCGCGTCCAAGGCTACGCCAGAGATATTAGGGCATACGTGCATCCGTGGAAAGACACGCTTTCTGATATCACCGTCGATACTCACATTTGGCATGGGGCAGATGACAATTGGTCGCCTAGAATGATGGCGGATTAACTGGAAAAGACGATTTCAAGTTGCACTACGACTAAAATATTTAGCGGCCTGTCACATTACTCATGCCTCTACCGGGCGGTTCCGATAATATGTAAGCAGTTAAATCGCAAGCATGCTTCACCAATAAATATGCTTTAAAAACAAGTGGTTATGAAATTAGCAAAATCTTAATAATTTAATCCCCATACCTCAGTTCAGGGGCTTTCCTTCCGAGTCATACTGCAACCTAGTAACTTCGCCGTCGATGTCGGCAATCTCCGCTGCTTTTAAGATGCGCTGCCCAACCCTTCAAGTACCCCTTGCAGATTTGGGTCGCCGTTAAAGAACTGACTCCGCTGACTTTGCAGCATTTGAATGACTACAGGCGCAGCCAGCCACAGTTATTTTCTATTGTGCCGTGATTATTGTTTTTTGATTCGCCCTGAAGCGGGCTGAACCAAGAATTTGGCTTAAATCTTTTCTATTTTGGTTATTGAGTATGGATGCCACCCTACGTGAAGTTAAATAGATTCACAAATTGTAAATATTCGCTTAATCCTCCTGCAATATCTCACCGCTATTCTTCTGTTATCCAAACCGATAGGAGAAGGCCATGTTAAATCTGATTCAACAGCAAGCTCAAAAAACGCAAAGCAAGCTCATTGTTGGTTTAGCTAAAACGGGTAGCGATGTAGAAGATGCGCAGCGCATCCGCTACAAAGTATTCGGTGAAGAGATGGGTGCCAAGTTGCCCAGCGCTGAATCAGGTTTAGATGTTGATCGGTATGATCGTTACTGCGACCATCTGTTGGCTCGCAATCTCGGCACAAATGAAGTCATTGGCACTTACCGCATCTTGCCTCCAGAGCAAGCTATCAAGGCTGGCGGTTATTACTCTGAAACTGAATTTGATATTTCACGCTTGTCGTCCTTGCGTGACAGCATGGTCGAAGTGGGGCGCTCATGCGTTCATTCCGACTATCGCGATGGCGCAACAATCACTCAATTGTGGGGTGGGTTGGCAGATTACATTGCCACCAATAGCCATGAATTTATTATTGGTTGTGCCAGCATCAGCATGACTGATGGTGGCCACTATGCCGCTAGCGTTTACAACAAAATTTACAAGCTACATGCCGCACCTGAAGAGTTAAGTGTCAAGCCACTGCGTGCTTTGCCACTCGACACTCTTAATCAAAACCTTGAAGTCATTATTCCCCCGCTGATTAAGGGCTATCTGCGCTTGGGTGCCTATATCGGTGGCGCGCCAGCGTGGGATCCGGAATTTAATTGCGCGGATCTGTTTATTTTGCTTCCAGTAGCGCGCATGAACGAGCGTTATGCAAAACACTTTATGCGTAAAACGGCACAAGCATAAAAATATGGCCGTATTTTCAATGTAGACCATTTTGCTTACTCATTTAATAGCCATCATTCGTTCTCTAAGATTCGTTGCGCATTTGTGCAAAGGCTTGGCAATTGCGCTGATCTTTCCATATTTGCAACTCTCAGCGCGCCGCAAAATTTTGCAAAAATGGTCGCGCCAATTGCTAAATATTTTTAACGTGTCTATTAATTTTCAGAATAATGGCTCACAAGAGGACTCGTTCCAGGGTTTGATCATTACCAATCATATTTCATGGATGGATGTGTTTGTACTTAACGCCATTGTGCCGATGCGCTTTGTTGCAAAATCTGATGTTCGTTGTTGGCCGGTAATCGGTTGGTTATGTGAACGGGCGCAAACTTTTTTTATCGAACGCGGTAGTGCACGCTCGGCAGCACGCGTCAATGTGCAATTAGTTGAGTTGCTAAAGCGAGGGGAATCACTTGCAGTTTTTCCTGAGGGGACGACAACAGATGGTTCAAGCGTGGCACACTTCCACTCCTCATTAATTCAACCTGCTATTGATGCAGGTGCCAACGTGTTTCCGATGGCCATCCGTTATCACGATAAGTTGGGTGTACATAGCAAGGTGCCCGCTTATATTGATGATGTGAGCTTCGGGGCATCGCTGTGGACTATTTTGACGACACGAGAGTTGCATGTGCAACTTGTTCCTACGGCAGCATTAGATGCAAAGGGTGCAGAACGCCGTCAATTAACTCAACAGACACAGCAAAATATTAGTGTGATGCTTAATTCATTGCATGTCTCTAGTGTCCCCGGTTAAATTGAGTATTTCCAACGCAACACCCTTATCGATCTCTGTTTTGAAAAAAACCGCCAGATCAAGCCCTCTTTGGGGTGACTATATTCCCGAACAGTACCTCAATAAGCCGCGTAATATTTTTGTCATTAAATTTTAGTAGAGTGCTTTCGAGTTCAACCAAACGCTGTGACAACAAGTTAATGAACAAATACGCGGATTCGCAAAAATTAGTCATACTTGATGCAGATGGCACAACGATTGATGCCTTTCACGCGATTGAAAAAGCTTTCCTCCTGCATGGCATGGATATTGGCGATATGGATCGCTTTCAAAAAAGGAGGAAGTTGTTTAAGTTTTTGGGTGGCGTACGCGAATTTCCGACCAATCTTAGACGCCAGTTTGGCAAACAAAGTCGCAAGCAGTTACTTGAAACGCTCACAGAAGTTTATAGGTCAGAGGCAACCCTTTTTCCTGGCATGGCACAATTACTTAGCACGTTAATTGAAACACCGAATATTCGTGTTGGGCTTATTACTCGTAATATCACTATTGAACCAGAAAAAACACTCAAGCAACTTTTTCAGCGTCATGGCATTGATACTGATCAGTTAGATTACTTTTCCTGTATTTCACTCAAAGATAGAAAAAGCGATTATATGAAAATAGCCCGCCAGTTATTTTCAATCAACCCAGCTTGCGCTTTCGCTTGTGGTGATGAATACAGTGATTATCTTGCCGCCGTTAGTTCAGGCATGCACCCGTTTGTAGTGTCCTATGGATTTGAAGGAAATGCCCGTTTAGCCGAAAAATTTGGCGTGCCAAGTGAGGTCATCTCAAAGACACCGGCCGAATTTGAACATCGTTTGTTGCATGCACTTAATTTGCCAGCTTTTGTTTAAAGAAGCGCTTTACCCAACTTTATCTGTCACTGGTATCAAAATCACGGTCTAGCTGTATTTGTGAATGCTTCTTTTGTATTCCCCAAAACTTTTTCAACTTTGCCGGATAGTTGTTTTCTAAGTCCCTTGGCTTGCTGTTCTTTGCTGCCGACCAGCTTGCCAACTTCTTCCTGCACCTTGCCAGAGATATCTTTTACAGCACCTTTTATTTGATTTTTGTTCATGATCATTTCCTTCAGCTAAATTGGCAGAATTAACTCTGCGGGAGATTCAGGTTGAATGAAATTGAGTTGCGAATCTGTGCGGTATCCAACCATATCCATCATTCGCTTTGCTCGTATCATATGCACGATCTTTGAGATTGGCAGCCAAACGGGCGTAGTCAATATGATTAAAACAATTGATAATTCGCGGTCTGCCGCAAATCATTTAAAGTGAAAACCTCTATGGAAACATTGCTGCAACACCATCTGCAGGACAACATCGATGAGCTCACACTGATCGCCGGACTCGTGGCAAAGATCCGCCCCCCGAAACTCACGCAGGCCGATCATGCGGAGCACATGATCGGCGCGTTGTGCCACATACTCGGACGCCGACCGGACTTGCGCGCTGCGCTGCGCATTGCGCTGCTCAAATTGCTGGGCGCGCACAAACCGGTTTCGCTGTATGTGGAATCGGGAATACTGCCCAGCACCGGATTTTTTACGGAACTGTACCGGCGAATGAGCCACAAGATACTGCCCGAAGCGATTGATCCCCAATACCTGAAAGACATATTCGCGCAGATATTTACCCACCATGACGACGAAGTCTGGATCAATGCCGTGCCGGATGTTCGCTGGCAGGAACTGCTGACAGCGCTACGCTTTGACGAGCAAGCTGCGGAAACCATCCTGCCCCTACCGGTGCGCGGCATTATGGATGCGGTTCTTGTGCTGTCCTATCGGATTTCATCCATAGGCCTGGAACCGGAGCTGATCCGCAATGAACCATCGCTGGAAGAGTTTGCCTCGCCCTTTCTCACCCAAAACAATGAAGTTGGCGAGTATCTTGAACAGTTCGCGCTGGCATGGGCAGATTCCCCCCTTGGCTTTCAGGATGAAAAACACATTCTGGTATTGCTGGACCAGTGCGCGCAAATCATCCAGAAAATCCGGCGCACCGCGTCCCGTTCCGGCACCAGCATCAGCCTCACCTTCCTGTTGCAGCGGCTAACCCAGCAGCTGCAACGCATGGAAAGCCTGCTTGCCATTCTCGCCGCATTTCGGGTAGAAAAAACCGGGGAACGTGCGCGCCCCCTGTTTGTGGGGCTGTTCAAGACACTGGTCAGCGGCGAATGCCACAAAAACGATGTGCGGCAACACTGGCGGGAAAGCATGGAGCTGCTGGCGTTGCGCGTGACGGAAAACGCCAGCCGCACCGGCGAGCATTACATCACCAGCACACGCTCCGAGTATTTTGCACTGCTGAAATCTGCCATGGGTGCGGGGCTGATCATCGCTTTCATGGCGGTGCTAAAACTGCTCATCGCGGCACAACACCTGCCGCCGTTGACTGAAGCAATATTGTTCAGCCTGAACTACGGTTTGGGCTTCATGTTGATCCATATCCTGCACTTCACCGTCGCCACCAAACAACCCGCAATGACGGCCTCGGCCATCTCCGCCAGCATCAGCGAACACGGCAACAGCCGCGATATGGAAAACTTAACCAGTATCATCGCGCAAACGATGCGCAGCCAGTTGGCGGCAATCTTGGGCAATGTGCTGGTGGTGATACCGCTGGCCATGCTGATCGCCTGGGGTGTGCTGGAAGCGACAGGCGTGCATTTCGTCGCACCCGAAAAAGCTGATCACCTGATGGCTGATATTGATCCTTTCCACAGTCTGTCCGTGTTCTACGCCGCGATTGCCGGCGTTTGTCTGTTTCTGTCCGGACTGATTGCGGGCCACCATGACAACCTCGCCGTCTACAACCGGATACCGCAGCGGCTGAAACAACTGCGCTGGTTAAGTCGCCTGCTGGGCACGGCGCGGCTATCGCGTGTCGCCGACTATGTGGAAAACAACCTAGGGGCGCTGGCGGGGAATTTCTACTTCGGCTGCATGCTGGGCGGCATGGCCGCCATCGGCGTGCTGTTTGGCCTGCCGGTGGACATCCGGCACATCACCTTCTCTTCCGCTTTTCTAGGATTCTCGTTGGTCGGTCTGGATTTCGTGATTGAACCGCAGCAACTGTTGCTTGCCGCACTGGGCATCGTGCTGATTGGTCTGGCCAATTTGATGGTCAGCTTCACTCTGGCGCTTAGCGTGGCAATGAAAGCGCGCAAGGTTACTTTTGCGCATTGGCCAACCTTGCTGCGCAGTGTGGGCAGGCGCCTCCGGCAGAAACCGGGAGAGTTTTTATTGCCGCCAAAAACTCAAAAGAACGATGAACTAGATACTCATTGAGAATGCGCTGACGCTCGCAAGAAGAGCGCCCGGAAGCGCAACCACTGATCTGTTCTTGCTTTGCTTTTCCCAAAGGCATTATTTCGTTTGTTGTTCGCCAGCGCCGAAGGTGAAGACAAAATTTTGGCAGAGAATCGTGAATTTCAATCCAATATTTCCAGCGTATTAAGGTCTTGCTTTACGGGGCGCGTCCAAGGCTACGCCAGAGATATTCGGGCATACGTGCATCCGTGGAAAGACACGCTTTCCGGTATCACCGTCGATACTCACATTTGGCATGGGGCAGATGACAATTGGTCGCCTAGACTGATGGCGGATTATCTGGGAAAGGCGATATCAAATTGCGCTACGACTAAAATATTTAGTGGCCTGTCACATTACATGAAGCGCGCTTCCACTTGAATATTGATAGGCATAGGAATAGACTTTAGCCATTATGGTTCTGCATATCAGTAAGCATGTGGCTCAGCGTTTTTTGGTTCAGTTCATCTGTTTAACCATCTCTCTTCTATTAAGTATCCCAGCTAGCGCCATAGAATCAATTCATATTGGCGTTCTCGCATTCCGCCCCAAGCCGCAGACACTTGAGCAATGGCAGCCGCTGGCAGTTGCGCTGAAGAAAGCCATTCCGGGGATGGATTTTGTTGTCGAGGCCTATACCTATCCCGAACTGGAAGAAGCGACCGCAGGAAAGCATCTGGATTTTGTACTGACCAATCCGGGGCATTACGTGTTGCTGACGAAGCGTATCGGATTAACTGCGCCACTTGCCACGTTGGCGGTAGATGACCACGGTCATGCAAGTACGGAATTCGGCGGTGTGATCTTCTGTCGCGCAGATCAAGCCGATATCCGCTCTTTAAGTGACGTCAAGGGTAAAACCGTCGCCGCCACCAGTACAGATTCGCTTGGCGGCTATCAGATGCAGGCATATGAGCTGAGCCTGAAGGGAATTACGTTTCCGAACCAAGTGCGCTTGATGACAACAGGTATGCCTCATGACAACGTGGTAAAGGCTGTGCTTTCCGGGCGCGCAGAGATCGGATTTGTACGCACAGGAGTTCTGGAGCATATGACTCACGAAGGCAAGATCGATCTCTCGCAAATCAAAATATTAAACCTTCAAGACCACCCGAAATTCTCGCAAAAGGTTTCTACCCGGCTTTATCCGGAGTGGCCATTTGCGTCATTGCCCAGCACGGATGAAAACATTGCACGGCATGTCGCAGCAGCCCTGTTTACGATGGAAGAAAACACCGTTGCTACTCGGGCGATGGGGATACATGGTTTTGTTGTCCCCTCTGATTACACTCCAGTTTCTGACTTGCTCAAAGAATTAAGAATGCCGCCGTTTGATAAGGCTCCCCAATTCAACTTGCATGACGTCTGGCAGCGATATCTTTGGCAGATAGTCACTATTTTAGTGGCCATTTTGGCAATATTGTTGTTAGGTTTTCGTTTGATAGTGACAAAACGAAAACTAAATATGGAACATAGTGCTTTGTTATTGCAAGGAAAATTACTAAAGCGCAGTGAGGCTCACTTGCAGACGGTCATTGATAACGAACCTGAATGTATCAAGACTATCGATGCGCAGGGGCGACTAGTTCAAATGAATCCGGCAGGTTTGGCCATGATCGAAGCAAACGCATGGGAACAGGTTTCCGGACTACCGGTGCTTGATGTGATCGCCCCCGAGTATCGGGAAGCTTTTGCGAAGATGCACAAGCGCGTTATTGCTGGCGAGTCGGCTCAAATGCAATTTGAGGTCGTCGGGCTAAAGGGCGGGCGTCGCTGGCTGGAAACTAATGCAGTTCCGATGTTCGAAAACGGAGAAACGATGCATTTGGCTATCACGCGCGACATTACGCAGCGAAAACAAATGGAAGAGCGGATTCACCAGCTAGCCTACTACGACCCGCTGACAAATCTTCCCAATCGCCGCTTGCTCAATGATCGCTTGGGGCAAGCCATGGCACTGGGTAAACGAACCGGTTGTTATGGCGCATTGATGTTTCTTGATCTGGATAACTTCAAACCGCTCAATGACACTTATGGCCATGCTGTAGGCGACCTGCTCCTCATTGAAGTAGCGAACCGACTGAAAGACGCAATCCGTGAGATTGATACGGTGGCCCGTTTTGGTGGGGATGAGTTCGTGATCATGCTAAGTGAGTTGAAGATAGATAAAAATGAAGCAACTTCACAAGCGAGAGTCGTAGCAGAGAAGATACTGGCTTCTTTGGCCGAGCCGTATTTGTTGACAACCGGAATGGAAGGCTCTGAAAATCCAACAGTTGTGCATCGCTGTACGGTGAGTATTGGCGTCGTCATTTTTATTGACCATGAAGACACGGCGGAGGGCATTCTTAAACGGGGGGATGCGGCGATGTATCAAGCCAAGGAAAGAGGGCGCAATATGATCTGCTTCTATGACTCAACAGCTTCAGCATCTACTATGGGTTGAATGTGATCTGTCGCGATGCAAGGACATATATTTTTTCAAAGTTTGCGAGCTGCCCCAGCAAGTCTAAGTACCTTAATTCTTGAACCGCTATCTGGCGCAAATCCGATAGACTTTGTACTCGGCACGTTTGGCCGGTAGCCGTGGCAATTCAGGATCAAGTTCGAATACGCTTTCGACATGAGCGAGGTCGATATCGAACTTTGGAGTGAAGAGTGAAGTGATCTCTGCATCGATGCCATTGGCTTGGGCGATGGTCGCATCTTCAGCAGCGTCCTCAATGGTCAGCAATAAAATCTTGGCGGTCTTCGGCACCAGCCGGCTTAATTGTTCGACGTATCGACCGCGAATGCTCTCTGGAAATGCGGTCAGCGAAGCGCGATCATAAACGGTATCGAACTGGCCGATATCTTCTGCGGTCAGGGCGAAGTAGTCTCCGCACAAGATGCTCAGTTTGCCGTCGCTCCATAAATTGAACTGTCCCACCTGCCGTTGAACAGGGTGCAAGCCATTTTCACGGAAGAAATCTTCCACTGCCACGGGACTCAACTCAACCCCTATCACTTCATATCCTTGTTGAGCCAACCATAGCATGTCCAGACTTTTGCCGCATAGCGGCACGAATACGCGACTACTTCGTGTCGACTCCAAACTAGACCAGAATCTGCTCAGCAAAGGATTGACGAGTGATTGGTGGAAATCGGTACGTTGGGCTAGCCAGAAATCCAGCCACAGGAGGTCATCCTGACTGGTGAGAGCAGTGCCGATCTTTGCCGTGTCCAGGGTCACCCGGCGATGTTCTCGGCATCGAATGTCATTTCAGTTATCTCACCATCAATGTCGGTAATCTCCGCTGCTTTCAACATGCCGTTATCGTGATAGGTGTAATGATGCGCGAGCTCGATTTCGCCATAGGCAAGCTTGTCGAATCCGGTGAGGCGATCCTGCTCGTCAAAATAGCCGCGAAAAAAGGTGTTGCGGTTCTCCACTTCGCTGGCTTGCAACTCATTGATCAGTTTGAACGGTAGCTTTACGCCGGTGTAGGTGACAAAAAACCGGACTGTTCCCCGGTTTTCGCTGTGCGCGTTTCCCATGCTAATCAGGCACGCAACAACGCTTTAGCCAAGCGTTCAGAAAGCTGGTCGGCGGTGAATTGCGGCTCGTTGGGCGGATACATTTCATCCTCGATGAATTGGAAACCATTCTCGCTAGCCAGGGTAAGCAGCTCGCGCACCTTTTGACAGGCGATTAATTTTGCTTTCAGTTCCGGGTCGGATTTGGCCTTATCTGAAAATCCTTTGATGTCTTTGATTGACATGGTTGTCTCGCTTATTTTGGAGTAAATAAAACAACGGAATAATTCATATTCCGAAATTGTCGGTTGAAGAGATGTAATTTCAGCCTTGCGAGATATACTGCAATTATCGTGCCTATAAAAGACAGATTCGTTCAAACTCCGCCACCGGAACCGGTTTCCCAAACAGGTAACCCTGAAATTTATTGCATCCGTATTGGCGCAAAAATGAAAGTTGCGCGTCCGTCTCAACGCCTTCGGCAACCACTTCCAAGCCGAAATTATTGGCAATGTTGATGATAGTGCGCACCATAACGCTGCTGTTTTTGCTAAGTGCAATATCACGCACAAAGGACTGGTCGATCTTGAGCTGCTCCAGCGGCAGTCGGTTTAGATAGGCTAAGGATGAATACCCGGTGCCAAAATCATCCATAGCAAAACGAATACCGATGCTGCGCAGCTCCTGCATTTTTTCGATCGCCTCATCCACATCATTCAGGATAAAACTTTCGGTGAGTTCCAATTTCAACTGCGAAGTCCGGATGCCGGATTTTTCAATGGCCTCTTTTACCTGCTCGACAAAATACGGTTGACTCAATTGTCGCGGACTGACATTCACGGAAAGCTGAATTTTGCGCATCACCGGGTGCATTTCCCACTTTTTTAATTGCGCGCAGGCTTGTTCAATTACCCAGTCACCGATGGGCAGAATCATGCCAATTTCTTCGGCCAGCGGAATAAATTGTCCCGGAGAGACCATTCCGCGCTGCGGGTGTTGCCAGCGGATTAACGCTTCGGCGCCTAAAATATGGCCGGTTTCATCAACCTGCATCTGATAATGCAGGGAAAGTTGTTGCAAGGCTAACGAGGCGCGCAAATCTCTTTCCAGGGTCGCGCGGAATTCCATTTCAGCCTGCATTGCCGGATCAAAGAAACACACCTTATTGCGCCCCGCTGCCTTGGCTTGATACATGGCAAGGTCGGCCTGTTTTAAAACTTCCTCCAGCGTATTTTGGTGACCAAGAAACAAGCTGACCCCCATACTCGGCGAGCTATGATGTTCAATGCCGTTGAGCAGGTACGGTCTGCCCAATTCGACACGGATTTTTTCGGCAATGGTCTCGGACAGATTTGCCGCGTCATGCGACAGACTGTGTAACGATTCCAACGCGACCACAAATTCATCGCCGCCCAAACGGGCTACCGTGTCCCCTTCCCGCAAATTATGAATCAGCCTGCTGGCGACTTCCTGAAGCAATAAATCCCCGACATCATGCCCTTGTGTATCGTTAAGATTTTTAAAGTTATCCAAGTCAATAAACATGACCGCGCCGTACTTTCCGCTCCGCGCACTAATCGACATGCTTTGTAACAGTCTTTCATGCAGCAGGCGGCGATTGGGCAATTGGGTCAGCGAATCATAAAATGCCAGACGGTGAATTTCTTCTTCGGATTGCTTGCGCAGCGTGATGTCCTGCACCATAAATAACACGACTTGCTCATCGCCCATTTGAGCCGGGGAAATATCGGCCAGATAGGAACGTGTTTCACCGGCAAGGCTACGGTCAAATCCAAAATCATTGCATGCAGCTCCGCTTTTCAATACCTCGGCAATTTTTTCATCGAGTGAAGTAACGCCGAGAAAATCGTCCGGTGCTTTTCCAAGCCATGCCGCATTTGCGCCCAAATTAAACATCCGCAAAACCGCATTATTGGCGAGACGAATTTTCCCGTTTTGCCCCATGACAATAAAACCGATTGGCATATTGCTGACAATTTGTTCGGTATAACTGCGTGCCAGCATTAACGCTTTGTGTTCGGCATGAAAGTAGGTATCCAGAGCCAAACCCATATCGAAAAAAATGACTTTAAGCAGGGCATTACACGCATCCAGAACAAATTCCGGTTGATCGCGAAACTGCCCATACACCAGCGGAATAACTTCAGTCAGGTATTTGCAATAAGCGCTCATATACCATTTTGGCGTTAATCCAACGCGCTGATGCACCAGTCCGATATGCAAACGGTTTTCCACATAGGTTTGGTCGTAACTTCCCGCGGTGAGCTGGCTAAAATAAATACTCTGGGCATGCTTCAGTCGTGCCAACTTGGCTTCGTCGCCCAGCAACGGGCGAATTTCCGGGAAGTTCAGCAAGTGGTCGTAAAAAATCCCGGTCAGTTCATCGCGATGCGTTTCCAGCATCGCGTGTATTGATTTGAGCAAATTTACGTCCTTCTCACTGAAGGATAAAAATGCTTGCCGCTGCGTTATTTCACCGGCATCAATTCCGATTTCGGTCAACTGTGAATAAAGTGCATGCATGCTTATATTTGTTTTACTTTTATATTAAGTGTTTGAATACGATAAGCTATTTGGCGAGGCGTCATATCCAGCAAACGTGCGGCTTTGGCCTGCACCCACCCCGCATGCTCCAGCGCGGCGATAACTTTTTCACGCTCGTCAAGATTGGGATCGTCCGAATTAAACTGCTGCACCGCGCCCTGACTCACAGAAATCTTTTCATCGATTCCGGTGAGCAACACGGCATCACGGTCAATGACATTTCCTTCGGTCATCACGGCGGCGCGTTCCAAACAATTTTCCAATTCGCGCACATTGCCCGGCCAGTCATGATGCAGCAACACGCGCAGCGCAGTCTCGGTCAAACTCAGCTGACGCCCCTGATGCGTGCCGATTTTATCCACCAGAAAACGCGCGATTTCTGGGATGTCTTCCATACGCTCGCGCAGTGGCGGCAGATATAAAGGCATCACGTTAAGCCGGTAATACAAGTCCTCGCGGAAACGCCCTCTTTCCACCTCCGCTTCCAAATCCCGGTGCGTCGCGGCAACCACGCGCACATCCACTTTTATGGTGCGCGTTCCGCCGATCCGCTCCAGCTCGCCTTCCTGCAAAACACGCAACAACTTTGCCTGAAACGGCGCGGAAATTTCACCGATTTCATCCAGAAAAACCGTGCCACCGTCGGCTTGTTCAAAGCGCCCTTTGCGTTGCGCAACCGCACCGGTGAACGCCCCTTTTTCATGACCGAATAATTCCGACTCCAGCAAGGTTTCGGGCAATGCGGCACAGTTAAGTTTGACGTAACTGCCCCGCGCGCGGGGAGAGTTGTAATGAATGGCATTGGCAATCAGTTCTTTACCGGTACCGGTCTCGCCTCGAATCAAAACCGTGGTATTCCACTTTGCCACCAGACGCACCTGTTCGAAGATGCGGCGCATTGACTGGGTATGACCGATGATATTGTCAAAGCCGAACTGTCCACGCACGGTGCGGCGCAGCACATCACGCTCCTCGGCGATCTCCATTTTTTCCTGCGCCACTTCCTGGGATAGACGCACACTTTGCCCGATTAAATTGGCCACCATTTCCAAAAAGCGCTGGTACTCATTGAGCTCTTTATTAACCCCGATGGCGGGTTGGGCGGCCAGAACGCCAACCACTTTCTTACCGATACGAATCGGAACACCGACAAATGCGCCAAGCGGATTGTAGATGCCAAGCCGGCTCAGAAAACGCGGTTCATCCATAATTCGTTCAACGACAATGCTGTTACCATTTTTCAAAATGGCACCCACCACCCCTTCACCGGGCAGATAACTGACTTCTTCGGTAACGGAATCAGAAACCCCGTGCATGAGCGATATCTGCAATTCTCCGCTTTCGGCATCCATTAAGCTCACCATGCCGCGCTCCAAAGCCATGCCGTCATGCAGTGCAGTGAGGACGCCATCCAGCGTTTGCTTAAAATTCAGCGAATGCGACAGCACCTTGCTGACCTGGTACAGACAATGCAATTCCGAACGCAGCAATTCGAGTTCGCAGTGTGTCCATCCTTCTATGGAAGCGTTAGACATGTTGTTCTCCCGGGACACGCGGCAGTTGTATGCGTATTCGACACCCGGTGTGATAACCCGGATCAATATCAATCGTGCCACTGTGTCGACTGACAATTTCGTGCGCCATGGCCAGGCCTAAGCCAAGATGCTGCCGGGCTGCGCCTTTGGTCGTAAAAAATGGCTGAAACACCTTATAGCGTAACTCTTCGGCAATACCCGACCCGCTATCCTCCACAAATACATCAAAATAATCAGCATGTTGCACGCAGCCAATGCAGATTTCACGACGTCCGCCGCGCCGCTCATTGACCGCTTCAATCGCATTCGCAATAAGTTGTTTGAATAGATTGGATAATTGCGCGGTCTCACCCAGCACAATGGCGGGCGCATCTGCAGGAAGCCAGTCCACCACGATGCTGGCTCCCAGCAGATTGGCTGTTTCAAGTTTAAGCACATCGGATAACACTTCATTCAAATCAACCAACTTCTTGGCTTCACCACTCAGGCCGGGAATACAGGCACGCAAGGTTTCCAGTGCTTCCCGACTTTTTTGAATGGCATCTCCCAAGGCACTGGCGGGGATAACCCCTTCGCCTCTTTTTTCCACACTGTGAGTTTGCTGGGAGAGTCTGCGTTCCAACATATTGGCTGCCGCATTGAGCATATTCAGCGGACCTTCCAGTTGATAAACCGCACCCGCCAGCGTTTCGCGAAGTCCCTGAATCCGCTCCTGCTCGGAGAGCAGCGCACGCAAACTATTCATGCGTAATGCCTCTTGCTGGCGTTTTAATTCACTGATGTTCTGAATGGTGAGCAGCAGAAAATGACGGCGTTGCGGCTCGTAAAATGCGTCAGCGCCCACGTCTTGCTCTTCAAACCAGGATACGGCACAGGAAAACCAGCGCGAATTTCCGGGAAATTCGATGCACAGTTCGCGCGGCGCAATATTGCGGTGCACATTGGCTGCCTTAACAAAGGCATCACCCATCTGCAAACGCAATGCGGCCAATATTTTGGCTGCGGGCTCTTTGCCAAAATCTGCGATCAGTTTTTTGTATTCCTGATTGTCCAGCAGCACACGTTCCTGATCGTCCAGCAACACAATGGCGACCTGGGCCGCGTCAACGACCGACTCGATCAGAATTTTTTGGTTTTGCACCTGACGCTCAAGCCGGTGCACCTCGGTTACATCACGCTGCATGCCGAGGAAATGCGTGGTCATCCCAGCTTCGCTGACCACGGGCGTGATGGTGACATCGGCCAAGTAACGGCTTCCGTCTTTGCGTTTATTCACCAGCAAACCATTCCACGGGCGTTGCCGCTGGATTTGCGCCCACAGGGTTTCGTACACCAACTTGGGGGTGACGCGATAAGACAGGATGGATTCATTGTGCCCGGTAATCTCTTCTTTTCCATAACCGGTGATGCGCTGAAACGCAGCGTTCGCGTACAGAATGTTGGCGCGTTCATCCGTAATGGAAATTGCCAAGGCAGCTTGATCAACAGCTTGCCTAAATAAATGCTGGGGTACTCGATCAACACTGTCTTGCGCTGAATTGATGGGCGTAACGGGTGGCTTGGTCATTTTGGTTCCAGTGTAAAGTGAGTCTCAAGCTAAAGAATCAGCAATAACCATGCCCAAGAATGCCTCAACAAAAAAATGTAAGCATTACAAGCGCTAATGTCATGTTTACGACATCCACAATTTACCGGAACCGACAATCCGCAAGGATGTTTGCACTCATCTGGTGCGCGCCCGCACTAAGTGACTGATTCTGTGAAGACACGATCTGGTGCATCGCGACTGGCATAAGATTTGCACAGTAAGCGGCAGGAGACTGTTGATATGAGCGAATACTTGCTGTTGCTGCTGGCCACCGCACTGGTGAATAACGTGGTGCTGGTGAAATTTCTGGGTCTGTGTGCCTTCATGGGCGTATCCAAAAAAATGGACGGTGCACTGGGCATGGGCATGGCCACCACCTTTGTATTAACACTAACCATGGCGGCCACCTGGATGCTGGAACATTGGTTACTGGCTCCGCTGGGTATCGGGTATCTGCGCATTCTAGCATTCATCATGACCATCGCAGCGGTAGTGCAGTTCACCGAAATGGTCATTAAAAAAACCAGTCCGGCTTTATACCAAGTACTCGGAATTTACCTGCCCCTCATCACCACAAACTGCGCAGTACTGGGAATCGCATTACTCAATATTCAGGAACAAAATAGTTTCTTTCACAGCTTGTTATATGGATTCGGTTCAGCGCTGGGCTTCACGCTGGTGATGCTGCTCTTTACCGGATTACGTATACGCTTGGCCTTGGCTCAGGTTCCCCCGGCTTTTAGCGGCGCACCGATTGGATTTGTTGTGGCAGGTTTGCTGTCGCTGGCATTTATGGGTTTTGCCGGTTTGGCTGGTCATTAAAGGAGATATTTGAGATGTTGCTATCCGCCGTCATCAGCTTAACCATGCTGGGCATAATCCTGGGATTATTGCTGGGGCTGGCCGCCCGATTTTTAAAGGTCGAAGGCAATCCGCTGGCTGCGGAACTCGAACAGTTATTACCCGGTGCACAATGCGGCCAATGCGGCTTTCCGGGATGTGCGGGCGCTGCGCAAGCACTTGCCAGCGGCACGGCAACGGTTACGCTATGTCCACCCGGCGGACGCGCTCTGGTACAGGCTTTGGCAGCCAAGTTGGGGGTGGATGCGGATCTTTCCGGTGTAAAAGAAAGCGTGCCGATGCTCGCAGAAGTCAAAGAGGAAATTTGTATCGGCTGCACGCGTTGTTTTAAAGTGTGTCCCACCGACGCCATCATGGGTGCCGCACAACAAATTCATGTGGTGTTTCGCGAAGCCTGCACCGCCTGCGGAAAATGCGAAGCAGTGTGCCCCACCGAATCCATCAAACTCCAGCCCGTCCCCCCGACGCTGCAATCCTGGTATTGGCATAAACCCAGTGCGGCGGAGGCAATATGAAACTATTTAACTTGCGCGGCGGTGTGCATCCGGAAGGACGCAAAGAATTATCTGCACAGCGTCATATCCGACCTGTTCCTTTGCCAAAGTTTTTATACATCTCGATGCAACAGCATATCGGCGCCCCGGCTTCCCCGCTGGTGCAGATCGGTGACCGGGTGCTGAAGGGGCAACTCATCGCGGCGGCGCAGGGCGCGGTTTCCTCCCCCATCCATGCCCCGACCTCGGGGGTGATTACGGCACTGGGTGACGGGTTTTCTCCCCACCCTTCCGGTTTGCCGGTGCCGACAATTACCTTGGAAAGCGATGGCGAAGAGCGCTGGATCAACACCGTTCCCGTGGATGATCCGTTTACGCTTACCCCGGAACAAATTTCTGCGCGTGTGGGAGAAGCGGGCATTGTGGGTTTGGGAGGGGCAACGTTTCCTGCCGCACTCAAGCTCAATCTGAGTCGCAATAGCGGGGTACACACGCTCATCATGAATGGCGGCGAATGCGAGCCTTATCTCACCTGTGACGACCGCATCATGCGCGAGCGCGCCGCACAGATAATCGAGGGAATCCGCCTGATTGCCACGGCAGTCGCCGCAAAAAATATCCTGGTCGGCATTGAAGACAATAAACCGGAAGCCATTGCCGCCATGCAGGCCGCGGCAAAAGATAGCGCGGTCAAGATAATCGCCATGCCCAGTATGTACCCGATGGGCTCCGAAAAACAAATTATCCAAGTGCTGACCGGCCATGAAATTCCCGCAGGAGGGAGGCCGGCCGATATCGGTGTGGTGGTGCATAACGTGGCCACCGCGTTTGCGGTACAGCAAGCCATTCGCTACGGACGCCCGCTCATTTCGCGCATTGTTACGCTGAGCGGCGCCGCCATTAAAACGCCCTGCAATGTGGAAGCGTTGGTGGGCACTCCGGTGCAAGAACTGATTGATTTCGCCGACGGATATACGCAGCCTGCCGCACGTTTAGTGCTCGGCGGGCCGATGATGGGGCAGCACATTAGCAATACCCGCGTGCCGGTTGTCAAAGGCACGGGCGGTGTGCTGGCACTCACCGCGCAAGAAATCGGACAAACGCAAGCCTCTCCGTGTATTCGCTGTTCGACCTGTGTAAGAGCGTGCCCGGTGGGTTTATTGCCACTGGAAATGGCCGCGCATATTCGAATTTCCGATTTATCCGGCGCGGTCAACTTGGGACTCAAAGATTGCATCGCATGCGGCTCGTGTTCTTATGTTTGCCCGGCGCATATCCCACTGGTGCATTATTTTAATTACGCAAAAGGTGATCTTGCGGCACAAGAGCGGGCCAAGCTAAAACAGGAATCCACCAAAAAATTAGCCGAAGCACGCACTGAACGTATCGCAAAAATCGCACGGGATCGTGCCGAAGCGGCTGCCAAACGCAAAGCCGCGCGCGAAGCCAAAGAACGTGCTGCAGCCGCAGCCAAAGCAGCAACGGAGGTAGCATGAATCCCATCGCCCATTCCCCGCATGCGCACGCCACGGTCAGCATCAGTAAAATTATGCTGACCGTCATGCTCGCACTTACGCCCGCCACCCTGTTCGGTTTTTGGCTGTATGGCTGGCCGGCAATAAATTTGTGGGTCATTTCATTGCTAAGCGCAATCATCGGCGAAGCTTTTGTGTTGCGCTTGCAGAATCGCGCCATTCGACCCGCGCTGCTGGACGGCTCGGGAATATTGACGGCATGGCTATTGGCCATATCGCTACCGCCCTTTGCGCCCTGGTGGATCGCCATATTGGGCAGTTTGTTTGCGGTCATTATCGGCAAACAAATATTCGGCGGACTGGGACAAAATGTATTCAATCCGGCCATGGCAGCTCGCGTCATGCTGCTGATCTCCTTCCCGTTGGAAATGACGGCATGGGTTACACCCGCACCGCTCGGTTCCGCATCCGCACCGGGTTTGCTGGAAAGCCTGCGCGTGACTTTCTTAAGCCAACCGCTTGACGGCATGGCCAGCGCCTCTTTGCTGGGGCATGTAAAAACCGAATTCACCCGTGGGGTTGGATTGGATCAGGCACTCATCGGCTATTTCACCCCGATGGATGCGCTATGGGGAAGTCGTGCCGGTAGTCTGGGTGAGACCGCCGCCTTGTTTTTATTGGCGGGCGGCTTATTTCTGATTGCCCGCCGCATCATTACCTGGCATGCCCCGGTTGCCATGCTGCTTGGCGTGGCGCTACCCGCCCTGCTGTTTAACGCGCTTGATGCAAATCATTATGCCGACCCGCTGGTACACCTGCTCAGCGGCGGTTTGATGTTGGCCGCGTTTTTCATTATTACCGATCCGGTAACGTCGCCTAATACCGCATTGGGGCAATTTATTTTTGGATTAGGTTGCGGTTTGCTGACCTGGATTATCCGCACCTGGGGCGGCTATCCCGAGGGGGTGGCGTTCGCCGTGTTGCTGATGAACTCAGCGACGCCGCTGATAGATCAATATATCAAACCGCGCATTTACGGTCGTGATCGCAAGGGCACCCCGCTTCCTGTCAGTAAGGAGTCATAACATGAATCTCGAACAACTACGGGAAAAACTGAGTTATCAGGGGATATTGCTGGGCGGAGTCGCTTTGTTAACCAGCGCGATTTTAGCTTTTGCTTCTCGCGCTACCGAAGCTGATATTCGCAAGGCTGAAGCATTGGACTTGCAACAATCTCTAGCAATCGTTTTGCCCGGTCAATACGATAATAATATAACGCAAGACACGGTTGTTTTAGCCGGACCGGGCGGCGACGTAACCGTTTACCGTGCACGCCATGCCGACAAAGTAGATGCCGTCGTGTATCGCGTGACGGGGCGCGGTTATGCCGGTGCGATTGTGTGTGTGATGGGGGTGTCGCGCGAAGGAAAAATTTTGGGCGTGCGAGTCCTGAAACACGCTGAAACCCCCGGACTGGGTGACAAAATTGAACCTGCCAAAAACAAATGGATATTCAGTTTTGACGGTAAATATATTGGCAACCCGCCGCTGGAAAAATGGGCGGTTAAAAAAGACGGAGGGGATTTTGATCAGTTTGCCGGAGCGACCATCACCCCGCGTGGCGTAGTTAACGCCGTGAAGGCCGGGCTGGAGTTTTTTGAAAAAGAACGCAGTACACTGCTTGATGAAGCGGGAGAAAATCATGAATGAAAAATACGCGCGCATCTCCCGGGACGGGCTCTGGGATAACAACGTCGTATTTGTACAGATGCTGGCCTTATGTCCGACATTGGCCGTCACCAGCACGGCAACCAATGCACTCGGTATGGGACTTGCGACCACAGCAGTATTAGTATTTTCCAATATCATCATCGCCAGCATCCGCCATTTGGTCAGTCCCGAGGTGCGAATACCGGTGTATATCGTGCTAATTGCGACACTGGTAACACTGGTGGACATGAGCCTGAACGCCTGGGCGCATGAGCTATACAAAGTACTGGGTCTCTTCATCGCGCTGATCGTGGTGAACTGCGCGATCCTCGGGCGTGCCGAAGCGTTTGCCTCGAAAAATGACATGGCTGACTCGGCATTAGACGGCCTGATGATGGGCATCGGCTTCACGCTTTCGCTGGTGATCATTGGCGGTGTGCGCGAGATTTTTGGCAGTGGCACTTTATTTGCCAATGCCCACCTGCTGCTGGGCCCTGCCTTTGCCTTTCTGGAAATTACATTAGTGCATGATTATAAAGGGTTTTTATTGATGATTTTGCCGCCCGGCGGCTTTATGGTGGTGGGCCTGCTGCTTGCCTCCAAACGCGTGCTGGATCAGCGCCGTGCCGAACGTGCGACGCTGGCAACGTCAGAAACGTCAGCAAGTTAACGTCAAACTCGCGCAGCGTTCGATCGCCTCCTCCCCCGCGTGCGGGGGAGGATTGAGGAGAGGGAACGGGCACGACGTGGTTCATCATCAGGGGCGGCAATTTGTCATGCCCGTTAGGAGAATAAATTATGCAAATCGGCGTCGCATTTTCAGAACCCGCGCAGCAACTCTGGCTGCGCATCGAAGTACCGGAGGATGCCACGGTGCAACTTGCCATCGAGCAATCCGGTATCCTCAAGAAATTCCCGCATATCGATTTGGCGAATTACCAGATTGGCATCTTCGGCAAAATGGCCGAACCTGATGCCGCGCTTAAACCCGGTGATCGAGTAGAGATTTACCGCGCTATCACCGCCGATCCGGCAACCGTACCGCGCCGCATTATTGCGGGCGATGACGACGAATAACCGGGCTTAAAAATATGAGAATCCCCACACTATATCAACGTCTAAAAGCGAAAAAGCGCAGCGAGGCGATGATCATCGGGCTCACCTGGTATACCGAGGAAACTTGGGCGCAAGTGAAGGCGACAGCCACCGACCCGAAATGTTTTGAACCCTCATTTGCGCAATGGAAAGCAATGGCGGTAAAAGCGCGCCGCGAATTTCAGCGTTCCGGCGTGAAAGCGATTGAATGCCGGATCGATCCTCAGGAGTTTTTTGCCTGGTGCACGCTAAACAATCAAGAAAACAACTCCACCTCGCGTGCCGAGTTCGTTTCAGTAAAACTCTCTCAAGATCTTTCTGGCGAAGCGTCGGAAACGACAACTACCTGACGTTATTGTTGCTTGTTTAAAAACGCCACCAGCGCCCCATCCATCATAGCCAGATGCGTGTCAAACCACTCCGGCAACCCTTCTTTCACATAGGCGCGCACCAGCGGCAGATGGCCGCGTTTAAGCGTGCGATTTAGCTGTTGCAGCTCGCCCAGTACACGGTGGTGTTCAGCTTCATGCTCGGGCATTCCCCGGTATTTCGCGGCGCGCATCAACTGCCCCTCTGCGGTGAAATGCTCGCGGGTATGATTGACGAGCGTCTGAAATAGCGCCGGAAACTCGGCATTACTGGCGGCGATGAGCGCGGCTACCTGAGTGATGAATTCCCGATGGGTGTTGTCCATCTCATCCATGCCAAGCGTGTGACGCGTCTCATCCCATTTTGCTTCATGCCTACTCATGCCGCTACCAAACTGCCGTTCCAGCTTTGCGCCGCAGCAAGAAATTCAGCCGTGTCGGCATTGATAATCTCGACATTGAGCCGCTCCAGATAACGTTTTTCTTTATCTGTCGGATTCGGAATGAGTGCCCAGCCTGCGGGATTGTCGGCACCAAAGATAATGTCGGAGAACACCATCCGGTCGGTATCGCGATTCAGGCGCATCCCAAGCAACAGATAACGTTTGTTCTGACGCATACGCTTGATAAACGAAGGAATGGCAAACCCGCCCATCAGTTCGGTGATGTAGTCGACAAAATCGGCATCCGATGCGATGTAGTTGGAATCCGGTAGCGGCGTGCCCAGCGGTTTAAACAAAATAGGCAGACTGGTATCAACGGCTTCCGGTTCGACGGCGGTATGTTTTGTGCCGTCATAATGGTAGAGGCTGAAGCGATATTCCTTGCCGGACATACGCGCCACGCCAACAATTAAAGTATGCGGCGTGCCGGCATATTGTTTCTGAATTTGTGTATCACGGTTGGTATCAATCAGGTATGGCAGCTTTTGCCCCGCCAGCCACGCATGCAAAGCGGAAGTACTCCACTGTTTATCGCGATAAGTCGCATCGAGAAATTTGTTGACCGCTGAACGACCGCGCTTAAGTTCCACATTCATCGCCGCACGCGGAAATTCATACATCAGCTTTGGTGCCATCGGCTGGCCATTGTTCATGGCCAGAATCAAACTATTACTGTCGGCGGGAATATCCTGCCCCGTAACCAGATCAATTACACCTTGCAATGCTCCGGCGCCGAGGTAAGGAACGATACTGCCATCAGACAAACCGGAAAAAATATTTTCAAAATCGGCACTCATAGTAAATGACTCCTCAAAATGGTAACAAGTAAGTCATTTGCAATAAACGCGCCAGAGTGCCAGTTCAGGATTGGTGCGGGTTACGGAGAGGTGATAATTGGAGGGATTGCAACAAAATTTAAACTTTGTCGAACAAAGGTGCGGGAGTAGAACAAAAAACCGTTTGCCCTGCACCCGTAAAAAGTAGGCTGTGGCGGTAAGGGGCATGTGCGCCTTCATACAGCTACGACAGATGTTGCCCACCAACGCCGAACTGTCGCGTAAATTGGTTGCGCTGGAAAAGAATTACGACAAAAAATTCAAAGCGAATTTTGAAGCTATCCATCAACTAATGACACCCTCCGCTTCAGATAAGAAACGCCCCGTCAGCTTTACGCGCTGGGAAAGGAAGTGATGAATGCGCGGCTTAGAGCTCTGTAGGTTTTTCCACCCTGCGCCCTAATTATGACTGCGCGCAACAGGTAAAATCACTATTAATACATGCTGCTTTTATACAGCACGTCATAAATACATACCCGCATCTCAATGATAAATATTATTAATTTGGCGCAATATATTGCCCATTTTTAAATTCACAATTGTACTTTTTGGGGAATATCTGATCGCGTTTTATCCAATGTTCATTTCCATAGCCGGACAATGCATACGCTACTTTTACCATCTTTTCCTTTACCTCAATTGCCGGACCACAGTTTGTGTCATCGCCTTCAATTAACGCTTTCCGAAATGTATCGATTTCTTTTTGCCGCACCGCATTTTCTTCGGCTATACGTTTTAGGAAAATTGCGTTTGCCGAATCCATCAGTTTTATCATTGTTGTGTGCAAACTATCAGGTGTGATTACCCATTCACCTTGCTGATTGATAAATCCTTGCTGGCTTTCGCTTATAAATACTCGGGCCATACCTTCATAAAAATCTCCTGCGGCCCACATAAAATTGCCTTGATTAATAACATTGCCAGATGTATCTAAATAACCTCTTGCATATGTGATTCCATCTTCAAATAAAAACGTAATCATGCCGGAATGATACGCAGGCGGGTTATAGCCAAGTGACTTAAATTTAATTGGAACAATTGTATTTCCGCTCTTGTCGATCACTCCTAATTTTTCATTTGAATATACTACTGCTAATCCATCACTAAATATTTCTGCACCATCAAATTGCGGCCGGATTACCATTTCCCCAGATGTATTGATGTAGCCGCATTTAGCAACGTTCATAACCTTAATGCAGACTGGAGCTTGGCCTTCATGAAATCCGCCAATAGAATGATCAAATCTAAAATCAATCGCCACATTTCCCTGCTTATCGAGCGCTCCCCATACTTTTTCAAATCTTACAACGGCAAGCCCTTCGGAATATCCATAACCTGGATCATCAAAAATTGGACGGGCAATCATTTTTCCACTTTTATCAATGAACCCCCACTTGCTACTATACTTGTCTTCGCCAACCTTTACAGCTGCCAGACCTTCGTGGAACTCTTGAACCTCCCAGAATTGTGGTTGAATAACTACATTACCTTTTTTGTCAATAAAGCCAAACTTTGAGTCATCTCCATACATAAACGCTGCCAAGCCTTCACTATAATTATTGGCAGTGTAAAATTTCGGCTGAATAACTAACCTCCCCTCTTTATTGATATACCCGTACTTATCACCAACCTTTACTACGGCAAGCCCTTCTTTGAAGTCATGAGCAAAACTAATTTGGGGAGTTTTGACAAAACGACCTGTTTTGTCAAACAAAAAGGAATAGTAATAACTCCTGCCGAATGTATTAGATTGATTATTAACGAATTTATATTTAACCCAAAACATTCCTTCGCTAACATCTTTAACTTCATATGTAGCTTCAGCGTAAGCTTGGCTAATTGAAAAAAGCATTGATGCGAGAGCCGCAAAGAAATAAACTTTAAGCCTTAAAATCATAATTCCCCCAGTAATTAAAAAACACATCTCAAATTTTCGTTGATATTACCAATTGCATTCTTCTAGCACAAACAGCAAATACGATCATGCCGTATCAATTAATATTGACACAAAACAGAAGACGATCTAGGCGGTTTTACATTGAATATCAAGAGACAAATTTTATGAAAGTCACCGTAAAGAAGCGTGGCAACAGTGCGGGAGTGCGCATCCCGGCAGCGGCACATATCAATCTAAATCAGTTTATCGATGTGAGCGAAGAACAGGGACGCATCGTTATCGAGCCGGTGCCGCGCAAGACCTACAATCTGGATGAACTACTCGGCGGCATCACGAGCAGCAACCTACACAAACTCGTCGATACAGGCGCGCCGGTCGGCAAGGAAGTCTGATCAATGGCAACATGCCGAAGAAAAAACCGAGGTGGTCTCAAATTGTGACCACCTCGGTAAACTCAAGTATTCTTCAACCTTGCCATAGTGCTCAACCCGCCCCTCTAAGCATTTATGAATCTGCTGCTTAATTCGATTATTGGCCGCGATTCATCCCTGTAAGACACACAGCCCTGCTTCTGGATATAATTTGCCTAGCCAATACAGCAACTCATTAAGACATGCGCCCTTCACTCGCCCTACAAGCACACCGTCAAACGATCCGCGAAATCGCCGCGAGTCATCGCGTGCGCTACGTTCGCGTGTTCAGTTCGGCCTTGCATGGTGATGATACCGAAGATAGCGACCTTGACCTGCTGGTCGAACCGACGACAGAAACCACACTGATGGACATCGCAAAGATTCAAGTCGAAGTGGCGAGACTGTTCCATGTTGGCGTGGATGTACTGACGCCCAACGTCCTGCCCGACAAATTCCGCGCTCAAGTGATGGCGGAAACCGTCGCGGTTTGAGCAAAGCGGTCGTTCTGCGCATACCGGACTATCTCGGCCAAATCTATCGAGTCAAGTAGGGGGAAAAACGTAGCGCATTGCACCATTCAATCCCATACGGCACAATGCCCGTTGGTTATTGCGCCCTACACGAGTTGTTCCAAAATCAGACTGCCTTTTCTAACCAACTAAATTTGTTCGACCTTTAACCGGACACTACTGACGTTAACTATTGGGAAATTATCGTGAGCATTCTTAAGAACGCAATTGATTCAATAGCAATCGGGCTTGAGGACTACTCTTCATCACAATCCGATCAACGTCGAGTAATTTCAAGTACACGAAATATATTTGCAGGAATTTTATTACTGTTTAAATACAAATTAAGCCTATTAAGCCCATCCGACTCTGATGAGGTGCTAATCAAGCAACGTGTACTGCCAGTCCTTGGCGAAAATGATCACTTGGAATGGAAAGGCAAAGGTAGCAAAACTGTTGACGTCCAAGGTATTAAGGAGCGGTTTGAGTCGCTCAATATTGATGTCGATTGGAAGCGAATCGAAAAAATTAATAAATTCCGAAACGACATTGAACACTACTACAGTGAATTGAAGCATGAAGCTATTCAATCCTTGATCTCAGACTGTTTTGTCATTATCAACGACTTTGTGCGAAATAATCTAAATGAAGATCCGAAGAAGCTATTTGGAGGGGCGGCATGGTCTGTTTTAATTGACGTAAATGAAGTTTACGAGAGAGAGAAAGCTGAATGCATAACGGCCCTTCAGAAATTGAAGTTTCGTGATGATGAGATATTGGCTGCTTTTGAAAAATATTCTTGTGACGAATGCGGCTCTGGACTGATCATGCCATCCGCCCATGAAAATGAAGCAGCTAACACAGAATATGTTTGCCAATCATGTGGAAAACAGTTTCTGTATGAGGAAATCGTAAGCGAAGCTTTAGAGGATCACTATAGTTGGGAGACCTACTTGTCCCATACTGACGGTGGTGAGCCCCCATTAGCAGATTGCCCAGAATGCGGAGGGCCTTATCTATTTGAAAAAGGGGTATGCGCATCCTGTGGCTATACCGCTGAACACAAATGCCAACGGTGTGGTTCAGCAATATTGCCGGAAGAATTATCTACCGAACCATTTTGCGGATATTGCGCACATCTGATTTCAAAAGATGACTAATATTTCCACCACCCGCATCGCCTTCGCCAGCTTCATCGGCACCGCCATCGAGTTCTACGATTTCTACATCTACGGCCTCGCGGTGGCGATGGTGATCGGGCCGGTATTTTTCCCCAACAGCGATCCGGCAGTGCAGGCGCTGAACGCTTTCCTCACTTTCGGCATCGCGTTCATCGCGCGCCCGTTTGGCGCGCTGCTGTTCGGCCATTTCGGCGACAGGATCGGACGCAAGACCACCTTGGTCGCATCGCTACTGGTAATGGGTATCTCCACTATGCTCATCGGCGTGTTGCCGAGTTACGAGATGGTCGGTTGGACTGCACCTGCGCTGCTGTGCCTGCTGCGTTTCGGGCAGGGCATCGGCCTCGGCGGCGAATGGGGCGGCGCGGCTTTGCTGGCGGCGGAATATGCGCCCAAGGGCAAGCGCGGCTGGTTCGGCATGTTCCCGCAGCTCGGGCCTCCGGTCGGCTTCCTGTTCGCGGTGGGCAGCTTTCTATTGCTGGCAAATACGCTCGACGATGCGGAATTCCGTGCATGGGGCTGGCGCATTCCCTTCCTCGCCAGCGCGGTGCTGGTGGTGATCGGACTTTATGTGCGGCTCAAACTGGAAGAAACGCCGGTGTTTACACAGGCGCAGAAAAATCATCCGGCAGTAAAAATGCCCTTGGTCGAACTATTCACCCATCATACAAAACCACTGATCCTGGGCGCATTGCTGATGGTGGTGTGCTACGCGCTGTTCTATATCTCCACCGTGTTCTCGCTGAGCTATGGCGTCACCGCGTTGCATATTCCGCGTCCGCAGTTTCTCGGCATGTTGTGCATCGCGGTGATCTTCATGGCCGCCGCCACACCGCTTTCGGCGCTGGCAGGCGACCGTTACGGACGCCGTCCGGTGCTGCTCGTGGCGGGCAGCGCGGCATTGCTCTCGGGCTTTTTGATGGAACCAATGCTGGGTAGCGGCTCTCCGTTGCTCATCACCGCGTTCCTCAGCCTCGAACTGTTCCTGATGGGCGCGACTTTTGCACCGATGGGTGCGCTGTTGCCGGAGTTATTTCCCACTTCGGTGCGCTACACCGGCGCGGGTGCTGCCTACAATTTAGGCGGCATCCTCGGCGCATCGCTCGCGCCTTACATCGCACAGCAACTGGTGCAACACGGCGGACTGAGTTGGGTGGGCGGGTATATCTCGGTGGCGGCGGCGATCAGTGTGTTGGCGGCACTGCTGGTGCATGAGACGCGAGATAGTGAGTTGGAATAAATTTACACTACCCATCAAAGCGTATCTTATATATATGATTTTAAAGCTAAATTTATTAATCTAGCGCCATAAGAAACTGCCTCATTGATTTTTTGTCGTACCAATGATGCCGACAAAAACGGGCGGCGACCTAGACTGTGTCACAGCGAATATCAGGAGACCAACTGCATGGAAGTCTTCGTAAAGAAATGGGGTAACAGCGCGGCAGTGCGTATCCCGGCGACTAAGCTCACAAATTGTGACCTCAAGCGGAGCGGATAATTAGCACCGAACCAGATCGTCTATCGTGCCGACCTCGGCGACTCTATTGGGGTGCAGAAATTAATATAGAATGCCCACAATCTAATGGGGGAGAACCAATGTTTAATATTTCCGGTCTGGATGAGCTTCATAAGCAACTAACTGATGCCCAAAGGGCAATGGAATCACTAGATGGTGAGCTTGGATCAGTGAACTTTGACCCTAATGATCCAGCAAGCATTGAAACTGCAATCCAGTCGGTCGAATCAATTATTGACGAAAGGCTTGTTCAATACGCGAACAACCCGATCATTGCCCCACTCGCCGCGGGCATGAAAGAAAAATACCGTGAAGCTATCATTGATCGTGCAGCTGAGGCTCGTTTGAAAGGCTGTGAAGATCATGCCAAATGAGCTTGACCTGTTTGCACAAATCAACAACGCTGTTCTTGATCTTCAGGGATCACAATTGCAGACGTTCGAGAGACCGCTGAAAGTATTGGTACGCCACCTGCATCACCCGAGCTTAGAAGATATGAATCGCGCTCTGATCGATGGAGCAGATTTTGAAGGTTTTATCAAAGCAAGTAAAAGCTCGGGAGGAGGCATGGTTGGTAGTGCCAAACTTGTATGGCCAAACGATCAGAAACTGGTTTTAGGTCTGACGCTAATTTTGCTGGATAAACTAGCGGTTGATCCAAATTATGCAGTTAGTTTTAGCCATCACTACTTCTATTCCGGCAGCAAGGTTATTGCTGGGATACATTCATTAACACGCCAGTTAATAATTCCATTTGTTAGAGATTACAAGGATTACGTTATGAGTCATGGGAACGTCAAACCCAAATTGATAACTCCAAAATCGAAAAATGTCTTCATCGTGCATGGTCACGATGGTGAGGCTCGAGAATCCGTAGCTCGATATCTAACGAATATCGGATTTGTTCCTATAATTCTTCACGAACAAGCAAATAGAGGCCGCACTGTAATCGAGAAGGTCGAAGCAAATAGCGATGTAGGTTTTGCAGTTGTGCTACTCACTCCAGATGATGAAGGTCGGGCAAAGGATGGCAGTCAATTGGAGCCACGCGTCAGGCAGAATGTACTTCTCGAGCTCGGTTACTTTATTGGCCGCTTAGGACGCGAGCATGTTTGTGCTCTTAAGCGAGGAATAGTCGAAATCCCCAGCGACTTTGCGGGAGTAGTTTGGGAAACAATGGATCAGGGAAATGGGTGGAAGCAGTCCCTTGGAAGAGAGCTTGAGGCCGCAGGCCACAATATTGACTGGAATAAAGTTATGCGATCATAACCAAGCTGAGATAAGCGGTGTCACTATCACTAAGTTATGGGAGCTTCAGCTCGCGTAGCACCGCAATTTTGTAAACATCCGGTGCAATGCGCTACGCTTATTGCCCCCTAAATTTGGAATCAATACGCCGCAATACTAACCTCATACAAACCTCCAATAACAGTGTGCTCATCCTCCCCCTGCAACATCCCCGGCAGCAACCTTGAATAACAAAATACTTTAGAAACAGGCACTTGCGCACAAAGCAGATAATCACCGAATTCATCAGCGCGTTCGCGGTTGGCGGTGAATGAGCTCAGACTATTAAACAGTACGACACGATGTTTGCTGTCCAGAGTCACCAGCGTTTCATGATCATCCACGCGGTTCACTCCGCGATACAGGGTGAGGTGCGTCTGTCCGGAATGCTGCCGTGCGAGTTCATACTGGCAGTAGGTATAGAGCAAATCAAACTGGGCCTCCAGCGCATTCGTGCCATATAAAGCACTCGCGCGCATCTCCAGATAATGCCGGTAGGTGTCGCTGGAAAAATCCCGGATAGCACCGCCATGATGACGCGGCAACAAACCGAAGCGCGATTCCACCCAGCCTTTAAGTGCCGCACCTTCGCGACCATCCGCATCAAATCCCCAGCCGCGCATCATGCGCAGGTAATCGGCTTTCTGACGATTGTTCGTTGTCTGCGATGAGTAGCCCGCCTGCTCCGGTTCGTCGAGATAGAACGCGGCGTTCATGTGCATGGTGAAAGCGTCGGCGCGCTCTTGCGCGTCGTCGAGTCTATCCAGCAGCGAGAAGAATCCGCGATGGAATTGGGCTACGCCGTCGAGCTCAAGCGCGACAGGGGCGCGTTGAAAAGTGAGCCCTCCCAGGATGGAGGCAGGCAGATTGCAGCGGTTGATCGGGAGGCGCGCGGTGCGCGGCAAAACAGGCGCAATGCTTGTCGCCACTCCTACAAAGGGGCTTGGTTTGTTGTGTTCCAATTCCGCCAAAGCATTTTTTAATAATATATTTTTTGCTTTCATTTCAAGCGGTTGTTAATTTGCACAGGGGGTGGCACGGAGTTTGCGACTATAGAGCTGCGAGCAACAATGATTTAAATCGCAATTTCAATTTTTTAAACTCTCAGGAGATTAACATGGCACTGCGTCAATGCGCAATTTACGGTAAAGGCGGTATCGGAAAATCGACTACCACTCAAAACCTGGTAGCTGCTCTTGCTGAAGCCGGCAAGAAAGTAATGATCGTCGGCTGCGATCCAAAAGCTGACTCAACACGTCTGATTTTGCACTCTAAAGCACAAAACTCCGTGATGGAACTGGCTGCTGAAGCAGGTAGCGTCGAGGATCTGGAACTGGAAGACGTTCTGTCCGTAGGTTACGGCGGCATCAAGTGCGTTGAATCCGGCGGCCCTGAGCCCGGCGTTGGTTGCGCTGGTCGTGGCGTTATTACCGCTATCAACTTCCTCGAAGAAGAAGGCGCGTATGACGACGAACTCGACTTCGTGTTCTACGACGTGTTGGGTGACGTGGTTTGCGGCGGTTTCGCGATGCCAATTCGTGAAAACAAAGCGCAGGAAATTTACATCGTTTGCTCCGGCGAAATGATGGCGATGTACGCGGCTAACAACATTGCCAAGGGTATCGTGAAGTATGCGAATTCCGGAAGCGTGCGTCTGGCTGGTCTGATCTGCAACAGCCGTAACACCGACCGTGAGGATGAACTCATCATGGCGCTGGCTGCTCAGTTGGGCACACAAATGATTCACTTCATTCCACGTGCGAATGCAGTGCAGCACGCTGAAATCCGCCGTATGACCGTGATCGAATACGATCCAACACACAAACAAGCTGACGAGTATCGTGCACTGGCTCGCAAGATTGTGGACAACAAGAAGTTTGTTATCCCAACTCCGATCACCATGGACGAACTGGAAGCGCTGTTGATGGAATTCGGCATCATGGAAGCAGAAGACGAGACCATCATCGGCAAGAAAGCTGCTGAATTGCCAGTTGCTGCCTGATTTTCGTAAGTTGGGTGAGCAGTTTTATCGCGTAACCCGACATTATTGGAATCGGATACACCCGTGAGTCGTCGGGTTACGGTGCAAACACCGCACCTAACCCGACCTACGAATCTAACCCTGACGGACTCCACATATTGGTGGGTCATTAAAGGAGAATGAAATGTCTGCATTAACACGCGAAGAAACCGAAGCGCTGATTCAAGAGGTGCTTGAGGTTTATCCAGAGAAAGCCAAGAAAGACCGTGCCAAACATTTGGCGGTCAACGACAAATCCATCGAACAGTCCAAGAAGTGCATCACATCCAACCGCAAATCATTGCCGGGTGTGATGACGATTCGCGGCTGCGCTTACGCCGGTTCCAAGGGCGTGGTGTGGGGCCCGATCAAGGACATGATCCACATTTCCCACGGCCCGGTTGGTTGCGGCCAATACTCCCGTGCAGGTCGCCGTAACTACTACGTAGGCACCACCGGGGTAAATACATTCGGCACGATGAACTTCACTTCCGACTTTCAGGAAAAAGACATCGTGTTCGGCGGCGATAAAAAGCTCGCCAAACTTATCACCGAAATCGAACAGTTGTTCCCGTTGAACAAAGGTATCTCGGTGCAATCGGAATGCCCTATCGGCTTGATCGGTGACGACATCGAAGCGGTTTCCAAAAAAGCCGCCAAAGAGATCGACAAGCCGGTTGTTCCGGTACGTTGCGAAGGTTTCCGCGGCGTGTCGCAATCGCTCGGTCACCATATCGCCAACGACGCGATTCGCGATTGGGTACTACCGCGCCGCGAAGGCAAAGCATTTGAAGGTACACCTTACGACGTGGCCGTGATCGGCGACTACAACATCGGCGGCGACGCATGGTCTTCACGCATCCTGCTGGAAGAGATGGGTCTGCGCGTGGTTGCACAATGGTCCGGCGACGGCACCATCGCTGAAATGGAAAAGACACCTTACGTCAAAGTAAACCTGATCCATTGCTACCGTTCGATGAACTACATCGCGCGCCACATGGAAGAAAAGTACAACATCCCCTGGATGGAATACAACTTCTTCGGCCCGACCAAAGTTGCCGAATCACTGCGTGCCATTGCCGCGCTGTTTGACGACAAGATCAAAGAAGGTGCGGAGCGCGTTATCGCCAAGTACCAGCCGCTGATGCAAGCCGTGATCGACAAGTACAAGCCGCGTCTGCAAGGCAAGCGCGTTATGTTGTACGTGGGTGGTCTGCGTCCGCGTCACGTGATCGGTGCTTATGAAGATTTGGGTATGGAAGTGGTCGGTACCGGTTACGAGTTCGGTCACGGCGACGACTACGATCGCACCATCAAGGATATGGGCAACGCTACCCTGTTGTATGACGACATCACCGGCTTTGAGTTTGAAGAGTTCGTTAAGCGCGTCAAGCCTGACTTGGTCGGCTCCGGCATTAAAGAAAAGTTCATCTTCCAAAAGATGGGCGTTCCTTTCCGCCAGATGCACTCCTGGGACTACTCCGGTCCGTATCACGGCTATGACGGCTTTGCCATCTTCGCCCGCGACATGGACATGACCTTGAACAATCCGTGCTGGGGCAAGATGCAGGCACCGTGGTTGAAGAAGGAAGAAGCGGAAGCGGTTAAGAAGGCTGCGTAAGTAATAGGGGACGGCGCTTGCCGCCGTCCATAAATCAATCTGTGCCTGCATCTGCATATGAGCAGTGCGGCTAAGGAGATAAAAATGCAACAAGCTGATGATATCAAACCTTGTTATCCATTGTTCCGTCAGGACGAGTACAAGGAATCACTGACCAACAAACAGGAAAATTTTGAAGAGCGTCACGAAGCCACCAAGGTTCAGGATACTTTCAAGTGGACAACCACGATGGAATATCGTGAGTTGAACTTCAAGCGCGAAGCGTTGACCGTAAATCCGGCCAAGGCCTGCCAACCTCTGGGCGCGGTACTGTGCGCACTGGGCTTTGAAAAGACCATGCCGTATGTGCACGGTTCGCAAGGCTGCGTGGCTTATTTCCGTACTTACTTCAACCGTCACTTCCGCGAGCCAATCTCTTGCGTGTCCGACTCCATGACTGAAGACGCAGCCGTGTTCGGCGGCCAGAAGAACATGATCGACGGCCTGGAAAATGCCATCGCTCTGTACAAGCCGGAAATGATTGCCGTGTCTACAACTTGTATGGCCGAGGTTATCGGTGATGACTTGAACGCCTTCATTTTGAACACGAAAAAGGCCGGAAACATTCCTAACGATTTTCCTACTCCATTCGCTCACACGCCATCGTTCGTGGGTTCGCATGTAACAGGTTGGGACAACATGTTTGAAGGTGTTATGGGTAACCTGACCCGTAACAGCATGGATGATAAAGTTGTCGGCAAGAACGGCAAGATCAATATCGTTCCCGGCTTCGAAACTTACCTCGGTAACTACCGCGTAATCCATCGCATGCTGGACGAGATGGGCGTTGCGCACACCATGCTGAGCGACCCTACCGAAGTGCTGGATACACCGGCTGACGGCCAGTATCGTATGTATGCGGGCGGCACTACGCAAGCTGAAGTGAAGGATGCTCCGAACGCCATCAACACTTTCCTGTTGCAACCAATGCAGCTGGAAAAGACCAAGAAGTATGTTGAAGGTACTTGGAAACATGAGCCTCCAAAACTGAATATTCCGATGGGTCTGGAGTGGACAGATGCATGGCTGATGAAGGTATCCGAAGTGACCGGCAAAGAAATCCCCGCTTCACTGGTTAAGGAACGCGGTCGTTTTGTGGACATGATGACGGACAGCCACACTTGGCTGCACGGCAAAAAGATCAGCCTGTACGGTGATCCTGACTTTGTGTTCGGTATGACCAAGTTCCTCACTGAGTTGGGCATTGAGCCGCTGCACGTGCTGTGCAACAACGGCAGCAAGAAGTGGACGAAAGCCATGGAGAAGATGCTGGCCGAAACTCCATACGGCAAGAACACCCAGTTGTTCGCGGGTGCCGACTTGTGGCACTTCCGTTCGCTGGTGTTGACCGAGAAGCCTGACTTCATGATCGGCAACTCTTACGCCAAGTTTATCCAACGCGATACCTTGCATTTGGGTAAAGAGTTTGAAGTGCCGCTGATCCGTATCGGCTTCCCGATCTTCGACCGTCACCACCTGCATCGCTCGACCACACTGGGCTATGAGGGTGCCATGCAGATGCTCACTACACTGACTAATGCAGTGTTGGAAAAACTGGATGAAGACACTCGCGGTATGGGAACGACTGACTACAACCACGACTTGGTGCGTTAATGCCTTAATGCAGGAGCGGCTTCAGCCGCGAAAGGAATCGCAAGATTCGTAATATTTTCGCGAACAAGCTTGCTCCTGCATCCAGCAGAACAGGAGTAGTCAATGGCAAACATCATGATCCAAGGCAGCAAGGGTGCGTATGTGTTCTATCTGCCCAAGCGTGACCTTGAAGATGCAATCGTTTCGATGGAATTCGATACCCCGGACAAATGGGGTGGCGAAATTAAACTTAACAACGGTGGTTGCTACTATATCGAGCCGCAACCTGCCCCCGCTAGATTGCCAATTTCACTGCGCGCCAGGCGCTTGGATGCGGCGGAGTAAAAAAGGAGATTAATCATGGCAATGAAAATTCTTACCGATCTGTGTACCTCTTGTGGCGACTGTGAACCGGAATGCCCAACAGCCTCCATCAGTGTAAAAAAGGGTTTGTACATCATCAACGCAAGCGAATGTACCGAGTGCGAAGGTGACTTTGATAAACCTCAATGTGTGAAAGTGTGTCCGATTAAGGGCTGCATTATTGCTGCTTGATCAAAAGGAATGTGTAAAAGGGCACGGCACGCCGTGCCCCTACGGGTAAAACCGGCGGGTAGTAAATCGAAGTACTGCTTTTACCCTTCTCCCTTCTCTTTTTTTCACACCAATTTCACTCACAAAAGGTAGCTATATGAATACCCCCACCGTGATCACTAAAACTGCCGCTCTGCGCATCGCGCAGGCTGCGCGCGTGCTCGCCGATGTCAATGCGGGCGCTTTTGCCGCGAAGCTGGGCGACCAAATCGGATTACCTGTCACGGAAGAAAAGCTTTCCAAAGTGACCGTGGCTGACATCAAACTTATCCTCTCCGGCGAGGAAACGGTCGATCCTGATGTTGATAATGCTTCGATAAAACTAGCGGTTCGCCACCTGTGGGGCGCTGCGGACCAGGACGAAAATATTCCTTCGCCTGCCCCCTATTCTGACGGGGATATGCCCGGCAGCCTGCGTGTTGCGGTTGCCTCCAATACCGAAGAGAATCTTGATGGTCACTTTGGTTCTTGTCCGCGCTTCCTGGTGTATCAGGTTGGCCGCGATGAAATTCGCCTTATCGATGTTCGTTCCACAATTCTCACTGACGAGGCGGAAGACAAAAATGTTGCGCGTGCAAATTTAATCAACGATTGCCAGATTGTGTATGTGCAGTCTATCGGCGGTCCGGCTGCCGCAAAGGCGGTGCGCGCCAATATTCATCCTATCAAAGCTCCCGAGGGCGGAAAATCCAGCATTGCACTTCAACGCTTGCAGGCAGTTCTCGACGCCCCTCCCCCCTGGCTTGCCAAAATACTTGGCGTGAAAGCAAACTCATTGAGCCGTTTCGCAGCGTCGGAAGAAGAAGAGTAATCCGATGATTGTCGCCGAAACATTAGAAAATATTGCCAATGCTGCCGCAGCTCTGGGCACCTTGAATGATGAGTCTCTGGCCTCGTTGAAGCAGACTTGGCCGGACTTGCGTTTCACATTCTGCAGCGACGATGACATGCCCGCCCGTCTGCCACCCGCGCTGCAACGTGAAAAATTTAATCTGTATTTGGTGAGTGGCAGCGAACATTGCCTTAGCCTGACAAATGAACCACTTCAGGCAATTGGTGTCGTGCTGGCACTGGTAGACGAGTAATCTCATTTGGCACCGCCCGCCAAAATATATACGCAACACATTGTTTGTATTGATGTTTTTTAACGAGCACGCCAAGATAAACATCGCATTTATCAATTAATTAAAGAACTCTTGTTTCACGTGCCAGTAAGCAAATAATCTAAAAGTACGTTTGCATTTCAACTTGCTTGATATCATGGCAATCATTCAAGTCAGGAGTTGAAAATGCTTATTTCAATGCGCGGTTTTATAGCTGCACTCGTTATGTTGCCCGGTCTTATGAGCACACCCGTTTTTGCCGGAGAAGTGCGCGTAGCGGTGGCCTCAAATTTTGCCGCCCCCATGGAAAATATTGCAGCGCTTTTTAAACAGGAAAGCGGGCATACCCTAAAAGTCACTTCCGCATCCAGCGGAAAACTCTATACACAGATTTCCAGCGGGACAGCATTCGATGTATTTCTGTCGGCAGACGAAGAGATGCCCAAGCGCTTAATCCGGGACGGCGCTGCGGTTGGCGGTTCGCGTTTTGTCTATGCCACAGGCCGGCTGGCATTGTGGAGCGCCCAGACCGATTTTGTGGACGATAAAGGGGCTGTGCTCAACAAGGGAAATTTTGACAAGTTGGCCATTCCCAACCCCAGATTTTCTCCCTACGGTATCGCGGCAAAAGAAACACTGGAGAAGTTAACCATGTGGAATGCGGTACAGCGCAAATTAACCAAGGGCGAAGATGTAGTGCAAACCTATCAAATGGCGGCGACTGAAAAAGTCGACTTGGCCATTATCGCCCTGTCGCAAATTATGCGCGACGGGAATATTGCCGGAGGATCGTGGTGGCTGGTACCTTCTGTAATGCACAACCCCATCCGCCAGAGTGCGGTGCTGTTGTCCGGCGCGAAAGATTCAACAGCAGCACTGGCCTTCCTTGCATTCTTAAAAAGTGACAAAGCGAAGAAAGTAATATTCAGTTTCGGCTATGAAGTACCCTAACTGTTTCACTGGGTTAGCATGAATTAAAACGGGCATGGAAATGCCCGTTCCAGTGTGGGACATTTGAAGCCTAGAATACCTGCTTAACCCCGAAAGAGATGGCTGACAACGTCGAGCCGCTTCCGATAGAGGTTGTCGATCCGCTACTCCACGCTGCGCCCCCCAAGCTGTAATTTACGTTGCTCTTATTTGCCAACCGGGTATACAGCACATACAAGGTGCTGCGTTTAGTCAGACGATAATCGTAACCCAGCGAGACATGAGTCGCGCCTGTATTTGCGCCAATGGCAAGGTCGCTTGCCTTCGTGTAAGCGGCCTTAATCGCACTGGCATCAAGATCGATTTTTCCGGTGACATACATCGCCGAATGACCATAACAATCCGCACCATTTGCCAGTGCTGTGCAGCCGGTTCCGCCCCCCAGAGTATCGCTGGTCTTTTCATAGGCCAGGCCCAATGAGTAGTCGTCTAACTTGTAACCCAATGCAGCGTTCCATGCATTTTCTTTGCCCCCGACACGGATAGTATCCAGCTGATGACTTTCATATCCCATTGCGGCATATAAACTGCCGTCATCATAAGCAACAGAAAATGAGGTCGCATCTGCTTTCTTGTCGCTTGCTTTTGTGGCAGTCTCAGTCAGGTTGACATAGGCGACCGAAGCAACCAAACCGGCGATAGTCGGCGAAGTATAAGAAATCACATCCGGCTGTTTGGTGACAAATGAGGTGCTGGACGAAATGCCCTTTGCGGTTCCAAACAGCGTGCGATTATCGGCGATGGTGTCGCCGAAGTTATCCAGTCTGCGGGTGATGATTTTGTACGGTGTGTCATTGCGCCCGACTAACACAGTGCCGTATTCCTTACTCTTCAAGCCTGCATAGCTGTTACGCGTGGCAAAGATGCCTGTGTTGGCAGTGCACGCCGGAACGGTGACTGCTGCAATAGTTTGTGCGGCCTGAACTGAACTGGCTGCATGGCCTGGAATGGTGGTTTTCGGAATTGTGGTTGCAGCGCAAGAGTTGGATGAGTTATCCAGTGTTACCAGTGTTTCGATTTGCCAAATTGCAGAGATTCCAAATCCAAGCTCTTCCGCCCCTTTCAATCCGATACGCGAAGCATTGCTGGAGGCTTTGTTGATATTTGTACCCTGAGTGCCGCTTGTGCTTTTTCCCGTGTCGATATTGTCATAGGAAACATTCGCCACGCCATACACAGAAACATTGGCGGTATCGGCCATGGCGGGTAGAGAAAATGCCAGAGAAGTGGCAATTAAATAGTTCAATAAATTACTTTTAGACATTTTAAGCTCCTGTATGATTAAATTCGGTTATGTAAATTAGTGCATAACGCAAAGCCATTTCAGCAAAGGGCGTGCCAATGAGACGGAGTCTAAGCCTAGCGGGACAGGCCGTTCTATCTGACGCAGCGTTGTAGTGCAAAGGTTGTAACGAACATGCCAAATTGTTTAAAAGGCGACAAGGGGCGGGCTTTTGGAGTGAATCAACAAGCATCATTCAGCCGCCGAAATCAATTGCTGGCGGGATTAGGTGAGCGTAATGCCGTGGCTGGCATTACTTTTGCATGACGTTAGGTGGCGCAAGGTTATAACGTGTGAGGACAATATGACTCAATCAGTGGTAATGAAGAAAACGGTGAAAAAAACAGAACCCGGCGTTGTGTCCAAGTTAAAGATCGCCAGAGGACGGCGTTGGGATCATTTGGAACTGCTGGAACGCATCGATGCCACGGGTTCGATCACAGCGGCCGCAGGTGCGATGGGCATGAGCTACAAGGCGGCGTGGGAAGCGGTGGAGGGTATCAATAATCTTTCCGAGCAGCCGTTGGTGGAGCGCAAAACCGGCGGTTCAAAGGGCGGCGGAACGACGCTGACGACTTACGGTCGTCGTGTGGCCGGTGCGTACCGGCGTTTGGAGCAGGAGCGCGAGCAGGTGCTGAAAAAATTGGCAGAAGTGATGGACGATTTTGACGAGTATTACCATTTAATCAGGAGATTCGATATGAAGACGAGTGCACGCAATCAGTTTTTGGGCAAGATCAAAAGCATCAAACTGGGACAAATCAACGCCGAAGTTGTGATGGATATCGGCGGCGGGGACACTTTGGCTGCAGTGATTACCAACGAAAGCGTAGATCATCTGGCGTTGAAAGTAGGCACTGAAGCTTATGCAATGGTGAAAGCACCGTGGGTAATCGTGACGACTTCCGAGGGCTTCAAAACCAGTGCACGCAACGAACTGCACGGCACGGTGGTGCGTTGCCAAGAGGGATCAGTCAACGGCGAGGTCATCATCGAGTTGGCGGGCGGCAAGAGCGTGGCGGCGATCGTGACCAACGACAGCATCAAAACGCTGGGGCTTAAAGAGGGGGTAAAAGCCTGTGCACTGATCAAGGCATCGCATGTCATTTTGGCTGTCAACGCGTAAGAGCAGATTGTCCTTGTAGGAGCTGCTTTGATGAAACAAGCTGGATCTGCAAGTTAGGACAGACCTTGAATTTTTATGGACATCAAAAGGAGAGAAAAATGAAATCGATCAAATTGAATATGCTGGGCACATTGCTGGCAACGATGGCACAGGTGGCTAATGCGGGCGAAGTGAGTGCGGCGGTGGCGGCAAATTTCACCGAGCCGGTGAAACAGATTGTCGAGTCCTTCCAGAAGGACACCGGTCATATAGTTAAACTTAGTTTCGGTTCCAGCGGTAAGTTTACTTCCCAAATCAAGGAAGGGGCTCCGTTCGATGTATTTCTGGCGGCTGATGAAAAGAATCCCAAGCTACTGGAGAAAGAGGGGCTGGCTGTTGAAGGCACGCGTTTCGTTTATGCTTTGGGTAAGCTGGTGCTGTGGTCAGCACAGCCCGGTTATGTGGATGAGAGAGGCCATGTATTACGCAAAGGCACATACAACAAGATCGCTTATGCCGATCCCAAGTTGGCACCTTATGGTCTCGCTGCTAAGGAGACTTTGGAGGATATGGGTTTATGGAATGTGGTGCAAAACAAGATGGTGACCGGCGAGAGCATCACCCAGACCTATCAGTTCGCAGCGACCGGCAACGCCGAGCTGGCATTCATCGCTTTGTCGCAGATCACCAAAGACGGTAAGGTGACCGAGGGTTCCTGGTGGATCGTTCCAGCGCATTTGTACAATCCGATCAAGCAGGCGGCGGTGCAGTTGTCTGCAGCGAAAGACAAGGAAGCGGCAAAAGCTTTTCTGGCATATCTAAAAAGCGACAAGGCCGTGTCCATCATCCGCAACTTCGGGTATGAGCTGCCTTGAGTTGCAAAAATCATGTTGAGGTGATGCGATGTCCACATTAGATCCTGCCGACCTTCAAGCTGTCTGGCTGACGCTCAAATTGGCGAGTGTCACCACCTGTTTGTTATTGTTCATCGCCACGCCGCTGGCGTGGTGGCTGGCGCATAGCCGCAAATGGTACAAAGGGCCGGTCGCTGCGCTGGTGGCATTGCCGTTGGTGTTGCCGCCCACGGTGCTGGGTTTCTATCTGCTGCTATTGATGGGGCCGCATGGTGTGGTGGGTGAGTTGACCACGGCACTCGGTCTGGGACGATTGCCATTCACATTTTATGGGCTGGTGATCGGCTCGGTGATTTTCTCCATGCCTTTTGCGGTGCAGCCGATCCAGAACGCTTTCGAAGCCATCGGCAAACGTCCGCTGGAAGTGGCGGCGACCTTGCGCGCAAGCCCTCTGGATCGGTTCTTTAGTGTGGCACTGCCGCTCGCGCGTCCCGGTTTTCTCACCGCGATTATTCTGGCTTTTGCGCACACAGTGGGTGAATTCGGCGTGGTGCTGATGCTGGGCGGCAATATCGACGGCGAAACGCGCGTGCTTTCCGTCGCCATCTACAATCATGTTGAAGGCATGGAATACGCTGCGGCGCATTTACTGGCGGGCGGTATGGTGCTGTTTTCATTCATTGTTTTATTATCCCTATATCTGGCGGGTGGCAAGTCTTGGCGGGTGACGAAATGAATGACATCCGTGCTCAGTTCAACATGCAGTTGGGCGATTTCACGCTGGATGCCGCTTTTGACGTGCCAGCGCAGGGTGTCACGGCGCTGTTCGGCCCCTCTGGTTCCGGAAAGACAACTCTGCTGCGTTGCATCGCAGGATTGGAGCGTGCGCAAGGGAGGTTGCAAGTAAACGGCGAAAAGTGGCAGGATGAAAATTTATTTGTACCGATTCATAAACGACCACTGGGCTATGTATTCCAAGAGGCGAGTCTGTTTCCGCATCTGTCGGTGCGCGCCAATCTGGAATACGGCTACAAACGTATCCCCGCTTCAGAACGCATGGTGCGATTGGAGCAGGTAGTGGAATGGCTGGGTTTGACTCACCTCATTGAGCGTGGCGATGTGACTAGTCTCTCCGGCGGCGAACGTCAGCGTGTCGCCATTGGGCGTGCTTTACTTACCAGCCCGCGCATCCTGCTGATGGACGAGCCGCTCTCCGCGCTAGACACCGCCAGCAAGCAAGACATTCTGCCGTATCTGGAACGCTTGCATCGCGAGCTAAAAATCCCCGTGTTGTATGTGAGCCATTCAATGGATGAAGTAGCTCGACTCGCCGACCACTTGGTGCTTCTGGAAAAAGGGCGCGTCATCGCCAGCGGCGCACTGCACGAAACCCTTGCGCGTCTGGATCTGCCCACTGCGCATTTCGATGATGCGGGCGCGGCGATTGAAGCGTCCGTGGCAATGCACGACGAACCCTATCACTTGACACGTCTGGATTTCTTCGGGGGCGCGCTGTGGGTGGGAAAAGTAGACCAGCCCTTAGGTACAACGGTGCGCGCCCGCATACTGGCTCGCGACGTAAGTATCGCTACGCAATTGCCGCAGGCCACCAGCATCTCCAATATCCTCAGCGGAATGATCGTCGAGATTCGCGACGAAGGGCCGGACAAGGTAATGCTGCGCATCAAAATAGGTGAAGCGCAGATGTTGTTGTCGCGCATCACCCGCCGCTCGCACGATCAACTTGGCTTGTTCGTCGGCAGAGAAGTGTTCGCTCAGGTCAAGAGCGTAGCGTTGATGGCGTGAGCGGGCAATCGAAAAACAAGAATGCCGCCAGTTTCGGCTGGGGTGCACTGATCGGCAATCTCGGCGGACTCATCGGTCTGGGCGGGGCGGAGTTCCGCCTGCCGGTGCTGGTGGCGCGCTTCCGCCTGCCCACACTGGAAGCGGTAATCCTCAGTAAGGCTATGAATCAGGCTCAAATATTGCTTTCTAAAATTAAGCGCTCGTTCGCGCGACAATCTTGGTCTGATTGTGGGAATGTATCTGTGCACTCAAATAAAGGTTGCACTAATGTAGGGCACGGCGCGCCGTGCCCGCTTGGGGATGACAATATGGAAATAAACTTTGCTACCGCAGCCGATCTGCCTGACCTCGCCGATCTGCTCGCCGAACTTTTTACCCTGGAAAGCGATTTTCAACCTAACCGCGACAAGCAATTACGCGGATTGCGGACGATCCTCGACGAGCCGGAGTTGGGCAAATTATTCGTATTGCGCGTCGAAGGCAAAGTGGCGGGCATGGCAAATGCGCTGCTCACCATCAGCACAGCGGAAGGCGAGCGTGCGCTATTGCTGGAAGATGTGATCGTGCGGCAAGAATATCGTGGCAGAGGATTTGGACGTCAGTTGGTCGAGCACGTATTGGAATGGGCCAAACGGCGCGGCATGGTACGTGTCACGCTGTTAGCCGACAATCAGAATAAAGTCGCACTGGATTTCTATCAAGCACTGGGTTTTAGTCATTCGCATATGCAGGTGTTACGCAAGTCGCTAACGTAAAACAACACTCGCCGAAGCACCGGAAGGTACAAACCTCTTTTCGCGGCTGCCGCGAATCCCACAGGGCGTTGCATCACTCGGGGTGGAGTCAAACATCTCGGTCGTTAGATTAACTCGTACAATTTTGTCGCATTCGCCACAAAATCTTTCTATCGCCCCATCCAAAATGACGCAACATGTTGTATTTAAACAAGTAATTTTCACGCCGAAATAATGGCACGGTGGTTGCTCACATACATTACGAATGTATTACGGAAACGATTTACCAACGGCGTGATGGCCGGGTAGCCGAACCGAGGTATATCAAGATAATATTCAGGGATTATAATTATGGCGGATGGTCATTCCAGGGCAACGCCGTTGACCATGGTGGTACGTGTTGATTGCTCGGTATGCCCGCATCGCGCGTTGCTAGCAACCGGCCAATGTGAGCTGGGGGATGTTTGCCTAACCGCAGAAAGCGGTCGGCAAATAGACCGTTTTCTGCGACGCAATCCACAATTTGCTCAAGATTATCTCAATGACCCATTTTGGGAGCGGCGTGCAATTGCAGCCCGATATGCGCCATTGGAGATTTTGCGTCAATTGCCGCGCGACAAAGACGAGGTGGTGCGTCGCGTAGTAACGAGCCGTTTGCCGATCAACGAACTTGATGAATACTTGCACGATTCCGATCGCGAAGTGCGCATGACAGTGGCTGAACGTATCGCACCGGAGCGCCTGCACAGCTTGCTTAACGATGAAGATTATCTGGTGCGACTACAGGTAGCAAAGCGGTTGCCGCACGGTCAGTTAAAGCGTATGGCAAATGACCCGGATCGAGAAGTTCGTAAAGAATTAGCGCGGCGTTTACCCGCATTTGCGCTGGAGATGCTGCTAAAAGATGACGATGCTGAAGTACGACGCATTGTTGCATCGCGCGCGTTGCCAGATGCTGCGGTTAAAATGCTGTCAGACGAGGATTGGCTGGTGCGTCTCGAAGCTGTACAACGTGCCCCGCTGGAAACCATAGTCGGGTTGATCGGCGACGTAGAGCCGGATGTGAGTAGCGCAGTGCGGCAACGCCTGAATAAATATTTGCCGGAGGAAGAAAAATGAGTAACAGTATGCTTGATGAAACCACGCTGCGTAATTTGGCCATGGAGATTGGAGCGATCCCGCCACGCCCGCACCATAGCGCGCTGCTGGAAATCGCAAATCGTATTCAACCCGGCTGTGCTTTTCAATATGCGCTAAACCGGGGGGGGTGGTATCGCCCCGGCGCTGTCATCGCGGCAGACGGAACACGCATCGCCGATAGTCTGGAAGCTTGGGCCAAAGCTGAATTGAAAGCCTGCGGCGGCGACATGAGCGAACTGGTCGAGCGCCACGCCGACCGCGGACTGCTGGTGACACGCCATACCGGGCGCACGCATTATTTTATTGCCTCTTATGGTTCTGCTGCGGCCGATTTCTTGCAATTGGAAGTGGAGGAGTTGCAGGAAGTGCTTGATCGACAGCTGTTCGATCCGGATAACCTACCGGAAGATCTGCAGGAACTCACCGAACCTATTGCGCCATTGTTACTTGAAGCTCAAGCTGTCGGCGCCCCGCGCTACAGCTTCCGCAGAGTGTTCGACATGCGTCAGATTGTGGCCAAAATATCGACTACAGAGGGCCGCAATAAAGGACTACCCCGCTTATTCTCTGAATGGTCACACAGCAGCGCGGCGGTGCGCGGCCACTTCAGTGATCATTGGATTGCCACATTACGCGAACATCTGGATCGATATCGCAACCCGGTCATTTCCGTCTCATTGCTCTCACGTCATGCGCGTGAACTTAAATCGTTCCATTGGAACATCGAGCTTTCCGGGGTGGAGATGTCGTCGCAATTGCAGGCCTTCGACCGCGCCGCCGGATATCCGGCGGCCTGGTATTTCCATCTGATTGCCGGAACCATCACACCGCCCAAGATTGCCTATGCCGTCGCACGCGATATGGATGCCGGATTTAATTACTTGCCGGACACTGAAGCTGCGCTGATAAAAAATTGGGTAGCGGAGCCCTACTCGGTCTGATTTGATATTAATCAAAAATGAATAGGCGATTTCAACGCTGTGTGATTGATCTTAAATGATTCTCGCAATCAAATAGCGGCCAGCCTGTAACCCACGCCAACCTCAGTCAACAGAAAACGTGGGCGCGCCGGGTCTTTCTCCAATTTGTGGCGCAGGGTACCCATATAGATGCGCAGATAGTGTGCGCGCTCCACGTAGTTCGGCCCCCAGACCTCCTTGAGCAGCAAGCGGTGCGTCAACACCTTGCCTGCGTACTTTACCAATACGGTTAACAGGCGGTACTCAATTGGAGTGAGGTGAACTTCTAAACCGCTGACCGTAACTTTACGTTGAATCATGTCCACCTTCAGGTCGTCGACCGTGAAAATTCCTTCTTCTGCGCCGGCCGAAATGGACGTCACATGACGCAATGCCACGCGTATCCGAGCCAGCAATTCACCTGCCCCGAAAGGCTTGACCAGATAATCATCCGCACCCGCATCTAACGCAGAAATCTTATCGCTCTCCTGTGAACGTGCGGACAAAATAATAATGGGAACCGCAGACCATGTCCGTATCACTTTGACCACTTCTACTCCATCCATATCGGGCAAGCCGAGATCCAGAATAATCAGGTCAGGTTTGCGCATCCCGGCTTCCGTCAAACCCTGCTTGCCGGTTTCCGCTTCGACAATATGGTAATTTTCCGAAGTCAACGTAGTCTTCAAGAAACGACGAATCTGTGTTTCATCTTCGATGACAATGATGGTCGCGGATTTATTCATGATTCGAGGATTTCTTCCTGCTCAATGACGGGCGGCTCATTCAAAGGAAGCAGAAAGTGAAATGCAGCCCCGCTGCCGGACAGGTTTTCCACCCAGATTCGGCCACCGTGCGCCTCCACGATGGCGCGACAAATCGTCAGTCCCAGTCCCGCTCCTCCCTGATTACCCTCGCGAAAAACGCGGTGAAATTTTTCAAAGATTCGCTCTTCTTCCCCCGCCGGAATTCCGGAACCACGATCGGAAACTGTCACCAATAATTGGTGTTGTTCAATGGCAGCAGAAATCTCGATTTGCGTTCCGGGTGGCGTATATTTAACGGCGTTTTCCAGCAGATTCACAAACACCCGCTCCATCAGCATTCCGTCTATTTCAACCAAAGGCAAATCTCGGGGCAACTTGATGGTGACCGGATGATTAACCATACTTGCACTCAGTCCTGCCAATGCCCCGCCGACCACCTCCTCAAGCGGTTGCCATTGCCGGTTCAGCACAACAGCACCCACTTCCAGTCGCGCCATATCCAGAAGGTTGTTGGCCATGCTGGTCATGCGTAGCGCCTCGTTATATATTGCCAAGCTTAGCTCTTGGCGTGCATGGGAATTTAGTTTATCGCCATCCCGCATCAGGCTCCCCGAGGCACCTACAATCGCCGCCAGCGGGGTGCGCAAATCATGCGACAACGCCGACAACAAGGTATTGCGCAACTGCTCCGTTTCAATTCTTAACTGGGTACTTTGCGCTTCAGCTGCCAGCCGGACGCGTTCCAACGCCAGCGATATTTGGCTGGTGAAAGTTTCCAGCAAGCGCTGCTGTTCCGGTAGCGCTATACGCACAGGATTAAGCGGCAATAAAGCCAAGACTCCTATCATTCCTGAAGAGGCATTGAGCGGCAGATAGACTAATTCACCTCCCGGCAGAGTATCCGTACCCTGCCCCGCCATCTGTCCGTGGTCATACACCCATTGCGCCACACTCAGATCGCTGCCATGACAAGATTGCGCGGCGCCTTCTCCTTTGGGATAAACAATGCGCCCTGTTTCATTGGGGAGCAATATCACCACCTGCGCCTCAAAGACCTCTGCCACATGCTTGACCGCAATGCGCACAATATTTTCCTCGCCGCGCGTTGCGGCCAATTCACGGCTCATGGCATAAAGCGAGGCTATGCGACGCTCGCGGTGACCCGCTATCTTGGCTTGATGATGGATACTTGCCGTCATGTTGCTAATCACCAATGCAACTAGCAGCATGACAGCGAAAGTAATCAGGTACTGGGTGTCCGAAACAGCAAAACTAAATTGCGGCGGAACGAAGCAAAAATCAAATAACACCACGCTCACGAATGAACTCAGTATTGCGGGGCCGCGCCCATAACGTGCTGCGACCACCACCACACCTAACAGGTAAACCATGATCAGGTTAGCTTGGTCGAAATAATCCAGCATGAGTGAGGCGATTGCCGTGCAGAACAACGTTGTAGCAGTCGCCCATAGATAACCGGCCTTGAGCAGCGGATGCGGCTCTTCCAAGGCCAGTCCCAGATACAGGCGGCTACGCGAAAAATATGGATTCGCTCCCGCCTGCGATAGAAAATTAGACTCCTTTCCGACCACATGGATATCGATATCGCTGGCTTGGCGCACGATTGTATCCACCAGAGAACCATGCAGCCAGCGACGCCATCCAGTGAAGGACGGCTTACCCAACACGATACGGCTGGCATTACGCGTCCGGGCATAGGAAATCACCTCATCTGCCAGTTTGTGACCACCCAACGTAACGGTCTCTGCCCCCAGTTCTTCCGCCAATTTCAGGGTATGTAACACTGCATCGCGCTGATCTTTGGAAAGACGCTGGAGTTTCGCGGTTTCGATATACACCACGATCCATTCCGCTTTCAGTGACTGCGCCAAACGGAACGAGGCGCGCACCAGATTTTCCGCGTTACTGCCGGGCCCGATGCAAACCAGCAAGCGTTCTTTTACCTGCCACAAATCATGGATAGCATGGTCTTCACGGTAGTCTCGCATCTGCGCATCGACCCGGTCCGCAGTGCGCCGCAACGCCAGTTCGCGCAGCGCGATCAAATTGCCCTTACGGAAAAAATTCTGGGCTGCGCGCTCCGCCTGCTGCGGCAAATAGACCTTGCCCTCTTTCAATCGCTGCAATAGTTCATCCGGGGGAAGATCGATCAGCTCGATTTCATTGGCACTTTCCAGTACTGCGTCGGGTACCGTTTCCCACACCGGAATGCCTGTGATCTGCGACACCACATCGTTAAGACTCTCGATATGCTGAACGTTGATCGCGGTATAGACATCAATCCCCGCCTCCAGCAACTCCTCAACATCTTGCCAACGCTTGGGATGGCGCGAGTCGGGGGCATTGGTATGCGCCAACTCATCCACCAGGATGAGCGCCGGACGGCGCTTAAGTGCGGCATCCAAATCAAACTCGCGCAATGTCGTGTCCCGGTAGTCCACCAAACGTGGCGGAAGTATCTCCAGCCCCTCCAGCAGCTTTTCTGTCTCGGCGCGCTTGTGTGTTTCCACATATCCAGCCACCACATCCAGTCCTTCCGCACGGCGCTCGCGCGCCGCCAGCAACATGCCGAAAGTCTTGCCCACACCGGCTGATGCCCCGAAAAAAACCTTCAGTCGCCCACGATGGCGCTTGGCTTCGGCAAGTTGCACCTTTTCCAGTAGTGCATCGGGATCGGGGCGTTGGTCGCTCATGGTTTTGGCCCCCGATGCCACGCCCTGCCGAGTGATGAGAAGCGAGTACGCAGACTCTTCTGGTCATCGGACAACACATCCATCACATCGGAAAGCTGCTTCGATTTGAGAATCGCAAACAACATAAACAATGTGGTCATCAACATCGCGATAAAGAAATAGGCAAGACGCGTCACCACGGGCGAATCGGCTTCGGCAATAAGATTTGTCCCCAAAAGTCCCGTCGTCACGGCACCGATCATGCTGAAGACCGTCACCACGGTGAGGCGGACGATGGTGGTGGATTGCTGGCGCTGCGCATTGCTGTCGAGATACTGGCTCATATCCTGTAGCTCCTCTTTCACCTCGTGATACAGCGCATCGTTGCCCAGATGTGTACTACACATGCGGTAGAGCGCCTGCACGTGGGGTCGTTCGGACAACTCGTGGAACCAATAGCGGTGAGTAAAGCGCAGAAAAGCCTCGAAACCGGCATACACCCTGCGCCGGAAACGGTTGATAGATTGCGCCACACGAATATCCAGATCATGCACCGCATCCACCATACGGTCGGAAAACACCAGCAACGACGCACGATGAAAATGCGCAATCATAAACAACAGCACATATTGGTGGCGGAACTGCGCCAAAATGCCGCGCGTCTGGTCACGGAAGTATTCGGCTTGCGCATCGCCAACCACAATGAAAGCGCGACCGGTGCACAAAAAGCGCGTATTGGGGCCGGCCTCGGTGTCTGACCAGAAGCGGTCATAGCAATAGCGCGACTCGAATTCGGCCACATCGGGATCATGCGTCGGTAAGGCCTCATCGGGATGCACGGTGGCGACCAAACCGAGGCGTAACCAGCTTTCCCGGCTGATGTCGCGCGGATCGTCCACAGCCAGAAAAGCCATCAGCGGCATACGGTGATATTCAATCTGGCGATAACGCAAGGCGCCGCTTTCCTCCGAGGGGTCAAGCACCAGCGGTCGCAACAAAAAATCCCAATGCGCGGAGATGCCGGGAGAACGGTGCTTGCGGGTGTAAGAAAGGAATTTCTCCTGATTGGCGGAATCGGACGTTACCAGTACCGTGCCATCAGCCGCCAACCACTCGGCGCGATGAGCATTGTGCTTGCCATGACCGTCCGCATCCCAGCCCGTCGGGTACGCGCGACCAAAGCGATACAACAAGTCGCACACCACGTTGAACGGCAGATCGTTAGCGGATAACTCCACCTTCAGAAAAGCAACATTGATATCGTCGAAGAGCCAGAGCTCAATGTGCTCCACGGTCAGCGTGATCGGGGCATCACCTTCGCGCAACTCCAACCGCAATGCGTCCACACCGCGCCGCCGGAATATCTTAATCGCCGATTCACCTAGCGGATCATCCGCAGCATGAGAAACATGACTGTGACTCTCACCATAAAGGAAACGTTGCACATAGGGCAGGAAGGTGACAAATTCCTTGTAGTGTCTTTCCGCGAAATCCAACTCGCTCGTTTTGAAGCGGTCTTTCAGCTTGCGCCATGGATTACCTGCGCCACTCTGCGTCAACAATTCCCAGTGGGGTTTCGCGTTCGCAAGCGGCATCAGTTGCACCGGCCAGAACAGCACTTCGCGGAAGTGGCGGACGGTTTGAGTCGAAATATCCATAGTCATTTTCATCCCTACATTCAAACCAGCCCCGCATCGGCTCGCAAGTTAATCAAATTCATCTGCATTATTCTCCCTCTTATGCTCGTGCGGGTGCAACATCAAAAAAACATATACCAAGCCGATAGGAAGCAAAATGCCAAGGATGGCAAGCAATGGTTCAAACATCAGCGCAACCGATCCGCTAACTGACTTGCTGCATCAAGACCAAGATTCAACTCCAGCACATTCACCCGAGGTTCGCCCAAAATGCCGAACTGGCGACCCTCGGTGTGTTCCACCACCAGTTTATGCATCGTATCTGGATCTATATTGCGCACCCGTGCCACACGGGAAAGCTGATATTCCGCTGCCGCCGGGCTGATGTGCGGATCAAGCCCGCTGCCGGATGCGGTCACCAGATCAACCGGGATAGTTTGTTGATTGCCGGGATCGGCATCGCGCAGTGCCTGCACTCTGGCTTTCACCGCATCCATCAACGCCGGGTTAGTCGGCCCCAGATTCGAGCCGCTGGAAGCTGATGTGTTATTAGCCACCGGACCGGTTGCCGAAGGGCGACCCCAGAAATACTTGGGGTCGGAGAACGACTGACCGATCAGCGCGGAACCGACCGACTTGCCATCCTTGACGATCAGGCTGCCATTAGCTTTGTCGGACATGGTCGCTTGCGAGATGCCCGTTACCAACAACGGGTAGGCAATGCCAGTCAACAAAGTGAGCAACAAGAAGCTGATAACAGCGGGGCGAAATTCTTTTAACATGATGATTCCTTTCGTTTATACCAAGCCAAAACCGACAAGTATCATGTCGATCAATTTGATCCCGATGAAGGGAACGATGATGCCGCCCAATCCATAGATCAGCAGGTTGTTGCGCAGCAGTACGTTCGCCCCAATGGCGCGATATTTCACACCTTTCAGTGCCAGCGGAACCAAGGCGATGATGACCAGCGCGTTGAAGATCACGGCGGACAAGATGGCGCTGGACGGTGTTGCCAGCCCCATCACGTTAAGTTCGCCGAGTGCCGGATAAGTCGTCGCAAACGCTGCCGGGATGATGGCGAAATACTTGGCCACGTCGTTGGCGATGCTGAAGGTGGTTAACGCACCGCGCGTCATCAGCATTTGTTTGCCGGTCTCGACAATCTCGATCAACTTGGTGGGGTTGGAATCCAAGTCCACCATGTTGCCCGCTTCCTTGGCGGCCTGCGTGCCGGTGTTCATCGCTACCGCCACATCGGCCTGCGCCAATGCAGGAGCATCGTTGGTGCCGTCGCCCGTCATCGCTACCAAGCGACCTTGCGCCTGATGTTCGCGGATCAATTTCAGCTTGTCTTCCGGTGTGGCTTCGGCGAGGAAATCGTCCACACCCGCTTCGGCGGCAATGGCCGCAGCGGTGAGACGGTTGTCGCCAGTAATCATGATGGTCTTGATTCCCATGCGGCGCAGTTCGGCAAAGCGTTCTTTTATTCCGCCCTTAACTACGTCCTTGAGCTCGATCACGCCCAACACTTTGATACCGTCCGCTACCACCAGCGGAGTGCTGCCGCGCCTTGCGACGGCCTCGACGATGGTGTTCACTTCGGCAGGGAAGCTGCCGCCCATACTGATAATATGATTACGGATGGAATCGGTCGCACCTTTGCGGATCTGACGCTCGCCGATATTGACGCCGCTCATTCGCGTATGCGCGCTGAATGGCACAAAGGTCGCGCCCATCTCATGAATGTTGCGCTCGCGCAGACCGAATTTTTCCTTGGCCAGCACGACGATGCTGCGACCTTCCGGCGTTTCATCGGCCAGCGAAGCGAGCTGCGCCACATCAGCCAGCTCTGCTTCGGTCACGCCGGGTGCATGCAGAAAGTTACTTGCTTGACGGTTACCCAGCGTGATGGTGCCGGTCTTGTCCAGCAGCAGTACATCCACGTCGCCTGCCGCTTCCACCGCGCGCCCGCTTGTTGCGATTACATTTTTCTGCAGCATGCGTCCCATGCCTGCCACGCCGATGGCGGACAGCAAGCCGCCGATAGTGGTGGGAATCAGACACACCAGCAGCGCCACCAGCACGGTGATACTGACGGGCTGCCCTGCGTCGGATGTCTCGACACTATAGATGGAGAACGGCAACAAGGTGACGGTCGCCAACAGGAAGATCAACGTCATCGCCACCAGCAAGATAGTTAGCGCAATTTCATTCGGCGTCTTCTGCCGCTTGGCACCTTCTACCATCGCGATCATGCGATCCAGAAAAGTCTCGCCCGGATTGGTGGTGATGCGCACCACCAGCCAGTCGGACAGCACGCGTGTACCGCCTGTGACCGCGCTAAAGTCGCCGCCCGATTCACGGATCACCGGCGCGCTTTCGCCGGTGATGGCGCTTTCGTCCACTGAAGCTACACCTTCGATCACTTCACCGTCGCCGGGAATAAAATCGCCCGTTTCCACAACGACCACATCGTCCTTGCGCAAACCGGAGTTGGGCACGAGAATGAACTTCTCACCATACTGCGGACGGGTCAGCTTCTTAGCCTGAATGTCGCGCTTAGCGTTGCGCATGGAGGCAGCCTGAGCGCGGCTGCGTCCCTCCGCCAAGGCCTCGGCAAAATTGGCGAACAGCACCGTGAACCACAGCCACAGCGTCACTGCCAAGATGAAGCCGGACGGCGCTTCGCCGTTGCCGCCCAAGGCTTGGAAGAACAGCGCCGTGGTCAGCACGCTACCCACCCAAACCACGAACATCACCGGGTTCTTCATTTGTTGGCGCGGACTCAATTTCTTGAACGAATCCACCACGGCCTGTTTGACGATGTCACGTTCAAACAGGGAAAACGAAACAGTTTTAGTTGTCATACAAATCTCTCCTTCTGTCATGTAGGTTGGGTTAGCGGCTTTATCGCGTAACCCAACAAACAAAATTTATGTCGCTGGTTGTGTTGGGTTACGGCGCAAAAGACCGCGCCTAACCCAACCTACTCATGTTCAGATGTTCGATCACCGGGCCAAGCGCGAGTGCTGGCACAAAGGTCAGCGCCCCCACCAGCAGCACGATGGCAATCAACAACCAGACGAACAGCGGGGTATGTGTCGCCATGCTACCCACACTCACAGGCATGCGCTTCTTGGCCGCCAACGAACCGGCCAGTGCCAACACGGGAATCATCAGCCAGAAGCGGCCTGCCCACACAGCGAAACCCAGCGCGGTGTTATAGAACGGTGTGTTGGCGGAGATACCCGCAAAAGCGCTGCCGTTGTTGGCGACTGCCGAGGTGAAGGCATACAACACTTCGCTGAAACCATGCGCACCGGGGTTGTAAATACTGCTCTTGCCCACCCCCAGCATGACAGCCAGTGCTGTCCCGCCAAGGATAATCAGCGGCGGAATCAAGATCACCAGCGAAGCCATTTTGATGTCGAACGCCTCGATCTTTTTGCCCAGATAATCCGGAGTGCGGCCTATCATTAACCCAGCGAGGAACACGGCGATCACGGCATATACCAACATGCCGTACAAGCCGGAGCCGACTCCACCGAACACCACTTCACCCAATTGCATTTGCGCCAGCGGCACCAACCCGCCCAGCGGCGTGAAGGAGTCGTGCATTGCATTCACCGCGCCGCAGGAAGCCGCCGTGGTGATAGTGGCGAACAGTGCGGAATTGACGATACCAAAACGCGTCTCCTTGCCTTCCATGTTGCCGCCGGACTGCATGACGGAAGCAGTTTGATCTACACCCAATGCGGTGAAAGCGGGATTGCCTTGCTGCTCGGCGTATTCCGCCACAGCGAGGAAGCCGACGAACAGAATCGTCATGGAGGCAAGAATCGCCCAGCCCTGACGGGTGTCGCCCACCATACTGCCGAAGGTGTAGCACAGCCCGGCGGGGATGATGAAGATCGCCAGCATCGCGAGGAAATTGGAGAACGGTGTGGGGTTCTCAAACGGATGCGCCGAGTTGGCATTGAAGAAACCGCCGCCATTGGTACCCAGTTGCTTGATCGCTTCTTGCGATGCGACCGGCCCCAAGGCGATAGACTGCTCGGTCACCACGACTTTTTCGGTCACAACATTACCAGCCGCATCTTTGAACTGATTGCCGGAATCGTCCAACTTGGGCTGCTCGTAGCTTACGCTTTCCGTCAGCGTTGCTTTTTCATAGGCAGAAAAATTCTGCACCACTCCCTGGCTGACCAGCACCAGTGCCAGCACCGTAGCGATAGGCAACAGGATGTATAACGTGCTGCGCGTCATATCCACCCAGAAGTTACCGATGGTTTCTGTCGTGTGACGCGCAAAGCCGCGAATCAGTGCGATGACGACGGCCATGCCGGTAGCGGCGGAGAAGAAGTTCTGCACCGAGAGTCCCAGCATCTGCGTCAGGTAGCTCATGGTGGTTTCACCCACGTAGCCCTGCCAGTTGGTATTGGTGACGAAGCTCAATGCCGTGTTGAACGACGAGTCAGGCGTAACCGCGCCGAAACCTTGCGGATTCAGCGGCAGCAAGTCTTGCAAGCGCTGCAAGCCATACACCGCCAGCACTCCCAGCAGACTGAACCACAGCGCGGCCATCGCGTATCGCGTCCAGCGCATCTCCTGCTTGCTGTCCACGCCGCACAGGCGATAGAAAAGATTTTCGATTGGAGCCATCCAGCGCACGAACGCGGGCAGCTTGCCTTCGTACACGCGCACCATGTAATAACCCATGGGCTTGGCTAGTGCCAGCAACACCCCCAGAAACAGGGCGACTTGAACAATTAAATTAATCATGAGAACAACTCCGGTTTAAGTAAGGCAACCACGAGATAAACCATCAGGAACACTGCCGCAATGGCGCCGACGATATAGAAGGTCATGACGGCCTCCCCAATTTTTCGATGCCATATACCAGCAGCACGCTCAGCCCGAAGAAGGCCGCAATCAACAATAAATATAACCAGTCCATATTTCACTCCTAAGTGTAAAAACTACGGGTTGCATAATAGAAAACGGCGAATCAAAACGGAGTAAAGAATAGTGTCCTTCGTATAAAAAAGATGTAAAGAATCCGAATTTCACTGCTACAAGTTTTTGCATTAAAAAATATTAATTTTCCAAAGAAAACAACAAGTCGCGCGAAGGAACACCACCATACACTCAACATATATTTCAGCAAGTGAATAGAAAATATATGGAATTGCATCAGTATTTCCCACCCAAGTTGTTCGCCTTGCAATACTCCATTTTTGTTGTTCTTGTCGTGTTCGCTACAAAAAAGCACGTAAAATAATCATTTATAATCAATTGGTTGCAGTTGGCACGCCATTTGCTGATAAGAACTCATCAATCTCATGAGTGAATGCCATGCAAGCCAAGGACATCGCCGAGTTACTCAACGAACCGGCATGCGCACATAACGCCAAGTCGAAGTCGGGCTGCGCGCGACCCAAGCCGGGGGCGACGGCAGGCGGATGCTCGTTCGACGGCGCGCAGATCGCGCTGCTGCCCATCGCCGACGTAGCACATATCGTGCATGGCCCCATCGCGTGCGCGGGCAGTTCGTGGGACAACCGGGGCACGCGCTCTTCCGGCCCGACGCTGTACCGCATCGGCATGACCACCGACCTCACCGAGCAGGATGTCATCATGGGGCGCGGCGAAAAGCGCTTGTTCCACGCCATTAAACAAGCAGTCGACAGTTATTCCCCCAAGGCGGTATTTGTTTACAACACCTGTGTGCCCGCGCTGACCGGTGACGACATCGGCGCAGTGTGCAAAGCCGCCGCCGAGAAGTGCGGCGTGCCGGTGGTGCCGGTGGATTGCGCCGGTTTTTACGGCACCAAGAATCTGGGTAACCGCATTGCTGGCGAAGCGATGTTCAAGTATGTGGTGGGGACTTCTGAGCCGTTGCCCGTGCCTGCCGAGATGCAGCGTCCCGGCGTTACCGTGCATGACGTAAACCTCATCGGCGAATACAACATCGCCGGAGAATTCTGGAACGTGCTGCCGTTGTTCGACGAACTCGGCTTGCGCATTCTGTGTACCTTATCCGGCGATGCGCGCTTTCACGATGTGCAGACCATGCACCGAGCAGAAGCCAATATGGTGGTGTGCGCCAAGGCGCTGCTTAACGTGGCGCGCAAGCTGCAAACCGATTACAAGACGCCGTACTTCGAGGGCAGTTTCTACGGCGTGACCGACACCTCGATGGCGTTTCGCGAATTCGCCAAGTTGCTCAACGATCCTTCATTAAGCGAACGCACCGAAGCGCTCATCGCGCGCGAGGAAGCCAAGATCAACGCGGCACTCGATCCGTGGCGCGAGAAGTTGCGCGGCAAGCGCGTGCTGCTCTACACCGGCGGTGTGAAGTCGTGGTCTATCGTATCCGCACTGCAAGATCTCGGCATGGAAGTCGTCGCCACCGGCACCAATAAATCCACCGAAGAAGACAAAGCGCGCATCCGCGAAATCATGGGCGAAAAAACCAAAATGATTACCGACGGTAGCCCCAAGGCGCTGCTCGGCGCGGTGAAAGAATATCAGGCCGACATCCTTATCGCGGGCGGACGCAATATGTACACCGCGCTGAAGGCGCGCATTCCGTTCCTCGACATCAATCAGGAACGCGAATTCGGTTACGAGGGTTACAGCGGCATGATCGAACTGGCGCGCCAATTGGCGCTGACGATACAGAGTCCGGTGTGGCAGTCGGTGCGCAAATCTGCACCGTGGGCGAAGACCTCCGTACCCGGCATTGAACTGGGAGTACAACATGGCTGAAATCCTCAAACGCAACAAAGCGCTCGCGGTGAATCCGCTCAAGGCCAGCCAACCGCTCGGTGCTTCGCTGGCCTTCCTCGGCATCAACCGCGCGATTCCGATGCTGCACGGTTCGCAGGGATGCAGCGCGTTCGGTAAAGTGTTTTTTGTGCGCCATTTCCGCGAGCCCATTCCGCTGCAAACCACGGCAATGGACCAAGTCTCGACAGTGATGAATGCGGATGAGAATGTGATCGAGGGCTTGCGGGCAGTGTGCGAGAAAAGTAAACCCGCTTTGATCGGCCTGCCCACAACAGGTTTGTCCGAGACGCAGGGTACGGATATCAAACGTCTGGTGAAAGATTTTTACGCCGCGCATCCCGAGTACGCACACATCCCCGTGGTGCCGGTGAATACGCCGGATTTCACCGGCTGCCTGGAGAGCGGTTATGCGCTGGCGGTAAAAGCAGTACTGGAAGCACTGGTGCCGCAAGCAAGCGTTGTAGGTAAGCGTAAAAAACAAGTCAACGTGCTGGCCGGATCGTTCCTCACGCCGGGCGACATCGAGCACGTTAAAGAGCTGATCGAGGCTTTTGGTCTGCGTCCGCTGGTGCTGCCGGATATCGCCGATTCGCTCGACGGCCATCTCACCGAAATGGAGAGCAGTCCGGTGACGGTGGGCGGTACGCCCGTGTCGGACATTTCCAGCATGGGCGAGTCCATCGCGACGCTGGTGTTGGGCAATTCGCTGTTCGATGCGGCAGATTTCCTCAAACAACAAACCGGGGTTCCCGACTATCGTTTTGATTGCCTGATGGGGCTGGATGCGGTGGACAGTTTTGTCGCGGCACTGGCCGAAATCAGCGGCAAGCCCGTGCCCGAGAAGATTGAACGCCAGCGCGCGCAGTTGCAGGACGCGATGGTGGATAGCCATTTCATGCTGGGCTTTGCGCGCATCGCTATCGCCGCCGACCCTGATTTGCTGTACGGATTTGCGCGACTGGTAAGTGAGATGGGCTGCGAAGTGGTGGCTGCCGTTTCTCCCGCACGTGCCAATATTTTGCAGGACGTAAGCGCGATGCAGGTAAGTATTGGCGATTTGGAAGATCTTGAAATATCCTGCAAAAACAACAAGTTACAAATAATCATCAGCAACTCGCACGCAGTAGAGAGCGCGCACCGCCTCGGCGTACCACTGCTGCGCGCCGGTTTCCCGCAATACGATCTGCTCGGCGGTTATCAGCGTCTGTGGGTCGGCTATCGCGGCACACGCCAGACGCTGTTCGATCTGGCGAATCTGCTGGTCGAGCACGGTCATCATGAGACCGCTCCCTATGTGTCCATCTACAACCAGCGCGCTGGAGAAAATTATGCGGCACTTGCGGCTGGTCAAACCCACTAAGGAGAATGCCATGACAGTGAAGATTGCATTTGCCAGCAGCGACCGGCGCGCGGTGAATCAGCATTTTGGTGCAGCCGGAGCTTTTGCCATCTACGAGCTCGGCGAGAACGAGATGCGCTTGATCGAAGTGGCTGAGTTCATCGAGACCGCGATGGACGGGCACGAAGGCAAGCTTGCCGCCAAGGTTGAGCTGCTGGGCGACTGCGCAGCGGTGTACTGCAACGCGGTGGGTGCTTCGGCCATTCAGCAATTGCTGGCGAAAAGTATTCAGCCGATGCGTGTGGATGAAGGCACGCTGATTGACGAGCTGCTACTCGGTCTGCAAAAGAGTCTGGTGGGTGAGCCGCCGCTATGGCTGGCGAAACATCTGAAGAAGCAGTCGGGCGGGGACAAGTTCGCCGAGGACGAGGAGTGGCAGGAATGATAACCACCAGTGCACGGGTGATCTCCAGCGGTAACGGCATCGCGCATGTCGAATCCACTATGGAGTCCGGCTGCGGTGGTTGCAAATCGCGCAGCAGTTGCGGGGTGTCGGGCTTGGGAAAATATTTTTCCGGCAATCGCAAAACCATCGCAGTGAAATGCGATGCAAGTGTCCGTGCGGGCGATGAGTTGCAGTTGACTATGAGTGAAGGCGATTTGCTCAAGGCAGGGTTGCTGGCCTATTTTCTGCCCAGCCTGCTTGCTCTGGTCGTGGCGGGCATCGCGGTATCGTCCGGTTGGGGCGATACCGGTGCGGTACTCGGCGCGGGCGTCGGCTTTGCATTGGGATTTTTGCTGGCGCGTCTGTCCGGATGGGTGCCGCGTATGACAGTTAAAAACAAAAATTAATTTGCCACAGAGGACACAGAGATCACAGAGAAATTGGCAGCGTTTTCAAATTGAGCGAGAAGTAGTTTATTTCGCAGAATTCTCTGTGATCTCTGTGGCTAAAAGATTTTTTAAGTTACTAAACAAAAGGAGAAATACTATGACTCAAGCAGCAGATCAAGATTTATTGTCCACCGATTTCATCAAAGAGATGGTCAAGCAGATGCGCGCCATCGACAGCTACGGAACCTACGACGGCTGGCCTTCTGATCGCATCTTGGCACCCTATGTAGTGACCAAAGAACAGCGCCGCGAGATCCCGGTAATCGGCGATCCGGACGAAATTATGCTGGCACGCATCAAGGCGTTTTACAACGCGATTTCTTCGCTCATCGAAAAAGAATGCGGTTTGATGGCCGTACCCAGCATCAACATTACCCATGAAGGTTTTGGCCGCGCGATCATCACCGTGGGCAAGCTGGTGGTGATGGATCGCACCCTGCGCGATGTGCATCGCTACGGTTACGAAAGCCTGTCCAAGATGAAAGACGAGGGCGACAAGCTGTTATCAGTGGCACTTAGTCTGATTGGTAAATACCCGGAAGTCGCGGGCTTGTAAGGAGTTAACGATGACTGAAGAAGAATTGAAGGTTCTCGACAAGGATGTAAAGCGGCTCAAGCGTATCTCCAGCGAGTGGGCATCGCAGTTGCACGATCTGGTCGAGGACAAGTTGCCCGCCGGATACAAAGAAATTCCCGGTATCGCGCAATCCACTTACGACGCGTGCCAGGCATGGGCAGACGCAAACGCAAAATTAATCGCAGCACAGAAAGAAATGCAAGGATAACTGAGGAAGAGCTATGGCTAACATCACTGGAACCACCCGAGGCGGCACGCCTTATGAACCCACTTTTGTCACCGAGCTGAATGCGGCCAACTGCATCGGCTGCGGTCGTTGCTACAAAGTTTGTCCGCGTAACGTATTCGAGTTGGTTGAGCGTAGCGAGGATGACGAGAACTACGACGAAGATGAAGATAACAGTATGGTAATGACGCTCGCCAATGCGATGGATTGCATCGGTTGCGGTTCGTGCAGTCGCGTGTGTCCCAAGCAGTGCCATTCGCATCAAGCGATGCCGGCGGGAGCGTAATCATGGCACGACCAACGAGACATGTATTTGTGTGTTCGCAGAATCGTCCTGCCGGACATCCGCGCGGTTCATGCGGCCAAAAGGGCTGTGCCGAAGTGGTGGATGAGTTCATGAAACAGTGGCAACAGCGCCAGTGCTTCACGCAGGTAATGGTGACGCCCAGCGGCTGCATCGGCCCGTGCAGCATGGGGCCGAATGTGCTGGTCTATCCCGAGGGCATCATGTATAGCAATGTCACCAAGGAAGATGTGAGCGAGATATTCGACGAGCATCTGCTGGGCGGTAAAGTGGTTGAACGGTTGAAAACTCCTGCGGATAAATGGTAATTCCAACTCCATTTCATCGGTGATACTGCGTTGGCTTCCTCGCTCACTCCTTGCCGTGCAACGGCGACACGTTACTGGCGAAGACAGCCGTTTGCGGGAGCCGTTGCTTGTCCGCCTTTCCCGCACCGGAAGCTTCGCTCACCGTGTCAAGGCGGAAAATGCACTGTCTGCGTCGTTCGCTCGTCGCCGCCTTGTCCAACCTTCGAAATGGAGCTGGAATGAGCGATGCCAATATTCACCAGCTTCCCGTTGAATTGGAAGCAATGGTCGAACGCGCGGTGTTAGCGCTGCAACAAGAAGCAGAGCGCTATACCGCACCCGGTGCCACGCCAAAGATCGAATTGGCCGCGTTACAATTTACCCGCGTCACCGATCCCGGCAATCAACTGCCCGGCTACGAGGGGGTGTGGCGCAATGTACGCAATGGCCGTTGCGGTACCTTGATCATCAATAGCGACGGCAGCTTTTTTGCCGAGTACGATTTGTTCTGCCGGCATCCGCGCGATGTGCGCTGGTTCGTGGAGATGGTGACGGCATGGGGCAACGCGGCATCTATACGCTGCGAAGCAAAACTAATTCCGAGTCTTGAGGGGTAACACGATGAGTAGATTTCAAATGGGCGACATGGTGTTCGCGGCACAAGACCTTTACAACGAGTCGCTGGAAGAAACCGGCGAGAGCAGCATTCCCGGCGTAGAGCCGGATGCGTTGCTGGCAGCGGCGGGTACGCGCGGCGTGGTGGTCAATGTCGGCCATGCGCAGGAGATGCCCGCTGAAGAAATTTATCTGGTGCGTTTCGAAATGGATGCGGAAGGCACCTTGGCCGAGCCCATCGGTTGCCTGAACGACGAGCTGACCGGATTAAGTTAAGGTGAGTGATGCCCGTGTTGCGACTGTGCGCGGGTATCACACCCGAAGCAAACACGCGCCGGATCGTTATGCCGCAGGCCCCGGCACACTGGACTGGGAAACACAACCCGCCGCGTTTCGCGATTGGGCGGGTACACAACGCACTGCATTACCGCGCGATGTGGTTGTAACTGAAATTACCTGGGACACACTCTCCGCTGTGCGTCCATCTCCACTCTTGAATATCGCCAATCTCGGTTCGCTGCTGCGCTTATGCGTCGGCCTCACCGCATGGAAAGAGCATGCGGGTTCGCGCTGGTCGTTGCGCGCGCATCCCTCCTCTGGCAATTTGCATCCCACCGAAACTTGGCTCATCGCGTCCAAGGTTGAGGGGCTGGAAGACGGCTTGTATCACTATCAGAATCAGCACCATGCGTTGGAACGCCGCGCATGGGGAAGTGCGACTCAAGCTTCCGGCGTATGGCTGGGCTTTAGCTCCATTCATTGGCGCGAAGCGTGGAAGTACGGCGAGCGAGCATTCCGGTATTGCCAACTGGATATGGGGCATGTGCTGGCCGCAGTGAGCTATGCCGCCGCTTTGCATGGCTGGCGTCCGCGCTTGTTGAATATCGAATCGACCGCCGTGGCGCAGTGTCTGGGTTTGGATCGCGCAGCGGATTTTGACGGTGTGGAAGGCGAAGAGGCGGAAGTGATTATTGCATTGGAAGCGGATGCCGCTACGCTGCCGACAAACTGGCTGCACTGGGCGGGCAAGCCCTCGCTGCTTGATGCGCGTCCGTTGTATCAATGGCCGGTGATTGAAGAAGTGGCGGAGGCAGCACGCGGCAAGTTACCCGGTAGTGAATCACTGCTTATGCTGGCAACTGCTCCATGCATTCGCGACGACGACATCAGTGCCGCCCAAGTCATTCTCAAACGGCGCAGCGCGCAAGCGTTTGACGGGCAATCGGTGCTGCCGCAGCCGGTGTTTAAACGCATGCTCGGCAGTCTGCTACCCGGCGGCTCGCCAGTATGGAATTTGTGGCCGCACCGCGCGCGGGTGCATCCTGTGCTGCTGGTGCATCGCGTGGAAGGTGTTGCGCCCGGCCTGTATGTTTTGCCGCGTGCCGACACTGCCAAAGAGCCGCTGCAAACCGCGTTTCGCAACACTTTCTCGTGGTCTGCCGCCGATGCCGAGTTGCCCCTGTTTCAACTGATCGCCGCCCGCGCCGGCAAGACCGCGCGCACGTTGTCGTGCCATCAGGACATCGCTACGCAATGCGCCGTCACCTTCATGATGGTGGCGGAATTCGCCGCCCCCATCGCCGCCGATCCTGTTACTTACCGCCATCTGCATTGGGAAGCTGGCATGCTGGGACATGTGCTTACGCTGGAAGCCGAGGCCGCCGGATGGCGCGGTACCGGCATCGGTTGTTTCTTCGACGATGCCGACCACGAAGTGCTTGGTCTGAAAAACGATCAGTTTCAAGTGCTCTACCACTACGCAATCGGCATGGCGCTGGACGATCCGCGCATTGCCACCCTGCCCGCTTATCAATAAATCTAGGAGCCCTTATGAACGATAATCAGCTTAACGAATGGCTATCGCAAAACAAGTTCGATATATCCGAACCTCTGCGGATCAACCAAACCATCGCCAATGCCACCACACCGCTGATGCACGCAGCGCGTTTAGGCAACCTCGATGCGCTCAATGCCTTGCTGGCGCGCGGTGCCGATTCGCACCTGATGAATGCGGACAGCAACGGGGCATTGTGGTTTGCCTGCTTTTCCAACAGCGAAACCTGTGCCACTACTCTCGTCCAATCCGGAGCACCGCTCGACAGCCAGAACGTTAACGGCGCCACGGCACTGATCTATTGCGCCTCGGCAGGCAAAACACCGCTGGTGCGCTTACTGTTGAATGCGGGAGCCGATACCGGCTTGATGACATTGGATGATTTCACCGCATTGGAGCTGGCCGCGAATCGCGACTGCATGAAGATGCTCAAAGAGGCCAAGGTGACATCGCATGTTTGATTCATCCTCCCTGTCTTTTGACGTGGCCAGTTTCCGGCATCGGGCATTGGGCAAATTGATCCAAGTGCGCTTCGCCGAAGACTTCGCACTGAGGCTCACACCGGCGGAAGCCTCCAGCCTTTCGTTTGCGCTCGTCGCCGTGCGCGACGGTGTCAGTCCGGAGCGCGAAATTTATATGAGTCCGATAGCAAGCGATGCGGCTTTCATCGCTGCCGTGCACGATACAGGGGTAAACATCACCCTTCCCAATGGCAAATTGGAATTGGATTGGATAGGGGTAGGAACGCTGGCCGAATCGTTGGCAATAAATATCGACCAATAAAAATATTAAAGGTTTTCATAAAGTTACCGAAAATGTTTCACAACGGGAATTTGTATATCCCGCCTGCAATCACAAACCATCTCAGGGAGAGATCATGTTAGACAAATTTAGTCTCAAACAACGCTTTGCCGTATTAATCGCGGCAGTGGCGTTGGGCAATCTGGTGCTGGGCGGGTGGTTCTACAAGACGCTGGCAGAAATGAAAGTAAGCGGCCCGATTTATACCAAGATCGTATTGGGCAAAGACTTGGTGGCCGATATCCTGCCGCCGCCAGAGTACATACTGGAATCTTATCTGGTAACGCTGCAATTAGCGCGCGCTCAACCCGAAGAAGTGAATGCTCTGGCAGACCGTCTCAAAGTCCTGCATAACGACTACAACACCCGCCACGAATTCTGGTTGCAACAAACTCTGGATGGCAACATCAAGCAGACGCTTACCGAGACAGCTCATGCTCCGGCTGCACGCTTCTATGAGCTCGCGGAAACACGCTTCACTCCCGCCGCGCTGTCGGGCAATCACGAGGCCATGTCCGACGCCTTGAAACCCATGAGTGCCGCCTATGAAGAACATCGCAAAGCCATCGATACCGTTGTCAGATTAACGAATGAGAACAACGCACAGATCGAGGCCGCCGCCGCTGCCACCCTAACCAGGGCGAACTGGGGCATGCTCGCCGTTTTCGCGTTGGCATTGGGTATCGTCATTGCCATCGCCATGCTGGTCGCCAATAGCATCATGCGCAGACTGGGCGGCGAGCCGGATTACGCCGCCAATATCGCCGCGCGTATCGCCAAAGGCGATCTGAGCGGAAACATCCAAGTCAGCGGGCAAAACAATGACAGTCTGGTGGCCTCGCTCGGCACCATGCAAAATCAATTGCGCAGCATGATGACCGCACTACGCGACAGCTCGCAGAAATTGTTCCAGTCCTCTGGGGAACTGGCCACTACCATGAGCACATTGTCCAACTCGGGCAAGGAGCAAGCCGATTCGGCAACCGGCATGGCGGCCAGCATGGAAGAGATGACGGTGAGCATCAGCCACATTAGCGACCGTGCCCATGAAGCCCACCAGATGTCCGCAGACGCCGGAAACAAATCCAGCGCATCGGGCCAAGTGGTTCAACAATCCGCCGATGAAATGCGCCGCATCTCCGAATCCGTCACCGATGCGGCGCAAAAAATATCGGCACTGGAATCGGCGGCAACCGAGATATCCACCATCGTCAAAGTCATCCGCGAGATCGCCGACCAAACCAATTTGCTGGCACTTAATGCGGCTATCGAGGCTGCGCGTGCCGGCGAACAGGGACGCGGCTTTGCGGTGGTTGCCGATGAGGTGCGCAAGCTGGCGGAGCGCACCGGACACTCCACTCACGAGATCGGCACGATGGTGGAGCGCATCCAGGGTATCACCCGCGAAGCGGTAAGCGGCATGTCTGCGAATGTCGCGCAGGTGAATCAAAGTGCCGGACTCGCGCACCAAACAGGGCTATCCATCAATGACATTCAGGAAGCCTCGCAACGCGTACTCTCTGCGGTAAATGATATGGCTTCCGCGCTCTCGCAGCAAACCTCCGCATCACAAGACATCGCGCGCAACATAGAACACATTGCGCAAATGACCGAGTCTTCATCCGCTGCGATGGCTCAGGCATCGTCGCTGGCTGGGACGCTGGAACAATCCGCCAGCGAACTGGATCAGATGGTGGGGCGTTTTAAACTTTGAACAAGCTGGGCACGGGCTTAACGTCGCTCTCAGCAACATTCCTCTTCGAGCAAAAACAACAACTTCAGTGCCTCCTCATCGGCGATGCTCTCGAATAATTCGCGTATCTGGTTGAGATGGCAATGCACCAGAAACAGATCGTCAGGTGGCGGGCCGCTGCGCGGGGTGCGCTTGTTGATGAAGTATTTCCAGAACGGCTCGTCCTGTTCGGACTCGGCCAGATACTTCTCGATCACTTCCATCACCCGGCGGGCGTTACCGTTGCAATCAATGCCGTTGAAGCTGACGTAACGGTCGGGCTCTTTGTTGCAACCGCAGTCTTTTTTATTCATGACTCGATTAGTCTTGCCGGGTGGTGCTTAAAGCGGTAGCCCGAATGCGGGCGCGATTTGTTTGAGCCATGCATCGACCCGCGCATCGGTTTGAATTTTCTGATTTTCCTGATCCAGCGCAAGGCCGACGAACTCGTCATCGACCAATGCCTTGGAGGCAATAAAACTGTAGTCATCGGCAGGCCATTGACCGACCACCTTGGCACCACGCGACACGACGAAATGGTAAATCTCGCCCATCGCATCGACGAATTCGTCCGGATATTTATCCTGATTACCCAAGCCGAAGATGGCGACGGTTTTGCCGGTGAAATCCACGTCTTTGAGTTGCGGTAGAAATTCTTCCCAGCCGCCGCCCATGCAGTCGGTGGAGAGTCCCGGCAATTGTCCACCGCCCAACGTGGAAGTGCCGAAGATGAGGTGTGAATATCCGGACACCAGTTCGGGTGTGGCTTTATTGACGTTGAGCGCGTCGGCCATCGTGTCGTCGTCGAAACGTTTCTTGATGGCTTTGGCGATGCGCCGGGTGTTGCCAGTGCTGCTGGAAAAAAACAGGCCGATGCGTGACATAAATGCTCCTCAATGAGGCTGCCGATTGTCGTGAATCAGACAATCGGCAGCGGTGAGACAGCGAAATTAAACCGGGCCGCGTCCGGCGCGCTTGAGTTCAACCGTGCGTGTAAGTGCTTCTTCAAATGAAACGGTGTCACCCTTGGGCTTGAAATCGGAGAGGGCTTTGTATACGGTGACAATCTTTTGTGTGGGCGTCTGTCCTTTGAAATCACCTTTATCCAGCGCTGCGATGTCGATGAGCTCGTTCCAGATCAGGCCTTCCTGCATGCCGATGGTGGCGATTTTAAGACTGCCAAAGTCAATGACCAGCGGCTTGTTGATGTTGACCACGAACAAGATAATACGCACGTCAGCTGCAAAATCGGCCTGATAATAATCCAGTACTTTAGGCAACAGTGCGAGTTCGTCCAGGCTGCCGACATAGAGTTTGATCTTGCCGTTTTCCGCCAGCACAATGGTGTTTTTAATGGTATGCACGGGGGGCTTAAGATGGCCGTGAGCGTCGCCGACTTTGCCCAACTCCAGCACCAAGTCACCGCGATAGGAAGCGAAGTTACCTTCAGCCTCCTTGAAGTTCATATTGAACAGTAGACCTTTTTGTTCATAAGTATTGAATAACATAGCTCACCTTGTCGAAATATTGAATGGAGCTTCAAGATCAGCAAAGATCATGCCAGCCAATATTTAATGATGGGGAGAGCCTCAACGACAGGATGCCGGTTATTGAAGAGATGTTTTAATCGAATTCGCGAGGCTGATCCGGATGGACTGGAATTATCAACGTTGAGGACAATTGCGAAGAAACATGCTGCAACACCTCAACAATCTCTGCAAATAATGGTCTTTCTGCCGGGTTATCTGACACGCAGTGAACTTGCAGCTCAGTAAGCGCCCCAGAGATCGAAGCAGCATCGCCACATCGGGTAAGTAACTCGTCCAGCAAATAGGCAAAAGCACGCACTTCAAGCCGCTGCAAAGCGTTTGCTGCGACCGTCTGTTCTGGATCAAATAGAGAGGCTGCTCCAAAATCTCCCAGCAAAGCATGGCCGGTGCTGTTGTATAAAATGTTATGCGCATAGAGATCGCCATGCAAAATTCCGCGCGCATGCAACTGCATCACTGCTGCAGCAATACCTGTAGCGATGCTCAATACTTGTTGCGCAGAAAACTGCGTGTCGTGCGCATAAATATCCCGGGTACAGGAATCCAGGCTGGGCGGCTTCGCCAGATTACGAAACTCGGGGGCGACTAACGTCATCACCAGTCCGTTTGCAGCGCCTGGATGCTGCTGAATTCTTCCCCGCACAGAAATCAGATTCGGGTGTTCGCCCGCCTTGATACAACACGCCATTTCACTTTGCGGCAATCCATCACTGGTCAGCTTACCTTTAAACAATTTGACAGCCACCGTTTGTTGCGGGTGGCTATGCCAAAGCGCCTGATAGATTACCCCTGACGCGCCTTCGCCCAGCTGCTGCTGAACTTCCAGTTCGCGCCAGTCAATGGGATGAATAGACGAATCTTGTGCCGTGATATTTTCCAACGCCGCACAGCAGGGGTTTCCGGCATACGCCAACCAAGCCAAGCGTGGCAATTTGCCCAGCCAGTCCGGCAAAATCTCAAAACGATTCGCTGCAATGCGCAACAATTCAAGTCGGGTACACGCCGTCATTTCTTCGGGTAATGCCGAGAGGCGATTACCGGCCAACATGAGTTTCTGTAATTGCGTGCAGTTACCCAATGCGGCAGGAAGTTCGCTGATCTGATTATCGGTAAGAATTAACCAGCGCAAATTGGGGGGCAATGATGCAGCGGGCACACTGCGAATACTATTGGTTTTAAAGCCCACCATGCTCAGATTCGTACACTGCCCCAGCACTCGGGGAAGCTCGGTAAAAAGATTGTTTGAGCAAAATAAAATACGCAGCTTGTGCAGACGCGGTAGCTCATCCGGCAAAGAATTTAAAGCGTTCCCGGACAGATCCAGAATCTCCAGCGTATCGGCCAGATCGAATATTTCAGGTGGAAAGTAGTTTAAATCGCAGGATAAATTCAAGCGGCGGCTACCGGCCAATTGTCCGTTGCGGAGATGTTTTAAAGTATGCATTTACCCTTAGATAATATTCAATTAATACAGCATGTTACACAAGATCACTTTATTTTATTGTACTGCTGAATAGAGTCTCTGATGGCCTGGGCTTGCGGGCTTAATGGCTTTTCATCGGCGGATTTCTGCTGCGGCTTTCCGGCTGATTTTTCCGGCGTATGCGGGGCAGAATCTGCACCTACTTTTACCGTCACCGTTTTATTTTTATCGGATGGTGGTACTTTGCCAATTTGAAATTTGGCGGGTGGCGGTTCAACTTTAAGCGCTGGCGCATGAACCGCAGCTGTTTCTTTAATAACCGGTGGCTTTACCGGCACTGGCTGTGCTTTTACGGCATGCGGCTTAACCGGCTCTACCTTGGCTGGCTTAGGTTTTTCAGGCAAAGGCGCAAACTTGGGAGGCTCTATAACGGGCGGCACAATTGATACGGCTTCCGGCGGATTAAGTTGCTGCTCAAGCGTCGGGGAAATTCTCAATTTAACCTGAATCGGTGTCAAATTTTCAACAATTTTTGCAATGCGTTCTTCGTGTTTTTTAAGCTTTTCGCCATGTACAGTTTTTTCTTTATGCACTACTGTTTTAAGCCTATCAAATTCTTTTCTGGACATGGCCAGCGTCGTGCGCAGCTCCTCAATTACCGCAGCATCACTCTCGATACGATGTTTATTGGCGCTATTCTGAATCAGCGCCCAAGAGCCCAGCACCACGCCAAATACCGCAATTCCCGGAACGAAACCCAACCCGAGGTAATGCGTTAGCACTTTTAATTTCACACGCAGTGCGTCCAGCTTGGAGGGTTTGGCACAGCTAGCGTCAGCAGCATTTTCGGCACTTGAATTTTCCGCAGATTCCGGATGGCTCGCCATGATTAAATCCCCTGTAAAAAATTTTATTTGATTGAATATTTTAGTCTGGTAAATTAACTCAACTTTGATGTTTAAAGCGCCTCAAAAAGAGAATTTTCCAGACTGAGCAACGCAGCATCGCGAAGAAAATTTATTTTTCACGGCGCTTTTAAGTTTACACCATCGAATCCGGTTGCACATTAGATACAATGTCCGTTCTCTGAAACATTTACCGATCAAAGAAGGAGTCCCGCATGAAAAAGGTTGATATAAAAATTCTCGACAAACGTTTGCACGAACACCCTCCTGCCTATGGCACTCCCGGTTCGGCGGGCATTGACCTGCGTGCCTGTATTGACCACAACATGGTGATTCAATCCGGCCAATGCGAACTGATCCCCAGTGGCATTGCCCTGCATCTGGCCGACCCGCATTATGCCGCGATGATTTTGCCGCGCTCCGGCTTGGGCCACAAGCACGGAATTGTGCTGGGAAATCTGGTTGGACTTATTGACTCGGATTATCAGGGACAAATTTTTGTATCCTTATGGAATCGGGGCTTGCATCCTTTCACGCTGATGCCGTTGGAACGCATGGCGCAATTGGTTATCGTGCCGGTAGCCCAAGTGCAATTCAATGTGGTTGAAGCTTTTCCCGAGAGTCAGCGCGGCGCAGGCGGATTTGGCAGTACCGGTAAGCACTAAGAGCAGCCTTGATTAATGCCCATTAACGCGGCATTTCAGATAATCTTGCACTGCGCTACCTACCGGCTTATGCTGCACAGTATGTCCTGAATTTTGGAAGGCGGATTTTCACCAATGAAATTGAATTCTGAAATCGAGGCGTTTGTTTGGAGCGACAAACTCGCCACCGGCATTACCGAAGTTGACAACCAACACCGGGAGTTAATCAAATTAATTAACGGGATGGGGAGTCTTTGCGCTACCGGCGCGAATATTGACCGAATACAGACGATTCTTGACGAATTAGTCAATTACACCCTCTACCATTTCTCCACCGAAGAAAACCTGATGCAGCAACATGCGGTAAGCGCAGAGCATCAGGAAAATCATCTGAAAGCTCATGAAGCTTTTCGCCAACAAGTAACGCTGGCTATCGGCATTATCAAAACTTCCCCGCAAAATTCGATGAGCTTGCTGGAACAACTTTTGGAATATTTAACGCGCTGGCTGCTGCAACACATCATGGTGGTGGACTTGCGTATGGCAAAAGAAATTCAAGCTTTGCAAAGCGGCGCAACGCCCGAGGCTGCGGCAAGTCAAGCCTCCGCAACAGTGGCGCGTTCAGGCGATGTCATGCTCGAAGCACTCAATACCTTGTATAGCAAGATCGGCGAGAAAACGGTCGAGGTGATGCAAGCCAACCAGGCGTTGGAACAAGAACGCCAGGCACTGCGTGAACTGAACGAACAACTTGAACAACGCGTACAGCACCGCACTGCCGAACTGGAAAATGCAAACCAACAATTACTGCGCAATAACGCAGAATTAATACAATTAAATCATAAGGTTGAGACAGCACAAGGGCAGCTCTTACAGTCTGAAAAAATGGCTTCAGTGGGGCAATTGGCGGCGGGCGTAGCGCATGAAATCAACAATCCCATTGGCTTTGTAAATTCCAATTTGGGCACGCTGGACAAATATATTTCCGACATAAACAAAGTGATTGCGGCCTACGAGCGCATGGAAATGAATTTGGATAATCAGACATTGGAAGAAGTCAGTAGCGTAAAAAAATTAGTCGATCTTCCCTACCTGATGGAAGACATTCCCAAGCTGCTTAAAGAATCACAAGATGGCTTGATTCGGGTTAAACGCATTATTCAGGATTTACGGGATTTCTCGCATGTCGATGAATCGACCTGGCAAATGGTCGGCTTGGAAAAGTGCATGGACAGCACCCTGAATGTAGCCTGGAATGAGATTAAATATAAAGCCGAAGTCATCAAGGAATATGCGGGGTTGCCCGACGTGGAGTGTATGCCCTCGCAAATTAACCAGGTATTTTTAAACCTGCTGGTTAATGCGGCACAGGCTATTCCTGTTAAAGGCGTCATCACCATTCGTACCGGCGCCAAAGACGGCGAAGTCTGGATTGAAGTTGCCGATAGCGGCAGCGGGATTGACCCGCAGAATTTAAATCAAATTTTTAATCCGTTTTTTACAACCAAACCGGTTGGCAAAGGCACCGGTCTGGGATTGTCGGTCTCCTACAGCATCGTGCAGAAGCATAGCGGACGAATTGAGGTATCCAGTGTATTGGGAAAAGGGACGGCAATGCGTGTTTGCCTGCCAGTAAAACACATGACGGAGTGACGAAATGAATCCTCAAATGGAAGAATTAAAGGAAATGGAAAATCATTTTAATTTTCTGCTGCGTTTTGCCAATGACATAATTTTCTTAACCGATGAGGACGGCAATATCCTTGAGGCAAACGATGTGGCTGTGAAGACCTACGGCTGGCCACTCGAAGAACTGCTGTGCTCCAATATCAACAAGTTGAGCGCCCCGGAAACGTTGCCAGAAGTAGATTCCTTATTAAAAGTAACCTCGGAATCCGGCGCGCTACTTGAGACAAAACACATACGTCGCGACGGCACGATTTTCTCGGTAGAAATAAGCAGTCGCATGTTTGAACATGAAGGTCAAATATATCGCCAAAGTATTGTGCGCGATATTACCCAGCGGGTCAAAATGCAGGCCAAATTGGAACGCGATGCGAAGCGTTTTGAAGGACTTTTAAAACTGAATGAACTGGCCACGCAGTTGCCGGAAAAAGAATTCATGCAACACGGCCTGGAGTGGGTGGAAAAATTAACCGAGAGCAAAATTGCATTCATTCATTTTGTTAACGATGATCAGGAAACCATCGAACTAATTTCCTGGTCAGCTGCCACCCGCGAACATTACTGTACCGCCGGTTTTGATGATCACTACCCCCTGTCCCGTGCGGGGATCTGGGCGGATTGTTTGCGCCAGCATCAACCGGTGGTCTTTAACGATTATTTAAGTTACCCCAACAAACATGGCTTGCCGGAAGGGCATTCAGAATTAAAACGATTAATTTCGGTACCGGTTATTGAAAGCGACAAAGTTCGGGTCATTCTGGGCGTGGGCAATAAAGAAACCGATTACGACAATGACGATGTGGAAATCGCCCGCCTGTTTGGCAACGACATGTGGCGCATCATCAGCCGCCTGCGGCTGGAGAAAGAATTAACCGCGAATCTTGAACAACAACGGGCTTTAAACAAGCAATTGGAAGAGGCACAAAACCATTTGCTGCAATCCGAAAAAATGGCTTCCCTTGGTCAACTATCCGCCGGAGTTGCACATGAACTAAATAATCCAATCGGCTTTGTGTACTCCAACATGGGCACGCTGGAAGGCTATGTAAATGATATTTTTGTCATCAATGCCGCCTATGAAGATATGGAGAAATCCTGCGAGGAGCGCTGCCAAAAACTGGATAACGTGCATAAGCTAAAACAGGAAAAAGATTATGACTACATCAAGAAAGATATCTTCCAGCTGATGTCACAATCCAAAGATGGCCTGTGGCGCATGCGCAAAATTGTGCAAGACCTGAAAGACTTTTCCCATGTCGGAGAAGAAGGATGGAAGTGGGTGGACATTCACAAGGGTATCGACTCCACCTTGAATATTGTATGGAACGAACTTAAATACAAATGCGAAATTCATAAAGAATTCGGCATCCTTCCCCAGATATATTGCATGCCTTCGCAAATCAATCAGGTGTTGCTGAATCTATTGGTGAATGCAGGACAATCAATCGAAGACAAGGGCACCATCACCATCACTACCGGCGTGGAAAATAACGAAATTTGGATTGCTATTCGCGACACCGGAAAAGGTATCCCGCCGGAAAATATTTCCCGGATTTTTGACCCGTTTTTCACCACCAAGCCGGTCGGGGTGGGCACCGGCCTGGGGCTCTCGCTATCCTACGGTATCATGCAAAAACATCATGGCAGAATTGAAACCAGCAGCAGCGTCGGAAAAGGTACCGAGATGAAAATATGGCTCCCTGTCAAACCAGAACAACTAATATCTGAATTAAATCAATAGGTTGTAACAACAATACTGTTTCGATTCACGCCCAAATTTCCGCTGCAGTAACGAACGCCTGCACTAAAAACTCGGGGATTAAAACTTTTTCAGGATGCCCCCTTCAATCCTCCTTTTACAAAGGATGAGGTAAAGATTGTCGATGGATGATCCGGAAAAATGTGATACGCACCCAGCAAACAAAAAATTGTTCGGCGCTATTGTAGTATTGTAAGCACCCGCAAAACCCGACAAAGACTTGTCATGAACAATAAAATACGCCAGCTTATCGATCAAATCAGCGCTCTGGAAGTGGAGTTGAATGCCGCCATCGATCAGCAGGAGGAGCGCTTACTCTACCAACTGGAAGGTAAGCGTGTCATCTTTGAAAAGACACTTAAAGAAACACATCGCAAAGTTAAAGTGGGGGTGTTTCGCTGGATCAGAACCGTTCGCCCGCAAAATTTTTTCACCGCCCCGTTTATCTACGGCATGATATTTCCGATCGTATTTTTCGACCTGTGCGTCTCCCTGTATCAGTTAATTTGCTTCCCCATTTATCGCATCGCCAAAGTGAAACGGGCCGACTACATCGTGATGGATCACCGGCATTTGGCCTATTTAAATCTGTTCGAAAAAATTCACTGCATGTACTGCTCGTATGCCGTTGGCCTGCTCGGCTATGCCAACGAAATTACCGCTCGTACCGAGCAATATTTTTGCCCGATCAAACACGCGCGAAAAGTACTCGCCACCCACTCGCGCTACAAGCACTTCCTGGAATACGGCGAAGCAAAAGACCTGCATATCAAGATAGAAGCATTACGCAGCGCTCTTGAAAGCGAAATTAAATCAAAATGTTAGCGTGTATTTGCATCTTTCAGATCGAGTTTCAACAGACAATAAATATTTTGTTATTTCATTCAATGAGCGATGAGATAAAAACCGCTTAATCTCAATTAGTTAATTCCGGGAGGTTATATGTTAATGCCTCGAAGTATTAATAGCTTGGAGAATGATCATCTAAAATGAGCGCCTGCATAATTTTGGATTGAAAAAATGGATTGGATGTTCACCTTGTCCGGCTTTGTGGTCGGACTGATTGTTGGCGTAACGGGGGTTGGCGGCGGCTCGCTGATGACGCCGCTTCTGGTATTGTTTTTTGGCGTCTCGCCCGCCACCGCCGTGGGAACCGATCTGCTATACGCATCGCTCACCAAAACCATGGGGGGATGGGTACACAGCAAACGCGGTAGCGTGGATTGGAAAGTATTTGGCTTGCTGGCCATGGGCAGTTTGCCTGCCGCCGTCGTGACGATTATCCTGCTTAAATATTTAGCCCTGGAAGAAAAGACCCTGCGCAGCCTAGTGACCAGCGTGTTAAGCGTGGCGTTATTGGCTACCGCAGCCGCCTTATTACTCAAAGACTGGATAAGCAACTTGGCGCGTCGTGAAGACGGCACGATCTATGAACTGCATCACCGTTACTTGCCCAGCGCAACGATTGCCACCGGCGTAGTCGTCGGTGCACTGGTCACCATTTCTTCAATCGGTGCCGGTGTATTGGGCACCGTTGCGCTGCTGTTTCTGTATCCGCGCATGCCGGCTGTCAAAGTAGTCGGTACGGATATTGTGCATGCCGTTCCACTAACTGCGCTGGCCGGAATGGGACATATGGCACTAGGGACGGTTGATTTAATTCTGCTGGGAAGTCTGTTACTGGGCTCGTTACCGGGCATTTATATTGGCAGCCATTTAAGCGCCAAAGTACCCGAGAAAGTACTGCGCCCGATTCTCGCCATCATGCTATTGATCATCGGATTGAAAATGGTTTTTTACAAATAAGCTGTTGGTCGGCAGAGGCTGGCGAAAAAAGCCCACCTAACGATCATAGTGATTGACACAAATCTGAAAATGAAACGCACTGGAGCCACTCCCACAGAGAGGACGATGGTTTTCGTGGGAGCGGCTTCAGCCGCGAAGGAATCGGCAGGACATAACGAATTCGCGGCCATAACTGCTCCCACAAGTGTTATTTCACGTTAAAAAAGCGCTCAACAGAGCATCCATCTTGGGAAGGCCTATGCCCAGCACTTCCCAGTAAAGGAACAGCAATGCAGACAAGACTTGAGTCTGCGTGGAAGATGAAACCTTGCCGTTTACAGCAAAGTCGGTCAGAAATACTTCTACTTCAGACGCCCCCATATCGCGTGGATGTTTTTTATGATGAAAAACAGAAACTTCTTGATCGAGTTCGTGTAGCATTCTTCCGTTCGCCGACTATCATGCATTGCTTGGATGCGCTCACGCACAACCTCCAGCAGCATGGGCGCATGGGGTGCCGAGTAGCAGGAGAGGGTGACATGCCACATTTATAATATACTGAAAAATCAATTTGTTACAGTATTGATGGACATCTTATACATAACATAATATTACCGATGATTTTAATCGTCGAAAATCATTGTAATTTGTTGGGGCAATCACATGGGTTGGCAGGCGCGTTGATTTGCCCGCTATCATTGAAAATTCAATCCGTTCTCGAAATGACAGGAAATTTTCAACTGAAAATCTGGTTAGCATTTTTGAATTATCTCGCTCTGCATTGATAGAAAGCCTACATGACAAGGAGGGTGTAAGAAATTTTGTGTAATCGGTCAATTGGCGGGAAACTGCCATAACTTTGAAAGGAGTGAACATGACCGCAACACAAAGAACCCCCTCGCCGGATTTAATTGACCAACTATTGGCTGGCTATCAGAAGCCAGAAGACCTGATCGGCGAACATGGTCTGCTTAAGCAACTCACCAAAGCCGTTGTAGAACGTGCCCTGCAAGCCGAGATGGAAGCTCATCTAGGGCATACCAAGAACGGTAGCGTGACCAACCCTGCTGGCAACACCCGTAACGGCAAGAGCAGCAAGACACTCAGGCGCACTCTCGGGTTGCGGTGGGTGCGAATGGGATATTGCACAGTTCCTGAAAGATATTGACGAGCAAAAGAAAAATTTGGCCCCCCCATCAGATTGAAAACTACAGATCGTTAACATCAATCCGTTTAACTTGATATTCAGGATGTGAGTGCGATGAAATCAGACATCCGAATAGCGGTCATTTATGACTGAGTACTTTGTGGACATTGCCGTCATTGAAGGCGAATATAATTTCTCCAAATTGGGGGACTCTGAAGTGCCCCCTCCGGTCAATCGATGTTGAGGATGAACTGCCAGTAAGCGGACGCTGGCAAACCAAAAGTAACGCCCCACCTCTAGCTCCAAGTGTGGTGTTCGCTGGTGAAGTTTTACCTCAGATACATTTTAATTTGATTGCACCGCCTTGGTGTTGTGCGTAACTTTAGCCAGAGTAGGCGTGCACTGTGTTGCGAAGATATTTTCAGGACAGTGCGCTTAGGCAGATGATTTTAATGGTTATACAGCTCTCCCATTAGGTAATATTACGTTTACACTTGCTGGACATCAGTCCAATCAAACGCGAATTGCGAATTGGCTCAAGTTTACCCAACCTCTTCCGGCTTGACGGTTTTTACTTCATTTTCAGCAGCAATGGATGTTGATAATGCGAGCACCAAAAATAACGGAATATTGAAGTCTGCAGGACAGCACCTGCCTCTTGCCCAGCGCACTATATTGGTGCGTCAAGCCTCTTCTCTTGTTGATCTCACCCCATATTACGTAGCCATTGAGGCTTGGCTCACTTATTGCTAATGCTAACTGCATATGCGAAGGAGCCCAGTTGAAACGAATTTTAATTATTGACGACCTAAGAGATCGCGCCACATGGTTAAAGGCTAGTCTCGAATTAGCGGAATTCAATGTTGTCGGGGTTTTAGCCTGGGAACAGGTAGACGAGCATTCGATACAAGCTGCATCCGCCGATGTGATCATCGTGGATGCCAATGCACCTGGACGAGACACGTTAGAACAGATCAGCCTGATGTCCACCACGCTAGAAAAGCCAGTGGTGGTTTTGAGTGCACAGAATGACCAGAATAGCATTCAAGAGGCAATGCGCGCCGGGGTTAGCGCCTATGTTTCGCATACGATTCAGAGCGAGGATCTCAGCAGCATTATTCATGTGGCGGCTGCGCGTTTTGCCGAGCATAAGCTGCTGCGGGATGAATTGAAGGAAGTGAAGAGCCAGCTTGTCGAGCGCAAGTTGGTGGACCGTGCCAAGGGAATATTGATGGAAGACCATGGTTATAGTGAACCGGAGGCCTATAAGCGTATGCGTAACTTGGCGATGACAAAAGGAAAGCGTATCGCGGAGATTGCCGAGGCGATTATTTTCGCCAAGGAATTGAGTGCATGACAATCGTGCGGCGGACGTTGGTACGCATGTATTTATGCACCATATCTGATCTTCCTTGCCTTTAGCAATTCTGAATAAAGAGCGGCAAATAGTATTTATCTTGATGATTTATAAATAAATAATCATTAAATTTAATTGCTGGCACGACTGTTGCATTGCATTAACCATCAACGGATCAACGGCGGTTCGGAGAATTTGTAATACAGGACAAAGGCGTCCCACTGCGTATAGCGCGGTCGGACGCTTTTTTTATTTTCGAGCCACAGATTTTTTAAAGGAGATTTGAAGATGGATAAGTCAAAACAGGAAATCGTCATCGCGAGTTCGCTCGCTCCCGAACTAAACAGCCGGAGGGAATTTATGAAACAGACAGGAGCAATTTTGGGCGCAGCGGGAATCATGTCTATGGTGCCGATGGGGACACGGGCTGCTGCCTGGGCAGCCGGTTCCGATGCGCCGGAACTAAAGCAGGTCAATGTAGGCTTCATTCCGTTGACCGATTGCGCCTCGGTGGTGATCGCCTCGGTGATGAAATTCGACGAAAAATACGGCATCAAAATCAACTTATCCAAAGAAGCCTCATGGGCTGCGGTACGCGACAAGCTGGTGAACGGCGAACTGCATGCGGCACATGTCTTATATGGCCTGATCTACGGCGTACAGCTCGGCATTGGCGGCCAGAAAAAAGACATGTCGGTGCTGATGACATTGAATAACAACGGCCAGGCCATCACGCTTTCCAACCAGCTCAAGGACAAGGGCGTGACTACCGGTGCCGCTTTGAAAAAACTGGTGGATGCCGAGAAACGCGACTACACCTTTGCCCAGACTTTCCCCACCGGCACGCACGCCATGTGGTTGTATTACTGGCTGGCCAGCCACGACATCAATCCGCTGACCGATGTGAAGACCATCACCGTGCCGCCGCCACAAATGGTCGCCAATATGCGCATCGGCAACATGGATGGTTTCTGTGTCGGCGAGCCTTGGAACAACCGCGCCATCTACGACAAGATCGGTTTTACGGCCGCGACCACGCAAGACATCTGGAAAGACCACCCGGAAAAGGTCTTGGGCAGTACCGCCGAGTTCACGCAGAAGTATCCCAACACGGCACGCGCGCTGATGATGGCTGTGTTGGAAGCATCCAAGTACATCGACAACATGGCCAACCGCCGCAAGGTGGTGGAAATCATCGCCGAAAAATCCTATGTTAACTGTCCGGTCGAGGTGATCGACCAACGTCTGGAAGGAAAATATGAAGACGGCTTGGGCAAGAAATGGAACGATCCGAATTACATGAAATTCTGCAACGACGGCGCGGTGAATTTCCCTTACCTGTCGGACGGCATGTGGTTCCTGACGCAACACAAACGCTGGGGCTTGCTCAAAGAAGATCCGGATTATCTGGGCGTCGCCAAGAAGATCAACCAGATCGAATTGTATAAACAAGCGGCATCGCAAGTGAAGGTGTCGATTCCGAAGGATGTGATGCGCACGTCCAAACTGATCGACGGCACGGTGTGGGATGGCAAGGACCCGAAGAAATACGCGGCCAGCTTCAAGGTGCGGGCATGATGAAGATTAAAAAACATCTGGTGGAACATTGGGTTCCGCCCGCCATCGGGATCGCATTGTTCATTTTGCTTTGGTCGATGTTGGCGCAGGGCAGCGAGACCCTGCCGGGACCGATCAAAACTTGGGATTCGGCAGTGGTACTGTTCAGCGATCCGTTCTATCAGAAGACGCCAAACGATCAGGGTATAGGTTGGAACATCCTGAATTCGCTGGGACGGGTCGGTATTGGTTTCGGGCTGGCTGCGCTGATCGGCATCCCGCTCGGATTCATGATCGGGCGCTTTGATTTTCTCGACAAGATGACCTCGCCCATCGTGAGCATGCTCAGACCGGTATCGCCATTGGCTTGGCTGCCCATCGGCCTGCTGGTATTTCAAGCTGCGAATCCCGCAGCCATCTGGGTAATCTTCATCTCCAGCATCTGGCCGATGATCATCAATACCGCGATGGGGGTACGTCAGTTGCCGCAGGATTACCTGAACGTGGCGCGTGTTCTCAATCTATCCGAATGGAAAGTCTTCACTAAGATATTGTTTCCGGCAACCCTGCCCTACATGTTGACCGGAATACGCCTGGCTATCGGTACGGCCTGGCTGGTGATCGTCGCGGCGGAAATGCTAACCGGCGGTGTGGGTATCGGATTCTGGGTGTGGGATGAGTGGAACAACCTGAATGTCGAACACATCATCATCGCGATTTTTGTCGTCGGCATTGTCGGCTTGCTACTAGAAATGCTGCTCGTACAAATCGCTAAACGCTTCAGTTATTGAGTGTGACCAATATGAAAAAATATGTGCAAATAGAAAATGTACAAATGTCGTTTGAGACCAAACAGGGTAAGTTTGTTGCGCTCAAAGACATCGATCTAAAAATTGATCCGGGTGAATTCATCACGCTGATCGGGCACTCGGGTTGCGGTAAATCCACCCTGCTCAATCTGATCGCCGGATTACTCATTCCGACGGACGGCATCATGCTCTGCGCAGATCGCGAGATCGCAGGCCCCGGTCCGGATCGCGGCGTGGTGTTTCAGAATCACTCGCTGCTACCCTGGCTGACCTGTTTCGACAATATCCATTTGGCGGTCGAGCGAGTTTTCGGACAAACAGAAAGCAAGGCGCAACTCGCACAACGCGTGAACGAGGTGCTTGAACTGGTACATCTGACGCATGCAGCACAGAAATATCCGCATGAGATTTCCGGCGGCATGAAACAGCGTGTCGGTATCGCACGTGCTCTTTCCATGCAACCTAAGGTGTTGCTGATGGATGAACCGTTCGGTGCTTTGGATGCATTAACTCGGGCACATCTACAAGACGAACTGATGAAGATTGTAGCGGACACCAATAGCACTGTAGTGATGGTCACGCACGATGTGGATGAGGCAGTGATGCTATCGGACCGTATTGTGATGATGACTAATGGCCCGGCAGCAACCATCGGTGAAATTTTGACGGTCGACTTACCCAAGCCGCGCAATCGTCTGGCACTGGCGAATGATGCCAAGTATCACAGCTTACGCGGTGCGGTGCTCGAGTTCCTGTATCAAAAACAGGCAAGGAAAGCGGCATAGCACTATGCGAAAGTTTATTGCCTCTCTATTTTCACGTGACCTTAAAATTAAGCATGAAGTTGAAGTCATGTACTTTGGTCGTCTAAGTGATTTTCTGATGATGACTTCAGAACGTATCGTTATTCTGGACGAGCCGTTTACACTTCGGCAGATGCTAAATGAGTTGTGCGCGCGAGGAGAAAGATGGGCATATGAGTTAGACGAAAATTATGTGATGTGCACAGTCAATCAGGAGTCTGCGATGTTGTCGGACAGCATCAAAGTAGGGGATGAGATCGGTATCTTTTCCCGCAAGTCTGATTTTGAGATGTAAAGATTGGCGAATTGTTAAACATAGTTTTAACAAGCATTAGATCGGGCTCAACGGCGGGTGTGATCTTGGAATGAATCAACGACAAAGGCGTCGTTCCGGCTCACTCATATCGAGAGAGCGTCGGGCGACGTTTTTTATTGAGAGGAATACATGATGAACAAAAATAAAATGCGCTTGGTGGTGATCGGCAACGGCATGGCGGGCATTCGCACCATTGAAGAATTGCTCAAGATGTCGGCGGATGAATTCGACATCACGGTGTTCGGTTCCGAACCGCAACCCAACTATAACCGCATTCTGCTGTCTCCCGTGTTGTCCGGCGAGATGTTGTTTAAAGACACTATCCTGAACGACTGGAGCTGGTATGAGCAAAATCATATCACCCTGCACACGGGTAAAACGGTGACCAAGATCGACCGCGCGCGCTGTGTGGTTGAAACGGATGATGGGATCGTTGCGCCCTATGACAGATTGCTAATTGCTACCGGCTCCAACCCCATCATGCTGCCGGTTCCGGGCATCAATCTGCCCGGAGTAGTGGGCTATCGCAGCATTGCCGATGTGGAAAACATGTTGGGCATGACGGGTACGGGCATTCGCGCCGTGGTGATCGGCGGCGGCTTGCTCGGGCTGGAAGCGGCGAATGGTTTATCGTTACGAGGCATGGATGTATCGGTGGTGCATTTGTGCGAGTGGCCGATGGAACGCCAGCTGGATAAGGTTGGCGGTGGCCTACTGAAGGAGGCTCTGGAAAAACGCGGATTGAAATTCTATCTATCGCGCCAGACCGAAGCCATTCTTGGCGAATCATCAGTCACAGGATTGCGCTTCAAGGATGGTGAAGAGATTCCTGCCGATCTGATCGTGATGTCGGCGGGTATTCGTCCTAATATCGCGCTGGCCAAATCTGCCGGCATACATTGCGAACGCGGCATCGTGGTCAGCGACACCATGCAGACCTATGACCCGAAAATCTATTCGGTGGGCGAATGCGTGCAGCATCGCGGGCAAACTTATGGGTTGGTCGCCCCGCTGTTCGAGCAAGCCAAAGTCGCGGCGAACCATCTCGCCCGCTATGGCGCGATGCGTTACGAAGGCTCATCCGTCTCGACGAAGCTCAAAGTGACGGGTATTGACCTGTTTTCTGCAGGCGATTTTAATCCGGGCGCGGAAGACGAAGAACTTCTGCTGCAAGATTCGGCGCGCGGCGTTTACAAAAAGCTGGTGCTGCGCGATAACAAACTGCGCGGTGCGGTGATGTACGGCGACACCTTGGACGGCCCCTGGTACTTTCAGATGATGCGCGATGGAACCGATGTATCCGATATGCGCGAGCATCTGCTGTTCGGACAAGTGCATATCGGCGACTCCGGCCTCGGTGGTGTATCTAGCGTCGCAAACATGCCGGACACCGCAGAAATTTGCGGCTGTAACGGCGTATGCAAGGGCACCATTGTCAAAGCGATTGTTGACAAAAAACTATTCACCTTGGGCGAGGTACGCGCACATACCAAAGCATCCGCTTCGTGCGGTTCGTGTACCGGGTTGGTGGAGGCGATTCTGGCAAATACGCTGGGCGGTGATTATTCCGCCAAGCCAAGCAAGCAGGCAATCTGCGGATGCACTGATGCATCACATCAGGACGTGCCGCAAGCGATTCGTAAAGACGGCCTGAAAAACATCCCAGATGTGATGCGGGCATTGCAATGGAAAACGCCGGATGGTTGCCATGTGTGCCGCCCCGCGTTGAACTACTATTTATTGGCAGCATGGCCGGGCGAATATGCGGATGACAGCCGCTCGCGTTTCATCAACGAACGCGTGCATGCCAACATCCAGAAGGACGGTACCTATTCGGTAATCCCGCGTATATGGGGTGGTGTCACCTCTCCCGCCGAATTGCGTGCTATCGCCGAGATCGCCGAACGCTACGAAGTCCCCACCGTCCACATCACCGGAGGCCAGCGCATCGGTTTATATGGCATCACCAAAGAGAACCTGCCCAAGATGTGGGGCGAACTGGTCGAGGCAGGATTCGTTTCCGGCCATGCCTATGGTAAATCATTGCGCACGGTGAAGACCTGCGTCGGCTCCGAGTGGTGTCGTTTCGGCACACAGGATTCCACCGGCCTCGGCATCAAGGTCGAGCAGATGACATGGGGTTCGTGGACACCGCACAAATTCAAGATCGCCGTTTCCGGATGTCCGCGCAATTGTGCCGAGGCCACCATCAAGGATTTCGGCGTGGTATGCGTGGATTCCGGCTACGAGATTCATATCGGCGGCAATGGCGGTATCAAAGTGCGCGTCACCGACTTTCTGTGCAAGGTCGCGACCGAAGCCGAGGTTTTGGAATATTGCGGCGCCTTCATGCAGCTGTATCGGGAAGAAGCTCATTATCTGGATCGCACCGCGCCGTGGATAGAACGCGTCGGACTGGCCCACATCAAACAGCATATCGTCGAAGACGATGCGGGTCGCACCGCGTTGTATGCGCGTTTTCTGGAATCTCAACGCTACTCGCAGGACGACCCCTGGAAAGAGCGCGCCGAAGGAAAAGACGCACATGAGTACGCCACGCTAGCCACCATCGAATAAGGAGAAACGCAATGAACTGGATACAAGTCGGCACGCTGGAAGACATACCACGCCAAGGTTCGCGAGTCATCAAAACAGATGACGGAGAAATCGCACTGTTTCGCAACGTGGATGATCAGGTGTTCGCGCTAAACAACCGTTGCCCACACAAAGGCGGTCCGCTAGCGCAAGGCATCGTGCACGGCACACGCGTCACCTGTCCATTGCACAGCTGGGTGATCGATCTGGAGTCCGGCACTGCAATCGCCCCCGATACAGGTTGCGCGCATCGGCATGAGGTGCGCATTGCACATGGCGCGTTATTTCTTGAAATGAAAGTCGGAGCATGCAAAAAAGCCTAGTTTCATCGCACACGACTCGCAGCACCTGCCCTTATTGCGGGGTTGGCTGCGGTGTGATGGTGAGCGTTGCAACAGATGGCATCACACTGTGCGGCGATCAACAACATCCGGCAAACCTCGGACGACTATGTTCCAAAGGTGCTGCATTAGCTGACACATTGGATCACGAAGGGCGCTTGCTGCATCCCTTGATCAACGGGCAACGTGCTTCGTGGAGTGAGGCTCTAAATCGTGTTGCCGATGGCTTCAAAAATATTATCGCCGAACATGGGCCGGATGCCGTGGCGTTTTATGTTTCCGGTCAATTGTTGACCGAAGACTATTACGTCGCCAACAAGCTGATGAAAGGTTTTATCGGCAGCGCGAACATCGACACCAATTCCCGCTTGTGCATGTCCACCGCAGTGGCGGCGCACAAGCGCGCTTTCGGTGCTGATGCCGTGCCAATTTGCTATGAGGATGTCGAGACTGCCGATCTGGTGGTCATCGTCGGATCCAACTATGCCTGGGCGCATCCGGTGCTCTACCAGCGTTTGGCAGCCGCAAAAAAAGCCCGTCCCGGCATGCAGGTGGTGATCGTTGATCCGCGTCGCACGGCGACCTGCGACATCGCCGATCTGCATCTGGCTATCGCGCCTGGAGCGGACGCATATCTATTCAACGGTCTGTTGCATTTTCTGCGGCGCGAAGACGCGCTCGACCTTACCTATGTCGAGGCGCATGTAGAAGGGTTCGCAGCGGCATTTGAATCTGCGCGAACAGTGAGTTCGATTCCCAAAGTAGCGCAGATTTGCGGAGTTGTCGAAACTCATGTCAGCGAATTTTTTCGCATGTTCGCGAATACTGAACGCACCGTGACAATCTTCTCGCAAGGTATCAATCAGTCCTCCAGCGGCGTGGACAAAGCCAACGCGATCATAAATGTGCATCTGGCGACAGGTCGCATTGGTCGTCTCGGCATGGGGCCGTTTTCTGTCACGGGACAACCGAATGCGATGGGCGGACGCGAAGTGGGCGGGCTCGCCAATCAACTGGCAGCACATCTGGATTTTTCCGATTCGGCGAGCATCAATTTGGCCTCGCGTTTTTGGAACGCACCTAACATCGCCCAAGCTCCCGGACTGAAGGCGGTGGACATGTTCCAAGCCATCGCAGATAAAAAAATCAAAGCGGTGTGGATCATGGGCACGAACCCGGTCGTCAGTATGCCGAATGCAGACCGGGTGCGCGCCGCCTTGCTGGATTGCGAACTGGTAGTGGTATCCGATTGCGTGCAACACACCGACACCACAGCTTGTGCCGACATCCTGTTGCCAGCCACAGGATGGGGCGAGAAAGACGGCACGGTGACCAATTCCGAACGGCGCATTTCGCGGCAACGATCATTCACGCCAGCGGCTGGGGAAGCTAAACCGGATTGGTGGATCGTCACTCAGGTGGCGCAGCGCATGGGCTTTGCTGAAGCGTTTTCGTATACAAAACCTGCGCAGATATTTCGCGAACATGCGCGGTTATCCGGTTTTGAAAATGCTGGCAACCGTGCCTTCGACATCAGTGCATTGACCGAGTTAAACGATGTGGAATACGACTCATTACAACCGGTGCAATGGCCTGCCAATAAAGGGAGGCTGGGTACGCAGAGACTATTTGAAGACGGCAAGTTTTATACGGCCAGCGGCAAAGCGCGCATGGTCGCTGTCGCACCGCAACTACCCGCCATCGCGACTAATGTTGATTTCCCGCTGGTGCTGAACACAGGCCGCATCCGAGATCAATGGCACACCATGACCCGCACGGGAAAAGTACCGCGCTTGAATGCCCATGTGTTCGAACCATTCGTGCAAATACAAGCGTCCGATGCGCAACTTCATCAACTGCAAGATGGCGGGTTGGCGCGCCTGACCAGTCGTCATGGCAGCATGCTTGCTCGGGTGCAAGTTAGCGAAGATCAACGTCCCGGTTCGGTGTTCGTACCCATGCACTGGAATGATGCCTTTGCCAAATCGGCACGGGTGGATGCACTGGTCCCACCGATCACCGATCCGATCTCTGGTCAGCCGGAATCCAAACACACGCCTGTGCGGATCGAGCCTTATCAAGCTACCTGGCAAGGTTTTGTGTTGAGCCGGACACGGCTGAATTTTGCGGATGCCAACTATTGCGCATGCTCGCTTAGCGTTGGTTATTGGCGACATGAACTCGCCGGAGCAACACTTCCCGGGGATTGGCGCACATGGGTACAGTCCGCATGTAATATTTCAGGAGAGTGGAGTGAATACCGTGACAAGGCAATGGGACGTTATCGCGCAGCTTGTTTGCACGATGGTCGACTGGAAGCCGTGTTTTTCATCGCCGCCGATCAACGCTTGCCGGAACGCGAATGGCTGGGCAGCTTGTTTAATCAGCCACAGCTTGCGCCTGCCGACTTGGCTGGATTACTGTCGGCGCGACCACCCAAAGGCACGGCTTCCGACACCGGGCGTAATGTGTGTGCCTGCTTTAGTGTTGGTGAAAAGACTATTCTGAATGCCATTCAAACGCAGGGATTGAATAGCGTAGAAGCAGTAGGTCAGTGTTTAAAAGCGGGTACCAGTTGCGGCTCCTGCGTACCTGAGATTCGTCGTATATTGGAGCGTTGTTGATATGCCATAACTGTATCTAATCAGAAGCCAATTATTCTTGCTACATGTTGAATATTTTCTTCACAGAACTGAAGTTCGCAAAGTTTACTGACCCGAATTTCAGCTCATATTTTTCGATTCTCTAAAGCTGACACTCATGATCAGGCAGCAATGGGTCGGCACTGACAATTCGCGGCAAATGAAATTTTGAATCGGCAATGACGGCAATGACAAAGCCGTCATACAAGATTGAAAATATTTCCCACCTCGTCGGGCGGCAGCCGACCCTCAAGAGTCATTACCATCCGTCCGCTTTACAGCAATCCCATTTGCGAGAATTCAATGGCCGAGCTATGCACATTTATCATTAGGCAAACTGGAATATTGCATCGGGGAATATTGCATCGCTTGTACTCTTCGCCCTATAGTAGAATAATATTCACCAATAATTTATCTAATAATTTAATCTTACTTATGAAAATCGCACCCCTCCCTCAAGATGAACTCGAACGCCTAGACGCTCTCAGAAAGTATGGCATTCTGGACACTGAACCCGAAGCCGTATTCGAGGATATGGTCATGGTGGCGAACTATATCTGCCAGACTCCCATCGCCGTCATCAGTCTAGTGGACGAGCACCGGCAATGGTTCAAGGCGATTGCCGGTCTGGACGCTAAGGAAACCAGCCGAGATGTAGCATTCTGCGCACATACCATTTTGCAGGATGAGGCTATGATTGTCCCCGATGCGTTGTTGGACGAGCGCTTTTTCGACAATCCTTTGGTTGTTGGGGGGCCTCAAATAAGGTTCTATGCCGGGGTTCCTCTGGAAACGCCGGACGGCCACCATCTCGGCACCCTATGTGTCATAGACAGCAAACCCCGGGAGCTGTCGCCTGATCAATTAAAAGCTCTCATGACGCTGACCAACAGCATCATGGCCCATCTCAATTTAAGACAGTCACACAAGAATATCCGTCAATATGCGGACGATATGCAACTCGCCGGCTCCATCTTTGAGTCTGCCAGCGAAGCCATGATCGTGACAGATCCCGACAACAAAATCATCACGATTAACCCCGCATTTTCAGCAATCACCGGTTACTCACTTGAGGACGTTGTAGATCGCAATCCAAGCTTACTGAAATCAGGCAGGCAGGATGCTGCATTTTATCGCGCAATGTGGAATACCCTGAACAGCACAGGCAGCTGGAAGGGGGAAGTATGGAACAAGCGCAAGAATGGCGAACTCTATCTCGAATGGCTGTCGATCAGAGCGATCCTCAATGATGACGGCACGACACGTTTACACCTGGCCATCTTTTCCGACATCACCAAGAATAAACAGGCTGAAGAAATCCTGGAAAAACAGGCCAGTCAAATGCGCTAACATGAAACTAGCGCAGCGAAACGCTTGATCTGATCGGGCAAGTTGAGTTTTCCAGCCTTATTGCAGCATTTCCGGCTCGAACATCTTCACGCTATTGCGCCCCCCTTCCTTGGCGTAATACATCGCGGCATCGGCGTTCTTGACCAGCGTCTTCCCGTCAGTTCCATGTTCGGGATAGATGGCGACCCCTATGCTGGACGAGATGTGCAAATGCTGCCCGAGCAGTGCGATGGGTTGGTTGAGGGCGTGTCGTATTTTCTCCGCCACCAGTGCCGCGTCCTGGTTTGAATCAACGGTAGTCAGCAAAACGACAAACTCGTCTCCTCCGATACGGCCGACGGTATCCGATTCCCGCACACAGCTTTGCATGCGCTTGGCAGCTTCCTTCAGCACCATATCACCTGCATCGTGCCCGAGCGTGTCATTGATCGGCTTGAACTTATCGAGATCGATAAACATCAGAGCCGTTTGTGTTTTTTCCCGCTTGGCTGCGGCGAGTGCCTGCTGCAGACGGTCATCGACCATCGAGCGGTTGGGCAAGTCGGTGAGCTGGTCGTATCTTGCCATATGCTGCATTTTTTCTTCTGCCTCCTTGCGTTCGCTGATGTCGGCAATCACAACGGCGTAGTTGGTAACAATTCCATCCGGAGTGGCTACTGGAGCGATGTGTACTTCCTCCCAATACACTCGCCCCCGCTTGTTTTTGTTGACCAGTTCACCATGCCAGCTGTGCCCACTGGTGAGTGTGTTCCAAATCTCCAGATAGGTGTCTTTTGCAATCTGCCCCATCTGCAAAAGGCGCAGGTTGCGGCGGATGAGGTCGGCAGACTTATAGCCGGTGATCGCGGAAAAACGCGGGCTCACATATTGAATGTTGGCCTCGGCATCGGTGATGAGCACTCCTATGGGGCTATGCTCAATTGCAGAGAACATCGAGCGCAGAGTATCTTCCGTCTTTTTGCGTTCCGTGATGTCGAACAGCGTGGATCGGCTCATCAGATATTCTCCATCAGCATCACGGATAAGAGTCGCGTTTGCCAAACCGTTCAGAATGGTGCCATCCTTGCGCACCAATTCGAGTTCGAAATCATGGAGAACGCCACGCCTCTTAAACACGGGGAAAGCCTTCCGGAAACTTTCTAGGCTGGCTGGCGTGAGCAGGTCAGACAGCTTCACTTTCCCGATCAGTTCATCCCGCGTATAGCCTAGCCACTCAAGCTCGGTATCATTGATGCGCATGATGACGCCGTCTTTATCCAAAGAATGGTAGCCGCAGGGAGCGTGGTTGTAGAGGTCTTCGAGTTCCTCCGTCGACTTGCGCAGAAGTTTCTCAGATTGCTTGCGTTCGGTAATGTCTTCCTTCACTGCAAGGTAATGGGAAATCCGCCCATTAGCTTGGCGCACAGGTGCAATCCGTGCCAATTCAATATATTCAGTGCCATCTTTGCGACAGTTAGTGAATTCGCCTTCCCAAGGATCCCCTCGTACTAGACAAGCCCACATCTCATCATAGGTTGATTTGGGCGTTTTTCCTGAGTGCAGCAAGCGCGGATTTTTCCCGACAGCATCCTCAAAACTATAGCCAGTTGTCTTGATAAAGGCTGTGTTGACGAATTCGATATTCGCATCGAGATCAGTGATTACGATGGAGTTTGGACTTTGCGCAACTGCGAGGGAGAGTTTGAGTATCGATTCCTCCGCCTGCTTGCGCTCGGTGACGTCGCGTAAAGCCGATCTGCTGTGCAAGATAACGCCGTGTTCATCGCATACCGCAGAGGCGTTCACACTCACATCGATTTTTTTGCCGTCCTTGCGCCGCAATTGTAGCTCCACGCCATGCAGCGCCTTGGTTTTAATAAACGTCTGAAATGCGATACAGGCGGAATCCGAACAATCCGGGTGGTACAAATCGAGCACTGGATGTCCAACTACTTCATCTCTTGTGTAGCCGGTACTATTCAACAAGGTCTGATTGCAATCGATAACAATTGCCGACTTGGCTTCAACCGACAAAAACATGTCCGGCGCATGATCGTAAAGATCGCGATATTTCTTTTCCGCTTCTTCGCGTTCAACTTGCCGCCGATAAAGTAAATATCCGCCGACACCCATGAAGAACACGATAATTGGAATGAGGTACTTGAGCAGATCACTCAAGCCAATTTCTTTGACCTCGTAGATCCCAAACCATTTATCGTACAGCGTATTGTATGTTCCGTTGGTCTTGGTGAGCGCCATGCCTTCGTTGATCTTGCCAAGCAACTCGGACTGCCCTTCACTCACGGCAAACGCGAACTTCTGAGAAAATCCCGCCGATCCCTTTAGCGCTTCGATGTTGGTAATTTCCAGTGCTTGGAGCATCTGCATTCCCGCCAGCTTGCTCAGTAACATGGCATCGTGCTTGCCTGATGCCAGCAAGCGCAAGCCTTCAGCGGCAGTGTCCACCAGTACCAGTTGTTTTTCCCACCCTTTGGATACAGCGTAGTCATGCGCGAGATCTGCATTGAGGACAATGATAGATTTCCCGGCAAAATCGCCTTCCGAGTGGATGCCGGATTCACCCTTACGCACGAAGATCGCGCCGTGAACAACGACATGAGGAACCGTAAAGTCAGCAAAGTGATGGCGCTCGTCCGATTGCGCGAGGTTGATCAGGACATCAATTTTTCCTTCTTTGAACTCCTCAAGCAGCTGATGGAAAGGCAGCACGCGGATGCTGTAGTTCAATCCTGCCTCAGCCGCTACCGCTTTCCATAGATCAACGGTAAATCCGCCAGCGGTGGCATCAGTCATGCCTGTGGAAAACGGAGGGTAATCTTGTTCGCTACCGACGACGAGCGTTTCTTTTTGTAGCTGAATTATAGGTGCGGATTGATGTGCAATAGAGCTGTTTTTGATGGGTGTTAGTGCCTGTACTGTGCTGCTTGCCAATAGAACGAGACAAGCAACGATAGCAAAATTCGGCAGAAACCTACCAGCTTTTCGCCGAATAACTACATAGCGCGAGGGTGCTATTTCGGGGGAGGTGGATAAAATTATCATCGTAATTTTTCTTCTTATGGTCGAGAGTTGTTGGTTAATTCTGCAAATTTCCAATACTCTTCTCCTGGCCGAATCCTACGCCTCACAAAATATAAACGCAATGCTTATGCCAAACCACACAGTCCTCGTTGACATATATTTATTTGCTAGTTTTGGTGTAGCAAATGGCGCTTTAAAAATGAAAATATTTTTCGTCAATGGCCGGTTTCGAGCAGCTAAATCCGAACATCGACTGGCAGGTCATGGCACATAAAGATCGGTCGATTTTGTAAAACTGAATAAACTTGTATGACAGCTAGCTATGTCCACCTGTGAGCCGCCCATCGCTCAATTAAACCAGTGACCGCAATACATTCTTGACCAGCCATTTTCTAAAAAACAGTATTTTGGGCACAGTGTGGACCTAGCCGCTATTCGCACCAAATATCTTCCTTGCCACCGGTGTTTGAGTTTGATCAGCGGGAGTAATGAGAAAGAGGGATGGGAAATGGGTCTCGTTTGAGCGCGGTTGTGCCGAGGATTTGTGTTGCCTCGTGCTGTTGGTGTTTTTTGCGAGAAAGCACGGCAAATTATTGCCGTGGGGGGCGGGGAATTTCAGAAGTGAATAGAGTGAAAATCGGAATAAGGGGATTTGGGACGAGCATTATTTAACTTTGAGGATTGGATTTTCTATTCTTCGTTCAGGAAATGCAGGTGTGAATTGCGCGGGTAGAGCTGCAGCGCTTCGTTAGTGGCGCGCAGGGCCTCTGGCAGTTCCATGCGCTGGAGGTGGCCCACTGCTGGTGACATTGGCCAGCATCTCAGAGTCTTGCAGGCCGGCGGGCACCAGACGCACGTTCTTGATCATGTCGACGAACGTCCGTCCGGCCGCCGCGGCCGGCAAGGTGCACAGCACTATGACGCAGGCTGTTGCCATTTGGAGCTGGCGGCGGGGGCGCGCAAGGCAGCGCTTTTCATCAACGTAGCCCCGTCGACGAGAAGGTGAGCTGGTCGGTGTACTTGCCCGAGCGCCCCTGCATGCAGCCCAACTTCTGGCCGGGTGTGACCTCGAACGTGCCCGGGCTGCCGCCACCGCCGCCGTAAGGTCCGAAGTGGCGGCCCTTGTTGGTATGGAAGCTCAGGCTGTCGACGCCGCCGCCGCTGCGGTAGTCCACGCGCACCACGTACTCGCCGGATTTCAGCGCCACGTCGACGTTGACATCGCCCGAGCCGCCCTGTGCTGGCGCCCAGCCGCCCGGATAGCGGAACTGCACGCGGTCCACCAGGCGGACGGCGAACAGGCGCCAGCCGATGACGTGCTCGCCCTTGCACACCGCACCATCGCTCCAGGCGTTGCCGCCGTCGCCGCCGATGCGCACCGGCCCCATCAGCGGTCCCGCTATGTTGGAGGCTGGGCGAGCGTTGCGGTCTTCGTCCTGGCCGTGGTCGTGCCAGTGCTCCATGGCACCGAGGTAGTCGCCATTGCCGTAGAGGTCGCGCAGGTCGCTGTGGCGAGCGATGTAGTCGGCCACGCTGAAGTCGGGGCTGCCCTGACGGCCGGCGGGTAGGCCGCGGTCCACCCAGTGCTTCACCACGCAGTCGTAGTCGCTGAACCCGCACAGTTCCTGCACATCGGAATAGCGTGCGCGGTAGTACTTGGT